>JAOXRS010000024.1 GCA_025800385.1 Candidatus Albibeggiatoa sp. nov. NOAA
GCAAGACACGTTAAGAAGCTTAGTTAGTGTGCCTAATATTGACATTGATGTGACTAAATCCCCTATTGCTGGCTTGTATGAAGCAACAATTGGAACGGAAGTGGTTTACGTTAGTGGTGATGGCAAATATTTAATGATTGGTGATATTCGCGACACAAAAACACGTGAAAATATCACAGATCGCAAACGTAACGAATTACGTGTAAAAACAATGGGTGATGTGCCTGATACAGAAGCTGTTGTTTTCGCACCTAAAGGTGAAACTAAATACACGGTTGATGTGTTCACTGACGTAGATTGCCCTTACTGCGCTAAATTACACCGTGAAGTACCAGAGTTAAACAAAAATGGCGTAAAAGTACGTTACTTAGCATTCCCACGTGCAGGTATGCATTCAAAAACGTATAACACTATGCAATCTATCTGGTGCGCAGACGACCGTCAGCAAGCAATGACAGATGCGAAAGAAAACAAAACCATTGACACAAAAACATGTGCAAACCCAATTTCTAAGCAATATCGTTTAGGTCAACAAGTAGGCGTTTCTGGTACACCTGCAATGGTTTTACCTGATGGTGAATTATTACCTGGATACTTACCTGCTAGCAAATTAGTATCTTATTTGAAAGGTGAATTAAACTCATTCCGTTAAGGTTGAGTCATCGTTCTTGAAAAGCAATTTTTAGGAATGTTGAAGAGGAGTTCAAAGCTTGGCTCGCATGAGCAGTACTTTGGACTCCTTTTTATTTTTACTCTGTTACAGCTTCAGGTTCTTCTGGAGTTGGAGTGGGTGGAATAGGATGCAATGTTGCATTTGTCAAAGCAAACTTAAACACCTGTTCTTCTGTGAAATTAATCTGCAACGTCACTTCATAACGTGCAACCACTTCACCTGTTGGCGCGAGTGCATTCACTACGGGCACATAAACCAAACTCGCATCCTGTGCTACAAAACTACACGCATTATTCGGGCTGCCCACAGCCAATTCTTGACCGTTGGTTAATTCAAAAGACAAGTCATTTACATCGCCATTCCAGCGTAATTGTACAGAATATACTTGACCTGTTGCTAAAGCCACCGTCGGTATATTTAACAATGCAACAGTTGTCCCTTCTTCATCTGCAGTTTGAAATGTTGCGGCTTCTAAAACCTCTGTATGCAAAAATACGTCAAAGCTTCTGTTTGTATCTTCATCAACTAAGTTAGTCGCAGGACTGGAGAAAGCCGTAAAGCATTGTTCACTGGCCATACTATTACCTAGTTGAAATGTGGAGAAATTCGCCGCTTCACCACTAGAGGCAACACTTAACATTTTCCGTTCACCGTTGGAACGATTGACCCGAAAAACATCAACAACCGTATTATCATCACCTTTAATTAAGTTATTGGCCGCTGATTCATAATTGATAAATAAACCCGTATCAGAAATAGAAGGCAACACCGCATTAAAATTAGGCTCTCCACCATCACCAAAACTCATACGCGTCAGCTGATTGGTTGTTAAGTCGTAAAACACAACATCAGAAAATCCATTTGTATCGTTCAAATATAAATTGCTTGCATCGGTATCAAACACAACATGCAAGCCTGAACCTGAAATCATCGGTGCATAAGAATGATTATTAGCAGGCGTACCATCATTGGTAACACTGACAATTCGACGTTCACCCGTGTTCAAATCGACAAACACAATATCAGCTTTATCATTGGTATCGTTTAACACCAAATTACTGGCTAATGATTGAAATGCGATGCGAGAACCATCATTGGAAATACTGGGTTTGTATGAGGCATTATCCGCTTCTATCCCTGCACTATCAGTACTGATACGAGAGATTTGTGCAGTAGCCACATCATAAAGAAAAATATCCGAAGCGGCATTGGTATCACCCTCAGCTAAATTAGTTGCAGTCGATTCAAACACAACTCGTTGCCCATCAGCTGACAACATTGGATTAGAACTTGCGCCATCACCAGCTTGAGTAAGATTGGTTAAAATAGCTGTGAAGCGATCATATAAAAATACATCAGATACGCCATTCACATCGCCCTCAGACAAATTCGACGCAAACGAGGTAAAGGCCACCATGCGCCCATTATCTGAAATTACTGCTTGTGTGGAATCAGCATTGCCCTCACCCAAACTACTGACGCTGATGCGCTGGGTTTGTTTCGCCCATTGATCGTGCACAAAAATATCAAATACGTTGTTTCGATCATTTAAATCAATATCATTGGCTAAAGATTGAAAAACGACATAACGCCCATTTTGTGAAATCGCTTGACGGCTCGCAAAACTGTCTGCATTCGCCTGTAATCCAAAATTTGCTACACTCGCTCGGGTTGTAATGCCATCTGCCCACACAGAGCTAGAAGCCAAACAACTTAGAAGTAACGTGAAAAATCGTTTTTTATTCATCATTTTCTACACTTAATGTCATTGTTTTTAGTTATTGTAACAGCTTTATTTTAGAGCTGGGCGATTTGAAAAACCAAAGGTATCAGTTATGGATTTAAATGCAGTTGTGATCTTTAACAAGGTTGTCGAATGCCAAAGTTTTACTGAAGCTGCCCGCCAATTATCGCTACCTAAATCCACCGTAAGCCGCAAAATCAGTGAGCTAGAAGACCATTTAGGCGCACGGTTATTACAACGCACCACACGCAAAATCACTTTAACTGAACTTGGGGCTGAATATTATGCAAATACCGCCAGCATTAGCCACCAACTTGATGATGCAGCAAGAGTGTTACGAGATGGGCAATTAAAACCTTCTGGTCGTTTACGTGTGACTGCACCTGTGGAAATGCAATCAGGGATGTTTTTAAATGCGATTTTTGAATATATGGAACAATACCCCGATGTCAATGTGGATTTGGAACTCAGTTCGCGTTACATTGATTTGGTTCAAGAAGGGTTTGATTTAGCCATTCGAGGCGGAAAATTAGATGATTCCAGCTTAGTTGCAATACGGTTTATTAGTGAATCTTTCAATTTATATGCTCACAAAGATTATTTTAAAGATCGCCCGCTACCTCAGCATCCCAGTGAGTTAAAAGATGAAAAGTTTGTTCTATATCAATATTTTGATTTTAAAGGATATTTGTTACTTACTAATGGAGAGCAACGCATTGAATTGCCCGTACAATCCCAGCTTCAAGTAAACAGTCATTTGGTCATGCTGCAGTATATTGCTCAACACAAAGCGATTGGCAGCTTTCCACAATCTACATTTAAGGAAAACCCGCAAGCTGATGAATTTATTTGTATATTACCTGAGTGGGAAATAGGCGAGAGTCTTGGTTTATATTTTGTTTATCCTTCCAACCGACATGTAACAGCGAAAATGCGCAGTTTCATTGATTTTTTAAAAGCTAAAATCATCGTTTAATTGTTCCATATTTAAAACAATAAAATCTAAAAAATGGGGCTAATCAGTCTCATTCATATCCATTATTCTGTATCTCAAGTTGATTGATACGGGATGCGCACCATGCTGAAAAATACTCAAGAACACTGGGGATTAGTGAGTAAAGCTTTTCATTGGCTTACCGCGCTTATCATTATCAGTTTGTTTGGTTTAGGGTTGTGGATGGTGGAATTGTCCTACTACGATCCTTGGTATAGAAAAGCCCCTGATTTACACAAAAGCTTGGGCATTATTGTCATCAGTCTGATGTTATTACGGTTAATTTGGCGAGTTATTAATCCAACACCAAAATCTTTGGCAACCCATCAAACTTGGGAACGCTACTTAGCTCACACGGTTCATATCATTTTATATTTATTAGTGTTTTCAATTGGCATCACGGGCTATTTGATTTCAACAGCTGATGGCCGAGCAATTGAGGTTTTCAACATCATTTCTATCCCATCTTTAGGCATGTTTATCGAGCGGCAAGAAGATATTGCAGGCTGGGTGCATTGGGTATTGGCTTGGACATTAATCACATTTGTTGGCTTACATCTTATCGGTGCATTGAAGCATCATTTTATCGACAAAGACGCGACTTTAGTACGCATGTTACATAAATAAATTTGAGGAATAACAAAATGAAATTATTTAAACAACTTGGTTTGGCTGCTTTTTTAACCACCGCTGCATTTACAAACAGTTTTGCTGCAGATTATGTAATTGATACAGAAGGCGCGCACGCTTCGATTAATTTTGAAATCCCCCATTTAGGCTATAGCATGTTATTGGGTCGGTTTAACCATTTTTCTGGTGAGTTTTCTTATGATGAGAAAGCTCCTGAAAAAGCCAGTATTGAAGTTGAAATTGATACAACCAGTTTAGATTCCAATCATGCAGAGCGCGATAAGCACCTTAAAGCTAAAGATTTTTTATATGTGTCTAAATATCCAAAATCGACATTCATCAGCAAAAGTTTTGAACCCAGTGAAAATGGTGGCGTATTAAAAGGTGATTTAACTCTGAAAGGCGTGACCAAGCCGATTGAAATCGCGGTGACAAACATTGGTGCAGGTGATGATCCTTGGGGTGGTTATCGTCGCGGTTTTTCTGGTGAAACCCAGTTAACGTTGAAAGATTTTAATATTGATGTTGATTTAGGGGCAGCATCACGAGCAGTGACTTTAAAATTACATGTTGAAGGGATTAGAAAGTAAATAATAGATTGGGGTTTGCTGTATTTGGCGAGGAGTCACAAACCCCAACGCTTGTTTTAATCAAAGTCAGTATTATCTTTAAATATAACCATTCCACTCCAAGATACCGCAATGAATCCAAATGCTCGCATTTTATATATTCCGCATGGTGGAGGCCCTTTACCTTTATTAGAAATGGGCAGAAAGTCGCATCAGGCCATGATTGATTTTTTGCAACAAATAGGTAGAGAGTTAAAAAAACCGCAAGCTATTTTAGTGATTAGTGCTCACTGGGAAGCAGATTTACCAACCATTATTAGTAGTGAAAAACCGAGTTTACTTTATGATTACTATGGCTTTACACCTGAGTCATACAATATTACCTATCCCGCAGCAGGTCACCCTGAACTCGCATCGCAAGTACATCACTTGTTAAAAGCTCACAATATTGAATCTAAATTAGATGCACATCGCCAATTCGATCATGGTTTATTTATCCCGTTAAAACTGATGTATCCTGATGCGGATATTCCTTGTATTCAATTATCACTTGTCGCAGGTTTAGACCCAAAACAACATATTGAAATCGGCAAAGCCTTGACTGCATTACAAGATGAAGATGTTTTAATCATTGGTTCAGGGTTTTCATTTCACAACATTCATGCATTGATGGATACGCAATACTCTGAAGTGATTAATGAACAAAATGAAGCTTTCCACAACTGGTTAATTGATGTATGTACTAATAGTGATTTATCTGAAGTTGAAAGAGAGCAAAAACTCATTGAATGGGATGCTGCGCCTTTTGCACATATTTGTCATCCTAGAGAGGAGCATTTAATGCCTTTGCATGTGTGTTCAGGTTTATCAAAAAATAAGGCGGCTCAGTTAATCTTTGATGCAGATATTTCAGGTAAGAGAACCTGTGCTTTTGCTTGGTAAGTTTCTTACAACATAAATTGGCATCTTCATTTCTCTAAAATGCTATTAGTCATTGCGCTGTGAATCTTTGCTTGAAACAGAAGAATAGATAATAATGTGAATGAGTTTCACTTCGATAAAAAAGGCGAAGTAGATGATGCACGACAAGCAGATTTCTAAAATATCTTTAGGCTTTTTTCCAACGCCCATTATTGAGCTATCCAATTTAAGCCGTGTTCTGGGTGGCGCGCAGATTTTCATGAAACGTGATGATCTAACAGGTCTAGCATTAGGCGGCAATAAAACCCGCAAATTAGAATATATTCTCAGCGATGCCATTGCCCAAGGTTGTGACACTATCATTACTGCAGGCGCGGCTCAATCCAACCATTGTCGCCAAACCGTGGCGGCGGCCGCAAAATTAGGGCTTGAATGTCATTTAATTTTAGGTGGCTCTGAACCAGATGCTGTCACGGGCAATTTACTATTAGATAAAGTCATGGGTTGCCATATTCATTGGGCGGGTGAACATCGCAAAGGTGAAGATATTCCCGAGCTTTATGAACAGCTGCAGTTAGCAGGTAAAAAACCATATATCGTGCCTTACGGTGGTTCAAATGAATTAGGTGCAATTTCCTTTGTTGAGGCTACGCGTGAACTGGTTAGCCAAGATCGCAGTTTTACCCATATCGTGTTTGCGTCTAGCTCGGGGGGCACTCATGCAGGTTTAATGTTGGGAAAAGAGATATTTAAGCAATCTTATCAAGTCATCGGAATTAATATTGATAAAGGTGAGATCGATAATATGCCATTTTGCCAGCACATTGTCTCGCTTGCTAATCGAACTGCTCGTTTATTACGACTTAGCCACGAATTGACTGCGGCTGATCTGATTTTAGAAGATGAATATATTGGTGAAGGCTATGGCATTGTCAGTGAACTGGAACGAGAAGCCATTACACTTACTGCACAAACTGAAGGTATTTTGCTCGATCCCGTTTATACAGGCAGAGCAATGGGTGGGCTAATAGACATGATTCGCTCACAGCACATCACAAAAGAGGATAAAGTGTTATTTTGGCACACAGGCGGTGCACCTGCATTATTTGCATATTCTCAAGATTTAGCACTATAAGTTTCCTCACATCAACCAATTGAAAGCAGTCAATATCGTGACTAATGCCTATTGAAATATCGTATTTAGATCAAATTAATATTTTTCTGATGCAAATTTAAGATGGTATATAAATCAAAAACCCTCTTGACCTCTAAACTCAAGCTTGTTATGTTTGTTCACTTGCTTTTTATTTTTACACATAACTTAGAACACGTTTAATTTACTACAAATTCTAGTGATTTACGAGGAGGCCTATCTAAATCATGGCCAATAAAGAAGTTTTAACGGGTGCAGAAATCCTAATACGTTGCCTAGAAGCAGAAAATACTGAATTTATTTTTGGCTATCCGGGTGGTTCGGTGTTGCATATTTATGATGCACTTTTCAAGCAAAATAAAATACAACATATTCTGGTGAGACACGAGCAAGCCGCTTTACATGCTGCTGACGGCTATGCGCGTTCTACAGGCAAAGCAGGTGTGGTGTTCGTGACCTCAGGCCCCGGTGCGACAAATGCTGTGACAGGGATTGCGACTGCTTACTTAGACTCTATACCTATGGTGGTTATCAGTGGTCAAGTACCGACTTCGCTTATTGGTAATGATGCGTTCCAAGAAGTAGACACAATTGGGATTACGCGCCCTTGCGTGAAACATAATTTCTTGGTTAACGATGTCAAAGAATTGGCCTCTACAATCAAAAAGGCGTTTCATATTGCGACAACAGGTCGCCCTGGCCCTGTATTGGTTGATATTCCTAAAGACATCACAGCACATACAACGATGTTTGAATATCCACATACAATTGACATGCGTTCTTATAAGCCTGTGGTTTCTGGTCATCCGGGACAAATCCGTAAAGCGGCAGACTTAATTTTATCAGCCAAACGTCCTGTGATTTATACAGGTGGTGGTGTTGTTTTAGGTAACGCATCAGAAGAGTTGGTCGAGTTCACACGCTTAGTCGGTTATCCAATTACGCAAACTTTGATGGGCTTAGGTTCATACCCTGCGACTGATGCACAATTCATTGGCATGTTAGGGATGCACGGTACATATGAAGCCAACATGGCCATGCACGAATGTGATGTGTTAATTGCAATTGGTGCGCGTTTCGATGATCGTGTGACGGGTGAATTAGAAAAATTCTGTCCTTATGCGCAAATCGTTCATATCGACATTGATCCATCTTCGATTTCGAAAAACGTTAAGGTTGATATTCCTATCGTTGGCGCGGTTGACAGCGTATTGCAAGAAATGACTAAAACCATTCGTGAATCAGGCCAGCAACCAGACTCTGACGCATTGGCGAACTGGTGGGCGAAAATTGACGCATGGCGTTCAAACAACTGCTTGAAATATGACCGTGATAGCGTTTTGATTAAACCACAATTCGTTATTGAAAAATTATGGGAAGTCACGAAAGGTGATGCTTACATTACATCTGACGTAGGTCAGCACCAAATGTTTGCGGCACAATTCTATAAATTCGACAAGCCAAGACGTTGGATTAACTCTGGCGGTTTAGGCACAATGGGCTTTGGTTTACCTGCGGCAATCGGTACAAAATTGGCGTTTCCTAATGAAGAAGTCGCTTGTATTACAGGTGAGGCCAGTATCCAAATGTGTATTCAAGAATTATCAACGTGTAAGCAATTTGACTTACCGATTAAAGTCATTAACTTGAATAACCGTTACATGGGTATGGTTCGTCAATGGCAAGAAATGTTCTATGACAGCCGTTATTCTCATTCCTATATGGATGCATTGCCTGACTTCATGAAGTTAGCAGAAAGCTATGGTCATGTCGGTATGCAAATTGAGAAACCAGAAGACGTTGAAGGTGCATTGCGTGAAGCGATGGCGATGAAAGATCGTTTAGTATTCATGGACTTCTTAACCGATCAAACTGAAAACGTTTATCCAATGGTAGCAGCAGGTAAAGGGCAGCATGAAATGGTGTTAGCCCCAGAGAAGGAGACAGCCTAATGCGACACACGATTTCGATCTTAATGGAAAATGAAGCGGGTGCACTGTCTCGTGTATCAGGCTTATTCTCAGCGCGTGGCTATAACATTGAGTCATTGACTGTTGCAGCAACTGAAGACCCTTCGTTATCACGTATGACATTGGTAACCAGCGGCCCTGAGATGGTGATTGAGCAAATCACTAAGCAATTGAACAAGTTAGTTGACGTAGTACGTTTGATTGATTTAACAGAAGGTTTGCATATCGAGCGTGAATTGTTATTGCTCAAAATCAAAGCAGCTACCAGCACTCAACGTGAAGAAACTAAACGTTTAACAGACATTTTTGGCGGTCGGATTTTAGATGTCGCCGACTCTAATTATGTTGTTGAGTTAACAGGTAAAGGCGAAAAGATTGATGCGTATTTGAAAGCCTTAGAACCTTCTTGGATTGTTGAAGTTGTGCGCTCTGGTGTCTCTGGCATCGGACGTGGCAATAAGAGTTTACAGCTCTAATTAGTTGTACATGTCGAGACTGGTCATCTTTTTAAAGGTGGCTAGTCTTCTCCTCTCATCCCAAATGCTAGTTTAGACATGGCTAAAAAAACCTATCCTCTCGCTTTTCATCTGCTTGTCCCATTAATTACCACTTTATTTACTATTTTACTGATTGAGCTTGCGTTTAGCTTGGTATATCCGATTCCCTATTCGGTTGAACGCGGCATGTTTTGCGAAGCTGATCCTTACACAGGTTATCGTTTAAAACCCAATATCAGCAGTTACGCGCACAACACGGGTTATACCAATCATATCAATCAATATGGACATCGTGACCAAGCGGTACAGATTCCCAAACCTGACAATGTGTTTAGAATTTTATTGCTCGGTGATTCATTTACCATCGGCGCGAAAATGCGTGAAGACCAAGCTTATGGTCATTTATTAGAAAACTTGCTGGATCAACAGATTGAAGGCAAGAAAATCGAGATCGTGAATTCAGGTTTAGGTGGTTGGCAGCCATTCCAATATGCACAATATTACGAGCATTATGGGCAACAATTTGAACCTGATATGGTTTTAGTCGGTTTGTTTGTTGGCAATGATACTTATGCACAAGAAACTGATGTGTCGCATACACCTACTGCAGTTATGGGACAAATCGTATCGAGAGAAAAAGCGACTCAAACGGGTATTAAATGGAAAATTTGGTTATACGAACATTCCAACTTAGTGCGCCTAGTTTTAAATAAGGGTGCAACTTCAGTAAATCAGGGCTATTTACGTGAAAACTGTCAGCAATTTACCGATAAATTTATACAAGTCCAAACCCATCGTTTACATCACCATTTAAAGCGTAGCCCACAACGAGAACAGCTTGTACAAAACACGATTAACCAAATTCAGCGAATTCAAAATATTGCAGTTAAAACTGATATTCCTGTCATTATCGCATTACTGCCTGATGAAACCCAGATCAACCCTGCATTACAACAAATCCTGTTAGCGAATCAAAATCCAGATGATTACGATTTCAAAATGCCACAAAGTTTGCTGATTGATAAATTTACAGATTTAGGTTTGCAAAGCATTGATTTATTAGATACCTTTTTACAAGACGAACGCTGTTTATATATGAATGATACCCATTGGACGGCTGAAGGGCATGAGTTAGTTGCTGAGACATTAAAGCAAGCACTTTTACCTTTGATTACAGAGTAAATTATGCAAATTATTGTACTTGGAATGCACCGCTCTGGCACATCTGTGGTGGCGGGTTTATTGAATTTGATGGGAGCGTATTTTGCGCCTGATGATGTTGCGTTACCTGCGGATATGACCAACCCTAAAGGTTATTGGGAACGCAAAGATGTAATTATCGCCAATAAAATCTTGATGGAGAGTATGGGCGCGACATGGCATCAAGTCAGTCAATGGGATATTAATCAAATAACCGCTGCACAAAAATCGCAATTTCAACAACAAATTGAACCGATTATAAATAACCTTAATCAACATCAGCACTGGTTATTGAAAGACCCGCGCTTGTGTCTTACGCTTCCTCTATGGCAACCTTATTTTAATAATCCAGTTTACGTTGTAGTTTATCGTAGCCCGATTCAAATTGCTCAATCGTTACATAAACGCAACCAGTTTACTTTACACACGGGTTTAGCCTTGTGGGAGCGACATATGTTGGATGGGTTAAACGCGATTCAAAATAAGCCAACCGTTTTAGTTTCATTCCATGATTTGGTCTCTAATCCAATTGAAACCGTTAAGCAGCTTTATCACAATATTGAAAAGATTAACGCAGGTTTAAAATTGCCTTCCGATGATGATATTGTTGACTTTGTGCAGCCGACTTACATGCACCAACGCGGCAATAATCAATTACTCAAAGCCTTCGCTAATCAACCACAATTAAATCTCGTACAACAATTTGAGCAAAATACGATTTTTAATACCATGTTGCCTGAATTATCCAAGGGAGCACAGGTTGCCTTACAACAGCATGATTTACAGTTTCAACAGCAACAACAGATTCAACAACTCGTTGAGCAAAAAACACAATTTGAATATTGGTTAGATAGTTTAAGCGGTGACATACAAGCCACTTTTAATTCACAAACATGGCGTATTGGTGAACAATTGACCAGTATCATTTTAAAGCTAACAGGTAAAAAACGCGGCGAAACAGCAAAAGACAATGCACAAAGAATGATTGATGAATATCAAGATTGGAAATCAAAACAATAGCCAAAGCAGGCTTAATCACTTGATTTCAGATCATAATTTACAACTTAGATTAACGCATAAAAACGCTTGTGTTATGTAGGGAACAAAGATAAAATGTAGTGTTTAACTCAATACATTTCAGCATGATGGGAGATATAACTCAATGCTAACAGCGGAACAAACGTCAAAAGTAATTCAAGAGTATCAACGCTCTGCAAACGACACAGGTTCTCCAGAAGTACAAGTTGCGTTATTAAGTGCAAATATTGAAAGTTTATCAACACACTTTAAAGCGCATAAAAAAGATCATCATTCACGTCGTGGCTTAATCCGTATGGTTAACCAACGTCGTAGTTTATTAGATTATTTGAAAGGTAAAGATGTAGAACGTTATCGGACTTTGATTAGCAAATTAGGTTTACGTCGTTAATTTTAGGTTGGAACAGGTTTTAGTCGCTCAGGTTTAGCGTCTGTGAAGGAAAAAGGTAGAAATAATGATTCCATATAAGCGTACATTTGAATACGGGCAGCGGGAAATCACGCTTGAAACAGGTGAAGTCGCGCGCCAAGCAACCAGTGCAGTCATTGTAAGTATGGGTGACACGGTTGTTTTAGTCACTGTTGTTGTTGGTAAAGAACCCAGTGGCTCAGACTTTTTTCCACTGACGGTAGATTATCAAGAGCGAACTTATGCAGCGGGTAAAATTCCAGCAGGTTTTTTAAGACGTGAAGGTAGAGCAACTGAAAAAGAAATTTTAACTTCTCGTTTGATTGACCGCCCAATCCGCCCATTATTTGCGGAAGGCTTTAATCACGAAGTGCAAATTGTTGCCACTGTGATGTCATTAGACCCAGAAATTGATTCTGATGTGCCCGCGATGATTGGTACATCTGCTGCGTTAACCATTGCTGGCGTGCCCTTTGATGGGCCAATCGGTGCTGCTCGCGTCGGTTATGATAGCCGCACTGGTGAATACTTATTAAATCCTTCTAATAAATTACTCCATCACTCTGATTTAGAGTTAGTTGTTGCTGGTACTGAGAGTGCGGTATTAATGGTTGAATCTGAAGCCCGCCAGTTATCGGAGGAGGTCATGTTAGGGGCTGTGATGTACGGACACGAGCAATTGCAAAACGTCATCATGGCGATTAAGGAAATGGCGCAAGCTGTTCCTTCTCCAAAATTAGATTGGCAACCGCCCGTAAAAAATGAGGTCTTGACACAGAAACTAGAAGAAGTGGCAGATGCTCGTTTACGTGATGCGTATAAGGTTCAAGACAAATTAGAACGCCGCGACATCTTATCCCAACACCGCAAAGACATCGTTGCAGAATTATGTGAAGGTGAAGAGCCTGAGTGGGAACAAGGTGAAGTATCAGACTATATTGAAAAATTAGAGAAAAGTATTGTACGTGGTAGCATCTTATCAGGTGATCCACGTATTGATGGACGTGATAATGTCACTGTGCGCCCAATTAAGATTCGTGCTGGATTCTTACCTCGGACGCATGGTTCAGCTTTATTTACCCGTGGCGAGACCCAAGCTGCGGTGATTACGACTTTAGGTACTGATCGCGATGCACAATTGATCGATGAGATTGGTGGCGAACGTCGTGAAGAATTCATGTTGCATTACAACTTCCCTCCATATTGTGTAGGTGAAACAGGTCGTATGGGCGCACCAAAACGTCGTGAAATTGGTCATGGTCGTTTAGCCCGTCGTGCTTTGGAAGCGGTAATGCCAAGTCAACAGCAATTCCCTTATGCGATTCGTTTAGTGTCTGAAATTACTGAATCAAACGGTTCTAGCTCTATGGCTACGGTTTGTGGCGGTAGTTTAGCGTTAATGGATGCAGGTGTGCCAATTCGTGCGCCAGTTGCAGGTATTGCGATGGGCTTGATTAAAGATGGCGAGCGTTTCGCGGTACTTTCTGACATCATGGGTGATGAAGATCACTTAGGCGATATGGACTTTAAAGTCGCTGGTACCAAGCGTGGTGTGACTGCGTTACAAATGGACATTAAGATTGATGGTATTACCCGTGACATCATGGAACAGGCGTTAGCCCAAGCCCGTGATGGTCGTATGCACATTTTGCGTATCATGGAAAATACAATCGAACGTCCACGCGCTGAAATGTCACGCCATGCACCGCGTATTGTGACTTTCCGTATTCGTCCTGAGAAAATCCGTGATGTAATTGGTAAAGGTGGTGCGACTATCCGTACGATTACTGAAGAAACAGGCACGAGCGTTGATATCAGTGATGATGGTTTAGTGAAGATTGCTTCCGTTGATTTCATGGCGGGTCAAGAAGCACGTCGTCGTATCGAACAGATTACCACTGACGTTGAAGTCGGCATGGTTTACGAAGGCAAAGTCGTAAAATTGATGGAATTCGGTGCATTTGTTAGCATTTTACCTGGAAAAGATGGTTTAGTGCACATTTCACAAATTTCTGAAGAACGTGTCGAAAAAGTCAGCGATAAGTTACGCGAAGGTGAAATCGTTCAAGTTAAAGTGTTGGAAATTGACAAGCAAGGTCGTATCCGTTTAAGCATGAAAGCGGTTAACGGTACTAACGGCGGTGTGCGTTAATTTTTTTATGAATTCGTAGTTTCTCGTTCCAGCGGTCTCCGTTGGAATGCAGTTTAGACGCTTTGCGTCGATACTAAAAATCTAGGGACATCACGTCCCTTTTTTTATGGGTAAGGCAAAATGGATTGGGCAGCATTATTTCAACCGTTCGCATTAGATTTGCATCATTTCATTGAACAATTTAATACGATTGGCTTAAGCATCTTCATTACACTATTATTTATGTCAGTGCTGACATGGTATTTGATGCTGCGCAAAGGTTTACAATTGCTTAGTATAAACTTTCGGGCATGGCGATTTAAACGCCGTTTTTGGAGTCATTTGCTTGAAGCGTCCCAGCTCAACTGTTCTCATCCTTATGCGTCAGTAGCACAAGAAGGCATTCGCGCGGCATTACATCACCAGCAACAATCTCAATCCCATCATTCAGAAATCTTATGTGCTCAAAGTGAATTTATCAGCCGAGCCATGCAGCAGAGTATTCAACGTAGTAAAGCGCATTTAGAGTCAGGTTTAAGTATTTTAGCAACAGTGGGTAGTACCGCACCTTTTATTGGTTTATTAGGTACAGTGTTAGGCATTTATGAGGCATTAACACAAATTGGCATGACTGGACAAGCCAGCTTAGATACGGTTGCAACGCCGATTGGCGAAGCTTTAATTATGACCGCTTTGGGTTTAGCGGTAGCGATTCCAGCGGTTTTAGCTTATAACGCCTTGGTTCGATTCAATCGCCGCTATTTTAGACATTTAGATCATTTTGCCCACGAGGTGTTTACGTATTTGAATACAGGTGCACGGTTGGATTGATATGAACAATCCAGAAATTTAAAGAATACATTAATGAGTCTGATTTCGATACTGAGTTGGTGTTATCCCCACTTTCTTTTTAAACCGCTGAGCAAAGTAATTAGGATATTCAAAACCTAGCGTATATGCCACTTCAGCAATCGTTACATCAGATGATGACTTGGAACAGACTGCACCAATTTGGCAGATAAGCCATAATATTTTAATGCAAGTATTTTGTCTGCATCAGGTAACCCAGCATAACTGTTTGACGCAAGGTTGCTGCTGCAAGTAAAGACAATAAGTATTTTCAAAATTTATTCAAAACTAGTACAGAACAATATAATGTCAAGCTAGGTATTGTCTAATCCCCACAAATGATGACTCTCATCACTTCTTATAAATTATAGAAAACAGATTTATTGAGCTAATTCGTATATAAAAGCGCAAACTTTATTTAACAAAGGAATCTGCGTGAGTAAAAAACCTCATTATTTGATCGCTTGTGTTCTCTCATTATTAATAGGTACACAAGCCTTTGCATCAGAACCAGCTGCTTCAACTGAGAATAAAAACGTTATTCGATTAGCAATTGTTAATACACCTGCATACAGCGGTTTTATTCAATATCTATTGGAAGATTTTGAGAAAAACACAGATTTCTCTGTAAAAATATACAATGGTGCTGATGTTTACAATAAAGCACGTGCAGGGAAAGCCGATATTGTTATTTCTCATTATGGTAAAAAACAGCTAAAGCAGTTTGTGCTTGATGGGCTTGGCAGCTGGCCAAAAATGGTATTTTCGAATCAAGCTGTGTTGATAGGCTCTAAAGATGACCCTGCCAATATCCGTAATTTATCAGATGCAGCGACGGCTTTCAGCCAGATTGCAAAAAGTAAAGCTTTATTTATTAATAATGCAATTCCAAACATTACATATTTAACGGATATATTATGGGACTTGACTGGGCAACCAATTAAGCAAGACTGGTTTTTAGAAACAGGTCAAGTTATGGCTCAAGTAGCATTACGAGCTGAAAAAGAAAAGGCATATTTTATTTGGGGGGCGTATCCATTTTTGCGTTATAAACAACAGTTTGATTCTCAGTTAGAGATTTTAGTATCAGATGATCCATTGTTGCAGCGTATGATGTCATCTACGTTGGTTAATCCTGAAAAAATACCGAATGTGAATCATGAGGGAGCTGTTCAATTACAAAGCTATCTACTTGAGCCAGCGACTCAGGCAAAAATTGCAACTTTTCGAGCACCAGAAACAGGCAATCATCAGCTTTGGTGGCCTGCAGGTCGACATAATTAGCACTATTATAGATACTCTGTTTCTTAAAAAATGATGATGCAGATTAACCGAATAATAAGGCCGCTAGGGGGGATGTGCTGGCATTACAGCTACAACCTCTCTTAGTGAATCTGGTTTCGGTATTGGGTTGGTGTTACTCCCACCTTCTTTTTAAACAATCTCGCAAAATAGTTTGGATATTCAAAGCCTAACGTATAAGCCACCTCCGAAATCGTTGCATCAGATGATAACAATAAATCTTTTGCAACCTCTAGCAGCTCAATATGAATCCACTCTTTGGCTGTTTTGCCTGTTTCTGCTTTTAGCGCGTCGCTGAGATAACGAGGCGTGACATTAAGCGTGCTGGCAATATCTTCTATTGAAGGAATGTTTAAATCATAACTTGGTTCTTGATTTAATCTTATCGCTAACTCTCGTTTAAATCGCTCCTGAATACCGCCTTTTGCTTCCTTACGCGCCAAAAATTGACGGTGATAATAACGATTAGCATAACGCAATAGTGCAGAAATCAAGTCTAAAATCAGTTCCTTGGTAAATTCATCTTGATTATTGTGATACTCCCTCTCAATGGCATCAAACAGCGATTTAATTTGTTTTTCTTCTGAGGGAGATAAATGTAAGGCTTCATGCAAGGCATAATTGAAAAAATGGTATTTCTTAATCTGTTCTTGAATGCTAAAACCGCGCATATAGTCTTTATGGATAATAAGTGCTCTGCCTTCAGATGCTACTTTGACACCTTTAGTACTTATTTCCTGACCGGGTGATGTAAAAATCATCGTACCGTTTTGACAATCATATTTTGTGCGCCCGTAAAAAATTTCGCCCGCAATAATTTTTTTGATAGAAATAGTATAAAACTCAGTTGTGACTGTGCAATCTTCTTTACACGAAAGTAGTCCATCTGGCTTTTTGCTCTTTACGTGAACAATACTAAATAATGGGTGTTCTGGCTCAGGAAAACCAAGATCGCGATTGTGCTCAGTAATCGAAGCATAATATTTTTTCATTGACTCATGCCTCACTCTGTTGTATTTCATTGCAGTGCATATTAAGCTTTTTCTATCATAAATCAAACATTACAAACTATTGTTCGCTTTGCTATTTTTATTAAAGTTCAAATTTACAATTGACGGCTTCCTCTGAAATTGCCCACAATCTTTCCGCGGCTTGCGTATCTAAAGCATGAATGCCTAACTTACATTCACCAACAGGGCCAACCATATCCATTCTTTTGGTCGGTCCATAATAAGCCACTTCTTTGAGATTATTTTCAGTTGCGCACATCACCTCAGGCCAAGACCCTCTCTCTGCTGATTGTGCTATCGGAGAATAGGCCATCACTTTGAAAAGCACTTTTGTAAACAGGTTGGCTTCTTCTGCACCTAGCTCAGTTCTTGAAGCCCCAGGGTGACAAACATAGACTTTCACATCTCTATTGGCTTCGTGAATTCTTCTTTGCAGTTCATAAGCGAAAACCATTTGTGCAAGTTTACTATGTCCGTAAGTATTCATAGGGTTATAGTTTTTATCAAAGTTGATGTCTTCAAACTGTATCTTTTTTAACCCCATGTTATATCCGTTGCTGCCAACAACGACAATACGTTTACCTGATTGAGCTACTTTCTCAAATAATAGGCTGATAAGCAGAAAATGGCCATAATGATTAACACCTAATTGGCTTTCGAATCCTGCCGAAGTCAATTGTTGTTTCGCAACTTGCGCAATAGCAGCATTACAAATAAGCACATCAATATTAGGCACTTCTTCTATGACTCTATTGGCAGCCACTCTGATTGAATCAAGCTCAGATAAGTCCATTTCAATAAATGAAACTTTTGCGCCAGCACCAAATTCCTGTTTAAGTTTACTGATAGCCGCTTCAGATTTTTGAGGATTACGATTTAACATCACAACTTCGGCATTTTTACTTAAAAAAATTCTTGTTGCTTCAAATCCTGCCCCAGCGTTTGCACCTGTGATTACATAGGTTTTTCCTGACAAATCGCCTAATCTATCAGGTGTCCAACCTTGTTTGCCAAATGGATTATTCATCGTTTTGCCTATTTTCATCTTTTTAAACTCATTCATTTAAATGTTAGATAGCAGAGACTCAGCATCAATCCCTACTATCATTCCATTTGCCTAATTGTATTTTTAAAGACTTTTATTGACCATGCTTCTTAAAGAACGCATCCATTTTGGCTACTGCACGATCCACATCTTTATCGATGTCATATAGACTTACATGGGAAGCACCTGACACTTCATAAAGTTCTTTGGGTTCGCTTGCTTGATTGTAAAAATTCACTGTGAGAGGGGCAGTATCCGCCATCGCTTTTTCGCCATAAATGCCTAAGTAAGGTGTGTAAAGATAAGGTGCTAACGCTGTAGCACTGGTCAACGGCGCATCTTCCATCACTGTCATCACGGATTTATGACTATAATTGGGATAAGTTTGCTTACCAGCTCGCTCAGTCATATAAAAGTCATAGCCTTCATATTGTGCTGAACTTTTGTCCAGCGAGTCTACATCCAATGACTCCACACCTAGCACATCATAATATTCAACTGTTCCGGTTTCATACTGTCTTTGGCGTGCATCATTTGCCATTTTAAATATTGGCATCAATTGTTCTTTACTCATCACACCAAAATAACTAGCCGTGTTATCCATCATGCCGCTGACGGTTGCAATGGCTTTTAAACGCTTGTCAGTGACTGCGACAATCGCCATATAACCACCACCCGCACAAACACCTAAACCATACAGTTTGTCTTTGTTAACAAAAGGTAATGTACCAAGATAGCTGACTGCGTCTCGAACCCCTTCCATTTTCCATGAAGCGTTTTCATTATTACGTACATCGCCTTCACTATCGCCATAACCAACATGGTCAAATGACAGCACAACATAACCTTGCTGTGCTAATTTCTTACCGTAAACAGTGCCTGTTTGCTCTTTCACTTGGTTAAAAGGGCCTGTAAATACTACGGTTGGATATTGCTTGGTTGCATCAAAATCATTAGGTGTAAACAAAAGCCCTGCTAATTGATAACCTTGGCTTTTAAATTGAACGGTATTGATACCTGATTGCATAGACATGGCAGTACTCCAACTTGATAAACTTAAAAGAAAAATAGTTAGTTTTAAAAATATGGACATAGATATAACTCCAACGTGATAAATCTAAACGAAAAATCGTTAGGTCTAAGAGCAACCTATTGATAGGAAATCTTGCTCTCAGTGATGGATTCATATTAGCGATTTATGGTGTAATAAGAACTGCACAAAACAACGGAATGTGGATACAAAAATACGGAATCATATTGATATTTTATATAGCACAGCAGTTGCCCAGCCCTTCCTTGCAAAATTGCTCTGATACTTAATAATAGGCTGCTAAGATTTTTGCTGGCCGTAATTATCGAAAAATTCTACTATCTTATCAACGGCTTGATCCACATATGCCTCTTGATCGTATAAATCCACATGAGATGCGCCTTCAATGATATAAAGCTCTTTTTGCGCATTTACATTTTCGTAGAAATGAGTCGTATGTCTGCCTGTATCAAATGGGAATGGTGCTTCTCCTGGTAGTGCTTTTGCCCCTACAATACCTAGATATGGATTAAATAAGTATGGTGCATGAACTGATGAATTGACTGTAACGACATCTTCTATCACTCTTGTCAGAGTATGATTGGTAAAGTTTGGATAGGTTTGAGCACCCGCTCTTTCAGTCATATAATAATCATATCCTTCATTTCCAACTTTGTGTTCTTCTGGAAGATTATCGTATCCAAAAATATCAAAGTACTCAGATTTTCCTGTTTCATACTCTCTTTGTCTTGCTTCATTTGCCCCTTCTAGCATTTGGAAAAATGTGTCTTTCCCCACCATTTCTACAAAGTAATTGTAACCATGACTCATCATGCCTGAGACTGTAGCATAGGCTTTTAATCTGGTATCGCTTGCTGCAACAATTGTCATGTGCTGACTTCCTGCACATCCTCCAATACCATACAATTTGTCTCTATCAACAAATGGAAGTGTTCTCAGGTAAGAAATCGCATCTCTAATACCTTCTGTTTTAGGAGCAACTAACTCAGCATTACGCGGCATTCCTTCACTATCGCCATACCCAAAGTGATCGAAAGTTAAATATACAAACCCTTTTTGCACCATTTTTCGTCCATAGAAAGAACCCATTTGCTCTTTGATTTGGTTTAAAGGACCTGCAAATACCACTGTTGGATATTTTTTATTTGCATCAAAATCGTTTGGTGTAAATAAAAGCCCTGATAATTGACAACCTTGGCTTTTAAATTGAACTGTGTTGATACCTGATTGAATAGACATAATATGATTCCAACCTTACTAAAAGGAAAAATTGAGAAACTCAGAACAATACATGCTCTTAGTGATGGATTCATATTAGCGATTTCTAGCATAATAATAACTGCACAAAACAACGGAATGTGGATACAAAAATACGAATAGAAACGCGATAGTAAATTAAGTTTTATAACTATTTGATTTTATGCAATAGTGAATTTGGGTTTTGAAATAGGCGGTAAATTAATATTAAAATCAATGCATTGAAATAATGTGATATTAAAAAAATAGAAGGGTGGTTTCTTAAAGAAAGAGATTGAAATCATGTTTTTAGTATTGTTATATAGAATCAGACATTATCTTGCGGCATCTTGTACAAACTGTATTTAAAGCTATATTTATGACTAAGATAAATTCATCACATAAATTGCGACATAATGCCTTACTTACTTTTATTTTTAGTTTTATTCCCTCCTTTAACATTGGCAGAAGTAACGACAGATGGGACATTGGGAGCAAGAGTTCAGCTTGACGCGCCCGATTACCGAATTTCTCCCGATCTAGGACAACAAGTTAACACCACTTTATTCCATAGTTTTGAAACATTTAGTTTAGATGCGAATGAAACTGCAACATTTATCGGCTTGCCCCAGCTGGAATTGATAGTTTCACGGGTCACAGGTGAGCACCTTTCTCATATCAATGGCTTAATTCAAACTGAAGGCTTGACAGGGGAAGATGCTGGCTTCTTTTTTATCAATCCAAACGGGATTATTTTTGGTGAACATGCACAATTGGATTTGAATGGTTCAGTTTTTTTCTCTACAGCAGACACTTTATATTTAACAGATGAAGAGGGTCAGGGGCAAGGTGAATTCAATGCAACCCATCCAGAAAATACCCTGCTTTCCGTTTCCAATCCGAGTGCTTTTGGCTTTTTAGATCATGATATTGCCCCACTCACGATTAATGGTAGTCAGCTGGAAGTTGTTAATGGCAGCTTATTTGGTGCAGTTGCAGGCGGAATTTATATCAATAATGGTGCAACGATTTCAACACCTTCTGTTGCAAACTCCCCTACTTTTAATCCAGTTGAAGGCAATGATGACATTGAATTAAGTAGTGGTATCGCATTAGTTAGTGTTGGTTCAGCAGGTACATTATTTTTAGAGGGTGCGGAAGAAGAACTTATATTGACGTTTGAGCAACAAGAGGGTAGTGAGATTCCATTGCTAAGCTTTAATCAAGACCCAAATAAGGTGCTTGTCAATTTTGATGGTGAGCAGTTCGGCGATATTGAAATCAATAACAATTCACATTTGATCGCAGATAGCGAAGGCAATAGTGCAAGTTTAGTATACCTACAGGGCAAACAAGTTAAATTTGATAATCACAGCTCAATCAGTGCGAACTCTTACGGTAACCAAACAGAAGATACTTTAGGTAATTATATCTGGTTATTAGGCGATGAGTTAATTTTGGATCATGATAGCCGAATTTATGGACAAAAACGCTCTGGAACAGGATTTGGGAGCGGCTTGCTTGCTGTTATTAAAGAAGATATCCGCCTCCTCAATCGCAGTGGTATCAAGCTCGATACCTTAAGTGAAGGTAATGCAGGCAATGCCAACATCTTTACTAAAAACCTCTATATGGAAAATAGCTTTATGAATTCAGCCAGTGTGGGTACGGGCGATGGTGGTAGTATTTGGATTCAAGCAACAGAGTCAATCAGGTTAAAAGGGGATGACACAGAAATTGTACAGCAAGCAGAAAGTTTTTTATCCAGAGTTAAACATATTGATACGCCAGAAGAACAACAAGCATTTATCGATGGACTGAGTAATATTCAGATTGTAGATATTGCCAAACTCAGTGGAGACTCTATTGGCCAAGGTAATGCTGGCGCAATTTTTCTACTAACAGATCAATTTAATGCTGATACTTTTATGCTGACTTCGGAGGCGGTGAATGGCAACGCAGGCGGTATTTTTATTCAAGCGACAGATATTAAACTGAAAGATTTTATGATAAGTAGCAGCGTATTAACACGAGGCAATGGTGGCAAGGTCGTGTTAAATGCAGATAATACTTTGGTTGCTCAGCGTGGTTTATTTCTATCTGCAGCGGGTGATGATGCTTCAGCAGGAAATGTGGATATGTTAGGGGATGTACTATATTTCGATCATGCCAATATTTCTACTTCTGCCAGACGTTCTGGAGGTGGCGATATTCGAATTGATGCGGATCGTACATTGCTATTTAGAAATGCAGAAATCTTAGCCAGTGTCGCGGAGTCTGTTGGAGATGGTGGTGATATTAATATTGCGTTCCCTTTCTACATGGTTGCGAATAAAAGCAGTCTTCTAGCACAAGCCAGCGGTGGGCATGGCGGTAATATTTCGATCCAAGCGCATAATTTAATTACCTCGGATGACTCTGTGGTTGATGCATCGTCTGAAAGAGGCGTGGATGGTGAAGTAACGATTCAAGCACCTGATGTCAATTTTAATGAAGCAACCTTGGTGTTTAAACCACAATTTCTAGAACTAGATATGCAAATCCGTGATATGTGTAGAGTGCGTCTAATTGACCAATTACCTACTGAATTTCAATTAGATTACTCGTTTATAGTCTCACCTTTCTCGGGTCAATATTCGCAAATAGAAGACTGGCAGCCCAGCTTTACCCGTCAAACTTTTTCTCAATTTAAGCGACGTTTATCTGATTTAGCTCGCTGTAGTTTGCATGATAATGCCGTTTATGAATATTGAATAATTAAATTGTATTAAGTGGCTGTTCATTAGCCATTGATTACGTTATGCTAAAAACCTGAACCCCACATAATAAAACACAGGGATGATGGAGCAATGACAGTAGAACAAGATGTTGTACAAGCATTTCGTAAAGCAGTGTCTGATGACTTGAAAACATTTGCGGTGTTATTGGATAAAGAGCTGGATGCCAAAACACTACAGAGTTTAAAAAACATTGGCTTTCCTGATAATTTAGGCCTGAAGCTGCAAGCCGAAAAAAGTGGTTATGCCTGTGAGCTAATGCAAAAAGCGATGAGTGTTTTTCCAGAAGAGCTGGATGAAGTCTTTTTAAACAGTTTACGGGCAGATTTTGCCGCAATTTTCTTAAATAGCAGTGTTGGTGTCTCTCCTTACGAGTCGGTTTGGATTTCTGAAGAAAGCATTACGCATCAAGAGCCGATGTTTGAAATGCGTAACTGGTATCAAAAATATGAATTGGCTGCTGAAAACTGGCGAGTGCGTGCAGACGATCACCTTGTGTTGCAATTGGAATTTATCGCCCACTTGATTCAGTTAGCAGATAACGCAGACTCATTGCCTGATGCGGCTTTGTTTATGGATGAGCATATTTTACGTTGGATTCATGATTTTGCAGGTGTCGTTGTTGAACGCTGTGACACACCATTTTATGCAGGCTTAGTGATGTTAACTGCACAATATATAGATGAGTTACGCGATGTGATTGCAGGTATTTTAGAGCAGCCTCGTCCAACCCCTGAAGAAGTTGAGCAACGCTTAAAACCAAGACAGCCAGCACCAGAGGAAGTGCCTTTACAATTTATGCCGGGGCAAGGGCCAAGCTGGTAAATCCTGAATAAAATAGGACTGTTCAACTATCTTAATGAGCAGCCCTAAATCAATTTAAGGTGACATAATCGACTCAAGCCAAGCAGGACACCACTCATCATCAAACCATTTACCGTCTTCCGTTTGGTAATGAATCGGTTTTTGGCAGTGGTGGGTAATAATCCCATAAGCATATAACACATCAAGATGATACGGCGTTGTGACACCCATTAGCGTGGTATTATTGGCATCACTGCTCATTGTTAATTCTTCTGGTAAACCCGATTGTGGTGGCGTTTCAACATCCGCATCCGCATCATCAATGACAAATGTATTGCCCGTTCCAGAACCATCTTCTTGCGGTTCACGTTCATTAGGTGTGGCGGTTGCTGTTGGTAAGCTGGTATCAGACTCATTAATAACAGGCTCTTCAATGCGACCACCGCTGTCATCGCCACTATTTTTCAATGTTTCCTCACCATCTCGAATTAACCGCCATATGCCATTTTGATATTGGTAAGTCAAAACCATCCCATGTAACTGAGGCACAATCTGTGTACTTTCCTGCAAAACTACACTTAAGGTAACTTGTGGCCAATATTCAACATAAGCAACAAATGGATCGTCTATTAATAGCGCATCGGCAAATGCATAAAACGCATCGTAACTGACAGGGGCTTGGTGTTTTAACTCATAAACCGTGAGATACGAAATGATTTGCTGCCCCATGGTTAACGCGTAATCAGTTTGAATCCGTAATTTAACCGTATCTGGATTCGATAAAACGCTTAAGTCACGGCTACCAAATACATTTTCTAAACTTCGATTCACGTTTACATTCGCCTCGCGCGCTGACACAGATTGCACACATAACAGCATGATACAAATCAGCCTTAACATATTAAATTCCTTTTGTAATATCACTTAACATCTAATTAAAGCGGGTAAAAGCTGCAGTATCAAGTATTTTGAGCTAAACGGATGCAAAGTGATCGGTGTTAAACTCTTTTCATCTTGCCAACAAAAAAGTACACTAAGGCATTAATAAGTGAAGATTAAAGAGAAGTATTTTGAAACAGCATATCCAAAGTTTATTTCAACACGCATTTGACCAACTTCAAGCTGACAATGTAATTCCTGCTGACCATCAAGCAGTTATCCGTATTGAACGCACAAAAGATGCAAGTCATGGTGATTTTGCTTGTAACTTAGCGATGATGTTAGCCAAAAAAGCCCGAATGAAGCCACGCGATTTAGCCGAAAAAATCATTGCTGCGTTACCAAATTCAGAAGCAGTTGATAAAGTTGAAATTGCAGGGCCAGGATTTATCAATTTATTTTTGACTTCAAATGCTTCTCACAGTGCGATTACAACCATTTTAGAGCAAAAACAAACCTATGGTTTAAGCCAAATCGGTGCGGGCAAATCAGTATTAATTGAATTCGTTTCTGCCAACCCTACAGGGCCTTTACACGTTGGACATGGGCGTGGGGCGGCGTATGGTGCAGCTTTAGCCGATTTATTAAAAGCAGCAGGTTACAACGTTAGCAAAGAATATTACGTCAATGACGCAGGTCGTCAAATGGATATTCTTGCGGCCAGTATTTGGTTACGTTATTTGGATTTATGTGGCGAAAGTTTCACGTTCCCAAGCAATGGCTATCAAGGTGATTATGTGTGGGATATTGCCGCCACTTTGCACCGAGAAAATCAAGATAAATATCGTCATGCTGCCAGTGATGTTTTCGCCGATGTGCCAGCCGACGAGCCTGATGGTGGTGACAAAGAGCTACACATTGATGGCTTGATTAACAAAATGAAACAGCTTTTGGGCGAACAAACTGCGCGTGACGTTCTGCAATTAGGGTTAGATGCGATTTTAGGCGATATTGAGCACGATTTAGGTCAGTTCGGTGTGACTTATGATGAGTGGTTTTCTGAATATAGTTTAACCAGCAATAACTTAGTCAGCAAAGCAATCGATCAAGTTAAAGATGGCGGTTTCACCCATGAGCAAGATGGCGCATTATGGTTTAAATCGAGTGACTTCGGCGATGAAAAAGACCGTGTATTAGTCAAAGAAAATGGTGCGTTGACTTATTTAGCTTCAGACATTGCTTATCATGCAAATAAATTAGAGCGCGGTTTTGATATTTTAATCAACATTTGGGGCGCGGATCATCATGGTTACATTGCGCGTTTGAAAGCAGCGATTCAAGCTTTGGGTGCAGATGCCAGTAAATTACAAGTATTATTAGTCCAATTCGCCACTTTATACCGTGGACAAGAAAAATTACAAATGTCGACGCGTAGCGGTAAATTTGTCACTTTACGTGAATTGCGCGAAGAAGTAGGCAAAGATGCAGCGCGGTTCTTTTATGTGCAACGCAAAGCGGAACAACATTTAGATTTCGACTTAGAATTAGCAAAATCACAATCTAACGATAATCCTGTGTATTACATTCAATATGCTCATGCTCGTATTTGCAGTGTGTTCCGTGAATTATCTGAAAAAGGCGGCGAGTGGGATATAGCCAAAGCCGATTTAAATCGTTTAGATACATCACATGAGGCAGAGTTAATTAAATTGCTTTCTCGCTTCCCTGAAACAGTTGAAAATGCGGCCAAAGCGTACGAACCTCATCAGTTAACCTATTATTTACGTGATTTAGCCCAAGCGTTCCATACTTATTACAATGCACATAAATTCTTGGTTGATGATGCGGAATTGAGTCAAAGCCGTTTGAGTTTATGTAAAGCAATCCAACAAGTATTACAAAATGGTTTAACGATTATTGGTGTTTCTGCACCTGAGGTAATGTAGTGGCTGAGAAACGCGAAAAACGTCGAATTAAACGCCCACGTCCTGAAAAACAACCGATTCCGCGTGGCTGTCCACCACGTTGGGCTTGGTTTTTTGGTGGTTTGCTGATTGGGGTTTTCGGGGCATTTTTGTTTTATTTATACGAACTTGCGCCACGGGAATTAACAACACCAGTTGCACCCACCGCATTAACTCAAGCTGAATTGGCAGCCGATGCGGATAAACCTGCTAATGCATTGAATTACGAAAACTATGAGTTTTATAGTAATTTACCAAAAGCAGATGTCAAAGTGGTAGAAACTGCTGAAGATGTGATTGAAGACGAAGTTGAAACAATTAATGCGTTACAAGCTGCACAGCCAGCCACTATTGCAAAACCTAATGTGCGTTTACAGGTGGGTTCATTCCGAGATGGCAAAATTGCCCAAGGTTTAAAAAATCATTTGTCGACATTGGGGATTCAAGCGGATGTTGAACAAGCAGTGGTCAATGGTTTGTCATGGCATCGGGTGCGTGTCGGCGGCTTTGAGTCGGAACAAGCATTAGAGCAGATGAAAGCCAAGTTGACCCAGCAAAAAATTCCGTTTTCCGTTGTTGAATAATCAAAGTCATATCGTGTGTGATGAACGGGTTTTATTTATTTGAAGCCCCTCATTACTCCACGATATACAGTATAATAGAATTTAATTTAGTCGCTAAAAAAACAAGTTTAATATGTCAATTGCATACCTTAATGGCACATTTTTACCACTAGAAGAGGCGCACGTTCCTGTTTTGGATCGAGGCTTTATCTTTGGTGATGGCGTTTATGAAGTGATTCCCGTTTACTCTGGTCGATTATTTCGTTTAGATGCCCATTTACGCCGCTTAAATAACAGCTTGGACAGCATCCGATTATCAAACCCAATGAGCAATGCGCAATGGGCAGCCGCCTTAGAGCAAGTCGTGGCAGAAAATGGTGGCGGTGATCAATCAATTTATTTACAAGTCACGCGCGGGGTTGCGAAACGTAAACATAACTTCCCTGATGAAACCCATCACACAGTCTTCATAATGAGTGACCCATTGGTTGACATGCCACCTTCGGAAGGAGTGAAAGCGATCACTTTAGACGATATTCGTTGGCAATTATGTCATGTCAAATCGATTGCATTGTTAGGTGGGGTGTTACTCCGTCAACAAGCGGTGGAACAAGGTGCAGCAGAGTCGATTTTATTGCGTGAGGGTTATGTCACAGAAGGGGCAGCCAGTAATGTATTCGTGATTAAGGACGGCGCGGCGTTTACACCTCCAGAAGGGCCTTTTATTTTAACAGGCATTACCCGTGATCTGATTATAGAATCGATGCAAGCGGCCAATCTGACTTGTAAAGAAGCCCAAATTACTGAAGCAGAACTACGCAATGCGGACGAAATTTGGCTCACCAGTTCGACACGGGAAATTTTGCCTGTGGTTGAATTGGACGGTAAACCTGTGGGTAACGGGCAAATCGGTACAGTTTGGCAACAAGCTTGGGATTTATATCAAGACTATAAAAAATCATTACGTGCTCATGAAATCAAATAATCCTGAAATACCTGAAGAACAAGAAACCTTACTCGAATTCCCCTGTGATTTTGCACTTAAAGTCATGGGTAAAGCCGAAGATGATTTCGATCTATTCGTAGCAGAAATCGTGCGTAAGCATTGTCCTGATTTAGGTGAAGGCGCAATCACGCAAAAAGCGAGTAAAGGCGGTAACTATGTATCCGTGACAGTGAATATTGTGGCACGAAGCAAACCACAGCTTGATGCCTTATATTCTGAATTGAGTGCGCATGAGCGTACTTTGATGGTGTTGTAAGATGCCTTTTGTTCGCTTGCCTCACATTGATATGCACTATGAACACTGTGGGGCTGAACAGGCTAAAACCACCTTGCTACTGATTCATGGCAACTTTGCTTCATGGCGTTGGTGGCAACCTTTATTGCAGCATTTGCCCGCGCGTTATCGTGCTTATGCGCCTGAGTTACGCGGCTGTGGTGATACCAGTCGACCTGATACGGGTTACAATATTGAGCAACTTGCCTCCGATATTTATGAGTTTACGCAAGCGTTAAATCTGCCTGCGGTGCATGTGGTTGGGCATTCTTTAGGTGGTGCGGTGGCGATGCAATTTGCTTTGAACTATCCGCAAAAAGTCCGTACTTTGACCTTAGTTGCGCCTGCACCCGCTGAAGGCATGGCACATTTAAAATCTAAATTTCCTCACTTACGTTTAACCGAGTCTTCCGATTTTCACCATGTGATGCAAACCTTGAATTTAAATCGGGTGAGTTTGCAAAAAGCCCTGTCTCGCATGATGCCCAGTATTAAACCTAATCAAGATAGTTTTGTAACTTTATTAGACGATGCGGCTCATATGTCACCAGAGGCAATTGTGGGTTTTTATGATGCGTTGACAACGTGGTCGGTACAAGATGAATTGGGCAAGCTTAATTTACCTGTCTTAGTTTTATGGGGTTCGCAAGATTCGATTGTAGAAAAAGCTACACTAGAACGCACCGTTGAAGCACTACCACAAGCACAATTCGTGGTTTGGGATAATGTCGGTCATGCGCCACAATTAGAACAGCCCGAGGCTTTTCAACAATTGTTACTAGAATTTATTGAAAACCACCAAGTCAAACGGATTTACACTGCATTTCAAAACCAAAAAGATTACTGGGCAAGAAAATTGAAAAAATTTTGGTAATCATAAAAAAAATTCATTCACCTAAAAAACTATTTTCTGTAAAAATATAAAGCACTTAAATTGGCTTGTTAAGGAGTTTTTCATTGAGGATTGTGATTGATGCAATGCTAAATTGTTCAACAGGCATTCAAAAAAGGTTTGAAGACAAAGAGATTATTGCTTTATTCGAAATCGCAGGGCTGAGCAATCGCCTTACTGAATACCCTCCCGAAATGGCAGATAAATATATTCAAACCATTTTGGAAGAAATGCCCGCCGAGCTGGTAGAAATTGAAAAACATCAAATTATCATGCTGGGCTTTGAGTCTCGTACCCGCCAACATTTTCTTGTGAGTAAAACCAATTTAGATTCAATTGCCATTCGGATTGGTGCACCAACTGTGGGTGTGGCAGTCAGAACCTGTGAAAATATCTATCTACGCTTAAAGCATAAAAATCTACTGATTAAGCCTAAAATCAAGACTGAAGAAGACAAACAAACTTGTACGATTTGGTTGGATATTGATGAAGATATTAAAGCGATTGAGCGTCAAGTGGGTCATGAACACCCAACTTTCCAAGGTCGTATTTTAGATAATCCCCTGTTTGCTGCATTTGTTGATAATCGAGGCGAAGCATTTATTATCGCGTTTACCTTTGTGATTTCAATGGCCTTATTTTTATCAACTCCCGCAATCACACCTTATTTCCAACATTTTTTAAATAACCATTTACACCTTGGCTTTGATGAATTGTACGTGCGAGGCAGCTTAGAACGGGCAACAACAGGCTTTTTTCTGACTTTTATATTTTCAACTGTAAACTTTTTTATTCGCTTGGTGCGGATTGCCAAACACAAACCAATTGAGTGGAATTTATATAAGCAAGCTTAATAGTAGATTATCAGTTTATATGGGACTATAAAAATAAATAACTTGAAATTTAGATTTTTCTGTTTAGAATTGGATGGAAAGGAAGCATTAAAAAAGGGCGCGACATTTTCATATCGCGCCAAACCACCAAAGGAGGATGGAGGAGATGGTAAAAAACCTTACAATAAAAGGTCATCAGCTATAATTTAGATGTGATAAACCTTTAAAAAATCTGTCTTCTCTGTAAATTTGTTTTCGTGCTTTCTTTTTTATTGTGCACTGCAACAACGTTGGATAGCACGATACCGTATCCGATTTAAATTGTCAAACATTTTTTTGAAAAAGCCGATTATTGGTTCAATATTTAAAGTAGGCGGTAAGTGCATCAATTAACTATTAAATAAGCTGCCTATAACTTTTTCTTATTTATATCATCACATCATTCTATCTACAATTTATCTGTGATGACCAGAACCATTCTACCGATAATGAGTAAAACACCAGTCTAAATATAATATTGTCTGTTCTCAAAATAAAAACCCACCCCTAAAAATATTAGGAATGAGTTTATAACAGATTACTGTTAGCGATTTGGAACGCTGTAAGCTGGGCTGGCTTCAGACTCAATCGCTTGCTGCTTTAGCTTTTCCATCGTACTAATTGCAGCAAAACTAGATAACACATCTAAATTGGTTGGTAATGCTGCTTTCCCATCTTGTCCACCTAGATTAACCACGTTGTTTGGCATATCAATCCGAATATTACGTAAATTTGGATAAATAATATTTGCCACATCACGTTGTAATTCAGCTGCATAGATTTCAGGGTCTAAAGCATTATATCTTGCCTTGGTTACATCAGCTTCTGCTAACCCTTTTTCCCGAATGGCTTGTGCTTCAAATTTTGCAGCCTCATAGTTTGCCGCTTGAATATCACGGTTTGCTTGTGCAATTTCCAATTCCTTGGCTTTTTGAATCACCGCTAAATCTTTTAATTTCTGCTGCTCAATTTTTTCTTTATCAGCTTGTTTCTCCGCTTCTTCAACTTCACGTTGTTTTGCAATGACGGCTAACTCTTTCTGTTTCAAAGCTTCTTGCTTCGCTTTAGTGCGTTCAATTTCTGCTTTTAACTGTGCTGTTTTTGCTTGTTCTTTAGCGGTTTCCTGTTCTTGTACAGTTTTGATTCTATCTGCAACCAAACGCTTTTTCTCTGCCAACAATTTTTCTAGCTGCTGTTCTGGGCGTGTATCACCAATTGTGACTTGTGTTACTTCAATGCCATAACGTTCTAATGGATTATCTAAACGCACGAAATTACCTGAACTATCCATCAACGGTACAGTTTTCCATACTAAAGTGGTTGATTTACGTAATTGATTTGAATCTTCTTGACCTAAACCAACAGGGGCTAAACCTGTTTGCTCTACTTCAACTTGTTTGCGTTCTGTTTTATAAATGCCATAACGTAATTGATCGATCAATGCGGCTTTAAACTGATTTAATGCACCTTGAAAGAATTCTTCGCCTGTGTATTGTGTTGAAGTATTGACCACCACGTCTCGTGCTGTTTTCGTCAATAACGCATCGACTAAGTTATCAAAACCACGGAATTCACGATGAATTGTCTTCACCTTTTCTTTATCAACAGGCAATTTAAAGCGGAAGGTAATGGTTATCATCCCCGTATAAGTATCAGCAAAACGGACATTAATCTCACGAGTTGATCGAGTGACAATGCTTTCCTGATCTCCAAACCCTACCGTCATTACTTGTTTATATTCGGTAATTCTGGAGAAATAAGGCATTCTTAAATGTACCCCTGGTTCGGTATAGACATTTGTGCCACCTGTTAGCGTATTTTGATAAAAGTATGTATGACCTGCTTGGGTTTCGAAATACCAAGACCCTAAAAACATCAAACCAAACATGACAACAAATAGGATTACAACAAGTTTTGAGATTAAGGGTACAAAAGGTTTAATTAAATTAGATACATCAGGCATATCAGGAGGGTTTGCTTTTGCCACGATTCATTTCCTTAAGGGTGGTTAGTTTAAATGATGATAATAATCAGTCTAAATGACCATAGTGTTGATGACGGACATAATCTCGCAAGAAATCTGCCGAAACCAAACTCTCATGCTAAACAATATATAGCCCATACGTTCATGGAGCAAATGTATCTTTGAAAAATAAAAGCTTGTAAGTAAGATATGGATTTATGGGTGGGAAATTATTTATGAGGTATTTTCATCATTTAAAAAAGATAGCAAAGATAGCAAAGTCAGTATTTTTAAACAGAAGTCTATTTTTATGTCACTTTAAGATATTCTAATTATTTGATCGTCTTTTCCAAATATTTAAGGTGAAATAAGTCCCATTCCAAGGATTGATGTGATTGTGATATATCATATTCCACCTTACTTATATTTTTTAGATTGAGATTTTAGCACCTAACAATGCAATAAATTGTGCTAACCATTCTGGATGCGCAGGCCATGCGGGTGCAGTCACAATATGTGCGTCAGTAACCGCTTGATCCACAGCTAAATCACACCATTGCCCATTAGATTGATTTACATCAGGTTGGCAAGCAGGATATGCTGTGACTTTCAAACCATCTAATACGCCAGCAGCGGCTAATACTTGAGGCCCATGGCATACTGCAGCAATAGGCTTTTTCGCTTGATGAAACTCTTGCACAATTTCAATCACGCGCTTATTCAATCGAATGTATTCAGGAGCACGTCCCCCCGGAATCACCAAGCCAATAAAATCGTTGCTATCTACACAGTCAAAATCGGCATTTAAAGTAAAATTATGCCCTGGTTTTTCGGTATAGGTTTGATCGCCTTCAAAATCATGCACAGCAGTTCGGATAATATCACCTGCTTTTTTATCAGGACACACAGCTTGTACATCATAACCGAGCATTTTCAGTGCTTGAAATGGCACCATCGTTTCGTAATCTTCAGCAAAATCACCAACTAACATTAAAATCTTTTTAGACATAGCGTGGTCTCTTTTAACTAAATATGCATTGGTATGTTAAATCCATTCATAGTGAACAACAAGATACATCAAGCATTTATTTTAGAGAACAAAAGTTTCTATTAGAATTTGGCCGTACTTTGACCTCAAATCTATAAAAGATTAAGATACACCAACCCATCTAGCTTTGAGGAAATAATAATGAAAACACGGATTAAATGGATTGAAGATGTTTGTTTACTCGCAGAATCAGGCAGTGGCCATGGTGTGATTATTGACGGTGCACCAGAGATTGGTGGCAAGAATCTTGGTGTGCGCCCGATGGAAATGCTGTTAATGGGTTTGGGTGGTTGTACTTCAATGGATGTGCTTTCGATTCTAAAGAAGCAACGCCAGCAAATTACCGATTGTCAGATTGAAATTGAGGCCGAACGTGCTGACGCTATTCCTAAAGTTTTCACTAAGATTCACCTGCATTTTATCGTTAAAGGTCATAACCTTAAAGAAAGTGCTGTTGAGCGTGCCATTAGCTTGTCTGCGGAAAAATATTGTTCTGCTTCAGCTATGTTAGAAAAAGCAGCCGAAATTACCCACGATTTTGAAATCATCGCAGAAAATTAAACTTAGGTTAATAAATTTCTTTAATTGAAAACTTGCTGTCACTTCATAGAAACGTTACCATGTTCTGAACTAGCCACGCTAATAACGACATAAATGTTATAAATAGGCTAGAAGTAGAATTTATCAACGAATTAATAAAAATAATGAAGTTTTGTTGAAGCTTTCCTACATACATACCGCACCACCACTACTCATTTATCAAGGAGGGAATACATGCGGAATAAAACCCTAAAATATGCTTTACTTCTCGTTAGCGGGTTTGCTTTAAGCAGTCCTGTATGGGCAGAAAATGAATGCCCAGATTATGACAAAGCACGTGGCGCAATGTTAGCGAATACTTGTGCTGGCTGTCATGGTACAAACGGCGCAAGTGTTGGCCCTGCTTCACCTATTATTGGTGGCTTATCAGCAGAAACCATTTCAGAAACAATGAAAGCGTATAAGAGTGGTGATCGTCCTAGCACAATTATGGGTCGTATCGCACGTGGCTATACAGATGAAGAAATCGATGCAATGGCAGGCTTCTTCTGTGAGCAAAAATTCGTACCTGCAAAACAAGAAGTGGATGCTGAAAAAGCAGAAGCAGGTAAAGAATTACATGATAAGTACAAATGTGAAAAATGCCATGAAGAAGGTGGCACGATAGATGTTGATGGCAGCAGTATTATTGCAGGTCAATGGAAAGCTTACTTAGCATATGAGCTATCTGATTTCCAAGAAAAACACCGTGGTATGCCGAAAAAAATGAAAAGAGCAATGAAAAAATTGCTTAAGCAAGATGCAGATGCTCGCCTTGAGCAAATCATCGAATACTACGCTAGCCAACAATAAGGGGGATACAGAATAATGACTTTAAATCGTCGGCATTTTCTTCAAGTAACTGCAGGTGCTACAGCGGCTGGTGTAGTTGGTTTTCCTCACATTGCAAGCAGTGCAGGGACTAAAAAAGTAGTTGTGATTGGTGGTGGTACTGGTGGTGCGACTGCTGCAAAATACTTACGTATGGCTGATCCTTCAATTGAAGTCACTTTGATTGAAGCGGAAGAATATCATTACACTTGTTATTTAAGTAATGAAGTATTAAGTGGTGATAGAAAATTAGAATCTATCAAAGTTGCTTATGATGGCTTGAAAAAACACGGCATTAACGTTGTAAAAGCTAAAGCAACTGCAATTGACGGTGACGCGAAAAAAGTCACGGTTGATACAGGTGATACATTTATATATGACCGTTTAATCGTGTCTCCTGGTGTATCTTTAGATTACAGCAAAATCGAAGGCTATAGTGCAGAAGCTGCTCAAAAAATTCCTCATGCGTGGAAAGCGGGTGAGCAAACTAAAATCCTTCGCAGCCAACTAGAAGCAATGAAAGATGGCGGTACAGTGATTATTTCTGCGCCACCAAATCCTTTCCGCTGCCCTCCTGGACCTTACGAACGTGCAAGTCAAGTTGCGCACTACTTAAAACAGCACAAGCCTAAATCTAAAGTGTTAATTTTAGACTCCAAAGATAAATTCTCTAAACAAGGTTTATTTACTCAAGGTTGGACTGACTTATACGGTTATGGTACAGACAACAGTATGATTGAGTGGGTACCTGCAGCTGAAGGTGGTAAAGTTATCTCTGCAGACGCTGGCAATATGCAAATTATTGCAGGTGATTTAGAAGACGAGCACACAGCTGATGTCATCAATATCATTCCACCTCAAAAAGCAGGTCAAATCGCGTTAGACGCAGGTTTAGCAGATGAATCTGGCTGGTGTCCTGTTAACAAGAAAACGTTTGAGTCAAGCTTAATTCCTAACATTCATGTAATTGGTGATGCTTGTATTGCAACCAAGATGCCTAAGTCTGGTTATGCAGCAAACTCACAAGGTAAAGTAGTCGCGGTTGCAGTGGCAGCAGCATTAAGTGGTAAAGAAATGGTTGAACCTTCTTATGTTAACACTTGCTACAGTATCATTGGTGAAGACTATGGGATTTCAGTTGCAGCAGTTTATCGTTTAGACGGTGACGTGATTGCGCCTGTGAAAGGTGCAGGTGGTTTAACGCCTAAAGATGCAACAGCTGAACACAGAAAACGTGAAGTACAATTTGCGTATAGCTGGTACGATAACATCGTACAAGATAGCTTCAACTAAGAAGTAGCAAATTAAATACTGAAAGATGAAAGCTCTGTATTATCATAATGCAGGGCTTTTTTATTTTAGAAATATAAGCATCATTCTACTGATCTAGATACATTATTTTTCCATCTCAAGGCAAAGGTTTAGCAACTTATCCCATAAAAAACCAATTCTCTTAGGTGAGTAAGATTGTGCAATATGGTGTTGAGCCGCTTCTATATTTTTTGCTACCTGAGTCGGATTTTGTAGTGCCCAGTAAATACCATCTGATAACTTTTCATTCACCCAAGCCCATTGAGCAAATGGTTTATAAGCAGGTAATGGATGCGCCACAACAAAACGCCCTGCCCATAGGGGTTCTACCATACGATTGGAGCTTTTTACCTTGGTTCTATCATTCAATAAGCTTGGAATGACAATAATATCAGATTGTTGTATTGCCTGTTGTGTTGTCTTAATTGACCAAGATGCAAATTGAAATGGAATAGATAGCTTGTTTAATTGATTATAAATGGATTCTAATTGAGCACTTTTTGCTGTAACAATAGATAGCTTTATCGATATATTTTGGTTGAGTTTGCTTAATTCTGGCAAAATAGATTCTAAACTCTGCAAATTAGTATTACTACCAAACCATAGTAAATTTAATTGATTACCTACAGGTTGGAAATGAGCAGGTTTATATTCACCTTCGTAGGGATCAGGGATAACAGCTGCTTGCCTTTTGGTGTGTTGTTGTACAATTCTGGACATGGCCTCAGTGTTGGCTGTTACAATATCTGCCATATAAATCATATTTTTATAATGAGTATATAATTCTGGTGTTTCAAAGTGATTATCACAAATATCAAACACAATCCTTGCGTTCATCTTTTTTGCGAGTATGGCAACTTGTTGATTGAAAACTGGATTAAAGCTTTTAGAAAAAACAATAATATCTTGTTGGGCAATTAAAGGTGTTATTTTCTTCAAACTTGGGTTGTCATCTAAACTGACAAATGTTTGCTTATACTGCTTAGTTTCTAAATATTTAGCTGGAATCAGTACCCTATATCTCGTACTGGCCATATCAGCAGTAAAAGTATTATTTTGTTTTTTTATTGGTTTTGGTGTAATCCACAGAATATTCATAAAAATTTTAAGAGATTATTTTTAGTAAATGAGTTTTTATATGTTGAGAAAGTCTCAGCCACTGTCTTATCAGAAATAGCAAACCTACGGTATAATCAGATTTTATAATGTTGGATGCTGCTGAGTATGCACAGCCTTTATGATACGCTTACTGCTGAACAAATTAATACCAAACTTGATACCATTCTCAGTTTAGTTTTATTCCAATCCCGCGATCTTAAAACCATTTCATTACAATTGGCTGCATGTTCTCGTGCACAACAAGATTGGGTGGTTGAGTCAACAAAGTTATTAGCACAACATAACTTAGAAGTTGCTTATCAATTTAGCCAACATGTTCCCACTGCTTTGCAACTTATGAATATGGAAGGTGCGGAGTTATGGTTACAAGATACGCTATTATTATATGATAGCCAAGGTTTACATGTTGCGGTTCAACATATACAAGAAGTTAAGCCATTTGCAACAGAATATCAACAAAACTTAAATGCAGTAAAGCTACAAGACATTCATGGCATTTTACATTACTTTGTTACAGGTCTAAATGGTCGACAGCTTGATATTACAGCGGGTAATGAGATTTTTACCGATACGCAAACGATTTTTCTACCCGCACAATTAAATTATTTTTCTCATATTCAAGACAATACCCAGTTATACAAAGCCATGCTTAGCCATTTATGGGCACAAACATGGTTCGGTACGTGGCAGCTCAATATCAAAACTGCCTGCCAGCAATTCAACTGGTGTGACAAAGTCATACGTCTGTTTCATGTGTTGGAACGGTTACGTTTAGATGCTTGCTTAGATCGAGAGTTACCGGGGCTTGCACGACAAATGCGGACATTACTTGCAGTTGCTCAACAACCTGAAATTCCTAAAGGCTGGGAATATATTGCACATGAACTATCACAACCTGATGCCAGTGTTGAAACCAGCTATGAGCTGCTGGATACTGTTTATACATGGGCTATTCCTGACCCTGTGTGCTATCAAGGTGTGTTGCGGCCTGATATTGTGGAGCAAGTAAAAAATCAACGCCGCAGTCAAGATAAACATCACTTCCAGCAAGCACTTAATCAGCTATTACAACAGCACAAAAAAACAGATAGCCAAATAGGGGACAATGATAAGCCTCAATTTAGCGTGCAAGAAAGTGATGTGTATGATGCCCAATCAAAACACAGCCCGATCTTAACTTTAGATGGTCAGCCCATGCCTGTCGATGAAGAGACAAAAAAAGTGATGCTATCGATTATTCAAGATGAAGGTGGCATCCCTCAAGAATATTTAATACCTGCAGGCAATACAGGTAATGAGTTCAGCGGTAAAGTGGAAATTAGCGAAGTAGAACTAAAAACGGTACATTTTATTTATCCAGAATGGGATTATTTGCGCCAAACTTATCGACAAAATTGGTGCTATGTTGAAGAAGTTGAACCACAGCTTAGTGATGAGCAGTTTGTTTATGATACTTTGCAAGAACACCATGGTTTATTGAAAACGCTGCGGCGCAATTTTGAAGCCTTACGTGGTGGCCGACATTGGTCAAAACGTCAAGTTGATGGTGAAGAAGTTGATATTGATGCTTTAGTGCAAGCGCAGGTTGATTTAGTAACTGGGCAAGAAATGCCAGAGCAACTGTTCCTGAAGTTACGTCGTTTAGAACGGGATATTGCTGTGATGTTTATGGTGGATATGAGTGGCTCAACAAAAGGCTGGGTCAATTTAGCAGAACGACAAAGTCTGATTTTGCTCAGTGAAGTGTTGGAAAAACTGGGGGATCGTTATGCTATTTATGGTTTTTCAGGTATGACACGCAAACGTTGCTCTATTTATCCAATTAAGCGTTTTGAAGAGCATTATAATCATACAATAAAACAGCGCATTAGCGGCATAAAACCTCAAGAATATACGCGTATGGGCGTAACAATTCGGCATTTAACCCATTTGCTATCTCAAGTCGATTCACAAATTAAGTTACTGATTACATTATCCGACGGTCGACCTGACGATGAAGGCGATAATTATCGAGGGTTATATGGCATTGAGGATACGCGGCAGGCATTGTTAGAAGCACAATATGAAGGCATTTACCCGTTTTGCATCACGATTGATACCGAAGCAAAAACCTACTTACCCCGCATGTATGGCAATGCAAATTATGTCGTGATTGATAAAGTAGAGCAGTTACCATTTAAAGTGGCAGATATTTATCGCCGTTTGACTAAGTCGTGATTTGAAAAGTCGTGCTTGCCAAACAGTATTTTTTATCAAAACACTCAAATTACAATTAATTTTAACAGGCCACCTTAAAAAATAGTAAACTACAGCCAAACATGATTGGCAATTTCAAAAAGTATTCACTTTGCTCCCAAATGGATTTGAGAGTGGGATAAAGTTAGCAATCGGTAGTTAAAACCCGAATATTATTTAATGAGGACAAGATTGATATGACATGGGAAACAGTCATTGGTTTAGAAATTCATGCACAATTAGCCACTAAAAGTAAAATTTTCTCAGGTGCATCCACAGCTTACGGCGCATCACCAAATACACAAGCATGTGCAGTTGATTTAGGTTTACCGGGGGTTTTACCTGTTTTAAATAAAGATGCAGTTTATATGGCAGCGAAATTGGGCTTAGCGATTGGTGCAAAAGTCGCAGAACGTTCGGTTTTCGCGCGTAAAAACTATTTTTATCCTGATTTACCTAAAGGCTATCAAATCAGTCAGTATGAATTACCGATTGTTGAACAGGGTCAAATTCAAATCGAATTAGATGACGAAGAAAAAACCATTGGTATTACCCGTGCGCATTTAGAAGAAGATGCAGGCAAATCCTTGCATGAAGATTTCCAAGGCTTAAGTGGTATCGATCTAAACCGTGCAGGCACACCATTGATTGAAATCGTATCAGAACCAGATATGCGTTCAGCTAAAGAAGCGGTTGCGTATATGAAGAAAATTCACTCGTTAGTACGTTATTTAGAAATTTGTGACGGCAATATGCAAGAAGGGTCTTTCCGTTGTGATGCTAACGTTTCAGTGCGTCGTAAAGGAGCTGAAAAGTTTGGTACACGCGCCGAGCTGAAAAACTTAAACTCATTCCGTTTTGTGGAACGTGCGATTAATTACGAAGTTGAACGTCAGATCGATATTTTAGAAGCAGGCGGCGAAGTGATTCAAGAAACCCGTTTATATGATTCGGAGAAAAATGAAACCCGCTCTATGCGTTCTAAAGAGGAAGCGAACGATTACCGTTATTTCCCTGACCCTGATTTATTGCCTGTAGTGATTGAGTCAGAATTTTTGGAACAAGTGAAAGCTACTTTACCTGAATTACCCGATGCGAAAAAACACCGTTTTATGCAAGATTACAGCATTTCTTTATACGATGCCGTTGCATTAACTGCGAATCGTGAGTTAGCAGATTATTTTGAAGATGTGGTAAAAACTTCAGGTAGCGAGTCAAAATTATGCGCAAACTGGGTTATCGGTGATTTATCAGGCTTCTTAAATAAGAATAACTTAGATATTTCAGAGTCACCTGTCAGCAGTGAACAATTAGCAGGTATGTTGGCGCGTATTTCTGATAAAACTATTTCGGGAAAAATTGCTAAACAAGTATTTGAAGGCATGTGGAACGGTGAAGGTACAGCCGATGAAATCATTGACAAGAAAGGCCTGAAGCAAGTCACAGATACAGGTTTGATTGAAAAATTGGTCAACGATGCAGTTGATAACAATCCACAACAAGTGGAGCAATACAAAGCGGGTAAAGATAAATTATTTGGTTTCTTTGTAGGCCAAGTGATGAAAGCCTCTAAAGGCAAAGCTAACCCTGCACAAGTCAATGAATTATTGAAGAAAAAACTGGCTGATAGCTAAGAAATATATGGCTGCGTACTTACCCTGCGTAGCCACATTTCTGATCTGAGATACTTCCAAAACCTGTATATTCAAGTAAAAATATCTCCTCAAAAAAGCCATCTACCCTTTACAGAATAGATAGCTTTTAAATAATATTAAGAATCGTTTAAAACTATTCCATACGGAATAACACTTGCGCATCACCATTTGGATAAGTTAAGCGATAATCTAATAATCCATCTAAATTAGCATCCTCAATTTCTTGAATTTGAATGCTGTCACTGACTTCAGCAACGGATTGATAGATGTTATAACCAAGCAAACCGTTATACTCAATTTGCCCTTGTGCATTTTTTGCAACCACGCGACCATCCATATAAATCGCCACATTATTGGTTAATGTTGATAACGCTGCATTATCTACTGGTGCAGGATAAATCGCTTGCTGTCTGAGCACATTATCACGGTCAGTATAAGTCAATAACATTTCAGTGAGATTCGGTAAGTAAGCCGAGTTCACGTATTGAATCCCAACTTCTCCTTCACTGACTGCTGGAGATAATAAGCTAGCACGCGCACTTAAATACTCTGTATCTGTCGCTTCAATGCGTATATTACCTGAAGCATCCATCACCGCTTGTCCTAAGCCCAATGTAGTCAACGCTGATAAGAATTGCTCTGGTGCATACACAACAGGTACAGCAACAACGTGTCGACCTGTATGGGTAATAAAGGCTACTTCTGCATTATGCTCAACATGCAAACCTACGTAAGGCTTATTATCCCGCAACTGATTAGGTAAAGCCTGACTGAGTTGAACAGGCAATAATGGATAAACAAAGGTGTCTATTTGTAATACCAACATACCGTAAGTCGTATCTTGCTGCATGGCCACACCATATTCGATGAATTCTTGCAGACCATTGATGCTACCTAAGATGCCGTTAATAGATGGGTTGGTAATCACATCAGTTAACAGATTAATAGCAAAGACGTTGAAGAATGTTTGTGCTGTTTCTGGCGGCATAATACGTCCTGTCAACCGTCCAAGATTCAAGGCAGGAATAGTAGTGTTATCTGTGAATTGAACATTGTCGCCCAAGATTACATCATCTGCGACAACTGAGCCGCGCCCAATAATCACATTATCCAATCTTGTACCTGATTCAATCGTGATATTTTTCAGTACTGCTGGCTGCTTAGGATGACCTACTACACTACCTCGAATTGTGCCGCCTGTAATGGTTGTCCCTGCAGTTAACACCACTTCTTCAAGTACACCTTCACTTTCAATGTCACCTGCTAATGTCGAATTGCTAATTGAACCATCCACATTAACAAAGGTTGATTTGCCAACCTCGCCAATTGTGCCAGCTTGATTACTGACTTGACCGTTGACCAGCGTATTACCTGTATCGCTATTTACAACAGGCTCTGTCCGTTCTTTATCATCATCGGTAATAGTTACTGTCACAGAACTTGGCGAAAGGGTTTGTGTAGAACCATCCGTTGCAAATAAACCCACAGTAAAGGTCTCATTTTGCTCAACATCATTGTCATTGATGATTGGAATTGTAATATTTTGACTACGAAGATCGCCCGCTTGCCAGCTTAATTGGCCACTGGTTTTGGTGTAATCCTGACCAGACTCTGCTGTGCCTTCAGAGTTTGTACGATAACCAATACTAGCCGCATCCAAACCACCTGCACGCGCCACGGTCAATATCACCTCACGTGCATCTTCTTTGACTCGATAACTATCGGTTTCAAATTGAACTTGATTGCTGTCATTATCAACAATGGTGATCGTCGCAATGGATTGTTCACCAACTACATTACCTGTATCAGTATTGGCTAATTCAAGTGTAAACGTTCGATTGCCATCTGCAGTTGCATTGTCAATCAAATCAATCACCAATTCACGAGAACGAGTGGCATCATCGACCCAGCGTAATTGTTGGTTAATGGGTACATAGTCACGACCAGATACTGCACTACCATTTTGACTGGTGACTTGTACGGTAATAATGCCAGCAGTTTCAGGGGTACGTACAACGTTGATGGTGAGTCGTCCAGCATCCTCGCTTATTGCATATTCCGCTTGCTCAAATTCTACTGCACCTAATGCAGGTTCTGGTGGTGTAATCGGAATGTTAGGATCAACAGGTGGGGTGATGTCATCTGTCGTCGGCGTTGCTGTTGCGTCTAAAATTTGTAATGTCGCTGCAGCATTTGCCCCTAACAATGTACCAACAGGATTAAGCAATTGTAAATTAACTGTTTCGGTTTCTTCTGTCAGTGCATCCCGTTCCAATTTAACATTAGCAGTTTTCACTGCATTTTCGCCAGCTGCCCATGTCAAAGTGCTAAAGAAGGTATTAAACACATAATCCGTTGTCGGGGTTGCTGTGCCATCTAGTAGTGTAAGAGTTATTTGCGCTTCCGTGTCGGTTGCACCTGTACGCTCTATTGTAATACTGGTAAGATCACCTTCTGCACCTTCAAATAAGGCACTGGTAAAATTAATTTCTCCAGAGACAGGCGTTTGCTTAATAGTTAGAGTCGATGCTGTTTTTGAACCCAGTGCAACGACATCGGCTGGCTGTGGATTAGTAATAATTGCATTTAAGGTTGATTCACCTACGGGTACTGCACCAATTGGGATTTCAATTAACTTGGTATCAATTTCATTATCCGCCCAATTTAATGTACCTTGAGTCAAAATATTCTCACCAACAGTCACCACAAAATCAGTTTGTATTGCGCCAGAGAACGAAATACTACGCGCCACGGCAAACCGTAACACTTGATCTTTATCACTGGCAGTGACATTGGTTCTGACGAAATTCACATTAGCTGGTAAGAAAGTATCTCCAATTTGTAATTCAGCCGTGTCCAGTACGGTATTGGTTTGATTCAATAATTGTAAATTCACCGTTTCAACCGCTTCAGTAATAGGATCGGTCGCAATTGTAATATCAAAAGTTTTAGGCTCTACATCGCCATCTGCCCATGATAATAAGCCTGTGACCGCACCATGATAATCATTTGGATAAACCGCAGTACCATTGCCCACTAAATAAGTGATATTCATTGCACCATTTGAACCTTCCACCCGATTGACGGTGATGGTTGCAATACCATCCTGCTCAGTTATGGCATATACGTCTTGAGCAAACTGTGGTGAACCAGTATTAGCAAACGTTGCTGTACATATTTTGTCACTGTTCATGGTGAGCGTGGTTTGGCCATTACTACAATCACCTGTCCAACCGACAAAGCTATGACCAAATTCAGACGTAGCAATCAGTTGAATCGTATCACCTTGAATATAAGATGCGGTGCAAGTACCTTCTTGGCAATCAATACCGCTTGGGCTGCTGGTGATGCTGCCGTTACCGATTACTTGTAAACTTAAAGTATAAGAAGGAGTAAAAGACACACTACACGTTTTATCTGCATCCAATACAACTTGGCCTTCTGGACATTCTGCGCCCCAGTTTGCAACATAACCTGCATCAGGTGTTGAAATGAGCTGGATTACACCATCAGGATAGTTTTGAGTACAAGGACTATTACCCGCATTACAAGAAAGTGTATCAGCATAACTGATTGAGCCACCTGTGCTTGTGACAGAGGTTGTTAGTGAAAATAGCGCAGAAAAGCTGGCTGTACACGTGCGATTTTGTGACATTGCCACTTCAATACTGGTTTCAGTTGAGTTTAAGCCATCAACACATGACCAACCTGTGAATTGAGTTTTATCAGTATCTGCTGTGGCTGTAAGCGTGGTTGATAAGTCTGCGGTGTAGCTAGTGCGACATGCCGAGCCACAATTAATCAACCCATCATTACTGGTAATTGTGCCCAGACCTTTACCCGATTTTTGTGTAATCAATTGATATGCTGGCAGTCTTTCAAAAGTCAGCCGACATGTTTTTCTACCATCCATTAAGACTGAGCCACTTGTCGAGCAATCACCTGACCATGATTTTAATCGATATCCAGGATCAGGCTCTGCTGTATGTGTCACTGTTAAATATTCACGATAAGCAAAGCAGTTAGCTTTTTCTGGTGAACATTTGAGACCTGTTTGGTCGCTGCTAAAATCACCTTTTCCTGTGATTTCTATTTGCAAATTATGATAAGTTGTTTGAGGTGGTGGACTGGGATCATCGGGTTCAGTGACGGTTTTAGTAAACTTAGCTGTACACGATATATTGTTTGATGGCATGGTAAATGAACTGCCGCATTCATTATCACCTGCCCAGCCACTGAATGTAGATTTAGAATTAGCCGTCGCTGTTAGACTAACACTATCCCCCGGTTCATAGGTGCCATAGCCACTGGTTGTGCCATCACCTGAACCTGATTTTGAAATGGAAACGGTATAGCTTAATACACTGGTTGTTGCGTCTAATTTAGTAGTATTACTTAAATTGCTGCTAGAATCTTCTGCGGCCAAATAAATATCATAAGCCGTTTCCGAACTTAAGCCTGAAATCGTTTCGCTGATGCTAGTACTAGCGTTTGCTGCAAAATTACCACTGGCTTCTGGTGTGCCGCCACCACTTGCTTGCCCATTTTTCACTTCTGTTGCAGTTGGTGCAGTAGCTCCATCTAAAACAACGACATAATAAATAGTACTGCTTTCATCAACTTCGACTGTTACATCAACCGATGAACTGGTTATATTACTGCTTGAAGATGAAGAAAAGGTTGGAGCCGTTGTATCAGGTACTGTGACTGCTGTTAATGATGATACATCGCTTAGATTCGGTGTAGACTCATCGTCTTCTGCATATAAGTAAATATCATAATTTGTATTGTAATCTAAACCAGAGACTGTAACAGCTTGGTTTGTACTGGCTGCAGTCACGTTGATTGAGCCACTTTTAAGAGCTGCACTGTCCGTTTTATCATTGCCTGCTTTGATTTGGGCTTGGCTTGGCTCGTTGTCTGAACCATCAGCCACAACAATGTAGTAAACTACCCCAATTTCATCAAGCCGCACAGTAATATCAAAAGAACTACCTGTTTCATTTCCAATAGTTGAAGTTGGGGAAGTGTCTTCAAACACGGGGGCAACTGTATCTGCTATTGTTGTTAGCCCATCATCTCCAATATCGGTTTTATTTGGTATAGCATCCTCAGCATAAAAATAAATATCGTAACTTGTTTCTGAGCTTAAGCCTGTAATGGTTTCTGTCACGCTCTCAGAAGTATCTGTAATACTAACCGTACCACTTGCAATTGCAGCACTGCCACTCGAATTTTGACCTGCAGCAATTTGGGATTCGGTAGGTTTACCACTACCATCTGTAACCACAACATAATAGACTGTACCTAGTTCATCGAGTCCAAACTCTAAATCAAAAAAGGTTGCACCTATCCCACTGATGTTAGTTGTAGTAATCGTTGGTGCAGTGGTATCTGTTGTGGTGTGATTTAAGTCTTTAACACTGCTAACATTACCAGAGTCATCTTTTGCAACTAAATAAACCGTATAGGAAGCAGGAGCAGTTAAACCTGTGATAGACGCGATTTCTGTTGCTGTATTGATGGTTGAAATAGCAAGGCTGCCCCTAAGACTTGAATCAACAGTTGTGCCTCCGCTATCTTTACCTGCTTCAACTTGGCTCGCACTGGGTGCACCACCATCAGATTCATCTAAAATGACATAATAAACAGTGCCTACCTCATTTATTTGTGCAATAATTTTAAGTTCATCATCAGCACTCCCATTGGTAGTTTTAGTTTCTGTATTGTCAAATTCGGGAGCAGTAGAATCAGCATTTAACTCATGCGCACCAATATCACACTTACTATCCGCGCCTTTAGGTCGTGAAGTCCCTAAGTAGTCCACATTAAATGGCGATGTACCACAATCATTTGTACCATTATCAATTGCATCAAGTGCAGGATTTGAAGCATCATTTTTTAATGTAGGAGCAGTGTCAAATATATCAGATGCAGAAGCTGTATCATCGTCACCTGTTCCATCAGATGGACAACCTGTTGTATTTCCTATTAAGTTATACCCAAGAGATGTTAAAGTACCTACGTTCTTATTACAATCTTCTTTACCTGATAAACCTGAGTTATTAATAATAATAGAGCTTTTAATTGTGACTGTTCCAGTTGAGGCAAAATTAAAAAAACCACCTCCACTATAACTAGAAGTTGATGTTGCAGCATTATTTTCTATTGTAGAATACGCTATATTGATACTAGCTCCTCCACGATTATAAAAACCACCACCCCAAGTTGCACTATTTCCTGTGAGCACACTATTGTATATATTTAAATCACCCCCTGATGTAATGTAAAAACCGCCGCCCCTCATACCATCACTATTACTAATAGTTGAACGATTTATAGTTAAATTACTATTCCCTTCTTTGCATATTCCGCCCCCAGCTCCACCACCTGAGCAAGTTGTACCACTTCCAGATGTATTGCCATTTGTTAGCTCAATATCATTTATAATAACTTCTCCAGAAGAAGCATTGACTATAAGCAACCTAAAACTATCATCACCTTGAATTGTATTGTTTCCACCATTAATAGTGACAGCTCTATCGATTGTTTGTGTGCCTGTTAAAGTAATATCTGCAGTTATATTAATTTCTGAATCCGACCCACTAATACATGATGAAAGCTCTGATTCAATACTTGCATCACAAGCCCATACAACGGGTTGGATTCCTAAAAATATAAGCCCTAAAGCGAGAATTCTTAAAATAGGATGACTTAACATACCTACTCCCCTACAAGTGACAAAAAGATGAACTTAACGCTGTCCCTACCCTTAAATAAAGCGGTCATTCGCTATTTCACCTTTTTAGTTAATACGTTGAATTATTAGATAGTTTAGCCTATCCCGTCATAAAATAAACAATATGATGCAAAAAACAGACAAACGTTGTCAAAAAATTGTCATACGTAAACATCAATTTTAAGGTCAGGCTGAATGTGAAATTGCTTTATAAACAGAGGTTATAGGCCATGATCTTTAATTTAGACAGACAAGAAAGATAAGAGGGTGCAGTATATTTTTTTATACTAATCAGTTAAGTTTATTTGAGAAATAAGGCTGCAGGAGACAATTGTTTTTAATCGTTGCAATCGTGATTTTTTAGGTTAGAAACATTCTATTTTAAATATTTATCAAAAATACCAAAGTGAATAAAAAATATATACATGTAATAATATGATTTTATAAGAATTGTAAAGCTTAGCTCTTCGACATTTCACCATACAAAGCCAATGCGGTTAAACATTTTTCTCGATGTTGTTCGCCGTAATCAGGTTTGATTGTTTGTTGCGGTAATTTTAAACCGTATTGTGCATTTTGACTGTCTGCAACCAATACCCACAGACATAATTGAGATAAAGCTGCTTCGATATTTAAATGTTGTACCTGCTCCAAACTCAACCATAAACTTTTACTGCTCGCACCGCCAAATTGTTTGATATGCCAATCTTGCCCTCTTGCAACCGCTTTCCAATCAACATGTTTAGGGGAGTCACCCACTTTATAATCTCGATAACCGATAAAATCATCGCCACCACGGCCAAGCTGCATAGACGCATTATCACCTTGTTCATCATTTTCCGCGCCTTTTGGTAATTGACGTAAACCCAATGGTGCAGGATAAACCAAAGTCGAGGCATCAACATATACAAATGCCCACACATAAAATAATCCAAATGGAAAACGGGTAGAAACGGTTAAGGGTTCAAGTGGCAATTGTCCACGCTGTTTAGCAACCATAGGAATGGTAATAATAGTTCTTTGATCGGCTGGAATATCTGTCATCAAAACAGTAGGAGCACTATTTTTCCCTAACGACCAATTAAGCAAAGAAGTAATATTTTTATAGCCTAGCGACCAATGCAAAGCATAACGAGCGGCCTTATTTTGATTATCCACCCAAAGTTGAAACTGCGCTTGTTCACCAACAAACACACGATTAGCTTTGCCGACAGACACTTTTAAACCGTGCAACATATAATGCGCATGAAGCATCGACACCATCGCGGTACTAGCTAACAAGAACGTAAGTAGAAAACCCATATTGTTGTTGTAATTGATTGATCCCAATAACATTACAAATAGCACTAATACAAATAAAAAGCCGTGCCGCGTGGGCAAAATATATACTTGCTTACGAGTTAATTGCACTGACTGCTTGGGTTCAGCAGGATAATATTTGATGAATTTGCGGAATTGTTTGAACATGGGGCGCGTTGTAATGGTAAGTGATAAATTAGGAATGATGAATAAAAATAATCAGGTTTGTTCCCCTTGCTGAGGTTTGATGCCTACCTCTCAATGATAAAAAGGCAGGCAATAATATAGGTTAACTTGGTAAACGGTATTCTACATAAGCCTCATCACGAATTTGACGTAACCACATTTGTAAGTTTTCTTCTACTTTACGATTACGAATTTGTTGCGTGGCTTTATTGCGCAGAGCAGCTTCTGTATTATCACGTTCACGGCGTTCTTCCACCTGTAATAAATGCCAGCCAAAACGGGTTTTAAACGGCTGACTCAATTCATCAATTGCCAAGTCATTAAGTACTTCTTCAAACTCTGGTGGAAAATCTCCGGGATTTTTCCAACCGATGTTACCGCCTTCACTAGCAGAAAGTGTGTCTTCTGAATAACTGCGGGCTAATTGTGCAAAGTCAGCACCTGCATTTAATAACTCATCAGCGAGACGTTCTAGCTTTTGTTGCGCATCAAAATCTGATACTAATTCATTGGTTTTAATTAAAATATGTCTTGCTCGAGTTTGCGTCACTAAAAATTGTTCTGTACCGCGTTTTTCTGCTAATTTGATGATATGAAAACCGTTGCTATCTTGTAATAATTGGCTAATGTCACCCACTTTCATTTCGCTTAACGCTGGAGCAAACAAAGAAGGAATTTCACCCGCTTTACGCCAGCCTAAATTACCACCATCAGTTGCGGTTTGGCTATTGGAATATTGTACGGCGATGGTTTGGAAATCAGCACCTGCTTGTAATTGTTTTAAAATGTCTTCCGCTTTCGCACGGTTTGTTTCCAATTCTTCAGGTGATACTGCTTCAGGTAAGGCTAACAAAATGTGATATAACAAATATTCATCTTGTGCATTGCCTTGTTGGACTTGGTTAGCCAAGAAGTTATCAATCTCATTCTGTGTTACGTTAATCCGACTGGTCACTTGACGTTGACGTAAACGGCCGACAATCATGTCTTCTTTGAGTTCTTCACGGAATTGCTCAAAATTATAATTGTCATCTTCTTCAATCATTTGCTGGAATGTTTGGATATCCATACCATTTTGAGCTGCAATTTTCCGTAAGGCTTCATTTAAACTATTATCATCAGTAGTTACACCTGTACGTTCTGCGATCTGCAATTGTAACAAGTTCAAAATCATGCGATCTAACACTTGGCGTTCAAATGCGCCCCGAGGCGGTAACTTCACGCCTTTTTGTAATAGCTTGTTTTCAACCAACTTGATTTCACGCTGTAAACGACTGTCTACAATCACATCGTCATTGACCACAGCCACAATATAATCCAATACTTCCGTCTCAGCATAGACAGCAACACTTAAACAAAGTGATAAAACAGTTGCAAGCAACAATTTGATTTTCATTCTGGGTTTACCTATAACTTTTTAGGCTAAAAAGATGATATAAATTAGAGCAGATTTTAGTGGGTTTTTAGATAGGAAACAATGTCTGTTAGCGCAAGGGTTTATTTCGGCGTTTATTCGGACGTTTGCCGCATACATGCTTATCGGAGCGATTTGTCAACCATGTTGCAACCAACGCAAGCACAAAAGCAGCAATGGCGGCCATCAGCGAGAAATACAATTCTTGTAGATTGAATCCGAAAATATCCATAATTCCGTTATTTTAGGTTGCTCTAGTAAAAACTAAGCCTCGTTACTTTGAGTTGAATCTGCTTAATTTATGAGATGTTGCATATTACTTATTATATTGAGTAGCAGTGGCATTTTTCAAAGTAAAATAGCACCTACTTCTATTTCTGATGCACAACTTATATCACAAATAAAGCCCAAAATATTTGATACTTAGCCGAGAATGTATTTACTCTCAGCCATGTTAATTGAGTTCATCATACTTTGGACTTCATTGATGCAGACTATTTTATGCTTTTGGCATGGTTAAACGCTGTTCTGCTTCCTGATATTTAGCCGCCGTTTTCGTTGTAATCTCTTCTGGCAAATCAGGGGCTGGTGGGGTTTTATCCCAATCCAACGTTTCTAAATAATCACGTACAAATTGCTTATCAAAACTTGGCGGACTGATTCCCTCTTGATACTGATCGGTTGGCCAAAAACGCGACGAATCGGGCGTTAACACTTCATCTATTAAATATAGCTGACCTTGGTCATCTGTGCCAAACTCAAATTTAGTATCAGCGATAATAATCCCACGTTCCGCTGCATAATCTCGCGCCCAAGTGTAAATTTCTAAGCTCACCTGCTTGACTTGATTCGCTAACGATTCACCAATTAATTCTACTGTTTTAGCAAAATCAATGTTTTCGTCGTGTAAACCTTGTTCCGCTTTCGTCGATGGGGTGAAAATCGGTTGTTCTAATTTTGAAGCCAATTGCAAACCTTGAGGAATATCAATCCCGCAAATTTGTCCTGTTTTTTGGTAATCTTTCCAACCAGAACCCGCAATATAACCACGCACAATCGCTTCAACAGGCAAAGGGTTTAATTTACGTACAATCACGGCACGACCTTCGACTTGTTGGCGTTCTTCCGCGTCAGGCAAAATGTCTTCTAGCGTAATATCATCAACTAAATGGTTTTGAATTAATTTACTGGAAAAGTTAAACCAGAAGTTTGAAACCATGGTGAGAATTTGCCCTTTATTTGGAATTGGTGTAGGCAAAATCACATCAAAAGCGGAAATTCTATCGCTAGCAACAATTAATGTGTATTTGTCATCAATTGCATAAATATCACGCACTTTACCACGTTGCACAAGCGGTAAACTACGGAGTTGAGATTCAAATAAGGGATTGGACATAATGGTAATATAATCAAATAAAAGCGTATTTATAAGGGCTAAACCCAATTTTACGTGATTATAAAACTATTGCAATAGAAAGCCTGTAATTATTCCTCAACCTATATTATTCAATCTGTTGCTAAAATCAAAAATCGAAAATTTCAACATTGTAGGGTATCATACGAGTTTGTGTGACTAAATGGGTAATCTCATGCAGAAGTTTATTATTGTTTTTGTTTTCAGTTTATTGGTATCGAATTGCAGCTTATATAAAATTGATGTGCAGCAAGGTAATGTGATAACACAAGAAATGTTAGATCAACTTGAACTTGGCATGTCTGCACGTAAAGTGCGTTTTATTATGGGTACACCGCTGTTGCAAGATGCCTTTCACCAAAATCGCTGGGATTATTTATTTAGCTTTTTAGAAGGTCGCTCTGGTAAACGTCAACAACAAGTGATTAGTTTATTTTTTGATGAACAACAACAGTTAATTAAAGTATCGGGTAATGTTGCCGCTGGTGAAGCCAAGCCAGAAACATCGACACCAACAGTAGACCCAGAAGATACACGGCCTATTTTATAAACGTGTTGGATAAAGATTTGCTTTTCATCCGATTGTCTATAATTCAGATTGAAATCACTTAACTAATAGGTCTTGTTATGTGGAAAAAAATAACACTTATTTTGGTTGCTGGCTTAATTGTGAGTTGCGCAACAACGCCTTTAGGCCGTAAACAATTGGCTTTTATGCCTGCTGAGCAAATGGATGTAATGGGGGTGCAAGCATTCCAAACCATTAAGGATGAAACCCCCGCTGCGCCTAATTCTAAAGTGAATAGCTATGTGCAATGTGTCACCAATGCTTTGCTCAGTACATTACAAGATTCAGAGGGTTGGGAAATTGTGGTTTTTGAAGATGAGGCTGTGAATGCATTTGCTTTACCGGGGCGTAAGATTGGCGTGTATACAGGCTTATTAAATGTTGCAGAAAACCAGCATCAACTTGCAGCTGTGGTCGGGCATGAGATTGCACATGTTTTATCTAATCACGGTAACGAACGGGTTTCGCAACAAATGTTAGTGCAAACAGGCATGGAAGTGGCGCAAGCAATTTTCTCTAATCCTGAATCTCAAACGGCACAAGTTGCATTAGGTGCGTTAGGCTTGGGTACGCAATTTGGTATTTTGTTACCATTTAGTCGTAAGCATGAAACAGAAGCCGATGAGTTAGGTTTGCAAATTATGGCACGGGCGGGTTTTCAGCCACAAGAATCTGTGAATTTATGGGTCAATATGGGTAAAGGCAGTGAAGGTGCACCACCTGAGTTTATGTCAACTCACCCATCACATGAAACGCGGATTAATGACTTGCAAAGCCAAATGCATTATGCACAACAGCTTTATCAGCAATCAACCTCGCGTCCAAACTGCCGTTAATATCATCTTTGACATACATTCTGTTTTAGATTGGAGTGTATGTCTTACCTGCCAGAAATGCAGAGTCATGATAAACCCTGCACTTTAAAAGCCATTAAGCTTGAGGTGGAACAAACTCTTCTGGGGCTTCAGAGCCTTCACCAAAAAAGAATTTTTCCATTTCTTCTTCAATCATTTTACGCGCTTGTGGGTCTACTGGAGATAAACGGTATTCATTGATTAACATGGTTTGTTGGCGTAACCATTGATTCCATGCTTCTTGTGATACGTTTTCAAAGATACGCTTGCCTAATTCACCTGGGTAAGTAATCCGTGGTAAGCCTTCTAATTCTTGACCTAATTTGACACATTGCACCATGCGACTCATTTGAATAAATCCCCTGTAGTTGGAGTAAATTGTTTTAATAATCGTACCACGGGAGCAGCTAAGCCCCAGTTTTGTGGTTGTGAAAGTTGATACCAATCGCCATTATCAATCGGTATTTTTTGATCCAGTCCTATATATATGGGCGTAATCTCTAAATGAAAATGGGTAAAGCTATGTCTAAAGGTTGCCCATGTTTCATAATCAGAAATGGTTAAATCCCATTGGGTTTTACAAAAGGCTGAAATATCGGTTTCAAGTTCACATTCAGGAAATACCCACAAGCCACCCCACAAGCCTTTATTTGGGCGTTGTTGTAGCAAAATTTGATTGTCTTTTGTATGTAGCAATAAGAAATGAGTATTTTTAACAGGCAAGGTTTTACGCGGTTTAGGTGTTGGATATTGGGTCTGAGATTGATTCTGGTAAGCGACACAGGAAGTTTGTATGGGACACAGAGTACAACATGGTTTGGTTCGAGTACATACGGTTGCACCTAAATCCATCATGGCTTGCGTATAATCACTGACTTGTTGCTCGGGTGTATGTTGTTCTGCGAAGATCCAAAGTTGGTCACTGATTTTTTTATTGCCTGTCCAACCTTCTACTGCATGATGACGTGCTAGAACCCGTTTAACATTACCGTCTAAAATCGCATGACGTTGACCGTAAGTAAGTGCTAAAACTGCTCCCGCTGTTGATTGACCAATGCCTTTTAAGCTTTGTAATTGTTCAATATCTCGTGGTAATTCACCTTGAAACTCTTGGCAAATTTGTTGAGCAGCATGGTGTAGATTTCGTGCCCGTGCGTAGTAGCCCAAGCCTGTCCAGTAATGTAGCACTTCATCTTGTTTGGCAGTGGCTAAGTCTTGCACAGTGGGAAAGCGTTGCATGAATTTTTCATAATAGGGAATGACGGTGCTGACTTGGGTCTGTTGCAACATGATTTCAGATACCCAAACTTTATACGCAGTTTTATGTTGTTGCCAAGGTAAATCTTTACGTCCGTGTTGTGCGAACCAATGTAAAACTCGCTCGCTAAAATTTTGTTCCATTCTTTATATATTTTTAAAGTCAGTTAATGAGAGGATTGGTATTTTTAGAAAATAAGTATTTTTCTCAATTCTATCACTGTATTTTCCCCTGATTACAGCCACGAATCAACCTTTATGCGATACACGTAGTTATATTTAAATAGTGGTTGGACAAGAAAAGAGCTGGCAATCGTGCGAACAATCACCAGCCTATCGAAATTAGCGAAGATCAATATCAGTCACTTCCATTTCTCCTGATGCCTCATTGCGTTCTAAAGTCGTAACGAGAGTTTTGTTACTGACTTTTTTAGATAACACTTGTTTAACCAATTCAATTTCTTTGAAACTTGTATAACGATATGTATCTTCACCATAATTTTGCTCATCTTTTATCCAATGATTAATAATGGTTTTAGATGGCGGATCAAAATCCACATAGTCCATTTTTTCTAAAGTAGTATGGCGTACATATTTATTTTGTTCAGGATCATATAACCAGTAAAAAAAAGATAAATTTTCTGTTGGTAAAAACTGGGGCAAACGTATATCGTCATGGCCATCAAAATTGAAATCATTCTTCTCAAGGTTATACATTTCCGTTGCAGAACCCAATTGCTCAGCTTGGAATCCGTCCAACTTTTGTGTCAATTGATTATCAGTATCATAAATATGAATTTCATCCACTACCCAGAAAGGATCGGCTTGATAGCTGTTGAATTCAAAACGAAATGTGAGCGGGTCATTGGTAGGTAATGAAAATTGATCTAATAATATCTTGTCATATGTGAGCAGCAATTTTTTCAAAACCTGAATAAATTCATCTTCTGTTCCATCCATCAAACGACGCAACCAGAATGTCATTGCACTGGCCACTTCATAATTATCCCTTGTAAATTCCTCTAACTCAGGATATTTGGATCTCAGCGTTAAATAAGTATGACTGGTATAAAATTCAGGTAATTTTTGAGTCAAAATCAAATCTTCATAGCGGCGTAATTCAGTATTTTTGAACTCAGGGTTGGCTTGTAAAATGTGATGAACCATGTAGTAAGTCCGCGCCAATGGCTTGATATAGTCATCATAAAAACCTTGTGTGGCTTTCAAAAATGCAGGGCTGGGGTTGGCTGGAATAACATTGTTATTTAACCAGTTTACAAATTCAGGGTTGTAATGGCCAAAACTAAATCGAGAGTTTAAGTTAAGCTGATTATTCTGATGTGGGCTTGATAAAAAAATTGGCATTGGAGCTAATGCTTGTAACTGTTTAAAGCTCAATCCACTTTTCAGATGGCAGTAAAAACCACGCATCCCCAAATCATGAAACCATGTTTGTTCTTGCTCGCAACGGGTATCAGTTTGTTGATAAATCTTGTCTAAATTTACCCATATTTCAGCTAGACTTTGCGGTGATTGGGCGGGTTTTGCTTGGTTGAGAAATCCAGCGTCATAGGTGCTGAGTAATTTTTCCAAACCTGCAACAAATTGGTCGATTGTACCATCTACATTGCGCCGAATCCAAAATGCAACCGCGCCTTTTACTACATTGCCGTTATAGCCTGATTCATATAAGTCGGCGAAATCATAAAATTTTTCATAGTAATAATCGGGTAATTGGCGTTTTTTGACTGCATCAGCATATAGCTTGGTTTCTTCAGCAAAATAGTCAGCATTCTCTTGTAGGGATTGATAGGATTGGTAATAGGTTCGGGCAAGTGGCTGCACATATTGGTCGTAAAATGGCTGGGTTAATTCACGCAATTCCTCATCATCTGCAGCAGGTATCAGGTTCTCAGTCAACCATTGCACAAATTCAGGATTATAATGCGCAAAGTCTTGTCCTGCTTCTAAATCGGGCAGATTGTTTTTATGCGGGCCTGAGAGAAAAACGGGCATATCTGCCATCTTTTGTAAATCGTTGAGGTCTAGTAAGCCTTTTGCATGACAATAAAAACTCAGCATTCCACCCTTAGGAAAGTAATCATATAAATCAGGACATTGATTCTTGGTTTGCCCTAAACTCACCCATGCTTCAGTGATGGTATGGGTTTTCGCCAATCCGAATGGGACATGTAAAAAAACGAGGCTCAGCACAAGCCAGATTCTATATTTCATGGATTTGCTCCAAAGCTTGAAGTATCGAAAAGGAAGTAAGACAGACAAAAAAGCATAAAATGCCAGTATTATCAACTTTTCTTTGATTGTACTCTCCCTTTATTGCAGCAGTGAATCAATCTCTCTACAATGAACATCATTATATTTTTAATGGTTGGATAGGTAATGTCTGATATTGATGATTTTAGAGAGGATATTAAAAAGCGTTTAAATGCACTAAATAACCCTCAATTGAGTGTTGCATTTGCTCTACGTACTGCTTTATTGGCTTTACCATTTTTAGCTGATAAAGCTGATAAAAAGGGCTTTTTATGGTATTGGGATAAAAAAGAAAAACATTTGCTATCTGTACAGCGTGCGATACAGTTAGGTTATTTAGCTGTTAACAACTACGATGATGTCGCCGCCGCCTTCGTCGCCGCCAACAACGCCGCCAACAACGCCGCCAACGCCGCCGCCAGCAACGCCGCCGCCTTCGCCGCCAACGCCGCCGCCAACGCCGCCGCCAACGCCGCCGCCAACGCCGCCGTCTTCGCCGCCGCCAACGCCGCCGTCTTCGCCGCTGCCTTCGCCGCCTTCGCCGCCTTCGCCGCCAACAACGCCAACAACGCCAATATCATACAGATATTAGATGACGAGTTAGCTTTATTAGAAACACAGTTAACTGCTCAAGCTTATGTTACTCAACCATTGTCTTATCCTGCTGAACTCAAAGAATTAAGAAAAAACTTTTTTAAGCATTTACGTCAATTACCTGAGTTTGACTATTGGGCTGATTGGTTACTAGATCGCTATGATGGCAAACCACTTGATATTGAGTTATTAGAAAAAAGTGCATTATTGTCTGAAGAGGTTTTAGCTCAAAGTCCGCAAGAAATTAATCGCTATTTGAAAAAGCTACGTGATAGCAAACTTGAACAAAAGATGAAACGGGTGCGGGCAATTTTTATCGGTGATGGCGAAGCGGGCAAAACCTCATTGATTCAAGCCTTAAATGATGAAACTGTGACCGAAGGCGGAACTGACATGACACTGGGGATTGATATTAGTGAATGGCCAGTAGAAAACTCGAATTTAACCGCACATTTTTGGGATTTTGGCGGTCAAGTTATTGCTCATGCTACTCATCAGTTTTTTCTTCGCTCACGTTGTGTGTATATACTGGTACTCAACTCACGTAGCACAGGTCATGATGCCAACCAACAAGCTGAATATTGGCTAGAATTTATCCGTGCCTTTGGTGCAGACGCGCCTGTACTGATTGTTGAAAATAAATGCGATCTCACACAAATCAATTTAGATATTAACCGTTTACAACAAACCTATCCTAATATTTGCAATCGTTATCCTGTTTCAACCACACAATATCAAGGTGAATACGCCAACGAATTTGCGATATTAAAAAAAGCCCTCAATCAACAATTACACGAAATCGGCAAAACCCAACCTTATTTTTCCAACCAAGAATTTGAACTAATTGAAGAGCTAAGAGAAAAATCCCGAAAAAAACCATTTTTGAAAAAAGCCACCTTTAATAAACTATGCAAAGCCAAGCAAATCGAAAAACAACAATTAGACAGCTTAATCGATTTATTGGATAAATTAGGCGAAATCATCCATTTTCCCAATTTACATTGGCTAGATGAATTTTTACTCAATCCACGTTGGTTAACTTATGGTGTTTACCCATTGTTGTATGATAAACGAGCTGTAAGACAAAATGGCTGTCTAAACCGTCAAGATGTGCAAGAAATTTTACAAGACCGTAAAGTCGAAGATAACCAAGGCAATGTACTTAAATATCCCATTGAAAAACAAGATTTACTCATTCATGCAATGCGAGAATTTAAATTATGCTATCCCGTCAAAGATACCCAAAACCAATGGATCGTGCCTGAATTATTGCCCTCTGACCAACCTAATAATTTACACTTTAATTACACAGATGCACTACACTTTGAATTTGATTTTAAAAGCTTTTTACCGCGCCATGTGCTCAATATGCTGATTGTTGAACAACATGAGGATATTTTTAATAATTTAGTCTGGCAACATGGTGTACACCTATTTAACAGCAATTGGCAAACCCATGCACTGGTTAGAGCCAACTATCAAGAACGCGTTTTGTCTATTGAAATCGACGGCACACACGCAGATAAACACTTTGCCACGCTATTCGATAACGTATTAAAAATACTTGCAAGAATGCCGAAGTTAGAATATGAAAAATTTTTATATTTAAATGATAAAGCGAAAATTGCAGAAGGGCGAACATTTAACAAAAAACCGCGTATTGATTATGATGATTTACTCGCTCAACAGGAAAAAGGCCAACGAGAATTTACTTGCAAATATGGCACTTATAATTTAATTGAAGCACTGAAACTGATGCCCACTGAAAATACCAATCAAATCCATATTGGAGGAAATGTACACACAGCTAATATTAATATTGGCTCAGGTAATACTCAAGATATTAATAAGTCAGATTCCTAAGCCTCATCTATACACTGTACAGTAGCTAGATATTCTTCAATTCCTTCAATATCATAAGTCGATAACAAGCTATCCATGCGCAATGCAAAGTCACGTAACGCCTTATTCTTCTGCTGTTGTAACTCCGCCAAAATATCTTCTAGCTCTGAAATATCATTTAACTTAACTGCATTTTCCAAGCGCACATAATCTGTTTTAGACATTTCCAAACTAGAATGATCTGTATGTTGCGAGTCATCTTCTTGTTCATCATGATGTTCACGATGTTTTAAGTCATTTAGGATTTCTAAAATACCTTCAGTATCGTAATCGTCTAGTAATAAACTTAATTGCTCACCAAAGGCCTGTGTAGCCGCATCTGATGTTAATTTAGTCACCAATGCTTCTAACTCGGTTAAATCATTCAATTTAGCCGCTTCATACAAATGATTAAACAGTGCGTCAGATAACTGTACATTTGTGACAATAGATACATCCTTAGTATCTAGCTCAACATCAGACTGGCTAATATTTTTATAAATAAATTCAATATTGAGCTGTTTCTCTAAGCATTCATACACTGCTTCAAAACGGAATGGTTTAGATATAAAATGATTAAAGCCAGAATCCAACATTTCCTGAGTTTGGTGCGCAAGGGTAGAAGCAGAAATCGCAATACAAGGTACATCTGATTTCATATGTTGGCGGATATATACGATCATTTCTTCGCCACCCATGACAGGCATCCGAATGTCTGTGAAAATAATGTCAACTTCCCGCTCTTTCAGAATATCAATACATTCTTGGCCATTATGTGCTTCAACTGTATCAATACCAATGTCACGTAAAACATGTGAAAGAATATCTCGATTTTCTTCTACATCATCAACCACAATGGCTAACAAGTCATAACCATCGGCAACACGAGAAACTTGCTGGTAATTACCATGGGCTTCGACTTCACCTTCCCCTTTTGCAAATGGTAACAACGCAGTAAAAACAGAGCCTTCTCCTAATTCGGACTTTAAGCTGAGTTCACCATTCATAAGTTCAATTTGACGTTTGGTAATCGCCAAACCTAAGCCTGTACCACCTTTATCATAGCCAGACGTTTCTTGTTGAAATGGTTCAAAAATACGGCCTTGATCCACAACATCAATACCACGACCTGTATCTAATACATCAAAACGGTAATAATCAGGTTTATCGCCATAAGCCACTCGCAATACAACTTCACCTTTTTCCGTAAACTTCACCGCATTACCTAGTAAATTAATCAATATTTGGCGTAACTTACCTTGATCTCCATAAACCGTGACTTTTTCATATATTTCATTTTCAACATGCCAGCCTAAACGTTTTTGCTCACAACGGATTTTGAACATGGCAGAAATCGCATCAACTAATTCATCTAAATAGAAATTCTCATCACGAATCTCCATTGCCCCTGCTTCAATCTTGGAAATATCCAAAATATCATTAATCAAACCCAGCAAGTGGTTACCACTGGTTTCAACAATTTGCAGTGCATCACGTTGATATTTAGTTAAATCTGAATCACGTTGTAAAATTTGTGCATAACCTAATACCGCATTCATCGGGGTACGAATTTCATGTGACATATTGGCTAAGAATACACTTTTGGCTTTGTTAGCAGCTAGGGCTTGATCGCGTGCTTCAGCTAATTCTGCAGTACGTTGCTGGACTTTCTCTTCTAAATGTACCCGATATTGTTTTAACTCTAAATCACGCTGTTCCACTTGAGACAGCATTTCATTGAAGCCATCCACCAAACTACCTAACTCATCGTTACCCAACTTCTTTTCACGAATCGAATAATTTTTATTTTTAGACACCATTTTCATGGTACTCAATAAGCTATAAATAGGTTGGCTGATAAAACTTTGCAGGGTTGAGGCAAGAATATAAGCCAATAACATCGATGCCAGCATAATGGAGAAAATAATAGCAGCTGCCCAAAATAAACGCTCATCAAGCTCATCTAAATCAGATTGAACGTAAATCGTGCCAATAAATTCATCATCGAAATTAATATTTTTAAATACTTCAATGTGTCGATTATGAAAAAAACTACTGTCTTTTACTATTGGATCATCTTTTGTAATGGCTTCAGGACTATTTTGGGCGTAATAACCCCAAACAGTAGGATGTGCAGGTTCTTGATTTTCTAAATCTTCGCGGAAATAGCTGGCAAACAAATTACCATCTTTAGTAAAGAGGTGTGCTCGTAAAATATGAGGTTTGGCAGTTAAAGCAGTTAAGTTTTCTTCCGCACTACTAGAATCATAAAATAATAGTGCGCCACTGCTGTTTAAACCAATAATGTCAGCAACTGTAAATAAATCAGCCACGATGCTGCGACGTAAAGTAAATAATTCGTTTGTTACAAATGCACTAGAAGCCAATAGTAAAACAATAGCACTTGTCGCCAAGATGATAGTACTTAGTTTACTTTTGATAGAAATGTCACGGAAGGCTCTCATTTAAAGACTGTTCCTGTGGCGTTACTCGTCAACAATTTTTGCTAATGTTAATAGCCTAGAACTAATGACAATATTTGATGCTTTAACAGCTTTCAGGTTAATCTCGATGGCAATTCGCTCCCCATTCTTGAGCAAGTTAACCATGCCACCTTGTGTTGCAAAATCAGGTACGTCACCAACTGTCAATATATGTTGATTTTCAATGCTAGGAAGTATATTCGTTGTTAATGAATCTTGAACATCTTGCGTAATAAACACGATATTACACTCAGAAATATCACTGATTTTTACATCCATCATAAACTTAAGTGGCCGCTTTTTGACCTTTTTTTTCTTAATAGAGTTCAAAGCGGCTCCAAACGGGTCTTTTCCTACTAAACACACAACCAGTGGTTTTTTTCTATCCGCTTTTGGCCAGTCCACCATGCGAGCAACATTATATAAAAACGCTGCTTTAAGCTGATACTCACTAGGTTGCTTAGCTTGCCCTACCTGATAAGTAAGTCCAAACAATAACATAAAGTAAACAACTATAGCTATTAGTTTATAGTTGGAAAAAGATGATAACAGTGCAAACAACTTATCGCCTGCCTTGGGTTTTAGGTGAAAGAGTGCATAAGGTGTCATTGCTATGATTACATTTAGCTCTGAATTGTATCATATAAACAGTATAGTTTAGATACTGCGAATATGAGTGAATGCTATGGTTATTGTACCTATTGACCCTCTATGCAAATCCTATGCGCGTGACCAAATCCCACTAAACACATATTTTTATAAAGCATATATTTTTGCTATAAGTAGGGTTTAACTGCCTATAGAAGCAATAGTATATAAGCATTATTTAAAAAATAAATGAATTTGCTTAGGTATCAATCTAAACCACACCGTAACAAAATAATAACGACTTATATCTATACCTGATGTAAAAACCATCAACATGTTATATTTATTGCACTTTTGATCTTAGGCCAACCCAAGTCAAAAAGCTTAAAATAAATTCAGGCATGGCTACAAATAAAACGCCAGCAATGAACAAGGTGAATATTGCTTGAGATAAAAAGATTTGAGCAATTGTAAACTCAAAGCTTAATAACACAACAATAGTGATTGCTGATGCAACCATAAATAAAGCATTGCAAATGTTTGCCCCTGAAATGATACGTGCTCGATAGGTCGGATTACTGCGTCGTTGCACTGTGGCATTAAGGGGTACAATGTAAATACCACCAAATAGGCCAATAAAAGCTAAATCTAATAATACTCTAAAACTCCCATTTAATGCCAAAAACTGCCATAAACCAAGCTCTCCAGCGGATAAGTTTAGTATGGTAAAAGGCTGACTTGCAAAATAAAGATCGATAGGAAACACAATAAGACCAATTGCGCCAACCACCACTAAGCCTAATTCAATGCGTCCTTTAGATAATTTTTCACATAATATTGAGCCTAAGCCAATGCCTAATGAAAACATAAAAAGCAGTAATGTAATGACTTCGTTATTACTACCTAGCACATATTTAGCATAAGCGGGCACTTGAGAGAGAAAAGTAGCCCCCACAAACCAAAACCATGATGCAGTCACAATCGCAATAAACACATCTTTACGTGCTAGCGTTAATTGGAACGTGCGCCATGTCTGAGTAAAAATATTCCAATTGACTTGTATATCCTTTGCAGGTGCATCCGCTTGGGGAATAAAACGACTTGAGATATAGCCTAATGTAGCAACCACAATCACAATACCAGAAACCAGTAACGCACCATAATCAGCGATAGAAATTAAAATGCCGCCTAAGATAGTGCCTAACAAAATGGCTAGAAACACACCCATACTGAGTAAACCGTTGCCCGCCATTAATTCTTCTTTTTGTAAGTGCTGCGGCAAAATAGCGTATTTTAAAGGGCCAAACAAAGTTGATTGTGTGCCCATCAAAAATAGCAATATGATTAAAAAACCAATGTGTTGTGTATAAAACCCAATTAAAGCAAGGGACATGATAAGAATTTCTAATAGCTTGGTTTGTTGAATCATCCACGCTTTTTCATGCTTATCTGCGAACTGTCCAGCAGTGGCTGAAAATAGAAAAAACGGCAAGATGAAAATACCCGCGCTCATGGTCACAAGCTGTGTGGTTGGAATACCATATAAAACATCACCTTGGAAAATAATTAAAATAACCAGTGCATTTTTATAAATATTATCATTGAATGCGCCAAGAAATTGAGTGAGAAATAAAGGGAAAAAACGCTGACTTTTAAGTAGGGTGAATTGATTCATTGCTACGTGCTCCCATTCTGTGCGTTGCTTGCATTCTACACCCAATAAGCTTGCCAAACATCAATTCAATCGCTGTCGTCAGCATTTATGTTACAATCGGCCATAATCGTTCTCCCCCATTAATTTAGATAAAATAGTCGCTACTTTAAGCACATTGTCATATTGACTAAAGGTTTAACATATTTACATAGAAAACCTTAGCCATTTTATGAGACGATTATAGTTTAAGGTCACTTTCGTTATTTTTATGTCAGGTTGTTACGTTCGCTCACAGGATAGGCTTTATGTTGCAAACAAGTATTGATTGGCAAACCATTGCAAAACACATTACTGAGACGACAGAACAAGACTTTCAGGTGCAAACGCATTACTCTATTTCGGGTGGCTGCATCAATCAGGCTTTTCGTATTGAAGGGCTAGGCAAAAATTATTTTGTTAAAATTAATCAGCCTAGTGAATATGATATGTTTGAGGCAGAAGCCGCGAGTCTAGCCGAATTAGCTCAACCTGCGGTGATTAAAGTGCCCGTGCCAATCTGTTGGGGTGCGACACAAAGCCATGCTTATCTAGTCACTGAATATATTGCGATGCCGGGAGATGCACGAAATGCAGGGATTCAATTAGGCCATCAGCTTGCGGTCTTACATCAAGTGATGCGCACACCTTATGGCTGGTATCGTGACAACTATATTGGTTCAACCCCGCAAAAAAACACATCAGAAAATGATTGGGTTACATTCTGGCAAAAACACCGTTTAGGTCATCAACTAGAATTAGCCGCGCACAAAGGCTATGGCGGTAATCTGCAAAATAATGGTGAAAAGTTACTAGATGAAATTGGCGCGTTCTTTACTGACTATACGCCGTCACCTTCTTTACTCCATGGTGACTTATGGTCAGGCAATTATGCGGTAGATGTTGATGGACAACCTGTTATTTTTGATCCCGCTATTTATTACGGTGATCGAGAAGCCGATATTGCAATGACAGAGTTATTCGGTGGTTTTCCTAGCGATTTCTACGCAGCTTACCAAGATAAATGGCCATTAGATGTTGGCTATCCCACCCGTAAAATTCTTTACAACTTATATCATATTTTGAATCACTTAAACCTATTTGGTGGCGGTTATCTCAATCAAGCTGAAGGCATGGTTTTAAAATTATTAAGTGAAGTGAAGTAGCCCTTTTTCATTATTTTGGCTGTAAAAGGTTATTGATAATGAAATGCTTCATGATTTTCCCTATACGTATCAAGTATGACGCTTTGCTTAGATCGTACGATCCAGCCAGCATATGTGATACCGATCCTTTATTTTGTTAAACAATGCCGCATAATGTCTATAGCTATCACTCACATCGTTTATAAGGAAGCGGGCAATGATGCAGCAATGGCAGGACTTTTTACAAACTCAAGGTGCAATAATCGAGGCGGGGCAGGTCAATCATTTTGGTTCACAGGATGACGAACGTCAGCAAGCAGTCAATGGCAATGTATTGGCGGATTTTTCACAATTTGCGGTGATTAAAGCGTCTGGCAGTGAAGCCCAAACATTTTTACAAGGCCAATTAACTAACGATATTCGTCAAGTCATTCCCAGTAAAGCCCAACTCAGTGCATGGTGTTCGCCAAAAGGTCGGATGTTAGTCAGTTTTTACATTTGCCAACGTCATGATGATTACTACTTATTTCTGCCCAAAGACAGCATGGAAGCGGTATTTAAACGTTTAAAAATGTTTGTATTGCGTGCTGATGTGCAATTGGAAGATGTCAGCGACAAAATCGTATGTATGGGCGTAGCGGGTCAAAACAGCACTCAATTATTGCAAAATTTAGAATTAGCAATACCTGAATCAGAGCTATTTGCTTCCACATTACGCGAAGGTTTAACAATTATCAATTTGCCAGCAGGTTCAAGCCCGCGCTATTGGATTATTCACGACGACGTGGAATTGATGCAAACCCTTTGGACAAAATTATCAGCATCAGCAACACCAATCGGGCGTGATGCGTGGGAATTGTTAGATATTTTAGCCGCTGTGCCAACCATCAATACAAAACTCAGTGAAGAATTTGTACCTCAAATGACAAACTGGCAAGCTCTGGGCGGTTTAAATTTCAAAAAAGGTTGTTATACAGGTCAAGAAGTTGTTGCCAGAATGAAATACTTAGGTAGCTTAAAACGCCGTATGTACTTGGCTAAATTGGATGTAGATAACACGCCTGAAGTGGGTGAAAAATTATTAGCTAACACAGATAATGCAGGACAGGTGGTCAATGTGCAGCCGCATCCTGACGGTGGCTATGCATTGTTGGCTGTATTAAAAATTGCCTTAGAAAACGAAGCGATTCATTGTGAATCCATGCCTGATAAAACCCTACAAATTCAAGATTTACCTTATAACCTAGAATAATTATTCATTCTCTCTTGTCATAATGTTCTGCATTCTGCAAAATGTGGGACATACAAGCATGGGTGATTTATTCTCAACTCAATAAATAACCTGATAAAGTGTTAGGTTAACCATGCTAGCCTAAAGTATTTTATTATTCTGTCAAATCTAAATTTAAAAATGAACATTATTGTTGGTATTTCTGGTGGTGTAGACTCCTCGGTTGCGGCTTATTTGCTTAAACAGCAAGGCTACGAGGTGCAAGGTCTATTTATGAAAAATTGGGAAGAAGATGACACCCAAGACTATTGCAGTGCCACCGAAGATTTAAAAGATGCACAAGCGGTTTGCGATAAACTAGACATCCCTTTACATACTGCAAATTTCTCAAGTGAATATTGGGACAATGTATTTGAAGATTTTTTATCAGAATATAAAGCGGGTCGCACACCTAACCCTGATATTTTGTGTAATCGAGAAATCAAATTTAAAGTATTTTTAGAACATGCTGAACGTTTGGGTGCAGATGCCATTGCAACGGGACATTATGTGCATTCAGGCCAGCAGAATGAAAAATGGCAACTTTTACGTGGTTTAGACCCGAATAAAGATCAAAGCTACTTTTTATACACTTTAGGTCAACAGCAATTAGCAAAAAGTGTGTTTCCTGTTGGAGAAATTCATAAACCTGAAGTCCGTGAAATTGCAGAGCAGCAAGGTTTTGTGACCCACGATAAGAAAGACAGTACAGGGATTTGCTTCATCGGTGAACGACCATTTCGTGAATTTCTCAGCCAATTTATTCCAGCACAACAAGGTGATATGATTACCCCAGATGGCGAAGTGGTTGGGCAGCATCAAGGGGTGATGTATTACACGTTAGGCCAGCGCAAAGGTTTACAAATTGGGGGCTTAAGACAAAGTACGGGTGAACCTTGGTATGTGATTGGCAAAGATGTGAAAACCAATCAACTGATCGTGGGACAAGGCCATAACCATCCTTTGCTATTCAGCCAAAACGTGACGGCCAACCAACTGTCATGGGTATCGGGCGAAACACCTGAATTACCTTATCGTTGTACCGCAAAAACCCGTTATCGCCAAACCGATCAACCGTGTACGATTACCGAAATCAATCAAGATGGCTATCAAATCGTATTTGACCAGCCGCAACGTGCTGTTACCCCAGGGCAATCCATCGTATTTTATGATGGGGCTGCATGTTTAGGTGGCGGCATCATCGAACAAGCCAGTTAAAGCATATAAAGGATTATCAATGGACTATTTCGCTTATCGCGGAGACGATTTATACGCCGAAGAAGTCAAATTAGCGGATATTGCTGCTCAGTTTGACACCCCTTGTTATGTCTATTCTCGAGCAACTTTGGAACGCCATTGGCACGCATTTGATAAGGCTTTTGGTGATTTACCACATTTGGTTTGTTATGCGGTTAAGGCCAATTCTAATATCGCTATTTTGAATTTATTAGCCAAAATGGGTTCAGGGTTTGACATTGTGTCTGTAGGCGAATTAGAGCGGGTATTAAAAGCAGGTGGTGAGGCCAGCAAAGTCGTATTCTCAGGCGTAGGCAAAAGCCATGCAGAAATCAGACGCGCGATAGAAGTCGGTATCCGTTGCTTTAACGTGGAATCAGAAGCAGAATTAGAACGAATTCAAACCATTGCCCAACAAATAGATAAAGTCGCCCCCGTTTCATTACGCGTGAATCCTGACGTTGACGCAAAAACACATCCTTATATTTCCACAGGTTTGAAAGAAAATAAATTCGGCATTGATGTTGATACTGCATTAGAAGTGTATCAACATGCGGCCAGTTTATCGCATCTGAATGTGGTTGGGGTTGATTGTCATATTGGTTCACAATTAACTGAAAATGAACCATTTATTGCTGCTTTAGAACGGATTTTAAATTTAATCAATAAGCTAGAAAAAGCGGGGATTACATTAGATCATATTGATTTAGGCGGCGGCCTAGGTGTGCGTTATCAAGATGAACAACCACCCGAACCACAACAATATGTAGAAGCCTTGCAATTGGTGGAACGCTTGGCGGGTAAAAATGTAGAGATTTTGATTGAACCTGGGCGCGCAATTATGGCTAATGCGGGTGTGTTAGTGACTAAAGTTGAATATTTGAAAACCACTAAAGACAAAAACTTTGCTATCGTTGATGCGGCAATGAATGATTTAATCCGTCCTTCTTTGTATGCAGCATGGCAAGAGATTTTACCTGTCAATCAACAAATCAACACGGATGCAAAAAACTATGACATCGTTGGGCCTATTTGTGAGACAGGCGATTTCTTAGGCAAACAACGCGAGTTAGCAATTGAAGAAGGCGATCTCTTAGCGGTGCGCTCATCGGGTGCGTATGGTTTCACCATGAGTTCCAATTACAATACCCGTCCTCGTGCTGTGGAACTTTTAGTTGATGGCGAAAAAGTGCATGAAATTCGTAAACGTGAGCCGTTAGAATCTTTATATGAATTAGAGCAAATCATTGATTAATTGTTGAGGGTTAGGAGTATGCTCCTACCTGCAAAATGGCAATACTCCCAAAAGCAGCTTGGGAGTAAAAGCATTGATACTGATTATTTCTTATAGGAAATGCAAAACCTGTTTATTTTATAAAACTAAAAGATAAATATTTTAATTATCATCAGGATATTGGTCTTCAGTATCAATTAATTGTTCTAAACCCAACGTCAATAAATCGGTCAGTAGTGCATCATGTCCTTTGACTTCATCCGTATTAACACTGACATAATCATCACCACCTTGCTCTGTAAACAATTTTTGTAAGCGGGCATAAACATCATCAGGAAGATTAGCTTCAAGTTTTTGCATCAGTTTACTTTCCTACAACTATGAGAAATTAACTTTACACCCTACCACTCTACTCGTGTACTGGCAAGAATGATAGCTTAAGTAACAACTATTTTGCCTGTTTTTACGGCCTTTTAAAAGTGAATTTTTTGAATTATTTAGCTTGACATGGCATACACATTACCGACAAGTGCTATTATACTTTGCCCAAACTCATTGCAAACGATCCGCTAATGTACTACGAGCATTTTGGTTTACATTTTCCCCCATTTAAGATTACCCCAGACACGCAATTGTTTTATACAGGCGGCAATCGTGGCTTGGTGTTGGATGCGCTGATTTATGCGATTCAACAAGGTGAAGGCATGGTCAAAGTGGTGGGTGAAGTCGGTAGCGGAAAAACTATGTTATGTAGGATGTTAGAAGAAAAATTATCAAATAACATCGAAATTGTATATTTAGCCAATCCGCACTTGTCACCAGACATGATATTACATGCGATTGGGCTGGAAATGAAATTACCAATTAATACACAAAGTTCACGTTTAGAAGTAATGCAACAGTTACAAATCGCTTTGTTGGAAAAACATGGGCAGCAAAAACAAGTGGTTGTATTCGTTGAAGAAGCGCAAAATATGCCGTTGGAAACATTGGAAGAAATTCGCTTATTGAGTAATTTAGAAACCACAAAAGATAAACTATTACAGATTGTATTATTCGGCCAGCCTGAGTTAGATGTGAATTTAAGCGTTGAACACATCCGTCAATTGAAAGAACGCATAACTCACCATTTATACCTACCTGCTTTAAAATATCAAGATATTGGTGATTATTTACAATTTCGCTTACATGCTGCGGGTTATCGAGGGCCTTCAGTGTTTTCTAAAAGTGCATTGCGCCGTTTATATAAAGTCTCAGAAGGCTTAATGCGTCGATTGAATATTTTGGCGGATAAAGCTTTGCTTGCTGCATTTTCGGAAAATAAGCATATTGTTACAGCAAAACATGTTCATATGGCAGCTCAAGATAGCGGTTATGATATGAAAAAGTCGGCTTTTTATTACACTTTGATTGGCTTATTGCTTGTGAGTTTAGTGATTGCAGGTGGCTATTATTTCTATATTAATATGCCGAAATCGTCAGCTATTCTACTTCCACGCACAGAAACCCCGCTGACACTGCCAACTCAAACTCAAACTCAAACAGACACACAAATCAGTACGAAGACCACAATTCAACAACAACTAGCAGTAACACAACAGTGGCTTGAGCAAATGCCCGCACATTATTACACCTTGCAAGTGATGCAAAGCTATGGGGATAAAAGTGCAGAAATTGAGCGATTATTTAAAAAAACAGAATTAGAGCCTTTTTTAAATGATTTACACCCTTATTATCAAGCAGAAAAGGAATTATGGGGTATTGTTTATGGACAGTTTGAAAATGCGGAATTGGCACAACAAGCCATTGGTGCCTTGCCCACCATCTTACAAAAAAATAAGCCCTATGCTTTTACCTTAAAACAATTTGCTAAAAAGTTTGAATAAGTTAGACAAACGAGATGACAACATGGATGTTATTGAACAATACAATCAATTAAATCAAAAACTGGAAAATTTGGTCAGTGATTTCAAATTTATTGCCGACGTTAATTTAAGATTAGAGCGAATCAGTAAACTGTTAGAATTATTAGGTAATCCGCAAGATGCATTATCGGTTATTCATGTTGGTGGCACGTCTGGTAAAGGTTCAACTTCCACTTTTATCGACAGTCTATTGCAAGCCCAAGGTTATAAAACAGGTTTATTTTTATCCCCTTATTTACAAATTTTAAACGAAACTTGGAAAATTAACAGTTATCCAGCTAAAACAAGCGAATTGCTAGAGATTTATAATCAAATTGAGCCTACATTTTCTGCAGTAGCAGAACAAACAGATTTCGGGTTACCCAGTTTTTTTGAGGTGAAACTTGCCATTGCATTGATGTTATTTAAACAGCATCAAGTGGATGTAGCTATTGTTGAAGTGGGGCTAGGCGGCAAATTGGATGCGACCAATGTTTTAAATTCGATGATTTCTGTGCTGGTGAGTGTGGGTTTAGATCATACCGAAATTTTGGGCGATACTGTGGAATTGATTGCAGCGGACAAAGTTGAGATTATCAAACCGCATACAACCGCCATTTGTGGCTTTACACAGGATTCAACCAGAGCGATCGCGCGCACCAAAGCAAATAATGTTGAGACAGAGTTATTATTACTCGATCAAGATTTTTCGTACAATTATGAACAAAACCAATTTTCTATCATGACACCTTCTAATGCATATCAGGATTTAACATTAGCGTTACAAGGCCAATTTCAAGCCCATAATGCGGCTTGTGCGGTTATGGTGTATGAAACCTTTTTAAAAATGCAGCAAAAGCAACCTCAAGCAGATGTAGTTAAAACAGGTTTACAACGTGCATTTATTGCTGGACGGATGGAGCAAATTCAATCTGAGCCTGTGGTTTTTCTTGATGGGGCGCATAACCCTGATAAGTTGGGTAGTTTTTTCGCACGCTTAAAACAAATGGGTCAAGCGATTACCTTGGTTTTTGCTTTGAAAATGGGCAAAGAGCTGAATACGGATATTTTTCCACTGATTCGAGATTTACAAGCCAAACAGATTATCGTCACAACGTTCTTAGACAAGGGGATTTGGCAAGCAATTCCAGCGCAAGAGTTGAAACAATTATTAATAGAAAATGGTATTAATTCGGATGAAATCACAATGATCGAGAAACCGACTGCAGCAATTGAACATGCGCTAAATCAAGCAAACAAAGATGATGTGATTGCAATTACAGGTTCATTGTTTTTAGTAGGCGATTGCCGAGAATACTGGTATCCAAAAACAAAATTATTAGAGGATGTGGAAAGTGAATATTAAGAGGATTTGATAAGATGGTGGCCAGAGGTGGAATCGAACCACCGACACAAGGATTTTCAATCCTTTGCTCTACCAACTGAGCTAAACGACCACTTTCGTTTTTGATGAATATATATTTACCACAATCATAAACTAAAATCAAGGTTTTTTTGCATTTTTTCCACAAAAAATGGATTAACTACTGAAAAAACAGAGAATTATCGAATGGAATTGCGTCGCTTTCTTCTGGAAGTGTAATAAATCTCCAGTTGTTGTCGTTTTCAAAAATCTTACGTAATAATTTATTATTCATTCCGTGTCCTGTTAACCGACCGCTAAATTTACCCAAAAT
>JAOXRS010000027.1 GCA_025800385.1 Candidatus Albibeggiatoa sp. nov. NOAA
CTCCAGAATTAGCTCATACTCTAAAACGCCTCTTGTAGCCACATGGTGGCCAGCCAAAATTTACCCTAGGCACCAATTATAATAATTATTGCCTTAATCTGTTCCAGTCTCTAGGAGGTCCTCCAGCATTAAGTTGTATGTTTTGATTGTCTTTGCCAGGTGCGGGAGTTGTCATAAAATTGCTATAAAACAGGATGTACTCAGTTTGTCCTTGTAGCTTGTGTGTAGCGTATGTGTAATCTGATACGGGACATACTGAGCACATCTTTGTAGCAGTAAAGGGGTTAATGTTGTGGTAATATTTTATTGTAGCTTCAAATAAATGTCCCTTCTAAGGCTAAAAATACTAAATAAGCTCACCCCCTTTTAAATAAGTGCCCTTCACCCCTCCCCTGGCCTGGGACAACTGAGGGCAGTTCAAGAGCAACTGCAACAATCATGGAGAATGGCCCATTTGAAGACATGACACTGTCAGATGTTGTGTAAGACGTAGCTCCTCTGACGACAATGCTTAAGAATAGGGATACAGAAATTGAAGTGCATTAGTAGGATTATCGGAACATAGTAACAAAACAACATTGAAGCAAAGTGTTTACATGTATCACACACACAGATTTGTGTTTCTATTGGAAGATATTTTCCAGTGTCGCTATTTTATGTTGCAGTTTGGGTTCACTTGAAACATAAAAGACAATGTCACATTGAGGCTGAAATTTGGAAAATGATATAAGCACCCCCCCTCCCCCGACAAATAATCTTGCACTATTGAGTTATGGTATACCATGAGTGCAAGGTTATTTTTAGGGGAGTGGGGGTGCTTATTTTATGGGGTTGAAAGCAGGAGGTTGCTGAGCACAAAAGAAGTATAGTAATTCAAGGCACTCACTAATGAGT
>JAOXRS010000048.1 GCA_025800385.1 Candidatus Albibeggiatoa sp. nov. NOAA
CTTCCATAAACGTGGTCTGATTTCAAAATATTTTAAAGGGATTTATAATGCTTTACCTGAATTCAACAAGTTACCTCTCTATGCCACTGGTACTGTCGACCAGCTTTATTTTCCGAGGTTGAACGGAAAATCCTTTGGAGGTCCCATTGCTAATGGAGCGGCCTCATTTACAGGTAAACTGTATGTAGACGTTGCTGGTACTTATAAATTTTATACTGTTAGTGATGATGGTTCTAAGCTTTATATTAACAATGATTTAGTAGTCGCAAATGGTGGGAATCACAGCATGCGTGAGCGAAGCGGAACCTTAAGCTTGATTGCTGGCTTCCACGACATAAAAATTGATTATTATGACGCTGGAGGCCCAGGTGGGATTAAATTGTTCTGGGAAGGTCCTAATTTTACCAAACAGGTGATTCCAGCTTCTGTACTGATGCACGCTCAGGCAGATTATGACGAAGCATTTGACGCGATTGACCAAGATGGCGACGGACTTACGGATAAACTAGAAGACGAATACGGTTCCGACAAAACTAAAATCGATTCCAACGGCGATGGATTGACTGACTTCGAACGTTATTCTCTTGGTTTGGATGCAATGACTATTGATACAGACGGTGATGGTGTTAGTGATTATGATGAAAT
>JAOXRS010000054.1 GCA_025800385.1 Candidatus Albibeggiatoa sp. nov. NOAA
GGTAAAAGAATGTTGTATGTTGATGCAAAGTTCGTTCACTATATTTTGTTTGTTGCAAAAAGCAGTCATGTATGCGGCACAAGACTTCGTTTTCATTTCTCCACTGACAATGGATCCGGGCTCAAAGTGTTGGCGTGGTAACTATGTGAAATTCAAGATGGTAGCGATGGTGGAGGCGACCTGTGGTGGCTTGATGGTGATTTTTTGTTATCATCGTTTTATATAGAATGTCTTTTATAAGAATAGCTGGGCATTGCAATGCTTGTCAGTGGAGTTACTTTTAAAAGGGAAACACCGATATATTTTGGCTTGTGATTGACTTTGTTACATTTTTACTGTACATTGGAATACTTAAAAGTGTTAAGCCAGTTAAGGTGAAGTTATTGTGCGAACAAATTTTGGTATCGCTTGACATTTTCAGCCAAATATCGAATAACATGTTTAGAGGTTTAATTGACACTTTTGGTTGAAATTCTGCGGGACATTTAGTGTATTTGAGAGGATGTCCAGCTGCCAGGCATATTGCCAAAGAGTATTAATAATTATTGAACATTGAGAACTTAACTTTAGCTACTTGCTTTATTTTGACCTTTCATTTTGTACTGCAGAGATTTGGAAGTGCATAAATTGATTTGTTAAACAGCCATAGAAAGATGATTGTTTGAAGGAATGTAAGCATAAT
>JAOXRS010000066.1 GCA_025800385.1 Candidatus Albibeggiatoa sp. nov. NOAA
ATGCCTCCACCTACAATTAATACGTCATGATGTTGCATGAAAAGCCTCGACTATCCAGTGTAAAAATGCTTCTAACTTCAAAAAAGACAGGTTTATAATACATTCCATGTCCACAGCGTAATATAGCACAACAATGGCGCATTACCAGTTATTAGGTTTCGTCGCATATAGCGGCACGGGTAAAACCACTTTATTAGAGCAGTTGATTCCAATTCTGAAAAACAGAGGGCTGAGAATCGCAGTGATTAAGCATAGTCATCATGCGTTTGAAATCGATCATGAAGGCAAGGATAGTTATCGCTTACGTCATGCGGGGGCTGTACAAACATTGCTTACATCGCAAAAGCGTTGGGCATTGGTGCAAGAAACTCCAGAGCGAGAAACAGAAGTCACATTACAAGAAGCAATTGCACAGTTAGATACGGATTCGGTTGATTTGATTTTAACGGAAGGCTTTAAATCAGCTTCTTATCCTAAAATTGAATTGCATCGCCCTAGCTTAAATAAGCCGCTTTTATATCCAGATGATAAAGATGTGATTGCGATTGCAACTGATGCCCCTTTAAACGAATCACCACCGATTCCTTATTTAAATTTAAATGACTTAGATGAAATTGTCAGATTTATTGAGCAATTTATAAAAACATAGCTATGTAGATTGGCTAGCAACCTGCTCTAAAAATTGTAACATTGCTTGATGTTCTCTCATTTTTGCAATATCGAATACAGTATGATTATTGGAATCTTTAGCATTTAAAAGAGTTATATCTTGTTTTAGCAGTTGTTGAACCTCTTCAAACTGGTTTGTAGCAACTGCATATAAAAAACGACTGGTTACAGTATTGTTATTGCGTTGAGTTTCTTCCCATTCACGCCAAGACTGTTCTGTTTCTTGTAATATTTCTGCCTCACAATTTGCTTCGATTTGTTTGAGTTCAATGATTAACTGTTGCAATAATATTTTTTGAGAGCCAGTTAAGATATTTTGATTTATTTTCTCAAGATGGTTGTACAGAAAAAATGCATTTGCATCCTCTATAAAAGCGGCTTTTGCTAATCTAGGGACAAAGTGCAAGTAAGCTTCATCTGATAACAAGGGAGCTTCAAATAGTAATCGTGTGCAGTCATCATAATTCAAATTATCTCTGGTTTTATGTTTAAACTCGAATTCTAAATTTTGCTTATACGCTGTATCGGTAAAAGTCGGCTTACAGATTGTTTTTGGCTTTTTAAAACTTAAAAAATTTTGTTCAAGCTCAATAATCAATCTTTCATACTTATCCATCAAACCATCCTATATAAATTGGCAACTCACCAAATTAACTCTTGATACTACACCTGTTTTTGCTATGCTAATCAATTCTTTTCAGTAAAGTTATCGCTATGTTCACAGGTATTATCCAAGCATTTGGCAAAATCCAACAAATTCAACCAACAGGTGTTGATGCACGATTTAAAATTCATACAGGACATGAGTTCCTTGAAGGCGTGCAACTCGGTGATAGTATTGCGGTTAATGGTGTGTGCTTAACTGTGACAGAAATGACGGGCGGTAGCTTTTGGGCAGATGTGTCTGGAGAAACCTTGCAACGCACTACCTTCGCACATTTAAAAGTCAATGACTTGACTAATTTAGAAAAAGCTTTAACTCCACAAACCCATTTAGGCGGTCATATTGTCAGCGGTCACGTTGACGGGATTGGCATATTGAATGAGCGATATAATGATGGGCGTTCTGTGCGTTTAGCAATTAAAGCCCCTGATGCGCTCGCCAAATATATTGCTGAAAAAGGCTCAATTTGTGTTGATGGGATTAGCTTAACCGTGAATCTGGTCAAAGGCGCAGTGTTTGAACTCAATATTGTCCCACATACTTTAGAAAAAACCACTTTAGGCACAATGCAAACAGGCCATGAAGTCAATTTAGAAGTAGATATTATTGCCCGTTATTTAGAACGTTTAGTACTCGGTGATAAAGCAGCCAATCCGAATGCCAGCAATATCACAGAAGCATTTTTACAGCAAAACGGGTTTGCCTAACTTTTTCGACTTTCCTTAAGCTTTTTATGGTTTAAATCTGCAAATTATGCCCTATTTTGCGGATATAGGGACTTTTATGTATACGCTTTGCGTAAGATTGCTCGGCGCATCGAAACCATGATGATGAATATGATGCAAACAACCACAATCATCGCAGGAAATAGTACGGTTGTGGCTGAATAATGTTCTAATGCCGCAATAGATACTGCACTGCGAATAGCCATCAACACAAAAAAGATAAGTTGTTCATCAAAAGGTGACATATAAGCTTTGCGTAATGTTGGAATAAAGCCCAAAAGGTCAGTTAAGCTTAAAACCAGCACTGCCCAAAATGGATCAGCGGTTAAAAACCATAAAGGCAAAGCTGTTAAAGCCAATATAAAAAAGAACCAATCAGCTAAAACAATACTGCTATCTGAACAACGTTGATAAGCCAACAAAGCGACATAAAGTGTGATTAAACCTGAAATACCCGTAGGCCATGCGCCTACCCCAGCACCATCAGCCAGTTGAGCAAAAAAAACGATATAGGTTGTTAAGCTCCAAATAATCCAAGAAAACACATGCGGCTTGATTTGGTCTCGTAAAATTGCCCGAATATAGGGAAAAAAGGCAACGAATGTGAGCACAATCGCTATGATGCTGAGCATTTCTTTGTACATAGCAAGCTTTAATTTTTTAGATTTGCTCCATATTAATCTATTCAATTAGAAACAGAAAGCAGCCCAAACTTTTAACATTAGCAAACCTTACTTTGTAAGTGTGAATTGCAGCCAATAAAAAAGATATAACGATTATGACGATACATCACATTGACCAATATGTAGTTATTGGCAATCCGATTAACCATAGTAAATCCCCTTCGATTCACAGTGCATTTGCTTATCAAACAGGTCAAGCGTTGGATTATAAGACCATGCTTGTGAGCACTGATGAGGGTGAATTTGCAAAGGCCGTTCAATTATTTCAGCAGTCAGGTGGTAAAGGTTTAAATATTACTGTGCCTTTTAAACAACATGCTTGGGAAATTGCTCAACAACGGACTTCACGTGCTGAACATGCGGGCGCATTGAATACATTATGGTTTGATGAACAAGGTGTGATTCATGGTGATAATACCGATGGTGTTGGCTTGGTGCGTGATTTGACTGCGAATTATCAAATTGCTTTAAAAGATAAAAAGGTTTTAATCATGGGTGCAGGGGGAGCGGTACGCGGTGTATTAGAGCCGATTTTAGCTGAAAATCCAGCTAGTTGTACTATCGTTAATCGAACCGTATCTAAGGCACAAGCATTAGCGGATTTATTCCAGCAACAAGGCAATATCAATGCAATTGGTTATGATGAGTTGCAAGGTGAATATGATGTGATTATCAATGGTACATCTGCCAGCTTACAAAGTCAGTTACCACCTTTGCCAGAAACAGGTTTGATTTTAGATAATACTGTTTGTTATGACATGATGTACGGCGCAACGGATACATTATTTATCCAGTGGGCTAAACAGCATGGTGTGCCTAAAACAATTGATGGCTTAGGCATGTTAGTGGAACAAGCTGCTGAATCGTTTTACTTATGGCGTAATGTGCGTCCAGAAACCGCAAGTGTGATTCAAAAGTTGCGTATGGATTTATTGAATGAAAATCGTCCTACTGAAATTGGAGGGCCTAAAGGGCTTGAGCCTACGCGTTATGGAGATTGGGAACGTAAAGGACGTTGCGTTGATTTTTAAGTGATTCAATTAAGGAGGAGCGTATAAATGAAAAAGAGTATGCTCTTCATCTTATTGTAAAATTAAAAGTTTTCGGTAGCACTTTAAGAGTGGAACAATGTGATATTTTTGAAAATGCTTCTTAAAATGTATTGTCATTTCCATACTATTGATGTCACTGCGGTTGGTGGCGTTACTTGTCATAGATCACTATTATGATGAACATGAAATCATCTTACAGCACTTATTCTGAAGTGGTGGCAAGTGGTATTATTCAAAGAGGTTGGATTCCTGAGTTTCTACCAAAATCAGCATATAACATTGACGTAAAATACAATCTTGATAATAACCACGGTTTTGTGCAATTTTATTTTTCCCCTTTAGATCATCATTTTATTACTAACCACTTCAAAATAATCCCATATAATAACCAAATTCCCCAATCTTATTTAACTGAAAATAGACAACTTTATGTTGGTAAAGAACAATTTTATAAAGACGACTTATTAGTTGATTGGGATACAAATAAGGCTATGTATTGGTATTCAGTAGCATTGATCTAAATGATTTCCATGGGTTTTACTTCAGCAGGTAAACGAATGGTAAATGTACTGCCTTCGCCAAAATGACTATCTACAGAAATATCACCGCCCATAATGTCACAGAATTGTTTTGTGATCGCCAACCCTAAACCACTGCCACCATAACGACGTTGATTAGTTGGGTCAATTTGCGCAAATGCTTGGAATAATTTCTTCATTTGGTCATCTGTCATCCCAATACCCTGATCGGAAACGCCAAAAATAATCCAATCAATCCGTGCCTCATCTTGTTCCCGTGTCACAGTTAAGGTGATAATACTTTGTTGTGAGAACTTATTGGCATTGGTTAATAAGTTCATCAAATTTTGCCGTACTTTAGTCAAATCAGCAGACATTGTACCTAAGGCACTATCACAGTTAACTTTCAGAATATTCGATTGTTTTTCCAATAATGGTGCAACCGCATTGGCCACATCTTGAATCATCGGCGCAATATCAAAAGTTTCGATATATAAATCCATTTTACTGGACTCAATCCGCGACATATCAAACAAGTTATTAATCAAATCTAGCAAGTGATAGCTCGCACCGTGAATTTTCTGCAAATCAGGGATAAATTCATCACGTCCCTGATCTTTAGCGTCTTCTTGCAAAATTTCTGTATAACCAATAATCGCATTCATTGGTGTTCGCAATTCATGGCTCATATTGGCTAAGAATTGGGTTTTGGTTTGATTTGCAGCATTGGCTTGTACTTTGGCGCGTTGTGCTTCTAACTTATGCTTTTGAATTTCCACTCGCGACTTTTGAATTTGCAGCCGCATTTTTTGCGCTTCGCCGCGTGAATTTTGCGCTTCACGAGAGACTTTAGCCAGCTCCTCTTTGCGTTTCTCATAGACTTGTACTTGCTCTAATTGGGCTTTACGCAATGATTGTAAGCGTTTGACACATTCCCCTTTTTCATTATTGACTTTGTTTAATTTAGTCACAAGCTGTACAAATATTTGTGATAATTGCTTTAACTCAGCAACACCATATTCCAACGATTTAATTTCATTTGGATTGGCAACCGATTTCGGCAATTTCTGCAATAAAGTAAGCAAAGAATTAGCAAATGAACGATATAGAATAAAAAACATCGCACTAAGTAACAAAATCAACACAACGCTAAACAAAATAAATAAATTTAGGTTGTAACGTTTATCACTTTTAAGCTCAGATGTTTGTTGGTAACTGACTAATGACCAAGGCAAATTATGCAACTTTTTAGAAGAAAGAGTATAAGTAATGCCATTAACTTTGTATTCTTGATAAGGCACGTCTTTGCCTAATAGAGATTTCCAGAACGGCTGCTCTTTATTGGAACTGTATAATGTATACTGCATTCGCTCAGTGATAGGAAGCAGTTGTGCAGAACCTTCAGGCATTTTGCTTAATAATGTGCCTGCTTGATGATCCGCTAAAAACATCCCGCCTGTATTACCTAATCGTTTCTTTTCAATATCTTCAAAAAAACTATCGACCAGTAAGCCAACACCAACCACGCCATAAAATCGCCGTTGATTATATAAACCTTGGGTAATGCTAAACATGCCTTGTTTTAAATAATCATCATCTTCATAAATTGGTGTGACTTTCACTTCTTGTGAGCTTTTGCCAATGTGATACCAAAATTTACGCGGATCATTCACATAATTTGGTTCAGTCCAAGATTCTACAATCATGTTATGCGGTTTGTTATAACGTGCTGTATCACGCTGGATGATATTTTTATGCACAAATAACAAATAGCCTTGCTGATTGAGATATTCACGGGCTTTAAACGGTTCTAACGCAAAAAAGTTACTGAAATGACTTGGCTCAAATTGTAAGTTTTCTGCCATCATCTGACGTAAAAACATAAGATGCTCGTCAATTTGTCGCATATCGTCAGAATTTTCTAAAATAGAGACATAGCCTTTTAAACGTTTGACATTTTGTTTGGCTAGCTCAACTTCGGCATCTAATTTTTCTGCGAATTTTTGAGTTTCTTGTTGTAAGCGCAAATAAGCCAACTGGTTTTGCAAGGCACTATGTTTACTGAAAAACAGCCCTACAGTGATGGCGAATGTGAATACGATCACGATTAAGAAAAAAACTAAAATGGATTTGATACTCAGCGCACTATAACTCATTGCATAGTGTCCTCAAGACCTGCCTTATGAAACACGACTTACTCGATTGGTTGTTGCGAAACTGATTGGTTACAAAATATGTGTAAAACCTATATTCAAATTCTAAACCACCTATGTACTGCTTAGTGTTGCGGGAAGGGTGTTTGAATTTATTTCGTTAAGATGACGAACACATTAGAAACAATTATCAATGAACCATTATTAATTATCAATCTTTATGTGCTTAATTTTTAACTAACCACACTTGTTTTACGTGTTGATTCAGGACTAAGGCTGCCCAATTTTGACAAAAATATAATTCACCTTGCGCTATTTGGCGTTTTTGCAACGGCGCAGCACAATAATCCTGTAATATTAAAGGATTGAGATCAGAAACCTGATTGAATACAGCCATTTCAAGGTAACCTGCTATTTCCAATAGCTCGTAGCCTTGTTGTGGAGCTTGATAGACCGTGCCATAAAGCTCTAGCTGCCAGTCAAACGGCAAAGACCGCCATTTTTTCAACACTTGCTTTGCGGTTTTATTGCGCCGTATATAAGTGCCTACCTCAATTGGAGGCTGCCATTGTTTGATTGTTGATGGGGCGGTTGTTGGACGAGGGCAATCCGTTTTTTCACATACAATCATACGGATTGCAGGTGGTAACGTTTCATGTTGCTGGGCTAAACGCTGCCATAATGCATCACTGCCTGACCGTCCACGAATATCTAGCAACCGTGCTGCGTTATAAATCAGTGAGGTTGGCACATTTTCATCAGCAATGAGTTTTTGCAGAAGCTGTATAGCTTGTGACCACATGTCTGTTTCTAGGCCTTCTTCGTATAAAATCAAGGCTCTAAGTCCCTGAATCATCAGATTATCAGGCTCTAATTTTCTGGCTTTTTCAATAACAGCGCGAGCATGATAAATTTCTTTTAAATACAACAATGTTACTGCTAAATTTAAATGAGCAGGCACGTAATATTTATCTGTTTTAACTGCAAGTTCTAAATAATCTTTGGCTTGCAATAACCATTTGTCTGCTCTACGTGAAGGTAAATCACTACGTACTGCGCTGCGTGGAGCTAAATCTAAAGTGTCCGCTTGGCTATGGGTATCAAGCAATAACGGCATCCAGTAATAATAAGCTGCTTGTCCTAAATCTTGTCGCGCCAGTTGTAAATAGCAAAAGCCTAAATTATTTAATACTTCGCGAGCAGGGAAAATCTTTTGAAATTCGCGTAAAAAATAAACTGCATCTTCACAACGCTCAAAATGGCTTAAGCGTACGCCGAAATGAAACAAAGGTAATTTATCCAAAATGTTTTTCAATCGCGCCTGTAGCATTTGCTGACGAATTTGTGGGTCTGGATGGGTTTCACTATGGATTTGAGTAGTGGTCTGTTGTTGCCAATGTTGGAAAAAATCTTGTGTCAACAATTTATCAACGGGATAGCCCGCAATAGCAGCATAGATAAACCCTCGGTCGTCAGCGGCTAGCTCTTTTTGTTGTGGGCGATGCTGTAATGCTTGGCTTAAAGCTTGGTTTTGGTGGGAAAATTGTGCAACCTCTTGATGCCAAAAATCATCGTTGGCTAAATGCGCTAATTCATGTCCTAAAATAAACGCAACTCTGGTGTCGCCTACTTCTTTTGAGACATTTTTATAGCAAATCTCCAAGGTTTTCGATGCAATCACAATATAGCCATCTGGCAACGCAATTGCCCATGGATCAGCTGGACTATTGATAATGGCTAACTGTGGATAACGGTGGTGTTTTCTATCGGCAACAGCAACAATACGTTTGAATACGATTTCAGCTTGTTGTACATACGCATTTTGTGGATTTGCTCGCCCATATTTTTCTAGGTAAAACTGTACGTTATCTTTAGCAAAGATAGGAAAAGAGAATAAGAAGCAAAAAAAGAGAAGTAGAAGGCGCATATATTTTAGCTCGGTGTTCTGATATTTTTATCTAAAAACATTATCTTGGGAATGAACCATTATTAATATCAATACAAGTACCGTTGATATATTCAGGTGAAATTGTACCCAGCCAGCCAATTGTTTCAGCCACTTCAGAAGGCTTACCAAAACGTCCCGTAATTGCTAATTTTTTAAATGCATTTTTTCTTTCTTCCAATACTACATTCAGCATATCGGTTTCAGTTGGACTGGCTGCAATCGCGTTGATGACAATACCGTGAATCCCTAATATTTTCGCAAAGCTTTTAGTGGCATTGATTAAGCCTGCTTTTGTAATGCCGTACCAAATATCTGGATGTCCTGTCTGGCCTGCAATAGATGCATTATTCACAATACGCCCGTTCTTACGTTCAATCATTTGTTTTGATACTGCTTGAATCAATGTGACGGGTGCTTGAATATTTAGTCTTATCATGCGGTCAACTTGTGCTTGTGGGTAATCATCATACGGCAATGAATACATCACCCCAGCATTGTTAATCAATACATGGATGTCGCCTAATGATGCAATAAGTTCTGGAATACTTTCAATATTAGATAAATCATACTCAACGGTTTGCACATTTTCATGTGTTGCTAACTCAAAGCAGCTGAAATCGCGAGCAATCACGATCACGTTATAGTCATGATTTAAGAAATACTGTGTCACAGCCAAGCCAATGCCTTTATTGCCACCTGTGACTAGAGCTGTTTTTTGCATGATTTTTCCTATTTTTTTAGAAAAGATAGACGATATTAAACTGCAATATGTGTTTTATGTTGAATGTAGAAATCGGCTGTTTATGAAATAAGTCATATTTAAAAGGCTTAGCTGTTTAGAAATTTGTCTGCGTAACGTTCAAATACAAAGTTGCAAATGAACGCCACATCAAACATTAATAAAACCGTTGTTCACCATCAGGTCTATCTTTAAAACGTCGGTGCGCCCATAAGTATTGTTCTGGAGCTTGGCGGGTTTGCTGTTCAATTAAATTATTTACCGTCTCAGCATCTGCGACATTATCACCTGTTGGAAAATTCTCTAAAGCGGGTTGCAAAATGACTTGATAACCTTGTCCATTAGGTAAACGTCTCACAAAGAAAGGTACAACTGCCGCCCCTGTTAATTTAGCTAATCGTGCTGTTGCTGTATTGGTTGCCGCAGGAATATTAAAAAATCGCGCAAATACACTATTCTTATGCCCAAAATTTTGATCCATCGCAAACCAAACAGGCTTATTTTGTTTTAAACTACGAATCATATCTCGAATAGCATCACGTGAAATCGCCTTTTCAGCGTGTAGTTCACGGCTTTTTTTCATAAACAACTCAACTACAGGATTTTCATGCGGGCGATAGGTTGCGTGTACTTTGGTTTTCAGCGTTAAGAATCGTGTGCCAATTTCTAACGATGTAAAATGTGCACTGAGTAAAATTACGCCTTTGCCTCGCGCTAATGCCTGTTCTAAATACTCATAACCCTCAACTTGTCCTAAGTGTGCTAAATGCTTATCTGCCACCCACCATGCTGTGACCATTTCCAGTAAACCCATGCCCAACGACTCGAAATGTCGGATCAATAACTGTTGACGTTCTGATTCTGTCAATTCAGGAAAACATAAGTCTAGGTTTATTTTTGCAATTTTACGCCGCCGCTTCGCCAGTCGATAGGCAATGCGCCCTAACTGCCTTCCTGCCGCTAATTGCCAAGCATAAGGTAAACGTGTCAATAACCATAAAACACCCAAGCCAAACCAAGTGAGCCAATAACGTGGCACGAGTAATGCGATAAAATCTGTTTGCATAGAGAACAATATCTTTTTATTATGCTATGTATAAAATCGGCTTTAAGACCGAGATTCAGTTAATGAATGATAAAAATAAATGATTTTGCAATAAAGCAAGACACTACCAATGTTGGCGAGAACCCATACCACCGAAAGCTTATGCACATTTTACTTGTTGAAGAAGATGCTCAAGATTATCTCACAATTCGTCAATTTTTGGATGAACAAAGTGGCAAGTCTAAAATTGACTGGGCACCTAATTATGAAAGTGCACTAAAGTCATCTAAATCAAAAAACTATGATGTCTTCCTGATTGGTTACTATGCCCGCCACAGTAAGCAAGAGGCCTTTCTTAGGTGGCTGTATCGTTTTGCGAAAGTCCCCGTGATCCTCCTCCTGAAAACCGAAGATGATACCCAGCACCTTGACCTCTCTGCTTATAAAACCGATTACCTGCTTAAAAGACAACTAAGCTGGAGTTTGTTGCATCGAGTGATTCGTTATATCAACCAACTGATTGAAATTGATAAATCTTGCCAGCATTATCGCTTTGCATTTAAGCAAGCAGTGCAATTTATTGGTATTTTTTCGCCTCAAGGCAAAGTGTTAGAAGCGAATCAAACCGCACTGGGCAGCATTGATAGTTCTTTAGAGCAAGTACAGAATCAATATGTTTGGGATACGGCATGGGCAAAAAACAATCAAGCCCAATTTAAATCTGCTGTGGCAACGGCGGCGCATGGTGAATTTATTCATTATGAAATGGAGCTGGAAACCGACCAACGCGGCAATATCATCATCGATTTCAGCCTTACACCAATTAAAAACGATATGGGTAAGGTTTTATGGCTATTGGCGGAAGGTCGGGATTTAAGCGAACGCAAGGACATGGAGCAACAACTCACCCATGCCACTTTACACGATCACCTCACAGGTTTGCCAAATCGACAGTTATTTTTCGAATATTTAGAACGTGCAATGCAAAAGTTATCGCATAGCCATAAGCGTTTGGCGGTATTGTTCATTGATATTGATCGGTTTCGAATGGTAAACGAAAGCCTTGGGCATGACATGGGTGATTGGTTGCTGATGGAAATTGCCGAACGTTTACAAAGCAGCATTGCACCTGACAATTTATTAGCCCGTTTTGGCGGCGATGAATTTGCGATTATTCAAGAAGATGTGGAAGATTTAGCTGATGCAACCCGTTTGGCCGCGAAAATTAATAAAGCTTTGGCTCAGCCTTTTTTACTTGATGGCTGCGAAGTGGTCACGTCGGCCAGTATTGGGATTGCTTATAATCATGATGAAATTGGTGATGGAGCGAATTTACTCCGTAATGCAGATACTGCCATGTATCGCGCCAAAATGATGGGGAAATCCCGTTATGCTGTTTACAATCAAAGCATGGAAAGCAACGCGCTGTCCCGATTGAAAATTGAGGCAGAATTACACCGTGGCTTGGAACGAGACGATTTTATTTTATTTTATCAACCACAATTGGATTTAGGGTCTGAGCAAATTTGTGGTGTCGAGGCCTTGATTCGGTTCAATCACCCGCATAAGGGTTTGATGTCACCCGTTGAATTTATTCCAATTTTAGAAGATAGCGGTATTATCGTTAAACTAAGTGAATGGATTTTACACACAGCTTGTACGCAGTTTAAAACATGGTTGGCGCAAGGATTTCCAATGCAGCGTATTGCGGTTAATTTGTCTGCCTTACAGTTTAAAAGCCATAATTTAACCCATTTGGTTGCCAAAGTACTGCATGATACACACTTAGATGCGCAACATTTAGAGTTAGAACTAACTGAGCATTCTTTACTCGAAGATACTCACACCGCAATCAAAACAATTAACCGATTCAAAGATATGGGAATTCGTGTCACTATTGATGATTTTGGGACGGGTTACGCTTCGCTGAATTATCTAAAACACTTTCCTGCCCATTGTTTAAAAATAGATAAAAGCTTTATTCAGGAAATTACCCATTCAAAAATTGATGCGGAAATTACCAAGGCTATGATTAATATGGCACATGCGTTGGGAATGAGCGTGATTGCCGAAGGGGTGGAAACAATTCAGCAGCGCGATTTTTTACGCCGAAACCATTGTGATTCTGGTCAAGGTTATTTATATGCGCCTGCAATGTCTCAACAAGATTTTATGACATGGGCACATCAATATTGCAAAATGCAAGATCATGCTATTTGAAATAACTAAAGTGTTGGACTATTAAAAGCCAATAATTTAAATTATGCGGATTAAGAGCAAAGATGATCTAGCACTAGTTGATAATATGAAAAGTTATTTAAATAGCAGTGAACAACCTCATAGTACATTGCCTGTTACAGGTATTTTGCTGACCAATTTAGGCACGCCTGATGCACCAACACCCACCGCATTACGTCGGTATTTAGCTGAATTTTTAAGTGATCCCCGTATTACAGAGCTACCGCGCTGGCTTTGGTGGCCAATTTTACACGGTATTATTTTACGCACCCGCCCTGCTCGTTCAGCTAAAAATTACGCCAAAATATGGACTGATGAAGGCTCTCCATTATTTACCATTTCTCAGCAGCAAACCAAGAAGTTACAAGCCTTATTATCTCAACATTTTGACTCTCCTGTTCAAGTGGCTTTAGGAATGCGTTATGGTCAGCCTTCTATTGAGACTGGTTTAGAACAACTACGCCAAGTCAATGCACAGCGCATTATTGTATTACCGTTATATCCGCAATATAGTTCCTCAACAACAGGCTCAACCTATGATGCAATCGGTGACTGTCTGAAAAAATGGCGATGGATTCCAGATTTACAATTTATTAGCCATTATCATGACAATGAAGGCTATATTAATGCCTTAGCCTCAAGCGTTCGACATCATTGGGATCAGCATGGGCAGCCTGATAAATTATTATTTTCATTTCATGGTGTGCCTAGACGTTTTCTCGATGCGGGCGATCCTTACTTTTGTGAATGCCATAAAACCGCGCGTTTGGTTGCGACCACATTGGACTTAAAAGAAGATCAATATCAAGTGGTGTTTCAATCTCGGTTTGGACGGGAAGAATGGATTAAACCTTATACTGATGAAACGTTGAAAAAACTACCAAAACAAGGTGTTAAACATGTCAATGTGATTTGTCCAGGGTTCTCTGCAGACTGCTTGGAAACATTGGAAGAAATTGACCAAGAAAACCGAGCATACTTCTTAGAATCAGGTGGTGAACAATATCACTATATTCCTGCTTTGAATGCACAAGATGCGCATATGCAAGCCTTAGCCAATTTGGTGATTCAACGTGCTCAAGCATGGTCTTTAAAATCAACCGACGTTTTACAATCAGAACAAGAACAACGCTTGCTTCAAGTAGAAAAAGTGTCGAAAATCCAGTCATAAATAACCAAAAATGCCATTTTTATTATCAATTTTTGCCACTTCTTAATATAATGTTAATTTTCAAGCTTTTGAATTTATTAATTTAATTTCGCAAAAAAAGGGGTGGCACTACCTTTGCTCTAAAAGAAATATCTTTATAATAATATATATTAAGAGTAAATCATGTTTAATATTGGCGATTATGTAGAATTCTACTTTGAGGGTCGGGAATTATTTTCCAGTACTCGCGTGGATGTGAAAGGAAAAATCACTCGCGTTAATGAATTAGGTTGTTTTGTTAAAATTACAAATATTGAGCCAGAAAATAATCTCATGATTGGTGGTCGAACGTATCGCTTAGGTGACGAATTATACATGCTGAACAGTGCATTGCATTTGTGTCAGGATGAAAGAATCAATGTTGGTGGGAGCATAGTTAAAGATAGCTTAGCATGGATTTGGGTGGTTTTATCCATTATTTTCATTCTACTGTGGTTTATTACTCAAAATGGTACGTATTAAATAATAAAAAATTAGGCAGTCCCTGTGTTTAAATAGTAATTAATCGCCGCTTCTTGCATTATGTGGAAGTGGCTTTTTTTTTGCCATTATTTCCCTAAAATCGCGACATACCACACATTATAACGTCATCATTTGGCTATTTTTCTATTTTGTTTCTTAAAATCGACTTAAAGTACTGATATGATAGCCTGATAACAAATAATATGATTGACCACCGCTAAGGATTTATTATGACAATACAAATTGTTAACACGACACCTTTTGACGGTCAAAAACCGGGGACATCTGGTTTACGCAAAAAAGTCACTGTATTTCAACAAGCCCATTATTTAGAAAACTTTGTGCAATCCATTTTCAACTCATTACAAGATTTTCAAGGCAAAACACTGGTTGTTGGTGGTGATGGACGTTTTTACAATAAAACTGCAATCCAAACCATTTTAAAAATGGCGGCAGCTAACGGCTTTGGTCAAGTATTAGTTGGGCAAAATGGTATTTTATCAACGCCAGCCGCATCTACTATTATTCGCAAATACCAAGCTTTTGGTGGGATTATTTTATCTGCTAGTCATAACCCCGGTGGGCAAGATGGTGACTTTGGGATTAAATATAATATCGGTAATGGTGGGCCTGCACCTGAAAAAGTAACCGAAGCTATTTATACCCATACAACAGAAATCAAAGCCTACAAAATTGTCGAAGCGGCAGATATTGATTTAAGCCAACAAGGGGAGTATCAATTAGCCAACATGCAGGTAAAAGTGATTGATTCTGTGGCTGATTATGCTGATCTCATGCAAGAGTTATTTGATTTTGAAGCAATTAAGTCTATGTTAGATGCGGGCTTTAATATGCGTTTTGATGCGATGCACGCGGTCACAGGCCCTTATGCTAAAGATATTTTAATCAACCGTTTAGGTGCACACCCAGATACGGTGATGAATGGTGAGCCATTAGAGGATTTTGGTAAAGGCCATCCTGACCCGAATCAAGCTCATGCCAAAGATTTAATTGAAGAACTGGAAAAACCAGGGATGAGTTTTGGGGCAGCTTCAGACGGTGACGGTGATCGTAATATGATTATGGGTCGTCGTTTTTTTGTAACTCCTTCAGATAGTTTGGCAGTGATTGCAGCAAATGCACATTTGATCCCAGGGTATAAACAAGGCTTAGCAGGGATTGCTCGCTCAATGCCAACCAGTAAAGCCCCCGATCATGTGGCTGCACGTTTGGGTATTGATTGCTTTGAAACCCCAACAGGCTGGAAATTTTTCGGCAATTTATTGGATGCGGGCAAAGCAACATTGTGTGGTGAAGAAAGCTTTGGCACGGGGTCAAATCATGTGCGCGAAAAAGATGGTTTATGGGCGGTATTATTTTGGCTGAATATTTTAGCAGTGCGTAAACAACCTGTTGAAATGATTATGCGAGAACATTGGCAAACTTATGGTCGTAATTTCTATTCTCGTCATGATTATGAAGGGGTAGACAAAGAGGGTGCAACAGAGTTGATGGATCATTTACGCCAACAGTTTAATAGTTTGCAAGGCCAGACATTTGGTCATTACACGGTAAATTTAGCCGATGATTTCAGTTACAACGATCCTGTAGACGGCAGTTGTAGTCATAAACAAGGGATTCGGATTGGCTTTGATGAGCATGAAGCGCGGATTATTTTCCGTTTATCAGGCACGGGAACAGTGGGGGCAACGTTACGTGTATATTTGGAAAAATATGAGCCAGACCCATCAAAACATGAGCAAGATACTCAGCAAGCCTTAGCAGATTTAATTGACTTAGCGGAGCAAATTGCACAAATCAAACAGTTTACAGGAAGAGATAAAGCCAGCGTCATTACTTAAAATGGTGTAAATAGAAGGAAGCCTCTACGGATTTAGAAAAAAGAGGTTTCCATTTTCCTTAATTAATTCAGTGACTAAATCGACCATATTTTAATCGTGTCATCACCGCTTGCAGATACTAATTTCTTGCCATCAGGTGAAAATGCGATACTGTTTACATAGCTTTCATGTTTATCCAATGTTGTGATGTGCCCCGCCGTGCTGACTTCCCAATATCGGATCAAACCATCATAACTACTTGAAACTAAAACCTGACTGTCTGAGCTAAAAACTAAATCCGCTACATCATTTCGATGTCCATCAATAGTGCTTCGAAGTGTTGCAATACTGCCTACAATATCCCATAGCAAGATTGTATTATCGCTGCCACCTGATGCAAGCATGTTCCCATCAGGACTAAATGCAACCGTTCTGACCCAATCAGTATGCTGAGTCAACACTTGGAGCTGTTGGCCTTCTATGTTCCATAAGCGTACCGTATTATCAAATCCACCTGTGGCTAACATTTTACTATCAGGGCTAAAAGCGACGGCATCCGCTGATTTATAATGCCCTGCTTTTTTCTTATTCCACTTGCTACCTATGGCAAGCCAATGTTGTTGCTGCTTCTGCAAATCCAAAACTTGTACACTGTTGTTCCAACTTACAGCAGCTAGATATTTACCATCAGCACTAAAAGCAAGATCATAAATACCATCATACTGGCTCAATTTTGCGTTATGTCCTGTAATCACGGCTTCTTGTTGGCCAGATTCTACATTCCAAATACGTATCGTGTTATCTTCACTACCAGAAGCAAGCCACTGTCCGCTCGGATTAAAAGTAAGTGCATGAACCCGATCGGTATGTCCTGTAAATAATGTAACGCTTTTTCCCGTTTCCAGTTCCCATAATCGTACGGTTTTGTCTACACCGCTTGAAGCAATATAACGTCCATCAGGACTGACATCTACAGCGAGCACACTATCTGTATGTCCTTGCAAAGTAAGTACTAAATGTTGAGGAACAGTATATTCACCTTTCACCTGAGCCGTCATATTAATTGGTGGCTTAGATATGAGCTGGCCTTCTGCATAGTATGAATATATCCATGCAGCCAATACCAGTATTATTAAAATTCTTGTCATAATCTCAAATGTTTGGTCATAACAAGTATCAATAAAACCAAGGTTAGCATAGAACTTATAAACAAACGGCAATAGCAATAATATGATGAGAATCGCAATGATAATAATATTTCTATATTTACCCATTGGAACATTAGCACCCTATGAAAAATGAGTTTTGGCTTCTAATAATTAAAACAAATCAGCTACACGATTTCACACTATTCTCAATTAATGTCGCCAGAATGCTGGAGTCAGTAATACAAGTAAGGTAAAGACTTCTAAACGCCCCAATAACATAGCAAAACTTAAAATCCATAAGCCTGCCGAACTTTCCACTGATTCAAAAGTCAATGCCACTGTGCCTAACGAAGGGCCTGTCATATTTAGCGTCGAAGCCACTCCTGCGAAGGCGGTCACCATGTCTGCTCCCGTGGCCATAAACATCAATGATAATAAAATAAAGCTGGCCATGTATAAAAAGCTAAATCCCCATACCGCTTGTGCGACAGAATCTGATACTTTGCGTTGACCAATTTTGACCGTAATAATTGCATTGGGATGGATTAAACGCATGATTTCCCGTGCTGCCTGCTTGTATAACAAAATAATCCGCACTACACGAATCCCGCCCGTGGTTGACCCCACACAACCGCCAATAAAGCCACTACCCAAAATCAAAATTGGTAAAAACAATGGCCATTGATGAAATTCATCAGTCAAATAACCTGTACTACTAATAATGGAAACAACTTGGAAGCTGGCATAACGCAATGCAGTGAAGAAGTCAGGGTATTTTCCTGTCCACATCAGCACGATGATAGAAATAGCAATTAAGCCCAATACAATTGCAATAAATACCATTCCTTGAAAATCATGCCAATACGTCATCAAATCACGTTTACGCCATGCAATAAAGTGAATCGAGAAGTTGAGACTGCCCATCATCATAAAAAAGATCGCAATCACTTCAATCCACACATTATCATAAAAGCCTAAACTGGCATCATGGGTTGAAAAACCGCCCGTCGCCACCGTGGTATAACTATGACAAATCGCATCAAATGCCGTCATGCCTGCCACCCAATAAGCCAGCGCACAAGCAATGGTTAAACTGCTATAAATGAACAGCAAGGCTTTTGCAGTATGAGCTAAACGTGGGGTTAACTTTTCATCTCGCATCGGGCCGGGGGCTTCAGCACGATATAACTGCATTCCACCAATACCCAACATCGGTAAAATCGCCACCGCTAAGACAATAATCCCCAAACCACCAAGCCATTGTAATTGTTGGCGATAATAGAGGATCGATTCAGGCATACTGTCCAAGCCTGATAGCACGGTTGCCCCTGTCGTGGTAAAGCCCGAAACCGATTCAAAAACCGCTTTGGCAATTGTAATATCAATGCTTTCAACCAGTAAAAACGGTAATGCACCGACAACGCCCAGCACACTCCAGAACACAGCAGTAATGATAAAACCGTCACGTAAATACAGCTCCTGCTTAACATGACGCATTGGAAACCAGAACATCATGCCCAAGCCAAACATGACAAAAAACGCCACTAATAATGCACCTAAAGCCTGATCTTTATAAATCAAAGAAACCAGCATCGGCGGTGTCAAAGTCAAACTAAATGCAATAAGCAATAAACCAAGAATTTTTTGAATAATTTTGAAGTGCATAAACGAAACAGTGACATTGTGGGCAATGGATCGAAAGTATACATTGAAAATCTTGTTGACCACAGTATTGATGAATAAAAAATCTTGACTGTGTATTGGAAACAAAAAGATTGAATAGGGAAAGTAGGAATAGTACGTTTTATAGAATAGGATGATAGGAGAGAACGTTAAGTATAGTTGTTTGATAAAAAAGCCAATTACTCTATCGCTATAAAGTTATTTCTCTAACAATGATAGAATAATCAGCCTTAAATGATCTTTTTACAAAAAATTAGACGTTAAATCTAAAGTGCATTACATCACCATCTTGCACAATATATTCTTTGCCTTCCAATCGCCATTTGCCTGCTTCTTTTGCACCTTGTTCACCGTTGCAGCCAACAAAGTCATCATAGCCCACAACTTCAGCCCGAATGAAGCCACGCTCAAAATCAGTATGGATCACTGCCGCAGCTTGGGGGGCTGTTGCGCCAATGCGTACTGTCCATGCACGTACTTCTTTCTCACCTGCTGTGAAATAAGTTTGCAAGCCTAATAAGCGGTAACCAGCATGGATCACACGATTTAACCCCGGTTCTTCCATGCCCATTTCTTGTAAAAATTCAACTTGTTCTTCTGCATCTAAACCAACTAATTCCGCTTCTGTTGCCGCACAAACAGGTACAACCACTGCATTTTCTTCTTGCGCTAACTCGCGGACTTTGTCTAAGTAAGGATTATTTTCAAATCCATCTTCGTTTACGTTGGCAATATATAACGTTGGCTTGACCGTTAATAAATGTAGTTCGGCAATCTGGGCTTGTTCATCTTCAGCTAATTCCATCGCACGTACAGGTAAGCCTTCATTTAAATGCGCCAACACTTTTTCAAATAAAGCCTTTTTCGCGACAGCTTCTTTGTTGCCACTTTTGGTTAATTTACTTACTCGCTGTACAGCACGTTCTACCGTATCTAAATCGGACAAGGATAATTCAGTGTTGATAACTTCAATATCTTCTAATGGGTTGACTTTGCCTGCAACATGGATCACGTCATCATTGTCAAAGCAACGCACAACATGGGCAATTGCTTGGGTTTCACGGATATTGGCTAAGAATTGGTTGCCTAAACCCTCGCCTTTAGACGCACCTGCAACCAAGCCTGCAATGTCAACAAATTCCATCGTGGTAGGAATAGTTTTCTGTGGATTAACAATGTTGCTCAACGCATCTAAACGGGTGTCTGGCATCGCAACCACACCGACGTTTGGATCAATGGTACAAAAAGGATAGTTTTCTGCTTGGATATCTGCTTCAGTCAGTGCGTTGAATAAAGTGGATTTGCCTACGTTAGGTAAACCAACAATGCCACATTTAAAACCCATAGTGTTCTCTTTTCAGTAAAATGATTCGGTTAAGCGCGTATTATCGTGGAAGTGTGGGGATTTTTCAAAAACTTATTTAAATGAATACCGTGAGGGGAGGCGTGGCTGTTCCTTATCATTATTTTTAAACAACAGCCACATCTTGTACAAATGTGCAGCTTAGTCTTCGATCACTTGAAAGTCGTCTTTGCCTACGTTACATTCTGGACATAACCAGCTATCTGGTACGTCTGCCCATAATGTGCCCGCTGCAATACCTGCATCAGGATCGCCAATTGCTTCGTCATAAATATATTGACACACAACACAGACATATTTCTTATAATTATTAGCCATTTTCATACTTCCTTAGTCAACGATAAAACGACCGCGTACCATACCGAAATTATGCAAAATTCTCAACTACCGATTGTCCTTGTTTTTGCTGGCAATGATCCTACTGGTGGAGCTGGTTTATGTGCTGATACCCAAGCCTTAGCCCTGACAGATTGCCACATTGCGCCCGTTGTGACTTGTACCACAGTGCAAGATACTCACAATGTTCATCAAATTTTACCGCTGAAAAAAGAGCATATTTTTCGACAAGCGGAAGTCGTATTAAATGACATGTCGATTGCAGCGATTAAATTAGGTTTATTGGGCAGTTTGGATGCAATTGAGGCGGTTGCACAAATTTTACAAATTTATCCCGATTTACCTGTGATTTTCGACCCGATTTTAGCAGCGGGTGGTGGGCAAAATTTATCCAATCAAACCATACAGGATGCCTTACTAGATTTAATCGTGCCACGAACCACAGTAATAACCCCGAATACACAGGAAATTCAAAAATTAACAGGTTTGAATAATTGGCAGCAAGCCGCAAATAATTTGCAACAAAAAGGCTGTGAATGGGTGTGCTTAACAGGAACGCATGATGATACAGATCAGGTGGTTAATCGCTTATATCATCAACAGCAGTGTGTGCAAAGTTTACACTGGGAACGATTACCAGAAACTTATCATGGCTCGGGTTGCACTTTGGCGGCAAGTGTGGCGGGTTATATTGCGCAGGGGAAAACGATACTGAATGCAGTAGAAGCGGCACAACAACTGACTTATCGCAGTTTGCAACGAGGTTATCAAGCTGGACAAGGACAGTGGTTACCTTACCGCATCAGGTAATTACAGCTGGTTACCATCAATTTTTTGTACGATTTCTTTGGTTTCAGCAGTTAAGAAATCAAGGAACGTACGCGCAACCAACGACAATTTTTTCTCAGTTAAATGCACTGCATACCAATGGCGCATTAACGGGAAATTTTTCACATCCAAAATTGTAATCATTTTAGCCGCTAATTCTAAAGATAATGTATGGCGGGATAGCACTGATAAACCTAAACCAGCAATCACACCTTGCTTAATCGCTTCACTGCTGCCGAGTTCCATACCTGTTTTTAAGGTCAAATTATGTTCATCAAAGCAACGTTCCATCGCCAAACGTGTACCAGAACCATGCTCACGAACCAAGAAAATTTCATTAGCGAGCTTTTCTAATGGGATATTGCTTTCACTTGCTAAAGGATGACTTGGCTTGGCTAACACGACCAGCGGATTATCTAAAAATTGATGGATCGATACATTTAATTGATCGGGCACTTGTCCCATAATCACTAAGTCATCTTCGTTGTCCGCCAGCCGTTGCAATATTTGAGTGCGATTAGTCACATTCAAACGGATATTGACTTCAGGATAGCGTTTGAGGAAAGTGCTTAAAATATGCGGAATAAAATAAGTCGCAGTCGTCACCACCGAAATTTTCAGCGTACCTTTGACCGTGCCTTGCAACTCATTGAGCGTCATTTCCAGCATTTCAATTCGCCCAAAAATATCATGGCAGGCTTCGTATAACTCTTTTCCCGCTTGAGTTAAATAGACTTTTTTACCGATTTGCTCAAACAAAGGTGTGCCGATATGACTTTCAAGTTGTTTGATTTGGGTAGACACGGCAGGCTGTGTGAGACACATTTCGGCCGCTGCTCGGGTAAAACTTAAGTGACGTGCCACCGCCTCAAATAGGGTTAATTGGCGTAAAGTCATATACATAAATAAATCCTTATTTAAAGCCTGTGCGTCTATAAAATATTTTAATACAGAAAATTAAAAAATTTAACTTTTAATCTGCGGAAAAAAGTTTAAAGTGTCTGCATTAGATTTTACTGATGTATTAATATTCGAATAAAAGTTCAATCTAAGCCAATTTTTGTACAGAAAGGTTTGATTTTGTAATTTGGAATTGACTACAGCGTGTATTTATATTACTGCTAGTTATATTGAAACCACAAATTATAATTTTTTTTTATACAAAGAATCACAATATATAATTTTTAATTATACATGATTCTGGATATAGTAGCGACCAACTAAACGACAAAAGCAAGTACAAATCTACAAAGGAGTGAATGATGGATCAATCGAGCCGTTACGCTGATTTAAGCTTAAAAGAAGAAGATTTAATTGCAGGCGGTCAGCATATTTTAGTTGCTTATAAGATGAAGCCTCAAACGGGTTATGGTTACTTAGAAGTTGCAGCTCACTTTGCGGCAGAATCATCAACAGGTACGAACGTAGAAGTTTGCACCACGGATGATTTCACGAAAGGCGTTGACGCAATCGTTTATCATATTGATGAAGCGACTGAAGAAATGCGTATCGCATATCCTATCGACTTATTTGACCGCAATGTCAGAGATGGTCGTATGATGATTGTTTCTTTCTTAACCTTGTGTATTGGTAATAACCAAGGTATGGGCGACGTTGTACATGCGAAAATGTATGACTTCTATATGCCAGAACGTGCCATTCAATTGTTCGATGGTCCTGCAACCGATATTTCTGATTTATGGCGTATCTTGGGTCGCCCAATTAAAGATGGCGGTTATATCGCGGGTACAATTATTAAGCCTAAATTAGGTTTACGTCCTGAACCATTTGCAGAAGCAGCATATCAATTTTGGTTAGGCGGTGACTTCATTAAGAATGATGAGCCTCAAGGCAACCAAGTCTTCTGCCCAATGAAGAAAGTAATTCCTTTAGTCGTTGACGCAATGAAACGTGCGCAAGACGAAACAGGTCAAGCGAAAATCTTCTCTGCTAACATTACAGCGGACGACCATTATGAAATGCTAGCGCGTGGTGACTATGTTTTAGAACAGTTCGGCCCTGACGCTGACAAAGTGGCTTTATTAGTTGATGGTTATGTGGGTGGCCCAGGTATGGTGACAACAGCACGCCGTAACTACCCTGGTCAATACTTACACTATCACCGTGCAGGTCATGGTGCGGTTACCTCTCCTTCTGCTAAACGTGGTTATACGGCTTATGTATTGGCTAAATTATCTCGTTTACAAGGTGCGTCTGGTATTCATGTGGGTACAATGGGCTACGGTAAAATGGAAGGCAGCAAAGATGACCGTGCGATTGCTTACATTATTGAGCGTGATGAATATCAAGGCCCTGTTTATAATCAAAAATGGTATGGCATGAAACCAACGACACCAATTATTTCTGGTGGTATGAACGCACTTCGCTTACCGGGTTTCTTTGAGAACTTGGGTCACGGTAACTTAATTAATACTGCGGGTGGTGGCTCTTACGGTCATATCGATAGCCCAGCAGATGGTGCAACGTCATTACGTCAAGCATATGAGTGCTGGAAAGCAGGTGCTGACCCAATCGAATGGGCGAAAGAGCATAAAGAATTCGCGCGTGCATTCGAATCATTCCCAGGTGATGCCGATGCATTGTACCCAGGCTGGCGTGATAAATTAGGCGTACACAAATAATTGTTAAAGCCTGATTACTGACTTAGTTTTGCGAAAGGAATGTTTTACTTAGGTAGCATTCCTTTTTTATAACTAAAGGCTAAGGATTATTAAGTATGATGAACACTATAGCTATAACAAATAAAGCAATCAATAAAAAATATAGTGATAACACCTTATGACTATGCGTATTCACTTCTATTATATGTTGAGCTTTTTCAGGAATTATTCTAATAGATTGTTCTTGATATTGCGCTAAATATTGATAAATAGGCGTGCGCAAAACAGATTCATTAAACTCTTCAGCTGTAATGGTATCTCTACCTGTGAATTCAAAACCAAATACCTTATATTTATAAATTGATTTGGTGTGAGCAGTGTCAAGAGTGTGGCTATCAACCCATTTAAAAATTGGTGTTTCATAATCCTGTTTTTCGCATTGTCGCACTATAAAGCGCAATTGAGCATAGTAAGAACTGTTGGTTTGTACAACTGAAATAGTTTGAATATTTTCCCAGTGGAAGTGCCAATCATTATTTGATGTTGCATTCCATAACAATTTAAATAGCTTACCAGATTGATAACGAATACCTGTGTGATCTAAAAAAAGTCTTTCTCTGATAAATATATGTCCTAAATAGATGAGTTGAATGCAGGAAAGTACTAAAAGAATATGTGGTAATACAAAATCGAAGCTAAATACAAAGTCATTTCTTATCCATTGTTTAGCTATAGTTACGATGCAGATTATTGGTACGAAAGGCAACAACCACTTCACTAGCCTAATACGAATAACTGAATTTTGGAATGTCAATGTAGGTTTTGTCATAGGTAAGAGATAAAAATAGTATTTTGATGGAAATGGTTTAATGAAAAAAATGATAATTTAAAAAATATTAAAAACAAGAGCTAGTTAGCTTTTATCTTTTAGAAATCAAAAAAATCACTGGGAGACTCCCATGACCGATATATCACAATACAAAGTCAGCGCAGAACCGTTTTATCAAGCCCAAGGTGATGAAGTTAGTATTTATGAAGCCGCATATAGCTCACGTTTACCTGTGATGATTAAAGGGCCTACAGGCTGTGGTAAATCACGATTTATTGAATATATGGCTTGGAAATTAGGTAAACCGTTGATTACCGTTGCCTGTAACGAAGATATGACTGCATCAGATTTAGTCGGGCGTTATCTATTAGATGCCAATGGTACTCGTTGGCTGGATGGCCCTTTGACTACAGCGGCACGCATCGGCGCGATTTGTTATTTAGATGAAGTGGTTGAAGCCCGCCAAGATACCACAGTTGTGATTCATCCCTTAACCGATCACCGCCGTACTTTGCCATTAGACAAAAAAGGCGAGTTGGTCAACGCACACGAAGATTTTCAGTTGGTGATTTCTTATAATCCGGGTTACCAAAGCATGATGAAAGACTTAAAACAGTCAACTAAACAACGCTTTGTGGGAATGGACTTTGATTATCCAAGTGCTCAAGTTGAAGCTGAAATCATCAGCAAAGAAGCACAATGTGATGTGGAATTGGCAACCAAATTAGTGAAAATCGGTTCAACTGCGCGTAACTTAAAAGGACATGGTTTAGACGAAGGGATTTCAACCCGTTTGATGGTATATGCAGCAAACTTAATGAGCCAAGGTGTTGCCGCTCCAGCAGCCTGTCGAACAGCATTAGTGCGTCCAATTACTGATGATGCCGATATTCGTGCCACGTTAGATCACGCTATCGATCAGGTGTTTGGTTAAGTTTAGTTTTAGAGTCAATATAACAACTTAAATGTATTGGCTCTATATACCCAAAACCTCCATGAATCTCAAATAACTTATTATTAACTACTTTTCTATCAAATAAAATCAACAATTCAAGCATTTTATCATTTCGAATATTTTACCTTAGTTTTTTTATTAGTTTCTTGCAATAACTATTAAGTAAAGTTGCCCTTTCTCTTTTTTAAGATATTTCTTCCTTATTTTGAAAACCAAAAATTCAATAATTAATTTTATTAATAGTAGATTCCACTTTAAATGTTACCAAAATATTTTACTTTCAAGGTGGTCAGTCTTTGGAAAATTTACAGTCATAACATTTAATAAAGAATTGGCTATACGATGAAAAAGACAGTTTACCTGAAAGAGTAGGCATTGCCATTGGTGCGAATAATGCAGAAGTATCAAACATCCCAATTGATGGTGTTATTAAGAGGATATGAAATTAATAATCGAATGGAGGATGGATAGCCAATATTTAAGATATAAAGATGCTTATTATCTTGTACCGTTGGGTGGTGGCGATGAATATGATGGTTACTGTTTTAGCTCTAATTTGGAGCTTGAAAAAGGTGAGCTAGAAATATGGTTTGTAAGTGGACATGAAATGTTTATGGGTTACGACTGGTGTTATAAATTCCAAAACTTTACTAAATTTGCAGAGTATTTATTAATAGGCTGAACTCCTTAGACTTTTAACAGTATTTGTAGAACTTAGGGAGGTAACATGCTCCCTATTTTCATAAAAAATAAATTTAATTATTGGTTGACTTCTATCCGTAAGATGATTGAGGTAATAGATTCTCAATTTCAGTATGTAAAACAGGAGGATGGAATAAGTAACCTTGAACAATATCACATTTATTTTTACAAAGGAACTCTAACTGCTCAGGCATTTGCACACCTTCCGCGACCACTTGCATATCTAAAATATGGGCTAAATCCGTGATAATCGAAACCAATGCAGCCCCTTTTGGTGTCGCAATATCGGTAATAAATGAAGCATCAATTTTTAACGTATCAACCGCAAATTGTTTTAAATAATTCAATGAAGAATGCCCTGTACCAAAATCATCAATAGCAATTTTAACCCCAAGCTGCTTTAATGCTTCCAACGTTTCCAACGCTTTTTCAATTGAAGTCATGGCCAAACTTTCAGTAATTTCCAGTTCCAAATATTGTGGCTCTAATCCACTTTCCGCTAAGGCATTTTTGACGTTTTGAATTAAATCCTCATGGAAAAATTGACGGATCGATAAATTTACCGCCATTGAGATTTTCGGATAGCCTGCATCTTGCCAACGTTTATTTTGCTGACAAGCCTCAAACAATACCCAATCTCCAATTGGAATAATTAAACCAGTATCTTCTGCCAACGGGATAAACTCTACAGGTGACACCATACCCATTTCTGGATGCTTCCAACGAATTAAGGCTTCAACACCGATAATCTCTTTTGTATATGGATTCACTTGAGGTTGATAGTGCAATAGAAATTCATCTCGTTCAATCGCCCGACGCAGACTATTTTGCATGGTTAAACGCTTGTGCGCAGCAATATTCATTTCTGAAGCAAAAAACTGATAGTTATTACGTCCTTGTTCTTTGGCATTGTATAACGCAGCATCCGCATTTTTCATCAAAGTGGTTACTGTATCGCCATCTTGTGGAAAAATTGAAACGCCGATACTGACACTGGTGAAAATTTCTTGCCCCGCTAAGGTAAATGGCTGCTGTAAAGATTGTAATATTTGGTCAGCAAAATGAGAGGTGGTACGAACTGCTTTTTGGTCTAATCCTAAATCAGCCAGTAAAATCCCAAACTCATCACCACCTAAACGTGCAACGGACTCAATACTGGCACTTAAAGAAGTCAAACGCTGAGCAACAATACACAATAATTCATCGCCCACAGTATGGCCAAAAGCATCATTAATTGCTTTAAAATGGTCAATATCGATGATAAGCAAAGCAATTGATTCAGTCTCTCGCACTGCACGCTTCATAGCTTGATGAATACGGTCTTGAAATAACACACGATTGGCTAAATCAGTTAACGCATCGTAATGAGATAAACGATATAAACGTTCTTCAGATAGCTTTTTATCGGTAATATCAGTGAAAATAGCAATATAGTGTGTGGTCTGACCATGCTTATCTTTGACGGCACTGATACTGAGCCAAGCAGGAAATAATTCTTTATTTTTACGCCGATTCCATATTTCGCCACTCCAATGCCCCATCGACAATAAACTTTCCCACATATTTTGATAGAAAAACTGATCGTGTTTGCCTGATTGCAACATATTCGGATTTTGGCCTAAACTTTCAATCTCAGCATAACCTGTTAGATTTTCATAAGCTTGGTTTACACTGATAATTTTAGAACTTGCATTTGTAATCAATATGCCTTCGTTACTACCTTGGAATACACTAGCAGATAAGCGTAAAGTAGCCTCGTAGCGTTTACGTTCAGTGATGTCAATAATGACACCGACTAAGCCAACTAAATCCCCTTCAGCATTGTTAAAAACGGTTTTCTGAATCACCACCTCATGGCGACTACCATCTGCGTAGTATAAACTGGTTTCGTAATTTTGATCCCCACGACTACGAAACAACAGGGTGTCCATTTTTTTAGAATATTCAGCAACATCTTTAGGAAAAATATGGTGTACAGTTTGCCCAATGATTTCATCAGCTGTATGCCCTGCTAAACGTTCAAAAGCTAAATTACAACCTACATACTGACCTTGTAAGTTTTTATAATAAATAGGGCTAGGGACATTATTTAATAAAGTTTGGAGGAATATCAGACTATTACGTTGCGCTTCTTCTATTCGTTTGCGTTCCAAAATTTCTTGTTTTAATTGTGTATTTTTTTCTTGTAATTCTTGGGTTCGATTTGCAACTTGGTGCTCTAAAAACTCTTGTGCCTGAAAAAGCTCATTTTTAACAGAATCAGAATGCTCTATGATTGTCTCTAAGGAAATTTCTAAGTCTTGCTTTTCACGCTCAGAAACCTTGACTTTGTGAGTAAGGTGCTCTAATTTTTTTAATAAACTGTCTTCGACAATATCCCCATGCTCAACAATAGTCTGCAAAACAAGCTCTAAATCCGTTTGTTGGCTTTTAAACGTTTCTAGTTGTTCATACAAATGTTGTAGTTGATTGAGTGCTGGTATTTGCTGCGAATCCATGGCGGTTCGTCATCAATAATAAAGACAATATCAAACAATTATACATTGGCTTTAACTGGTAATTCCAGTTTTACCCTTGTTGTAACCGTATTAATTTCTTGTTCCTCTTTCATCAAACTATCAAATTTCCAACCTAACAATGCCCCATAATCTTGAATCATAGTAATAAAGCCTAAGCCCGAGTGAGCACTATCTTGCATTGCATTTTTTTCTAATTGTTTAATATACAAATCAGATAAATCTTGTGTTAACAAGTCTTCAATAAAACGATGGAATTTTAATACATTTTGTTTAGGAATGCTGTTTCTGACATAAAAAGTTAAACAATCTTTGTGTAAATGAAAAGCAATACTGGTCGCATAATCTACGGAATCATCACTAAACTTCATTGCGTTTTCTAAAAGCTCATTTGCAATGTAGCTCACAGCCGATTTGATTTCCGCTCGTATATTAATTTCTTCATCATCCCCAACAAAGAAAGTTTGTAAATAATCTGCTAAAAAGTCAGCAGATAAACCATTATTACGCCAACGTTGTTTGAGCGGGATTGATGTTGGGGAAAAGCCGATAATTAAATGTTCTACATTGGTTGGCTGTTCATCAACATAGTCACCAAAAATTTGTGCCATGTGCTCGCATCCTCTTTTGCATAACACCTTTAAGATGTGCAAATGTTAACTATCACAGCGTATTCTTTAAAAAAACGCTAGAAACCAGTTTGTGAATTTGAATCAGATAAGTATTCAGCGTAACCGTTTATTGAAAAGTAGGTATTGCACCCTTTTTTCATAGTCTGTTAACAGGTACACAATTACTGATAAATCTATATCATATTATCTACTACAGAAATTAGCACTCTCTTATGAAGCAGTATAGAGTACTGGTGAACAATATCAGCTTATGAAAGTATCCACCAGATTCATCCGTATTTATTCAAGGCTCAATTCTAGTGTAGGCAATAATCTTTGCAAATTCTTTAAAGACTTACCTTGCCAAGGAATTTTTTTAGAACCTTGCACATTAACTTGCGGGCTTTTTCTCTGTCTCACATTGATGACAAATTTTGACAATACATTAATCCCTGAACTATTTAGAAACTCTAAATTACGCAAATCTAAATTAAGTGCGTCTGTTTGCTGTTCGGCAGCCTCATTAAGCATGTGTAATATAGGTGCATATTCTTCCATGCCGCTCAAGCGTAAAGAGCCTGCACATGATACTGTTGCTGTCGCTTCGTCATAACGCACAGTATAATCTTCTGTTTTAATTTCCATCTGAATGAAGTCCTTAAGCAGTTGGAACGTTTAATTGTACCATTGTTGTCACAATTGTAACCTCCAAACCCGTATCATGATTAACTGTATCAAATTTCCAACCTAATTGAGCAGCATAATCATTCAGCATGGTTAAAAATCCCAAGCCAGATTGATTAGGATAATCATCACATGCATTTTTTTCTAATTGATTAATATACATTTCTTCTAAATCTTCGCTCAAGAGGCGTTGAATAAATAATTGGAACGCTTCTACAGATTCAGGCTTTATACTATTCGTGACATAAAATATTAATTGATCTGAGAACAAGCGTAACACAACACTGGTCGGAAAGTGAGCTGTTTCATCATTAAATTTCATTGCATTTTCTAATAATTCATTTGCAATATAACCCACAGCATTTTTTATACTGATTTGTATATCACCTGCATCTTCAGCAATAAAAAAAGTTTGTAAATAATCTGCAAGAAAATCAGCGGATAAGCCATTATTTCGCCAACGCTGTTTGAGAGGGATTGAGCTAGGAGAAAAGCCAATAACTAAATATTCTACATTATTCGGAGGTTCTTCAATATAATGGCCAAATATTTGAGCATTTTGTGTTCTCACGCCCGTATACCAACTATCCATATTGACCCTCCAATATTTGTAAGGTCAGTTTATTTCTGTATGATAAGCGCACGCTATTCTCCTAAAAACCAGTTGTGACTGATTCATATTCAGAGGATTCATTTTTATAAAATATCATTCACGCATTACCGTTGTTGTTAAACCGACAAGTATAAAAAATAGATTTATCATAAGCTTAGTAAAGCAAAATATAGCAGCGATTTATCCAACTTCATAAAGCAAACATTTTTCCAGTTTAACCAAGCATTGTGAATTTAAAATGACAATACTTCCTTAAAGAGATAACATCTAATATTGAATTTTACAACTCTTTTTATTGATTTGGATTATTAAAGTGATGTTTGCATTTAAAACATAAATTAGTGTGAATAATACTGGTTAAACTTAAATTACATCCATTTCATTTCTCAGTAGCAACTGTTTTCCCTATCGCTTGAGTTTATAAAATTATGGCATAAATAGTGGTTCTAATCAGATCATATTACTCATTAGAAAGGCTAGCCAACCATGCAAATACGTTCCAAACCTTATATTGCACTTATTTTATTTTTGCTTGGTATTGGTTTATTTACTCACATTGAGTCCTTTCGTTCTACTGACCGCTTACTCAATTCCGTATCTGAAGATGGCTATTTAATGCTCACTGTGGCGCGTAATGTTGCTTTAGGGCAGGGTTTAAGTGTTTCAGATGGCACAATCATGACTAACGGAATTCAACCCGCAACAACCTTTTTATGGGCGGGCATTTATTGGTTAAATGAGGCGGATAAGATTAATAGTATTGTTTGGATAACCATTACTCAATTTATTATTGCTCTGGCCTCAACAATTGTACTCTGGCTATTAGTCAAAGCAACCATACAAAAACATGCATATATCATTGCTAGCTTAGCCGCTTTAACATGGTTCGCCAGTCCTGTTTATGCAGGTTATACCATGAACGGTTTAGAAACAGGACTCAATGTCTTAGTTTTACTCATTATCAGCTTATATTTTATAAAAAAACCGATTTGGTCAAATTGGGATAGCATTTTGTTAGGTTTGTTAGTTGGCTTTGGGTTTTTAGTGCGTAATGATGCAGTATTTATGGGATTTGCACTTTATGTGACGTATTTGTTATTAGGGCAAGAACCTATCAAGCAACGTGTATGGAAAGCTCACGTAATGGGTATTGTTGCATTTATTGGTAGCATTCCATGGTCAGCTTACAATTATTTGTATTTTGGTTCAATTTTCCCGACCAGCTCCGCCGCACAATCATTGATTGCTGAGTTTGGTCAAAATTGGCAACAGCTTATTTTTACTCTGACTGAATACAGTTTCACTTTTATTCGTGTGCCTAACAAAGTACATGAGTTTTGGTTATTTACAGTTTTTTGTATCATTTTTCTGGCAAGCCTCATTTTCATACTCATTCGTCATTTTCCAAAATTGTCTAAAACCGAACAGAAATTATTAGTTTTAGCATCAATTTATATACTTGGATTGAGTATTTTTTATGGATTATTATTCGGTGCACCTTATTCACTTGGCCGTTATTTATTCCCGACCACTATTTTTCTGGTCATTTTATGGGCAAGCTTAGCTATTCGGCTCTATTTCTGGTTACGTGAACCTATTTTGCGTTACGGGTTGGTCTTATCTTTTTGCACAATCATATTAGGGCTAACAATCAAAAACGACATTTTAAAACCGAGACGACATTTGCATTTCCAAGTAGTGGAATGGGTTCAGAATAACGTGGACAAACAACAATGGATTGGTGCAGTGCAATCGGGGGCTGTGGGTTATTTCCATGATAGAACAATTAATTTAGATGGCAAAGTCAACCCTTATGCGTTGGAAGCTCGAAAACAGAAAAAATTACCTGAATATATCATTGAGCAAAAGTTAGCTTATGTCGCAGATTGGGCAGGTTTAATGCTATGGCTAAAACTGGGTTATCCAAAAATCACCGCTGGACAACAGGTTGAGTTATTAAAATACTACCGTGTCGTTGAACATGATGAAAATAAGAATTTGGCCGTCTTTAAAAGATATAGAGATTAAGACAAACTAGCTGAACAAGTATATTAAGTGGATTCTCCAAGACGTATGTAGGGATGAATGTGTTGCTAAGCTTTTGGGTCTTAGTCGATAATGACTGATAACCTAATGATAAAAAGGTTAATAATATGATGAAATTAAACTCTGGTTTAGCACGGTCGACTTTCTTTGAGGAGCTTTCAGTCATTGAGCTATTAATGGTTGTCTTGATTATTGGCCTGATATGGTTTTTGATCCTGCCTTACATGACAAAGGCTATACATCGTACTTATGCAAGTGAAGGTATTGGGTTAGCTTCTGATTTACGCAGTCAAACTGCACTCTATTATGCGCATCATGGCCAACTCCCACAAAAGAGTCAGCAACTTACTAAATTTAAGACTGATGGAAAATATATTCAAAATATCCGTTTACAACAAGGTATTGTGATAACAGAATTGAAACCTAAGGTTTTAGATTTAATTACGCTCAATTTAGATGAACCTGCACAATTGACATTACAAGCAACTTTATCAAATACTTCTACAATGCCATTTATCGCGTGGCGATGTGGCATGAATACAATGCACGACTCCATTATCACCACATTACCCAGTGATTATTTACCTCATATTTGTCGATCAACACCGTAAGGAAAAGCATGATGAAATACCGCCAGACATCGGATATTGCTTTACTATTTAATGAATTAGCCATTTTGCTTGAAAGTGGTGTTGATGTATCCGAAGCTTTGCACATCATTCAAACTGAACCTGATCCTGCACTAAAATCAGTCGTACCCCAATTGACAAAAGCGGTTGACAGTGGTGCTTCGCTGAGTGAGGCGTTAGCTAAACAACCTGAAGCGTTTGATAGTTTTATTGTTAATGCTATCAAAAAAGCTGAACAAAAAAACAATTTAATCAGTGCTTTGTATGCTGTTGTAGCGTTTTTGGAAAGCGATTTGGATGTGCATGAATTAACCAAGCAAGTCCATTCATCTCTAAGTTATGTTGTATCTATACTGATTATTGCTTTAGGCGTGAGCACAATACTACTCATACTTGTTGTCCCCACATTTAAAGAGCTATTTGAAGGATTTGGCGCAGAGTTACCTATGGAAACAAAATTCTTTATAGCTTTAGGAGATTACTATGGTGTGATTTTACTGGTTTTAATACTAACAATTTTCTTCGGTACGATATTGTGGTATCGCATCGCATTTTACTTGCCAATACTGGGAAAACTGTTTCACTTAACCGCTATTTCACATTTTCTACATGTTAGCAGTTTCATTTTGCAACAAGGTGGCTCAATGCAAGAAGCTTTAGAAGCAAGCAGCTTATCTATGCGTAAAAATCCCCGCTATAGCCGTGCATTATTTGAAGCTAGCCAACAAGTTAGCTTAGGTAAGTCGACTGCTGAAACGCTCAAAGCAAATAAACTTTTTCCCGCAAAAGTAATTCATACTTTACATGTAGGTGAAAATCGTCCTAATTTTAGCTTGTTATTGCAACAACTTGCAAAAATCTATCGCCTCAAAGTGAATCAAAGTTTTGAGCCACGTTTACGCTTATTGAGTGTTGTTTTACTGGTATTGATGAGCTGTTTTATCGGGTCACTCGTTATCGCCATGTATTTGCCTATTTTTCAATTAGGCGAAGTCATATAAGGCTGTACTAATGGAACACATGCTGCCAATTCACCAGAATTTACCAAGCAATTGTAAATAAGGGAATAAATATGAAATCAAGCCGAGGTTTCACATTGATTGAGTTAACCATTGTGGGGGTTATTATTGGTATTCTCGCAGCGGTTGCCGTTCCTGCATATACTGATTATGTACAACGCAGCAAAGTGAGTGAAGGCTTATTGCTTGCCTTACCCATTCGTGCAGCTATCAGCGATTTTTATGCACAACATGGCCGTTTGCCTGCCGATAACAATGAAGCAGGTGTATTGTCTGTTCAACAATTGCAAGGTCAGTATGTGGCGGGTATTGAGGTAAAAAATGGTGAGATTGCAATTCAATTCCGAGATCAACAAGATATAGATCGCCCTGCTTTAAATAATCGTGTTTTGACCTTAAAACCAAAGACTCAGCAAACTTATCCATTTGGCTCGATTTTTTGGCAATGTGGTGGTGAAGAAGATTCGAATATTGCCAGTCAATATTTACCAAGCAGTTGTAAATGAGGGAATAAACTATGAAATCAAACCGAGGTTTTACGCTGGTTGAGTTAATGGCTGCAGTAAGTATTATTGGTATTCTCGCTGCGATTGCTATTCCTTCTTATACTGATTACCTAAAGCGTGCCAAAGTCACGGAAGGGATTATTTTAGCCAATGCAGTTAGCACAAATGTAGCGGATTTTTATGCCTATCGTGGTACATTTCCACAATCTAATGCCAGTTTAGATTTGCCTGCAGCCAATACTTTACAAGGTGACTATGTTAAACAGATTCAAGTGGATAACGGTGTAGTCAATGTGCAATTTTCTGCGCAAGTGCTCCGAGGTGAAGATTCTGGCAGTTGGCTAAGCATTCGGCCTGCAATAGTCAAAGACATGCCTGTTAATGGTGTGGTGAGTTGGATTTGTGGTTATGCCGTTGCACCTGAAGGCTTGCAAGTGATGGGTGAAAATAAAACATCTATCCCTCAAGATTTGCTCCCTATGGTGTGCTGGAATGACGTGCTTTAAAAGGAATATAACAATGTTCAAACAGAAACGTGGTTTTACTTTAATCGAGCTGATGATTGTAGTAGCGATTATCGGCATTTTAGGCACAATGGTTGTTCCGACTTATCAAGACTTTGTGATACGCAGCCAAATTTCTGAAGGGATGCAACTCAGTGAAGTCGTCAAACGTAAAATATCCGAGTATTACACTGAAAATAAACGTTTTCCCCAAGATAATACTGAAGCAGGTGTGCCACAGCCACAGCATTTAATTGGAAACTATGTGCAAAGTATTCACGTTGAACAAGGTGCGATTCACATTATGTTAGGTAACCGCATCAATGCGCATGTGAAAGATAAAGTACTTACGCTACAACCAGCCATTGTCACTGAAAATCCTGATAGTCCTATTTCATGGACATGTGGTTATGCACAAGCTGTTGAAGGCATGACCGCGCAAGGTGAAAATAAAACCGATGTGCCTGCACCTTATTTATTACTTACTTGCCGTGAATGGAAAGCGTAAAATTTTTTAGCATAAACAAGCCTTTTCGGGCTGCATCCGTTTGACTAACTTGTAGCCCATATACCTCTTCCTCATTTCTCAATAATCCATATAAATCCTCGACAAAAAATAAACAAATTGGTTACATATCGTGTTTTGCAGTGTAATATGATGCACTTTCTGGAATACCAATAACATTCAAAGCCGTGATTATCTAAGTTGATTGGTTCATTCGTTTTCACTGGAAACAACCGTATTTGATTAAAAATGAAAAAAAAGCCGTCTCGCCGTACACAAATTACTCAAAAGCCGTCACCTCAACTTAACCAAGCTCTCAAAACAGCACAACATTATCACGGGCAAGGCAAGTTTTCCCAAGCCGCACAAATTTATCAGCAAATTCTCAGAGCTGAACCCAATAACCCTGATGCATTACATTTACTTGGGGTGCTATTCGCGCAAACAGGTGATTTAACTCAAGCCGAGCATTTTATTCGTAAAGCCATTACCTTCAAGCCTAAAGATGCAGAGTATCACAGCCATTTAGGCAATGTATTAAAAGAAATGGGACGCTTAGAATCGGCTATTGGTTATCATGAAAAAGCTTTAAAGCTAGCGCCTAAACAGGCAGCAATTCATGTTAATTTGGGGGCTTGTTTACAAGAATTAGAGCAATTTGATTTAGCAATTGAGCATTATGAGAAAGCTTTAAGATTAGAACCGAAAAATGCAAAAATTCTCAATAATTTAGCAACCACATTTTGTGATAATGAAGAATACGACAAATCAATTAAATATTATCGGCGTGCTATTAGAATTGATCCAAAATTTGCAGGGGCTTATGCAGGCTTAGGCAATGTATTACGCCGCAATGACCAAGAGCAAGAAGCATTGGAAGCCTGTAATAAGGCGTTGGCTTTAAGCCCTAATTATTTAACCGCATATATTAACAAAGGTGAAGCACTCACCCGCTTAGAACGTTATGATGAAGCACAAGCTTGTTTGGAACATGGCTTAGCATTAAGTCCTAATAATCCAGAAGTCATATTTAGCTTGGGTAATGTCAATGTAGGGCGCAAACATGTTGATGCTGCGATTGAAAAATATTTACAAGTATTAGACATTGTACCGCAACACAAAAAAGCACTCTATCGCCTTTCTCATGCATACCGTCTGCAAGATAAATTAGATCTTGCCGTTCAGTATTGTTCTCAACTGGTTGAATTACATAATCAAGATATTGAATTGCATAAACTGCGTGGTTTTTTACTACTACAAGCTGCTCAATTTACAGAAGGTTGGTATGAATACGGATATAGAGATAAACGCCAAGCTTATTTCGACAAATTTAATTTAGACCCCGACAATGTGGTCATTCTATCAAGGTTAGATACATTACAAGGTAAACATATTTTTATTCATCGTGAACAAGGCCTCGGTGATGAAATCTTCTTCTTACGTTTTGTACCTGAATTAAAGCGTCGAGGTGCAAAAATTTCTTATATTCCTGGTAAAAAAGTCACAGGCTTAATTTCGCGCCAGCCTTGGTTAGATCAGTTAGTTGGGCAGCAAGAGCCGCCACCAAAACATGATTATATGTTGGTATTAGGTAATTTACCTTTAGCATTTGGAATGAAAACCGAAGACTTACCACCGCCACCATTGCGCCTTGAAGCTCCATTGCCCGAAAAAGTACAAGAAATAGAAGCCCGTTTAGCCCCACTTTCAGACAAGCCTATTATTGGATTGACTTGGCAAGCAGGTACAAAGAAAGAGGATTATTTAGACAGAGAGTTGCCAAAACAACTGCTATTTAAATCCGTTGATTTACATGAGTTAGGGACGCAGTTAAAAGGTTTAGATGCCCACTTTATCAGCGTTCAACGTATACCCAAATCAGAAGATATAGCATTACTAGAATCGTTATTAGGCCAACCATTACATGATTTCAGTGATTTAAATGATGATATTGAAGGCATGTTAGCATTGTTAGATCGTCTTGATAGCTATGTTGGGGTCAGTAATACCAATATGCATTTAATTGCAGGCTTAGATAAAACCGCACGCGTCATAGTGCCTCGCCCTTATGAATGGCGTTGGCCGGGAAGTGGTGACAGCTCTGTCTGGTTTCCAAAATTTAAAGTCTATCGTCAGGGTGATAATGATGACTGGTCAACTTGCTTATCTCAATTGCGCCAAGATTTGTTAGCACAATTTCAGTCGAATTAAGCGATTTTTCATGTCGTCTATGCTTGCATTCATCCCTGTTTGCTCCTAAATTCTATGTATAAAGAATATATGTTTTAACAGTCTATTTATTCGTAAATAAACTAAAAATATTATTCTGGAAAACTTAGTTATATGATAATATTGAGAATATTATTATAAAAATAAACTAATACCTACAAGTGCATAGGATGGATGCTGGAAAAGGTTGAAATATAAAAACTGAAGTGGGTTGCATTTTGAGATTTTGGCTTAAAATTGCTGCCGACTGCGCCTTTTCGATATTTTTAAAAGTTTTGAGGAATCCGAATGGCTGTTGAGCTATATAATGATGGCAGACATAAATGTATTGCATTTTATGATTTAGTTAGTGGTGATGGTATTCAAGCGAATCAGTTCTTAATCGTTAACGGTAATCACTCTGCGTTATTAGACCCCGGTGGTGATTTGACTTATAACGATTTATTTATGCAATCTTATAAATATCTGTTCACAAAAAATTTAGAATATATTATCGGTTCACACCAAGATCCCGATGTAATTTCATCTCTAGGTAAGTGGTTAATTGGCAGCGACTGTAAAGTAATTGTGCCTGCTTTATGGGAACGGTTTATTCCTCATTTCACACAACCGGGAAAAGTTAAAAAGCGGCTGATTGGTATTCCTGAACAGGGCATGAATATTTATTTAGGTGATGCGGAAATAAAAGCCTTACCTGCACATTTTTTACATTCTGAAGGGAATTTTCATTTTTACGATCCCATCAGCAAAATTCTATTTTCAGGTGATTTGGGCGCGTCCTTAATTGATGCCAATCACAATAATCCTGTCACTGACTTTGAATCACATATTGCGCATATGAAATGGTTTCACCAGCGGTATATGGGTGGAAACCGAGCGTGCCGTCTATGGGTGAATATGATTCGTGATTTAGATGTAGAATGGATTGTGCCACAACATGGTCGTTCTTTTAAAGGCAAGGAAATGATTAATAAGTTTTTAGATTGGATAGAAAACTTAGAATGTGGTGTTGATCTCATTACGCAAGATACGTATCGCATTCCTTAAATTCTCATTAATATCTTAGGACAGGTCATCGATTTACAGGCAGCCCGTCCTATTTCTACATTACAAACCCAGCTAGAAGGCAGCACTAAAAAATAACTGTGATTTTATTATTATCTACTGCATAAACAGGATAATTTTAGCACATTAGTCTTTTTTCTCTGGTGGGTCTTCAAACAAGATCATGGCGCGATTGCCGACAACTTTTGCCATTGTGTCGCGGTCAATGCCCAGTGCGGTACAGGTTTCATACCATAGGGCGTAGTTTGCCCATAGGGAATCGGACAGCCTATTTTTTCTGCTCCAGAGTGATCCAACCTCAAAACCACGTAATAAACTCACAATTTGTAAAATAAAAAACAGTAATAAACCCAATATTCCTAGTTGTTCAAAAGAAAACCAGCCACCTCCTATCGTTATTAAAATAATAGAAAGCAAGGTAATTCCTGTTAATGTACCTATGCCAAGTATAATGGATAGGATAACACCAGCCACAATGAAAAGAGCAGGTATGATACCTATTAGTTTATATATAACGCCTCCTGCTACAACGACCAATACCAATTCACTAAAGATACTCGCAATAGGCAATAAAAATTGCTGCAAACCACTACTCGTTTTGTAAGTATTAAATCGTTCCTCAAAATTACTGGCCATCCATAAAAAAGGTTTTTGTACCCAATAGAAAGGTCTTATGAATTTTTTCAATAATGTTTTTGATACAGCTTTGTGTTTTGACGCATCAGCTCCTTGAAAATACAACACTAACCTTTCAATGAAAAAGGCACGCATCTCTTTACTTTGTACAATATCGGCTTTCGTTAATTTAAAAGCTTGCTTCAGTGCATTTGCAAAGCGTTTTTTATTTTTAGATAGCTTGGCTCTCATAAACCAATCAGCATAGGTTTTGGCTGCTAGTAATTCCATAAATAATTTATGAGCAAACTTAAATGAATTAGGCTTTGTTAAATCTGGCACAAATAAACTGTCGGCTTGTATATCTGTCAAAATATATTCAATCGCTTTACTTGGGTGTTGCTTAAAATTCAAGCGACTTTTTAAAGAACGATATTGATCCAACTCAAAATTGAACAACATCGAGTAAATAGCTTTTTCTGGCATAAACTGTACTAATTTATGAATGGCTTGCTCTAAATCATGTCGAGTAATTTGATTAGGAAGCCCTTTTGCTGCCATGTATACGGCTATACCTTGTAAAAAATACTTGCGTTCTGCACTATTTAAGCTGACAGGATCATTATTATTTTGAGATGATTCAGAAATCAGCTGTAGCCCAATTGTTTTATCAATAAGTAAATCAATAATATAAGCAGAGTTTATTTTATCTTTATGCTGAGGTAAATTTTTCCAAATACTCGCAATCATACGCAAGATAGCAGGACGAGATACCATTTCAAAAAATCGTGAATTGGTCTTTGCAAGCTCTAAAATTTCTTCTCGGGTATTTATTTGTAAAGTAATTAAATTGCGTAAACAAACTTTTATTTGTTCGATATTAAACTGTTGAAGATATGCCATCTCACAGTATGGTATCGTTTTTGAGAGTAACCCGAAAGATTGAGTGCGCTGCAAATCATTAATATCAAAAAACAGGTGTGTCCGTCCCGTAAATAATACTTTTGCCTTGTCATGAGCAAATAACCACAATGACTTAAAATGTTGTAATCGTATTTCCTTATTAATAGCTAAATCAACTTCATCAAAACCGTCAAAAATAATTAATAAGCGTCCTGCTAATGCTAATTGCATCATGGCTCTGGGATTGATGCCAAAACCTTGTTTCCAAGTGCCAAAGGTTTCTTCTGGTGATAAATTACGTGGACTTTTTCCTCTTAACTCAATAATGATGGGGATTCTGACCGATTTATCTTGTTGATAGGCTTGTAATAAACTATAGGCCAGCATTTGTACTAAAACGGTTTTACCATAGCCATATTCACCTAAAATCGCTAAATGACGTGAACTATTTTCTGATAACCATTCCAAGATGAATGCTTCAACATCAGGCTGGCGCACATCACTTGTAAACTTAAAGTCTGAAACGGTATACATTTGCTCCAAACTCAAACCCAGACCTGTAAACTTTTCTGATACAGTACGTCTAATATACTTAATATAACTATCAAAATTAACCAAATCATCCAATAATTGAGTTTCTGTTACATATTCAACTTTATACCCAGACAATACTTTAGGTGTTTTGGTTGCCACAAGGCCTGCTGCTTCTTCTAAAGCGATAACAATACGAACATGAGATTTTATCAGTGCTTGTTTTTCAATATATTCAACTAAATCAGAGATTAAAAAATGATCGTTTTGATCGGCTGTTAAACATACTAAAACCAAATATTCTACGCTTTGATGACGTTTAACAATCCAACATTTTTGTTTTTCACGCCAATTATTCTCGAAAAACTCATACTCAGGATACTTTAAGTTCCATAGCTCACTGACACGTAAATGCCAATGTAATGGTCGGTAGTCATTTGCAAAGCTTGTTAAGTTATTTTTTGAGATGGTCACTTTACCTTCTCTAAAAGCATCTTTAACAAATTCAAGACTATCGATCAGCATTAAATAGGGAGAGTCTTTCAGATTCTCTTGATGCCGTATATGTTGTAGAACGGATATATCACCGACCCAATATTTATAGCTCCAAAATAAAACAAAGTAAGCAGTCAGTAATATTAAAATAGATAGAATTTGATAAACACTACTTGTTAATGTAGGCAAGAACGTGAAGAGGGTGATAAAAGAAGAAACTGCAAATATTGCTGATCCAAATGCAAACCGCTCACGGGTGTAGTTATGTGCTTGATACCAACAATAAGTCAAGTAAGCTAATGAACCTAAAGCTGTAACTAAAGGAACTAATGTAAAAGTAACTATAAAATTAAACATAAGTTATCTTATTCTCAACAAAGCCATGCCATTAATGGTTTTATATTATTGCATATTGGCGGAGATTTTAAGGAAATTTAATACCGCTTTTGATTTTCAATTGCTGGCTTTCGATTTAAAATAAGCCGCTTGAATCATTATCCTAAACACGTTCCCTTTCAAACCCACATGGGAATGTAGTGAGAAAAACCCATGTCATTAGTCAACTTAGACAATATCAGTATTGCTTTTGGTCACGTCACCTTACTCGACAAAGTCAACCTACGCTTAGAAAAAGGCGAACGTGTGTGCTTAATCGGACGCAACGGTGAAGGCAAATCCACTCTACTCAAAATCATCGCTGGCCAAATCCAAGCCGAAAGCGGTCTATTACAATTCCAACAAGGTAGCCGCAGCAGCTATCTTGCCCAAGAACCAATTTTCGCGCCAGACGATACCATTTTTCATGCAGTCGCGCGTGGCTTAGGACAAATCGGTGAACTCGTCCAAACCTACCACGACTTAGTGCAACAAATGACAGAACAGCAAAACGATGCACTGATGAAAAAACTCGAACAAGTGCAACACCAACTAGAAGCCCAAGACGGCTGGTTACTCGAACAACGAGTGGAAACCATTCTGTCGCGCTTACAACTCTCCGCTGATGAAAAAGTCGAAAAACTATCAGGTGGTTGGAAACGACGGGTCGCTATTGCACAAGCCCTTGTTACTGCCCCCGACTTATTGCTGCTAGACGAACCTACCAACCATTTAGACATTGAAGCCATTATGTGGTTGGAAGAACTGCTACTCGAATTTAACGGCAGCTTGCTATTTATCAGCCATGACCGCCAATTTATGCAACGCTTGGCCACTCGCATTATTGAATTGGATCGTGGCAACCTCACCAGCTATCCCGGAGACTACCAAACCTATTTAAAAACCAAACAAGCCGCTTTAGAAGCTGAAGCCACCCAAAACGCAAAATTCGATAAAGTGTTAGCACAAGAAGAAGTCTGGATTCGCCAAGGGATTAAAGCCCGCCGTACCCGTAATGAAGGCCGCGTGCGCGCGCTGAAAAAAATGCGACAAGAACGGGCACAACGCCGTGAAAAAATGGGCAAAGTGAAGCTCAATTTAGACTCAGGTGAAATGTCGGGCAAAATGGTAATTGAAGCGGAAAACATCAGCAAAACTTACGAGAATAAACCACTGATTAAACCGTTTTCAACCCTGATTATGCGCGGTGATAAAATTGGCTTGATTGGTGCGAACGGTGTCGGAAAAACTACGTTACTTAAAATGTTGTTAGATGACATTCAGCCCGATAGCGGCAAAATCAAACATGGCACACAATTACAAGTTGCTTACTTCGACCAATTACGTGCACAACTCGACCCAGAACAAACCTTATACGATGCAATTGGCCAAGGCCGCGATAATGTAGACATTAATGGCAAATCCAAACATGTCATGAGCTATTTAAATGACTTCTTGTTTGCACCTGCTCGCGCCTATTCACCGATTAAATCCTTATCTGGTGGTGAATGCAACCGATTGTTATTAGCTAAATTATTTACCAAACCCGCTAACTTATTAGTGATGGACGAACCGACCAATGATTTAGACGTGGAATCGTTGGAGCTACTCGAAGAATTGTTAATGAGCTATGAAGGCACATTATTACTGGTCAGCCATGATCGTAGCTTTTTAGATAATGTAGTCACATCTGTATTTGCATTTGAAGGCGATGCAGTTGTGAATGAATACGTGGGCGGTTATGCTGATTGGTTACGACAACGCAAACTTATAGAATCTGCAAAACCCACTAAAACTGAAAAAGAGCCTAAAAAAGTTGAAAAAGCGGCCAAACCCGCTGAAAAAGCTAAAAAGCTCAGTTATAAAGAACAAAGAGAGTTGGATAGCTTGCCAGTGAAAATTGAGGCATTAGAAACCAGTTTGGGTGAATTACAAGAAACTGTGGCTAATCCTGAGTTTTACAAGCAGGAACAATCCACTATTAACGAAACACTAAATAAAATTAAAACCTTAGAAGAAGAACTACAAGACTGCTATGAACGTTGGGAAAGCTTAGAGGGTTAAGCGGCTCACAATAGAACACTGAGTATATTGCTAGTGATGTACTCAGTTTTCAAACTTGTAACATTTGTCACTGCGGAGCGGCTTAAGTTAGGCTAGTAGCGTGCTTTGCCGACCCATCTCACCTGCAAGCATAATTCCCCTAAAAGCCCATGTGGCGTTTGAATATATATGTCATCATTATCTAATTAATTGTTTTTATAAAATATTTGGTGGTGTCGACGGCGTTCTCTGACTGTTGCGGTCGCCAATTAGCACACATGCTTGTCAAAAGCACAAGGGGAGACGTGCCTGTAACACGTCTAATAAGATAAAGTTAGAATATCTCAAAAACGGTTCATTGCGTCACAATAATGTTAATCTTTAATTATCCTCATTAGAGGATGTGTTATGATTTTCGCCCATATCCAAATCTGTCATAACAATAATTAATATGCCTGCACTGTCTCCTCAACAATTTATTAAAAAATGGCAAGCTTCTGCCTTAAAAGAACGCTCTGGCGCACAAGAACATTTTATTGACCTTTGCCGTCTGTTAGATGAACCGACACCTGCTGAGGCAGACGCGCAAGGCACTTGGTACACATTTGAGAAAGAAGCCAGTAAACAAGATGGTAAAAAAGGCTGGGCAGATGTATATAAACGACACCATTTTGCTTGGGAGTATAAAGGCAAGAATAAAAATTTAGATAAAGCATTTGAGCAATTGCAGCGTTATAAATTAGAAAATCCACCGCTATTAATTGTCTCGGACATGGAAATATTCCGTATTTACACCAACTTCACCTATATGGTGCAAGAAGTCCATCAATTTAGTTTAGAAGACTTACAAGAACCTCATACCCGTCAGCTCTTAAAATGGGCTTTCTCTGATCCAGAACGCTTAAAACCGACTAAAACCCGTACTGCTGTGACTGAATCTGTCGCACAAGAATTTGCCAGTTTAGCGCAAAAGTTACGTGAGAATCATAGTGCTCCACAGGTTGCGCATTTCATCAGTCAATTATTGTTTTGCTTATTTGCAGAGGATGCAGGTTTATTTGATGGCAAGCGATTGTTAACTGAAATCTTAGCTGCTTGTGAAAAACGTCCGCAATTAGTCACAGGTATGATTGAGGATTTGTTCCATAAAATGAGCAAAGGCGGCATGTTTGGCACAACTCCAATTGATTATTTTAACGGGGGCTTATTTGAGAAAATTGCAGTGTTGCCATTGGATAGAGAGGATATTCAATTATTGCTCAAAGTGGCGCATCAGAACTGGAAAGATATTGAGCCTTCTATTTTTGGAACACTATTCGAACGTGGTTTAGACCCTGATAAACGTAGCCAATTAGGGGCGCATTATACTGATCCTGCCTCTATCATGCGTTTAGTTGAACCTGTTGTATTGCGACCATTAAAGGCAGATTGGGCAGAAACTAAATTAGCCATTGAGAAAACGCTTAAAAAATCTAAAACCAAGCGCATCCCTAAAAAAGCCCGCGATTTATTCCATGGCTTTTTAGATCGTCTCAGCCAAGTCAAAGTATTAGACCCCGCATGTGGTTCAGGCAACTTTTTATACATTGTATTGAAAGGTTTAAAAGATTTAGAACATCAGGCTATTTTAGAAGCGGAACAACTTACAACAGGCTTAGGTGGTCAATTCTCTATCAACACCAGTCCACACAATGTATTGGGGATTGAAGTGAATCCATATGCTGCTGAATTAGCACGGGTCACTATTTGGATTGGGCATTTACAATGGACATTAACACATGGGCTTGCCATTAACCGAAATCCTGTATTGCAACCATTGAATCAGATTTCAAACAGGGATGCGGTCATAACGGGCAATTGGACAGAAACCCGCTGGCCAAAGGCAGATTTTATTGTAGGCAATCCACCATTTTTGGGTGATAAAAGAATGATTGGTGTGATGGGAGAGGAATATGTCACGCATTTACGCCATTTATACAAAGGTCGCATTGCTGGTGGTGCGGATTTAGTCACTTACTGGTTTGAAAAAGCGCGTCGTGAATTAGAAAAAGGTCATACACAAGCGGTTGGATTGGTTTCAACAAACTCCATACGCGGTGGTGCAAATCGCAAAGTATTAGAACGGATTAGAGAATCAGGGGTTATTTTTGAGGCTTGGAGTGATGAGGAGTGGGTGAATGATGGGGCTGCGGTGCGTGTTTCTTTAGTCTGTTTTGCCCAACAACATGATGATATTAAACTAAACGATCAGCCTGTCAATGAGATTTTTGCAGATTTAACAGGTTCAAATGAACAAGTTGCTGATTTAACTTTAGCTCCAAAACTATTTGAGAATAAAGGAACTTCTTTTATTGGTACACAGAAAAATGGAGCTTTTGATATTGAAGGTGATTTAGCCCGTGAATGGTTAGAATTACCAACAAATGTTAATGGTTATTCAAATAATGATGTATTACGCCCTTGGGCAAACGGAATGGATATAACACGCAGATATTCAGATACATGGATTATTGATTTTGGTGTCAATATGTCTGAAGAAGATGCTAGTTATTTTGAACAGCCATTTGAACATGTTTTAAATGAAATTAAACCTAAAAGAGTTGGCAAAAGAGAAGAAAAAGCTAATGTAAAATGGTGGTTACATCAACGACCACGACCTGATATGAGAAAAGCCTTACAATCATTTTCACGCTTTATTATTACACCTCGTGTTTCCAAGTATCGTTTATTTGCTTGGATGGATAAAAGTATTTTACCTGATAGTGCAACCGTTGCAATTGCCCGTGATGATGACACAAGTTTTGGTATTTTACACTCTCGTTTTCATGAAATGTGGTCTTTAGGTTTATGTACATGGCTTGGCAAAGGTAATGACCCTCGTTACACGCCGAGCACCACATTTGAAACCTTCCCTTTCCCCGAAGGCTTAACCCCTGATATTCCTGCAACTGAATACGCAGACAACGAACATGCACAAGCCATCGCTGCCGCTGCAAAGAAACTCAATGAACTCCGTGAAAATTGGCTTAATCCTGCTGATTGGGTCAAGCGTGAGCCTGAAATTGTAGAGGGCTACCCTGATAGAATCCTGCCTATTGATGACGATGCGGCCAAACAACTCAAAAAACGCACACTGACCAACTTATATAATGAAAAACCGCAATGGCTCATTAATGCCCATAAAAAGCTAGACGACGCTGTTGCTCATGCTTATGGTTGGCCAACTGATTTAACCGATAATGAAATTTTGCAAAAGCTACTCGCACTGAATTTAGAACGCGCTGAGAAATAGAATAATATCGTTTTTAATTTAACAATAGTAATTTGGAGCAATAAATATGAGTAAATTCCGTACTTTACTGCGCTCTTATGTACATACTTTAACTGAGTCTAAGACACAAAAAACTACAATAAAAGAAAAACCTAGCATAGATTTATCTCGAAAATTGAAGCCTCGTTATCAAGAAACTCAGATTGGCTTTGTTGTTGACAAGAAAAAAAATGACCTTGTATCTGATTCAATTCCTCAGCAAAATAAACTTTATTCTGAGCCTGATTTAACGTCTCAAGAAAAAGGCGACAGATTTGAGGACTATATTATTCATAAATTTGATCCTAGTTATTTTCTTCTAATAGACATGAGGAGTGATAAAGGGTCAAATGGTATCTATCCTGAGTCAAACCAATATCCCGATCTTGTTTGGCGATATAAACCCAATTCGTTTGAGTTTGCTGTGGAATGTAAGTGGCGTGCAAAGTGGGGTATAGGTTCTGATAAACAGAAAATTGATATTATGGGAGGCGATCATAAGCTGGCAGTATATAACCGCTTTTCTCAGCAAAGAAATATACCTGTATGGATTGCTTTGGGTGTTTCAGGGCTACCAGATAAACCAGCAGAGCTTTATATAGTCCCTTTACATGCTATTCAAGATCGCTATATAGAGTGTAATTATGTACAACAATTTCAGCACTATGATATATCTAAAAATATTTATTTAGATACATATTCTTATACGCTTCGTTAAATAAGAAATTTTTATTATGAGTCTAATTTATCTTACCATTCTTTCCATAATTCACATGCAACTTCTCTTTTAAGTTCTGCTGTATGTTCATTTGTGCAACTATCTTTTAATTCCATTTTTAGAATTCTTTTGCAAGAGAAAGAATAGTAGTTGCTTGTTTTATCTTCTTTTTCAGTTGCTTTACATTGTATGTACGGATATAAAAGAGTTTTTATACTTTCTTCTCTTGTTTTAGGGCGAGATATAAGTGGATTGTAGTATATTTCTTCTTTTTGAGGTTTTCCTTGGTTTAATTCTGTTAGTATTTCACAAGCCGCCTCTTTTTTGCCTTTAGAACGGGTTTGTCTACAATTTCCTTCTGCTGTGGCTTTTAATATTGTCTCACATATATTGTATTTTTTATCAATTTCATCCTCTTTTTGTTGGCATTTTTTATATTTGTTGAGTAGATTTTCCTTGCTTTGTTCTTTAGTGGGTCTTTTCCATAGGACAATATCCTCTTTTTTAGGTTCAGGCTTTGGAATGTTAAATTGAAAGGGAGATAGGTCAGAGCTGATAGTTTTAGATTTTTGTGCTAACTGAGTTTTTAACGCTTCCATTTTCAACATTACATCTTGGTTCTGTTGTTTCAATACAGCAATTTCTTGAATTAATTTCTCGTTTTGCTTGCTGTTGGAATAGCCATTTAAGCCAAGAACAAAAAGAATAAATACAAGAATAATATATTTGATAAGAGTTAACGTTTGCATGATTTTGCTTATTTTGTTGATTTTCAATAGTTATTTGTTAAATACTAAAATGACTCTATTCTAATGCTAAAGTCATATTGATTACTAGGCTGGTTTTACAATCTGAATAATTTCATCTAATTCTTTTTTGAGCTTCTCAAGCTTTCCACTTAGTTGGTAAGCATTACTATATTCTTCGGAGGCAATTCTATAACACACTAAAAAATAGAACTCAATTAACTGTAGACTGATTAACATAAGGATAACTTTCACGCCCGTGAGAGCCAACCCACCATTAACAAACATTGTTGGACAAATGACGGAACAACATATTTTTTGTTTCATACCTGTTCTAACTAGGGAAAAAATGGCGTTATACACTGGTTTAAAAGAAGGTCAAATTTATTCCATGCTGAAACATAAAACGCTACTAAATACTTTCCTGTCATACACTTGCCACACTTGTTGTAAATATGCCTTAAATTTGTCCACAAATACTGGTACAAAAATCATGCATCTTGTACGATGTCACTGCTTTAGCTAAAAAATAACCATTGGTCATGTATTTTGCCTGAGACCTAAATAATAGCCATTATTGCTTGATAACCATGTGGGGGATTGGAGATGCACTTGATAAAAAAACTATTATTCACTGTGATACTTGCCTATGTAGGATTGCAATTAGCCGCTTGCACACCTGCGTCACAAGCCTTAAAACCCGTCGCACAACAAAACCAGCAAAACCTTGCAGAATTAGCAAATAATATTCGAGTGGTTTTAGAGTTATATGAACCCCTATTAGAATCCAACGGTGAAGCATTAATCAAACAGCATATCGGCAAAACCCGTCAAGAAATGTTTGCGGTGACAGGGATTAATTTTTTTCCCTCTCCAACTGATACTTGGGACTCTCTATTTAATATGATGCCTGACCACAGCCTCGAAAAATATAAGCAACGTTATCAATATATTAAAGCTGCCTTGGAACGGGGATTAAATGCAGAAGAAAGCCAACAACTGAAATTAAAAGAAGGCTGGATTTTTACCGCATTAGCTGATGAAGATTTCACCCCACAAAAAGCCCGCGACTTATTAGATGAACTCACAGTAGCACAACATAAAAAGCATTTTTATAGCGAAGCAGAGGCTCTATTAACCCCATATGATCCGATTTTAGAATTACGCCGTAACGCGATCACCAGTGCAAAAAGCTTATTAGAAGGATTGAAAAAGCAAATTAATCAACAACTAGCCACTGCCAGCATTCATGCTCAATCTATTACCAATTTTGCCAAAACTAAAACCAATTTACAGCAAACCATTAACACTGCCGTGGCTGATGTCGATGTTGCACAGTTGGAAACAACATTAGACAAATTGAGTCAGAAATATTTAGATAACCCATCTTATAAAGATGCGGCGATTGATTTGATGATTACAGGAGTGCAAAAACTGATCGAATCACAATTTAGTGGTTCAGAATAGGGCATGTTTAATACAAGGAAATCACAGCAAAAACATTTGTTGTGACTTCTTTGTGCCAAAATTAATGATAATCCAGTAACGGCAAATATTTATCAGGACAGCGATCGCGGAACACAGACCACTCATTGCGCAAAGTCTGAATCGCATCTAAATCAAATTCTGCCATTAATACGGTTTCATCATTACGATTGGCTTGTGTCACAACTTCACCCGTTTCATTACAAATGAAAGACGAGCCATAAAATGTCAGCTCACAACTTTCACCAACCTCTTTACCAATGCGGTTAGAGCAAATCAAAGGCATAATATTCGCAGCTGCGTGTCCTTGCATCGTGCGTTGCCAATGTCCTGCGGAATCAATATTATTTTCAGGCTCTGAACCAATTGCTGTGGGATAAAATAACAATTCTGCTCCTTGGATTGCCATCGCACGGGCTGACTCTGGAAACCATTGATCCCAACAAATACCAACCCCTATTTTTCCATAAGCGGTTTGCCATACTTTGAAACCTGTATCACCCTGACAGAAATAGAATTTTTCTTGATACCCAGCACCATCAGGAATATGGGTTTTACGATATACACCCAATTGCTGTCCATCTGCATCAATCATCATCACCGAGTTGAAATAAGCATTATTAGCACGTTCGAAAAAGCTAATCGGTAATACCACTTTCAGCTCTTTAGCCAATTGGCTGAAACGATCCAAAAACGGATGTTGCTCAACACGATGCGCCCAATCAAAATATTTCACATCTTGATCTTTGCAAAAATATGGGGTTGCGAATAACTCTTGAATGAGAATAATTTGCCCACCTTGTTGTGCAGCATCTCGGATTAACTGCTCGGCACGATCAAGGTTTTCCGAATGATTATCAGAACAGGCCATTTGAGTTGCGGCAACTGTCACTAAACGCATGGTTTATCCTTTAGTGAATATTGAGAGGACATATTTTAATATGCTTTTGGTGTACAAAAAAATGGCTTTGATAAATTGATCTATACAAAACTACGCTTTTCTCATCACTCCCTAAGCTGTTTCCAACGGCACTTGCATAGTAAATGTTACGCCCTCGCCAAATTCACTATCGCATTGGATACGCCCACCTAATTTATGCGTCACCAAATTGTAAACAATATGCAAACCCAAACCGCTACCGCCACCTTGTCGATTGGTGGTAAAAAAGGGTTCAAAGATATTTTTTAAATTCGGTTCAGCAATACCTTGTCCATTGTCTTGGTAAATCAAGCGTAAATCTGTTTCATTAATGATTTCAGCATGGAGTGAAATTTGACCTTGTGGACGGCTCTCGAAACCATGGGTCAAGGAATTCATAATTAAATTAGTGATAATTTGATAAAATGCACTGGGATAGCTAGAAAGTATAATTTTCTGTTCACAATGAATACTAATACTATGTTTTGTCCGCTTTAATTTAGGATGCAAGCTTAATAAAATTTCATCTAGGTATTCGCGTAACTCAAACTTGCGTTGCTGCTCAGTTGATTGATCGACAGCAACTTGTTTAAAGCCTTGAATCAGCTCACTGGCTCGACTGAGATTATTTAAAACAAATTCTGCACCTTGAGAAGCTGACCTTAAATACTTTTCTAAATCACTGCGCTTCATTTTATTGTCTTGATAAAGCTTTTGTAAATCAGTGGTTAAACTTTTTAACTTTGATGCTGCCGTCACACCAATACCTACAGGCGTATTAATTTCATGTGCCACACCTGCCACCAAATTACCCAAGGCGGCCATTTTCTCTGACTCAACTAATTGTTGTTGTGCAGACTGTAATTTCTCCAACGCATCAGATAATTCCTGCTTTTGCATTTCAATTTCTAAAGTCCGTTCTTGAACCTTATCTTCTAAATTCGCGTATAAACGTGCATTCTCTATAGAAATCGCCATTTGAGAAGAAAAGATATTCAAAATTTCCAAGCGATCAGGGGTAAATACATTGGTGGCCAAATTATTTTCTAAATATAAAATACCTTGTAATTTTCCCTGATTAATCAAAGGTAAACACAGCACAGATTTGGCTTTATGGTGTACAAAATGCGGATCAAAAGTAAAATCACCTTCTTGCACTGCATGATGTAAAACCACAGCTTCCTGTGAACGCACCACATAATTAATCAATGTAATCGGCAATGCCGCATCAAATTCGGTAATCGGTGTCGATTGTAATACAGCAATATCATTGCTCCCTTCAGCCTCAACCACCCATTGACCCTTTTTATCTAAAATCAATGCACCACGTTGCGCTCCCGCATTTTCAATCACAATCTTCATTTGTTTTTTTAACAATTGCTCGATCACAATTTCGCTGGCAATGGTCTGTACAGATTTTAATACGCTGGCTAAATCGATCGCGGAGTGGTTGCGTTCAGCCGTATCAATAAAATGTGCCGAAGTGGTCGTAGCTTTATGTCGATTGGCAATAAGATACTGACTATATTGTTTTTCTAATAATAAAACTTTGGCTTTTGCACCCCATTGCGTATACGCATAATGTGCATCATTCAAATATACTTGGGCTAAACGCGGCTTATCCATTCTAAATAAAAATTGGGCGGCTCGTTCGCAAATCAGGGCTTCTTCTTGTAAATAACCATGTTTTTGGGCGAGTTGTGCCGCGTGTTCGTAGCAGTCTTTGGCTAATTCGATGCAATTATCTTTGGCTGCAATTTCAGCGTTAATCAATTGATATTTATGCGCGTGATTGTCTGGTGAGTGTTTTGCCCAATATTTTAATTTCTTTTGAATGCGCTTAATTTCATATAAAAATAGCTCTTTTTCGTTCGCAGCAGCTTGGGGCAATAAGGTTAAATAAATCAAGGCAGAATAAAAGTAGAAGCTCGGATAAATCGGCAAACCAATCACACTATTAATAAATGGCTCAGCTTTTTCTGCATTGGATAAAGCATCTGGGTAAGCATCAAACCAATAGCACAATAACATTTTATGAAAATACAGATTAAACAACGCCGTTTGATCGTTTTCTTGGACATGATGAGCAAGCATTGTACTTTCATCATAAACACTGCCTTGCAACAGCATATTTTCTTTAAATATCTCTATTTTATCTATGTCTGTTTGCAGTAGAAACTGTACACTCTGACGGCAGATACGGGAATAAATTAAAGGTTTAACTTGTTTTAAACGGCCGATATTTGATAGGTTTTTCTGTATTTCTGTGTCAATCAACTCTAAATTTTGACCACTTAAAAATAAACCCATGTAATAACTACAAGCCATCAACGCGGCTTGATTTAAATCGCCTGTTTCTAATGTATCTTGATAAACTTGTTTTAAAGCGGGCACAATCTCATGTATCGGTTCACACCAATGACGAATTTGTGCATGAACGGTGAAACGGGTTTTGAGTTCTAACGATTTATTGTTTGCACTCGCAACCACATCTAAAGCCAGTTGTCCAAACTCATAGCCTTTTGGTATCTCTTTGGCTAAGCTGCATAATATGACACCGTAACTGGCATATACATAACTGGAGACAGGGGCATTACCATAACGCAAACATAAATTAACCGCTTTACATGTCAGCAGTGGAATCAGCTCAGGTACAGCATGATAAGCAGGTGCACCTATGCTGCTTAAAATACGCAGTGCGGCAAGCCGACTTGAGTCTGTCATCACAGGTAAATGCGTCAATGTCATCACCTTACGCCGTCTAAGTAGCCAACGATTACGTAACAGCGCGTTAAACAAAGCCAAATTATTGGGTATATCTGGAAAGCGAATATTGAGTTGATGTAATACCTGCTGCGCCATATTGACCGCTTCATAATGTTTATGGCTATTAATACAAGCGTGAATTTTCAGCTCATAAATTTGGATTTTATCTAAAACAGTTTGTGCTTGATGTAAAACAATCTCAGCCAAGCCTTCCATCTGTACGGTATCACCACATAAAAATGCAGTTTCAGCGGCTTCAATCGTCAGTGACAAAGTCAGCATATATTGTCTTTCCCAACTTTTTTCACCAAGTAATAAAATACCTGTGCTCAAATAATTCAATGCTCGAGAATAGGCCGCAGCAAACCGTGATTTACGCCCAGCTAATAAATTTAAATGAGCCAATTGCAAACGTGCTTCAGGTTCTACGATGAGCGGGATTGCTTCATTTAGTTGATTCACAATATCAAAAATATACGGATCAACTCGTTTAGCAGAGGCCATTTTCAGCAGTAACTCACCCACTTGCTTATGAATGTGTTGCTTCTGATCGGCAGGCACAAGTGAATAAGCCGCTTGTTGAATCCGATCATGGGTAAACCGATATAGTGTAGAAATTTGATAACTTTCTGAGCTGGTCGTATTGCCATCTGAAGAAAGCGTATGGTAAGGCACATAACCTGATTTATATTCGGCAGGTACAATTAAACCCTCTGCGGCCGCTTCCCATAATGAAGCAACAGCCTGTTCTGACAACATTTCTAATGTTTCAACACTGAACTTATAACCAATACATGCGGCAAGCTTTAAAAATTGTTGGGTAGAATCTGGCAGACGTTGAATTTTACTGGCTAATAAATCCACTACATTTTCAGTCATGGTGGCTTCATCATGGATTTGATCTAAATCCCAATCCCATGTCAGGCTTTCTAAATCGAATTGAATCAGTTTTTGTGCGTGTAATGCTTTTAAAAATTCATTGATAAAATAAGGGTTACCACCTGTTTTCTCTAATATTAAACTGCCTAATGCCTGTGCGGGTTGCTGGCCACAAGACAGTGTATCAATGACCAATTGGGTGATAGATGACAAGGTCAATGGCAATAGTGAAATGGCTTTGACGGTGACGTTAGCAGCTTCAAGGTCTTCAAACGTCTGCATTAATAATTGGATACGCTGGCTATTATTGTCTTGGTAAGCTGCGATGATAAATAGGTAGTTATCTGCAGAAGTCATCAGCGGTACAAGCAAATTCAGACTGGCAATATCTGCCCAATGTAAATTGTCTAAAAAAATCACCAAAGGGCGTTTGGGTTGGGTAAAAGTGAGGATGAAGCGTTGTAAAGTGAGACTTAACCGAGCTTGATGTTCTTCAGTCGATAATCGTGTTACACAAGCTTGTTTGCCAATGATGAATTCTAATTCAGGTATTACGTCGGTTATCACGCGCCCATTAATACCTAAGGCTTGATTAAAGCGTTGCCCCCATGCTTCCAGCCGACTTTCATTTTCAATTAATAACTGTTTTACTAAATCTTGAAACGCTTGCAAGATAGCGCGGTAAGGTTGATGCTGACGATCATTGCGCTCAAAACAACAACGTACAAAATAACCTTGTGAGTCGGTTAAAGGGTCATATACGGCTTTGACCAGCGCGGTCTTCCCAACACCGGGGTAACCTGCCAACATGAGCAATTGGTTTGTACCATCGCGTACTTGTTCAAATGCAGCTAATAAGGTATCAACTTCAAATTCGCGTCCATACAGTTTTTGGGAAATCCGCAAAATTGGCGAAATATCATTTTCTCCTAACGTAATATTTTCAATGTCGCCATTGGCTTCTAACTGCATTAAACAAGAGACTAAATCTGCTTGAATCCCAAATGCACTTTGATAACGTTCTGCTACGTTTTTTTGCAGCAATTTCATGATAATGCTAGAAATCGTTTTGGGGATAGTGGGCTTAATTTGGTGTGGTGGTTCAGGTGGCTTAGCAATATGTGCATGAATCAGTGCAATCGGATCACTGGTATCAAAAGGTAAACGCTGGGTAATCAATTCATATAAGGTTACACCCAATGAATAAAAATCAGTTCGGTAATCCATCACTTGATTGATACGGCCAGTTTGCTCGGGTGACATATACGCAAACGTTCCTTCAAGCGAAGGTGCAATAAAATCGCTCGTATCCTGTAATAAAACTGACGATAGTCCGAAATCTATCAGTTTGATTTCATTTGTTTTGGGATCAATAACAATATTAGAAGGGTTAATATCGCGGTGAATGATGTGCTTTTGATGGACACGAGCCAGAATCTCGCTAATGTCGATGCTGATTTTTAAAAAATTAATTAAGCCAATAGGTTGCTTATTAAAGTATTGATCTAATGACTGACCCCCAAAATCTTCTAACACCATAAACCAACGGTGCTGATGATGATCTAGTGCATAAGCGTGCGCAACCCCTTGTACATCTTCTAGTTTTTTATGAATTTCAAATTCTTGGCGAAAACGAGCAATACGCTCAGGTGTGGGACGTTCATCAGTAAGGATTTTTAAAATCACATTCGCATTATCAGCAGTCCGTCTGGCACGATAAATTAGTGACTTGTTTCCCTCGTGGATTTTATCGCGGACTTCATAGCCCGGTAGCATATTCATGGTGTGTAGCAATTCGGCGACTATTATCAAAATTCAATCATAGCAACAATTTTGCCTAAACATCATGACGCGATTGTGAAGCAAAGATAGCTGGTATAAAGCCTACATAGTGTAAAGCTATTCCTTGCATCAGAAAAGACTTAAAGCCGTAAGATAAAAGCTTGGATAGTATAAAATTCGTAGCACAAGATTCTAATCTGAAATCGCTTAAACAACAAAACAGGTTTGCATTTTTAAGGTTTTGGATTTAAATAAGTTTCCAAACAACTGACTTGATCGCTATTTCCGTTTAATCACTAACAAAGTAATGTCATCAAATACCTTTTGTTGACCAATATGTTTTTTTACATCTTGAATAATGATTTGCTGGATTTTCTTAGCGGATAAAGACCAACTATCTTGGATGACAGCGCATAAACGCTCATGACCATACAGTTGTTTATTCATATTTTCAGCTTCAGTAATCCCATCCGTATATAAAACAATGCCTTCGCCTCGCGCTAACTCTAGCTCAACCCGATTAATAAAGTCTTCAATATTGGCTTCTAAGCCCACAGGAAAACCAAGATCAATGGTGTCAAAACGCTCTAACTCACCCGTTTGCCGCATCACCAATACTTCTTCATGCTGACCGACAAAACTCACTTTTCCATGACTGTAATTTAACAGTGTTAAGCTGAGGTTTTTATCAGTTTTCATACGCTGTACATTGTTATAAATCGTACGGTTCAAAATAGTTAAACACATTTCTGGGCTACACGTCTCATTCATAAACAAAGTACGCACCGCTGTTTGCACCATCAACATTAATACGCCACTGGTTAAACCGTGTCCTGTCACATCACCAATCGCAATTTTAACCGTATCACCATACTGAATAATATCGTAATAATCACCGCCAACCTCCGTCGCGGGCTGCATATATCCTGCAATATCTAAATCTTGGATATGTTCCAATTCTTCATGACGGGGTAAAACCATTTGCTGTAATTGGCGGGTAATTTCTAGCTCCATACCCATACGCTGATTTTCTTGACGTAAATACTCATTCAGGGCTTGTATTTCCTCATTTGCCTGCGCTAGTTCTTGTGTCCTTTCTGACACTTTTAACTCTAAATGCTCAAATACATCCTTCAACTGTTTCGCCATACTATCAAATGATTGTGCCAATTCCCCAATTTCATTTTTACCATTGGTTGCTAGATGTTGATTCCAATCTCCTTGCGCTAAGGCTTTCGCGGCATGATTCAAATGTCCTATTGGTGTCACAATCCAATGTGCCGTAATCAATCCAACAAAAATCGCCATAATCAACGCAATAGCCATCAATATAATTGTCATTTGGTTATTTTCATGAATATGTTGCATAAAGTCAGATTCAGGAATCACCACATTAATCAGCCAATCTAATCCCATCGCATCACGATAAGGCATCACTTGTAAATAATAATGCTTGCCATCAACTTTAAAATCTAGCAATTGCGCTGTATTGATATTCTTCAAATCAGCAAATTGTTGTTGTAAAAACTTGGCAGTATTCGCGGTTAATACATCTTCGCTGTCAAAAATAGGTAATCGATTTAGTTTGCCTGTTGCATCTGATATGAAAGGCTTTTCACCTGTAGAACTTGCAATCATTAGTTGCGATTGACGTTCGACAATGAACGCTTGCCCCGTTTTACCAATTTGCTGTTGCTGCAAGAACTTACCAATTTCTAATAACACTAAATCCGTGCCCACAATGCCAGCAAAACCTTTGTCTGTAAAAACAGGCGAACTCATCGTAATCGCTAAACGAGGGTGGGTAAAATATACAAACACATCACCCCAAGTCGATTGCTTAGCTTGTGCAGCGGGTACATACCAAGGCCGAATTCGAGGGTCATAATTAGGTTTACTACGAATTTTTTCATCAATTGATAAGAGGCCTTGCACATCTGTGTTATAAGTGGTTAAGGCATAATCCGTGGCTGCATCGGAAATATCGATATGAAACCCCTCATTATCCGCTAGACGTTCATAACCGAAAAATTCGCCTTCAATATTACCTAACAATAAATAACTAACAGTAGGGAAGTCATACACAATTTTTTGAAACAATGCTTCTAAGCTACGCGGATCATAAGCATCACCAATCCCCAACTCTAAACTATTTATTACAGCCTGATTAGCTTGCATGGGTGCTTTTAAATGTGTATCTAAATGATTATAAATTTTTTGACTTAATTCTTGTCTAAGCTGATAAATGAATTCTTGCACTGAAAGTTGACTGTTTTGCAGCGATAAATAGCCTGTCAATCCAACAGCTAATAAAATTTGGATGATAAATGGAATAACTAAAATCGTACGTAAGTGTGAACGCTGAATAATGTGGGAATACTGTAACCTTAGGTGGTTGAACATCGCTTTTTCTCCCAACAATATATAAACCCAACCCCAGAACTAGATTGTATAAGAAAACAGCTGAATATAATTAAGAAATAGGTTTAAATCATAGATTTTTCCATACTTATCTATAGCAAAACTGCATTACTTATCAAGTTGATGAGTGTCGCCATAAAAATAGCATTGCCCCTTACCTTGTCGTTTCGCCACATACATTGCAATATCCGCATATTCAATTAAATCATCAACATTATCAGTATCTTTAGGGTAAATGCTAATCCCAATGCTGGCAGATAAATGAATTTCATGGTCATTGACTAAGAAAGGACTTTCCAAATGACGAAGCACTTTGTTACCCACTAATTCTGCATCGTGAATATGATGGATTTCCGCTAAAATAATCACAAATTCATCCCCTCCAATCCGTGCAACCGTATCGGTCTCACGCACACAGTGCACCATACGTTGTGCTACACTTTGTAATACTTGATCGCCAACCGCATGGCCAAGTTGGTCATTAATCGGCTTAAAGCCATCTAAATCTATAAATAAAAGTGCGAATAAACCACCATGCCGCCGTGCCCACGCTTGTGCTTGCAATAGATTATCGTGAAATAACAAACGATTAGGTAAATTGGTTAAAGAGTCATAACTGGCTAAATACCGAACTGCTTCAATATCTTCTTGTAAACGAGAAATATCGCTTAAAATAGCCATATAGTGTTGCGGGGCATCATTTTCATCCGTAATCACAGAGATAGATAACCAAGCGACATAGATTTCACCATTTTTACGTCGATTCCAGATTTCACCCTGCCAATGACCTGTTTGTTTAATTTGCTTCCAAATGTTTTGATAAAAGCTTTTCGAATGACGACCTGACGATAACATACTGACTTTTTGCCCATGTATTTCTTCAGGTTGATAGCCAGTAATACGCGTAAAAGCAGGGTTGACTCGAGAAATACGGTTTTGTAAATCGGTGACTAAAATGGCATCTGCTGAAGTTTCAAAAATGGTGGCCGTTAAACGTAAATTTTGTTCGGCCTGTTTTTGTAGCGTAATGTCTTCAATCATCCAGATGAGACCTTTGCTCAAATCATTGTCATCAACCGCTTTACCTACCATACGCGCCCAAATGAGCTGCCCATTTTTCTTGCGAATCAATTGTGCTTCATCGAAATCTTGCCCCTGTTGGAATAACGCGTAAGCACGTTCTTTAACATGCAAATACGTTTGAGGAGAGGCATACAGCACGTTCAGCGGAAGCCCAAATAATTCATCAGGCTGATAATCTAAAATATTGCCTAATTTTTGATTGATGCGTACAAAACACTCGTTTTTAACATAAGCAATCCCAATTACACTGTTATCTAAAATGGTTTCAAGTTCGGCAATCAACTCTTGATACTGCAGTTCTAAGTGATAGCGTTTAGTAATATCAACCGCGACCCCAATCACGCTGGTGACCTCGCCTTTAGGATCAAAATAACAGCTTAAGGTGCTTTCCAGTGTGTAACTGTTAATTTTCATCAAAGAGGTAATTGCCTCACCTGCCAACGCTTTATTGATTGAACCAATATAATCATGCAGATCAAAATCTTCACATAATTGAAAAATAGATTGACCAACAATTTCATCATCTTCAAGCTGAAAAATACTCAGAGCTTTGCCACGAGCAAAAGTAAAAATACCATTTTTATCAAACGCGAATAACACCAACGGTGCACCTGCTGTCACAATGCGCAACCGCTCTTCACTGCGTTTTAAAGCTTCTTCTTGTCGTTTGCGTTCTGTAATATCCGTACCGACAGCTAGAATCAGACTTTCGCCATCTTGTTTAATAAATGGGCGTTTTTCAATATGAAAACAGCGAGAACTGTCATCGGTATTAAAACATAGCTCTTCCACATCTGGCATATCATGCACTTTAGAATGGCCAATATGACCCATGATTTTATGCGATTCTACATATTGCAATGAACCTTGATAGGCTTGTGAATGCACTAATTGATCCACCGTCGTATCTAATAAATTTGCATAGGTTTGATTGGCAAAAATATAATGATTGGCTTGGTTTTTTATGAAAATAATATTAGGAATTGTATCTAAGACTAAACGGATAAAATCTTGTTGTTGTTGGATTCTTTCTGCAGCAAGTTTGGTTTCTGTAATATCACGAACAATCGTGTAAAATGTTTTTTGTTCAGGAATTGGATAAATATTCCAACTGAGACATTTATAGGCATTATTTTTACATAATACACGGGTTTGTAAATCTAAAATAGAGACCCCTTTCCTCAACTGATTACCCGTTTTTTCCAGTATTTCATGGTCGTTAGGGTGTACTAGCTCTGCAATGTGTTTAGATAATAATTCTGTTTTTTTCCAGCCGAGTGTTGTTTCCCATGCAGCATTTAATTCTTTTAAATAACCATTGAAATCGACAATTGCCTGCATATCAACCGATAAATTAAATAACCGATTACGTTCTGCTTCTGTACGCTTGCGAGCAGTCACATCCATCACGGTGGTCACTTTAAATTTCTGTCCATTAGGACGTTGTAAGCGACCCACTGTAATTTCTACATCTAACAACCGATTTTGCTTCGTCACAACCTGCCATGCACCACAGCCACTTTCAGTTTCACCATTGAGAAAACGCTTGTGTTTTTTGAGTACCGTATCACGCTTTTCTGCTGGAAATACAATGGTAAATAATTGCCCTAACAGTTCATCAGGTGCATAACCATACAAATCACAATAAGCTGAGTTAACCCGTACAAAATACCCTTCTTCATCCGTCACACAGACCCCGATTTGAGTCACATCAAAAATAGCCGTGAGGAGGTCTTCGCTTTCTTGTAAGGCGTGTTCTAATTCTTTGTAAGGTGTAACATCAACATAAGTGCCCACCATACGATAAGGTTGCTCTTGCTCATCCCATAGTGCCGCCGCCTGCGCCAACACCCACATCTGAGAGCCATCTTTATGCAACATCCTATAAACAGATTCAAATTTATCAGTACATTTGTCTAAATATGACTCTAAGGTATTCCATACTCTAGGAAAATCATCGGGATGAATGCATTGCAATAAGGCATCTAAATGATTGGGAATTTCATGTTCATAATAACCGAGAATTGCTTTCCAACGTGGTGAAAAATACACTTCATTGGTGCGCAAGTTCCAATCCCATAAACCATGATTTGCCCCACGAATCGCAAGTTCAAACCGTTCTTGGTTCGAGGCTAATGTTTGTTCTGTCTGCCTTTGCTGTGTCACATCATTGGCAACTACATACCATATTTTCTGACCATTTTGCTCCATACTACGGGCTTGCCATTCCATCCAGCGATAACAGCCTTGAGAATCGAGCCAACGATTAGAAAATGAAACTTGCGTGTCTTGGGTTTGAAGTGTAAATAGATATTGTTCGGTATGTTCAAGGTCAGCAGGGTGAACATGACGGCGGAAATGTGTTCCCACAGTAACCCCCAAGTCTTGTTCCCATCGTTGGTTGACTTGTATGATGATTGCTGCATTATCCAAAATGCAAAACAAGCTTGGGGCTAGCTGAAAAAAATCATTCGCGGTATTGTTCATGCTTTACGCTAGTGGGATAGCCAATTAGTTAAACAGTGCGCCTGCTTACGAAGTGTACTATATGTTTGGATAGCTGCGTAGTCTGTTATGTTTTTTAGTAATTACAAGCAAAAATTATACTTATACGACTTAAGCATATCCATTTAAAAAATAACCAAATAGTCTATCATTAAATACTTTCACTGTACCAAAATAAAACAGTATTGTAGTAAGAATTTTCTGATAAACGGAAATAAAGCTGAATAGTACATAATATCGATTAAATCACATTTTCCAGAGGAGATACACTTCTGTAAGTTGATATTATTAGCTTTTTTTAGAAAACAATATTTATACTGATAAATAAAAAAATATGCCTATATCGTTACAAAAAAACATTTTAGTGATTGAGGTTTTTCTATGTGATACTTTGAGACTAAAAATAAGCTCCAATTTCAACACTTTTGGGCTAAAATACTGCTAATGTTTGATATGTTACCACGCATGTTTAGATTGAAAATCGCCACTCAAATGTAATTTAACACCTATGAAAATCACTTCTCGTACCCGTTTATCCTTACGTATCAATAATGTAACGTTTATGCTGTTATTATTGGCGATCACAGCACTACTTGCATGGCTCAGTACACAATATGTTTATCAAGCAGATTGGACACGTAACGCAAGGCACACATTGACAGCTCCCAGTCAAGCCGTATTAAAACAGCTTCCTGATCCTATTCAAATGACTGTTTACATTGAAGATGATGAAATGAGTCGTAAATGGATTGGGGATTTAATTCGTAAATATCAAACTGAAAAAGATAACTTTAAACTCACGTTTATTGATCCTTATACTGTGCCTGATAAAGTCAAAGATTTAAATATTAAAATGACACCTCAAGGGCAATTATTTACTGTGCTTGAAATGCACTATCAAGGGCGCACGGAAACCATCCAGCAACTAGTCGAATTTCTCACTGAACAAGAAATTTCCTCAGCATTGCAACGTTTAGCACGTAATCAAACATATACCATTGCATTTTTACAAGGACATGGTGAGCGCAAACCACAAGGTCAAGCTAATCATGATGTAGGTTTATGGGCGCAAGAGTTAAGCAATGCAGGGTTTGAAATTCAAACGCTTAATTTAAGCCAACAAACAGTCATATCTGATGAAATTCAAACGCTAATTATTGCTAGCCCTCAAGTGAGTTTACTTACTGGAGAAATCAATGTGTTAAGCCAATATGTGCAGAAAGGCGGCAATTTGCTCTGGATGTTAGAGCCAAATGAGCCGTTGCATGGTTTTGAGCCGTTAGCGGCACAGCTGGGTTTAACTGTCACCCCCGGTGTATTAGTTGATCCAAATAGTTGGGTTGGGGCGAATAATCCGGGAATGTTGGTTTTACCTGCATTCTCACATATTGCACCGCATGTGATTTTGGCAGGCTTTCAGCAAGACAGCTTATTTCCAAAAGCCGCTGGCCTACAACTTGAACCAACAGAGGTCTGGGAAGCAGTCAATTTACTTACCACTGCGCCTGAGGTTTGGTCAGAAAGCAAAGAGCTAAAAGGTGAAATTCGCTTTGATGAAAACCAAGATGTTGATGGGCCTTTGAGTATTGGGGTTGCGCTCACGCGTGAAACGACAGACGATATGCCAACTGAACAACGTATCTTAATTTTAGGAGATGGAGATTTTGTCTCTAATACCTTTATTGGTAATGGTGGTAATTTGGAACTGAGCTTGCGTATGTTAAATTGGTTAATACAAGATGACAGCTTTATTGATATTCCTGTGCAAACTACAGATGATACAAAGCTGAGCTTGAGCCCTACAATGTTTAACTTTTTAGCCATCTTTTTTGTGATTATATTGCCTATCAGTTTATTAATGACAGGTATGTTTGTATGGTTGAAGCGGAGAAAAGCCTAACATGCAAAAACGTGTCTTATTAAACTTAGCTTTACTCGTCATGGTATTGGGTTTGGGTGCAATTGCTCTATTTAAATGGAAATCAGATGTACCACCTGAGATTCAACCCTTAACAACCCTAGATAAAAACCAAGTACAACAGATCGTAATCAGTCGTATTGATGATAATGATATTGTGTTGCAAAAAGATCGGCAAGATCAATGGTCTATTTCTGAACCGTTACAATTGGCTGCGAACCAATTTCGTATTGACAGCATTTTACAATTTTTAACCACCAAACATTATCAACAACTGGAAAGTCCTGTTGATTTCGCACAGTTAGGACTGAGTCAGCCCGCTGTCAGTTTAACGGTGGATGGTACTTGGCTAGGATTAGGCATTAAATCGCCATTCAATGATGGGCGGCGTTATGTTGCAATGAACAATCAAGCTTATTTAGTAGTAGATACAATTTCTTATTTTTTAATAGGTGATGCGGCATTATTCGCAAGTTTATTTCCACTCGGAAGTCAACCTATTATTACTGATATAAAATTGCCTAACTTATCTTTGCAGTTACAAGGACATCGCTGGGAGTTTCTAACACCGACTGACCCATCATTAGACAATAGTGCGGATGCCATCCAAGGCTTAATTAAAGCTTGGCAGAATTTGCAAGCCTTGAGTGTGCGCCGTTATCAAACACAAGCACCACAACTTGCACAAATTGATGTGACACTTAAAAACACAGGTACTTTACAATTCGTCTTATTAGCAACTGAACCTGAATTTATTCTTGCGCTACCTGAAAAGAATGTGCAATATCAGATTGCAAGTGAACAAGTTGATACGTTGCTTTCATTACCAGAAAAGCCAATTAATCGTGCAATAGATACGAATACTCTTTAAAATAAGCGTTTATCATTCGCTTTTAAATCTAACAGTATATTATCAACCTATTGTTTTTTCGTTGTATTTTTTAAATTGTATTAATCCGTAATGACTGCACTGTGATATTGTATAATAATCTGATAGATACGTTATTTTTAGCGTATACCCCATTACAAACTCTGTTTAACTGTTGATAATTATGCAGAGCATATTTAAGTATGATGGCTTACTTGGTCTGATATGGGTATGTTACCCCTTTGTCCAGGCACAAATCAATGAAAATACAAACTAAAATAAATATTTTTGCCTTTCTATTATTAGCCTTGCTCGCCATTCCTATTGTGGTGATAGGCTATTTTTCAATTAATCAAATTGTCTATAAGCTCAACCACGAGTTATTCACTAAAGAAATTGGCAATATTAATCAAGAAATTAATGAACTATATGAAACTTTAGAATTTTCAGGTGTACTAGGCATTGAAAGTTACATTGTTAATGCGCAGCACGAATTGCTCGATAAATTCAAAAACTATCGTTATGGTGAGACGGGCTATTTATATATTTTAAACCCTGAAGGAAAAGTTGTATTACATCAGGATTTTCCAGAAGGCAAGCAACTCAGATTCAGTTTTACCAATAAAATCTTAGAGCAGAAAAATGGTGAAATCCAATATAGTTATAAAGATCAACCACGTTATGCAGTATTTTTAACTACACCTCAATGGGATTGGACAATTGTGCTTTCTATCACCAAAGCCGAAATTTTCCAATATCGAGCAACTTATTTGCAATCTGTGGTTTTATTTAGCTTAGTATTATTCGTTAGTTTATTACTTTTATCTCATTTTTTTACTCGGCGTATGAGCCGTCGAATTGACAATACCTTAAGCTTTTTAAAACAAGTTGAACATGGCAATTTAGATGCGCGGATAGTAATCAATGCAAAAGATGAAATTGCGACTATTCAAGCAGGCATTAACTCTATGATAGAAAAAGTGTCAGAAGCCAATCGCTTAATGAGCTGGGAAATTGAACAGCGTAAAACAACAGAACAAGCATTACGTGAAAGCCAAGCCATTTTAACCAATGTGCTAGATAATTCACCTTCGGCGATTTTTGCTAAAGACTTATCATGGCATATTACCATGGCGAGCCAAAAGCTGGCTAAATTATTAAATTTGCCCCAAAATCAGATTATTGGAAAGCCTGATTATGCATTATTTTCAAACATTGAAGTTTTAAGAAAAATTGATAAGCAAGTGGTTAGTACTGAAAAACCTGTGATTGCAGAAGAAAATATCACTTGGGGTTCAGGGGAGCATACGTATTGGACAACGACTTTTCCATTATTTGATAGCAATCATAAAGTGTATGGCATTGGTGGTATTTTGACTGATATTTCAGATCGTAAACAAGCTGAAGCCGAATTGCGCAACCGAGAAGTGCGCTATCGTAACTTATTTAATTCATCTCCTATCTCATTGTGGGAGCAAGATTTTTCTGAGGTGAAAGCACAACTTGATTATTTACGTGCAACAGGTGTAGTTAATTTTGAAAAGCATTTCTCACATCATCCAGAGCAAGTTTATCAGCTATTAGATTCCATTAATATTATTGATGTCAACCAAGCAACATTGGCTTTATATCAGGCAAAAGATAAGTCTGAGTTAATGGGGCATTTATCGCAGTTAATGGCGGATGCTTATGAAAGTTTTAGCACATTATTTTCAGCTTTAGCGCAAGGACAAACTCATTTTGAAACCGAGACAACACATCGTACGGTAAATCATGAACAGATTCACGTTGCGGTGCAATATTCGGTGGTGGCTGGTTTTGAAGGCAGTCATGAAAAAGTATTAGCTTTGATTATTGACATTACTGAGCGCAAAAAATTCGAAGCCCGATTACAGCAAGCCAAAGAAGCAGCAGAGATTGCCAATAAAGCCAAGAGCACATTTTTAGCTAACATGAGTCATGAGTTGAGAACGCCGCTCAATGGTATTTTAGGTTATGCACAAATTTTAGGCCGTGATGATACGTTGACTAAGCAGCAAGCCGATGGAATTCAAATCATTCAGCGCAGCGGTGATTATTTACTGAATTTGATTAATGATGTGTTAGATTTAGCCAAAATCGAAGCAGGTCGAATTGAACTATTTGATAAACCATTTGATTTTGCAGATTTTATTACGGGTATTGTTGATCTCTTTAAAATGCGCGTGGTGCAAAAAGATATTGGGTTTGAATATGAGGCCTTGTCAGACTTGCCACGTAATATTGAAGGTGATGAAAAACGCTTACGGCAGATTTTGATTAATTTGTTGGGGAATGCGGTGAAATTTACCGAGACAGGTTGTGTCACCTTAAGAGTGTCTTATCAAGCGGACAATATGCATTTTGAAGTCTCTGATACGGGGATTGGGATTGCAGAAGATGAAATCGACAGTATTTTCCTACCGTTTCAACAAGCGGGTGATGATGATTATAAAGCTCAAGGTACAGGTTTAGGTTTAGCGATTACCCATGAATTGATTGAAAAAATGGGCGGTCAATTGCAGGTTCGCAGTCAGTTAGGTAAAGGCACGACATTTTGGTTTGATTTGGCATTACCTGAAATTATTGAAGAAACGATTGATTATCATACAACGACGGTTGCGGTAGGTTATGTACCAACAGGGGAGAAACAAACCCAATACACGATTCTCGTTGCAGATGACAACCAAACCAGTCGTACAGTTGTGACTAATTTATTAGAACCGTTGGGTTTTCAAATATTACAAGCTGAAAATGGACGACAAGGTTTAGATATATTGGCGCAGCAGCAAGTTGACTTGATTTTAACTGAATTAAATATGCCTGTGATGGATGGATTTGAGATGATGCGCAAGATTCGTCATTCGCAAAAATATCGTACCATTCCTATGATTGCAATTTCCGCAGATGTATTTGAAGAGCATCAACAGAAAAGTTTTGATGCAGGTTGCAATGCTTTTATCGCCAAGCCTTTACAGTTGAAAAATTTACTAGATTATTTACAACAGTATTTAGCGTTAGATTGGATTTATGCAGCCAAGCAAGATGAGGACATAGATCAAAGTGATGATGTTGATTTGAACAGTATTAATTTAACTCGTGAACATGCTGCGACCTTATTTGATCTTGGCATGATGGGTGATGTACAAGAGATTATGAATTATTTAGATAAGCTTGAGCAAGAAGACCCGCAATTACGACCTTTAACCCAAGAGCTGCATCATATGGCTAAAGAATTTATGGTGGATGAAATTTGTGATTATATTCGCCCATTTATGGAATAAGGCTTTGAATTATCCTATTGTAAACGCTTGTATTTCTCTGCGTATTCTGTAAAGATGCTCGCTGATTGACTTTCCAAGATTGATACGAATCCTTTTCAAACCTTATGACCGTACAAAAAGACGATATTTACGCCACTTCTCATTATCCTGTTCCTGAATTCCGTTTTGATGATAAAGTTGCCACTGTATTTTCCGATATGATTCAGCGATCCGTTCCGGGATATGGGATGATTATCTCAATGCTGAAATTACTAGCAACGCGCTATGCTCAGGCTGATAGCCATTTATATGATTTAGGATGTTCCCTTGGTGCAGCAACCTTGGCATTACGTCATGGGATTGAGCAGCCCAACTGTCAGATTATTGCAATCGACAACTCTGAGGCCATGACAACGCGCTGTCAGGATAATATTCAGGCGGATACGATGCCGACACCTGTGACAGTACAATGTATGGATGTGCAAGAAGTCGAGATTGAAAATGCATCAATTGTGGTTTTAAATTTTACGTTGCAATTTATTCCTGCAGAACAACGTTTAGAACTATTACAAAAAATCTATAATGGCTTACGTCCTAATGGTTTGCTGGTGTTATCTGAAAAATTGATTTTCGAACCTGAATTTATCAATCAATCTTTAATCGATTTACATCATGATTTTAAACGTGCCAACGGCTATTCTGATTTAGAAATCAGTCAAAAGCGATCGGCATTAGACAATGTGTTAATACCTGAAACTTTGGATACGCACCAGCAACGTTTACAACAAGCAGGTTTTAGCCATAGCAATGTATGGTTACAATGTCTTAATTTTATGTCCTTGTTAGCTTGGAAGTAACACGGCTAATCCATAGCCATTTTGTTTGATGTACCCAGATAGACAATGCTGTAATGTTTTAAATATCAATCACTTTTAAAACCAAGCATTGCCCTTTCTGCATCAGTGTAGAACAAAGTGGCTATATTATTTATTTATCAGTGCATTGAAAACAGTTGTGTCACTTACCTTGTTATCCTTTTCTGGTGTAAAATGAAGTTTGAAACAACTGCGCATATTTTTTTGAGGAGAATACAAAATGGCAGGAATGGGTGACCGGGATGGTCTCATCTGGTTCGATGGGGAAATGGTTCCTTGGCGCGATGCAAAAACCCATGTATTAACACACACGTTACATTACGGTATGGGTGTGTTTGAAGGTGTGAGAGCGTATCAAACTGAGAAAGGTGCAGCTATTTTCCGTTTGCCAGAACATACTCGCCGTTTATTTGATTCAGCCCATATTTTAGGTATGAATATTCCTTTTGACCAAGATACTTTAAACCAAGCGCAAATTGATGCTGTTAAACAAAATAATTTAGACAGTGCCTATATGCGTCCGATGTGTTTTTATGGTTCTGAAGGTATGGGATTACGGGCTGACAATTTAAAAGTACATGTCATGATTGCCGCATGGACGTGGGGTTCATACTTAGGTGATGAAGGTTTAGAAAAAGGGATTCGAATTCGCACGTCTTCTTATACCCGTCATCATGTCAATATCACTATGTGTAAAGCCAAAGCCAACGGCAACTACATGAATTCTATGTTGGCGTTACAAGAAGCCCTCGCATGTGGTTATGATGAAGCCTTATTATTAGATAATGAAGGTTATGTTGCGGAGGGTAGCGGTGAGAATATCTTTATTATTCGTGATGGTGTGATGTATACGCCTGATTTAACATCAGCTTTAAATGGTATTACACGTTCAACCATTTTCACATTAGCGGACGAAATCGGTTTAGAAGTCAGAGAAAAACGCATTACACGCGACGAAGTGTATATTGCTGATGAAGCCTTTTTCACAGGCACAGCTGCTGAAGTGACACCGATTCGTGAATTAGATAATCGTGCAATTGGTTCTGGTAAACGTGGCGAAATTACAGAAAAACTGCAAAGTATGTATTTTGATGTGGTTTACGGTCGCAGCGAAAAACACCAAGATTGGTTAACTTACGTCAATTAATCATTTTAAGGCTGGCAATTTTTCGGTGTTACTCTAAATAAAGTTGTCAGCTCTAAAGTATTAGGAATAGAAAACAATGAGTCAAAGTACGCCAAACGATAAAAAAGTGTATGAAGTCACAGCAAGTGATTTACCATTGCATTGCCCAATGCCTGGTATGAGCTTATGGGATTCTCATCCAAAGGTGTTTATTCCTTTAGCAGACTCTCCAGATGGTAGAGCACGCTGTCCATACTGTGGTGCAGAATATGTATTAGTCGACAAAAAAGCGGCTTAAGCCACCACCTAGGAATACAGAATTGAACTGATTGTGTATTCCTCAGTAAGAAGTATTTTTCTAAGTAAAATTAGCCATCCAATCCACATAACCTTTTGGAATCTCCCCGTGTTTAGCACAATGCAAACGTCTGCCATTCTCGTGATAGCCCCGTCTTGGGTCGGTGATATGGTGATGGCGCAAAGTTTATTCAAATTTTTAAAGCTTGAAAATCAGAACATTGTGATTGATGTGCTTGCACCAGCGTGGAGTGCAGGTTTATTAAAGCTGATGCCTGAAGTGCGTCAAATTATCAGTCATGATATTCAGCATGGAGAACTTGGATGGGACAAGCGTCGTCAACTCGGTGAGAAATTACGTCGTGAGCATTATCAGCAAGTGATTGTGTTGCCTAATTCTTGGAAATCGGCCTTGATTCCATATTGGACAAAAGCCCCGAAACGGACAGGTTATAAAGGCGAAATGCGTTACGGTTTGCTCAATGATATGCGGATTAAAAATAAACTGACTTTAAGGCGCACGGTCGATCAGTTTGTTGCTCTGGGGATGCCTAAAAATGATCCTCGTATTGGCCAACTCACTCCACCCAATCCGTTATTATCCACAGGTAATATTGATCTGAGTTTAAATAAGCTTAAGCTTGAACAGCCTAGTCAGCCTATTTTAGCTTTATGCCCCGGTGCTGAATATGGTATTGCCAAACAATGGCCGTTGGAGTATTACGCGATTTTAGCGAAGAAAGTGATTGCACAAGGCTGGAAGGTGTGGATTTTAGGCTCATCTAAAGATATTGCTGTTGGTGCACGTGTTGAAGCACTTTCAGGCTCGGCAGAAGTAGACTGTATTAGTTTTTGCGGACAAACCGATTTAGTCGATGCTGTGAATTTACTCAGTTTATCAACTGCGGTTGTGACTAATGATTCAGGTCTTATGCACGTTGCTGCAGCACTGAATAAAAAGGTACTCGCAATTTATGGTTCATCAACCCCTGTTATGACCCCGCCTTTAAACCCCAATGCAAAAATTTTGTACGAAGGCTTATCATGCAGTCCTTGCTTTAAACGCACATGTCGTTATCAGCATTACCAGTGTTTACGTCGTATTAAACCTGAACAAGTATTAAGTATGTTATTGTAATACCGAATATTTCAGCAAAGAACTGACAACTAAAAAAAGGAATAATTCCTAAATTAAAGCAGCTGCCAGCTCTAAGCGAGGCTAAAAATTAACCTGCTAATAATGCTTTCACAACTGCGTCACCCATTTCAACTGTAGTGACTTCAGTACCACCGTCGCCAGCAATATCTTTAGTGCGTAAGCCGTCTTGTAATACTTTGCTTACTGCTGCTTCAACTTTATCCGCTAAATCAGCACGGTTTAAACTATAACGTAACATCATCGCCGCAGATAAAATTGTGGCTAATGGGTTTGCAATACCTTGACCCGCGATATCAGGTGCAGAACCATGACTTGGCTCGTACATACCTTTGTTGTTTTCGTCTAAAGAAGCAGAAGGCAACATGCCGATAGAGCCTGTTAACTGAGACGCTAAATCAGATAAAATGTCACCGAACATGTTAGTTGTTACCATCACGTCAAATTGTTTTGGATAACGTACTAATTGCATCGCCGCGTTATCAACATACATATGCGTGACTTCAACATCTGGGTAATCTTTCGCGACACGGTCAATCACATTGCGCCAGAATTCAGTCGCTTCTAATACGTTTGCTTTATCTACAGAGCATAAGCGTTTGTCACGTTTTTGCGCACTTTCAAAACCGATGCGTGCGATGCGCTCAATTTCGCTTTCAGCATATACTAATGTGTTGAAACCTTCTTGTTCACCATTTTCATTAGTACGAATACCACGTGGCTGACCGAAATAAATACCACCTGTTAATTCACGTACAATTAAAATATCTAAGCCTGCAACCACTTCTGGTTTTAAAGTTGAAGCGTTGGCTAATTCTGGGTATAAAATCGCAGGACGTAAGTTTGCGAATAAGTTCAATTCAGAACGCAAACCTAATAAACCTTTTTCAGGACGGATAGAAATATCTAAAGGTTCCCATTTAGGACCACCGACCGCGCCAAGTAAAACCGCATCCGATTTTTTCGCTAATTCCAATGTTTCTGCAGGTAAAGGGCCGCCTGTTGCATCAATCGCAGCACCACCCACTAAAGCGTGCTCTAATTCAACATCAAGACCGAAATCAGATTTTAAAGTATTTAATACTTTCTCCGCTTCCGTCATAATTTCTGGACCAATTCCATCACCCGCTAACATGGCAATCATTTGAGTCATAATATTTCTCTTTAGGTTGATACGCGATTTTTATCAAAGCCGCCTAGTATAAAATAAAAGCCTAACCAGTATCAATTTTTCGCTAAGATTTTCCATAATTACCTTATAAATAAAAATGAATAAATACCGCAAGCTTACAATAACTTTGAGAAACCAAATCATTGTCTATTTCACTTGTGAGTTGCAGTCAGTTTGCATACAATGGAGTGTCTCAAAAGGTTTGAGAGTCAAAGTGAGGTAGTTGTTTTGCAAGGTTTACTTTCCATCATTATTCCTACCTTCAATGCCCAAACAAGTATTATTGACACACTAACGCCTTTACAAATGCTACGAGAACAAGGACATGAAGTAATTGTAGTTGATGGAGGGAGTGAGGATGATACTTGCCAGCTTGCAGCACCTTTAGCTGATAATGTTGTGACGAGCTTGCGCGGACGTGCTCAACAAATGAATCTAGGCGCACAGGTTGCAAAAGGAAAAGTCTTAGTTTTCTTAACGGTGGACACATTTTTACCTGAATACGCTGATTGGATGATTTTAGTGTGCTTATACAGTGATCGTAAAGACTGGGGACGATTTGATATTCGTCTGGAAGGGAAAAAGCCTTCTTTACGCATGGTTGAGTCACTGGCGAATTTACGTTCACGCTTAACAGGTATCGCAACAGGTGAACAAGCAATTTTTGTAAAACGTAATGTATTTGAACAAATGCAGGGATTCCCCGAAATTCCTGTGTTAGAAGATATTAGCTTAAGTCGTCAACTGAGACGTAAAAGCCGCCCTGTTTGTCTGAAAAACAAAGTGATAGTATCTGAGCGACGTTGGGCAGAGAAAGGATTAATGCGTACCATCATGCGTATGTGGAGATTGCGCTTTGCTTATGCCTTAGGGGTTAGCCCATGGACATTAGAAAAGCGTTTTAACAATTTTTCATGATTTTAAAGTTGTCACTCACAGCTTTATATGCTTTTACTCTTACAGTTTGAGGCACTTAGCACCTGTCTTAAATTGTAAGAGGCTGCACTTAACACTCTACAAGCATCATTTTCCTAAACGGACTCAAACCATCACAAAACCTCATCCATGCTATTTGGAAATATTAAATATTTTAGATATTTAAACACCATGCAAGATTCTATTTAATACCATTTACCCTATCCATTTGTATTACCAAACTTATCATTTAAGTATATAAACTTTCGGCAGGCCTATCGATTTGCGGTAAAATAATCGCTTCTGCTCACAACGTCACAAACTTGCCGTGCTACATTCAATTCATATTCAAAACTTTGCTATTGTAGAAACTTCTCAACTTAAACTTGACCAAGGCCTTACCATCATCACAGGAGAAACAGGAGCAGGTAAATCCATTTTAATTGATGCACTTGGCTTGATTTTAGGGGTTCGAGCCGATAGCGGTAGCGTTAGGCAAGATTGTGATAATGCAAAAATTGAGGCGAGCTTTTATAACACTGATGCCACTCGCGCTTGGTTACAAAGTCAGCATTTAGCAGCAGATACAGAGTTGGTGACAATCGGTCGAATCATTAATAAAAATGGCCGTTCTAAAGCCACAATTAATCAAACGGCAGTTTCTGTACAAAATTTAAAAAACTTTGGGGATTTACTGGTTGATATTCATGGACAACATGCACATCAGTCATTATTAAAATCAGATATTCAACGCCGCACTTTAGATGATTTAGCCACAGATACCTCGGCATTACAGGCAGTACAACACACTTATCAGCATTGGAAACACACCCAAACTGAATTAACCCAATTAGGCGGCAATAGCCAAGATCGAGAAGCCCGTTTAGAATTGCTCCGTTATCAAGTACAAGAGTTGGAGACTTTAGAATTAACCGCTGATAGCATTCAGAATATTGAAGAAGAACACCAACGTTTAGCCCATGCACAGAAATTACTAGAAAACAGCCAAATCGTGCTCAATTTGTTAGACGGTGAAACCGATGCAACGATTTTGTCAGGTTTTAATCAAGCAGCGAATTTGCTCATCGAAGCGCAACAATATGATAACCGTTTAGATAATATCAATAATTTACTCAATGAAGCCTTAATTCAAGCTCAAGAAGCCAGCAGTGAGCTACGACACTATATCGATCACTTAGAACTTGATCCCGAGCGTTTACAATTTGTCGAACAATATTTAGCTAAACTACAAGATATGGCGCGTAAGCATAAAGTGCATTATCAAGATTTGCCCGCTCATTTTGAAAAATTAATGCAGCAGTTAGACGAATTGGAAAACTACGAACAGCGAGCCGCAGAACTAGAATTGCAAGTGCAAGCCGCTTTAAAACATTACCAGCAAGCTGCAGTAATATTGCACCAACAACGCGAGCAAACCGCCCAAGAGCTAGCAGCCAAAATTACCGATAATATGCAGCAATTGGGTATGTCAGGCGGCCAATTGGTGATCTCTGTGACGGCCAATCCAGAAGCAACACCAAGTATGTATGGATTTGATAATATAGCCTTTTTAGTATCCACTAACCCCGGACATGCACCGAAACCATTGCATAAAGTTGCCTCTGGTGGAGAGCTATCTCGTATCAGTTTAGCCATTCAAGTCATTACTGCGCAACATAGCGGTGTACCCACCTTGATATTTGATGAAGTGGACGTAGGTATCAGTGGAGGCGTGGCTGAAATTGTGGGACAGCTTTTGCGTGATTTAGGTCAACAACGACAAATTTTATGTATTACGCATTTGCCACAAGTTGCTAGTCAAGGCCATCAACATTTACAGGTCAAAAAAACCATCAATAGCCAAAGTACACACACACAATTACATTGGCTCAATCGTCAACAACGGATTGAAGAGCTGGCACGGATGTTAGGCGGTGTGGAAATGACACAACAAACATTAGCTCATGCAGAAGATATGTTATTACGTGCAACGGGAGCAGTCTCATGAATCAGGTAGGTAAGCAAGAAAACTTAGATCAAATTCGCAACCTCTTATTTGGTCAGTATGTTAATCAATACGATTCACATTTAGGACAATTAGATTCTCAGTATTTAGATTTACAAGCCGCATTACAGCAAGAAATCAACAAAGTAGAGCAACAGTTTATGCTCGAAATGCAAGAGATGAAGCAACAGCTATCTCAAGAAGTGGATAAGTTAAATCAACAATTCAATACAGCACAACAAGACAATCAAGCGCAACACCACACATTGCATGATGACATTGCAGCATTAGAACAACAGTTTGAACAGAAATTAAACCAAGCTAGTGCAAAGTTTGCTCACGAAAATAAACAATTACGCGATATTCTAAAAGACTTTATCCAACAAGTTCGTCAACAGAATGAAAAAAATAGCCAGTTATTTGCTGAATTAAAACAAGACGTTGAAAATTTACATGCAGAAAAATTAAATCGTAAAGATTTAGCGGGTATTTTCAGTGAATTAGTGCCGCGCCTTAGCACTCAACTTACGGGTATCTCTGAGTAAGTTTATTGTTCTAATCTTTTGCTAATAGATCATAATGAATGTTGCAATATTTTTGCTCAGTCATGATTTTAACGAGCAATGATTGGTTCGTACTTGCTGTTATTTTGGCTTAAGAATCATAAATCGACAATCCACAAGACTCCTATATAATAGGCTGACTCCTGAGTATTATCTTCGTTTGGAGCAAAGGATTTTGATTGGCTCATGAATGACTACCAACAGTTACGCACTTTATTATTAGCTGAAGAACAACAGCGTATTGACCAACTTGAACAACGTATTATTGATTTACAATCACGTAGTCAAGACGTTGCTACCGTATTGCCCCAAGCTTTAAAAATCACGCCAGATATTAGTGAATTAATTGATGCGTTACAACAGCCTGTTGATAATTGTGTCAGACAAACGGTACAAGTCGAACCAGAAAGCTTTGCAGAGCCTTTGCATCCTTTATTGGTTGAGCCACTTAGAATTGAAATTGCTCAACTGGTTAAGAAAATCCGTAAAATTTTACATTCACATAAAGTGCATATATCTGAATTAGATAGCGAGTTAGACCAACTTGAACAGCAACAAATTCAAGCTATTTTAAAACGCATTGCACGATTAGAAGCTGACTTAAAAGATACGGAAAAGCGCACTTTAGAAATCGCTAAAAGCTTGCCTGATGCAATCCGCCGTGCTTCAGCAGAAGACGGCCACGCCAACGAAATGAGCGATGCAGAATTAGCGGAGTCTTTACAAGTCCCTGTTACACGTTGTATTCAACAATCCATTAGCCAAGATGCCAAAGCCCTTGCTGATACTTTATTCCCTATCATGGGGCCTGCGATTCGCCGCTCAATCAATGAATCCATCAAAGAATTTTTACAATCGGTTAATGCGGCTGTTGAGCAAAGTTTATCGGTTAAAGGCATGTTATGGCGATTTGAAGCCTTTCGTACAGGTCAATCGTTCGCTGATGTCATTTTACAAAAAACCTTGGTTTATCGAGTTGAGCAAGTGTTTTTAGTACATAAAGAATCAGGCTTATTAATCCAGCACTTAAGTCAAGATGGGGTAGAGGTCGGTGACAGTGATGCGGTATCTGCGATGTTGACCGCGATTCAAGATTTTATTCGTGACTCGTTTACCGCTGAAGGTGATTTAGAAAAAGTTGAGTTAGGTAATTACACCGTTTGGCTAGATCAAAGCCCTTATGCTGTGTTGGCGTGTGTGGTACGTGGTAATGCGTCGTATAAATTGCGCAGTGTAATGAAGCAGTCACTGGAAACGATTCATGCACGTTATGGCCGATTATTAGAAGTGTATGAGGGTGATCCTGATCCGTTAGAACCTTGTCGCGCGATTTTACAAAAAAACCTGCAAATGAAGGAATTAAAAGAAGGTGCTAAGAAACGGTCACGCTTTTTCTCTCCACCCTTGATTGCAGTTTCCGCTTTAATTGCTATTGGGGTTGCGATTTGGTTATTTATGCAGTTGCAAGAAGAGCGGCATTTACGGCGATATATTCATACATTGCGTGATACAGCAGGCTTAATGGTCATTGAAACCAAACGAGATGATGGCAAGTTGATTGTGCGCGGTTTGCGTGATCCATTAGCAACAGATCCTAATAAAATTACGGCACAATTTGCGTTACAAGACAAAGTACTCAATGAATGGGGAACATATCAAGATTTAGCCCCGCAATTTGTATTACAACGCGCCAGACAAGCTTTAAATCCACCAGAATCTGTTTCCGTTGATTTAAGAGACAATAAGCTTTATATCAGCGGTGAAGCCGATAATGACTGGATTGAGCAAGCGACACTTAAGCAAGGTTTGCTTGGCGGCATTCAACAAGTGGTGATGGATGACTTACAAAATCGGCAGCAATATTGGTTAGATACCAAACGAGAATTTCAAGCATTGGTGGATACTTTAGACGCAGTGCAAGGTATTCAAGTGGCTGAGGTCGGAATTAAAGAAGGTAAACGTTTTATTAGCGGTTTACGTGATCCATTGACGATTGACCCGCAAGTCATTGCTCAAGAATTTAAGCTCAACGATGTATTAATGGAGTGGACACAGTATCAAGCCTTATTCCCAGAATTTATTTTACAACGCGCCAAACAAGCTTTAAATCCACCTGATAATGTTAGCGTTACGTTGGCAGGTAAAACTTTGCTGATTACAGGGGAAGCCGATCATGACTGGATTGAGCAAGTTGCTTTAAAACAAGGAATGTTGTCAGGCGTTGACCAAGTTGATACCTCTGCTTTGATTGATAAGCAACAATATTGGATCGATACCCAGCCATTATTTAACCAGTTACTCACTGAATTAGATGATAGTGTTGGCTTAAAAGTGGTTGATAGTGGGATTGAAAATGGCCAATATTTTGTGAAAGGTTTGCGTGATCCGCTTGCGCCCAACCCTCAAGACATTGTGAAAAAACTGGAATTAGAAGATGTTGCTATGCAGTGGACAGCATATCAAGATTTAAATCCTGATTTTGTACTGCGACGTGCTAAACAAGCCTTAACTCCGCCTGAATCGGTTAGCCTAAGCGTAAATGGTAATACGTTGCTAGTTCAAGGTCGTGCTGATAATGATTGGATTGAAAAGCTGCGTTTGAAACAAGGCATGTTGGCAGGAATTCAGCAAATCGACAGCTCTAAATTATACAATCAACAACAGTATTGGATTGATACTGAGCCAGCCTTCCAGAATTTATTAGAAGAATTAGAAACCATTGCAGGTTTGAAAGTATTGGATTCAGGCATTAAAAATGATCGGCGTTTTATCAAAGGCTTAAAAGACCCATTGGCACAAAATCCACAACCCGTTTTAGATGCAATAGGCTTGGGTGTGGTCGCAGAATGGCAGCCTTATCATGATTTAAGTCCGCGTTTCGTGTTACAACGGGCTAAGCAAGCTTTACATCCGCCAGCATCGATTGCACTTGATATTGATGCACAAACCTTGATTTTTTCAGGCCATGCCCCGCAACAGTGGATTGATTTAGCGATTAAAACCAGTCATAGCTTAGCGGGAATTGAGCAGCTGGATACCACTCAATTACAAAATACCGACAATTGGTTATGGGCACAAATGGCAGATCAGTTGCCTCATTGGGTTGATGTGGATTTCATTGTGAAAGATGGACAACTACAGGTTTCAGGTTTAGCCACACAATCGATGCGAGATCGTTTGCAGCAGCAACTGGCTGATTTAAATATTACGGCTAATTTTAACCAATTACGTAGCGCGGAACGAGAGGATTTACAATATCAAATTGACGCGTTTATAGCGGTTTTACATCAAACCATTGGTTTATCTGTAACGGAAGTCAAGCAGATCAACGACAAAACTGTGGTGTATGGTTTAAAAGACCCGCTGGCGATGAATCCCGATTTGTTAGCCGCAGATTATGGTTTAACCAGTACGCACCTCGAAACCCATTGGACTCCTTATCAAGATTTACATCCACAATTTGTTGAGCAGCGCGCCATTAAGGCTTTAACTCCACCAGAAGGCGTGCAAGTTAGCTTGAAAGATGATGTATTACATGTGACGGGTCATGCAGATGATGCGTGGATTTCATATTTAAAACAAACCGCTCAACTATTACCACATATCAAACAACTCGATATTTCCGAATTGGGCAATAACGAAGCCTATTGGGTGAAAACTCGCCCACAATTCAATCAACTGGTGAAAGCTCTGAATGAAACTTTGGGTATTCTAGTAGTTTCCAGTGGGATTGAAAATGAGCAATGGTTTATTACTGGTTTCCGTGATCCTTTGGCGCGTGATCCTGTTGAAATTGCACAAAAAATGGATATGGCTGAAGTCATGATGCGCTGGACACCGTATCAGGATTTAAATCCGATTTTCATCGAACAACGGGCGTTACAAGCTTTAGAACCACCTGAAACAGTACAATTACGTTTAGAGGGTGATGTGTTGTACCTAAGCGGCCATGCACCACAACAGTGGATGGAAAAAGCTGTTAATAGTGTGAATTTAATTGCAGGCGTGAATCAATTGACAATCGATGATTTACAGCAAACCGACCAGATTTTATTACAGCAAGCACAAACAGCTTTGCGCGCGCCTGATACAGTCAATTTAACTGTTCGTGATAAGCATCTGTATGTGTCTGGCGTGATTACGCAGCAAGCCCGTGAGCAACTCATGAAAAAATTAGATAGTTTGCAAGGCTTTGCCAAAGTGGATACACAAAATCTGTTAGATGCTACCACCGAACGACGCAAGCAAGTGATTGCGAAAATTGAAACCACGATGATTTATTTTAAAGATGATGAAAGCTTTGCGACGGGGCAAAATCAGATATTACAAGATTTGATTAAGAATATTCGTTTGTTATTGCGCTTTAATAAACAACTTAAACATCCATTACGCATTCAAATCACGGGACATACTGATGGTTTAGGTACATTAACGTATAACCGTCAACTGGGTCAGCAGCGAGTTGAAACTGTGCGGGATTGGCTACAAACTCAAGGCATTACGTCAAATCATTTATTGCTTACTCAACCATCACTGATTCGATTTGGTGAAACAGTCAGTAGTTACCAAGATAGAAAAGTGACTTTGAAAGTGGTTGAATAAAAGTTCTGCCAATCAATACAGAGTTGTTTCATAAAAAAGTCTCTCCGACTGCTTTGTGATACAGCTCTACATTTTTAAAATAAATCACCTCATTCCTACAAAAAACCTATCAAAATACATCCAATACACAAATCATTTCAATAAATAATATAATGATAAGTGGGGTTAGTATTTCATATCAGTTCTGGAAGCGTTTCTGCGTGCAGTGCCTCTACCCTCCATGATACAAACAATCTTGACACGCTTTGCACATAAAAGTATAAAAACAATCAATTTTTCAAAAAACATTGGAGACCATCTATGATAAAACGATTATGGGTCATACTGGCAATACTGTGCTGGCTGCCCATTCATGCCTCAGCAATTCAACTCATTGATGGTGAAAGTTTTGTATATGACATTGGCGATAATGGTGTATTGGTTAATGGCACACTCAACGCTTACCAAAATATGTACAATTTGCGCGTCAACAGCACCAATTACGTTGGCCAACCTGAAAACCTCACTAGCCAAGGTCGTGAAGTCATCACCAGCCTTTATACTGAACCCAATACAGGGCTAGAAATCAGAAGACGGATTTATGTTTCAAACAATTACAATTTTGCTCGTTACATGGAAATCATTCGAAATCCAACTGCTAATGCGCAAACCATCGACATAGAAGTGTATGGCACATTAGGTTCTGGCTCACGTACCACAACCGCTTACGATCAACAACAATTCCTTATCACCGATGATGAAGCCGTTACAGGTTCTTTGGGTGGTTTGCCCGCACTGTTGCATTATCATTCCCAAGCTGGTAGCCCTATCACTGCAACGCATACATTGGTCGGCGATAAATTAAACTGGACATACCGCAATGTTGAAATTCCTGCACAAACTCAAGTCCGCTTGATTTACTTTGTCGCACAAACCCAAGATGTTGATACTGCTTACCGATTTGCGCTGAACTTCCCTAGCAATCCCATTTCACTATATGAAGGCATTACCGCCAACCAACAAGCCGAATTAATTAACTTCTTTCCACCTGCAACCCAAACCCCACAATTTACTAATCCCGTATTTTTAAACTTAGATGAAGTACGTTCAGGATTTAATTTAGAGGCTTCTGATCCTTTATCTTCACAACGCGCCAATATTCCGACTGACTATTTTGGTTTCGACTTAGTGCAAGATCAAACCATTGCTATCCGTATGACTGCAAGTTTTGATACTTATTTATATTTATTTGATGACCAAGGGCAATTACTTGACAGCAATGACGATGCGAAAAAGCAAACCACACATTCAGAAATCATTTTTACGCCGACGCAAACAGGCCGTTACTACGTTGAAGCCACGGCGCATGAGCAAAACAAAAATCTGACTTATGGTACATACAGTATTGAATTGAAAAATAAAACCATCAATCGCAATCCATTGGCACACGCATTTACTATACAAGCTGATAGCGATACGATTCCCACCACAGTGACCTTAACTGATTTTAGCCAAGATGTAGATGGGGAAGTGGTTGAACGCTGCTGGCACTTTGATGATGCAACGCCGATGGTATGTAGTGCAGAATCCAGTATTACCCATACTTATGAACAAGCTGGTCATTACAGCATCGGTTTGACAGTCAAAGATAATGCTGGCGGCCTGAGTTTTCATAGTGAATCATTATCACTACAAGCTGACTTGAATGGTGTAATTTTTCCCGTGGATAGCAGTACTGAGGGTGAATTGACTATTGATGATGGCAAATCACAAACTCGGATCAATGCTTATAGTGATCGCTATGTAATTAAAGGCGTTTCCGTTGGACAGGAATTAGTGGTAGAGATGCAATCTACTCAATTTGATAGTTTTGTGTATTTATACGATGCGTTTGGTCGTCAATTGCGTTTTGATGATAACAGTGGTAGTGGTCAAAATGCCCATTTACGTTATACACCATTATATCCAACTGATCTGTTATTAGAAGCCACCAGTTTCAATGATAATGCGTTGGGACAATACAATTTATCAGTTAACTTAGTTTCACAAGATACAGATTTTTATATTCCAATTGAGGCCGCAACTGCGTTGGACAATGCTTTAAAAACCACGTTTGTGGCACGAATTCCTGAAAGCTTTCAACCTAGATTCTTCCTCTGGGATTTTGGCGATGGCACTGAATTTGTCGGTACTGATAACGCGGTAGTGTCACACCAGTTTGAACGCGCGGGCAATTACACAGTCAATTTAGAAATTCGTAATGCAGCAGATCAAACCGTCACAGGCGAACGTGAATTTACAATTTCCAATCGAGTTGTTTTACCACAATCTAATTTCCAAGTTACCCCATTATTTGGTGAAGCCCCATTGCGTACTTTTTTCACTAACAATTCTAGTGCGGGATTGGCTGGTGATACATTAAGTTATTTATGGAAGTTCGGAGGTGGGCAAGTGGCCACAGGTAAAAATCCAGCACATACATTTGCTCGTGAAGGGGTGTATCAAGTGATTTTACAAACCTATTCCAGCTTAAATCAACAAAGTGCTTCTTACACTATACCGATTACCGTGATTGATCGTGATAGCGTCAACGTGCCTGTCACAGGTGTCACCCGTCAACGCCCTCAAGTGTTAATGGCAGGGTTCGATCCAATTTTACAAGATGTGCTAGAAACCGAAGCCACATTATTTGCCATCGTGCGCCCCGGAGCAACGCCGATTCAATCGGTACGCTTATTAAGCAATGACACAGATTTCAAACAAGCCATGCAACATACCGCAACATATTCTAATGGCGATCAGCGATTTGAAACCATTTTAACGTTTCCACGCGGTATTTATCCTGTCAGTGAGTTAGGGGATTTATTCGGCGATGATGCTGGCCAATTTCAGATTCAAGCCTTGGATCAAGCAGGCCAATTTCACGCTTATCCGAATTTAGAAATCAGTGACAGCCCCAGCCTATTGACAACAACCACGTCTTTGCGTATTGAACCTACAAAGCAAGTTGGAATCCGTCGTAGTCATCCTCAGGTTTTAGCAGCAGGATTTGACCCTGTATTAATCGATATTAATGACGGCGAATTAACGGTGAAGGCTATCGTGCGAGAAGGTCTATACCCAATTCAAAATGTCACATTACAACTTAATGGCGACAATTTTTCCTTACCAATGCGCTGGTTAGAGACCCTCCCTAATGGCGACAAACTATACACGAGCACCTATACTTATCCACAACAAGGCCTAGCGGTTAGTACGGTAAGTCAATTTTTTGGTAGCCAAGTAGGACAGTTTTCGATACTGGTGACCGACCAAGCACAGCGTAGCCACCAGTTTCCACAATATAAAATTGGCAATTACTTGCCGCAATAAAAACAGAGGATTTTGTAATGAATAAATGGAGTGTGATATTCCTATTATTTTGTACTTATGCAGTGCAAGCCGAAGAAGTCTATTTAGAGGGCATTAGCTTCTTAGGCAGTGCAAAAAAAGCCTATGTGGTTATGGACGATGTACAAATGTCAGTAGAACAAGGCGATGAATTAGGACAATGGATTATTAAGGATATTCAACAACGTGCAATGTTACTGGTTAATCGAGCAGGTGAAGAACAGCTACTTGAACTATATAGTAAGTTAGATGTGGCTTCTACATACGAAGGCGCAGTTGCTGATGACCCATTTGCGCAAACTGTTGATACTGAGGTGCAGCCGTCAGAAATCTTACAAAAAATGCCTGACGGAAACCCATTTGCAGCTAAATCACACATTGCAGATGATGAGATTCCAGAGGGCAAACGCAAAGTCAGTACACCGTTTGGCGATTTTTTAGTCGATGATGTCGCACCAGAGCCAGAACAGACCCAATTATTGCAACAATCAGATGAAAAGGTCGAGGCTGCATTTGAGCAAGCTATAGAATCAAATGAATCTAGTGCCCATATCGAGGGTAATACGTTTAACAATAATGACGAAACAAACGATCATCCAGTGATTCATACACCTTTTGGGGATTTGCCTGTGAATGCGACGGAATGATTTGCTATTATATACAGTAATAGCTTTGTCATATTACTGAATTTTAGGAGGTTTCTTATGAAACTAAAACTCATTTTATATTTAGGGTTATGCTTATTATATGGTGGGCAACCTGTATTAGCGGAGGATGAAGTCTTTATAGATTCTGTTACCCCAGAGTTTGTAGAACCAGCGGCCGTTAATCCAGAGTTTGCTGAACCCATAGGCCCTGAGCCTGTGCATCGCGCATTGACTTTATCCCAGCGAAGTATCCCAGAGGATATATTTGTGTATCCGCCTGAGTGGGCAAATGGTGAAATTTTTGTACAGAGGATGCGTTTTGATGAGAATACAGGCAAACGGGTTGGGATTGTCGATTTTCGAGTTGAAGGTATTCGCAGTGACATTGATATGGACGTATATATTGCATTTAGCACTCGTCCTATTTTTGACTGGGAACAGAAACAAGGTGTTGCTTTAGATTCTGTGAGTTTAGAAATTATTTCTGGTGTCACCTTACCTGCACGCCAAGTTAGACATTTTTTTAATCAACCTACATCATTTAGTTTAGGTGGATTTGCTTATGTGCCTTCAAATTCACTTGTGTTTGCCATTGATTTAGAAGACTTATTAAGTGCACCACAGCTTTATAGTGACGAACTATATTTTCAAGCCATTGCTGTACCTGCGGGGTCAACCAATTTCGATGCACCAGATGTGCAAAGCTCTGAAGTGGATTTTTATCGTATCGTCCGTTAGCAGCTTATCAGAGTTGGTGTCACCTTAAACCATATGACGCTAACTCTGATGACTTTTCACCTATAAAATTTCAATTTCTTCGATCAATAATTGTAACCGCTTTTTACCTCGAAACTGATTCACATCTAATTTATACACAAGATGTAGTTTTTTTGTATCCGCTGAATGTGCCCAATCTTTTATCTCAATACCTTTTTTACTGATATTAAACACGATTGCTTCCAATTCGACACTACTATCTGTTATAGGTGATACGGTCATTTTTAAATGCTTTTCTTTAAGCACAAACCATTCTTGTACCTGAAACTCCCCATCAAATAATGGCTCAACACAACCTTGCCCCCAAGGCACAACATGGCGCAATTGTTCCGCTAACGTTAATGTAAAATCTAGGGCTTGTAGCTCACCATCGCTATACACTTCTCCCAGCAAATCATCTTCGGTTAATAATTGTCTGACTTCTGTATCAAAAGCTTGGCTAAATTGCTCATAATACTGAGATGGCATACTTAAGCCCGCTGCCATGGCATGACCACCAAATTTGCTTAACATATCAGGATATTGTGCCGCAATGCGTTCTAATACATCTTTGATATGCACCCCTCGTACAGAGCGCGCCGAACCACGTAATTCATCGTTGACAGCACTGGTAAATACAATAGTCGGTCGGTTAAATTTATCTTTAATCCGTGAAGCCAATAAACCAATCACACCTTGATGCCAATGCGGTTCAAGTAAACATAAACCATAAGGTAAATCTTGCTGAGACAATTCGGCCAGTTTATCTGCGGCTTCCAGCTCCATTTCTGATTCTACATAACGCCGCTCTTCGTTGAAATGGCTGAGATTTTCAGCATACTGTTTCGCGGTTTCATCATCTTCGCATAACAAGCAGTTAATCCCATAAGTCATATCATCCATACGTCCTGCAGCATTTAGACGGGGTGCAACGCGAAAGCCTAAATCACTGGTTGAAATTTGGGCTTGATTGCAAGCAGACGCTTTGACCAAGGCTCGAATGCCAACACTACATTGATCGGCACGAATGCGCCGTAATCCCTGCTCAACCAAAATCCGATTGTTTTTATCTAATACCACCACATCAGCGACTGTACCCAATGCCACTAAATCTAACACACTGGTTGGGTTAAACTCGGGAATTTGGTGATATTCAAACCAATGGTGTTGACGTAAAAAGCTACGCAAAGCGGACATCACATAAAAAATCACCCCTACACCTGCTAAATTTTTGCTATCAAAAGAGTCCTGAGGTTGGTTTGGATTCACGATAGCATTGGCATTTGGTAAGCTGTCAGCTGGCATATGATGATCGGTAATCAACACTTTCATACCACATTGTTGCGCTGCTTCAACTCCGCGAAAACTCACAATCCCATTATCAACGGTAATTAACAGATCAGGCTGTTGCGGTTGTGCAAGTTCGACAATATCAGGACTGAGACCATAACCGTGAATTTCTCGATTGGGCACTAGAAAGCTGACATTTTTTGCTCCCATGGCTTGTAATGCTTTCACTGCTAGTGCACAACTGGTCGCGCCATCAGCATCATAATCAGCCACAATTAAGATTTTATGCTGGTAGTACAAAGCTTCATACAATAAATTGACTGTTTGCTGAATACCTGTTAGTGAATGATAAGGTAGCAAATGCTTTAAGGAATAATCTAAATCTTGAGCTTGTTGTATTTGACGACTGGCCAATACACGTTGGGTGACAGGGTGTAGATGTGAAGGTAATTGATGCTGCTCAGTATCAGTATGGCGAATAATCCGTTTCATTGCTAACGTCCAACTCAGGCAAGATAAACAGCATTATATGCTAAACCGTATCGAATAGATGTACTTCTGTATGTTGTGGCTGGCTTACAGCATTAAATATCTTGGTACAATATGCTTCCATCTGATTTTTTAGGAGTGATAATGATTCATGTAATTATTGGTACAAAAGCCCAACTGATAAAAATGGCACCTATTCTTAAACAAATGCAAGACCAAGGTATAGCATACAACTATATTTTAACAGGACAGCACAAAGATACGGTGACGGATATTGCCAATAATTTTAATCTAAAACAGCCCGACTATATTTTATATTCAGGTACAGATATTACATCAATTGTAAAAATGGGTATCTGGTTCACAAAATGTATGATTAAAACGATTTTTAACAAAAAGCAAATTTTTAAGCAGGATAAAAACGGAATTGTATTAGTACATGGTGATACCTTTTCAACCTTGTTAGGTGCGATGATGGGTAAAATAGCAGGCTTAAAAGTGGGTCATGTAGAGTCAGGCTTGCGTTCGTTTAACTTGTTTCATCCTTTTCCTGAAGAATTAACCCGAATTTTGGTATTTCGCTTGTCAAACTATATGTTTTGTCCGGGAGAATGGGCAGTTAAAAATGTACAACGCTATAAAGCCAAAAAAATTAATACACAATTTAACACCTTATACGATGCACTCATGCAAGTGATACCAAAACTAAAAGCTATCAATGTTGATGTACCAGGCTATAATTACGCGATTGTGAGCATTCATCGTTTTGAGAATATTTATAATCAAGCCGCTTTAGAACGCATTGTGTCAACTGTACAAGATATTGCAAAAAACAAACGATTATTATTTATTCTGCACAAACCAACGGAAAAAAAATTATATCAATTTAACATGTATCAGAGTCTAGCCCAAAATCCACAAATTGAGCTTAGACAACGCTATGATTATTTTAAATTTATTAAACTTGTATACCATGCAGATTTTATTATCAGTGATGGTGGCAGTAATCAAGAAGAGTGTTATTTTTTGGGTAAGCCGATTCTATTACTGCGCAAAGCCACTGAACGTAATGAAGGCATTGGACACAATTGTGTATTAAGCGAATATAAACCACAAGTTATTGCCGATTTTGTACAACATTCTCAGCAATATCAAAATGATTTTCAATCCTTATCGCCTTCCCCTACCGATATTATTATTGAAAATATAAAAGTATATGCGTAGATAAACCTGAAATGATCTATAAAGCTATCAATCTTTATTGTCATTCAAACAATTAGTCTTCGACACCAAGCACAGTATACACCACCATTTCTTGACTCTTGCCTTTAAACTTCATTGGTGGCAGTGCCTTGGTTTGAGATTGGCTCTTAATATATTCGTAAGTATTAGGGCCAATTAAAACCTCTTCAGGACGGGCTTGACTACAAATACGCGAAGCCACATTAATCGTATCACCAACAGAAGTATATTGATAATGCCATTGTACGCCAATATTACCAACCAAGGCTTGTCCTGTATTAATGCCCACCCCAAGATAGAGTGGCGGAACATGGTCTTTATTTTCAGCAAGATACTGTTTCATATTTTCTTGCATAATCAGCCCTGCTTTGGTTGCACGTTTGGCATGATCTTCTTGATGGTTGGGTGCATTGAAAATCGCCATGATTGCATCCCCCATAAAATTCACAACCACACCACCCTCTTGTTCAACGGCACTGGCTGCAATTTCCAAACATACATGCAATAAGTCAATTACCTCATCTGGCGAGCATTTTTCACTGATACTGGTATAGTTGCGCAGGTCTGCAAATAAAGCTGTAACTTCACGTACATTACCGCCTAAATCCGCTGCAATCCGATTTTCCATCAACGCCTTGCCTACCTCGCGTGGCACATAATGTTGAATGATAAATTCCATGCGCTCGTTGACTTCATCTAGCTTCGCTTTTAATAAGCCCAATTCATTGCGCTGTTGGGTTAAAGTTTGTTGGGTTTGTGTCCACTCGGTTTTATCGACTAGCAAGACCAATAAATGCGGTTCTTCAGTTTGATAAGGCATTAAAGCTAAATCGACATAACGGGTTTCGCCATTCGGTAAAATGCGATTTAAATTGTCTAAGTCAAATTCAGGTAATTCACCTCTAGCAACTTCTTCAATCACATCTTCGCAACCGTATAACTCTGGCACGACATCGAATAATGTTGCCTCTTGTTGTAAGGTATCACCGAATAAATGGGTATCACCACCATATTGAATAATATTATATTCAGTATCTGTGATCGCATAAGCGGTCTTTTGATGCTGAAAAATAAGTTGTGGTAAATCTTGGCAAGTGGTCGTGGTCATAGTAAATTTTTGATTCCCAATCAGATAGTTTTATTTCAAACGTTATCATCTATTTTATATGATTTAGTAGAATTTCCCACTTCGTTTGTCACATTCTTGTGCTAAGCTAGCAGAACAAAAACGAAACAAAGGAGGATGTGATTGATGGCTGATTTAGCAGAATATATTGACGGTCTCCCTAATATTTGCGGCTCAGAATCTGAACTTGATGCCGCGATTCAAGCCAACTTAGACAAACCTGTTTTTTTACCAGACAGTGCAATTGATTTTAATAAGATCAAAAGTGCATTTAGTGTGGCTTTACACATGCACCAACCCCTGATTCCTGCGGGTGGTAGTGATTTGTCTACAGCTGCAATGATTAGCAATTTAAAATACATGATGGACAATCAGCATATCGGCGACAATCATAATGCTCCTGTGTTTCATTGGTGCTATAAGCGCATCGGTGAATTTGTGCCGCAATTATTCGATCAGGGCAAACAGCCGCGTGTGATGCTGGAATACTCTGGCACATTGTTTCATGGTCTACGTCATATGGGTTTAGATGATGTATTTGATACCTTGAAATATGCAACTAACCATCCACAATATCGCCAAGGCATCGAATGGCTGGGATGCCCTTGGGGTCATGCGGTTGCCCCTTCGACACCAGTGCAAGATTATCGCTTACATGTCAAAGCATGGCAGCATCATTTTGCCGCGATTTTTGGAACTGAAGCCTTAACCCGTGTACGTGGCTTTTCTCCTTCAGAAATGGCTTTACCGAATCATCCTGATGTCTCATATGAGTTTGTCAAAACCTTAAAAGAATGTGGCTACCAATGGGTTTTAGTGCAAGAACATACTGTTGAATTAGCTGAGAATGGTCATGGCGTGGAACAGAAACATTTACCGCATTTACTAACATGTACAAATTCAGAGGGTGAATCAATTTCAATCATCGCATTGATTAAAACCCAAGGCAGTGACACCAAATTAGTCGCACAAATGCAGCCTTATTATGAAGCGACCAGTTTGCAACGTTGGGATTACAAAGGTCAATCGATTCCACCGCTTGTGACACAGATCGCCGATGGTGAAAACGGTGGCGTGATGATGAATGAATTCCCAGACAAGTTTTTCGAAGCCATGAGCAACAGCTCTCACTCTGAAACGCCTGCGATGAATGGTACGGAATATATTGAACACTTTTTTGCTAGCACGGGTTTGACCGAACAAGATTTAATCAAAGTCCAACCCATTATGCAAAAACGGATTTGGGATCGATTTACCGCTGGGGAAGGCAGTGAAAAATTAACCAAAACCATTAACGAATTGCAAAAAGAAGATCATTGTTTTCATATGGAAGGTGGAAGCTGGACAAATGATATTTCTTGGGTTGAAGGCTATGAGAATGTGTTAGGGCCTATGGAAAAAGCCAGTTTGTTATTTAATGACAAAGTCTTGTCAAACAATATTCCTAGCAGTGATTCACGTTACCGCAACGTATTACTGCATTTGATGATGTCGCAAACCAGTTGTTATCGTTATTGGGGGCAAGGTCAGTGGACGGATTATGGGCAAGAAATTTGTCGCCGTGCCAGTGATATTGTGAATTATGATTTTTAGAATTAAAAGCTAGTTGAATTGGCTGGCAATCCTGATAAGGTAAGATGGATGCAGGACTGCCAGTTTTTATTATTAGTGAAGCGTATGTACTTCTTCGTTATAGACTAAATCTTCCATCCATACAAATGCCTCTTCTTGCCCTGGTTGATTGAACAATACCATTAAGATCACCCATTTAAGTTGATCTAAGTTAAAGTCATCACTTTCCAATGCCATCGCACGATCAATCACTAACTCGCGGCTGAAATTGTCCAATACCCCCATTTGTTCTAAGAATAATAGAAAGCCTCGACATTCCACATCTAATAATTCGCATTCTGAAGGCAAATAAACGCGGAGTGCGCCAGAACTGGGTGCATCACTAGGTGGTAAAAATTGTTGTTCGGCTAAGCCTTCTAACCACTCAAATGCTTTATTGACTTCATAACTAGGGAAGCCAGATTCAACCAATTCTACGGTTAATGTGTCTTGGTCATGTTCGAAAGGCATGTCATCATCCACATAGTGCTCAAATAAAAACATCAATACATCAATAGTGTTTTCTTTCATGAGACTTCTCCTCAATTTCTGACATAGAGACCACCCGCTTGGGATGATACTAAGCCTTGTAATTCTAAGATCAACAACATAGAAGACACTTCTTCTACGCTTAGCTGGCTTACGTCCACTAAATCGTCAATCGAAATAGGGTTGAAGCCCATACAGTCATATAAGGTTTTATATTGTGGGTCTAACTCGTCTAGTTTATTACTACTTGTTGTAGCAGTTGCTGGTATTTCATGAAATGCTTTATTCGCTAAAGGTGTCGAATTGATACCATCTACGGGTATATGAATTAATAATTCCTCAATGACATCATTTGCTGATTCGACTAATTTAGCACCCTCTTTAATCAGAGCATGGCAACCGCGTGCCAATTTATTTTGTATCGACCCCGGAATCGCGAATACTTCACGTCCTTGTTCTGCTGCCAGCCGCGCTGTAATTAACGAACCGCTGCGCACATTGGCTTCAATCACCAGTGTGCCCAAAGTTATACTGCTGATAATCCGATTACGACGGGGAAAGTTTTCAGAATGAGGTGGCGTTTTTAACGGGAATTCAGACAGCAACAATCCCGTTTGAGCGATGGTATGCGCGAGCTGATAATTTTGAGCAGGATATACGCGGTCTAAACCTGTCCCTGTTACTGCAATCGTTTTTCCATTCACGGCGACAGCTCCCCAATGTGCAGCCTCATCAATCCCTTTGGCTAATCCACTGGTAATCACAAACCCCGCTTGTGCGATATGGCTAGCAAACTCTTTCGCTATCTCATAGCCTTGTTGGCTTGGATGACGTGTACCAACAATCGCCACTTGGGGTATTTGTAAAATATCTAGTTGACCATGGGCATATAAAATCGGTGGTGCACCATGAACCTCGCGCAAATAAGCAGGATATTGCGGATGATCTAAGGTTAACAAATGATTATTCGTTTGCTGAGACCAGTTTAAATCGGCTTCTATCGCGTCCCAATCTGGATGTTGAAGATAATCAACCGTTTTATTTTTAAGCCCTGCATTTAGCCAATCTCTTTGCGTTGCCAAAAAGACCATTTCTGGACTACCAAAGCGTTTTAATAATTGTCCAAACGTGACCGCACCGATTTGTGGCGCACGACTTAGTGCCAACCAATATTTTAAGTTTTCAATCGACATTTAAGGGATAGTCACTTCATCCAACAAACTAATGGCACGTTGTGCTTTCATTACTAATGCGTAGCTAACCCGCTCAAATGATTTAAAGACCATCAAAGTGCCTGCAATTTGACTGGGTAATGTAATCAATTCACCTGTGACGGGGTCTTTAACTAAATGGCCGCCTTTATTTGCAACGAGTACATGCCCACGTTCTAAGCCATCATCAAGTCCTTTGTTAAGCACTACAATTTGGTATTGGCCTATTTGTGAAACCCCATTTACAACCGCAATAATGCGTGCTGTTTCACCCTCAATATAAGTTGGTTTGCGGGGTTGAAAATCTTCAGTAAGTTGATCATCACTTTCTAATGGTACAAGTAAGTCACCATCATAAATACCTTGGGTAAATGATAAAATACGCAAAGTAGCAGGGTCACCCATTTGCTCTAACTTAGCGACACCTAAATAAACCGTTTCTTGCGCTAACACTTCGCCTGTATCAGGGTCAGTAAATTGCTGGCCTAAACGTACAATAGCGTAACGTTCTTGATAATCATATTCATCTAAACCACGGGCATAAACTAATGCATCGGTGGTTGCGAGCAATGTCCCATTTGCATTGGCCACGATATAACCCGCTTCCTCTAATTCATCTAAGCTTAAAATACGTGGTTGCGTTAAAAAGTGTTGAATCACATCGGTTGAAATAGTCGGAATTTCTCGCTGCTGTTGAATAATACGTGTCATAGGGGAAAGCTTAACAGTACGGCCACGCTTGATTTGTAACGCATATGACCCAGAGCTAAGTTCTAACATTGAGACCATATCACCGATACGAATTTGCGGGATGTTATTGCCCCACATTTCACTGGCCAGTAATGGATCAGCCACGAATTTCTCTAATACTTTGTACAATGTGTCGTTCGGCAAAACGATATAACGTTCTGGATAATTGGGTAAACGTTCAACATTTGGATTTAATAATAAGAGTGTGGGCGCGTCGGAGGCATAAACGGGAAACAAGGGTAATGAGCATAATGTCATTAAAAGTAAAAAGCGTAGAATTGTTTTCATTATCTTCATCAACACATAATTTTTCTACTTTTATATCACAAATACAGACAACAAGTATAGAGGGTTTTTTATTTTCGGTTGAGGCAGTCACATTTCCCTTTTACAGACAAAAATATACTGGAATTGACTGATCTTTTTAATCGTGAGAAAGAGAAGGCATTCAAAGATAAAATACAACTAAAAATCCAGCTTTAACAAGTCGTTATTTTAAAAATAGATGTTAGAGTTACCAACAAAGTGAATGCCAGCAACTCTAAACAATATAGTCCGTGATTATAATAAGCGACTGACTAAGGTAATATTTCTATCGTCTGCATCTAATATAGCGTTAAAACCTAATTTATCCATTAGTTTCAACATGCTGTGATTGTTGCTTAAAACTTCGCCTTCAATCATTTTCAAGCCACGATGCCGTGCTGCATTCATAAGTGAAGTCATCAAGCGATGCGCAATACCACGATGCTGCCATCTATCTGAAACCACCAAAGCGAACTCACAACTCTCACCATCAGGATTAATCGAGTAACGTACTACACCCACTTCCACTTCTTTACCCTCAACCGTCGTGACTGCGATGAGAGCCATTTCACGATCATAATCGATTTGGGTAAAGCGCACTAACATGGTTGGCGTTAGTTCTGACAAACTTTGCATAAAGCGGAAATACTTGGCTTCGTCTGACAAATCACGCACAAACTCCTGCTCAATATCCGCATCTTCAGGACGAATCGGACGGATAATCATATCTGTGCCATCAGGTAAATGCCATTGTTCAACCAAATGCGCTGGGTATGGGTAAATCGCCATGTGTGCGTAACGGTCAGGATTTGGGGTGCAATAATCAACCACAATTCTAGCATCCACTGCAACTACGCCTTTTTCATCGATAATCAACGGATTAATATCCATTTCACGAATCCAAGGTAGCTCACAAGCCATTTCAGAAACCCGTAACAATACTTGCTCTAAAGCCTCACGGTGTGCAGGTGGCATTTGACGGAAGGTTGCCAATAATTTCGCAGCATTTGTTTTATCAATCAAAGTTTTAACTAAGTAGTTATTCAATGGTGGCAAGCTTACAGCCACATCATCCAATACTTCAACCATTGTGCCACCCATACCGAAACTAATCACAGGGCCAAACACAGGATCACGCACAATACCCACCATCAACTCACGGCCATTCGGTTTGTTAATCATACGCTCAACAGTCACACCATCTAAACGCGCTTTTGGACATGTTTTCTCAATGGTTTTCATGATGCACTTGAACGCATCACGCACGGCTTGTGCATTGTGAATATTCAGCTTCACCCCACCAACATCACTTTTATGCGTAATATCTGGTGAGTTGATTTTCATCACGATAGGAAAGCCCATTGATTCGGCTAATACTAATGCTTCATTGGCTGTACGAGCAATTGCCGTAGTAACCACAGGAATCTTGAACGCGCCGAGTAAGGCTTTTGATTCCATTTCGGTTAACACTTTACGCCGTTCAGCGAGCACACTTTCAATGATAATCTTCGTGCCTTCTGTATCTGGGTTAATTGCATCTTCACCCGTAGAAGCCGATGGTGCTTGTAACAATAACTGTTGGTTTTTGTCATAAGATGATAAGAAGTAGAATGATTCCACCGCAGATTCTGGCAAACGGAAATCAGGGATACGTGCTTCTGCAAATAGCTTCTGGGCTGCACCAACCTGTACGCCACCCATCCAACAGGTAATAATCGGTTTAGTTGATTTTTTCGCCATTTCAATAATGACTTTAGCCACTTCAACAGGTTCAGTCATGGCTTGAGGGGTCAGAATCACAATCAACGCATCCACTTCTTCTGCATCTAAACAGATTGTTAACGCATCTTTATAACGTTGTGGCGTGGCATCACTGACGATATCAATTGGATTACCTTTTGACCAACATTTAGGCGGTAAGACTTTGTGTAATGAATTAATCGTTTGCTTAGATAAATCCGCCAATGGAATACCTAATTCTGTTGCGCGGTCAGTCGCCATGACACCGGGGCCACCACCATTGGTAATAATCGCCAAACGGTTACCTTGTGCCTTGTAACGTGAAGCCAAAGTTTTCGCCGCAGAGAATAATTGACCAAAAGTTGAAACACGTACTACACCCGCACGTTGTAGCGCAGAGTCAAACGCATCATCACGTCCGAATAATGCACCGCTATGTGAAGTTACAGCTTGTGATACATTCTCATAACGACCGCTTTTAATCACGATTACAGGTTTAATCCGCGCCGCTGCTCGTAAGCCACTCATAAAGCTACGTGCATGATGAATACCCTCGATATACAACAAAATGCCATGGGTTTGCGGATCAGAGACAAGGAAATCTAAAATTTGTCCAAAATCTAAATCAGCAGAAGTACCAACTGAAACTACAGCAGAAAAGCCTAAATTATTTGATTCAGCCCAATCTAATACTGCGGTACACAATGCACCAGATTGAGAAATCAGCGCAAGATTGCCTTTTTTCGCTTTGCCTTTAAAGAATGTACCATTGAAATTAATACTTGGACGCATAATCCCAAGCGCATTAGGCCCAATAAATCGAATACCATAACGTTTTGCAATTTCTACAATTTTATGTTCTAAACGTACACCTTCTGCGCCTGCTTCTCGGAAGCCTGCAGATAAAATCACTGCTGTTTTTACACCTACTTCGCCACATGCTTCTATAATTTGTGGGATAGTCCTTGCTGGTGTCGTAATAATAACAAGATCAACAGGTTTACCTATTTCTTTAATATTTCGATAAACTTTTTGATCCAATACTTTTTCATATTTAATATTAATTGCGTAAACTGCGCCCTTAAATCCACCATCTAATAAATTTTTAAATAAAATACTACCGACGGAATCAGGACTACTACTTGCGCCAAAAACTGCAATAGATTTGGGCGCAAACAAAGGGGTGAGGTAATGTTGGCTCATGTTGGCTTACCACTGAAAGGATGATTTATTTAAGCCGAAGTATAACAAATCAGCCTTATTTTGTGCATCGCAACATGGATTTATGGCTTAAGATGCAAGATGTTTGGATAACATATGTTAAGCAATAGTAGATAAAATAAGCTATCCACTTGAAAATATTGATTTTACGAACTTAAATATTCCATTTTTTAATTCAGATTAAAATGACGTATTTTTCATTATGAGAAACTGGTCAGAATAAAGGATTAATCTCAATATAATCAATCATTTTGCTTATCAAGCATAGATTGGTACAATTTATTCTTGCTAATACCTGTGATTTGACTGGCTAATTTCGCAGCTTTTTTCAATGGTAATTCCTGCAATAAAATATCAAGTAGCTGCATGGTTTCGGCATCGATTTCAGGCTGAATACTATCATCTATACCTTCGATAATGATGACAAACTCGCCCTTTTGATGTACAGCATCTGCTTGTAACCATGCTAATAAATCACCTAATTGGCCACGTTTAACAGTTTCAAAAACCTTGCTCAGTTCTTTCACTAATACGCCAATACGTTGCTCACCAAAAATATTGACCATATCAGCGATAGAGTCTTCAATTCGATGTGGAGCTTCATAAAAAGCCAAAGTGTGCGATTGAGAAACGAGGGCTTTTAATACTTGTTGTCGAGCATGAGATTTTGGCGGCAGGAAACCTTCAAAACGAAATCTATCCGCCCGCAATCCACTTACAGATAATGCACTGATTAACGCGCTAGCACCTGGTATTGGGCTGATGGTAATGCCTGCTTCATGCGCTAATCGCACTAAATAATGCCCCGGATCACTGATTAAAGGTGTTCCTGCATCACTGACTAAAGCGATATTTTCGCCTTGTTGTAAACGCTGAATTAATTGTGGTGCAATCTGTTTTTCGTTATGCTCATGCAAAGATTGTAATGCTGTTGGAATCGCAAAATGATTCAGTAAGCCTTTGGTATGACGCGTATCTTCGGCTGCAATTAAGTCTACGGTCTTTAAAATAGATTGTGCTCTTGGACTAAAATCTTGTAAATTTCCAATTGGCGTAGCAACCACATATAATATGCCTACGGCGGACACGACATACTCCTTTAATACACTAAATAGGAACACTCATATTATCATGTTAACGCGGATACTGACTTTTTTATGTTTCATATTGCTCGTAGGATGCGTACAGGTTCCATTAAAAAAACCTGAGGTAGAGCAACAAACTGTACAACCACCACCGAATCCAACACGTCAAGCAGAGGCATTTGAGTATCAAGCAAACTATACTGAGGCGGCTCGGGAATATTTACGTCTTGCGTATAAAACCAATCCACCTACGCGTCAGTCTTACCAACTGTCAGCCATTCGTTCCTATTTAAAAGGGGGATATGTTGAAGAGGCAAAAGCAGAGTGGGCACGCTTTAATTTACAACAAAGTTTTGGCTTACAAGTGCCATTACAATTGGTTTATGCACAATTCTCAATTGCCGATCAACGTATCGACCAAGCATTTAATTACTTAAAAGTCGTTGGTAATCCGCAAACATTGCCGCCTAAATTACAGACAGATTATTATGAAGTGTATTCTAAAATTCTGGAACGCCAACGCCATTATTTAGATGCCGCTAAACAACGCATTTTATTAGATACATTACTACCAACAAATTCTACTGCTTCAAACAAAAACCAACAATCTTTATGGGATAATTTGCAACGCCTTTCACCAACAGAATTAAACAGTGTGCCGCAAACCGCGGGTGATGTATTGGCAGGTTGGACAAGCTTAGCGCGAATTGCTAAAACTGTACGTCCTAAAGTCATACAACAGGTTATCACTGATTGGCAGCGTCAGTTCCCACGCCACCCAGCCAATAACAGCTTTGTACCTAAGTTAGTCCAATCAATTTTAACTTTACCGCCACGACCAAAAGAAATTGCATTATTGTTACCGTTAAGTAGCCGCTTTAAAGTGCAAGCAGAAGTCGTACGTGATGGTTTCTTAGCCGCTTATTATGAATTAGGCAATCAAGATAAACCTAACGTCACGGTACATGATGTGGGTCAAGGCAATGCAGCTGAAGTATATAATAAAGTTGTATATGAAGGTGCTGACTTCGTTGTAGGCCCTTTACAAAAGGACAATATTAATAAAATTATTCAAAATCAAACCGCCATGCCTGTGCCGACATTATTGTTAAATTATGCGCCACAGACAGTGAATATTAATAACTTGTATCAATTTGGTTTATCACCAGAAAATGAAGCCCAAGAAGTGGCAGATAAAGCATGGGCAGATGGTCATCGCACTGCATTGGTTTTAGTACCACAAAATAGTTGGGGTTCTCGTGTCTTACAAGCTTTCCAAACGGCATGGCAACAACGGGGCGGCCAGATCGCTTTAACTCAAACTTATACGCAAGATGTATCACAAGCAGTGAGCTTTATCGCTAATAATCAAGTTTCGGCAGATATGACATTTATTGCGGCTTATCCAAAATTTGCCCGCTTAATTCAACCGTTCTTTAAACGTTACCACAATACAAACGCCCCTATTTATAGTACATCTCACACTTATTCAGGTACACCAGACCCTCAAATGGATATTGACTTAGAAGGAACAATTTTTGGTGATATGCCTTGGGTTTTATCGCCTGATGAGCAGGGTCGCCGTTTACAGCAAACCTTAATTGAGTCTTTCCCTGACAAGCTTTTACAGTTTAAACGTCTATTTGCTTTGGGTATTGATGCGTTTTCATTGATGACTCATTTGCAGCATTTTAACTTGCAACCTTATGCATTATGGCAAGGTCAAACGGGACAATTATTTGTTGATAATCAGCAGCGTATTTGGCGTAAATTAATGTGGGCATATTTCCAACAAGGCAAAGTGCAATTATTAAATGGTTCTGATGCGTGGGATATTACTATGCCTCATCCTGATGACATTCAAAAACTTGAACCAGAAATAACAGGTGAAATCATTGAGAATACAACAGGTGATGCAGTGGCTTTGCCCGTAGAAAATACTGAAACGGTACAAACAACCATCACAAATGACACGCTTAAAACATTAAGCAATGCACAAGCGCAAGCTGTTGAGACGGTGGAAAATGTAATACCTGAAGTTCAATCAGCTACCACGAATAGTATTGATACTGTAAATGCTAATGTCCAAAAGACTGAAATTACCCAAACGATTTCGAATCAAACGGGCGCAACAGTGGAAGACACTCTCTCAGAAGCTGAGGCAAATGCTGTTAACAAAGTACGGTTATTAAGACAGCCCGCTGTTTCTGAGTAATATTTGTATCGAGTCAGTGAATTGTAGGACTAAAATGCACTGGCTCTCTCATGGATTGATCGTTTTTAGAAATGGAATCAACTATGTCAGACAGCCATGAAAGGGGTCGTTGGGCGGAAGAAATGGCCTATCAATATTTAACAAAACACGGTTTAAGCTTGATTCGGCGTAATTATCGCTGTCGATCAGGTGAAATCGATTTGGTCATGAAGCACGGGCGCACTTTGGTTTTTATTGAAGTACGTTACCGTGCTCGCGACCATTTTGGAACGAGTGCAGAAAGTATTGATGAACGCAAACAACAGCGGCTCTATAAAACGGCTGAGCATTACATTCAGAATTGTCATGACTGTGAACAATTGGCCTGCCGATTTGATGCGGTGCTCATTTCAGGTCGCCCACCTCATTCAGGTATTGAATGGATCAGAAACGCATTTCAAGGTTAAGGTAAGCGACAGATTTAAAATGTCTTGCCATTCCAACCCCATAATGATCTTTGTCCATTGCTAAACTCAATATAAATTCGTGTTGGTGAAATATTCAGCATTTGCTCAATCAGTTGGCATAATGTTGCTGAAAATTGTGCCGTTTGCTGCTCAGGTAAGTCTAAACTTTTCAGTTCTAAATAAGCAGCAGACTCAAAGCCACCTGCAAAACTCATCATCGTATTTGGCTGCAAAGTCACCATCACATAATCTTCTGATTTGCCTAATATTGCTGCAACCGTTTTTGAGGCTTGGGAAACTAATGTCATTTGCTGTTCTGCATCCAGTTCGACATTAGTCTGAATCAATAAATAAGGCATGGTTATTCCTGTTCTGTTTCAGCTTGTGCTGTGTCTTCTTCTGTTGTTTGGCAAAAGTCAGTGATATATTTCTGAGTTTTAGTCATTTCTTGCCGACGTTGCTCAATTGTCATTGGTATCTTTTGTAACGTTTCCTCTTCTGTCTCGCCTTCTACGACAGTATATACTTCTTGATCTGAGGTCAATGTAGCTAAGTTTTCTTGTGCTCGCTTGCAATTTTCAACTCTTTTTTGCTTTAAAGCTTGCAGTGGATCATCTGTATTTTCTGCCTGCTCAACTGCTTGTTGCTTGGGTTTAGGTACATCAATTGTACGTTCTTCTGCACCAATATAAACAGGTGGTGGGGTTTGTGTGTAGTGGGTAACGCCTTCATCATCAACCCATTGATACAATTTATTTGCATGAGTTACAGCTGAGAAAAATAATAAAAATAGCACCAAATAACGCATCAGTTCTCTCCAAAAATAAACAAGTTAATCATAATATTCTAGCCAAAAAAAAGATGCTCTGACAACATATGATTATGTAGCAGAGCATCTATATTGACTTAAACAGATATGATAAGTCTAATGAAGTTTACTTAGTTAGCACAACGAATAGGTACACCTTGAGCGGCTTCTTCAGCCTGTGCTTCTAAAGGAGTTTCACTACCAAATGGGCTAATCACACCTGGAGGGCTAACATTTTCACTGTTCACATCAGCTGCAGCAATATCTAGCACAATATTAATGCTATCCTCAGCCTCACTGCCTTCAACTGAAGTACGTGCTGTAAGCTCTACTTGTGCCCATCGTGCATAAATTTGTGCATAAAGAATGGAGAAGTCAGCAAAGCCATCTTTATCCGTTTTGACTTTGACTGTATTACCTTCAACAACACTATTATCTCCTGCTTCAAAAGTGACAATATTGCGAGGATCAAGCTGGTTATTATTATTAAAGTCTTCACCTGTATCTAAAATAGCATTGCGATTAATATCTTCTGCAATACATTGCAAGGTGACGACTTGTTCCCAAGCATCTTCTACATACCGCCAGAAACCTTTGAAATAAGCAATAGGTACAATACTCACAACAACTTCTACATCTTTTACAGGTGCTCCATTAATATCGGTTACTAACGCAGAGTAAGGATAAGAATAAGTGGTATTATCTTCACGCTCAATAATCGTATTACCTGTACCAATAGAGATAAATACTTGTTTCAACGCAACTGTTAAGAAAACTTCATCTCTAACACTAGAAGTGTCTTCAACATAAGCTTCTACTCTTACACCATCACTACCACTAGGCGCAGTACCTGAAATATAAGTTGTAGTTGCGCGCCCAAAAGAATCTGTAGTTGCTGCTCCAAATTCTAATTGGCCACCAGATACATCGGTTAATGTGAAAATAACCCGTTTTCCTTTTACTAAATTATTTCTTGCATCACGCACTATCGCAATAATCTCAGATGTTTCAGTTGGTGTGCCATTCGTAATATTAGCCTGAGAGTTCACACCAATTGTGCTTGGTTCAACTTGTAGAGCTAAAGTACTTGCCTGCGTTGCCACGAATTCAATTTCTAACTGCTCAGAAGGGCCTCCCTCTAGCGTTGAACTTGCTGTCACAATAGCAGGGCCTGCACTCTCAGAAGTCATAACAAACTCAAATACACCTTCATTATTGGTTACACCACTACTAGGAATAGCCGTACCTCGCGTTGTTGCAACATTAATCGTTTGCCCTACCTGTGGCACATTGGCTTGTAACCATGTCACCGTAAACGTAACCAAACTATCTTGGTTATCTGTTGCAGGATCACAACCCACTAAAGGCGGAATACACTCGTTAGCTGTACCACTACCCGCTTGTATATCAATTGGGATTTCTCGAGCATTATTGGTCGTTGTTAATGAGAAGCTATCACTAGATACACTAAGTGCTAATGTGCCATCAGTTGCCATACTACCTGCAGTTGCTGTAATTGAATCTTGACCTGCTTGACTTGCCGTCAATGTTGTTGTCAATTGGCCTGCAGAGTTAGTAATACCTGAGCTTGGATCAAAAATATTGCCATTGGCAGAATTTAGTTGAATATTTCTGTTTGGAATACCATTCCCAGCTGAATCTTGTAAAGTAATTGTGAACTGTACTTGATTGTTGAGAATGACGGAATCCGTTCCTATGATCGTAATTGTTGTACCCGCCACATCAACAGCAATCGTACCACTTTGAGTTTCACTGGTTGCATTGACGGTAATTGTGCGGTTTTCTGGTTCACCAACAGTGGTTAAACGTGCATAAGCTTGGCCTGTTGTATCGGTTAAGCCATCTGTTGCCCCAGCTACTACGTATTGTACCGTTCCACCATCAGCAACTTGACGTGTTACAGGTTGAATTGCACCAGAGTCAGCAGAGAAATTCACATTCTTGCCTACTAATACATTATTATTAGCATCTTTCACTCGTACACTGATAATAATACCATCCGCTGTACCTTCAGAATCTAAAGTTTGGCTGCTTGAGAACAAAGCAAGACTGGCTACAGGTACTTGTGTATCTGTTGTTGGCTCAAAGGTTAAGGCAATAGTATTGCTGGTAATAGCTCGACCTGCCGCAGTAGCGCGAATTTCAACAATACCCGCATTGGTACTAGAGACATTGGCAGTAAAAGTACCACCTTCACTTGTAGAACCACTGGCAGCATCTCTAAAAATACCCGCCCCAGAAATGATTTCAAACGTAATACTGACGTTAGCCATTGGCGTACCGTTAGCATCTATAGCAGAAGCAATAATTTCAATATCACCATTTACATCAGCTGTTGTTGTTGCCGTATTTAAAGTTAAACTCGCTGGCACGACTTGCGCAACCTCAACGAATGTCACTGTTTGTGGGGTACTTTGCTTAGTTGAATTGCCGCTTGTTGTGACCGCTGTAATCGTAACAGACGTTGCAATTTCACTAGTCAATGTTGTACGCCATTCACCTAAACCATTCGTATTACCATCAGCAGGTTCAATGGCTGGGTTATTACTGACTAAGTCAACAGGCGCATTAGCAACAGGTTGCCCTCTTTCATCTAATACTCTTGCCACTAAAATGACTTGAGCAGCGTTATCTGCTGGTTGGTTATTATTTTCAACCGTTAGTTCAATCGTAGATGGTGTAGCATTTGTATTAGACGCATTGAAAGTTACGGCTAATGTTTCACTACGAATGTTGTTGGTATCAGGTGCTTGTGCTGTAACTGAAACCACCCCAACCTCGATTGAAGTTACCGTTGTAGAGAAAATACCATCATTTCCAGTTGCACCTCTTAAACTACTGAAGGCAACAGGGAAATCTGCGGATGTAATTAACTCAATAGCAACATTAGGCACAGGCGTACCTTGGTCGTCTAAAGCCGATACTTGGATCGTAACTTCATCATCGCCGTTTGCCAATTGCTCACTATCGCTGAACTGACTAATTACTAATTTTGTGACATCACTACTACCTGATGTTGAGGTAAATTGTAAATTCAAGTTCTCAGATAAATCTTGACCTTGTACCTGAGCTGTTACTTGTAATGTACCTACTTGGCTAGATGTAATCGCAGTTGTAAATACACCATTATCATTAGTTTCACCTGTTGATGGAGTCGCTCTAGCAGTCTCATCTCCTAAGATCATACTAATTGGTACGCCACTGACTGTTACGCCACTGCTATTACGAGCAATCACATCAACATTAATTGCACTTGTACCATCTGCAGCTGCACTACTAGGCGATGAAACTAATGTCAGTTGAGAGGCTAAGGCATCAACAAACGTCACTGTCACATTGCTAGAAGCCGCGTTACCAGATGCATTGCCGTCACTATCCAAGCTTTGAGCTGTTGCTGTGATAGTAACTGAACCAGCTACAGTATTAGTTACTTCAAATGTAGCTGAGCCTGAAGCTTCAGTTGTTGATCTAGCTTGATTAAATAAAGCTGTATTGCTTGCTGTACCTGCTGTTGTAGACAAGGAAACTTGTACATCTTCCATTGGTGTACGGTTATTGTCCAATACAACAACGGTCAAAATTAACTTGCTTTCACCATCAGCAGGAACAGATTGTGTACTTGGAATAATATTGACACTACTAGGCGGTGTACCTGGTGTCACCGCTGTTCCATCAGAACCTGATTGGTTAGTAAACGTTAAAATAACAGGAGTACTGCTTGTGCCTTCTACAATTGCACGGATACTAAATGATTCCACATTGGTATTCGTAACTGTGGCAAAGAAGCGACCATCAGCATAAGTACGCCCATTGTTATCAGTAGAAATAACTGGGTTACCTCGATATTCAAATGAAACAGGTACATTGCTTAAAGGTTGATCATTTGCTCCTAAAGCACGACCTTGTAGAGTTATACTAGATTGTCCATTCGCAATAGTCTCTGCTGGTGTTGCTTCTAATGTAATACCAGAAACAGCGGCTGTTGCTGATGTAAATCTAATTGCTTGTTCATCACTGGTTAATTCTGTATCACTGGTTACTGTTGTTGCAGTCAAGTTCAATGTTTCTTCTGCACTATTTGAAATAGTCACAGTTAAACCTTGTTCACCTGTATTGCCAGAAATATAAAGTGTGCCCACTGTATCTTGTCCTGAGATACGTAAGACAGAGTTTGCTGTACCGCCATTTAATTTGACAGGGATATTCGGTACAACATTGCCTAAGTTATCTCTTGCTACAATCACAACTTGTGCAGTATCTGAACCATTAGCCAATGCTGTACTATCAACGACTTGGATGTCTAATCGAGTAGGTTGTTCACCACCACCTGATGCAATAAATTCAATCACAACAGGGTTAGAACTCACACCACCTGCAATCGCTGTAATTGACACAGACTCAGGTACAGTATCGCTGATTTCTGTTTGGAATTGGCCATTTGCGTCAGTTGAACCGATTGAAGTGGTTGCCACCGCAAATGAATTTTTTGGAAATGCTAATGCAACAGGTACACCTTCAACAGGTACGCCATCTAAATCACGTGCTAATACAAGTAATTTAGCAGTCGTTGTACCATTTGCTGGAATTGAACCTTGAGTTAATAATGTAGCGGTTACCAGTACATTTGCATCTTGTGCTGTTGTACCGAAGTTTAAAGTAATAGGATCAGCAGAGATACCACCTACAATTGGTGTTACGGTGGTGCTTTGTGTGACAAGGTTTGTGATATTAGTTGTAAATTGGCCGCTTTCATTTGTCGAGCCTGAGGCAGGACTTGCAACGGCAAAAGAATCAGCAGGGAAAGACAATGATACTGGTAAACCAGATAACGCCGTGCCTTCTGAGCTACGAGCAGAGACAATTACTCTTGCAGCCGTTTCACCATCAGCAGGGATCACACCTTGATTGACTAATGTTGCACGAACAACTGTGCTGGTTTCTGCCGCTTTTGTAAAATTAAGCTTAATCGTATTACCACGGCCGCCGCCTGCATAAGGGATCACAGAAACAGCTTGTTCCACAGCGTTAGAAATATTAGCTCGAAACTGACCATTTACATCTGTAAGAAATGCTGTTTCTGACGCTGCTGACGCTTGAGAATCTGGTGAAAAACTTAAGTCTACACTTAAACCCGAAATAGGTGATAAAGATGCATCTCGAGCAGACACTAAAATTTGCGCACTACTTGAGCCATCTGCGGGAATTTCAGTATTGTTATTTACAATTTCAGCAACAACTGAGCCGCCAAAGTATAATGAGGTTGTACCACCACCTTGGTAGTTTGCACGACCTTGAACCGTTAATAATTCGTTTCCATTACCCGTATGTGCAACAGTAAAAGAAACTTGGCCACGTTGATCGCTTGTAATATCTAAAAAGTTTCTGCCATTTTCTAAGAAATAGCCATCACCTGTTACACTCACTCGTAGTGGCACATCATTTTCAGTAACCAATCGAGTAATATCAGTGAATGAATTACCATTTGCATCTGTCGTTTGGGCATCTGGATTATTTTCAAATACCGTAATTGTGACAATACTACTGCCTGCCGTTGGAATCACTTGTGCTGAGTTGATAAAGAAAATGACATCTGTCGTTTCAGTTGTATCCGTTGTACCAGTACCTCCGCCAGTATTGCCTGGGTTAGACAGTAATGCACTCGGTTCATCACCGGCACTGCCACCACCACAGGCTGCTAATATGCTTAGCATCATGACTAATGCCAGCCACTTAAAAACCCTTTTTGCTAACATTCAAATTCCCTCATAAAAATAAAAATTATGCCTAAGCTGGCAAACAATAAATCATGTATTTAAAGACGCTATCAAAATATTGGATTAATTTGCTTCTTTAAGAATTTTCGGTGTGACAAAAATCAGCAATTCAGACTTAATATCAGAACGGCTACGACGTTTAAACAGATTTCCAACAACAGGAATATCGCTTAAAAATGGTATACGATCAACAGAGTTAGTCGAGTTTTGTTCATAAACACCACCTAGAACAACGGTTTCACCATTATCAACTAGCACTTGTGTTTGGACTTGACGTTTACTAATTGGTGGTTCTCCCCCTCCTGTTGCAGGTAAGAAATCATCTTTACTGACAGAGAGTTCCATGATGACACGATCATCTGGAGTAATTTGCGGAGTCACTTCTAACTTAAGGTAAGCATCCTTAAATTGAACTTGAGCAATTGCACCAATACCTGCTGTTGCTTGATAAGAACGTTGTTGACCTTGATAAATGGTTGCTGTTTTCTGATTTGCAGTAATCACTCGAGGGCTTGCGACAATTTCACCACGACCTTCTTGTTGTAATGCAGATAATTCTAAATTTAATAAATAGCTGCCAATTTTGCCAATAGCAAGACCCAGTGCAGCAGTATTACCACTTCCTAATGTTTCAGGTAAACTCACAATAAAGTTCTCACCCTCACCACCACCAATTAAAGTGTTATCGCTGGTAAATGCAGTGCCATTAGAAAACTCTGTATTACCCCCAACTTTACCACCAACCACGATGCCATCACCATTGCCTAAATCTTGGTTAGCACTATAACCAAATCGTACACCCAGTGCCCGTCTAAAATTATCTTCTGCAATCACAACTCTTGATTCAATGAGAACTTGGCGTACTGGCGTATCTAGTGCAGCAAGTAACTCTCTAATTTCACTTAGCCGCTCTGATGTATCTTGTAAAATCAGTGTATTGGTTCTTTCATCAATAGAAACATTACCACGAGCAGATAAAAATGAATGAGAACTTTCACTGCCACTTCTACTTTTTAATAGTGCTTCAAAATCTCCTGCTTTAGCATAGTTAATTTGAATATACTCTGTGCGTAAAGGCTCTAATTGTTTAATTTGTTGTTGGTCTTCTAACTCTTTTTTCTCACGTGCGGCAATATCCTCACGTTTATCAACCATCACAACATTACCTACTTTTTTCATACCAAGACCATTGGCTTCTAAAATAATATCTAACGCCTGATCCCAAGGTACATTTTTCAGCCGTAACGTGACATTGCCTTGTACTTTTTCACTGGCAACTAAATTAAGATTAACACCTGGCAATTCAGTCAATAACAATAAGGCAGCACGTACATCAATTTTTTGGAAACTAAATGTGACTTTTTGTCCTGTATAAGTTGGCTGCACTTTTTGTTTTTCCGCTTTTTCCTCAGGTGTTAGCTCTTTTATTTCAATTACATAAGTATTTTCAGTTTGATAAGCTAAATGTTCATATTCCCCAAGGGCTGAGATTTTAACTCGTACATTATTACCACGTTTTAAAGTATCAATGTGAGTGACAGGCGTTGCAAAGTCGATAACATCCAAACGGCGGTCAAGCTTGTCAGGTAAATCCGCATCTAAAAAATCAATCACAATATCATCACCTTCTTCACGCATATCGACAACAATATTCGGATTTGAAAGCGTAATCATGACCAACCCGGATTGACTTTCTGAACGACGAAAATCAACTTGTGAAATATGGGGGCCTTTAGGTAAATAACTTTGACGCACTGTTGGGCGAGAATAAGGTGGTTGTTGCGATGTGGTGCTTGGCTGTACTGTATTTTGAGGAGTTAGATTTGTTGTATTTGTACGTGGTGCAACATAACTGTCAACTGTAATATCATCATATTCAGGGTATATATCGTTTGCTAATGTTTTGGAAGGCAGACTTGCTTTAACAATAGGGTCGTCTGCACCAGAACCAGCGAGTTGGTTGACTTGACCTGTAAAGTTTTCAGATGTAATTGAAACAGTATTACCTTGAACTTTAATGTCATAAGGCACTGAACTAACCAAGTTTAATACAACACGTGTTCTATCTGTTGTTTCAACAGTATTAACACTTTGCACAGCCCCTACACCTATAACCTGAAAACGTTTTTTTAAGTTTAAACTAGCACTTAAAAAATCTAAAACAATCTTTGATGGATTATCTGTTGAAAAGCTTAGAGGCTCTGGAGCTATACCTGAAAATATTAAATTTATTTGTACTTTATTACCAGGTAATGCGGAATGTCCAATTTTGTCCAATTGCACAGCATAAGCTGGAGTACCCATCAATAAAGAGGTAACAAATAAATAAAACAGATATAAAATATATTTTTTTAGCTTCATGACAGCAGTTCTCATTCTTTTAGATAGCAATGTTGCAATTAATCTGATGATAAAGCAATTGAACTGATTTGCTCTACATAACATCCAGCACCATCTGGGTAAAGTTCTCGTACTTCAATCTTAGTTTCTGTAATGTCAATGACTTGTCCATCATACTCACCAATATAATCCCCTAATTGAACACGGTAAGTAATTTGATCTGCTCGTGCCGTCACTAACCCCCATAAATTATTCTGGCCATCCAAAAGTGTCCCTGTCATATCCAGTGCATCTAATGGGATTCTTTCTAAGCCAACTCGAATTCGGTATGGGTCTGGGCGTTCACAATTTTGTTGCAAATTTTGGTCAGTCACTGTTGTGATTTGCATATTTTCCGTTTGTGTTGTCTCCATAGACCGAAATGGATCACGTTTATGCTCAACTTCATAGAAATGATTAGGAATAATAGTAAAAGACGGAATAGGGTCAACTTGTGGGTTCTGTCGTGCTTTAATTTCAGCCACGTATTGCCTTAGGTCGCTCATATCATTATTGCTACAAGCACCCAATATCACACTAAATAAGCTGATGAAGATAAGATAAAATAACTGACGCTGATTCATGATGGTTCCTATTGAGCTTCACTCTCATCTAAATAGCGATAAATTTGAGCAGTCATTTCCATGGTTAACGGTTTATCACTATTCCGTGATGATGATGTTTCAATCGAAATATTATGCTGTGTCACAATACGGGGCATTGCTGCAATACCACTCACAAAGTTGCCAAATGAGTGATAATCACCATTTAAACGCAAAGTGATAGGCAATTTAACATAGACTTGCCCTACTTCTTCACGACCAGGTTTAAATAGCTCTGAGCTTAACCCCGTTGCAATGGCTTGTTGAGAAATATCCTGAATAAGACCCGCAACTTGGGCTTTATTTGGTAAGCGGTTCTGTAAGTCTTCTAAATTTGACTCAATTTCGCGCAACTGTTCTTGTAATTTAGGTAAAGTGGCTGCTTCCCACTGTTTTTGTTTGAACTTATCCCGAAGTTCTACTTCTTTTCTTTCTTCTGCTGATAGTTGTGTTTGTTGTTTTTTAGTATCAAAATAATATCCCCCAACCAGTGCTGCAATAAAAACGCCCAATACGATGGCAGCTTTAACCATGACTGGCCAACTACCTACATTATTAGGGTCGAGGTTCTTAAACTCTTCAAAATCTATTTTAAGATTAGCCATAATTAAGCCTCTTCTTCCTCAGTGGCTTTAGGAGCAGCTTGATTAAATCTAAGCTTAAAAGTACTGACTGTCTGCTTTTGTTTGTTTCTTGAACCTGAGTTTTTGCGGGCTTCTCGTACAATTTCAATAATCGTTGGATTTTTCATCCATTCAGAACGCTCAATGGCTTTCATCAATGAAGACACCCGTGCATCTGATTGTGCATAGCCTTCTAATGTGACTTGCTCACCTTTTTGCTCCATACTGGTAAAGTACACGCCATCTGGTGCTTGTAAAACTAATTCATCAAATAAGTGAACAATACGAGGGCGGCTGGTTTCTAGTTCTTGAATCACATTCATCCGTTCAATTAAGCGTTGTTTCTTATCTTCTAGTTGCTCAATCTCTTTGATTTTCTGTTCCATCAATTTAATTTCACCATCCAAGTAGCTGTTGCGACTTTGTTGATAGCTAATTAAACTTTGCATATATAAATGCACACCCAACATAATAAGACCCGCTACAGCCAAACCTGCAACTACTGCAACGCCAAATCGTGCTTCACGTTCTTTTTTTAGCTTCTCGCGCCAAGGTAGTAAGTTAACATTAGGCATAATTTAGTACTCATCAAACGTGCGTAAAGCCAAACCACAAGCAATCATCAACGAAGGCGCATCAGACATTAGGTCTTTTTTATTCACTTTATCTGATACCGACATGCCTACAAAAGGATTTACAATAGTAACGTGACCGCCCACTTTATTACTAATATTATCAATTACACCGTTAATAGATGCACAGCCGCCCGCCACCAAAATATGAGATAATTTTCCATACGTTGATGTAGAGTAATAATATTGAATTAAGCGACTCACCTCTTGAGCAACATCTTCTTTAAAAGTTTCTAATAAAGTGGTTTCGTAATCTTCTGGTAGCGTATTCTCGCGCTTGGCTAGCTGCGCCTCGTCATAGTTCAAACCATAAGTATGTTGAATGTCTTCTGTTAATCGCTTACCGCCAAACATATCTTCTCGGGTAAACACAATCCGATTTTCACCCATAATATTGAGCGTTGTTGTGGTTGCACCAACTTCAACAAGTGCAATCGTATCCTCTTCGTTAATTTCGGGATCATTGTGCATTACCATACGAAAAGCAGTTTCTAGTGCATATTTATCAATGTCGACCACACGGGTTTTTAAATTACCCATTTCAACTGCTGTGACGCGTGCATCCACATTTTCACTTCGAGAAACAGCCAATAAAATATCAACACGATCAGGTTCACGCTCATTAGGCCCTTGAACCTCAAAATCCATATTAACTTCTTCCAGCGGGAATGGAATCAATTGCTCTGCATCCATTTCAATCTGTGCCAAAATATCTGCATCAGACATACCGCCTTCCATAGTGATGATTTTCGTCATAACCGCAGGCCCTGACACAGACACTGCTGCATGGTCAGCTTTAGGCTTGGCTTTTTTCACGACTTTTTCAATCGCAGCACCCACTACTTCAACTTCACTTTCATTAATGTTTTTGTCTACGACAGCATTCTCTGGCAAAGGCTCCATCGCGTAGCTTTCAACACGGTAGCTTTGACCTGATCTGCTAAGTTCTAACAATTTAACCGCTGTTGTGCTGATGTCTATGCCCACAACTGGTTCGGGTTTTAAACTGAGGAGGCTCACAAGTTTTCCTTTTAAAACCTAGATGTTACAAAGGATACCTATATTACACATTAAGGTTTACGCATAAGTATAGACCACATATTACAATTTTTGCACGTTGCTTGTAAATAAAAATTTTAAGTGATTGATATTAAATAAATATGAAATTTAACCGTATCTATATACTCAGAATACAAAATTTATGCACAAGCCGTTTTAATTGTAAAATATCTCTTACCAGAAAAGTAAGTTTTTAGCGATATGATATGCTAATTAATACTCCAGTATAAAATATACCCCATTTAAATCACGTATAGCCCACATAACATAAATCCGTATTTCTATATCCAGCATAGCCTACTTTGTTTACTTTGATATTTAAACAATGGAGCTCAATCGATTTCTTTCCAAAATGTAAGATGACTACCTTTTCATCATCTTTGCTATGTCCAAAAAATGCGTAAAGAAAAGCCACATAAAATAAAATTTTACGCTAGAATACACGGTTTTTTTATCAGAAGCATAAGCAGCTATTTGATTGGTTGTGTTGACTGATATTATTCACTGATTACTGACAAGCGAAACCTAGCATGAGCAACTTGATTGAGGAAATTGATAAGCGCAGAACCTTTGCTATTATCTCGCATCCTGACGCGGGTAAAACCACTTTAACTGAGAAGTTACTATTATTTGGTGGTGCAATTCAAATGGCAGGGACGGTTAAAGGCCGTAAAGCAAGCCGTCACGCGACCTCAGATTGGATGGAATTGGAAAAGCAACGTGGTATTTCCGTCACATCTTCAGTCATGCAATTTCCTTATGCAGATAAAACGATTAACTTGCTCGATACACCAGGGCACGAAGACTTTTCAGAAGACACCTATCGTACATTAACTGCGGTTGACTCTGCATTGATGGTGATTGACGTGGCTAAAGGTGTGGAAGAACGTACTATTAAATTATTAGACGTGTGCCGTTTACGTGACACACCAATTATCACATTTATCAATAAATTAGATCGTGAAGGCCGTGATCCGATTGAAGTGCTTGATGAAATTGAAGATGTATTAAAAATCCAATGTGCACCAATGACGTGGCCAATTGGCATGGGTAAAGGTTTTAAAGGTATTTATAGCGTGGAAGATGGTAGCGTCACGTTATTTGAACCGGGAAAAAGTAATGCGATTGCTGCTGAAGGTCAACGTTTCGAAAGCCTAGATGATGAGAATTTACATGCTGTTTTAGGTGACAGTGCGATTGAAGAATTAGAAGAAGAAATTGAGTTAGTATTAGGTGCAAGTCATAGCTTTGATTTAGATGAATTTTTAGCGGGTAAACTTACGCCTGTCTATTTTGGTTCTGCGATTAACAATTTTGGTGTTAAAGCTTTACTTGATAGTTTCTGTGAATATGCGCCTTCACCCCAAGTGCGCCCAACCATTGACCGAGATATTGAGCCGAAAGAAGAAAAATTCTCAGGTTTTGTATTTAAAATTCAAGCGAATATGGACCCTGCTCACCGTGATCGTATTGCGTTTTTACGTGTTTGTTCAGGTAAATACAGCAAAAATATGAAAATGCGTCATGTGCGAATCAACCGTGATGTACAAATTGCCAATGCAATGACATTTATGGCAGGTGAGCGCGAACATACTGAAGAAGCTTTCCCTGGTGATATTATTGGTTTACACAATCATGGCACAATTCAAATTGGCGATACATTTACCCAAGGCGAAGTCTTGAAATTTACAGGTATTCCACATTTCGCACCTGAAATCTTCCGTCGAGCGCGCTTAAAAGACCCATTACGTATGAAAGCCTTATTAAAAGGTTTGACTCAACTTTGTGAAGAAGGTGCAACGCAATTATTCCGTCCATTGAATAGCAATGATTTAATTCTGGGCGCAGTCGGTGTTTTACAATTTGACGTGGTGAAATGGCGATTAAAAAATGAATACAATGTTGAGTGCGATTTCGAAAATGTGCAAGTAGCCACCGCACGTTGGGTTGAATCAGAAGACGAAAAACTATTTGAAGAGTTTAAGAAAAAAGCTTTTAATAATTTGGCATTAGATGTTGCAGATAATCTGACTTTTATTGCACCAACTCGAGTGAATTTAAATTTAGCAGAGGAGCGTTGGCCTGATGTACGTTTCTTTGCAACTCGAGAACATTAGTTAAGAATCAAGATATTTTAGGAGTGAATAATTTTTTGTGAAACACTCCTAACAATATTTATACAGCCACGGTTTTCGCCATATTTTCTGCACATTTACGAGAGTGGCTTAATAGCATCCCAAGTGAATTGGTTTCTGTTGTTAAGCTCACCAATACCAAATTATGATTAATATGCATGAAAGCAATAATGCCGTGTTGATTTTCAGAGATAATATTTTCGCAACTACCCATTTTTAATTCTGCAGTCATCGTGTCACCTAACGACATCAAAGTACTGCCCATAGTTGCGACACGTTCTAAACTATATTGATCTGTTGTGCGCTGCTTCATTGCACAAGTATATCCATCTACAGTGACAACGACAGCCGCACAAATAGGCTGACAACGATCCAATAAACTTTCTAACTGCTGCTTTAACTGTTCCGTGGCAGTTTCTGATAACATCAACAACTCTCCCCATTAATCATTTCAACCAAGTGTCCCACCATATTGGCAACACTTTCACTAGAACGAGCATCAACTGAAAAAACAGGCAATTGAATACCAAGTTGATGTAAATAATTGTGATAAACCTGTATAGATGGGCGCGGTACTAAATCCATTCGAGTAACGGCGACCACCGTATGAGTAGTTAAAATATATTCACGGAAAATATCCGTATAACGCGCTAAATCTCCGATAGGATCAGTGCCCGCGTTATCAACAAAAATGACTAAACCTTGTGCTCCATGAATCAGTACTTTCCACATATAATCAAAACGTTGTTGTCCGGGTGTGCCATATAAGCGTAATTTTTTTCCCAGCTCTAAATTGACCTCACCATAATCCATTGCAACCGTCGTCATACTGCGATTTGCAACCTCTATTGATGGTGTTGATGAGTGTGCTCCAATTTGACGCATGACGGGTTTAGTAAAATCAGAAGTTTGGATATCAGTATTAATCACGGGAATTTCGCTAATACTTGCAATTGCAGTGGTTTTACCTGCACCTAAACTTCCAGTAAAAACAACTTTATGTTCATTCATTATAATTATGCAGCGGCCTGTTGGCTTAAAACAGCAAGTAAGGCATGGATTAAAATAGTTACATCTTGTGTTTGTCGCGGGTCAATTTCAAATAATGGGTATACTTGCCCCCGTTTCATTAACGCACTGTAATACTCATTCAAAGTTACATTTGAATCCACATCTGTTCGGGTAATACCAATTACCACACCTGTTGACCGAATAAAATCTTGGAACGCATCGAGATAAAAATGTAAATCTTCAATTGGATTGGGACGCGCATTATCGATTAATAAGACTAAACCGATACCACCATTTGTTAGGATCGTCCACATATAGTTAAAACGTTCTTGCCCCGGCGTACCATACAAATGAATACGAGAGCTGTCTTCTAAGGTGATATAACCATAATCCATTGCAACAGTTGTGTTTTCTTTACGCTGTTGGCTTTCTTCATCCGTACAGCGGACATCCGTTGCAATTGGTGGAATTTCACTAATCGCGCTAATCGCAGTGGTTTTGCCTGCACCCATAGGGCCAGTAAAAATGATTTTGTCCATAATGACATCCTAAAAAATTTAGTTTAGATTTATGGATAAGCATAGCAACTTTAATATAGAAACTCACGTTTCAGCTTGACCTTTTAGCAATTTTTTGAAACCACTGAGTATTTATTTAGATGAAATTTAACTTAAGTAAAGAAATGGCTATTTTAGCAATAAATGTGGGTGAGTTGATAGAGTGAATTAAAAAATCATAAATATATTAAGCACTGAATAAAATAAGCTTTTTAAAAATACTTGTTAAATATCAATTTAGTAAAAAATTTTATTCAGTAACTTAGTAAAATTACTGCCAATTTCCAATCAATAGGAATGCAGACCAGTAATAGGGATGTTGATAAAGCTTATATTCTGGGCGGGACAAAATTTGTTTTTGTGCATTCTGCAAGGCTTTTGCCATCGATATATCTTTATTTTTTAATTGATTATAAAATTCAATAACTACTGCAGGGGTTGCAACATCATCCACCTGCCATAAACTGGCAAACGCACTTTTTACACCTGCTTTAATCGCAACACCCGCCAATCCCAAGGCTGCACGATCATTCCCCACAGCAGTTTCACACGCACTGAGTGTTAACAGATTAACTTCCTTGCCTTGCAAACGCATGAACTGCACAAGTCGTTCTAGCTTATCCATACTTAATTTATCATCATAAGTCAGAACAAAGGTATCTGCTAAATTCTCTTTAAATTGTCCATGTGATGCGATATGCAAGATTGAATAATCAATTTGTTTAATCTCTTTTTGTAAATTAGGCACAACAAATTCTTGATTAATAAGAGGCTTATCAGCTTGGAAGATTTTCTGAATTTCTTGTAATTCATAAGCAGCACAAGGAATAGGATCAAACCCCTGAACAGCTTCAGATAAACCACTTAATAAAATAGATTTGTACTGTTCTCGTTTAAAATCTTTGCTCAAACATAAACTAGGTGAAATCGCAATCGCATATTCTTCAATTAAAAACTGCTTACCATCATGAAGTGCTGCATATGGCATAGTACGCAAAATACCTTCAGGAATCACAACCAATGTATCAATATTGCGTGCTTTTAATTCTGCTTCTAAAGGTTCAATAAGCCATTGGTATAATGTTTGTGCAGGTTCGAGGTAAGAAGCTTCATTAGTAGATACAGGTGTCATTTGATACTGAGACATACTGCCACGTATAGCAGGTGAACACTCTGATAAGCTATTGATTGTATTATCTATATCTGTTATTTTCTGCTTGCCTCGCATTGCTAATAAAAATTTTTCATTTGGATGGCAGCTTAGTGGGGATAAAAATAAACTGACTTCTTCTTCCAAACGGGTATTTGTAATTGGAATGGTTTTTTGCACAATCGCATTGGAAAATGTGACAAGTAACTCTAAACGATCTTCTAATGGAATGGGATAAATCACAGCTGTATTTGGTGCAATAATCTTTTCTATAGGAATGCAATGGCCACCTGTATCTAAACACGTATCTTGATAATAATTCTGTAATTCTGCAGTTTTGTATAATTCAATCGTATGGCGAGCCTGATGTAATAGTTGCGTCCGCTGCTGGTCATTTTTTGTTACAGATGCGTGTTTAAGCAATAAATCTGCAAATTCATAATAAACGGTTGCAACTTGGTCATGAAAACTAAAAGAGGCTCGACAATAGCTTTCACCTATCATTTGGTTGCGAACATAATGAAAGGCATCAATAGCCTGTTGATAGGCATCAATGGCTTGAGATGTTTGATGTTGCGCATTAAAAATCCGTCCGATTTGCCAATACCATGTATAAACCAGCTCACTCATCCAACTTTGCTGCGCAAAAAACAAAGCTTGACGCGTAAAGCTTAAGGCGGCTTTATATTGTGTCTGCGTTTCATATAACTTGCCTAAATTGCCATAAATATAAGATTTAGCTCTGGGGTTATTGATAGCTTCTGCAACATTTTTGGCCTTTAATAAAATAGCGTAGCTAAGTTTTAGCAATTTGGCATTTTGCTGGCTATATTGTTGATTAATACTTTGTGTTAATTGGGATAATTTTAATAAGCTTAATACTTTATCAAAACTACTTTCCCAACTTAAAATACGATCAAATGCTTGATATAAATGGCTTAGACTTTGAGCATACGCCTGTTCATCTTTACTGTGTTGATAGGCATTTTCTGCTTCTAAATAAAAATGTACTTGGGTTTTATATAGTAAAATCTTGCCATAAAGTGGGTTGTCTGGGGTATTTTTTAATAGGTTCAATCCAAATTGATAATTTGCCAACGCTGTTTCATAATCCATCTCTTGCACCTGCAAATGAGCGAGTTGCAATAATGCATCAGCATAATATGTTTTATCATCTATAGATTTAGCCTGCATAATGGCTTGTTGCGCATAATGTAAAGCGGTCTCTTTACTATTACGTTGTTTGAGTAAGTATAAACGGCTGAGTTCACTAGATAGTCTAGCTTTGAAAGATGTTTTATCTGATTGCATTTGCTCCAAATATCGGTCAGCATGAACCAGTTGCTGCTCAGCTTGAATCATATCACCTAAATGCTGATAAATTTTGCTAAGATGGACGTATATATCAAATAACTGAGATTTAGAGAGTTGTTTGTCATGAACTGAGCGGTCAAAATGTTCAATGGCCTGCTCATAAAAGCCATATTTATAGGCTTGATAAGCATCCTCTATATGGCTTGCAAACCCACTATGACTATAGGTTAGGCTAAAAAGAAGAATATAAAAGTATCGCATTGTTTATCCTTGTACCCTTGCCATAGACTGCACAAGAACTAAGCATTTGGCCAATAACTGTACCTCTTGTGATAAATTATTATTGTGTTGTCATTTGTTGTAAATAATTAGCCTGCAATATACATGCGTTTTCGCGCATCCAAGCTGCTTGTTCATTGGTGTCAGCATGCCACAGTGCCTCTGGCAATTGTTTCGTGATAATAACTTGAAAAGCGGCTTCATGCTGATTGAGTTTTACATAGTAAGTATTATTTGGTATGAGTTTGACACGATTATGCGGCCATTTTAATGTGTCTTGTTTTTTTGCCCAACGTAAATTAAGTGGCTTGTTTGAGCCTTTAGATTTAATTGAAAGACGGCTAGCGAAAGTTGCATTATCACGCCATAATAATACTTGCTCAGGGTCAATATAACATAATACACCACCATTATTAGCGTTAACAGACCATGCTGAAGGCAATAATTGTGTTTGGGAATTTTGTCCACGTTTGCGAGGCCGTAATTGCTCAGAGTACGACTCCTGTGGATTTGCAACATACCCATTAGAACTATGGGTAGTATCATCATCTGCAAGAGTTGTGTTGAATGAAAAACAGAGAATGAGGAGTATAGTTGTGCGAGACAATAACATGGTCAGGCTCCTTGTCTTTTATGCAAAAGTGTTTTAGCGAAATGTATGTTCAACATAATTATGATGATTTAAAACACTATTAAGCAAATTCTAAACCATCAGACTGAATACAATGAGACCTATATATTACTTTTTATTATATCTGGTAGCATCTAGCCTTTATGCAGATGAGATAAGCTTTACTCATTTGACAACAGCACAAAACTTACCAAATAGTACCGTTCACTCTATTTATCAAGATAAACAAGGGTTTATGTGGTTTGGTACTAAGGAAGGTCTAGGCCGTTACGATGGTTACCAATTTAAAGTTTATCGCCATGACCCCCAAAAACACACTAGTCTTAGTAATAATGAAGTGTATACGATATATGAAGATAGGCAAGGACAACTCTGGATTGCCACCTACAATGGTATCAACTTATTTGACCGTAAAAGCCAGCAATTCATTCGTTACCAACATAATCCCAATCAAAATAATTCACTTAGCCATAACGTAACATCAAATATTCAAGAAGATAAACGTGGTGGATTATGGTTTACTACTCAAGGTGGTGGCCTTAATCGATTTAATCCTAAAACCCAACAATTTTTTCATTATCGCCATATACCCGAACAACCTAACAGTCTTAGCAATGATTCAACTTGGGCATTGCTTGAAGATGCTAAAAATCGTCTTTGGATTAGTACGGATGGGGGAGGTATCAATCGTTTTAACCCTCAACAAGGCAGTTTCACGCATTACTTATATGATCAAAACAATAAAAATAATAAACAAAACTATGTCCCAACTTTATTCGAGGATAGCCAGCAAGTGATTTGGGCGGGTACTGCTGCAGGCTTGTATTATTACGATGAAATTCAAGATCGATTCATACAACACCCGATTACTCAAAAGCTATCTATGTTGGGTATCTGGAGTATTGTTGAAGATAAGCTACATCGTTTATGGCTTGGTGTAGACGGTGGAGGCATTTATGTTTTTGATTTAAATAGCCAACATCTCGAACACTATACTGCTCGGACACAACAAAACCCAAATGGATTAACAAATAATGCAGTGATTTCCCTGTTTGCAGACCGTGCGGGAAGTATCTGGATAGGTATGGATAGAGGTGGCGTAAATCGTTATGACTTTTCTCCTGAAAAATTCAAACACTACTACCATGATCCAAAAAAAATGAATAGTTTAAGTGACAATACAGTGACTGCTATTATTGAAGATCGGCAACAACAACTGTGGGTTGGTACATCAAAGGGCTTAAATTTATATGATTTACAAACTCGGACAGCCAAACATTATTCACATGACAAAAGTAATCCAAATAGCCTAGGTAATGACTATATCCGTAGTATATATGAAGACGGGCAAGGCACACTGTGGGTTGGAACAGATAAAGCCATTTTGCATGAATACCGCCCTGATACAAACGATTTTATACGTTATATTCCGCGTGATAAAGATGAACAAAGCCTTAATGAAAATATGATCCGCTCTATTTTTGAAGATAGTCGTGGTAATTTATGGGTTGGCACACGTTACTGCTTTTGTCGTTTTGATCGAAAAACTAAGCAGTTCATACCACACTACCCAGAGCAATCATTTAAACAATTAGCTAACAACACTGTACTTACGATTCATGAGGATAATCAGAAGCGATTATGGGTTGGAACGCAGGGAAATGGCTTACTTGGTTTTGATGAGAACTATCAAAAAGCATTTCATTTTAAACACAAAAACAATAAGACGAATAGCCTAAGCAACAATAAAGTCTCCAGCATTGTTTCGTACCAAAATATTTTATGGATTGCAACTTGGGGTGGAGGATTAAATCGTTTAGATATAGAAACTGAGCAATTTACTCACTATCGAGAAGCGGATAAACTCGTTAATGATACAATTCATGGCATTCTACAAGAAGGGGCTGAGTATTTGTGGTTGAGTACCAATAAAGGCCTCTCCCGTTTTGATTTAAAAGCCAAGACATTTAAGAACTACGCAATATCTGATGGCTTACAAAGTAGTGAGTTTGGCTCAGCTTATTACAAAAATAAACATGATGCGTTCTTTTTTGGCGGAATTCATGGCTTTAACCAATTCTATCCACAGCAAATTCAAGATAGTCGCTATTATCCACCTGTTGTGATTACAGGATTTTCTTTATTTAATGATATTGTTACTCCTACTACAAACAACTCCCCTTTACAACAAGATATTACCACAACCCAAGAAATTACTTTATCTCACAAGCAGAGCTTTTTCTCATTTGAGTTTGCTGGCCTTAATTTTATTAAGCCTGAACAAACCTATTATAAATACAAGCTTCAAGGATTTGATAACAAATGGAGCGATATTCATAAAAGGCGTAACGCTTATTATACCAATGTACCACATGGCGACTATATTTTTAGGGTAAAAACATCAAGTAATAAAAGTGTTTGGAATGACGAAGAAGCAAACATTAGAATACGCATTTTACCTGCGCCATGGCAAACATGGTGGGCTTACACCCTATACGTCATTTTATTGCTTTCCATTATTTCATGGTATGTACGTGGCCAACAATTAAAGTTATTGAAAAAGCAAAAAGAATTAGAAAAAATCACCCGATTTTTAGATGCACTTCCTGTGGGTATTGGGATGATGGATGCACATGGGCATTTATTTTACCAAAATGACAAAGCGAACGAATTTTTTAACAAGGAAGCTGATCCTTCTATTCCTAGTAGTAAAATACCACAAGTTTACCAATTATATCATGCGGATACGGGGCAACTTTATCTGTCAGAACGTTTGCCAATTATTAGAGCATTACGTGGTGAAAGTTCCTCTGTCAGTGACATAGAAATCCGTCTATCAGAGCGACATGCTTATTTAGAAATGTGGGGTAGCCCAATTTTAGATGACAATGGCAAAGTACTCTATGCCCTCAATGCAATTCAAGATATTACAGAGCGTAAACGTGTTGAGCAAGAATTACAGCGTTATCGTCTACATTTGGAAGAATTAGTTAAAAGGCGTACTCAAGATTTACAACATACCAATGACCAATTGCAACAGGAAGTGCTTGAAAGACGCTTAATTGAACGTGCATTGCGTACTAGCGAAGAACGATTTGATTTAGCCATGCAAGGTGCAAATGATGGTGTGTGGGATTGGGATTTAGCCTCAGGAGAAACATATTATTCACCACGTTATTTGGAAATGCTGGGACTAAGTTATGCTGACCTTGAAGCCCATAACAATGGTTGGTGTATTTCTTTACATCCAGATGATGTTGAGAGATTTGTCAATGCTTTATTATGTTATGTCGATGGTAAAACACCTGCTTTTGAAGTCACTTTTAGAATGAAGCACCGTAATGGGCATTATATTTGGATTTTAGGGCGTGGTATTGGTGTGAGAGATTCTAATGCTGAATTGACACGTTTAGTCGGTACGCATATGGATTTAACCCAACAGAAACACATTGAGCAGGCATTGCGTAAAAGTAAAGAGCATTTTCGAACAATTTTTAATAATGCTGCAGTGGGCATTAGTATTATTGATAGCGAAGGCAATTATGTGCAAGCAAACTCAAAGTGGGCAGATATGTTGGGCAGTGATATGGTTTCAGTATTAAAACGTACTGAACAGGAAGTAACCTGCCCTGACGATCGTCAAATGAGCCAAGAACAGTTCCTTGCTTTAATTAAAGGGGATGTCGATTTTTATCAACTGGAAAAACGCTATATTCGTGCGGATGGTAGTTATTTTTGGGCAGATTTTTGGGGTTCAACCATTCGGAATTTAGATAATCAACTTGAAGCAGTCATTGGTATCACGGTTGATATTAGTGAGCGTAAACATGCAGAAGAAGCATTGCGTCAGAAAAATACCGACTTAACTCAAGCTTTACAACAATTAAAAACCACTCAAGAAGAACTGATTCAGTCGGAAAAAATGGCCGCGCTAGGACAATTGATTGCAGGGGTTGCACATGAAATTAACACACCATTAGGTGCAATTCGTTCATCTGCAAGTAGCATTAGTCGTTTCCTCTCAAATACATTGGAAAAGTTGCCACATTTATTTCATGAATTGCCTGAAGATAAACAACAACCTTTTTTCAATTTGTTACATCGCTTAGCCAACCAACCTCATACAAGCTTATCTTCACGTGAAAAACGTAAACGGCGCAGAGAACTCACTCCACAATTAGAGCTATATACACAAGATGCCACTTTATTAGCAGATAAATTAGTCGACATGGGTGTTTTTGAAAATCTTGAAGAACTGTCTCCATTATTTAATACCGATGATAGCGAAGAGATTTTAGATGTGGCTTATCAGTTTGCTAACTTGCAACGTGGAATTAAGAATATTACGGTTGCTTCGGATAAAGCGGCAAAAGTGGTATTTGCGCTGAAAAACTTTTCTCATTTCGACCATACTGGGGAAAAAGTACAAGCCAATGTGGTAGAAGGTATTGAAACGGTATTAACCCTTTATAACAGCCAAATGAAACAAAGGGTGAAGGTGCATCGGCAATACACTGAAGTGCCTACAATATGGTGTTATCCCGATGAGCTTAACCAAGTTTGGACAAATCTGATCCACAATGCGTTACATGCAATGAATCATCAAGGTGAATTGTTCATTGATATCAACTTACAAAATACACATATCATGGTCAAAATTACTGATACGGGTATTGGTATTCCTAAAGAAGTGATTCAGAATATATTTACGCCGTTTTTTACCACCAAACCAGCAGGTGAAGGCAGCGGATTAGGCTTGGATATTGTACAAAAAATTGTTACTAAACATGATGGCAAGATTGATGTAGAGAGTTGCCCCGGAAAAACGACATTTATTGTACAGTTGCCTGTCTCTTCATCCTTATAAGTCACAAAATGATGAAATGTGCAGCAATGATTGTATGTTTCATCAGCAAAATTATTCACGTAAACAAGCTGCCGTATGTAATCTAATTTATGTTAGACTGGCTCCTTACTGCCTACATATTGATTCCGTTCTAGTTTAAAACCATACTGATGCAACACTTATTAAACCGCTTTGGTCAGCAGGCCATTCCTTGCTTTTTTATTATTGATTTCACCAAAACCCACAGTTATGTTTACCCTTTAAGCCAAATGCCAGAAGATATTTTATGGTCAATGGCTTCTCAACCTACAGTTGAACAAACGAAAAAACTGACAGCGTTGCAGCTAAAAAAAAAGCCATCAGCTTTGATCAATACCAAACTGCGTTTAACCAAGTCATTACAGAAATGTATGAAGGCAATACTTATTTATTAAATTTGACCTTTCCGACCCAGATTCAAACTGACGCATCACTATTAGACATTTTTCACGCCACTCAAGCTAAGTTTAAGCTGTATTTTCAAGATCAATTTGTCTGTTTTTCACCTGAACGCTTCGTGCAAATCCAAAACAATACAATCAAGACCTTTCCCATGAAGGGTACGATCAATGCCCTACTGCCTAATGCCGAACAGCAGATTTTAAATGATGATAAGGAAATGGCTGAGCATGTAATGGTGGTGGATTTACTGCGCAATGATTTGTCTATGGTGGCAAGCGATGTGCGAGTGCAACGTTTTCGCTATATTGATAAAATTCAAGCGGGACAAAGACCTTTATTGCAAGTCAGTTCCGAAATCAGTGGGCAACTTCCACATAATTGGCAACATCGTTTAGGTGATATGTTGTACACACTTTTGCCAGCGGGTTCTATTTCTGGTACGCCTAAGTGCAATACACTAAACATTATTAACCAAGTCGAAAATTATCAAAGAGGCTTTTTTACGGGTATTTTTGGTTATTTTGATGGGCAAAATTTGGATAGCGCGGTGATGATTCGGTTTATTGAAAAGCAGCAAGATGGCTCATTGGTTTATAAAAGTGGGGGCGGGATTACGATTGATAGCGATGCAGCTTCAGAATATCAGGAGTTATTAGATAAAGTCTATTTGCCATTAGCGAGATAAATAAGTTGTTGCCTGATACAAACAGATGAATGACATTCAAAACAAATCATCATGTGTGAATGCACAAAGTAGAATATACTAACAGTACATTGCTTTCGCATTTAACTCACGACAACGCAAACATGACTCGTATTGGTATTGTAGCTGGAGAAATTTCTGGCGATATTTTAGGGGCTGGACTGATTCAAAGCCTCAAGCAACATTATCCCCAAGCCCAGTTTGAAGGCATTGGCGGGCAAAATATGTTACAAGCTGGCTTTAAAACTCATTATCCGATGGAAACACTGTCTGTAATGGGTTTATTTGAAGTGCTCAAACATTACCGCACCATCAAACGTTGTCATGATGAATTGTGTGATTATTTCTTGCAAAATCCACCTGATATTTTTATTGGAATTGATGCGCCTGACTTTAATTTGCGCTTAGAAACCCATTTAAAACAAGCCAATATTCCCACTGTGCATTATGTCAGCCCTTCAGTGTGGGCGTGGCGCGAGCATCGTTTAAAACATATCAAGCAAGCCTGTGATTTGATGTTAACTTTGTTGCCATTTGAAGCGGCTTATTATGAAAAAAACCAACACCCTGTCACATTTGTCGGCCATCCTTTGGCGGATAAAATTGATTTAGAAACTGATAAGTTGGCCGCAAGACGTGAATTAGATTTAGATGAAAAAGCCACATGGATTGCGATTTTACCGGGAAGTCGTGGCACAGAATTGAAACAACTCGCCAAACCTTTTATTCAAACTGCCCAATGGCTATTACAAGAACGCCCAGATTTACAATTTATTGTCCCTGTTGCCAATCAAAAAACCAGCGAGATTTTCCAACAGCATTTACAGCAAATTGCGCCAGATTTACCGATTCAATATTTTAACGCCCAACAATCTCACCAAGTGATGGCTGCCGCAGACGTGATATTAATGGCATCAGGCACGGCTACATTAGAAGCGATGTTAGTAAAACGGCCGATGGTTGTGGCATATCGCTTAATGACTTTGACCTATTGGTTGGCAAAGCAGTTGGTGCATATCCCTTATTTTTCCTTACCTAATTTACTTGCAAATGAGAAGCTTGTTCCCGAGTTTTTGCAAAAAGAGGCCACCCCTGACAATCTTGGGCAAGCTGTACTATACTGGCTAGACAACGAAGTTGCAGCGCAACAATTAACCCAGCGTTTTACCGAATTACATTTACAATTACAACAATCTGCCAGTGATCGAGCAGCTCAAGCGATCGCAGACCTATTGGCAGCCAATGAGAAATCAGCCTAACACTGGTTTCAGTCAAAAAGCGTGTGTCATATTACTGACTCCATGAGGACACTATTATGCGTTATCTTGCTTTATTTGCGTATTTTTTAAGTTTTCCACTTTACGCAGCACCACAAATCGGTTCGCCTGTCGCGAATTTTACTTTATCTGATAGTTGGGGCAATCCTGTTGAGTTATCTGATTTTCTTGGGAAACATGTGGTATTAGAATGGATTAATCCTGATTGTCCTGCAGTTAAGCGACATTATGAATTGAAAACTATGCAAAATTTAGCGTATGAATATCTCAGTTATGATGTGGTGTGGTTATCAATTAATAGCACGCATTATATGACTCAAGAAGACAATCAACGTTGGAGGCAACTCAATCAAATATTTTACCGAATCTTAGACGACCGTGAAGGCTTAGTTGGACAAGCTTTGCAAGCGCAAATAACACCACAAGTCTTTATTCTTGATCCACAAGGTACACTGGTTTACAAGGGAGCTGTCGATAATGCGCCACAAGGGGTGGCAACGTTTAATTATGTAGAAGCGGCGTTGCAAGAATTATTGACGGATCAACCTATTACTTATCCAGAAACACAAGCTTATGGTTGTGCGGTTAAATATCCTGCTCAAATGCTTAATTTAAGTGCTCACCACCTAGAATAAACAGTTTCGAGGGCTGGAACACTGCTAAAAACAGCCAGTCCTCAATGTTATAATGACGCAACATTTACCATTTGCGATTTAATATGAATTCACAGTTTCACTTTCCCGTTCGCGTCTATTACGAAGATACCGATGCAGGTGGCGTGGTATATTACGCTAATTATTTAAAATTCTTAGAGCGTGCCCGTACAGAATTTTTACGTCATTTAGGTTTTGAGCAAACCGACTTAATTCATCAACATGCATTCATCATCATGGTGCGCAATGTCAACGTAGATTATAAAAAGCCTGCTACATTTAACGATTTGCTGAATGTGTGCACATCTATCACCAAAATGGGTAAAGTCAGTCTACAAATGGAACAACAAGTGCTAAGAGAAAATACAGTATTGTGTACTGCACAAGTAAAACTGGCTGGCGTTCATGCAACGGATTTACGCCCTAAGCCATTCCCAAACATGTTATTACAAGCGTTTGACGACTATGTTTCCTGATTTGCTTTCTGAGTTAACGAACTCGTTTTATATCAAGCTATTTTTAGAAGCCAGCTTCCTAGTGCAAGCAGTGATGGTTTTGTTATTGTTTTTGTCACTGTACTCTTGGGCATTGATTTTAGGTAAGCAACATATACTATCTAAGGCCAATCGTGCTGCTCGAAAGTTTGAAAATCAGTTTTGGAAAAATAAAGATTTCAACGGTTTATACAATCGCATCAGTGGTTATCGTCGTGACCCTAAAGGCTTAGAAAGTATTTTCTTCACAGGTTATGTCGAATTTGCCAAGCAACGTAAACAAAATATTGCCCCTGAAGTGATGCTTAATAGTTTACAACGGGTGATGAAAGTGGCTCTGGTGCGAGAAGTGGATCGTTTGGATAAGGGTTTATCCACGTTGGCCACGATTGGTTCAGTCAGCCCTTACATTGGTTTGTTCGGTACAGTGTGGGGCATTATGCACTCATTTCACGCTTTGGGTAATGTGCAGCAAGCGACTCTCGCAATGGTTGCCCCCGGTATTTCTGAAGCATTGGTTGCAACTGCTATTGGTTTATTTGTGGCGATTCCTGCGGTGATTGCTTACAACAGCTATATGGCAGAAATTGATCGTTTAACCAGCCGTTATGATAATTTTTTAGAAGAATTCACCAATTTATTACAACGCCAAATTTACGCTAAAGCCAGCTCATGAAGCATAACCCCTACCGAAAAGGCCGTATGGCAGAAATGAACGTTGTACCATACATCGATGTGATGTTGGTCTTGCTGATTATTTTTATGATTACGTCTCCGCTGCTGGTTGAAGGGATTAAAGTCGATTTACCCCAAGCCAGTCAAAGTACGCCTGATGTAGTCACTGATGAAGGTGAATTGATTGTTGTATCGATTGATGCAGATGGGTTGTTATATTTACAGGACAATGAGCAACCTTATTCTGAGCCAGACATGGTTGCAGCCTTAAAAGAGTTGCTTGAGGAAAAGCATTCTCGCATATTACTGAAAGGCGATAAAAACGTGGCTTATGGGCGGATTATGCAAGTGATTGATACGTTGAAAACCTCAGGGGTAACAAACGTCGCATTGATTACCAGCATTAAAACAGAGCAAAGCCCGTAATATTAAACCATATTTATAAGCTTAACTTGCCCTTATCACTAAATTGCAAAAGTAAGCTAAGCTTTTTCATCATTCTAAAACCCTTCTGTTCCCAGTAAATGTTTGATTTCAGGGTAAGAAAATACAGGCCCATCTTTACAGATAAATAAGTCACCAAATTGACAATGACCACAATGTCCCACCGCACATTGCATATTACGCTCCATGCTGAAATACACCGAAGATTCGGGCACACCTAATTCTGTTAAATGTTTAGTTGCAGATTGCATCATGCCTTCAGGCCCGCAAATCATCACAATCGTGCGCTCTGACCAAACTTTAACTTTATCCAACACCTGAATCCGTGGACTCACATCCCAATGCCAATTGACCGAACCTTTAGTCGACGCAACCAGTACGGTGGTATCGGGAATAGTCTTCCAACGCTCAAATCGCTCAGGCCAGATAAATTCGTCTACATGTTTGACTTTTTGCACAATGGTTAAATGGCCAAACCGCTCCCGACGGCGAATAATATGATTAATCACTGAAATCGTCGGTGCACAACCCAAACCACCTGAGACAATAATCACGTCTTGCCCTTCAGCCTCACGCAATGGCCAACCACGACCATAAGGCCCTCGAATCCCAATTTTTTGCCCTGCTTCTAGTTGAGAAATACCACGCGTCACCCGTCCAACGCGATTTATTGTATGGGTTAATAATTCCTCATGCTCAGGATCAGACACAATCGAAATTGCCACTTCGCCCACACCGTATAAATACAACATGTTGAATTGCCCCGGTTGATAGGTATAAGCTTCATGCTGCTTGGGATCAGTTAAACGCAATTGCATGGTGAAAATCGTATCTGACTCTTGCACCCGCTCGACAATTTCCGCTTCCATTGGTAAATAGGCATTTTCATCGACAGTATGATGGCTAGGAATCATATGGCTCATGATTGCACTCCTCCGCAAATGGCTTGGGCTTCTTCGGTGATGTCAATGCCCACAGGACACCAAGTGATACAACGCCCACAACCCACACAACCTGATCGCCCATATTGGTCATGCCAACTGCCTAATTTATGTGTCAGCCACTGTCGATAACGTAAGTGAATATCTTTGCGTAACACGATGCTGTGCATATAACTGTGCCTCAAAGTAAAACAGGAATCCCATTGCCGATAATGCGCACTTTCTGACCCATCAAGCTGTGCATCTTCTACCTCATTATGGCAAAAACAGGTGGGGCATACGGATGTACAGTTACCACAGGCTAAACAACGTTCACCGATTTCTTTCCAATGCGGATGATCTAAATTATCAAATAAAGCACCTTTTAAATGTCTTGAAGGAAGTTGACGTTGCTGGGATTCAATTGCCTGTTGCTGCTGTTTTTCTGCTTGGGATAATTGGATTGTTGTGGGATCACGAAGTGGTAATTGTGCAGCGATGTTTTTGCCGATTTTGCTTTTAGTACGAACCAGAAAACCATCATCTAATTCCGTTAAGGCAATATCAAACCCAGAACGCGCATCAGGCCCATCACCTGTAGAAGCACAAAAACAGGTTTCTGCGGGATGACTACAGTCAACGGCAATAAAAATCAATGGGCGGCGGCGTAAATTGTAATAACGATCACCATAGGTATTAAATGCAAAATGTTGATCTTGTAAATGCAGCGCGGCTAAATCACAGGCTTTAACACCAATGACAGCTAAAGGTTTGGGCTCAGGCAATACTTCTTCAAATGCGAGTTTTCCCGTTTCATCACGTTTGACTTTCCACAATATTTCACGTGATGCAAATGTCATCGGTTTAACTGCTTCTGAACTATTTGCCCATGCAAAATAACGCTGTTGTCCATTTTCTGAAAGACGATAATATCCGGGAGCTTGTTGATCTTGATAGTTGATTGGGAGTTGTGCAACCTCGGTTAATTCGTCATACACAAGGTTGTGGTCACGAATTTGCGGTGCGATACAGGTATAACCTGCTTGTTGCAACGCTGTTAATAGTTGGGGGAAATCTTCACGCGCTAGGAATCTCATTGTATTCTCCGCACAGGTTGTCGTGAATCACTATGATAAATCTTTTTTGGGATTGGTTAAATATTTAAATGTAGTAACTGGCTATCATGCTTACAAAAATAGTCATTTGAAATACATAATGTTTGCCAATGAGCATGTTAAGGCTCACCATTTCCGTATAAAACAATATATCTGAAAAAATGTCATTAACTTATTTACATTATCAATTTATTATATTACGTTAAATTACTTCGTATTTAGGAATAAGATATGTACCCGTATCAACGACTATTTGTCATTGTTATCATGAGTTTGATCTATGAATTATCTATTGCAAGAGAAGGCATGATTGAATCATTAAGACAAGGTACATTAGTTGATTTACTGGCAATTGATGTGATTACAACATCAAAAACCAACGAAGATTTGCAATCTGCTCCGGGGATTGTCACTGTGATTACGCAGCAAGAAATCCAAGCCTTTGGCGCGAGAAGCTTAGAAGATGTGCTCAATCTTGTCCCTGGATTCACAGTTGGACGCAGTAATCGAATTGGCTACCATTCAACGTTGTATGTTAGAGGTTCAAGCTCATTTTGGGGTGAAAGTGTTTTATTTTTACGTAATGGCCAGCGGCTGAATGAGGGATTAACAGGTGGTGCAATGTCATTTATTCCTGATTACCCTTTAGATAGTATTAAACAAATTGAAGTGATTCGAGGGCCTAGCAGTGCTTTATATGGTGCAAATGCGTTTATGGGTGTGGTTAATATTATCACGCAAACTGGTAAAGAATATGAAGGCGGCCAATTCAGTGCCAGAGCAGGCACAAATGAAGCGATTTTACTCAAAGGTGAATATGGCAAACAGGTGAGCGATGAGTTTAACTTTAAGTTATATAGTAGCTTGAATCATTATAATGATGAGAATTTACCGCAACGTGATGTAACATGGTCACCTGATGGCGATACACAACGATTAACCAATCGAATCAATACAGATGCGCGGCATTTGTTCCATATTGGTGGCCGCGCCCAATTTCGAGATTTTGATTTTGAAATAGGTTATAACAGTTCACGCAATAGCAATAATTGGGGTGTGGGTACACTGGCTGACCGAATCGAAGACAGTTACCGCCATCACTTTAAAACTGAACAGCTTAATATCGGTCTTAAACATCAACTGGATTTTTCCGAACATCTGACATTACAAACTCAAGCTTCTTACGTTAATAACCGTTCTGAAACCCAGTTACGTGCCAGCCTTGGCAGTATTAACCGATTAGGGCAAGAGGCATCTGACCAATTCGCGACGGCAAACACTTTACTCATGCCATGGAATACAGATACTTTAAATATAGAGACAACGCTCGATTGGCATATTCAAAATCACCATGATTTAATTTTGGGATTGAGTTATGAACATGATCGTGTCAATGCCATGAATGATAAAAGCAATGTCAATATTGTCAAACAAGTCGTGTTAGATAATTATAAAAATAGCGCAACCAATGGAATGCCAAAAAGTCAGCGCGAAGTATATGCACTGTTTGCACAATATAGTTGGACAATTAACGAATTCTTAAAACTGACAGCAGGGATTAGAAGCGATCACTATTCTGATTTTGGCTCAACAACCAACCCACGTCTAGCTTTAGTATATAAACCCACAAATAAATTAAATATTAAAGCGTTATATGGTGAGGCATTTCGTACACCGTCACTTAAAGATTTGTACCGCTATACCCGCTCAATTAAACCTAATCCTGACTTAGAACCTGAAACCATAAAATCTTATGAGCTGCAATTACAATATCAATTAAAACATGATTTATTATTATCTAGTTCATTCTTTAAATTTAACACTGACAATGTGATTCGGAATGTGTCGACTCAAAATCCGAAGAATCCAATTGAAGTACAAGTAGATAATTTAGGGCATTCCAATGCAGAAGGGGTTGAGTTAGAGATATTCTATCGTCCTTATAAAAAATTCTCATTATTTGCAAACTATACTTACACAAATTCAGAACAAGAAATTGAAGGCCGTCATGCAGAAATTGAAGGTATTCCTAAGCAAGCGTTAAATATTGGTTTTCAGTCACAGCTAACTCCTAGCTTAGATTTTAATATCAGTGCTTATCACCGTTGGCAATGGACTTCGCAAGCGGCCACACCCGTATATGCTGATTTCACACCACCTGATTACACTATTATTAACTCGCGTCTCATTTGGCAAGCACAGCCTAATGTTAAATGGACGTTAGATGTATTCAATGCTTTGGATTCTATTCCATCTTATCCCAGTCAACACAGCTTTGTGCCTGAAGGGATTCCCGCCAATGGCCGCACCTTTTTATTAGGGTTTGAAATACAATTTGATTAATAACTTGGCATAATTGCTGATAAGCTATCTATGTAACGTTCATTGCAAATGAAAGGATGGGAAGCATGACAAATGTAGTGATTAGACAAGGAACAGTTGAAGATATAACGGGGATTTTTAATTTAGTACAAGAATTAGCAGTTTATGAAAATGCACAAGCGGAACTCACCAATACAGAACAACGCATGTTAGCGGATGGATTCAGCGAAAAACCCTATTTTCACACATTTGTGGCAGAGTTAGAGCAGCAAATTGTTGGGGTTGCTTTGTATTATTTCAGCTATTCGTCTTGGAAAGGTAAATCTATGTATATTGATGACTTAATCGTGACAGAAGAATACAGACATACAGGTGTGGGACGTTCTTTATTTAAAGCATGTATCGAGGAAGCAAAAAAACAACAAGTCTACAAACTACATTGGCAAGTATTAGATTGGAATGCGCCCGCCATTGATTTTTATAAGAAAATAGGGGCAACTTTTGATGCAGAATGGATTAACTGTAAAATTTTGCATGAAAAAATACAACAGGCTTAAAACAGTGTTTGGGAGTGCGATACATCGTACAATGCGCACTCCTTGGATAACATTAATGTGACTTTTCCATGATATTACGTGACATTTTTAGCACAGTTTTTCGTGGCAATAATGGGGTAATCCAGTTTAACAATAAGCTTAAAGAACGCTCATTAATCGCAACCAGCTGGCCTTTTTCCATTGCTTTATAGCCAAATTTTGCGACTGATTCTGCAGATTTTGCGTTTTTCCATATATCAACACCATCTAAATTCCCCGCTTTAACAAAACCTGTCGCAACTGCTCCGGGGCATAGTGCCGTCACAGTAATATTTTTATCCGCGACTTCATTGGCAATGGCTTGAGAAAATGAGGTTACAAATGCCTTGGTTGCATAATATACTGCTTGCAAAGGCCCTGGAATAAACGATGCAGTTGAGGAAACATTTAAAACACGACCTTGATTACGCGCGACCATTGCGGGTAAATATAAGTGAGTCAATTGAGTTAAAGCGATAATATTAAGTTGAATCATTGCTAAATCGGCATCCCAATCTCTTTCATGAAATTTGCCGTGTCCGCCGAAACCTGCATTATTAATCAAGATATTGACTTCAATGTTTGCAGCTTGGGTGGCTTCAAAAACTGCTTGTGCTGCATTAGGTGTAGATAAATCTTGAGCAATAACGAGCACTGATATAGAAAATTGCTTTTCTAGCTCATTTTTCAGTGTTTCTAATCGGCTTTGATTGCGAGCAACTAAAACCAAGTCACCGCCTTTAGCTGCATGAATCCGCGCAAATTGTTCACCTATACCACCTGATGCGCCTGTAATTAATGCCACATTTGAAAATGAGGTGCTCATATCTTTAGCTCCATATTTGTTGATGTATTGGCTGCGTATCTTAGTTGAAAAAAGACGACAACACATAAGCAATTTATGACAAAAAACATACTCATCGCGCCATTATGTTTTTACAGTTTTATTAGGTTAAATACTTTCTATTTCAAATAATTAAACTTTATATCTGTATATTGGTTTGACTTGGCTTGATGATATGGATGAAAGTGGCTACCTGTCTTATATGGCGACTTATTTTTTATGTCAATTTGGCTAAGCTTTGAGAATTCTAAATTTGTAGAGGATTATTTGGGACTATGCACAAGATAAGCGGTTTTACACAAAATCTATCTTTTTTTCTATTGTGTTATCATATCTATTGAGGGTTGAGAATATGTGTGTTGGAAGGAGGAGGCTTTTAACATACCGTACAACCTGAAGTACAACTAAATATAAAAAATGAGATGCAGCATTATGATAGTCAACCCTATGATACAACAAGATCAACTTTATATGGCGCGGGCATTGCGTTTGGCAGAAAAAGGCTTATGGACAACAGACCCCAATCCACGGGTTGGCTGTGTAATTGTAAATGATGGCAAAGTTGTGGGTGAAGGTTGGCACGAGGTCACAGGAGAAGCTCATGCAGAAATCAATGCACTAAATCAAGCCAAAGAACAAGCCAAAGGTGCAACCTGTTATGTCACGTTAGAGCCTTGTTGTCATCATGGGCGTACTCCTCCTTGTACAGATGCCTTAATTAAAGCTGGAATTGCACGCGTAGTTGTAGCCATGACCGATCCAAATCCAGTGGTAGCCAGTAAAGGCATTGAGCAATTATTAAAAGCAGGCATTAAAGTTGATACAGGGGTTTTAAGCAATGAAGCGGAAACCTTAAATGCAGGCTTTTTTATGCGGATGCGTCACGAACGACCTTTTGTACGTTGTAAATTGGGGATGAGTTTAGATGGACGTACAGCAATGGCTTCTGGGGAAAGTCAATGGATTACCTCTCAAGATGCGCGTAAAGATGTACAAGCCTTGCGTGCCAGAAGTTCTGCAGTGATGACAGGGGCGGGAACAATTTTAGCTGATAACCCTAAATTAACAGTGAGAGACAATGAGCTGCCTGACCATTTACCGAAACCTAAGACGATTAAACAGCCGATTCGTGTCGTCGTTGATGTACACTTAAGTATGCCACTCGATGCACAAATGCTGAAATTAGAAGGCAAAACGGTTATTTTTACTGCGTCTCAAAATGAAGATTTAAAATCCGTATTAAAACAAGCTGGGGCTGAAGTGATTACTTTACCCAGTACGCCAAGTGGTATTAACCTTTCCGTGATGTGTCAAACTTTAGCCAAAGAGTACGAAGTGAATGAGGTGTTACTCGAAACAGGTGCAACCTTGGGTGGGGCAATGTTGCGTGAACAATTAATTGATGAAATTGTACTGTATATTGCGCCAATGTTTATGGGTAACAATGCCAGAGCGTTATTTAACTTGCCACATATCGAATCACTCAGTCAGCATATTCCATTAGAAATCAGTGATATTCGTGCAATCGGACGTGATTGGCGAGTCACTGTTCGCCCCAATTATGGATAAATGGTCTAAATAATACTTTTAACATTCCAACACTATGCTTGGCGTGTTAAAAGTTATTGTTTCAGATTTATAGGCCAAAATGCCAACACTAAACATTCAAACAACAAGGGTAAGTTTTATAATTTTGCAGCTAATTTTTTGTCTAATGTCAGTAGTTCAAGTTGATGATATTTTGCAGTCGCAGCAATAATGGAATCAGGTAATTTAGTTTTGTGCTGATGCCTAAATATAATGGTCTCATCTTCAATTTCTGTTGTAACTGCTAAATACTGCATTTGCTTAAGAAGTGATTCAATGGTTTGTTTATCACTTGACGTAATATCAGGATAACTTAGGAGTTCTATCCGTGTAATGGCACTATAAGTACATTGTTCAATACTCACTTGTTGCTTGCCAGGTAGCTCTAAAACAGTTATATTATATTGATATAAGCCAATGATAATATTAGTATCTAACAGATATTTAATTCCACTCATCACGCAACGCCTTGTGTATTTCTAGTGGCTCTCTTCCTTTAAAGCATGTAATTTCAGGTAAGTCTTTAGCAATATCTGTTAATAATTGCGGCTTTTGCTCTAATAATATTTTTTCAATCGCTTTTTGTACAAGCTGTTGCACATCTGCCTGTTGTAATAGTTTTTGTCCTAAATCATCAGGTAAATCAATAACGAATTGCATGGGATTTTCTCCAATATAAAAATTAAGTTTAAAAGAAGCTTTCAAAATTAGCGTGTATCTTATTGTCCATACCAACCAAAAGGAATGTTATATCTCATTGCATTTTCTTTGTAGGGTAATCTGATTTTTTCTTTAAATACCTCTGAGCTGCCTCTAAAGCGATATTGAATACTTTTTGGTAACACTACACTAGAAAGATAAGATTCGGGAAACCCATTTGCGTCTTTCACGTAAACAGCAAGTAACCACAATAAAGTTTGAGAGGATTCTATTTTTGGAATCAGCCGTTTATGAATTTTGGACTGGGTTATTTCTTCTTGGACATGGCTTGCTGATGTTCCTAATTCCCACAAATGATTATTTTTAAATTCTTGGTAATTGACCGATACATCAACAACAGCTTTTTTTGAGCTATTAGTTAGGTATAGCAACAAAAATCCAACATTTGTAGAACATTTTTCTATTTCTTTAGTCAGTTTATCTGCTGGTGTTCCACCTATTGCCGATTGAAAATAATATAACATCTCTTCTATGCCATATATATCAGGTTCAAGAGTATATTTAGTGTTAATTACACCCCAAGCTTCAGAGTTATCTGTATTGAGCCAACGTGTAATTTCCGAACTAAAAGAGCTTTTAGAACAAGCAATCTTGAGTAAAGTCTCATTCATATATAATCCGTGATATTGCTTTTGCCCACAAGCAAATAATTCATTCCATGCGCGGCTTCCGATTGGTATTGCATTTTCATATTTCCAAGTATTTTTGAAAATATTATCATAAGCTGCAAAAACATTAAGAGCACTACCACGAGGTATCTGACAAATAGTTTCTCCTTTTTCACCAGTATTGTAGTTATATATAATGTTCAATGCTCTATAAGCACCAAAAAATCTAGCATAATCAATATCAAAGTTTTCTATAACAATACCTTCATCATTGGAGCAAGTGGAATATGTTTGTTGTAAATTTGAATTTTGAATAACTACATTACAATTACCATTTATCTGGCTTTGGTTATCTGCTCCCAAAATACCAGCTTGCGTCGATGAAGTATAAAAGGTTAATAAAATTAAGGTTAACGGATAAAAATACATACTTCCACCATTCTCTGATAAAGAAGATATATATTATAGTATTTCATTTTTGCATTATGACTTATGTTCTTGCTACTAAACAGAGAGTGAAAATTGAATCTCATCTAAAAACCACAATTGACAAGTCTATTTTTGTTAACTACATATAACATATGATTGAAGTTCGCACGACAGACATATTCAGCAAGTGGTTTGAAAGCTTAAGAGACTGACGAGCCAAAGCACGTATCCAAGCCCGCATTGATAGATTAGAAATGGGACACTTTGGTGATGTTGCTCCAGTAGATGAAGGCGTTAGTGAACTGCGCATATTTTATGGCAAAGGCTACAGAGTCTATTTTGTTCAACAAGGCTCGGTTGTCGTCATACTCTTATCTGGCGGCGACAAAAGTACACAGTCATCAGATATTAAACAAGCTAAACAAATTGCTGAACAGCTTAAGGATTGACATATGAATACTACCCGTTGGGACTCAGCGTCTCATCTTAAAACTGAAGAAGACATACAGCTCTACCTTGAAGCCTGCCTTGAAGAAGCTGGCGATGACCCCGCATTTATTATTCACGCTTTAAATACAGTTGCCCGTGCAAGAAACATGAGCCAACTAGCTAGAGATACAGGCCTAACACGAGAAGGACTATACAAAGCATTGTCCCCAGAAGGAAATCCCAGTTTTGCAACTGTATCTAAAGTAGCAAAAGCATTAGGATTTAAATTTACGATTCAGCCTTCCATGTGAACAATTCGTTTACCTAAAATTGACACTTCTAACACACCAACATCATGCTTGGCATGTTAAAAGTCATTGTTTCAAGTCTACAAACCAAACTTAGGCATATTCGGAAATAATTCGGGTAAATCTTCTGGGTAAACACCAAACCAAACAGCCAGCACAGAATACAAATACTCTAGCGGTTGAGTTGGAATCAATACACCATCACCCACATCTAAAGGATTCGCATTGCCTAAACTCAAAGACGGGTATTCACCGAAAATTTGCCCACCGTTTTCTCCCAATGCGTTGGTCATTAACATGCAGTTACCGCCCCAACCATGATCTGTACCATTGCCGTTAGAAGTCAAAGTACGCCCAAAATCCGAACCTGTGAACGCCGCCACTTTATCCGCTACGCCTAATGCTTCAACTGCTTGCTGGAATTCACCCATAGCCTGACTAAGAATACGCAGCATATTGGCGTGATTGTTTAGCAGTTCGTCATGATGATCCCAACCGATATAACGTACGAAAAAGGTTTGTTGTGGCAAATTCAAATTGTCAGCAGCTTTAATCGTTTTAGCGACCATTTTCAATTGCTGCGATAATGGCGTATCAGAAAATTCAACAGGGACAACCACTTTATCTATGGCTTTGCGGAAAATCTCATGTTGCGCTTGTGACTCACGAGTAATTGACAAATAAGTGGATTTAAACGGATCATCGCCATAATCCACATTTAATAAACCTTCAAAGCTATTCAGTAACGCATCATTTAAATCATTTTTCTCCTCATTTACTACTAGCCCAACACTGCCTTGTTCATTAATTGAATAATGGGTGGAGTTCGCGCCATTTTGTAAAATATTACTGCCCGCGAGAGAAATATTCATCGGAATTTGGGTGCTGGGACGATTGGCTTGCAATACATCAGCAAAATACCCGAACCAACCTTGATTAATCCGTAAATCAGGACGTGCACTTTGCCAGTGTTTAAATTGGTCAGCATGAGACAATAAACCCAGTGGTAATTTTGCGCTACCGTTTCTAAATGTCTCTTTGGTCACAGGCTCAACCAATGCACCAATATTCGCTACAAAAGCCAGTTTTTTATCATGAAACAGTTGTTGTACTTCAGACATACTGGGGTGCAATCCAAACGTGCGCCCTTGATTGTCAGTGAAGTCATTCAACGGTAAAAGCTGGTCTTTGGTTAACGCCAAATTGCTACGCGAGGTTTTGTATTCATCATAAGCCGCTTGTGATGTGGGGACGAGCATATTAAAACTGTCATTGCCGCCATCCAACATAATGCACACCAACGACCGACCTTGGGAATGTATCCGAATATTAGGCGTTTCGGCGCGGGTATTGGGCAGGGCAAAACTGGGGGCAACACCTGAAAGCATCACGCCAGCGGTCGCCATTGAGCTATTTTTAATAAAAGTGCGTCGTGACATATTGCTCATGATTAGGCCTCCAATACGGTGAATTCAGGTGAAATGGTTAACATGAATGCAATGGTTTGCACTACCCACAGTGGATTGTCGTTGTAATCTTTGAATGCGTCTTTGATGAAGTCTTTGATTTTTAAATTGGTTTTACCTGTTAACAATAAACTCATGTCATCGATTAACTGGTCATGTTTTGTTGGGTCGGCTGCTAGCTCTAATTCCCGACTGAAATCAGGTTGAATTTTGTCTTGGGTGTTGTTTTGTAATTTATCGGGGTCTAATTCAGGCACATTAAACACGTTGGGTTCGGAGCTAATCACGGTGCTGACTGCGGGATAATAATCACCGAAGAACCAGTAATACATCACATTGACCCATGCAATCGAAGTCGCCGAGGTATGTAATTCAAACTCAGGCGCAACCAATTTGGCTTTTTCTAATAATCCATGTGGCACGAAATCAGGTTTATAAAAATTGAATACAGTCGGTGAAGAAAATGGATGTTGTGATAGCGAGTCTTGTACATCATCGCCAATCATCCACATAAAACCCGATTGATTGGAAGCATTGAAAGCACGCAAAGTTTGAGTGACACGTAATAAAGGCGATTTTAATTTCTGTGATTGGATGGTTTTGCCATTGCTGCTTGTTGCGGATGCAAATTTGACCGAAGCGACTGTATTTCTTAAAGGATACGTTAAGATTTCTTCCACTGTGGCTTTTAAATTACCCGTTGTGCCAAATTTTTCCGCAACCGCTTGTACATAGGCTGGTGATGGATTTGACGTGACCAATTGATTAATCAAGTGTTTGGCAATAAAAGGCGCAGTGCTAGGATGTGCAACTAAGCGATTAACCACGGTTTGAACTTCTTCCGCACCAGATTGCCCACCCGCTAAATTAATCCAACCATTTAATAGTTGTTTTGGCTCGCGGTCATGGTAATTTTCATCAACCACCATTGGCTGAATCATGTTAACAAATGGAATCCGCTTATAGGTTTTGTCCACGCCATCATCAAAACTGACTGCAAACCCATTATTACTGGCATCCCAAAAACTGGTTGTCCATTCATATTGATAAGTCTGCGCTCTCAGCCCCGTAAATACCCGCGCCAAAGCTTTAATATCAGTATTGTCATAAGTCGGAATATCTTCGCCATTAATATTTTGCTTACGACTACCATCAGGATTGAGTTCATACAAACCAATAGAAAACAACTGCATAATTTCCCGAGCATAGTTTTCATCAGGGTGAATATGTCGCGCAGGATCAGCTTTTTCATTATTCATATGCGATAAATACACGCCCATACATGGGTGCATCGATACCGCATACAGCAAGTCGTTGTAATTGCCAAACGCATGGTTGTAGAGCAAATCGTAATAATTCGCCATCGCCACCGAATCCAGTTCCAACGAGGAATTGTCTGAAATTACTAGAATTTCGCTCAGAGCTTGGGCAACACGTTGACGCAGTAAATCTTCATTGCTGGTTAAGGTATGATGCCACCACGCCATGTGAAAATACCATTTATAAGGCAGCGCAGGATCATTGCCATCGCCATTAATCGCTGCTTCACCGTACGTTTTGACCAATTCACCACGGAAATATTGCCAAATATCACGGGTGGACGATTCAAAAGTATCGCTACGTGCCACAGGTTGATTAAGCTGTTGTTGTAGCCACGTTTCAATGCCTGTTTCCGCTACGCTATCAATCAGTTGCTGATTTGCCCCTAGCGTCGCCTGCATTAAAAACCGACTGGTATCGTTTACACTATCCATACAAAATTCCTCGTTTCAATCCAATACTGTTTACCAATAAAAACAAGAGACTGCGACAATTGTCCATAACGATAGAATGCTCCAATAAGCCACAGGTTGTTGCTGGCGGCTAAATTCTCGATGCAACCAGACTGTCCCTGTGAGCAAATCAAATGCGACCCAAATCAACAAAAATATCCCTAAAAGTGCTAACCAACTCATACGCTTTGCATCGCCTGTAAAATATGTTGCTGAAAACCACGCACGGAAGCTTCTTGATATTCCGCTGTTGCACCGACTGAAAATCGTGGTGAACTTAACGCTTTCTGTTGCTGCTCACAGGCATAAATATCTTCAGCCATGAAATTACCGCTTTGCATCGGATCATGTTTGTCTGCAGCTTGGCATTGCTTTTTATACGATTTATTGCGATTGAGGTAATACGTCCACATCCGTGTTTCCTGCTTTAAAAACTGCCAATTCGACACAGGCATAAACCGTGTACGCGTCACCACCCGAGTTAAATCAGACGCAAGCGGAATCACATGAAAAATTGACCAAGATGACTCTGTTGCTGCAATGCCCAAATTCGGAAACAACATCGGCACATAAGCCCCCAATGGTTGTGTATCAGTAAAATGATCAATCAATGGGAACGGACTCATCTTCTGTAAGTTGGCTTGATACTCTTTCGACAAAGGTTCATAAAAAATGAAATGTGAACCGATAAACCACGTTTGTTGCCGTTGATGGTCATACATGTCCAAGGTCTCAGAATGCAGATGTGACAAGTGATAACCATCGATATAATTCTCAACCACAATTTTCCAGTTGGCTTTAATCGTGTCATCGGTTCGCGCTTCAGGATATTCCCGTAACTCATCCGCTCGATGTGCGCCGATATGATGCTGTGCGCCTTGCAACCAATCAAACAAACTTGATGCATCAGGCTCAGGGTGTACCCAAATCATACCTAACCATGTTGCTACTGAAGCTTTATGCAAACCCAATTTTGACTTATCCAACTCAGGAAATTCTTGCTTTTGCTGCGGTATGCCGATTAACTCACCTTGTAAAGAGTAACTCCAATTGTGATAAGGACAGGCAATACGTTTTTTTGTGCTGCCACAAGTGCGTAATAACTGAGCACCACGATGACGGCATAAATTATGGAACGCTTGTAATTGCTCGGTTTCGTCTTTCACAACGATCAAATTGTAGCGACCCACTTGCACCGTAATAAAATCACCAACCTTCTCCACATCTTCAACAAAACCTGCAAATTGCCAATTCTGTTCGAAAATCATTTGTTGCTCTTGCTCAAACCAAGCTTGAGAGGTGTAAGCGGCTTTGGGTAAATGGATCACCATTTGATCTTGTTCAGACATCACATGATTCCTTTATATGTTCCTCAAAAGGGCTGTTATGTAAATTGTCAATGTTGACAGTTTATCTAGGAGTGCATTTATTGTCAAATTTGATAATTTATAAGATGTAAGTTAGGGAGGACTCTTATTTGTTTTATAAAATCAAAACTATAGATATTAAAACAAAGGGGGAAAGCTAAAAGAATTCTGTATAATCAGAACTTGAGTGGTGGTGATAGAACGAAGAATGGATGAAGGAATATTTATTTTATAGTCACTTTGTTTTAAAAAGGACTGATAATCTGAGACTTTTAAAATGATTGTCAGCCCTAACATATAAGCCAGAATTTGCTATATGCTTCTAAGTAATGAGCCGTAAAGATAAATAAGCAGAAAGTATTTTCAATCGATTGAAGCAATTGAGAATCAAAGGTAGAAGTTCTATTCCATACTATCGCTCAGCATAAAATTGTTTAATTGCCTCAACAACAGTATTCACTTCTGAAAGGCTCATTTCATAATAAACAGGCAAACGTAAAAGCGTCTCGCTTACTTTATTTGTTACTGACATGTTGCCACTTGTATGCCCGTATTGCAGTCCTGCAGGTGATGAATGCAACGGAATATAGTGAAAAACCGCATGAATATCACGCTGCTTTAAATGAGCAATCAAATCTGTTCTTTCTTGCGGTGTTCTTGTGAGAATGTAAAATAAATGTCCATTACCAATTTGATTTGGTAACTGGATGTAACCCGTTTGCTGTAACGGTTGTAATTGTTGGTGATAAGATTGACAAATGTGAATACGTGCGTCTGTAATCTCTTGAGCATGTTCTAACTGGGCATATAAAAACGCACCAATTAACTCACTAGCAAGATAAGAAGAACCAATATCAACCCATGTATATTTATCAACTTCGCCACGGAAAAACTGATTGCGATTTGTGCCTTTTTCCCGAATAATCTCAGCACGTTCAATCATTTTCTCATCATTAATCAATAATGCCCCACCTTCTCCACTAATTACATTTTTTGTTTCATGAAAACTTAAACACCCCAGTTGTCCGATAGAACCCAGTTTTTGACCTTGGTATTCAGACAAAATGGCTTGAGCCGCATCTTCAATAACATAAAGATTGTATCGCTTAGCAATCTCCATGATGGTATCCATTTCACAACCAACACCCGCATAATGCACGGGTACAATGGCTTTGGTTTTATCTGTGATCGCAGCTTCAATTAAAGTTTCATCAATATTTAATGTATCGGGTCGAATATCAACAAATACAGGCGTTGCCCCACGCAAAACAAATGCATTCGCGGTCGATACAAAAGTGAACGATGGCATAATCACTTCATCACCCGCTTTAATATCACACAAAATTGCAGACATCTCTAATGCAGCAGTGCATGAGTGGGTTAACATTGCGCTTTGGCACTGATGGTGGTGTTGCAACCACTGGTGGCATTGCTGTGTAAATTGACCATCACCAGATAAATGGCAATTCATCACCGCTCGCGCAATGTTAAATAGTTCTTTGCCAATAATAAACGGCTTACCAAATGGAATCCTCATGCTTTTAATTTGTAAACCCCGAAAATTTTATAGCCTAGCAAATGCTCATGAAGCCAATCAATGCTAAGTTCGTCAATATGCTGCAATGTTTGACCTGTTAATTGCTGCACTTTGTATTGAATATCAGACTCAGGGAATTGCTGAACCTTATCAAATTCACTGATATAGGTTTCTAAAAACAAGTTTTCAAAGCCTGCTTTTTCTAATGTTGCATTCAGAGATTCAGGGGTAAAATAAGACCAATGGCCGATGCAGTAATTTGTATTTTGCTCGCCATCAAGTTGAATATATAAGCTATTTAAGTTAGGCACTTGAATTAATACCACGCCATCAGGTGCAATAAACGGTTTAGCTGACTCAAGAAACGTAATCGGATCGACCATGTGTTCTAATACATCTAACATCGATATCGCTTGAAACTGTGCATGATATTGTGCTGACAGTGCATCAGGAAAAAAGCCTGATACTACATTAAGACCTTTTGACTTTGATTCTTTTAAGAATAACGGATTAACTTCGACACCTGTTGCGTGCCAACCGTTAGCTTGAGCTGCTGAAATGACTGAGCCAACAGCACTACCCACATCTAAAAAATGCCCTTTCTGATGAACAAATTGACTGGCTGCTTGAATAATATACTGAGCTTTGGTTTGTTCTAAGCTTTTATAAACAGGCTCTTTTTTTAACTGGAGATAGATTTCATAAAAAGACTCATTTGTTTCATACATCCATTTATCATGCGTTTCCGTAAGCACTTTCAAACTATAACTAAATCCACAGGCTTCACACTGAACAACCTGCACACCATAGTGATATGCACCCTCAGATAAAGGCAGATTATCAGCACAGCCACAGACAGGGCAAGTACGCGTTTGCCAAACAGCAGCATTAGATAATTTTTCCTTTAGTATTTCTGCAGACTTTTGCTGGACAGGCAGCATTTTAGAATAAATCTTTTTTACAATGTCTCTAAAATGTGGGACAAGAGCTGCATCAAATTGGTTTTTATGAATCATTTGAGTCGAGTGTCGTAGCATATAAAACTAATTCTCGCGAATAAAAACTATGGATTCTTAAATAGAACTTATATTCTGGACATAGAGATTTAAGAAATAAAGGAATTTGAGTTAAATGCTCAGGATGTTAGCTATTTTGAGGCAGTTTTCTGCTTTTATAATCAAAAAACATAGTTTACTGACCCAGCATATTTGCAATAATATTTTCTCTTAAACGAGATGATGCTATATGTAAAAAAACGTCATCAGCACAATTATTTGTAAGGTTTTCGCTTTTCACCGAACATAAATAAATCCTTTTGCTAACGAGTGAGTGTATCAGAAACATATATTGAATATACTATGAGGTAGACCATATAAGCCTGTCTTTTTCTCGAATCACCAAGCGATACAGGGCAATATGAATATTTTCTATTGCGATAAACACTTATTTCTATATTGACTATACAGACATACTTTCGAAATAACGCTATTTTCTATACATCAATGAATTCAGTCGGAAAAAATAAACTTTTAGGAGTATCTTTCTGTGTTAAGAAATGTTGCCAATAATAACGTGTAGAAATTTTATTTAACTTTTGCTCAGCTATTAGAATTAATCCATCAAAGTACCACCATTAATATCAATGGTTTCACCTGTAATATAATTAGACATTGAAGAGGCTAAAAACAAAGCACAATCTGCGACTTCTTCAGGTTCGCCAAGACGACGTAAGGGAATTGCATTACGTAACCGCTCGCGTGCTGCTTCGGTCATACTTTTAGGCATATCAGTATTAATTGAACCGGGTGCTATTGCGTTCACACAGATATTATATTGTGCATAGTGATAGGCTAAATGACGGGTAAGTGCAATTTGTCCTGCTTTTGATACCTCGTAACTTGGTGCAGCACTAGGATGAGGTAATTTTGCCATTTGCGAGGTCATATTGATAATTTTACCAGCCTCCTGAGTACGCATATAAGGTAGTACAGCCCGACATAAGTGAAATGTGCCATGTAAATTAACATCAATCACACGATACCATTCATCTAGTGGCAACTGTTCAATAGGCGTGCGCGTCACAATACCAGCACAGTTTACAAGTATATCAATATGTCCAAACTTATCTTGTGTTGTTTGTACAATGGTATCAGAAAATAAAGGATCAGCGATGTCACCAGCAAGCACAACCGCGCTTTGCCCTGTTGCTTGAGTGATTTCAGCAGCAGCTTGATTGAGGCGTTGCTCATCTGTTGCAACTAACACCACCGAAGCACCTTGCTCAGCAAATCTTAGCGCAATGGCTTTGCCTAAACCACGAGAGCCTCCTGTGATAATGGCCACCTTATTTGATAACAACAATGGAAAATATCCTTTATTTTATCTGAACTTTTACTAATGATTGCATGTGTTCAGTTTTTTCTAACATTTCAGTCAAGGAGTCAAACTTAAAAAAAACAATACCAAGTTTTGTCGTCATAATATCGGTTATTGTTTGGCCAGATTGCCACCATTCATATTTATTTATGATATTGTCTTGAATTGATTTATCAAACTTTACCTCATCAACAATGCCTGCTTCTGCACTCATAATACAATGCCGTGTAAAAAAGCCTTGGGGTTCAGCATGAGATAATTCTCTACAATCTAGGCCAATTGCAGCTTTTACAATCCATTCTGCATATTGAACGCCTGTTGCATGAGCTACTAATTGAATATACAAATCACCGGGGGAACGACGACAAATTTCAATAATCACAGGTTCGCCATTGTGTAAAATATATTGCACATGAAAAATGCCATCTTTAAGCGATAATAATGCGGCTATCTTCTCTGATTCAGCACAAAGTTTATTTATTGCATTTTCTGGCACGATAGAGGGTGTTGACGCTGCTGATACAAGATAGGGATTTTTAAAATAATGCTCATTGTCTGAGAAATGAAAAACAATTTTGCCCTGATATAAAAACGCAGAAAAACCATGTCGACTGCCTTCGATAAACTCTTCCACAACTACACGCTTTGCATGTGATGCCGAAAAAGCTTTTTCTAGTGCAGCTTTGGCTTCTGAAACACCATTGAGTACAGACATCCCCTTGCCACCCGTTAAGTCAACAGGCTTAACAATGATGGGAAATGATAGTTGTTGTAAATTTACCATGGCATCATCAATATCTGTAAAGCCAATAGCTTTAGGCGTAGCAATATTGTTTTCTAGTGCAAACTGACGATAGCGGTCTTTATGATGAATAATTTTCGCTGTTTCATAACTATCATGCCCAGCTAAACCCAGTTTTTCAGCAGTATAAGCAACAGACAAAGCAGAAAAGTCATTACAACAAGCACAAATTGCATCTATTTTTAGTCTTTCGCTAAGTTGAAAAATTTCGTCAGGCTTAGAAAAATCAGCGGGCTGGTATTCGTCAGAATAACGGTGTCCTAATTCATGAGGACGATTACCACTTGTAATAACATAATATCCAAGCTTTTTAGCGGCTAAGATAAGAGGAATATCGGCGTAGCCACCGCCTGCAATTAGGAGTTTTTTACTCATTTAAATTAGAACTTACCGTTTCTTTGTATTTTTAATATTTAAACTATTTACAATAGAGTTGATGCATCTTATTTAAATAAAATATTTACAAAAACACATCACTATAACGAGTTGAATAATTTAAATATTACACAAGCATTCAGACTATATTCTCATAGCATTTGAATTGCTAACACTGTTACACATTACCGTAAACACTATTTCTAATCATCCGATAACCTTTAAGCAACTCAACAACACCATCATCAAGTGAAAATGCTGGCTTAAAGCCCGTAGCCTCAATTTTTGCGTTAGATACAATATAATTACGCTGGTCAACATCCTTGCCTATTTGCGCTTCAAGGTAAACAAATTCTGGCACATATTTTTGAATAACTTGGCATAACTCTAATTTAGATAAGTTAGCGTCAGACAGCCCTACATTGAATATTTCGCCTTTCATGATGTCAAAATGTTCAATTGCATGTAAAAATGCAGCACTCACATCTCGAACATGAATATAGTTACGCTTAAAGTGGCTTTCAAAAAGGGTGACCGCTCTATCATAAGCAGCACGATATACAAAGTCATTCACCAATAGATCAAGCCGCATACGTGGAGACATACCAAATACCGTTGCCAAACGTAGACTAATTGCATTTTGATGCGTCATCAATTGTTGTTCCACTTCTACTTTTTCTTGAGCATATTGGGAAATAGGATTTAATGGCGATGTTTCATCACAATAGTGATCTTTATTGCCCGTTCCATAAGCACTATTTGTTGTTGGCATAATTAACCGTTGCTCAGCAGATAAATTTTTGAGCATCATAAAAATGGCATCATGATTGGTTGTTGTTGCACCAACGGGGTCTTGTTTACATAGTGGTGCACCCACTAAAGCTGCCAGAGGAAAAATAATATCGGCTTGCTTTAATAAAGGTAGAATATTAGCTTCTATACGAACATCACCACGCACAATAGATAAATTCGGGTGATAACATACATGAGCCAAGCCTGTTTGACGGAACATAAAATTATCTAAGACTGTAACCTTGTGCCCTGCTTCAAGTAATTTGGGTACAAAAATCGACCCTAAATAGCCAGCTCCACCTGTCACTAAAATGTTGTAACTCATTATGATACCTTAATAAATTAGACGAGAGATAATTGTTGTGCTCTATGGTAATCTTCTGGTACACCAATATCTATAAACAATGCAGATTCCATATAACCAGTAACATAAGATGTACCGATTATATGCGGCAATATATCTTGCTCTAATGATAATGCAGTATTTAGAGGATAGTGGGAGAGTAATAATTTAGGCTGAAATAGATATACTCCACCATTAACGAGCGAAGAACTTGCTTGTTGAAAAGACGTAATTTTCTGCTGATCGTCTAGCCCTATACCCGCGTAACGTTGCGTATTTGTAGAATGATGTAAAGCAATACAAGCAGCTGCCTGAGAAGTTTGATAAAAATCAAAATAGTTGGAAAGGTTAATTTTAAAAAATGTATCGCCATTCATCGCAAGTACAACGTCTTCATCCTGCAATTGTTGCAAAGCGAGCAATATGCCACCGCCTGTTCCCAATGGCTGTTTTTCTACTGCATAAGTAATAGGACAACCCTGATACTGCTCACCAAACGTTTCTTGTATCATTTCATGCTTGTAGCCTACCGAAAGTACAAATGAATCAACCCCTTGCTGAATCCAATAGTCTAATAGATGAGCCAGAAATGGACGCTGCTGGACGGGTGCTAATGGTTTGGGTAAGTCTGGTACTGTTGAGCGCAGCCGTGTACCCAAGCCACCTGCTAAAATAATTGCCTTCATTTTTTAACAACACATGTTTAGGATAGATATAAAGGAGTAATTGTAGGGAAAATACTACTGCGTGAGCACTTCATGTAACTTCTCAATTTGCTCAGTGATGATAACAGGATGATTACCTACAAAAAAGCCGAAATCATGCGCAATATTGGCATTTTTAATTTCACCGACACACTCATAATCAAAATACTTAATCACATCATGGCGTAAGAAATTACCGCCTGTAATGATTCTAAACCCAATGTCAGCTGCTTTTAATTTTTCTAAAACACGCTTTCTATCAGAGAAATACTGTGGATTCAAAATAATCGTAAAAGCAAACCACGAACTTTTGCCATGTTCTTTTTGGATAATAAAACGTTCATCATTAGCAAAGAGGTTAACAAAAGTCTGTCCATTTTGACGACGAGCTGTAATCACATCATCCAATTTCTTTAGCTGTTCTACACCAATTGCACCAGCCAAATCGGTTGGACGCACGTTATAACCCGGTAAAATAAAGCGATAAGCTTCAAAAAAATCATCATCTTGAGGTGTAAAAATCTGGCTATTCTCAGGTTGATCGCGTGTCCAACCATGATTACGCAATGAACGACCTAGTTGATACAATTCATCATCATCAGTCACTAACAACCCACCTTCCATCGTTGCAATATGATGTGAGAAAAATGTACTAAATGTACCTATATCACCAAAAGTACCACACTGCTTTCCATTGAGTGTTGCACCCATTGATTCACAGTTGTCTTCAAAAAAATATAAATTGTGCTTTTTACAAAATTGCTCAATCACATCTAACGCGCAAGGATTGCCCAAGATATTCACTGCAACAACCATTTTAGTCTTAGGCGTTAGTGCTTGCTCTAATTGATCGACTGATAGATTCAGTGTATCTAGCTCTACATCAACAAATTTCAATTTTAAACCATATTGTTGCAATGGGTAGTAGGTTGTTGCCCATGAAATAGCAGGCACAATGACTTCATCACCACGTTGCAAAGGATTATCCTGTTTAAAAAACAGTGCAGCAACCCCGATTAAATTGGCACTAGAACCAGAGTTAAGCATGAGGGCATATTTTTTCCCCATTTTTTTTGCAAAATCTGCCTCAAATTGTTGGACATACTTGCCCATTGAGCACATGCCACTATCAATCACTTTGTGGGCAATATCAATTTCTTCTTGTTGCCAAGAGCTACTCGCTAATTCGTAAAACATGGATTTGTCTCTAAAGCTGATACTTTTATATATATTGACAACTGAATGCTTCGTCATCAGTCATGTTAAAATCAGCATTCTTTAATTGCTCAATAACAGCTTGCAGTTCTGAAGAGTGAACGTTTTTAGCGATTAAAAAATGTATACAACTATGGATTATTTGCCTCTTGACAGACAAATTTGGGGTATCAATTAATTTACCTAATAAGATGATGACTTTATCAAAGTCTTGCTTCTTAACATAATGGGATAAATAGTATTCAAAAAACGGGTAGATTAACTGTTCCTCACCTTCTTCTAGTAAGAAAACACTTTCTTTATCATGGGTACTTATACTGATAAAATGCTTATCAAAAAAGTGATGTATTAAAGAATGTGGATAAAAATCAGTATATTTAAGTATGGTTGTTACTGTTACCTTAGAAAATATAAGTTTTCTATTCGTTGGAATGACACGTTTATAAAGTAAAAACCAACTATTCAATAATTGAACGGCAATATCTTGATGCCCTAAAAAATGAGCAGCTTGTAAAGCATAAGCGAAGGTATCTTTTCTTATAAAAGCAGGATAATGGCGGACAGCCGATACATAATAATGTAATACTTTTGCCAAAACCTCTTTTTTATTATGTTGGTTTATAGTTTTAATTAATACTTCAACTATCAAGTTTTGTGCAATGTAATTATCAGGATGTAATTCAAGCGCATGAAGAAGATGGTTTAAAGATTTTTGTAAATTGTCCTGTTGTAGATAAATATCCGCAATAAAATAATGACAATTACTTAAAATAATATTCTTTGGTTCAGTATAAGGTTTTTGCAAAGAAGTAGGCATCTTAGGATTCATATATTTAATAATAATATTATCAGCATAATCCAATTGAGGAAAATAAACCTCTTCTTCTAATGATAAGGTACGCTTTGGAAAGAAAAAATTAAAAATATCTGCAGTCAATTCAAAATAGACGAGGTTAGAAGCACTATGTGTTATCCTCAAAAATTCACTTAATGCATTCTTTGTCATTGCAGTAAAATAATAAAAACGAGCGACATTAAAACGCAATACGAGTGATGAAGGAAAGCGTTTTAAGCCTTCACGCCCAATTTGATGTGCATAAAGTAGTTGAACTTGGCGATCCTCTATTTTTTTATCATCCTCCTCCGTTTTTTTGTTCACACTTTCATAAACATATAAATTGAAGAGTTTTATATAGTGATATTCTGTTTTTGCAGATATATTATTTAAATAATTTTTTAAAGGTAGTAACGAATCAGTAAAATGATGCCCTGCCCAGCTTTCAAACCCATTTGCGCCTGTTGTCTCTTGTAAAGATTGTTTTCTTTGTTGTTCATTTATATCATTGTGTTTAAAAATTGATAGAAAACTAAAATATTTCAGTTGGCATAATTCACGCTCAGGTGGTTCTTTAAATAGTGCTTTGAAATCAGATACAGCGGCTTCACTGTGCTTTATAGAATCTGTTAAATAGCTGGTTAATTGCTGCTTTAATTCCTCAAATCCTTCTTTATACGGTTTCATTTTATTATGTTCTAAAAATAATGCGCAGCTTGCTTCTTGGGGATATAGTGACATGCAACTATTTTTTAGTGCATCAACAGCACGTTGTTGTAAAATGTCAATAAATCTCACTGTTGTAAATGTATACTTCGATTTCATCAAAAATTCAAAATACTGTTCAATATCCAAGAATCCATCTTCAATTCTTATCTTCCATTCATTTGGCATGTGAATGAGCTTAAATACTAACTGTCCCTTTTGTCTTTGAAAATCATTAAAAATACTACCTGTTAAAACGAAATCATATTTTTTTGTTTGGTGTACTAAATGGTTAACAGCTGGATCGGTAGGTAAAGTGGTATGACAATGTGAGTCTTCTACTGATGACGATTGTGCTACATTATTGGATGGGGTTAAAAGTGATTTATTAGATTCTTCCTCAGATTTTTTAGTAGTATCTTTAATTTTAGGACTAGAGGCATCATAGCTATAATAAGTATGGCAAGGCAATGAATAAAAGTGAGTGATTTCAAAATGCTCTATGGGTCCTGTCGTAACCACAATGTCATTTTTTATAATACCACCATAATTATAGGTAAAATAATCATGATCCAGCAAAAAAATTAACTTTGGAATTGGCAAGTCCTGATAGTTTTTGTGAAAAATGCCGTAAGGTGAGATAAATAACGCAAAATCAGGGTATTCATCATCTGGTAACAATGATAATACTTGTAAAATATCACTATCATGCTGAATACGAATATCAGCTGCCTTAGAATAACCTACTGTTTTAACATTAAATTCAGTTTCTTTAGCATATTTGATAGAGTCAAATAATAATTGGACAGAACCTTTTTGCAAGTGTCCAAAAAGGAGTAAATTAATACGTTGTTTTGCTAATAAACTCTTAAACTTAAAATAAAGCTCGTTGTCAGGGTGCGTTTGGCATAAGCCATCAATTATGTTTATGGCACGTTTTTTATCATCTTCCACCCAATAACCAAAAGCAAAATAAAACAGACCGCGATCTGAAAGTACTGATATATCTTCTAGTATCTCAATACCTTTTTTAGCATAACCTGCCATAATATAAGCACAGCCAGCAAGCTCTCTATCTTGCTCAAAATCACATAATCTCAATGCTGCAACATAGTTTCCAGCCAAAAAAGCAGCTTCAGCATTTTCATAACTTGATAATACATCTTCAACTGAGTAACGGTGTTTAATATTTGGTTCTAGTATATTCATATTTACAAGCCATTGGGTTCATACAATACGATTTTACTACCTGAGTTATCAAATTCAAAAGGCACATGTACCAAGTCTAAAGCTTGAATGATTGTTTGGTGTTGTTCTGGTGGAGCAAATAATAACATAAACCCACCACCTCCTGCCCCAAGCAACTTACCTCCTAATGCTCCAGACTGTATGGCTTTATTATAAATATCATCAATCGCGGAGGTTGTAACCTTAGTAGATAAGCCGCGTTTATACTGCCAAGCCTCATGTAATAGCTGTCCAAACTCGTTTATATTGGTACTAGGCTGACTCAAAATATTCATTGCCTCAGATACCATATTTGATAAGTGTGTCACTTCAGTCACTTTATGTTCAAGATTGCTAATTTTATCTTTAGCTATTTCTGAAGCAATACGTGAAAAACCAGTGAATACTAAAATTAAATGCTGCTGTAATTCTGCCAATCTTTGGGATGGTAAAACAATAGGTTCAACTTGAAAACTGCCATTTTGTAAAAAACGAATCAGGTTAAATCCACCAAATGCAGCTGCAATCTGGTCTTGCGAACCAACATTTTCACCGATGACATTTTGTTCTACATGTAAAGCGGCTTGAGCCAATCCTTCTTTAGAAATATATCGCCCTTGTATTGCATGGAGTGCATTGATTAAACCCACTGTAAACGAAGAGCTAGACCCTAGGCCAGAGCGAGCGGGTAAATCACCATCATGGTGAATCTCTAAACCTCTAGTATAATCAGACCATTGTAATACACCACGCACAGCAGGATGTTGAATGTCATCAATATTAACGACACTTTCTATTTTGCTATAAACAATACGATGTGTATGTTCAAAAAAAGGGGGTAAATGTCGACAACTAATAAAACAATATTTATCAATTGAAGTAGATAGCACTTGCCCACCATGTTTTAAGTACCACGCAGGATAATCACTTCCTCCACCAAAAAATGATATTCTAAATGGCGTTCTACTAATAATCATAATCTAACTCACATCTCTTTTTTGCAAAGTGGGAGTTTGTATCAGTCAATGATTCCCAATGTGTGGATTATTCCATTTTAAAGTAAAGCACCGAGATCATCACCAAGTTAAGTTCACTTAGTACAAAAAAACATTGTCAAAATAGGGAGGTACTCGTTTTGTCATTTAAAATAATTCAATCCCAATTGGCGAGCCTTTTTTATTATCTACAATAACAAAATACAATTCCCCATAAAAACAAGATACCAGTTTTCACGATTTATTATCACCATGAATACTATCTAGCTACAGCTCAAACTAATTTTCCCATGTTGCCCACACTACCTTCAAAAAGTCATCAATTATATCAATGTCATACTTTTTTATTTGGATGTTTCATAATCAGTTTAGCCAGATTTTTTACGTGGAAGTGGGGTAGCTGTCATGCGCTCAATATGTTTAACAACGTCTGTTCCAAACTTACGTTGCACCAAGTCAAGATATTTAGGCGACGTAAAACAAGCCTCCCACGCTTTATCACGAAAAGCTAGAATTTCTTCAGAGCTACAAAATGCATTACTTACAGGTTTGCTATCAAAAGCATGTTGTGAATATTGATGCCAAGAAGTTGGTAAATCATTGGGATTATTTTGCAAGGTTTCTGTATAAAGTTTAGAACCGGGATAAGCCATTGCGGAATAGATATTAGAAAACTCACAATTTAAATCTAATGCCATATCCAAGGTTTCTTGCATTCTTGAATATGAATCATCAGGCAAACCAAAAATATAGTTACCAATCACATGGATACCTGCGGCTTGAATACGTTTTACTGTATTAATAATATCCTCATTGGTCATGTGTTTGTCAGAGCCATCGCGCACAAAATCACTAGCACTTTCAATCCCTAACGCTAGCCAGTTAAACCCAGCAGTTTTCAATTTATCTAAATATTCATCTTTAACCGTATCAATTCTTGCGTAAGCCCAAATGTTAACTTCATAATTACGTTGAATCAGTGCATCGCAAATACCCAACACATGCGCTTTATTCAATACAAACATTTCATCGATGAATTTAATATTTTTAACACCGTAATGCTCTACCAAAAAATCAATTTCCTTCATCACACTGTCAACAGACCACATGCGGTATACATTTTTTCCAAACGGGGCATTAATACAACAAAAGCTACATTTATAAGGGCAACCCATGCTGGTATGAATCGCGGCATAAGGCGTACGATCATGAATGTGGTCAAAGCAATGCCAGTTATGAGCGCGATAATTTTCCATTGGCAATAAATCCCAAGCTACTCCCGGCATTTCTTCATCAAGACTTTTAATTAATCCCTCTGAACTGGTTGGAGAAAAAACCACCCCTTCTTTTTTCCACCATAAACTGGGAATATCTGAAAAACTATCTAATTTCGCATCTAACGCTTGCAAGGTTTTGTATATGGTCACAGGGCCTTCTCGATCGCAGACAAAATCAACATCTTCTTCAGTGATTGTTCGTCGCGGTAATGCCGCAGGATGCGTACCTGTCATCATGATTTTCATATTAGGCTGATGCTGTTTAATTGCTGTGGCAACTTTACCTGACACGGTCATGTTTTGCGTGGATGCAGAAGGCTGATTGCCATATACAACAATGACAATAAGTTTGGGAGAAAGGTCACTCACTGCTTGCTCAGCGATTTCATCAACAGATAAGTTATGCGCAGGCCCGTCAATAATAGCAGCACTGTAGCCCTTACGCTGCAAGTAAGTAGCAAATAAACCTGCAAAAATAGGCGGTTCTGTTGCACTAAACTCGTTTGCAAGACCTTGGTAAATTTGTTTTTTATCACCAGGATGAATAAATACAACATCAACTTTTGTTGTCATAATTTTCTAATTTATAAATATTAAAATATTCACAGTCGTGCAGTTTTGCATTCTAAGCTTAATGACTAATCAATCTGCCATTTTACATTTTCAAGCATAGTGCCACTCTTACGTCCCCAAAGAATAGTCTCACGAGCATATTTAGGTTTATTATCTTTATAATCCTTTGGTTCAATTACCAGTATTTGAGGGGTTTCTTTTAGTGGTATAGGCTCTTTTGCAAAGCAATTCTCGAAATACTCTGGAAAGTTAAATTTAAATTGATGATGCATGATGACGGCATGTTTGTCATGAGTTGGAATCCGTATTTTCTGATAAAGCACAGCTTCTGCTACTTCATCATAGTCATAGAAAATATCCATTTCTCTTAAAAATGTACAGATCAATGCTAAAAACTCATCATAGAACTGTCCTAAATCCTCAGAAATCCTCAGAAAACTGGCTTCTTCTTCATCCCAATAGATATTACCATAGTCAGGTATCTCACGCCCTCTAGCATTACCCAGAAGTAAATTATCAACTTGGAAATTAAATTGGGCGATTTCATCTCGAAAAATATTGCCTACTCCTGTTGGCATACAACATTCGCTGAGATAACTAATAAAGTCTGTATACTTAATGCCATAGCGATTATGCAAATATATCATGATAAAAAAGCCCAACTTTAAGCTATGCAAAGTCATTAAAAGCCAAGAAAATACGGTCATTTTCCGCCACTCATTCACAGGCATACTATCTGTTGTAACAATAATATCTTCATATTCTGTTGTTAAATTATCTTGACGAATTGCTCCATGAATTTCAGTTAAAGCAATACGCTTGGTTAAAATACCAAATTGTTTTTGATACAAAGGGTCAGCAAGTTCAGTATTAGGATATACTTGACAATGATAAACAAATAGTTGATTTTTAAGGCCTGACTGCAGCATACCTTCGATACCAGTCACCCAAGTGTGATAATTTTCACCAGGCAACCCTAAAATCAATTCAGAGTAAACAGGTACATCATGCTCGTTAAATTTTAACTGTAAATTTTTATAGGTTGAGAGTTTGATATTTTGACGCTTAATATTTTTAAGGACTTGCTCGTCATTACTCTGCATACTTAAGGTAATGCCTTTTTCAAGACGATGGTTATGAAAAAGCATGGCAATATTATAGATTTTTTCATCCGTATTTTTGCCCCAACAAGTACGAAACTTTTCGGGATAGTTATACTTGTTTTTAGTGTCAACTAATATTTGAGCAATTTCAGCATCTCGCCTGTGTATACCAAAGTTAGAATCAGCGTTAAATACATATTTAATTTTATGTTGCGCACACCATTCAATTTCTCTTCGGACACGCTCTATACCGTGATAACGGTATTTTCTACTTAAACCGCCTTGACCCCAAAAGCAAAACGTACATGGAAATGGACAGCCACGGTTTGTTTCAACAATTGCCTGAAATTGTAAATCTGGCCTTGCGGTTATTAAATCATCAAACAAACCTTCTATATAAGGCGATGGATAAAGATCAAGGTCTCTAGATTTTGGACGCTCCAAATCATTACGAATGCAAGCATGTGTATCTGGATGACGCCAAGCAATACCAGCAATGTTACTAAAGTCACGTGAATCTAAAAATCTAGTTAAAATTTCTGAAAATGCTTCTTCACCTTCACTACGAACAGCAATATCAATAAAAGGATATTGTTCAAAGTATGCTTGAGGATAATGCGGTACTTGCGGGCCACCAAATACAATCAAACAATTAGGGTATCGTTGTTTGACTTTATTTGCTATTTCTAAATTAAGTTGCTCATTCCACATTGACGTGGAAAATGCAGCGACTGTAGGATTATCATACTGTTTTATTATCTGCTGAGGGCTGTCACGATAAAATAAAAAAGGCATAAATTGATAATTGTCTCTCAACAATTTCGATGTTTCAGCATATGCTCTCAATAACCCAGAGACTAAAGGAAGATAAGCAGCATGTTCCATGACAACGTTAAACTCATTCAAATAGACTTTATGTCTTAACTTGGAGTCTGAAAGTTCTTTATCTAACATGTTGTATTCCTTTTGGTTTATCTGGAATTAAAGCTATTTCTCAGTATAATAATCTCCATATTCAACTAAGAGTGTTGGTTTATTATCTATGCGCTGCAAGGCATATTCATAGCTACTAAAAACTTGTTCAGGCTCTTGTAACTGAATCACTTCAACCTGTTCCAACATCATGCGAAAAGCGTCGCCATAATCACCAACATGTTGATGACCTGGAAATAAAGGGTGTGCCGAACCTGCTGTTACTTTTATAATAACATTAATATTTTTATCGCCATGAGTAAAGTAATTGAACTTATCTAAATGATTAATAAGCTGATTTGCTGCTAATAAAAGGAAGTTCCAACGTGGATAAATCAAAATAGGCACAAATCCTTCTAATGCCATACCAATGCCCATCCCCATTTGCATTTCTTCACAAACGGGTAGCTCTAATTTTTTTTCGGCAGGAACGTCTTTTAACTGTGTTGTAATTGCCGTACCTTTATATGCAACTGATTGCCCCATAAATAAGGTTCTAGGGTCTTGCCCTAAATAATCCATTGCACGTTTACATTCGTCAAAATACGCCATAACTACCCTTTACATCCTAAATAATTAGAACTACTAATTGGAATACTGTCGATAACTATATAAAATTGAACTACTTCTTCTCTTGAAGTGCGATCTAAACTAGAAGTGAATAAATTTACCAATACCCGAGTGAGGCCAAGACAGTGAATAGTCAAAATAACGCACATTCTTATGTCTACCTAATGATTGCTGTTGCTGAATTTTTTCCTTGCAACTTCTACCCCAAACCTCTTGAGTAGGCGAACAAACAGACACGCCATTATCTTCAACAACAAAGGTGATTGGTAATTGAAAATTCTCTGCATATTCAATACATTCTTGCACAATGCCTGTGAAATAGGTCATATCTCCAATAAAGCACCATACATGTTGATTGTCAATTTGCTTTCTTTTAAAACCTAATGCAACACCTAGTGCCATAGGTGCAATACCGCCTACGATTGCTGATGTGTAGAAATGATACTCTGGGAAACAAAGCGTAATGCTATCACCTTGGACAATTTTTTCTTCAATTAATTGACTAGGTATACCTTTTAATAAAGCATGTAAATGAGATGCCCATGTTGAAAAAACATAGTCTTGTTTATTAACTTCCTTAAATATATCTATTAATTGTTGCTCATTACCATCTCTTAAATGAATAGGCGCTTTAATTTTGCCTTGCTCATAAATATTAGCAATACGCTGTTCAAATGCAGTAAGTTGTTCTGGAGACATAGACTTTACCGAAAGAGTTTATCATGTAATTCTTGAGAAAAAGATAAAACGCTGTTAGTCATTTGTTCTACCTTTTGTAATATCTCAGACAAATCATTAAGTGATATTTTAAAATCATAATCAAATTTTTCTGTTACAGTACCTTTGCGTTCTTCTGGTAAAGAAACAGGCTCACCAATAATTTTATGGTAAGGTTGTCCTAATGCACGGCAAAAATCGACAGCAGTAAAAGGATCATAATGGAAGCCTTTATAGGTGAATTCTATAATAATGGCATTCTTAGGCGCAAAAATCGATACCATGGATGAACCACCAATTGGCATAACAAGTATTTCAACTTGAGAAATTAAATCTATCTGTTCTTGCGGAGAAAGTTCTTCCATATAAACTGTTTGAAAGCCATACTTTTTTAACACCTCAACGACTGCGTCCTCGTTTACAAGTCTTCTCCATTTAGCCTGCTTACGAGAAACATATATTCTTGATTTTTTACTAGCATGTTGAGTTGATAATAAAGAACGTTCTTGTAAAAAAGCATACCTCAAAAGATGAATTGTATCAGGTGAAATATACATTTTTTTATCAGAATAATGTCCCATGTAATATGGTACAGAAGGTACCCACAACCGAGATACTGTTACAACATCAGAGTGATTAATAAGACAAAATTGATCTTCTTTAAAGCCTAGTAAAGAGAGAAACCCTAAAAAACGTTTTGGTGTATCATTTGTAATTAATAACTTTAACTTCTTTAAGTGTGGATGTAATTCAAGTATGGCTAAACGAAGCACATGCTCAACCATCCAATGCCCAAAATTTGGAGAACCACTAATCAATACAGCTTCATCATAGCTTTTATTTGGTTCGCCTACTTTAATCTGAGCTATATTATTTTGACCTACGCTTAGAGAGTTGCCTTGCTCTAAACGATTAAATAAATTCGTTGGTGTATTATTATGGGTTAATCCATGTAGAAAAATATTGCCATCAGCTTCACTCCTCACAAACCTTCCTGCAAAAACAGCAACATTATGCATACAAGCAAGATATACATGTGATTGTCCATAAGCCACGACTTGTAATTGATTAGGCTTTTTCAAGTTTTTTGTTAAAAAATGTAATGTTTCCGGTTTACTATATTCGTAAAACGCCCATTTTTTCTCTAAACAATAATCTTTGATTAGAGAAGCATTCACAACTTGTTTTTCCATGATATAAAACAACACAAAAATATTTAATGCCGACACTCTAAGATCATTTCTAAAAAATGTCTAGCATAACCCTGAGCCATTTTCTGAGTATTTGTAAAAAAGTGCTCAATAAATTGACTATAAGCATAACCTGATTGTTGTCTCAAATTTTCATTTTCAATCAATTGGCAAGTATAATCAAAGTATTGCTCAGCATTATTTGCACAAAAATAAACACTTTTTTCTTGAGGGTGAAAAATCTCATTTATCAATTGATGTTCATCAGGTGAACCCATTTTACCCATCAAAACAGGAGATATTGCACCATATAAACCTGTATTGTATGAATCATTAGAAGCATATAAGACAATAGGGTTAGATGCTGCGATAGTCTCATATGCAGTAAAACCACAAGGGAACGGAAAAGAATCTAAAAAAATATCTAAAACTTGTGCGTATAATTTTGTATTAACCCAACCAATAAAAAAGCATTGATTGCTTACTTCATACTGGTCAAAAACGGCTTGAATTGAAGGTAACTGCTCTCGCCCAGTCCACAGAAAGGCAGCTTTAGGGTATTTTTTTAAGATTTTAGCGATTGTTTCAAGAAATTCTGAGCTATTCAGTTTTTCCTCTCTACCCATTGAGCCTAAAATAATATCAAATTTTTTATGATATTGTGCTCGAATTGTTTGTGCTTCTTGTTTGAGCATAGGGTCGTACCAACCACTAATACCTAGACTAGATGTTCGCCATACTTTATTACCAATTTTCTTAGATGCCCCACTGCTAGCCCCTGTTAAATAACCATCAATATCATCAAATTCTAACCCATGATATTTCATTGCCCACCAAATTTGTACAGGTGCTATACGCATACTAAAAGCAAATGGCATCATTGTTGCCAAACTAACCCAAACTAAGGCTGCAACCTGATCTTGAGCAGTCTGTTCACGTAGAAATAATAGCTTTTCATAACGGCTTTCTTGGTTACATTGTTTTGACAAAAAGACAACGGGCACACCTATTTTTTGGCAGCGTACTAACATTTCCTCATCATATCCATCAAAAGCATAAATAATGGGTTTAAATAACTCCTCATCTAGTTGTGATACCCCCTCTAACATATTTAACACTATTTCAATATGCGCTAGTAAACTAGCCTTATGAATAAAAAAGCCTATTGTGGGTACAGCATGATGTAATACAGACTTATCTAGTGGGGGTAACGTTGCTTTTACACGTTGCCCTGCATCGCACATATCACCCACCCATAGGCTGAAGCAGGTGCTAAAGTGCTCTGCCGTTTCTTTTGGTTTTATATGGTTATGATAAATAGAAGATTCTAATATTAATCCAAGTGCATAAAAATCATGAGCTAAAGCCTGTTGCATACAAGGCAAGCCAACATGCTGGAACACAGATGTATTCCAGTTTCTATCAGTTGACTTGTCAAATCTTAAAACCTGTAACAACCCTAAAATTGTAGCCTGTAAGTCTTTTTCAGCTAACTTCCAATTAATATGTTTTATGAGCTGTGGTAACCGTACAGTAATTTTTTGTAATTGTTCTACTTGATATAAACATTCACCATAATGTATAAAATGTTCTGCATAAGGTCGCCAATCTATAGGTGGCACTTGAGTCATTAATACTATAACTGTTTCTATGTTAAAGTTATTATTTGATTTGAATGCTAGACTAAATCCCTTTTTATACCAAATAATAGCTTCTTGATATTTTCCTAAGTCTTTGTAAATAAGTGCTACCTTTAGATAAGCATCTAAAAATTTAGGGCTATATTTTACTACCTGTAGTAGAAATTCTAGTGCTTCATCATAATGTTTACCATGGTAGGCAATACCACCAAGCAGATATAAAGTATTTGCATCATTAGGTATTCTTTTTAAGATTTGAAGGCATAGTTGTTTTGCGTACTGCAATTTACCTTTTTGTAGGGCTTGACTGGCAAGTTTTCGAGCTTGTTGAGGTGACATTTATGTTATCCAAATCTCAGGTAATAAGTTCTATTTACCAAACTTACAACTTATTCCAAAATATTGGTGTCATAGATTGAAATGATGGTGTTAGATGTAAGTTTGTGAAATTTAAAAGTGTTTTATGATTTTGTAGAAGTAGCGAGGTTAATTGAATTTTAAGCAAATACAGCTACAGCGCATCTATTTTTAGAAATATTATACTGATCTTGTAAATTATTTAGTAGGCTGAAAACTATCATCCCTAGCCGCTAATTAGTTTGTATAGTTTAAAGTTTGGTATCTGCAGAATGCTTTGTAACTCCTATATTAATAACGAGTTACTTATTATCAGAAAACAAATTATAAAGTTGTATTTACCCCATTATGAATACTAAAAAATTATAAATTTTCACATTTGACAATTTATTTTGAATGCCATATATTTGAGTATTATCGCGATTGACAATTAGCTTGTTAGGGTAAGTAATGCCAAGGCCGAGTTTAAAACAACAACGTAAGGAAGAAATTTTACACGCCTATGAAACCTGTATTGCATTATACGGCGTGGAAGGGGCAACTTTACAAAAAATTGCCGAAACTGCAGGCATCGCACGGCCTTTACTGAGGCATTATGTCGGTAATAATGATGAATTATTAAATCAAGCGGTTGATCGCTTCTTAATTCGTTCTGATGCACAAATGAACCAGTTTATAGATTCAAACCTGCAGCAATCCAGTGAGCTCATTGAAATATTGCTGGATTATGGGCAAGCTGAAGGACAAGTCAATGATGTGACAATTGCACTTGCACTAATGATAGCATCCCAAACTCGCCCTGAACTCAAACTTAAAATGAATCAGTGGTTTAATCAAGTGAGTCAAGGCTTTGATATTGTACTGACAAAAATGTATCCAAAAGCTGAAGTTACTCAAGTAAAGACCGTATCAGCAGGGATTTTAGGGATTTACTTTAACGTTGATTCTTTGCTACCACTTGGACATTTTGTCACTTATCGAGAGTATTCACGACAAGCGATGCAACAATTACTACTGATACTTGAAAATACTTAAATGGAGACATTCCAATGAAAATATTGTTTAGTTTCTTAGCTTTATTAGTCACATTTAACACAGCATATGCAGGTGATTTACAAATCACAATCAATAACATCCATAATGACAAGGGCTATTTGTTAATTTCAGTTTATAACAATGCAACAGCCTTTGAGACTGAAGATGAAAATGAGATACACACATATGTAGCAATGCCAGCAAGAGTGGGTAGTCAAATCATCACGTTACATGCTTTTCCTGTAGGCACATATGCAATTTCAGTTTTACATGATGAAAATGGTAATAGTCAGTTTGATGTAGATAAATTAGGCACACCTTTAGAAGGTTATGCGTATTCAAACAATGTAGGCTTAATGGCTACACCCACATTTAAACAAGCTGCTTTCACCCATGAGCAAACTAACCTTGAAATGAAATTGTTATATACCATGAAATAGTATTTTAAATAAACCTAAAGAAACATTGGGCTAAGAGCCTACTGACTGAGTAATATAAGCAGGTTCTTAGAAGCTATCGATGAATAATATCCAAAATTGGTAACATTTCTTCTGTACCTTGCTTGCGCTCCATAGATTAAGCGTTACTCGATATAATTACTAGCAACAGTTTCTTGACTGCCATCGCTTAAAGGAATCGTCGCATTAACTGTACGCAACTCTAAATCTCTGTCTTAAACGTTTTGTGTTTAAATAGGTTGGGTAATACTCAGAAATAGCTTGCCTGTTGCTTAAAAGTGCTTGTTTATAGAAATCACCTACACCTCATAAATGTAAAAAGAACTATGAATTAATCGAAGAACAGATAATAAAGAGAGTTCAAGAAATTGGACAATGCTGTCAGAGTCAGCCTTTATCTGCTAACAAATAATCCATATCAAAATCTTACATCTAAGCTTGAGCTTGTTTAATTTCGGAATTTTGCCCTCTGGCTAAAATAAACTTGATGAAATTACCTAAAGCATCATTTGCTGCATATATTTCGTAAAATAACAAATAACCTATTGTCATTCCTTTGAACATTAAAAAAACCACACTATCCAAATGCAGCTGTCGCAATAAATAGCATGGCTTTATATCATAGTTTAATTTCTGTTTTAATGCATTTAGCACATAAAAAATTAATCATTTTTGCCTTGCATTGCAGTTTGAAACGCTTTTAACAAATCAATCGGTAATGGGAATGCAATTAAATGGCTTTTACTATCGCTGGCCACATCACTCATGGTTTGCAAATAACGTAACTGAATCGCTTCGGGTTGTTGCGACATAATTTGTGCAGCTTCCAATAATTTGCTTGAAGCCTGTAACTCACCATCAGCATGAATTACTTTCGCACGACGTTCACGCTCTGCTTCGGCTTGACGTGCGATGGCTCGAATCATACTTTCATCTAAATCTACATGTTTAATTTCAACATTTGCAACTTTAATTCCCCATGCATCGGTTTGCTTATCTAAAATTTCTTGAATATCTCGATTTAACTTATCCCGTTCTGACAGCATTTCATCTAATTCATGATGACCTAAAACTGAACGCAATGTGGTTTGGGCTAATTGGCTGGTGGCTTGAATAAAATCTTCAACTTGAATAATTGCCTTCTCAGGTTCCATGACACGGAAGTACACTACTGCATTGACTTTTACTGACACATTATCCCGTGACATTACATCTTGGCTTGGTACATCCATCACAATTGTCCGTAAGTCTACTTTAACGATTTGCTGTAGCCCCGGAAGCACAATTACCAGCCCAGGCCCTTTGACACCTTGATAACGACCTAAGAAGAACATCACGCCGCGTTCATACTCACGTAGCACGCGAATCATATAAACAAGTAAACCGCCTAATACAAAAAGTAGGGGAATAATGACATTGGCGAGCAAACCCATAATGAAAACTCCTTCACGTGATAATTTTCAATTAATATATGCTGAAATTACTCTAAACCTGACCGCTAAGCAATGCTTTTTTTGCAAATTTATTTAAAAAAAGAAAAATCGAATCAAAACCAGACATTGAGTGCATTTTTACGCTAGAATCGGAGGGAAATATAAAACATCCATTGAGTTTTTTTATCATCTATGATTCTTTTTTATAGCGTTATAGATTAAACTATATAGGTTGTATAAATAAATCTTTTCGTTTTCATAAACTGAAGTGAATAGTAGGAGGACCGTATGCCAGAGCATATTAAAACGCCTGAAGGTGGTGCAAAGATCACTATCGAGAATGGAAAACTATCCGTTCCAAGTAACCCTATCTTAGGTTACATCGAAGGCGATGGGATTGGTCCTGATATTACAAATGCTTGTTTACGTGTTTGGGATGCCGCAGTTGCTAAAGCATACAATGGTGAACGTGAAGTTCATTGGATGGAATTATTCATGGGTGAAAAAGCCGCTGGTATTTATGACGGCGACTACTTCCCAGCTGAAACTTTAGAAGCGTTAAAAGATGTTATCGTTTCTATCAAAGGCCCATTAACTACACCTGTTGGTGGTGGCTTCCGTTCTTTAAACGTTGCTTTACGTCAAGAATTAGACTTATATGCGTGTGTGCGCCCAGTACGTTATTACGAAGGTGTGCCTTCACCACTTAAAAAACCTGAAGAAGTTGACGTGGTGATTTTCCGTGAAAATACAGAAGACGTGTATGCAGGTATTGAATATCAATCAGGTTCTGAAGAAGTTAAAAAATTAGAAAAATTCTTAAAAGAAGAAATGGGTGCGAATTTCTTCGAAGACGCTGGTATCGGCGTGAAACCAATCAGCCCATTTGGTACAAAACGTTTAGTTCGTAAAGCAATTCAATACGCAATTGACCATAACCGTGAAAGTGTGACCTTGGTACATAAAGGTAACATTATGAAATTCACCGAAGGTGCGTTCCGTAACTGGGGTTATGAAGTAGCGCGTGAAGAATTCGGCGACTATACAATTACAGAAGAAGAATTATATAGCAAATATGGCGGCAAACAGCCTGAAGGCAAAATCGTCATCAAAGACCGTATTGCTGATATTATTTTCCAATTAATGCAATTACGTCCTGCTGAATTCGACGTATTAGCGACAATGAACTTAAACGGTGACTACTTATCTGATGCGATTGCAGCGGAAGTAGGCGGCGTTGGTATCGCTCCGGGCTCTAACATGGCTGACCACGTTGCGGTATTCGAAGCAACGCATGGTACTGCACCAAAATACGCTAACTTGAACAAAGTGAACCCCGGTTCATTATTATTCAGTGGTGTTGATATGTTGGAATACATCGGCTGGAAAGAAGCAGCTGACTTAATCCGTGCAGCATATCCAGTGGTTATCGGTGAGAAAATTGTGACTTACGATTTCGCACGTCAAACTGAAAATGCGACAGAAGTTGGTACAAGCCAATTCGCTGATGCGTTAATCCAACAAATCAACGGTGGTATCGATTTAGATAGCTTCCGTCAACAACGTCAAGAAAAAATCGAACAAGATCGTAAAGAACGTGAAATTCGTCGTATGTCTGATCCAAGTGCTGAAATTGAAGCGGGTCGTACACCACATACAGTGGGCGAAATCATGATTACGAAATTGATTACGATTAAGCCATCAGACACTGTTGAAACAGCTGTACATGTGATGAATGAAAACAATATCAGTGGTGTAATCGTTGAGCCTGACAGCGACGGTGTATGGTCAATGTTGACGCAAAACGACGTTGTGACTAAAGTCATGCACGAAAACAAATCACCAGCCAATGTTGTTGTCTCTGACGTTGCAAACAGACCATTACGCATGGTGCCTGTTGAAACATCTTTACATGAGTGTGTTGACATCATGAGTGATAACAAAATCCGTCGCGTTATCGTAGAAAAAGACGGTGCGCCATTAGGCATCGTAACTTATTCTGACGTATTCCGTACGGTTGATAAATTCGGTTGGGTACCTGTAGACTTATAATCCTGCCTTATTGATAGAGTGTGAGTAGAGTTAATCTATTTGCACTCTATTTCCTGCCTTTTCTCAAATCCTCTAAACCCATTCACATAATGTGATAGACTAAAAGCCTTTTAAAACAGACGTAAAAGAAATACGGTTTATGGGTGATTTTAATTCTATCCAACAAGTCACAGTTTGGATTTTACCAATTTTATTTGCCATTACATTACATGAAGCAGCACATGCTTTTGCGGCGTATAAACTAGGCGATAAAACCGCTTATCAGCAAGGTAGACTGACACTCAACCCCATCAGCCATATTGACCCTGTTGGTACAATCTTAATTCCAGCACTCTTAATTGCACTCAGTGCACCATTCTTATTCGGCTGGGCGAAGCCTGTTCCTGTAAACTGGGGTAATTTACGCAATCCGAAACGAGACATTGCAATTGTTGCATTAGCAGGGCCTTTGTCAAACCTCATCATGGCAATATTATGGGTGATGGTTATCAATATTGGTTTGGCTTTGGTTACTACATACCCAATGACTGAATTTCTGATTTATACAGGACAAGCAGGCGTTCTGATTAATTTAGTTTTGATGATATTAAATTTATTGCCTATATTACCATTAGACGGTGGGCGTATTTTATTTAGCTTATTACCTCATCGCTTAGCATATAAGTATGGTCAATCAGAACCTTATGGCTTTTTTATTCTGATTGCTTTGTTGGCAACGGGCATACTTGGCATGATTATGGTACCGCTAATTAAAATTGCTTATGCAGGTCTTTTGCTATTAGTGATTGCCTAAATATCATGCTGGATAGTTAAAAACACCACGTAAAAGCTAGAAAGTTGTTTTACTTTGGTGCTTAAGTTGCTTAAAATCTGCACAAATCACTTTAGGTATGTTGGCATGTTGTTGACCCATCATTCACACCAAGATATACAAATTATTACTTTAGATGGCAGTTTAACCCATCATGATGCACCACAGGTTCGTCAGCAATTAGCACAGCTAATAGAAGAAACATCGCCTTTTGTGATACTTGATTTAGGAAAGATTCAATTTGCAGATGCACGAGGGCTTTCAACTTTTATTACAGCAGCCAAACTAGCGAAAACCCATCAAGGCGAGGTCGTTTTGCTTAATATTACGCCTGCTCTGCGTACCATTATTGAACTGACTCGCTTGCATCATGAAATCCGTATTTTTGCAGATAAACTGGCAGCACTAGAAGATTTGCAACAGAAAGCACAGAATATTAACCACTAAATTGCTATTGAAAAAGTCTAGCTCTAATGCTCAAAACATTGATTTACCTAACTCTGATGATTATCAGCCTCGCAGCATGTGCCCCATCTCCTGTGACAATTCCCGATAATTTTCAGCCTTCATCTCAAACTATACAGCCAGAATCTAGTTCGTCAGAAGCATTAACCGCATTCCAAGAAGACTTTTTTGCAGATGACGAAGATGCGGCAGGCTACTTTATTGGGGCTGGAGATGAGCTTAGCATTGATGTTTGGGGCTATCCTGAACTATCAGGTAAACATGTTGTAGGCCCTGATGGTGTGATTACATTGCCATTGGTAGGTAGTTTTCAAATTACAGAATTGACCCGTGAGCAGGCCGCCCGCGCGATTCGGCAGAAATTAACCGATACTTATTATGCTGACTTGTCTGTGACAGTACGTGTTGATGAATACACATCTAATCGAATTTTAATATTAGGCCGAGTGCGTAAACCGGGTGCAATTAAATTTGGCATGACCGCCCCCACTTTATTGGAGGCAATTGCTTTAGCAGGTGGCACAACCATTCCTAGCAAACTATTATTACCGGGGGAAACCCTACCATTTACACGCTGTGCGATCTTTCGAGGCCGTGACAGAATCGTGTGGTTAGACTTAGAGCCTTTACTGATGGGGCGCAATTTAGACTTAAATTTAAAATTAAAACGTAACGATATTATCTATATTCCAGAACTACGTGAAAAGTTGGTCTATGTTTTGGGTGCGGTTAATAAACCGGGGGCATTTCCTCTAACAGCGAATACTTCATTTTTGGAAATGTTAGCTAAAGCAGGAGGAACTTCGCGAGATGCAGCCTCAAGCAAAATTAATATTATCCGCCCAAGTGAAAAAATTAATGCGTCTATTGACTTAGATGATTTGCTGGACGGTAATAATAAAGTGAATCTCAGTCTACAGGAAAATGACATTATTTATGTGCCGACCAATACATTGTCTAAAGTGAATTATGCATTTGGTTTCTTAAACCCGATCAGTCAAGTGTTAGGTATTTATGCTGATATTGAATCGATTCGGGCTAACCGCCGTTTACGTAGTATCGATCAGGAAAATGCACGGCTTGAGCAAGAAAAAACTAACCTTGAAACACAACAGCAAGAATTTGAACAGAATCAGATTTTAGAATAGGCAGTTGCAGTTATGGACTATAAATTAAATTTTACAGATATTTTGGTTGATTGACTCATTCATTGAGTGTCACCCTATTTAGGCTTTTTGAGAGTAAGACTTTAGCATGGCATCGGAAAACTCACCCGCACCAGCAGGTAGCTTTAACCCCGTAATGAGCTTATTACGTTATAAGTGGTTATCGCTAGCTTCATTGTTATTGGTTGGTGTATTTGGCTTCTTTCTTTTACAGCAAAAAACCAGCGTACCCAGTTATGCTGTCCATGCTAAATTGCTTGTTTCCCCTAAGTTTGTCAATAACTTAACTTCTGATCGTAGTTTTAACTTGCATGGCAATCAGTACTTTTTATATGTTGTGCAGCAAGAAGAGTTAATCAAACGCGCAGATACTTTACAAGAAACATTGCGCCAACCTGAAGCCGCTAAATATTGGTTGCGTCCTAACGAAAGTGTGGAATCGGGTGCAGTGCGTTTGCGCGTCAGCCTATCGACTAAAAGTAAAGCCCGAAAAAACCCATTTATTACTCTAACGCTCCGCAGTCCCAAACCTGATGGGCTTGCGATTGTGCTGAATACTTTGATGAAAGTGTATATCAAAAAGTCGCAGCAAGAATATTTTTATGACAGCACAGGGCGCATCCAACGTTTATTAACTCGAAAAGAACAGCTGTTAGCAGATATTGAAAAAAAGCGAGTTGAACGCAGTAAAATTGCTGAAGATTTAGGCGTAACCACGTTTAATAGCACGGCTTTAAATCCTTATGACCAAATTTTAATTGATAGTAATAAAGCGTTTTCTCGCGCCAGAAGAAATCGAGTTGAAGCCGAAGCCCAGCTTAAAGCCTTGGATGAAAAGCGTGGTTATAAAAGCCAGTCGAATTTAGATAGTATGGTTGACGCAGAATTAAATACGGATTCTGTGTTAAAAAGTACAAAAACCAATTTAATGCGTAAACGTTCTGAGCGATTAGCTGAGGTATTTGGTATGAAACCTTCTCATCCAGAACGTAAACGTGCTGATAAAGACGTGGCCGCAATTGATTTGTATTTAGAGCAGTTAGAGCAAGAGTATGCTAAGAATATTCGCCGCCGTATTGTGCGAGATCACCAAGCAAAAGTGTATCAAGCAAGGCAAATTGAGAAAGCATTAGCAGAAGAAGTGGCACGCCAAAGTGAATTAGCCACACAATATTCACATCGTTATAACCAAGCCCTCGTTATTACTAATGAAATCGAGCGAACAGAAAAGCAACTCACCGCCATTGGTGACCGTATTGATTTCCTTGCCTTAGAGTCTGAAGCCCCAGGGTTTGTTAGGGTAGATACAGAAGCTAAAATCCCACGTGTGACCCAAGGTAGCACCAGCAAAAAATTGATTGTCTTATTATTAGGTTTGGCTTTTGCGCTGAGTGTTGGTTTACCAATTTTATTAGATGCATTAGATCGTCGTGTCCGATCACCTAGCGATATTCACCGTATTTTAGGCTTCCCACCACTGGCATGGATTTTAGATCAGCAAGATAAAGATACACAGCAATTGTCATTAGATAATTTACGCCGTCTTGCTTTGGTTTTAGAGCGTGATAAAAAAGGTCATAAAACGCTATGTTTTGCACTTACGTCAGTTAAACCGGGAGGGGGTACAAGTACTTTAACTTTAGAATTAGCCAGAATGCTAACCCAGCTTGGTATTAAAACCTTAGCGGTTGAATTAAACGCATTTAAACCTGATCCACGATTTGAAGGTAAGCAAAACCAAGGCTTAACCAATATTTTAACCAGTGGGCACATGGTATTAAGTCAGTTGCAAAATTTAATTGTACCTGCAACAGCAACCCTGCCTGATCGCTTACCTGTCGGCAGCCAACATACTGACCACTTAGTGACTTATGGACGCTTACCTGAAATATTAGGTCATCTAAATGAGTATTATGATTTAATTTTGATTGATAGCCCGCCTATCTTGTTATCAGCTGATGCAGAGTTATTAGGCGAAGTATCTGGCGGTGTCTTACTTGTGATTGAAGCAAATAAAGTCAATCCAGGAGAGTTAAAACGCGCGACCTACTTACTCGAACGTTTAGACCCCCCTGTTGTTGCGGCGGTCTTAAATCGGGTCAAACCATTTACTGGTGGTGGCTACTTTACCGAGCTGCTAAAAGAGCACACGACCCGTGCCAAAGTCAAACCTAACCTATTAAAACGATTATTATGGGGATAGAATATGGATGCTGTGCCTCTCTACTACATTTTACATAGTAGTAATTTATATGGCACAGAAAAAATGGCTTTAGCGACATTGGAAAGCTTGCGCAGCCATTATCAACCTATATTACTCACGCCTCCAGGTATTGTTGTTGAAGAAGCGCAACGGCGAGGCTTATCTGTTCAATGTTTTTTCAGCCACTTTCATTTAGTGATGCTAATGCGACAAGCACTGGCTCAGCATAAAAAACTGGCCTTCATGTCTACAGGTGTGTTTTATTCGTTTGTTTTATGGGCATGGAATCTGATTTATCGACGCAAAGTGATACATTTGCATATGGTGCATGGTGGTGCAGATGAGTGGCGTAGCTATGGACGAAAGTGGGTGCTTAATGCTTTCCCCGTTACCTTTGTGGTCAATTCTGAATTTGTTCGCCAACGATTAGTATCTTACCATGTCAAATCAGAAAAAATTGAATTGATTGAAAATTTTCTAACTAGAAAGCAAGTTGTTCATTCTCCTAAACACTTACCTTTCCAGCCAGAAGATCGATTACAGAATATTATTGTCGTATCACGTATTGATCCACTAAAACGCGTTGATTTATTACTCAAAGCGATTCGCTATGATCCACGATTAAAAAAACTAAACTTTAATATTTTTGGGGTTGGCACTGAATTGCCCACATTGCGCCGTCAAGCCATGATTTGTTGTCATAATGTGCGATTTTGCAGCTATACCGAAGATATTTCTCATGTGTTAGCAGAAGCCGATTTATTGTTACATCTATGCCCAAGTGAGCCATTTGGTTTAGCTATATTAGAAGCCATGGCCGCCCGTGTGCCTGTGCTCGTGCCAGATACAGGTGGCGTTGCAACTCTAGTACAAGATGGTGTTTCAGGCTTCCAGTTTCATGCTAATGATATTAAGCACTTAGCCCAAATGTTATTAGACCTTTCACGCAAACCAATGACAGAATTTAACCCCATTATTCAACAAGCCTATTCAAGTTTAGAAACCCGCTTTTCTGAACAACATTGTTGTGCTGAATATATCAAACTATTAGATAAATTAAACTAATAGACTATCGAAAAATATTGGGTTGCAGCTTGTCGCCTGACTCTTTAGCATAAGTTAAATTATTTACTCTAAGATTGGAGAAATGACCATGAAGCGCATGATTTTGAGTTTGGCTTTATCAAGTGTTTTATTCGCCCCTATCACAATGGCAGAAAGTGAGCCTGTTTTGTCAGAAGCTGCACTTGAGGCAAAATTAAATACACACCGTGCTGCGTTGAAAAACTTTATGCAGCAATTGCAAAATGAATTGTTAACAGCTGTTTCTGAAGGGGGGCCTGTTGAAGCTTTGGCTGTCTGTAATAAGACTGCCCCTGAAATTACAGATAAGGTGTCAACTGATTCAGGTATTCAACTGAAGCGCACTAGTTTAAAAATCCGTAACCCAAGTAATGCCGCTGATGAGTGGGAAATGAAAGTATTGCAAGATTTTGAACAACGTAAAGCAGCTGGGGAAGGATTTAAACAATTACAATATTCTGAAGTGGTAGAAGCTGATGGTAAACAAGTATTGCGTTATATGAAAGCGATTCCTGTGATGGAAAAATGTTTAGCTTGTCATGGCGAAACCATTGCAGCTCCGATTGCGAATAAGTTAAATGAAATTTATCCAAATGACCAAGCGCAAAACTTTAAATTGGGTGATATTCGTGGCGCATTTAGTACGCAAGAAGTATTGAATTAATACATAAAACGAAGATGGTAGGTTGTTGCTACTTACCATCTTGTGTATTTATTTAGACTTATCGTCGTCTTTTTTGTCTTTAGACTGACTGTCATGAGAAGAGGTAGACAAGGTTGCACGGAAAAAGCTGTCTTGCATGTCTTTCCATAAATTAATATTTTGGTCAGCAATATCGGTCATAAATGACAAAGGGTTGTACATTTTTTCTTGTAATTCTTGCTGCTGTTTAGCAAATAGAACTAAACTTCTCTCAAAATAGTTGGCAACAATACCTTGTAACGTGTCACCATAAAAGCGAATTAGCTGCGCCAATACTTCGCTGCTAAAAATAGGTTCGCCTTCTTCTTCCTGCTCTAAAATAATCTGTAATAAAATGCTGCGGGTGATGTCCTGTCCCGTTTTTGCGTCCTGAATTTTAAATGAAACATGATCCATGACCAACGTTTTTACGTCATCCAAAGTAATATAGCTACTAATCGTGGTATCGTATAAACGACGATTAGGGTACTTTTTTATCACTCGAGGCTCTTCGCCACTTACTTTGACCATTACACACAACCCGCTTATGGAGTTAAAAAAGCTCTTATTCTAATAATACACTGATTTTTATTATTTAGTTTAAATAATCTCTATTGACCAGTATATTTTTTGTGTAGGGTTCTAGCTTTTACACCAAAACCCTAACCACAAGGATAATTATTTAGCGTTCAACAGCTAAAGCAACACCCATACCGCCACCGATACATAAAGTTGCTAAACCTTTGTTTACATCACGGCGTTTCATTTCATGTAATAAGTCAACGAAAATACGCGCACCAGATGCACCAATTGGGTGACCGATAGAAATTGCACCACCGTTAACATTGACTTTAGATAAATCCCAACCTAATTCACGGTTAACAGAAATGGCTTGTGCTGCGAATGCTTCGTTAGCTTCCACTAAATCTAATTCTTCATGTGTCCAGCCTGCTTTTTCTAAGCATTTATTTGTTGCTGGGATTGGGCCTGTACCCATGATTTCAGGTTCAACACCTGCACTAGCGTAAGAAGCTACACGACCTAAGATTTCTAAACCTAATTCTTTGGCTTTAGATTCAGACATCATCAATACCGCTGCTGCACCATCATTGATACCAGATGCATTACCTGCTGTGACTGTGCCTTCTCTGTTGAATGCTGGGCGTAATTTGCCTAATGCTTCCGCTGTCACACCTGCGCGTGGGAATTCATCAGTATCAAATACAACTGGGTCGCCTTTACGCTTAGGAATGGTGATAGGTACGATTTGATCGTTGAAGTGACCTGCTTTTTGCGCTGCCTCTGCTTTTTGCTGTGAGCTTGCTGCAAATTCGTCTTGATCTTCACGTGTAATGTCAAATTTACCCGCGATATTTTCTGCAGTCACACCCATGTGATAGTCATTGAAGCAATCCCAAAGACCATCTTTAATCATAGTGTCTTCCATTGTCCAAGGACCCATGCGTTGACCATTGCGAGAATTAGGCACAACATGAGGAGACATGCTCATATTTTCTTGACCACCTGCGATCACCACTTCAGCGTCGCCACATTTGATTGCTTGGGCTGCTAAGTGCATGGCTTTTAAGCCACTACCACATACTTTATTGATAGTCATTGCAGGACATTCAACAGGTAAACCTGCTTCGATCACGGCTTGACGTGCTGGGTTTTGACCTACGCCCCCTGTTAAAACTTGACCTAAAATCACCTCGTCCACTAATGCTGGGTCTAAGTTGGTACGTTCCAATAAGCCTTTAATCACTGCTGCACCCAAAGATTTTGCTGGGACAGATGCTAAAGTGCCGTTGAAATTACCGACGGGAGTACGAGCTGCTGCTACAAAAACCACGTTTTCCACGCGACTATCTCCTGTTGTAAGATTATTATGGTTGGTTCAAGATCGTATGAATTCACCATCATAACAAATATTGCGATGCACAAGAAGCGATTTTTATCACAATTTTTGCTTTTAAGCATGTCATTGCACTAGAAAATTTGAATGGGGTATAAAAATAATACACAGTACGATTTCATAAGCTAGATGGACTTTAATGGCCGTTTATGTTGCATTATTTTTTGAAACAAGAATATCTATTTCTAGGTTGCAGAATTGCCCTGCTTTTCATGCTATAGTGTGGTTAAAAGCTGTCAACTTGAAACAAGATAGAAAATACTACAGAGAGCCTTTGCAAATCGTCTTTTATGAGAGAAGTACATTTGGTATGTCTATCCAAGAAACTATTGATGAGCATCATTCAAACCTAGCCTATTATGCTTAAACTTCGTACAATGTTTGATTTTTGATAAGAATTAGAGCTGTACGATGCCACCATTAAAAAATGACAGATTTATCCGTGCTTTACTTCGTCAACCTGTAGATATGACACCTGTTTGGATGATGCGCCAAGCTGGGCGTTATTTGCCAGAGTACCGTGCAACTCGTGCTAAAGCAGGTAATTTTCTTAATTTATGTAAATCTCCAGAATTGGCATGTGAAGTCACTTTGCAGCCATTAGATCGCTATCCATTAGATGCAGCAATTTTATTCTCAGACATTTTAACCATTCCTGATGCCATGGGCTTAGGTTTATATTTCGCTGAAGGTGAAGGCCCTTGCTTTGAGCACCCTATCAAAACTGCGGCTGATGTAGAAAAATTACCGATTCCAGACCCGCATGAAAGCTTACGTTATGTTGTTGATGCGGTGAGTTTAATCCGTAAAGAATTAGATGGGCGTGTGCCATTAATTGGTTTTTCTGGTAGCCCTTGGACATTAGCAACCTATATGGTTGAAGGTGGTACAACAAAGAATTTTGCAAAAGTCAAAGGCATGATGTTTGACCAACCGCAGTTAATGCACGCTTTATTAGACAAAGTGGCACAATCTGTCGTCTCTTATCTCAACGCGCAAATTGAAGCAGGCGCGCAAGCGGTGATGATTTTCGATACATGGGGTGGCATTTTAACTCAACGAGATTATGCAGACTTTTCTTTAGCCTATATGAAAAAAATCGTTGCACAACTGAAGCGTGAGCATGAAGGCCAAACCATTCCTGTGATTTTATTTACCAAAGGTGGCGGTCAATGGTTACAAGCCATGGCGGATACGGGTTGTGATGCGTTGGGCTTAGATTGGACAATGCCAATTGGTGAAGCGCGTCAACAAGTCGGTGATAAAGTTGCGTTACAAGGCAATATGGATCCATGTATTTTGTATGCTGAGCCTGAACGGATTGAACAAGAAGTGGCCACAATTTTAGAAAGTTATGGACATGGTACAGGTCATGTATTCAATTTAGGCCACGGTATTCACCCAGAAATTAACCCAGAGCATGTTGCTGCGTTCATCAACGCTGTGCATAAACATAGTCAGCAATATCATACTGGTCAATAAATATGTTGAATAAAATTGTGTTAGCTGCCAAAGGCTTTTGTATGGGTGCGGCGGATGTCGTACCGGGAGTCAGTGGTGGCACAATGGCATTTATTCTCGGCATCTATGCGCAACTGCTAGCGGCAATTCGCTCGTTTGATTTATTGTGGTTAAAAGCAGTTTTTACGTTCAACATCCGTGAAGCAGTAACGCGCCCCCACCTCAGCTTTTTGATTCCATTAGGGATTGGTTTGGTGTCAGCGGTGATATTTTTTACCCGTATTGTCCCACTGCCAAAGCTATTACACACCCAGCCAGAAATCGTGTATGGGTTGTTTTTCGGCCTTATTCTTGGTTCAATCATCACGTTATTAGCTGAAACAAAAAAGGTGACGGGCATTGATTTTTTCTTTTTAGTTGTTGGGGTGATTGTCGGTTGGTTTACGGTGAATCTCGTACCCACTGAAACACCAAACGGAGCTTGGTTTATTTTCATCTCAGGTATGATTGCGATTACGGCGATGATTTTACCGGGGTTATCAGGCTCATTTCTGCTGCTGATTATGAAAAAGTATGATGTGATCTTAAATGGTATTGGACATTTTCAGCTTAATATTATTATTCCATTTGGGCTGGGCGCGGTCACAGGGCTAGTGGTATTCAGTCGCTTTCTAGGTTGGTTATTGAGTCGTTTTTATCAAGAAACCTTGTTGACGATTATTGGTGTATTGATTGGTACGCTGTGGATTATTTGGCCATTTCAAGTCAGACATTATGTTATGGCGCATGGCAAACAGAAGCTGATTGGTAGCACACCTTTTTTCCCAACTGATTTTAACGAAACCGTCTTGTACGCTATTTTGATGTTTATTTTAGGCTTGGGTTTGGTCGTGGGTATTCATCAACTAGAGCGCAAGTTTAGAACGGATTAATATTTCAGTAGAAGCAGCACTTTCGTTTGTTTTTAAATTACAAAATAGACGATCTGCTGTTTCTTTTCTCCAGACTTCCTTATTCAATGCCATCTTTTCAGGACAGCCAGTCCTAGCATCAAAAATGTTATTCATTAATTAGACAGTCACTTTGTCATTATCCCAACAGTTTTATTGCTTCCTTTAATACTTTTCATTAAAGATATGCTGCCTTATACACTTTATCCTTACTTTAACACCTGCTGTCAAAAAATAGATTGTTTTTATGGTTTTTATTGGATGGTGCGGCTTTTGCTTATTCAGTAAATAAACTAAATCAAATACTGGATAAAAGTGATGTTAAACACTATGAATAATATACCTCTCAGTTTTACTGAACCTAGTAAAATGATGACAAGTCAATTTGTTGATGGGCATACGCTCAGTCAATCATTGAAAGCTGCAACACAAACACTTTTCACCTCAATTGAGCAATCTGCTTTTAATCGTGCAATTGAAACTGAATCGTTGGCATTACCACTGTATATCAATCAGTTAGAAGTGTATTTGCCAGTCTATCGGGCATTGGAACGCCACTGTCAACAAAATGAACAGTTGCAGATGATATGGCATGAAAAAATGCTAAAAACACCATTGTTAGAAACAGATTTAGCATGTGTGCAAACTGAAATGCTCAATGCACGCGTGCAACGTATGACCATGGATTTTATGCAATTTGTAAATCAAACAGGTCAACAAAGTTATTTACAAACATTAGGTGTTTTATATGCTTTGGAAAAATTAAGTTTAATTCATTACCATTTATTGCCACATATTCAGAATATGTATAGTTTACAAAATAAAGGGACAACGTTTTATAGTTCTTATGGGCACGATGTATATCAACATTGGTACGCATTTAAGCAGCGTTTAGATACGGTTGATGTGAGTGTATTGGCTCAGTCAGAAGTCATTGTTGGAGCAAAACAGGCTTTTGAGCGAGTTGATACATTATTGGCGAATTTATGGAAATTACATAAGCTCTATCATGAAGCTGCTTAATTTCTAGGTGTATATCATAGTCAATCACACCATCATCTTAACAATATTATCCAGTCATTTCAGGGCATTGAGATTTTTGGATTAGATTAAATCTGAAAAACTCGTGCCCTTTTTTTAGCAAAAAGCCTTATACACCACTTTTCAGGCTGGCTTCAATAAACGCATCTAAATCTCCATCCAACACCGCTTGTGTATTGGTATTTTCGACGCTGGTACGCAAATCTTTAATTCTTGACTGGTCAAGTACATAAGAACGAATTTGACTACCCCAACCAATATCTGATTTATTTTCTTCTACGGTTTGTTGATTGGCATTACGCTTTTGAATTTCCAGCTCATACAATTTAGATTGTAGCTGTTTCATCGCAGTGGCTTTGTTTTTATGTTGAGAACGATCATTTTGGCATTGCACCACAATATTAGTCGGTAAGTGAGTAATCCGTACCGCGGACTCCGTTCTGTTAACATGCTGACCACCCGCACCACTGGCACGGTAGACATCAATGCGTAAATCAGCGGGGTTAATATCGACTTCGATACTGTCATCAATTTCAGGAGCAACAAACACTGCTGCAAAAGAGGTGTGACGACGGTTACCAGAATCAAATGGCGATTTTCTGACTAAGCGATGTACACCTGTTTCAGTTCTTAACCAACCAAACGCGTACTCACCTTTGACACTTAAAGTCGCACTTTTAATTCCTGCAACTTCTCCGGGGGATACTTCAATAATTTCGGTTTGAAAATTATGTTGTTCCGTCCAACGTAAATACATTCGCAACAACATTTCTGCCCAATCTTGCGCTTCTGTACCGCCTGAGCCTGATTGAATATCCAAGAATGCATGACTAGAATCCATTTCACCCGAAAACATGCGTCTAAATTCTAATTCATGTAATTGTGCTTCTAAATTGGTTAAATCTTGTGTGACTTCTTCAACTGTGTCTGCATCTTGTTCTTGCTGTGCCATTTCGAGTAATTCATGGCTTTCATCTAATGAAGTGACTAAATTATCAATCGTTTCAACAACTTTTTCTAAGCTCGACCGCTCCTGTCCCAATGCTTGTGCGCGTTCTGGCTCATTCCACACATCAGGTTGTTCTAATTCACGGCTGACTTCGATTAAACGCTCTGACTTTGTTTCGTAGTCAAAGATACCCCCTGAGTGCTTCAACTCGGGTTTGCATGTCTTTAATCTGTTGAAAAATTAAATTTAGTTCCATTATTCACTCCCTTTCAATGAGAGCGGCATCTTACTATAATTCTGCTTAGAGTCAAATGATTCAGAACAAATAGAATTTAGCTCTTAATTTTATCTGTCTTTACTTTATTATTGTTTTAATAAGAGCTAGCTAGTAACAGTATGATCTATATTACGCCAGAACTAAAAACAGAACAAGTACGCTATCATCAGACCATGATTGATACGCCACAGTTGCGCCACTATTGGCCGTATATTTTAAAATATCCCTTATTTGATAATGCACTTTTGTTTCTTTTATTCATTTTTCCTTTTTTTGCTGCATTTAGTTACACACCTCTATTATTTCTTTTACCATTTCCTGCTATGTTTCTATTTAGCTATTTAACCGCGTTATTAGCCCATACCACGAACGGTTATGCTTTGCCACCAAGAGGGGATAGAATAATAGGAGGCCTTTTTGTCCAACTATTACCATTACAAAAAAAGATTCCTCAACGATCTCAAGGTAGCGCATCTTCCTTAATCAATTTTTTTCTAACATATATATTTATATCCGCTGATTTTTCTTCTCAGTCGAAGGACAAAGTAACTAAATTAGGCCAACAACCTATTAACCCTGCTGCCGCTAGACAAGTTGTATTTATCATTTTTTCAATTGGTCTATTAACTTGGTTAAGCTACTATCTGAATAGTATTGTTTTATCTATTATCATATTGTTATGGCTGGCCTTATTACCTGCTTGTCTGATTCAAATTGCCATAGATGACAGTATTTTATCAGGATTGAATATTAAGAAACTGATCGCCTTCATCAAAAAAATGGATTATGAATATGCGTGGGCGATTGTTGCAACTATTATTACGACGACTCTATTTTACATAACAATATTTAAACTTTTTGGCATCTTCTTCATTATTGGTTTATTAATTTGTTTATATACATTTATAGCTTGCTTTCATTTGTTAGGTTATTTAATTTATCATCGTCGATATCGTATTGGTTTTTTAGCAGAAAATACACCTGAAGGTAATATAGAAATTGCAGCAGATAAATTGTATAAACAAGCTGATGATATTGTGCAACAAGCGAAAGTGTATGTAACAGAAAAAGGCTTATTAAAACATGCTTTTAGTACACTAGTTTCACGTTTAACTTTTGCAAACAATGAGTTAATATTGCATGGTGAAGTTTCTGAGCAACTCTTTGAATGGGAAGATAAACGTCTCGCATTAAAACATGCTGCACTATATTTACATTTTCTAATCCAGCAACAAAAATATGTGACAGCTCACCGTATTTTACAAAAAAGCCATCGATTACAAGCCAACTTTGAATTAACAGACTGTGAAGATTATAAACCGCTCATTGATTATTTAGTGCACGCCAAACACGATTTTTTACTAACCTTGTATTTAATTGATTGTTTTGAACAAAAATACCCAAATCATGAATCTATATTCGCACTCCAATTATCGAAAGCTGCATTGCTGGGTGAGCAGCACCAACATATGGAGCAGGCAAAAACCATTCTACGTGCCTTGTTAACCCAAACACAGCACCCGTTACATAAAGATGCCTTAAAATTGGCACATACATTAGCAAAGCAATACTCTGTGTAAGTACGCTTTACATTCATTTTGACCACTGGCTTTTTACCATGAAATTAATAAAACTCCTGATTATCAGTCTTCTCATTACTAGTTGTGCAACAATCCCTGAACAAAGTGCGTTACAACCGTTATGGGAAGCCCATCAACAATCCATGCAAAAAATAGATATGTGGCAATTGAACGGCCGCATTGTGATTAGTGATGAAGATAGTGCGTGGAATTCACGTGTGATCTGGCAGCAACGTCCGCGTAATTATCAGCTGGTGTTTAATTCACCTGTGGGCGGGGCAATGCGTTTAATCGGCTCGGAACAACAAGTGGTGATGAATACCGCAGATAACAAAACCTTTCGTGCGGAAACGCCTGAGAAATTAGTCAGTGAAGTATTAAACATGAATATCCCCGTGCAAAACTTGCATTACTGGATTCGGGGTATTCCCGCGCCAACACAGCGTCAATTGAATTATATTTTAAATGAAAATGGGCAATTACAATTATTAGAACAAGAAGGGTGGACAGTTAGCTTTAAACGCTATAAATATGTAGATGGTGTTGCTTTGCCTGAAAAAGTCTTTTTACAAAACGAAGATTATCGCGTCAAAATCGCAGTAAACCGCTGGCAACCAATGGGTTTATAGTCATTCGTATAAAAACTGAGTTGATATAAAAATTTAAAAGTCATTCTTATATCAATTTCAGTTTATATTGAGTGTATTGACTATTCCTCTGCCATATCAGCCAAAATTTCAGCAATATGATAGGCTTTGACGGGGCTTTCTAAACGATGCAAACGGCCTGCAATATTCATTAAACACCCCATGTCTGCAGTCACTAAATATTCAGCTTCTGTATTTTGTACGTTTTCAGCTTTATTTGACACCATACGAGTGGAAATATCAGGATACTTCACACTAAACGTACCGCCAAATCCACAACATACTTCAGTTTCAGCCATTTCCCGCAACTCTAAACCTGATACTTGCTCTAACAATTGTCGAGGCTGCTGCTTAATCCCAAGTTCACGCTGACTAGAACAACTATCATGATATGTAATTGTATGAGGAAAAGAGGCCTTTACGGTTAAAGGTTTGACTTCAGTTAGAAAAGTGGTTAATTCATAGCATTTTTCTGCAAAGCGTTCGGCTTTAATTTTCCAATCACTGTCATTTTCAGTAAATAACTCTGGATAATGTTGCTTAAGCATACCCATGCAAGAACCTGATGGCGCAACGACATAATCATAATCTTCAAACAACATAATAACTTGTTTAGCAAGCTTCTGAGATGTCTGCAAATCACCATTATTATAAGCAGGCTGCCCACAGCAAGTTTGTTTTAAAGGGACTTCAACTTGACATCCCACTTGCTCTAGCAACTTAATCGTAGCAAAACCCACGTTTGGGCGAATTAAATCAACTAAACAAGTGGCGAATAAACCAACGTTAGTATGTGACATACTGTTAGCCTCTCAATTCTATCCTGCTGCATCAATCTTAAAGCGTTGCGGACAACCACCACGGATTTTGATTTTATCAGTCGGGAAGTAGTCTTCTAAATTGTGAGTTTGTTTTAAAGGCTTGGCCAAATATAAACGAATCTCACTTAATAAGCTGGTATTACCCACTTTTTTACAATGTAATGTTAAATAGTTACGGTTATTTTTACCAAACTCTTGACTGAACGCATTGAGTAAATCTTTGCGCTGTACATATTTACCAACATTTTGGGACACTAACTTGGCAAATTGCGATTGATTTACCATATCGAGTAAATCGTTAGAACGTTTGTAATATTGGTCAGCACTCATTGTGGTACATGTGCCGTGCTTATACCACTCATGTCGTTGTAAACAACCTTGAACTGATGCAGGCATTGATTGCTTGAGTTCATTACGTGTTGTTTTGGACAAGTCTAGCTTTGGCATTTTGCACCATGCCATACTTTTATATTGCTTAAAGGTGTAACTATCCATATCGCAATAGCCATAACCCTGACGCTGTTTGCGAGAAGGCCATAAACCATGCAAAGAAAAGTGGCTTGCACTATAGTCTTTTGCTGTTTGTTTCCGGCATTCAGGTTTTCGACCATGTAATTCACAAAATGCGGGCAACCATGACAAAGCCAATACATAATGATCGAATTCGCCTGATTTAAATTTAGGTTCTGCAAGGACAGGGGCTGAGAGTGCAGCCATGACAACACTCATCAACAAGTATCTAAAAAACATAGGTGGTTTTCCTGAAAGAGAGGTTATTAGTTTTTTTATTCTGTAATAAGATTTTCTGTTGAACTGGACAATATTGCAAGTAGAAAAGTAATTATTTTTGACTCAGTTCTAAACGTTTTTGTGCATGATGCACCAAGCTAAGCGGGGGAGAGGCCATCAGAAAACGTAAATCAATACGACGGTTTAGCTTTTGGTTTGTGTTGTTGACAGGGCGACGCGCTTCATAAGCACTGACACTGATAAGGGCTTGGCGTTGAGGGTTTTGTAATCGATCCAAAGTCGGTGCGGAATTAACTAATGCACGATAAGTGTTCAATGCTCTGGCGACAGAAAGTGACCAATTATCTTTAAATTGTGCATTGTGAATCGGTTGGTCATCGGTATGGCCTTCAATGAAAATCGCTTCTAAACGTGCTTTATTGTCTGAACTTTCACAGTTGATAGGCATTTCATCGAGTGGCGCAATGGCATAACAAGGCAATACTTTTGCTAACACACCCGCAAGCTCTTGAATCATCTGTTGTCCTTCAGGACGAAATGTCGCTTTACCTGAACCAAATAGTAGTGATTCGGGTAAACGCAGCACGCCATTTTCCATATCCACCAACACACGTACGCCTTGACCTTCAAGCTCATGCTCTATTTCACTTAACATCATTTGTTGCACCATATTATTGCTTGTAATACGGTCAACAATGCGCTCTAAACTTTGTTTTTCATATTGAGTTTGTTGAGCTTCTGCATCAGACTGAGATTCCGCTTCACGCAGATTCAATGCAAATGCCATCAAAATAATAATAAAAATAAACAACAAACCAACCATCAAGTCACTTAATGAGGCCAGATAACTTTCTTCAGCAGGAGCATGTTCTGTTGCCATTGGTATGTGTATTTTCAGTGAGAAGGATATATTTATTCTAGTGTAGATATAATATAATTTCAATGAAAAATTTCTTATATAACAAAATAATGGAATATATACTTAATAAATCACTTTAACTTTCAAATGTGGCAAAAATACATGTTTGGTTGCTGATATATACAATTAGCAAACAGGTTCATGCAACTTAAAAATGGGAATAATCTTATTTGAATGGTGATTATTTAAAAATAGAGAAGATGATAATGCCTAACATTTTTGTAACATAGGAAGCTACAACATTTAAGGAGAGAAAGAGCAGATCGTTTAAGTGGCGAAATTAATTAGAACAAAACACCAATATTGATGGGAATGTTATTACACAGCTGAATAGAAAACAGAATGATTTTTAAGGAAGGGGGAAATGCTCGCTACCGAGTTGATAACGAGCAGATACACTAAAAATTAACGCTGAGCGATTGGAGTGTAATCACGCGCTGCATAACCTGTGTATACTTGACGTGGACGACCGATCTTCAAGCTTGGCTCTTCGATCATTTCTTTCCACTGTGCAATCCAACCCACTGAACGCGCAACCGCGAATAATGGAGTGAACATGTTAGTTGGGATACCTAATGCACTTAAAATGATGCCTGAGTAGAAGTCAACGTTTGGATATAATTTACGATCTACGAAGTATTCATCTTCTAATGCAATACGTTCTAATTCCATTGCAATTTGGAACATTGGTTGTTGATCGCCAGCATCCAATTGCTCCAATAAATCATGACATGCTTTACGAATGATAGTCGCACGAGGGTCAAAGTTTTTGTAAACACGGTGACCAAAGCCCATAAGACGTGTTGGGTTTTCTTTGTCTTTAACTTTCTCGATGTAGCTAGGAATGTTTTTCACATCACCAATTTCATGCAACATCTTAATTACAGCTTCGTTTGCACCACCATGTGCAGGACCCCATAACGTTGCGATACCCGCTGCAACACACGCATAAGGATTCGCTTGAGAACTACCTGCTAAACGTACAGTTGATGTACTTGCATTTTGTTCGTGGTCAGCGTGTAAAATCAACATAATGTCTAATGCACGCACTGCTGTTGCATTCAATGTAGATTCACGGTTAGGTAAATCAAACATCATGTTTGCGAAGTTTTCTACGTAGTTTAAGTCGTGACGTGGATAAACATAAGGACGACCTAATAAATAACGGAAGCTTTTCGCTGCAATTGTAGGCATTTTAGCAACCACACGCATTGCGCACATTTCACGATGCTCTGGGTTGTAAATATCTAATTCTTCGTGATAAAAACTTGACATACCACCCATAACACCTACTAACATAGACATAGGATGCGCGTCGCGTTTGAAACCATTGAAGAAGTTGATTAAAGATTCATGCAATAAAGATAAGCGTTTGATCTTTGACTCAAAGTCAGCCATCTCTGTTTGAGTAGGTAATTCACCATTGAGTAATAAATAGCAAACTTCTAAATAAGTACTATTTTCTGCTAACTGGTCAATAGGATAACCACGGTGTAATAAAATACCATTTTCACCGTCGATGTAGCTGATTGCACTTTCTGTGCTGGCAGTTGTTACGAATGCAGGGTCATAAGTAAACATGCCTAATTCTTTGGCAATACCTTGACATTCAATGACTGGCTGTCCAAGAGTACCTTTACGGACAGGACACTCAACCGACTTACCCGATGTGTTATCCGTAATTGTGACAGTTTCAGTACTCATTATACCCCCTTTTGATGTAGGAAAAGGCCAACAGTTAAATCATGCGAAAAAGTGATTTATAGGTTAGAATCAATCTTGCCGCACTGCAACAATAAAGTAACAGAAATAGAGATTAGATGACAACATTTGGTCTTTATTTAGCCAGATTTTTTGGCCGTGCGCTCTAAATAACACGTTGAAAATAAAGAGGTATATACCTACAAAAAACTTTTTCTATAAAAATATTTTTCAGTTTGTATAAAGTTTTATATATACAAAACCTTAGCGTATTATCCGTACTTCGACTATAAAGTCAATTAATTTATTAATAAGTTTAGTTATAGAAGTGTTTTTCCATATCACAATATTTAAGCTAAACTGATAGAATTTATATTATGTAATCAACGAGTAATCTAAAAATATGATACAAAAAAATCTGGGTTTTACCCTAATTGAATTAATTGTCGTCATGGCACTGATTGCAATGGCTGCTGCTTTAGTCGTGCCGCGGATTAATGCCAGCCAGTCTACATTATTCCAATCTGATGTGCGTGAGGCGTTAACGGTTTTAAAATATGGGCGACGCATGGCGATTATTCAGGGAAAAGATTCAACTGTCAGCTTGCAAAGTAATTCACAGCAAACAGAACGCCCCAAAAGATTAAATCCTGAACGTTGGATTGCAAGAGCTTCTAGTTTACAGTGCCAGTCAAAGCAGAATGAAGAAGACGAAAAAGACAGTAAAAAAGATGAAGAAAAGAAAAAAGATATGACATGTAATATTACATTTTATCCAGAAGGTGGTAGTAGTGGCAGCGAAATTTTATTGAGTTTTCAGCATTATCGCGCCAAAATTACATTGAATCCATTAACAGGCAAAGCAAGCTGGGAAATGTTGGAGCACGAACGTGAATAAACAAGAAGGTTTTACTTTGTTAGAAATTATCATTGCGATGGCGATTATTGCAATGGCTTTGGGTACAAGCTTTAGTTTATTAGCCAATAGTAAACGTCTTGCATTTAAGGCAGCGTATCAAATTGAACAAGTTGTATTTTTGCGTTCAGCAGTCAATATTTCACAATTGCGTGAAGAGCCTGAATATCCAGAACATCCTGACGATCATGTGCGCAATTTGGAGCTGGAAACAGAAGATGTTTTAGAACCACCTGTGCGGCAAACCAGCAAAATCCAGTTAGGGGTTGAACCTTACATGCTAGAAGACAGTGAGCGTGGAATAAAAATCCCTATTTTACGTTTGAAAAAGTTAAAAATTGGAGAGTCATAATTCAGATTGTTTATCAACTGTAAGTTTGTTTTTATGGAGTTTACACAAAATTAGAAATGTACTTGCTAATATCAAAACCAATAGCATAAGGCTATAGGCGATTATTTTTAAAGATAAACCATATAGCAAAAGCATATTTTCTATGAATAGATAAACAGGAATCAGATTAATCAGTTGATCGCGCTGTTTGATTGTTAATATCAATCCAGAAATAATAAGGCTGAAGTACAAATAGTCAGTGCTGTCTACTGTTATATCAAACTCAAGCACAACATATTTAAATATAATAGGTAGATAAATCGCTGCTTTAACTAAATTCGGGTGATTGCCATAAAAACTACCGTCGTCATTTGCATAGTCCCCTGTACACAAAAGCTGAGTCAGCGCAGCGAGCAGGATTGTTTCTATCCATAAAGCTATAAAATATATGCTTATTGTAAATCCTGATATATCATCCACGCTATGACCTCATCATTTACAAAGGTTTACTCTTGTCCAACAACATTGACGACCTTTAATAACTCAGCATTAAATTCAATACCTAAGCGTTTGGCTAATTTCACATTGATGAAAGTTTCGCCCGTTCGGTTTTTCACTATAGGCATTGAGCTAGGTGGATGGTCTTTTAAAATACTTAATGCGGCTTTTGCTGCCCAACGACCTTGTTCTTCTGCAGATTTAGTAATGCTATAGACTGCAAATTGTGTCATCCAATCTAGTGTATTCCCCGTCACAATTTTAGTTTCTTTCAAAATAAACTGTTCTGCTAATGCATTGTCCCAGCCTTTAAGTGGATGATTTAGTAGAAGCAATATATCGGCTTCTGTTTGCAAACGCTTGTAGGCTTTTTTCCATTCATTAAAATCACTTACATAATAAATCTTATGATATTGAATGTTGTGAACAGATTGTTGGTATTTTACATTTTTGCGTACCGATAAATTGTCCACGGCTAATACGCCAATACGATTGCCTTTCGCATAACGAGAAAGACGCTTGATTAAGATATGAGATAAATCGACTTCGATCATGCCTGTGACGTTTTTGTAAGGATAACCATATATTGAAGCATCCCAATTCACACCACAGAATACAAAAGGTAAATCTGTGTCTTTATAAAACGGTTTGACTATATATTTAGAAGCATTGTCATCAGAGACTATGACAACATCAGGATTGAGTTTTTCAATTAATTGGCGAGCTTTATCAGCTGTGGCCAGTTTGAACTGTTCTGACGTATTGCGTTTGGTATCCATCTCAAAGGTATGCAAACTTAAATAGCCTTTATCCATGTGCGGCTTTAATATCATTTTAATGCTTTGTTGCAAATCTGCACTCCAAGGATATTCTGAGTGATAAGAGTCAATGTGCAGAATTTTTTTGTGTGATGAATATTCACTTGCAGATAAATGAAAGGAGAGAATGAGTAGTAAGGTAGTTAAAAGCAACTTCACAGGTATGTCCTATCTTAACTAAATAAAGCTTTCTTTGACTAACTCACATTATAGGAGGTAGTTAAAAAGGGCTATTCTAATAGATGTAGAGTTAATTGTATGCACTTTGTCATGATTAAATGGCATTCTTGCTAGTCGGGTGGCTTATTATAAGAGTTATACTATGTTAATAATGAGAATCTAAATCAATCTTTTCAAGATTCAAAGGTTTTCAAAGTTTATTATAATTCTCAAGCATATTTAAAACTTTGTTAATTATTCAACTCTAATTTAGGGTGTATTTTGAACAATATAGGGTGGATTTATAGATATTAAGAATTAAAGCTTAGTTAACTTTAATTACTTGTTCTGCACTTCAATAATACCTATAATCGTGAATTATGTCTCATCTAAAAAGTTATCAAATTTAGAATATAAAATATATTTCAAATATCTAGCTTAGCAATAGAAATTAATGTGACACAATTGCTTAGTGGTATCAAACCCGTGGGAGAAAATAAAATGGGAAATAAATTGCATATTGATGGTGATGTAAATGGCTCAAGTATTAATGTTGGTGGTAATGGCGTTAAGCAGGTTGTAAATGGCATAGAAGCGCAGTCAGATATTGATGATGAAAAAATTTCAACAAATACAAGTGTTAAGGTAAATAAACTAGCTACTAAAATTACTGTAGGTATATTTTCAGTTTTAGGCTTATTGTTAGTTTTTTATTTAGGCTTTATGTCTGCGCCTCTAACTTGTACCTACTCCATTTGGCTAAAAGATCGCAGTACCCTAAAAACAATTACCAATGCCAAAACCATTTTTAATTACCAAAATGATAATTATGTTTTTTATCCTGATTCAGAAGGATTTTACAAAGGTTCACTAGAATGTGATAAAAATGAAGGACGAATTCACGTTGAAGCAAAAGGTTATCAAGTTTATGAGCGTAATTTTCGACTAGATAATACCATGCAAGAAATCCGCTTAATACCTGAGTAAACACTGCTTCATCTCGATATTAGTGAAGCAGCTGATTAAATATTACTGATTTAAGCGTTGTTTCACGACTTCATACAAACAGACACCTGTCGCAACAGATACATTTAAGCTTTCAACTGAGCCTAACATCGGCAACTTAACCAATTCATCACAATGTTCTTCGGTTAAGCGGCGTAAGCCTGTCCCTTCTGCGCCCATTACCATCGCAATATTAGCGGTAAAGTCCACATCATAAATCCATTTCTGGGCATGATCGCTAGTGCCAATCACCCAAATATTTTGCTTTTGCAACCATTGTAGGGTTCTGGCTAAGTTGGTAACTTGGATGAAAGGAATCGTCGTTGCTGCACCACAAGCCACTTTATGTACAGTGGGTGATAAACCGCAGGCTTTATTTTTCGGGACAATAATTGCGTCCACTCCAGTTGCATCCGCCGTACGAAAACAAGCACCCAAATTATGTGGGTCTTGCACTTCATCCAATATAAGGAAAAAAGCAGGCTTATCTAATCGTTCGACAATTTTCTGTAGATCATTTTCATTTAAAACAGGTTGCGCTTTACAACGTACGACAATGCCTTGATGTTGCCCTTGTTGAGACAATTTATCTAAAGTTTTACGCTGCACCTGATTAATGGTTAAACCCAAAGGCGTGAGTGCTTCAAGAACAGTTTGTAAACGTTTGTCATGCCGTCCTTCCAAAACCCAAATTTCTAAAATCCGCATTGGGTCAGACTCAAGCACTTGCTGTACTGCGTGGATGCCAAAAATGGTTTCGGGCTTACTCATTAAGCTTCATCCATTGCATGACGTAAGGATTTCACAAAATCACTCATCGATTCTAATAATTCACCGTGAGGTAAAGTCTCAATACGTTTGACTAAAGCACTACCCACAATCACCGCATCACTGACTTTTGCCACTTTTGCCGCTGTTTCAGGGTCTTTAATCCCAAAACCCACTCCAATTGGAATATCTGTGTGTTGGCGGATTTGCTGCATTTTTTCATTCACCGCGTTAACATCTAAATTGGCACTACCCGTCACCCCTTTCAGCGATACATAATATAAGTAGCCAGATGCATAATGTGCCACTTTCTTAATCCGTTCATCATCGCTATTGGGCGCAAGCAAGAAAATTGGATCAAGCTGATATTGTTTGAAGATTTTTAAAGGCTTTTCTGCTTCTTCAGGTGGCAAGTCCACACTTAAAATACCGTCAACACCTGATTCATGTGCAGCTTGTGCAAATGCTTCATAACCCATCATTTCAATTGGATTTAAATAACCCATCAAAACGATAGGAGTCACATTGTCTTTTTCACGGAATGTTTTCACCATTTCTAAGACATCTTTTAAACGTGTACCTGCTGCTAACGCACGCTCACTGGCTTTTTGAATCACAGGCCCATCCGCCATAGGGTCAGAAAATGGAATACCCAGTTCAATAATATCCGCGCCTGCATTCACTAACGCGTGCATAAACGGAACGGTAAAGGCTGGCTGTGGGTCACCTGCTGTAATAAAGGGAATTAAGGCCGTGCGATTTTGCTGTTTGAGACGGTCAAAGCAGTCCTTGATACGTGTCATAAAATTCTGTCTATCCTTTCGTGAAATAATTTAAAACAACATCCTTGTATTCTAACACTCTAGTCATTGATATTGATATAAACTTGAGTGTTTCAGCGCACAAATGTTTGACTTAGAACCGCTCCAGCTCTGGAAATGGCAATTGACCATCATGTACATGCAATGCGCCGAACTCTGCACAACGGTGTAAAGTAGGAATCGCTTTACCGGGGTTTAACAATTTATCAGGATCAAATGCTTCTTTAACCGCATGGAATTGCGTCAATTCATCTGAGTTAAATTGCACGCACATTTGGTTGATTTTTTCGATACCTACGCCATGTTCACCCGTAATCGAGCCACCATGCGCAACCGATAATTCTAAAATCTTACCGCCTAATTCTTCCGCTTTTTCCAATTCACCTGTTTGGTTCGCATCGTATAAAATCAAAGGGTGTAAATTACCATCGCCTGCATGGAATACATTTACCACAGGCAAGTTGTAATGTTGACTCAGTTGGTTAATTCCTTCTAACACTTCAGGCAAATGTTTGCGTGGAATCGTGCCATCCATACAGTAATAATCAGGTGAAATCCGCCCAACCGCTGGAAACGCATTTTTACGTCCTGCCCAGAATTGCATTCTTTCTTGTTCAGTTTGTGCCACTCGAATTTCTGTCGCACCTGCTTGTGTAAGTAAATTTTGCACCCGCTTGACTTGTAAATTGACTTCATTTTCATTGCCATCTAATTCACACAGTAAAATGGCCGCTGCCCCTTTGGGATAACCAACTTTCACAAAATCCTCTGCCGCGCATAATGCTGCATTATCCATCATTTCCAAACCTGCGGGGATAATGCCCGAGCCAATAATATCCGCAACTGCCTGCCCTGCTAAAGCCACTTCATCAAAGCTGGCCAGTAACACTTTAACATGCGGTGGCTTGATTAATAATTTCACTGTAATTTCGATGATAATACCGAGTAAACCTTCTGACCCTGTCATCAATGCCAATAAATCATAACCTGAGCTGTCTAACGCTTCGCCACCAATGGTTAACAATTCGCCATCCATGGTTAACATTTTAAGCTGCAAAATATTGTGTGTGGTCAAACCATATTTTAAACAGTGTACCCCGCCTGAGTTTTCCGCCACGTTACCCCCAATCGTACAGGCAATTTGTGAGGATGGGTCTGGCGCGTAATATAAATTGAAAGCGGCAGCAGCTTGTGAAATCGCTAAATTACGTACCCCCGGTTGTAAGGTTGCGGTACGTGCTTTAGGGTCAATATTTAGAATCTGTTTAAACTTAGCCAAGCTAAGCAATACACCATCTTCTCGTGGCAGTGCACCACCTGATAATCCTGTGCCTGCACCACGCGGAATCACAGGAATTTGGTTTTTATGGCAAAAACACAATACTGCCTTAATCTCATCAATGGTATCAGGCAATACAACTGCACCGGGGCGTTGCTTATAGGCGGGCAAGCCATCACATTCATAGGGGCGCACTGCTTCATCAGTCAGCAAGACTTTATGCGCTGGGATAATATTCTGTAGTTGGGAAAATTTGTCCATTATGGTTACACAATAGCCTAAGTGATTTGATTGATAGAAAGCTTAGAACTTCCCGTGGTCAAAGGTATTTTTAAGCTAGCATAACATGGCTATTACGGTTTTTAAAATAGTGATGCCCTTAAGTTTTGTATAACCGAATAGATGTTTTTTTATGTTTCTTAATGAAAAAAGCCGAACAATTCATCATCAAACCGCTCAGCTATAAAATTCATGACTTAAATCTCAATCATTTCAAAGTCTTCTTTGTTTGCCCCACATTCAGGACAACTCCAATCATCTGGTATATCTTCCCAAGCTGTGCCAGCCGCAATACCATCTTCAGGTATACCTACAGCTTCATCATAAACAAAACCACATACAGTACATTCCCACTGTTTCATGATCCATACTCCACTGCTGCTAGTAAAGAAGTTAGATTTTTATCATTGCTCTAATATATTTTGATAATGTTATACATGACATTTTTCAACTTTTTCTTAATGAAATAAAATCTTTAACCATTTTTAGCTTGTATGTTTTTATAGCTAATAAATATTTTTGATAATAGTTCTTATTTGTATTATGATTGCTTTGCGATTTGTAAAACTGATTCAAAACATAAGGAACTCAGCGCATGTATAAAAAAGTATTAACCAATGCACTGTTAATTTGTGGTTTAGGGTTACCACTTGTGGCACAAGCCGCCGAAGAAGTGAACTTATATTCTGCACGTAAAGAAGCGTTGATTAAGCCACTTTTAGATCAATTTACAGACAAAACAGGCATTAAAGTAAATTTGGTTACGGGTAAAGCTGATGCCTTATTAAAACGCTTACAAAGCGAAGGTGATAATTCTCCAGCTGATATATTATTAACAACTGATGCAGGACGTTTGCACCGTGCAAAAGAAGCAGGTGTATTACAAGCCGTTGAGTCTGACGCGTTAGATGCAGCGATTCCAGCACATTACCGTGATGATGCAAAAGAGTGGTATGGTTTATCATTACGTGCGCGGGTTATCATGTATGCAAAAGATCGTGTGAAAGCGGATGAGTTATCAACTTATGAAGCGTTGCAAGGCGAACAATGGCGTAAACGTATTTGTATTCGTTCATCTTCTAATATTTACAACCAATCTTTAGTATCTTCTTTAATCGCAGCCAATGGTGATGAAAAAGTTGAAACATGGGCAAAAGGTATGGTCGCTAATTTTGCAAAACCACCAGCAGGCGGTGACCGTGACCAAATCAAAGCGGTAGCAGCAGGCGTATGTGATATTGCAGTTGCTAATACCTACTACTTAGGCGGTATGTTACATGCCGATGCTAAACAACAGGCAGCAGCGCAACAAGTTGTGGTTTTCTGGCCAAACCAAGAAGGTCGCGGCACACACGTAAATGTAAGTGGTGCAGGCGTAACCAAATCAGCTAAAAACAAAGACAATGCGGTTAAATTATTAGAGTTCCTTGCATCTGATGAGTCGCAAAAATGGTATGCAGAAACCAACCATGAATTCCCTGTTAAAGCGGGTGTAGCCGTGAGTGATACTTTAAAAGCTTGGGGTGAATTCAAGGCTGATACTTTAAGCTTATCTAAATTAGGTGAGTTGAACCCAGAAGCAGTGCGTTTAATGGATCGTGCTGGCTGGCGTTAAGATTTTGATAGCTTGTTACTGAGTTGAACTTGGTAGCAAGCTATTTTATCACTCGGTTGAACTCAGTCTACTGTGTAAACGGCAAAAATTCGATACAACCCCGGTTCTGCTTTTTCAAATACGCCCATTTCCAAAGCTTCTTTAGCCTCTTCAAATGTATGAAATAAACAATGCTTATTCACTACAATCCCTGACTCTGCAGCCACATAATTACAAGAAAGTGGTGAATGTTCAGGTAATGCGACATAATCGCAAGAATGTGGAGAACATGCTGGGTTAGTCCGCCTGTTAAATGTGACGATGTCATATCCTGCCAATGATTTATGTGTTGGCATTTGAACATCTGTAGGAATAGATTGTGTAGGGAAAAACGCCAGCCATTTTTGATTATCTTGATCGAATTCATATTGATAGGCTTCATAATAAAACATGCGTGTGCCAGCAAAACTTAATCCCTCTTGTTTGACTAGATTTTGAATATCTTCCAATGAATTAAATATCCAATATCCATTATGTACCCAATAATCAATGTAATCTGCAAAACTCCCTGATATACAATCGCCTACAGAATATATATCAATCACATTTTCAGCATTTAAACAATCTGGTTTTTTGACGATTATTTTAGGCAAATAGCCAATAGGTATCATAGTTTGTGAGGTTGCAGTTTGCGACGAACTGGGTAATGGAGCTTGCATCTGCATTCTTCCTATTTAAATTGTATAGTGCAATATGGTATAACAAGTGAAACTTTGAGTTATCTACAAAAATGGAGTTGCGTTATAAAATCTCTGCGTTTTTCACCTTGGCAACTCGCCATTATTATCATCGCTTTTTTATTTGCATTGCCACTGCTGACAGTGTTTAGTTTTGTATTTGAACCTGTTAATGACAATTGGCAACATCTGGTTAATACCGTATTGTCACGTTATGTGAATAATTCTTTATGGTTGATGCTAGGTGTCGCTGTTGGCTCTTTAATCATTGGTGTGAGTAGCGCATGGCTGACCAGTATGTGTGAATTCCCAGGGCGCAAATGGTTTGAGTGGTCGCTTTTACTACCTTTAGCAATGCCTGCCTATATTATTGCCTATACATATACGGGTTTGCTTGATTTTGCAGGGCCTGTACAAACCACAATACGTGACACATTTGGCTGGCGATATGGCGATTATTGGTTTCCTGAAATTCGCTCATTAGGTGGTGCAATCACCATGCTGTCATTGGTGTTGTATCCCTATATTTATCTACTAGCCCGCGCCGCATTTTTACAACAATCCACTTGTGTCTTAGAAGTCAGTCGCAGTCTTGGCAATGGTGCATGGCGAACCTTTTTCCAAGTGGCCTTACCTTTAGCTCGACCTGCGATCATTGCAGGCTTATCACTAGTTCTCATGGAAACCTTAGCCGATTACGGCACAGTGCAATATTTTGGCGTGGATACATTTACAACAGGGATTTTCCGCACATGGTTTGGCTTAGATGATGTCAGTACCGCCGCGCAATTAGCTGCTTTATTGATGGTGTTTGTTTTTGCTCTGATTTTGTTAGAACGCGGTTCGCGCCGTCAAGCCCGTTATGACCATACCAGCAACCGCCATGGCGAATTACCTCGCTATCAGTTACATGGTATCAAAGCATTGATTGCATGGTTCAGCTGCTTCTTGCCGTTATTTTTAGGCTTTTTACTCCCAAGCGGACAACTCTCAGTCTGGGCATGGCAAACATATGAGCATATGGTTGATGCGCAATTTTTACAATTGGTAACCAATACATTACTTTTAGCAGGGCTGACTGCATTTATTGCCTTATTGTTGGCTTTATTTATGGCATATGGAAAACGTTTGTATCCTGTGTGGTTAGTGCGTAGTGCCGTACGTTTAGCTGCATTGGGATATGCCGTACCGGGAACGGTAATTGCTGTGGGCGTGATTATTCCATTGGCTGTTATTGATAACTCAATCGATGGGTGGTTTCGAGCCTATTTTAATATGTCAACAGGCTTATTATTCAGTGGCACATTGGTCGCGTTAGTTTTTGCGTATTTAGTACGTTTTCTAGCGGTTTCAATCCAAACAGTGGAGGCGGGTTTAGACAAAATTAAACCATCAATGGGAGAAGCAGCGCGCTCTTTGGGCTATCGCCCGAGTGAAATTTTGCGTCGGATTCATATTCCTATTTTACGTGGTAGCCTGCTGACAGCAATTTTATTAGTTTTCGTTGATGTGATGAAGGAATTACCAGCAACACTGATTTTACGTCCATTCAACTTTAATACCTTGGCAGTTCGTGCTTATGAATTGGCTTCAGATGAGCGTTTAGCCGATGCATCTACTGCTGCCCTTGCCATTGTCTTAGCGGGGATTATTCCTGTGATTTTACTCAGTATATCCATCGCGCAAAGTCGTAAACGCCATGAATAAAAGCAGTCTGACTTGAATCGGTCATTGCTATCACTCTGAATTATCTACTTTTATGATGCAAAGTATGTCATGAAATCTGATTGCGACCCTGCTGCTTTGATTTATATAATGCAACATCAGCTAAATTGATTAAGGCATCGGGAAATGTACTTTGATTAGGTATAAGAGTGGCCACTCCAATGCTAAGCGTGACATATTGACTCACAGAAGAGTGGGCGTGTGTGATTTGTAATTTGTTGATTTGCTCTTGTACTGCATTTGCAACCCGTAATGCTCCATCAGTTGAGGTACGCGGCAAAACAATCGCAAACTCTTCACCACCATAACGTGCCACTAAATCACTAGAACGCCTTACCGTTTTCCTCAGTGCTTGGGCGATTCTCTTTAGGCAATCATCTCCGACTTGATGTCCGTAAGTATCGTTATAATGCTTAAAATAGTCGACATCGCATAATATAAAAGATAAAGGGGCTTGTTCCTGCGTTAAGATACGCCATTCTTGAGCAAGGTATTCATCTAAACGCCGTCGATTCGCAACCTTAGTCAGACCATCCAAACTGGCTAAACGTTTCAGCTCTTGGTTGGCTTTTTGTAAATTAGACTCTGCACGCTGGCGTTCGGCAATTTCCTGTTGTAATTGGCTATTTAAGCGTAAAGCAGCATTTTTGGCTTCTCGCTCTTTGATAAATTGAATCCGTTCATCTTCTGCTTGCAAACGTTGGCTAATATCCTGAAAAACAGCAATCGCATATGAAATGGTATTTGGTGAATCATAAATCGGTGTTGCACTGATTTCTAAAGGAATTTGCTTGTCTTCACGCTGTAATGCAATGTCATTTACCGTCACATACTCACCTTGTAATGCTCGCACTAATGGCTGCTTTTCTAACGGGTAAGGTTGATTGGTATGAATAACATAGGTTTGACTATAAATTTCTTGGATGATATTGGAAGAGGGGTCTATAGATTCAAAGTCTACTGACTCTGTTGTAAGCGGCGTACTAGCAAAACCCTGACGACTAAATTGCCTAGGAGGTTGACTTATATTGATTGCTTTTCCCGCAATTTGCTGTGCTTTACGATTGTAATAGCATAAGTCCCCTTGATGATTAATCACAATCACGCCAATAGGCACAGCTTCTAAAAATTGTGCTAATCGTTTCTCATTAATTTGATTCGCTTCTTTAACTTGGTGTTCTAATTCTTCTTCGACAATTTGAGAATGCTTGGCTGTAACATCTAATAAAATTTCTAAATCACTTTTCTGCTGTAAAGCAGCTTCAGACCCTATTTTTAATTCGGTTTCCATTGATTCAACAAGCTTAGCTTTGGTATCTAGTAATGACTGTAGTTCAGCTTTTTCGCGTTGTAAATTTTCAACTTGGCATTGTAGCTCAGTTATTTCTAACATAAGCTGTTGCTGGTTTGGCGTATTGTCCACCATAGTGTTTTATAACTAAGCTTGTAAGTAAGAAAGGTGGGCTTAAACCCATTCGGTTTGCATGGCTGGCATTAAACGCTGTACGTTTTTGAGTGATTTACCTTGCCAAGGAATCTCGTTGGAGCAGCGCATTAACATTTCAATCGTTTTTTTCTGCCGCACGCCGATAATGAATTTAGATAATACATGAATACCTGAACTGTTTAAAAATTCTAATCCTGTTACATCTAAGGTTAGGTTTGCAGGCTCTTTCTCTATGACTTGAGTAAATAATTGGGCAACGGGCTGATAATCGGGTATTCCCCGTAAGCGTAGTGTACCCTTACAATAAATTGTGCCTGCTTCAGCATCATACCAAATACTGTAAGTATCAGATTTTAATTCGTTCACGTATCTGATTCCTCTATAAGAAATTGGCTGTATATTTTAGGGTAGTTACGCACTGACATAAATAGCCTTATATCGACAAATTACTATTTTATAGTATCAATGAGCTTAAAAGCACGATAAGCTGACTACTTTTGTTTCAGTACGAGTAGTGTAATATCGTCTAATACAGTATAGCCATCAATGAAAGCATAGACATCGGCCAGTAACATTTCACGGATTTCATGCACAGGCTTTTGCCAATGTTGCTGCACAATATCACACATTCGCTCAATAGAATAATATTCGCCGTTTTTATTTTCTGCTTCAGGGATGCCATCTGTATACAATAGCACCACATCATCTGCTTGTAGCACAATTTCTGTATGTGATATAAATTGCTCAATACTTTCTTCTAAGCCAATCGGAAAGCCTAAATCCATGGTATCAATTAACTCAACCTTTCCATTTCTCACTAATACAACATGCTCATGCTGTCCACTAATACGTAATTTGCCCTCAAAGTAGTCTACAATAAGTAAAGTTAATTCTTTTTCAACCTGCATTCGTTCAATATTGGCATAAATTGTCCGATTTAATACATCGAGGAAAGTCACGGGATCAGTAATATCATTGATAAGTAAAGTGCGTACGGCTGTTTGTACCATTAAGCTTAAAACGCCACTTTCTAAACCATGCCCTGTAACATCGCCAATGCCTATTTTGACTAAACCTTGATGCTGTAAGACATCATAATAATCGCCCCCAACCTCGTCAGCAGGTTCCATAAAGCCCGCAATTTCTAAATCCTCAATATTGGTTAACTCTTGCTCTTTGGGTAATAGCATTTGTTGTAAACGACAAGTAATCTCAACCTCTGCGGATAAACGTTTATTTTCTTGCTCTAATTGATCGATTTGTAATGCAGTAATGGTTTTGAGCAAATCAAGTAATGACCCCATGCCTATATAGTGTTGATTTTTAGTAATAATAAACTCTTGAATGACTGTTTGTTGCATATTATCTGTAATATATTGGCTGCCTGTTTCTACTGGTAAATCTGCTTCTACAACTAAAGGTGCGGTATCCATAAAATACATAATCGGTTTTTTGCCATGTAAATCTCGACCGTAAGCACTTAAGAATATATCCATTAATTGATAACGATGTACAATTCCAACAGGTATTTTATTGTCAACTACTGCCATTGATTGTAAGTCTTGATGTGATAAAAATAACTTTCCAACCTCTTCAACTGTTTGATTAGGATATAAAAACGCCCGCTCCATTTTTAACGCTTCAATGCGCCGCTGTGAAAGCTTAGTGACATAGTCAACATGTTCACTTTCAGATATATTCATAACATTTTCTTTTCCAACTAGTGATTTAGGCTCTATGCGTATTGATTATAATTTATGTTAAACACACTATGTTCAAGCTAAATTAACATCTAGGCGTGACAATATAATGTCAACCTATATAGTTATATTAGTAACATTTTGGCTCTTAAATTGAGATAATAACCTCATACAAAACTGGTGATACTGAACACATCACATTAAAATGATAGATACAATACAACAGTGATAAAAGATAGAGAGAGTATAACAATGCGTTACGGATGGTTATTTTTCTTATTGCTATTGGCTCAACCAACATTTGCATTAACATGTAGTGAATCTTCTTATTTGCAAGGTTTAATCCAAAAACAGCAATATCAACAAGCTATTCAAGTTTTGGATCAGTGCGTATGTGCGTCAGGACAAGAAAGAAAAGTAGATATTGATCTGTTAAATCAATTACGCGAAATATTGTTAACACAAATTGATGTTTCAGAACAACAGATTTACCAGAACTTCCAAACGCTGTTTCAAATCCAACCGCTAAAAAATTTAGAAATACAATGGTCAGAAGATTTAGAAATTGACTACCCTTTTGTCGATTTGAAATTAGCAACCGAGAAATACCATTTTTATTACGATACAGGGCGTTTACAAACCCAAGGGCGTGGTATTGTGTTAACAGATAAGGCGATTATTTGGAAAAACATGCTAGGCAAAGCGCAGCGGATTGATTTTTCAAAAATACAACAATTAGAGCTTGTGCACGAATATGGTTTATCCTTAACCGCATGGCAATTGCGTATTAATCAAACGGATAACATTCGTTTATCTCAATTGCCTAGTGATGCATTAGCCGATTTTCTTTCGGCATTCTACTATTTTATCCAATTTCATACTGAGCAAGACATTAAATTAGACATTCCCTCTGATTTATAACTGATGGATATTTAGAAATGGCAAACTTATCCCGAATGCAACTACTTCGTGGGAATCGTCATGTTATTCGCCCACCTTGGACACAACCAGCATTTACAGAAACCTGTAGTCGCTGTCACACCTGTATTGAGCAATGTCCTGAACATATTATTGTCAAAGGGCGCGGTTCATTTCCTGAAATTGATTTTTCTAAAGGTGAATGTACCTTTTGTGAACGTTGCGCAGAAGTGTGTCCAACATCGGCAATTAGTACAGAAAATACAACATCACCTTGGGCATTGAAAATTCAAATCAACAGCACTTGTTTAGCACAACAGAACGTGGTTTGTGTCACTTGCGGTGAATTCTGTGACTATAGCGCAATTCGCTTTCCTCCTAAATTAGGTGGCATTGCTCAGCCAGAAGTCAATCTTGAACAATGTACAGGCTGTGGCGCGTGCTTTGCAGCATGTCCAACACAAGCCATTCAATTGCATTACACATAAAACGTTCTAAAAATACCGAATAGCATTCTTGGTATCCACTTCTAAATTTTGTTAATCTTTCTGTAAAAACAAATGGATTATACTTTTGAATAAATTTATTTTCTACGCCGCACTTTGTATTGGCGAACATAAGAGACGATTTCTTTAAATGGTAAATTGTCCAAACTCTCATACGTACCAATAGCGGTTTGAACCAAGCCATAAATATTATCGACTTCATATCGTTCGGAATGTTCTAATTTAAGTAATTCCCGTAATCCCAAAATACCACCGCATTGGGTGCGCATTGCTTTAGCGTGGGGAATTGGCTGATCTAAGTCTACAATGCCTAAGGCAAAACGGGTTTTTAAATACAATAACTCCAATAAATATTCACATGAGGCATGGGCTTGGGGGCTGATACAAGAAGCAGCTTCACGTTCTGCAATATTCAACTTTTGAAATTTTTCACAGGCACAACGGCTACTTAACATTGCTTTGCCAAACGGACAAGGGAATGGATTGATGTCGTGGAAAGTGCTTTTATAAGCTTGTTCATCCATATTGATTTTATTATTGGTTGACTCTTTATAATATCTACAATAGAGCGAATTGGCTTATATTGCAATATTGGGTGGCTGCTTTTGCCATTCGTCACCAACATAATATTCTAAAGGCTGATAATCAATTTTATATGCCATTTTTCGGCAATCTGCGATCCAATAGCCTAAATATAGATATTCAAGCCCTAATTTCTTTGCTAAATCAATTTCGAACAAAATCGCATAGACACCTAAACTGCGCTGATTATAATCAGGATCAAAAAAGGTATAAACTGCAGACAAACCATTTTCAAATACATCAACCACTGCAATAGCTAATAATTGATTTTCCAGTCGAATTTCATAAAAAAAGGTTTTTGACCATGAACTGGCTAAAAACTCTAAATATTCGGTGGGTGTGGGGTTATCCATGCCTGCATCTTTGTGGCGTGATGCGAGATAACGTGAATATAATGTAAAGTGTTCTTGCTTAAATACGGCAGGTTGTACCGTTGCTTTGAGGTCTTGGTTTTTATTCCAAACCCGTTTTTGAGTTCGACGTGGCTTAAATTCATTCACGGGTAAACGCACTGCGATACAAGCTTGGCAGTGCTCACACTGAGGACGATACAAATACTCTCCACTACGACGAAAACCATGTATGGCGAGACTTTGATATAAATTAACATCTATGGGAACGTAAGGGTCAACAAATACAGTTGTAGCCTGCCGCCCGTCTAAATAACTGCAGTCGTGCGGTGGCGTTGCATATAAGCTGAACTCCTTAACTCCCATAAAAACCTCCATTCTGTGCTTCCCAACCTAAATCATCAAACTCCCATTTATCATTATAGCCCTGTAAAGGACATAAATGGTCTAATAACTTAGTATAATCCTCCCGCAATACTTCCATCGCGCCAAGACTAGCTAAATGAGGTGTGTAAACTTGGCAATCAATCAATTCGTATCCCCAACGTTGTAATTGACGGGTAAAATGCACAAAAGCCACTTTGGATGCATCAGGCATTTTGGAAAACATCGATTCACCATAAAATACTTTACCGATTGCCACGCCATATAAACCACCAACCAATTCGCCTTCATACCACGTTTCAACTGAATGTGCATATTTATGTTCGTGTAAATTATCGTAAGCATCTAACATTTCTTGTGTAATCCAAGTGCCTTGCTGACGACGACGCGGGCCTGCACATTGTTGCATCACCTCGGTAAAGCATTGATCGAAAGTGACTTCATATTTTGGCTTGCGTAAGGTTTTTTTCAAACTACGAGAAATATGTAAATGTTCAGGAAATAACACCATTCGTTCACTAGGTGACCACCATAGAATCGGTTCTTCATCACTAAACCACGGAAATATCCCTCTACGATAAGCCACCAGCAATCGCTTCATAGATAAATCTCCACCAATTGCGAGCAAACCATCAGGATGCTCTAAAGCATGTTCAACAGGCGGAAAATCATACGGATCAGAGTTAAAGGGTATCCAATAAGGTCTACGCATTTCAACGCTCACTTGGTTGTAGCCAACTATTCCATTGTTTATGAACAGCAACATCAACACCTTCGTCTCTTGCTTGCTGTAGCAAATAGTCTTGCAAATCTTGTAACAGGTCAGAACTAATGAGTCGCGTATGTTGGGGTATTTGTGTATGTAATAAATGATAGATTAATTTTAATTCCTCAACGGGGTATTCTGTTAATTTTTTCATCATCATAATCTCAAAATTTTTGCTCAATGTAACACGTTTGATTCAGTGACAAAACCATTTATCAACGCCAAAGTGGGTTAGTTTAATAAATCTATATACGTACTTTATGACAAAAATTAAGCAAAATTCGGATAAGTGAGTATATTTATAAGAGTAATCTTACTTCAGGCCTATGGATATATTTTTGCTTCTTTTTATGTGGTTTTTACACTGTCAAAGGATTGTCATATGTTATTAAAACAGTTGGTTAGTGCTTTACTGTTACTACTTGCTTTCATTTGTCCAATCAATCTTACCGCCCTTGAAATTGATAGTGAAACACAATTGGTACAACAACAGTCTATGCCAGAATGTCGGTTTGGTGTGCCGCCTTGGCAGAAAACTCGAAAATTTAATCAAATTCGCAAAGACTACGCACCATTTTTAAACTGGCTAACAGAACAGTTAGACTGTCAATTTGTTTTAATTACGGCAAAAACCTATCATGATTTGGAAATGCAGTTGGAGAAAGGTGTGTTGCATGTTGCAGAAATGGGGGCAATTAGCTATGTTACTGTAGAAAAGCATTTACCTGAAGTTAAACCTATTGTCACTGCACTGCAGTGGAGCAAAGATAAGCTCATACTTGCTGATTCTTATTATGGTCATATTTTAACTTTAAAAGATAATTACGAGATAAATAGCCTAGCTGATTTAAAAGGTAAACCATTTGGTTTTGTACGTAAAGAGTCTTCTAGCGGTTTCCGCTACCCTAATGTGTTATTGCAAGATGCAGGTATTGATTATCGTGATTACTTTAGTCGCTTCTTCTTTTTAGGTAGCCATCCCAGTGTTACAGATGCAATTAAAGCAGGTAGTATTACTGCAGGGGCAACTTGGGAGTATAACTGGCAAAAAGCAAAAGAAAAGCATGGGGATATATTTAAATCTATTGCCAGAACGGAACCAATACCCCATGTGCTGTTAGTTGCACACCCAAGCCTGCCAGAAAAAATGTATAAAAAAATGCAGGAAATATTACCAAATATAGATGCTAAGCTTTTGGAAAATATACCTGCAAGTGGCTTTGTTGTACGTCCTAAAACTTTTTATGATCCAGCTAGGAAAGTGGCAGCGATAAAAGAAACATTTAACTGGTGATCTGTGCATACTCCTTGCGTGTTTATCCAGCCAATACAACTTGTTCGTAGATTTAGAGAATCAAAGAGGTGTAGGTTATGTCACAAATGGGTAACCTCAAAATCAAGCTACTGATTCCAACGATTGTGATTGCGTTGCTCATAGGTATTGCAATCAGTTACATCTCTATATTGCATTATCGAATCTTTGAACAACAACACGACTATCATAATGAAACTCACGCCATAGAAATTAAAACCGCCACCCAAGAAACCATACTTAAGCTTGAAAGGCTTGCCCAGTTTTTAGTACAAGATTGGCGTATTATCAATGGATTATTAATCGGAGATAGAGATACATTACTGGATTTAGTGCTGCCATTTCATGAAGCGATGGAATTTGACATTATTAATATTTATAGTCCGAATGGCAATATTATCATTCAGTCCAGCGATGAAAGTGTATTTGGGATTCCAGATGAGTTACATCCTAAAGTCTTACTACATAAAACACAAATCGATACAAAGCCTAGTATTGAACTTTACAACCAAAAATTAGCCCTTATTGTCTGGCATCACCTGAGACCTGAGGTGCATGGTGCTGCAGGTGTGGTCGCAGTGGGCTTTTATTTAGAAAATCTCTTTTTACATAACCATATTCAAACGCATAATTTACGTATTACTGTAGATTATGGCGACTACACTTATGACTCTCAAGCTTCTGATGTTGATAGCCATGTTGAAGATTTATATCATGAAATAGAGCAAGAAAAGCATTATAACTCAGCACATGAAGAACATCATGATGAAATAGAACATAAAGAAAATCATAACTTATTAGTGCATGAAGAAGACCATGAAACAGGGCATGAGGAGCACTCACATGGTCATTCACATGATATAGACCCTGAACATATAGAGCTTCACAAGACGCTAATCGATATTAGCAACTTAGTTGAGTCTAATCAGCCACTCACCATTGAAGTATATGAACACCATGATACAAGCTTTGAAACGATATTTTGGCGTGAACTTGGTTTTTTAGTTTTTTTTCTGACTATTATTAGTATTGCAGCTATCATCTACTCTTATTATCAAACACTTAATATTGTTACCCGTTTGCAAAAATCCAAAAGTACTGCTGAAAATGCCATGACATCACTAGGTAAAGCAAAAGAACAGGCAGAATCAGCCAACCATGCGAAAAGTGCTTTTCTTGCCAATATGAGTCATGAACTGCGTACGCCATTGAATGGTATTCTAGGATATGCACAAATATTGATGCGAGATAAGGAACTGAATAAACGCCAGTTAGAAGGCATCAACGTCATTCAACGTAGCGGTGATTATTTGCTGACCTTAATTAATGATGTATTGGATTTATCTAAAATTGAAGCCGAGCGTTTAGAGCTAACCGAAGTCAAAACCAACCTACCTGAATTACTACAAAGTGTGGGTGAGTTATTTAATATGCGAGCACAGCAAAAAGGTATTGCATTTATTTATGAGCCTGTACCCCAATTGCCACAATGGGTCGAAACAGATGAAAAACGTTTGCGGCAAATTCTAATTAACTTAATTGGCAACGCAGTCAAATTTACAGACAAAGGCTCTGTCAGCCTCATTCTTGACAAACATGATGAGAAGTTAGGTTTTCATATTAAAGATACAGGCGTAGGCATTAATCCCAATGATATTGACACAATATTTCAGCCATTCCAACAAGTGGGTAACCATATCTCAGCAAAGTCAGAAGGTACAGGCTTAGGGTTGCCTATTACGCGCAAATTAGTTGATATGATGGGGGGAGAGCTACGCGTTGAAAGCTCAGTTGGAGAAGGCAGCCATTTTTGGTTTGAATTAATCTTTAAACAAATGGATACCATTGAAACTGAGATAGAACAAGACGAGAAAGTCATTATAGGTTATGAAGGCGATCATCAAAAAGTACTAGTGATTGATGATAAACCAGAAGATCGTTTTATTTTATGTGAATTACTCAAACCTTTAGGTTTTACCGTAGTCGAAGCCGAGAATGGGGAACAAGGGATTAAATCGACCTTAGAATTGCAGCCTAATTTAGTATTAGTCGATTTGGTTATGCCTGTCATGGATGGATTTGAGTATACGAAAAAAGTACGAGAGTTACCTGAATTATTTGAAAGATTGCCAGTTATTGCAGTCTCTGCCAGTGTATTTGACTCACATCAACAAGATAGCCAGAAAGCAGGGTGTAATGCGTTTTTGTCCAAACCAATACATGAAACAGAATTATTTGCTATTTTGCATGATTACCTAAATCTTGATTGGATTTACGAAACACAATATGAGTATCAAAATGATGAGGATATTCCATGTGAAACAGGCGAAGTTGTTAAAGATTGCATTTTATCCTTACAACAAATTGAAATATTAGAAGATTTAAGCTTGCAAGGTGATGTGTCAGGTATTTTAGATTTATTAGATACGTTAAGCCAAGATACAAAAACTTGTCCTTTTATACGAAAACTAAACCATCTAGCCCAGAATTTTGATGTTGAACTGATTTACGAGATGGTACAAAACTATCGTACCAGCTTAGCGCAAACGTCATCAACTTAAGCTTATGTCTGATTTTGCTGAGTGACAGCAGTTAATAGTTTACGCATATCTGTGAGTAAGGTTTCTTGATTGTAAGCACTTTTTTGAAACACTTTTTGTGCACCTTGATTTAAGCGAGCACGATCTTCTGCCATCAATTCTTTCGCAGTGAGCACAATCACAGGAATAGCCGCCCAACTGGGATTCTCCCGTAAATGTTCAATAAATTCAAATCCATCCATTTCTGGCATCATCAAATCCGATAAAATCAGACTTGGGGTTTGCTTTGCCATTATGTCTAACGCTAACTGACCATTTTCCGCTAAATCCACTTGCCAGCCCGCTTTCGTCAATACATATTCCATCATTTCGCGAGTTACTTTGTGATCTTCTACCACCAAAATACGTGAAGAAGTGGTTGGATTGGGTAAATATTTATTTAGCGTGGCCGCTAATTGCTCTTGATTGATCGGTTTCACCAAATAATCTGATACACCTAAAGAATAGCCAATCGTTTTATCATCCATCACCGATAGCATGATTACAGGAATATCCGATACTTTTGGGTGGCTTTTCAGTTCAGATAAAATTGACCAACCATCTTTCTCAGGCAACATCACATCTAAAGTGATCGCATCAGGCTGATATTGTTCGGCTAGCTGTATACCTTTAATCCCATTTTCTGCTAATAAAGTTTGATGACCTAAGTTATTTAAATAACGCTGTAGCAATTCTCGAATATTTGCGTCATCTTCAATCACTAACACCGTGGTAGGCTTTTCTGAAGGTGTTTCTGGTGGATGCTCTACGATAGCTGTTTGAGCTTGTGCCACCTGCTCTTGCCCAACATGTAACGGCAAATGTAAGCTAAATGTGCTACCCATATTAATTTGGCTTTTAACCTCAATAAATCCGCCCATCATGCCAGCAAAGTGCTCGCTGATCGTCAGTCCCAAACCTGTACCACCATATTTACGGGTTGTTGACACATCCGCTTGAGTAAAGGCTTCAAATAATTTACTTTGTTGTTCAGACGTAAGACCAATACCTGTATCTATAACTGAGAAAATACCCCATTGCTTATTTTCAACAGTTTCAATCGAAATACTTAATTTAACCGTACCGTTTTCAGTAAATTTACCAGCATTACTTAATAGGTTGAGTAAAATTTGTCGTACTTTGGTTTGGTCAGCAAATAAATCAACCGCTTGACTAGGAAATGCAACTTCTAGTGTATTATTTTTTTGTTCAATCAAAGGATGGACAACACTGAGTACTTCTTGAACCAACGCCACTGCATCAAACGTTTCATTGAATAAGGTCATTTTGCCTGCTTCAATTTTAGAAACATCCAATATATCATTGATTAAATGCAGTAAATGTTTGGCTGAATCTTGGATTTTGTTTAAATCTGACAATGATTCCGATTTTTGTTCTGATAGCGCATTACATTCAATTTCGTCTTTAATATCATCTTCTAAAATTTCACTATAGCCAATGATTGCATTCAGTGGAGTACGTAGTTCATGGCTCATATTGGCCAAAAAACAGCTTTTAGCAAAATTGGCTTGTTCCGCTTCTTCTTTAGCTTGTTGTAAAGTTTGCTCGCTTTTTTTATGTTCCGTAATATCATTGAATGTCAACACTGCGCCTGTAATTTCATCATCTTCGTAAAGCGGTACAACTTTGTATTCAATCGGGAAAAATGAACCATCTTTGCGCCAAAAAATATCATCATCATCTTGATATAAATAGCCCTCATTCACTGCTTTAAAGATATGACAATCACAGATAGGACATAAATCACCATCTATTTTTGTATGATGAAATGTATCATGTGCCTCAACGCCGATTAATTCTTCCACTTCATAGCCCAACATTTCTGCACCTGCTGGGTTAATAAATGAAACATAACCATCTAAATCTAATCCACAAATACCATCACCTGCGGTTTCTAAAATTAAAAAATTTTGGCGGCCTAAACGTTCTAATTCAGCATTGGCTTCCGCTAATTCCGAAGTGCGTTCAACAACACGTTGCTCTAATTCATTTCTTGCTTGGAGTAATTCAGCCGTACGCTCTTGGACTTTTTGCTCTAATTCTCGAGTATGTTTCTGTTCTTGCTCAATAAAGCGCAAATACATTTTAATCCGACTAATCAATTGCGCCACATCAATCGGCTTAGTTAAATAATCTGCTGCACCAACAGCAAAGCCTTTGGCTTGGAATTCTTCGGATTTATACGCAGCGGTAAGAAAAACGATGGGAATATGTTGGGTTTTTTTGATGGATTGAATCATGATTGCGGTTTCAAAACCATCCATTTCAGGCATTTGTACATCCATGATAATCAAGTCTACGGGTGCTTTCATCAGAATGCTTAAGGCTTTTTGTCCTGAATCAGCCTCAACAATATCGACATTAATATGCTCATCAATCAAAGTGCGTAGCGTAAAAAGGTTGTTTTTATTATCGTCTACAATGAGAATTTTAAATAAGTGTGGCGTATCCATCTTAATACCTGTGCATGGTTAGGTTTTAATTATAATAGCCATTTTTACAACATTATTTGAGTTATAGCTTTATTTAAACATGAAGTTTACATGAAAATCATCAAGAGATTATCAAGCAACTTCTGTGACGTTGTTGTACTTTTTATGCTGGTTTCGGCATATTTTAAAATCGTTTGTTGAATTGTATTTCTATATTGTTTGCGTATGATGCTGCTTATTAAATGATTAAGATGTGTTTAGGTGATACATGACATTAGCTTTACGTGGGCTTTCAGTCGTAGTTAAACAAAAATATTTGGTACAAGATGTCAATTGTGAATTAAATACGGGGCAACTGATTGGGCTATTGGGTACAAATGGCGCAGGCAAAACCTCGTTATTACGTGCGATGGCAGGGTTGGTTAATTACAGCGGTTCTTTGCAATTTAACCAAACCTTATTGAGCAAACTCACTCGCACTGAATATGCCAAACAAGTTGCGTATTTGGCGCAAAAACAACCTGTGCATTGGGCGTTGTCGGTTGAACAGGTGGTGGGCTTGGGTCGTATACCACATTTATCTAGTTGGCAAACGTTAACCAGTACCGATCAAGATATTATTTATCAAATGATGCAGCAAACAGAAACTATCGATTTTGCCAAACGACCTGTTACTGAATTGTCTGGGGGTGAACAAGCCAGAGTATTATTGGCCAGAGCCATGGCAGTGCAAGCACCCATATTATTGGCTGATGAGCCTGTCACTTCATTAGACCCTTATCATCAATTACGCGTCATGGAATTATTGCAACAGTATGCAGAGCAAGGGCATTTGGTGATTGCAGTGTTACATGATTTTAATTTGGCGGCACGTTTTTGTCAGCAGATTCTATTATTAAATCAAGGGCAGCTGGTTGCACAAGGCACGCCCCAACAAGTCTTAACCGCAAATAATTTAATGCAAGTGTATCAACTCAGCCAACAAGATTTAAGCTATATACAATATGATTAAAAAGGCAGGAAAAATCACCATTAGACCAAACCAATTCAGTTATAATCATTGAAATCAAACAGTTTTTATTAACCTTCGTTCTAGTTAAAGCTGCTTCGACTTATGACATAAAAATCAATAGACCACGTCATTATAAATATAAGTGCAAATATCAAGTATTCACTACACTTATAAATTATAAATATTATATTGGAGAATCCTCATGTCTATTCAACTCACACCACAAGATGATGATGTATTAAGTAATATTGATTTGGATAAGACAGGTACAATCGTTGAAGATGTTGAAATCTTTTTCGATTTTTTAGGAGAAGGCCTAGCTATCAGTGATAAATTGAAATCGATTACAGGGCAAAAGTTAATACAACTCGACCAGCTTATGTCTAATCCTCTCAGTCTTGATTTAAAACGTCCTGCACAATCATCGTATCCCAATATCAATGGCTTATATTTATTAACACTAAGCTCTGGTTTAGTCAAAAGACAACTGAAAAATAAGAAGTGGTATTTGGTTCAAAATCAAACCTTGTATAAACAATGGGACATGTTGTCATATGAACAAAAATATCTTAATTTATTAGTGACATGGGTTAGTGCAACCCCAACTATTCTTGATGAGTGTATTTTTTCCTCACATCCTTTATTTTTTATTCATCGTTGCCTTGGCTGTCTTGAGCATTTACCGAGTAACCAATGGGCAGAGCCAGCATGTATTTTGATAGATTTTGAACGTAAAGGCGGTTTGTTCAACCTATGTTTAGCCGATATGTTTGGTTTTATGGAGTTACAGACTGAACCAAGGCAAACAAGGTGGCAAGTGAATCAGCTCAAGTTAACCGATATAGGGTTTGCTTTGTCACGGTTGTTATATAAAGAATTTACCCAAACTGATGAAGCCGATATGCTGAATAGCCAACATGACTTATTCGGCCAAAAAGAAGTACCTACCGATATTTTTGAATATGCTTTAGCCCCTTATTTTCCACATTGGTCATACTTATCACCTTATCCAGAATCTAAGCACTCGGGTCGTTATACGCTTTGTTTAACCATCGATCACTATACTGCACAAGCCACTTTTTCTGTTTCTCATTATACAACTTTGCATGAGTTGGCTTTATTTATATTGGAAGAATTGATTGATTTTGATATGGATCACTTATACCGTTTTCACTATCAAGATGCCCGTTGTCAGAACAAAGTAGTTTACCATCCAAATATGTATGATGATGACTTTGGCGATGATGAAATGCAAGAATGCAAATGTGGCGATGAGATTTCATTGCAAGATATTAATTTTGATGTGGGGCAATCATTTGATTTTGTTTATGACTTAGGTGAGCAATGGACTTTTCATCTTTTAGTGACAGACTTTACCGAAGGTGGTGAAGATGACCCACCGCTTATTATAGAAACAAGGGGTGAACCCCCAAAGCAGTACGGCTATTATGAAGATGGCAAAAGTGATGATGATGAGGAAGAAGACGAGGAAGAAGATTGTGAACTAGATTGAGATTGATTTCCATAAAATGCCATTTTTCGGTAAACTTTTGATAAGATAGCCATACCCAAATAAGGGAGACAGATTTTTATGGATAGACGTTGCTGGCTTAGCGCGATGGTCTCATTTTTAGTTGTCGGTTGTACCACCTCACAAAATATTGAGCACCGAGGTTGTGATGTAACTGATCCTGATATTCGTGGTTATTATCAAGGCCCTTGTAATACCCAAGGACAAGCGCATGGTTATGGTAAATCAGTAGGAACGGATACTTATCAGGGTGACTTTTATTCTGGCTTAAAGCATGGTAAAGGTGTTTATATTTGGCGTAATGGTGATCGTTATACAGGCCAATTTAAAGCAGATAGACCGCATGGCCGTGGGGTGATGATGTATATCGATGGTTGGCGTGAGGAAGGCATTTGGCAAGATGGTATTCCCACCCAAACCAAATTGCTTCAGTAGCCTTGAGGACTCGCAGTCTTTTTATGATTGCAAGTCCTTTAGATGTTATTAATCGAATGAGCGACCTAATTGTGTTGCAATTCGCATCCGCAATGCGTTGAGTTTGATAAAGCCGCCTGCATCTTTCTGATCGTAAGCCCCTTCATCATCTTCAAATGTCGCGATATTGCTATCAAATAAGCTGTCTGTATCTGATTTACGTCCTGTCACGGTCACGTTGCCTTTATACAATTTGACACGCACTAAGCCGTTAACATTGAGCTGTGATTCATCGATTAATTTTTGTAATAATTCACGCTCTGGACTCCACCAGTAACCGTTATAAACCAATGAAGCATAACGTGGCATTAACTCATCTTTTAAGTGAGCCACTTCACGATCCAATGTTAAGGATTCAATCGCACGGTGCGCTCTTAACATGATTGTGCCTCCCGGTGTTTCGTAACAACCACGGGATTTCATGCCCACGTAACGGTTTTCAACAATATCTAAACGGCCTACACCATTTTCACCACCGACTTTATTTAAGTAAGCCAATACTTCTGCAGGGGTCATGCTCTTGCCATCAATCGCAACAATGTCACCATGCTTGTATTCAAATTCTAAAATAGTTGGATCATCTGGGGCTTTTTCTGGAGACACAGACCAACGCCACATGTCTTCTTCTGGTGCAGCCCATGGGTCTTCTAAAATGTCACCTTCGTAAGAGATGTGTAATAAGTTCGCATCCATGGAGTAAGGTGATTTTGTACCACGTTTCATTTCAATTGGGATATTGTTTTCTTCTGCATATTTCAATAATTTATCACGCGAGTTCAAGTCCCATTCACGCCAAGGCGCAATTACTTTAATGTCAGGACGTAATGCATATGCACCTAATTCAAAACGCACTTGGTCATTGCCTTTACCCGTTGCACCGTGAGAAATCGCTTCTGCGCCTGTGTCATTGGCAATTTTAATCATGTGTTTAGCGATCAATGGGCGAGCGATGGACGTGCCTAACAAATATTCGCCTTCGTAAATCGTATTGGCGCGGAACATAGGGTAAACATAATCACGGACAAACTCTTCTCGTAAGTCTTCGATAAAAATTTCTTTTACGCCGAGGGCTTCGGCTTTTGTACGTGCAGGTTCTAGCTCTTCACCTTGGCCAATATCAGCGGTAAAGGTGACAATTTCACAATCGTATTCGTTTTGTAACCATTTTAAAATGACAGAGGTATCTAAGCCACCAGAGTAGGCTAATACAACTTTTTTGACTGTTGACATAGTTTTTCCAAAAAAATGTATATGTTATTTTTGTTTATGTAGTGAGTGAATGGTGAGCTATTTTCAATACATACAGTATATTTTCTGTTGTTATTGGCCAATTGCTCAATGGTCAGACGGGGAATCATATCATGATGATAAGGTTCAAGCTGCTTCTAATTTTGTTTTCTGTGATTAAAAAGTTGAAAATATCGCATATAGCATTATCAAAAGACTTGAGGTAGATTTATCATCTTGATATTGGTTTTTGAGCGGATGCCTTGTTGTATCAACTTAAATAGCCATTTTATGAAAAATATCGGAGGATGTATTAATGAAAAAATTACTTGCTGTTGGTTTATTAGGTTGTTTGTCTTGGTCAGCACAAGCCGATTGGGTATTAGATAATGCGAACACTGCTGTCAGCTTTGTCACGATCAAATTAGATCATATTGCTGAAATTGGTAGTTTTAAACAGCTTACAGGCAATATTGACGATCAAGGTCAAGCTGAGGTGAAAATTGATTTAACCAGTGTTGACACCTTAATTCCTATTCGTGATGAGCGTATGCAAGCCCATTTATTTAAAACAGAAACTTATGCACATGCCACAATTACAGCGCAATTAGATGCAGGGAAGTTGGATGGGCTGGCTGCAGGACAAATGATGTCGATGGATTTTACTGGACAGTTGAATTTACACGGTGAAGATCAAGAAATTAAAACCACAGTGACTGTGAGTCGTTTATCTGATAATCAATTATTGGTTGCAAGTCAAAAGCCGATTGTAGTGAATGCTGAACAGTATAAACTTGCCAATGGGGTGAATAAATTAAGAGAAATCGCAGGCTTACCAAGTATTAGTTATGCTGTACCTGTGAATTTTGTGTTGAGTTTTAATAACCAATAAACCTCATTCTCAATTCTCATTACTTCTCTCAATTTTGTATTTTTATGGATTGGGGGGAGTAGCCGTTTATGTTCTCATCAATAGATCAAACCCCATAATTTTTTTACAATTGCAATATTCTCCTCGATTTTGACACTCTTTATTATTTTTAGAAATGAAAATCAAACATCTCACGACAACCTCTTTTAGATAAAAAACGCGTTTTATTATCATTTATATTGTAAATATAGGTAACGTTAAATTTTACCTAATTTGCAAAGCTAACAACCTCAGTAAAATACTATTTAATTCCTATTTTTAAATAACTAATGTATAGATAAAATTGCCCAATAAGGATAGAATGCTGGTGCAGAGTTGTCAGACTCAAAACTAAACCTTCAAAGGAGAAACTGAAGATGCAATTAAAAACTGTATTAACAAGTTTAGCTATCGCTGGTGCTTTATCAACTCAAGTTGCTGTTGCTGACCTTTCATCTACACTTTCTGGTGCGCTTGACTCAGCTAAAGAAGCTGCAACAAGTGCAGCTACAGACGCTGTAGCAAATACGGTTGCTTCTGTAACAGGCGCAGCTCCAGCTATCAAACCGGGTGACTATGACGATTTCAATGCTTTCGTTACTAAAGCGGGTATCATGCCTCCTTGCACAACCTGTCACAAATTAGATAGCAAATTAGTAGGCCCTTCTTACAATGCTGTTGCATTATATTATGCTGATAAGAAAGATGATGCAGAAGCAATGGCTGCATTAAAAGAAAAAGTAGCGGCGGGTGGTTCTGGCACTTGGGGTGCTATCCCTATGCCTGCAAATGGCACTGCAAAGGCTGAAGATATTACGAGTATCTTAGATTGGATTTTAGCTTTAGAAGTTGAAGGTGATGCTAAAGCGTCAGCACAAGCTGAAGTTGACGCAATGCCTAAATAAGCATTAAGTTAATAGGAAGTCGTGATAAAACATGACTTCCGTCCACGGCATTAGTTCATTGCAATAAAATCACGCAAATACTTCACTTCAACAGCAGTTTCACGTAAACGGGCTTTGACTAAATCTCCAATTGATACGATACCAATCACTTTACCTTCATCAATAACAGGTAAATGACGGAATTTATGTTGAGTCATTAAAACTTGAGCCTCATCAACACTTGTATCCAGTGTGCCAACTACTAAATCTTTAGTCATTACATCAACAACAGGTGTCGAAGCCAATTTATCAGCTTGTGTACCACAGAAACGCAACACATCACGTTCAGTTAAAATACCCATTGGAGACTGAGATTCTCCCGTAACCAATAATGCCCCTACTTTCGCATCGACCATTTTTTGTACAGCAGACAACATCATTTCTGATTCTGACACAGTAATGGTTTCTTGAGATTTTCCTTCTAACAACGTACGCATTGTCATAAAGTATTTCCTTATAAAATACAGGTATTAGCGAGCAAGTCAATTTATCAATGTTAGTAAAATTATCATTTTTAGATAAGTTATAAAAAATTAAACTTATGTACTAGCATTTTTATAAAAAAACAGGATAAGCTTGAGTTTATGTAAGCCTCATTATTATATTTTAAATTTATACTTATATAAACAGGTTTTGCAGAATACTAAAAAGCTATGACAAAAAAGCAAACTTACTTTGTTTAATTTTGAAAATATTTCAACATGTTAAACATCTTTATACAGAATAAATACTGACATATTTACAAGGTTTTATAAGAATAATTATATAACAATTTTACTCAAATGCTATATTAAAACGTTGGGATACTTTAGTACGTGCATTAAAAAGTTTCTTAACACATTATAATTATAAAAAACAATAAAAGATCAAGTAACTTGAGGGTTTATATAAACTATTTTCTATATTGACTTCAATTATTTATCTAGTTTAGAGCCACCTACACCAAAAGCATGAAAATGAGAAGAATAATTATTTATAGCTTAGTGAGCTATGTGTTGTTTGTTTCTAGTTGCTTCGCTAGTGATGGGAAGGAGCGCGAGTTAATTCATGAGTTACGTCAGCTTCATTTGTCAGAATTACTGGATATTGTGGTATTAGATGATGTGTTTGATATTTTTGATGCATTAGTTGAAGTACAAAAAGTCTCTGTCGCAACAGGTCAAGAACAAGACATTGCTCACGTACCCGCTGTTACCAGCATTATTACCGCCCAAGATATAGAAGCAATGGGAGCAACCCATTTAGATCAAGTTTTAGAAACCATTCCGGGATTACACGTTGGGCACAGTACGTTAAGTTATAACTCACAATATTTTATTCGTGGCATTTACTCCGCTCAAAATGTGCAAACGTTGTTGCTGATTAATGGGATTCCGCTTAAAAGTCTTTTTGCTGGTGAAAGGCAACGGGTTTGGAGTCAAGTCTCTCTGAACCAAATTGCGAGAATTGAAGTGATGCGTGGGCCGGGGTCAGCATTATATGGTGCAGATGCATTTGCTGGTGTGATTAACATCATTACTAAAACTGCTTTAGATATAAATGGTACACAAGTGGGGACTAGGGTCGGTAGTTTTGATACTTACGAAGCATGGGCGCAACATGGCAAACGTTATGGTGATGTCGATGTAGGCATGATGTTGAATTATTATAAAACCCAAGGGCATAATGAAATTTTACAAGCTGATGGACAAACCCATTACGACAAAGTACACGGGACACAGGCCTCTTTAGCTCCATCGGATATACCGTTACAACGAGAAATGATAGAAGCTCGTGTCGATCTCGGTTACGAGCCAAATTATGCTAATCACTTGCGTTTACGTTTGGGCTATCAAGGTCAGTTTGATATTGGCACAGGCACAGGTGTTAATCAAACTTTAGATAAATTAGGATATTACGACTCAGAAACCCTGAGTATAGATTTAACCCATACACTCACGCCTGAATCCTTAAATAATTGGGAATTTACCAATCGAATTAGTTTTAGAGATACGTATTATCAAGCGAATGAGCAACGTGTTGCCCCTCCGGGTTTTAAAGGAGTGTATGCTAAAGGACGTGTGGGCATACCTTATTTAGCACAAACCAATACTTATTTAGATTTTGTTGCCGCATATTCTGGGTTGACCTCTCACCATATTCGGACAGGACTGGGATATTTCTATGGCGATGTTGATGAAATTTCGCAATTTATGAACTTTGGCCCTGATCGTAATGGCAAACCGATTCCCGTGAATACACCACACTATGTTGATTTATCAGATTCACCTTATACATTTATTTCAGAAACCGCCCGCAGCAGTTGGTACGCTTTTATTCAAGATACATGGAATATCACCGATCATTTATCATTGACTTCAGGCTTGCGTTACGACCGTTATGATGATGTTGGTTCAACCTTTAATCCGCGTCTGGCATTGGTGTGGCAAGCATCGGATAACTTAACCGCTAAGTTATTATATGGTGAAGCGTTCCGTGCCCCCACCTTTTCTGAAATCCATATTTATAGCCCTTTGCTTATCGGTAATCCAAACTTAAAACCTGAACGGATTAGAACATGGGAACTGGCTTTGAATTATTACTTAAAACACAATGTATATTTAGGCGCAAATGTTTACACTTATCGGATCAGTGATGGAATTCAAACGTACTATGACCCTGAAGCCCAAGCTAAACAAGAACCAACTATTTTAAATACAGGTAGTTATAAAGGCCATGGTTTTGAGCTAGAGACTCGTTGGAAATTAAATGCGCGCATGAGTTTGATGGCAAATTACAGCTATCAGCAAAGTATTGATGAAACGGCAAATAGTGATGTCGGCATGTTACCCACTCAAACAGCTTATTTACGCTTTGACTGGTTATTAGGCCACCATTGGTATTTAAATTCGCAAGTGCATTGGATTGCAGGCCGTAAACGAGCAGCCAGAGACCCAAGACCAGAAACACCTGATTACACAACGTTAGATTTAGCTTTCCGCTATAAAAAACTGGAAGATAGTCATTGGAATGTGGCTTTTGGGGTGAAAAATATATTTGATGAAACTGTCAAAGAACCGTCTGTTGGTATCAACCCAAGCGGCTTTATTAGTATTCCGAATGATTTTCCGATGGCAGGCAGACAGTATTTTCTTGAACTTCGTTATCAATTTTAATGTAGATGCTGATTTTACAAAGCAGTAAGATCATACTGTCTCTAAATTATGTCATAACTTGAGGTCTTCAGCGGGCGCACGCGGCCAAGCCCGAAGTAGTGCCTTTACCAGTGTGGCCAATGGAATGGCAAAGAAAACGCCCCAAACGCCCCACATGCCACCAAACACTAAAACGGCTACGATAATCGCAACAGGGTGTAAGTTGACGGCTTCGGAGAATAATAAGGGTACAAGGACATTACCGTCTAAAGCTTGAATAATTCCATAAGCAGAAATCACCCAAATAAATTCTGAACTCCAACCCCATTGGAAATAAGCCACGACCACAACAGGTAAAGTCACCAATGTTGCACCAACGTAAGGGATGATGACAGATAAACCGACTAAAACAGCGAGTAACGGGGTGTAATTTAAACCCATAAATGCAAACGTGATATAACTGGCTGTTCCGACGATGAAAATCTCATACACCTTGCCGCGAATGTAATTACCCATTTGCGCATCCATTTCGCGCCATAAACGATTAGCTACGTGGCGTTCTTTTGGTAAAAAGCTTACCAGCCAACTTAAAATTAATTTCTTGTCTTTTAAAAAGAAAAACACTAATAGAGGCACAAGAATGAAATACACTAAAACGGTGATTAAGATTGGGATTGACGCTAAAGAATAGGAAAGCAAAGACTGTCCTGCATTGCGTACGCCTGAGCGGATTGAATTTATTAAAGACCCAACTTGTTCTACGGTGACAAAATCAGGATAACGTTCAGGTAATTGCAATAATATTTGATGCCCGTGGGCGATCATGGTAGGTAATTCTTGAATAAATTGAGAAGTTTGCTGATATAAAAGCGGTAGTAAAACCAATAGAATGAAAGTTAGCAGTGTCATGAAGGTCATATATACAAAGAACACGGCCAAAAATCGCGGTATATGCTGTTCTAGGCTTTTGACAATCCCTTCTAACATATAGGCGATAATCATACTCGCCAACACAGGTGCTAGCATTTGGCTCATGGTCATAATAACGGTAAAACCACCAACGAGCAAAATAGCCAGCAAAACAGCCTGTGGGTCAGAAAAATATTTATTAAACCAACGACTTAAAACATTAATCATTGAGCTTGCTTCTTGTCTATAAATGCTTGATATGCATCGGCAAAAACAGTTTCTAATTCATCAATGACTTCCGCCCGATCACGTCCTTGCACAAGGTTTGCCGTGACCAAAGCTGAAGTTTCATTGAGTAAGGTAGACTTATCTAACATGGGATAAGATTTGGATAAACGCTTCACTGCGCCGATGACTGTTTCTTGTTCTGGGCGCGGAATGAGATCAGGTTCTGGTATCACTGCAGACTGGGATGAATCTTCTACACGACTCAGCAAGAACTCCGCAAAACTAAATAGCGTTTCTTGCTCAGCCTTGGGTAATTGCTGATAAATCTGGGTCAATTTTTTAGCAGCTGGATTCATAATCAATTAGTCTGAGTGGATGGTACAGTAACCGCGACCAAAACTGAGTAACTCTTCCATTGCCCGTAAACGGAATTTTTGTTTTTGATGTACAAATGAAAATGGTCGTTTTAAAGGTGGGTTCAACTGTAATTGTTTCAAGGTGTTAAGCTGTAATTCTTTTTGAATTGCCGCCCGTGATAAAATCGCCACACCCATGCCTGAAGTCACAGCACCTTTAATCGCTTCAGAGCTGCCTAATTCCATCACAATATTCATATCATAAATAGATAAGCCTTCGTTGGATAAATATTCGGTAATCACCTCGCGCGTACCTGAACCTTCTTCACGAGAAATGTAAGGATATTTAGCCAGTTCTTGGGGGGAGATTTCTGCTTTGCTTGCTAAAGGGTGGTCTGGCGCAACAATCGCAACCAATTCATCTAAACGGCATAACTCAACCGCCAAGCTTTTATTATTCACAGGAGCTTCAACGACACCCAAATCAATAATATTATTTTCAACCATTGAAACGATTTCATCTGTATTAGATACTTTTAAGCGAATGCGTACATCAGGGTATTTAATTTTAAAATCGCCTAACAATGTTGGTAACATATATTCTGCAATCGTGGTACTTGCCCCAATCATCAATACGCCGTTGATATCTCCTGTCATTTCTTTAACCGCATTTTCCATTTGCGAATATTGTTCAAAAATCTTCTCAGCATATTCATACACCTTTTCACCCACTTCTGTCAGTGTGATACGGTTATGAGTACGATCAAATAAACGTGTATTGAAATATTCTTCAAGCTGGCGAACTTGAAACGTCACAGCAGGCTGCGTCATATGTAGGGCTTCAGCAGCTTTGGTAAAACTAAGTAAACGTGCAACAGTATGAAAAACTTGTAAACGGCGGTCAGCCATAATCCTCTCTCGCTTTGTTAGCAATTCCTAACGGATGGTGAAATTTTTAGTTAGTTATTGTTATATATTGAACCATACTCTTGTTATTTAATCTAAGTTAAAATTTTTATCATTTGTATTGATAGCACATACAAGAGTTTTATTAATGATATTATAAAAAAGGTCTAATTTGAAATATTTTATCCTGTTATAAGGTATAAGCAGAATGAATGTAGGGATAAAAAAGGTTGAAGTGGGATAGAACTTAAGCAATATTATTTACTTATAAGTCCAGAAGTTGCTGCACGCTGATGATAAATATTTAACCTAAGGTCAATTATATATTTTAAAGAAAAAGCCAGAGTGCAAAAGCCTGTTAAAAAACTACTGCACTCAGACTATCAAGCGACTACTGTTTTAATAAGCATTCTGCCGCTTGTTTAGCAAAATAAGTTAAGATGCCGTCCGCGCCCGCTCGCTTAATTGACATGAGTGATTCAAGCATGACCGCTTCTTCATCTAGCCAACCGTTTTGTGCAGCTGCTTTTAACATGGCATATTCACCGCTAACTTGATATACAAAAGTGGGTGCGCCGAACTGGTCTTTCACACGGCGTACAATGTCCAAGTAAGGCATTCCCGGTTTAATCATCACCATATCTGCGCCTTCTTCCAAATCCAAAGCCACTTCGCGCAATGCCTCATCTGTATTGGCTGGATCCATTTGATAGCTGTATTTATTGCCTTTGCCCAATGCACCTGCCGAACCCACTGCATCACGGAAAGGCCCATAAAAGCTAGAAGCATACTTTGCGGAATAAGCTAAAATTCGTGTGTTTTTAAGCGCATCCATTTCCAGTGCTTGGCGAATGCTATGAATCCGACCATCCATCATATCCGACGGAGCAACCACATCTGCGCCCGACTCTGCATGTGAAATCGCTTGTTTCACTAACACGGCCACTGTTTCATCATTTAATACATAACCTTCTTCGTTAATCAATCCGTCTTGGCCATGGGTTGTAAATGGGTCTAAGGCTACGTCAGTAATCACACCTAATTCTGGGATTGCCTTTTTTAAAGCACGAACGGCACGTTGAGCCAAACCATCAGGGTTGTAGGCTTCTTTTGCATCTAAAGATTTTTTTTCAGCGGGCACGACAGGAAAAAGGGCAATTGCAGGAATACCTAATTTAGCAATTTGCTCTGCTTCTTTTAATAATTCATCAATGGTTAAGCGGGCTTGTCCCGGCATGGATTGAATCGGTTCGCGTTGTTTTTCACCTTCAATAATAAAAAGTGGATAAATAAAATCATCTGGGGTTAACACCGTTTCGCGCATCAAACGTCGAGAAAAATCATCATAACGCATACGGCGCATTCGTAACCTAGGGAAATTGGTAGTCGTTGGATTCATGTTGTTACCTTACTTCTTATCCTTTTTCTTATAGACTTTGCGTTGAAATAAATCCCGTCGCCGACTGACAAGACGATCAATAAATAATAAGCCATCTAAATGGTCAAGTTCATGTTGTACCGCACGCGCTTCATAGCCTTCCATATCATATTCAATGGTTTCACCTTCGGCATTTTGGGCGACTAAATGGATTTGGGTGGCTCGAATCACATTACCTGTATAATCAGGCACAGACATACAGCCTTCACGGGCGATTTCAAACCCATCCCATTCGGTAATCTCAGGATTGATTAATACCATATAGCCGTGATGTTTGATTTTCTTTTTTGAGGATACATCAACAATCACAATTCGCTGAAACTGCCCAACCTGTGGCGCGGCGATACCAACACCACCGGGGGAAGCATTCATGGTTTCATCTAAGTCAGCAATAAATGTTTGTAATGTCTCGTCAAATGCAGTAACAGGTTCAGAAATGGTCTTTAAACGGGGGTCAGGATATTTGAGAATCTCTAATATTGCCATCTTACATCACCATGGTATCAATAGGCTTCATCGTCACTTTTAAATCAGGCTGTTGTTGTAATAGTTCTTGTAATGCCTGCTCTAAGCGTTCAATACCTTGGGTTGCGACTCCCTCGATTTGCATAATGTAAAATGGATTGTCTTCATTACCACCTACATCGCTAGCAAGATCAACAATATTTAAACCCGCATCGGCTAATTTACTTGTGACTTGTGCCACAATGCCTGCACGATCAGCCCCATGTACCATCAGTAATACATCAGATTGTTGATGATGATGTAATTCACCTTCAATCGGGTCAAAATGCAGTTGTAATTGTAATTTTTCTGCAAGCGGTTGTAATCGTTCTGCTAATGCGTCACTTTGTCCATCAAATGCAATCATTAACATCATGGTAAAATTGCCACCGATACGTAGCATAGAGGCTTCACCTAAGTTGCAACCTTGTTCGTATAAAGCAGTAGTGACTTGTGCCACGATACCTGCTTGATCTTTACCGACTAAAGTCAACATGAACCATTGAGACATAATCTCCTCCTTTGAGTATGTAATCGCTGGCAACACTTATATTATGTGCTATCTGTAACGAATTCGCCACGCTGTTTTTAAGCTTAATCTATGTGAGATATCTAATAAGCAATCCCTGTTCAAAGCCAAATTTCAGTATTATAATGTACTTAATTTTTAGTTAGGAGTTAGAAACCCGTGCAAAAATCACAAGGTTTTACATTAATTGAATTGTTAATTGTGATGGCAATTATTGCCATGTTAGGCGCACTAGTAGGACCTAAAATATTCAAAGGCTTTGATAAAGCAAAGTGTGATGCTGCCACTTCACAAATCGGTAGCCTAGGTGCATCTTTAGATCAACATCGTATTGATGTAGGTAAGTATCCGCGTTCTTTAGAAGGTTTGTTGACCAATGAAGGGAATAGCAGCCGCTGGGATGGCCCTTATTTAAGCAAGAAAAAAATTCCTGTTGATCCTTGGGATAACGAGTACGTATATAAATATCCAGGCACAAATGGTGATTATGACTTAAGCTCTTTAGGTGGTGACGGTCGTGAAGGTGGTGATAAATGCCCGGATGCAGACATTAATAGCTGGGAATAAGTTTTAAACCTGAGCCTGATAGATTGACTTAAGTCTATCGGGTTTAATATTAAATTCAGTCTTTTTATAAATCAAACACTTCTTGAAAAGTCCCGCCTGCTTTATATTTTTCGCTAATTAGCTAGAAATAGCCCATTATCAATCATTTCTCATGATTCCAATGCCTCATCAATTTATATGAATATCATACAACTTTTATATATTTTTTGAATTTTTTCAAATTATTACGAATAACCTGTAAAATTTGTCAAGAATAAAGCTTTAAGAAATCAAACATAATCTTTTATAATGACGACACCTTCAACAGCATAAACCATATAACAAAGAGGCTTAAAAGTATGGGGATGGTAAAGGATTACAGTGTCGACATAGAAGCAGAACATCAAACTTCTCAAGGCATGACATTGTGGCAATTATGGAAAGAAGATGTTGCTTGTGTCTTTCAGCGAGACCCTGCTGCACGTAATAGCATCGAAGTATTAACAACTTACCCCGGTGTTCATGCAATTTTGATTCACCGCATATCTAACCGATTATGGCTAGCAAAATGGCGTTATATAGCACGTTTACTGGCTTTTCTCAGCCGTATGTTTACCAATATTGATATTCATCCTGGTGCGACGATTGGTAGGCGTTTTTTTATTGACCATGGCATTGGTGTTGTGATTGGTGAAACGGCGGTGATCGGTGATGACTGTACGCTATATCATGGGGTTACTTTGGGTGGTACGTCATGGAATAAAGGCAAACGTCACCCAACATTAGGCAATGGCGTACTAGTCGGTGCAGGCGCAAAAATTCTGGGTGCAATTACGTTAGGGGATGATGTGCGAGTTGGCTCAAATTCTGTAGTGGTTAAAGATGCTCCAGCAAACTCTACTGTGATTGGCATTCCGGGAAAAGTGGTTCAAACGCCACAAGATGCAGAGCATTTACAACATGGTGTTGATTTAAACCATCACTTAATTCCTGATCCTGTGGCACATGCGATGGCCTGTATGTTGGAGCGTATTGCAACTTTAGAAAAACAGGTGAATCAGCATAAACCGATTGAGAAACATTCAAGAGAAGATGACCCTTGTCCTGCGTGTGATGCGCTAAATATGTGTCTGTGTGAAAATGAAGACAAATAATATGCTTAAACGATTTACTTAAATGCCATTCATTGATGCGAGTGGCTTTTGAGTATGTCAAAAATATATCTTTCAAAACCACTGTAACCTATTACTTTATAAAGCTTCTAAATCCTTTCCCTTATTATATTTTATCCTCACCATACCCACTAATATAAGCTGCCATTAAAAAAATCATCATGTATCTAATGCCATAGTTTGCATTACTAAATGTATAACTTATTATAAATCTTAGTTATAGAGACTTAATAAAATTTTCATCTAATGTTGGTACAGTTGAGGTATTATAGAATAATTAAATACACCTACAGATGTAACAGCATACACTCACTCACATGCCATATAAGCCCAAGGAGACATTCGTGAAAAATTATGTTATCTCTACTTTAGTATCTTTAGCACTCGCTAGCCCTTTCGCATTAGCAGATGAAGCAGCAACCCCTGCACCAGCAGTAAAAATGCCTGAGTTGGCAGCACCAGAATTACCAGAGCACATTGCTAAAGCACAAGCCGAAGCAAAGGCAAAAATGGAAGCGGCACAAGCTGAAGCAAAAGCAAGAATGGAACAAGTTCAAGCGAAACGTGAAGCGCATCAAACAGCGATGCAAGCCATTGTTGATAAAATGAAAGAAGCAAAAACGCCAGAAGAGCGTCAAGCAGTCATGCAAGAGCGTATGGAATTAATGCAAACACAGTATCAAGAAATGCAAGAATTAATGCGCCCTGAAATGCCTACAGCACAAACAGCACCAATGCTTCCTCCTCAAATGTCTGAAGAATGGATGCAAGCAATGCAACAACGTATGGAAGCTGCACAAAAATATCGTGAGCAAATGTACAGTATGAACGGTTATGAAGGCTATCCAATGCCAGCACAACGTTATGATTATGCACCTTACGCGGGTAACTATTATGCACCTGCTCCTCGTTATTATGACTACCCAGCAATGCCAGCACCTCAGATGATGGATCGTGGTGGTGAACATTGTAAAATGAAACGTGGTATGAAACACGACATGATGCAACGCAAAATGAGCCACCATGAAAAAATGGAGCAAAGTATGCAAAACATCGAAGCAGCTATCACAGAAATGTTGGAAATCATGAAAGCAAAGTGATAGATTATTAGCACATGGATGTGCTCAATGACTCGGTCGCCATGAAAGCAATGAAAAAACATTTAACTGATGAGAAGACGTGGCAGCGCGGCTTTGTAATGTTGTTATTGGCGACTATGTCATGTTTAGTAGTATTGGTATTATGTGGGATTATTTTATACCAATTTATGTCAATACTATTGTCAGGTAAATTGAATGTGGTTTTACTGCGCCTCGGTAAAACGCTTAGTAGCTATATGCAGCATGTCTTACTATACTTGACTTACAATACAGATAAACGCCCTTTTCCCTTCATGCGTTGGCCATGACTTTTCTCTAAGAATAATATATTTCCAGAACAATCCAACCACTAAACCTCCATTTAGCCTAATATCTGTTACCCCAATTTTACATCAACAACACACATATTTTTTAGCTCGGTTTTGTTATTCCACTTGTTATTTGAGCTTAATAACCATAAAAACTGTACGCTTCAAAAGTGATAAATTTCAGTTTATATTGCAGCCTTAATGGTTTTTTTTGCTAGAATTGGAATCATTGGACTGCACGATACAAAAATAGGGAATATGCCATGCCAGACACCATACCACCCGACAGCGTTGGCATTGTTACGCCACAAACCCATCACTTTAATGAACCGCTTAAACTCACCAGTCAGCGCACCCTGCCTCATTACGACATTATTTATGAAACCTATGGTGAACTGAATGCTGACCATTCCAATGCGATTTTGATCTGTCATGCTTTGAGCGGAGATCATCATGCTGCGGGCTATCATAGTATGGATGAGAAAAAACCAGGTTGGTGGGATAACTGCATAGGCCCTGGGAAACCGATTGATACCAGTCGTTTTTTTGTTGTTTCACTGAATAATTTAGGCGGTTGCAAAGGATCAACAGGCCCTGTATCTATCAACCCAGAAACCAATAAGCCTTATGGCCCTGACTTCCCAATGATTACCGTGGAGGACTGGGTAAATAGTCAGGCACGTTTAGCCGATGTATTGGGCATTAAACAATGGGCGGCGGTGATTGGTGGTAGCCTAGGCGGAATGCAAGCGTTGCAATGGGCAATTGGTTATCCAGATCGATTACGTCACTGCATTGTGATTGCATCTGCACCTAAATTATCCGCACAAAATATCGCATTTAACGAGATTGCACGTCAAGCAATTATGTCTGATCCTACATTTTACGATGGTCATTATTACGAACATGATACCGTACCCAAACAAGGATTGATGCTGGCACGTATGTTAGGTCATGTGACTTATCTATCTGATGATTCAATGAAAAGTAAGTTTGGGCGAGAATTGCGCGAGGGCGAAATTAAATTCGGTTTTGATGTGGAATTCCAAGTAGAAAGTTATTTACGCTACCAAGGTGAAGCGTTTGTAAACCGTTTTGATGCCAATACATATTTATTGATGACCCGTGCATTAGACTATTTTGACCCTGCCAGCCAGCACAATGGAAAATTGGCGGATGCCTTGTCTTTGGTGAAAGCGAAATTTTTAGTGATGTCATTTACCAGCGATTGGCGGTTCTCTCCCGAACGTTCAGAGGAAATTGTCAAAGCCTTAATTGATAGCAGAAAATCAGTAAGTTATGTCAAAATTAAAGCAAATCATGGTCACGATGCATTCTTAATGCCTATCCCACACTATGACAAAGTGTTTAGTGCTTATATGCAACGGATTGAAATATAAGGGTGAAATCAGATGACTCAACTACGTAGTGATTTAGCTTTAATCAGCGAATGGATTCAACCCAAATCGCATGTTCTGGATTTAGGTTGTGGTGATGGTGTGTTGTTGAAACATTTACGGGATACGCGCCAAGTAACAGGTTATGGTTTAGAAATTAATGAGACCCATATTGAGAATTGTATCGCCAGCGGTGTGAATGTGATTCATTTTGACTTGGATGATTTAAATAAAGGTTTATGTGATTTCTTGCATAGCAGTTTTGATTATGTAGTGATGACACAAGCATTGCAAACGATTCGTCGCCCCGATTTATTATTATTAGAAATGTTACGCGTGGGCGGACAAGGTATTGTCACATTTCCTAACTTTGGTCACTGGACATGTCGGGTTTCACTCGGTTTACGCGGTATTATGCCGATTTCACCCTCCTTACCTGATGAATGGTATGACACGGAAAACATTCATTTATGTACGATTCGTGATTTTGAAAGATTATGTGATGATCTTGGAATTGAGATTACACGCCGTGCAGTTGTTGACCCCGACCACCGAACGCGATTATTGATGCATATTGCGCCTAATATATTTGGTGAAATTGCGATTTATCAAATTCAAAAAGGTGATTGATTGCTTTCGTTTAAATGCTTGTTAGATTTGTTGATCTATTAATTAATAGCAGCAAATCTAATACAGCCATATATTTCACCCCTTTTCTACATCAGTGCAGAACGACCAAAAATGAATAACAGCCAATTACAAGTAAACCAGATCGAAGTTGGCTATGCTCAACACACCATCATCTCAGAACTCAGTTTTTCCTTGACACAAGGCGATATTGCTTGCTTATTAGGCCCGAGTGGTTGCGGTAAAAGTACTTTGTTACGCGCCATCGCAGGCTTTGAACCCGTGCGTAATGGCGAAATTGTATTGCATGGCCGCCAAGTCAGCAGTAGCAAAACTACCGTACAACCCGAAAAACGTAAAGTGGGTATGGTCTTTCAAGATTTTGCTTTATTTCCCCATTTAACAGTAGCACGCAACGTTACATTTGGTTTGCGTGGTTTTTCAGTCGCAGAACAACAGCAGCGTGTTGACCATTTATTAGAATTAGTTGGCTTAGCAGATTTTAAACATGCCTATCCCCATCAATTATCAGGCGGTCAACAACAGCGTGTGGCATTAATTCGAGCTATTGCACCCAGACCCGAATTACTATTATTGGATGAGCCTTTTTCTAGCATGGACATTGAGTTACGCGAGCAGTTGGCGTTTGAAGTCCGTGCATTATTAAAACAAGATGGTATTACTGCAATCATGGTGACTCACGATCAGATGGAAGCATTTGCATTTGCTGACTGGGTGGGCGTGATGCAGCAAGGGCAACTTTTACAATGGGGTTCAGCCTATGAGTTGTATCATCAACCTGTGAATCATTTCGTAGCGGAATTTATCGGGCAGGGTGTATTGCTAGCGGGCAAAGTCCAAGATTCACACCAAATTATGACTGATCTTGGTATGTTAAAAAACGGTAAGCTACCCAGCCATATCACAATAGGTGATGACATCCATGTGTTATTACGTCCTGATGATGTGATTTATGACGGCAATAGTCCTGTGAAAGGCAAGATCATTGAAAAGCGTTTTCGAGGGGCTGAATATTTATATACCCTACAATTACAAAATGGCAGCGAAGTGTTTTGTCTTGTGCCCAGCCATCATCATAACCATGCGTTACATGAAGAAATTGGGGTTCAATTAGATATTGAGCATTTGGTTGTGTTGAGTATGGAAAAATAACGGATATGTCACAGACTCCTCATAAATACTAACCAATAGATTAACGTGTGGAATATTCTGTTAGTAGGCTTTGTAAAAATGGGCAAGGTATTGTTAAACTTAAAAATGATACGACTTGAGAACACAGAAGATTGAGGAATAGATTATGATGAATTCAGCCTTTATGCTATTTTTGGGACTGGTGACAATTTTTGTATTTACTATCGCTTCATTTATTAAGAAAAATCAACAGCTCCGTCAATCTCAAATTGCCCGTGAGCAAGCATTCCTATCTGCAATGGCACAGAAAAAAGGTCAACCCCCATCATGATGACATTATCTGATTCTGAATTGTTTCAACAACATGCTTATATTAATGGCGAATGGTGCAGTGCTCCACAACAATTTGAAGTTACTAATCCAGCTACATTAGAAGTACTTGGCACTGTGCCAGATATGGGACAAACAGAAACCGAGCAAGCGATTGAAGCCGCGCATCAAGCTTGGGGAGATTGGAAAAATTTACAGGCAAAACAACGAGCAGCTATTTTACAACGTTGGTATCAATTAATTATCCAGCACCAAGATGATTTGGCGTATTTGATGACTTTGGAGCAAGGCAAGCCACTAGCTGAATCTAAAGGTGAAGTGGTATATGGTGCGTCATTTATCGAATGGTTCGCAGAAGAAGCTAAGCGAGTTTATGGTGATGTAATTCCTTCCACCAAACCAAATCAACAAATCGTGGTATTAAAACAGCCAATTGGAGTGGTTGCGGCTATCACACCTTGGAATTTCCCGATTGCAATGATTACCCGAAAGTGTGCGCCTGCGTTAGCGGTGGGTTGTCCTGTGGTGGTGAAACCTGCGGAAAGTACGCCTTTTTCTGCATTAGCAATTGCCAAGCTTGCTGAACGTGCAGGCTTTCCTAAAGGTGTATTCAATGTAGTGACTTCAAATCAACCTGCTGTTGTTGGTCAAACGCTGACTCAAAGCCCTTTGGTAAGAAAACTGTCATTCACGGGTTCGACTCAAACGGGTAAATTATTGATGCGTCAGTGTGCGGATACAGTGAAAAAAATTTCTTTGGAATTAGGTGGTAATGCACCTTTTATTGTGTTCGATGATGCAGATTTAGATCAAGCAGTAGAAGGGGTGATTGCGTCAAAATACCGTAACACAGGGCAAACTTGTGTGTGTGCTAATCGTTTGTTGGTGCAAGACAGCATTTATGAGGCGTTTAGTGAAAAATTGATTGCTAAAGTCAAACAACTCCAAGTTGCTCAAGGCTTAGAAGCAGATGCACAGCAAGGGCCTTTGATTAACGAAGCAGCTGTAAATAAAGTCGAAAATCAAATTCAAGATGCAATTGCTCAGGGTGCAACCCTCGCATTAGGTGGTCAGCGGCATGAGTTAGGCGGTACATTTTTCCAACCAACTGTATTAACTGATGTTTCAACCAATATGCTGATTGCACAAGAAGAAACCTTTGGCCCTGTCGCGCCTTTATTTCGATTTCAAACGGAACAGGAAGCGATTGCATTAGCGAATAATACACCTGCAGGTTTAGCTGCTTATTTTTACAGTCAAAATGTAGGGCGAGTGTGGCGCGTGTCCGAAGCACTGGAATATGGCATGGTAGGCGTGAATGAAGGTGTCATCTCAACCGAAGTTGCCCCATTTGGCGGTGTAAAAGAGTCAGGTATCGGGCGAGAAGGCTCAAAATATGGTATTGATGATTATTTAGAAACCAAATATGTGTGTATGGGTGGATTGGGCTAGTTTGTTCGACATAGGACTACAGCATTTATATGAAAACGTGTAGTCCTGTGAATACTTAGTTCATCTTAGCTTTTTTTGATTGGATGTGTGCTTGAGAAGTTTTCAGCGATTTCCACTGCTTCAGGTGCACATACAGGATGACCCCAACCGCTTGCACTTGTACCATCGGTAATATCATAAACAATATTGTCGTCTTGGTTTGGACTCACGCCAGCTGGGACATAATTTAAGTTCAATTGATGACGCACTTTCCACGCAATATTATGGTCTGCGCAAGAGCTATCACCGCTCACACCAATTGCACCCACTAACACACCATCCGCATTATATAAAGCTAAACCACCACCAAACACATTAACGCCGCCGACTTTTTTACCCACCATGGGGTCTTGTTCTGTGCCGATATGATTTGAATCACCGCCATAAGCGGCATTGGTATCAACAGGATTACTGTGTTGCAAACCGTATAAGCTGCCTCCCGGTTGCACCGCACTAAACAAATTCGCAGTTGAAAGCGATAACCCAGGTAAACTAAACGCATTGGCTGTATTGGCTTTTTGAGCAGAAATCACGCGACTGCCCGGCCACTGTTCACCACGATTATCACCAGAAAATGCTACGGCTTTCACAACTCCATCCCGATCAACCAAAGTTGCCCACATATTTAAGCCAAAGCCGCCATTTTTTTCTTGCACAACTGCCGTCAGTGCTTGTTTTAATTCAGCATGAGAAGGTAGTGTGCCCATATTTAATTCAGTCGTCATCATATACTCCTTAAGTGATTTTAATTGTGAGTGAGGGACATCTATATTTTATCGCATAGCTAGCTTATCGCTATAAACTATATTTTAAAATAATGCTTTCTAATGAAATGGTCGACCAAATTGTGTCACCATCCAAATGGCCAATAAATATAAATTCATGAGTGATTGAAAACCGCTAACAGAACGAATCCAACCTTTTTGAATTTGCAAAGTAAACTCACGAGATTGTAATCGGCTAATCCATTCGCCAATATTGTATTCACGCCAACCAATTTGAAATGCTGTGATAATGCTGAAATAAGATGCGACTCGAAAAACTTTGATTTCTAATAAGCATTTTTGAATCAGACTTAATTGCTTTCGGCTAAAGCGCAGTGGCTGACAAATATCCATTGCGTATTTGCCTTTGATAACCCCTCGGCGTTGACAACTGGTATGTACCTTTGATGTCCAAATCACTTCGAATTGATTGTGTTTTGAATCAACGCGCAAGGCAATCCAGTAAATCATTGTAAACAACACTACTGATGTTAAAAGAATGGCTAATGCTCTCTGTGGGCGCAAACCATACTGCGTTGTTAAGTTGAAAAATACCCAATTTAATGTTGCGGGAATATACGCCAATCCACCTTTTTCCCAATAGCTTTCTTCTTTCTTAATTTGGATTAAATATGTGATGAGCCTTTCCATATCGCGCATCCCACGTTGTCGGTATTCATTACGCAACAAAGTCAGTAGTGGCGTATAAGTGCCTAAATTTTCATCGAAATATTTAACCCCTTTAAAAAGTTGCTCACGTTGCATCAATGTGGGTACAAGCCCCAGTGGATCAGGAATTGCGGTGGGAGAAGGGTAAAATATGGCTTGGCTTAAATTAGCGCGGTAAAAATCGGTGTTAGATAACAAGGAGCGAAATAAGTTAGCTTTGACTAAATTGCTGTAAACAAGATTGGCATCAGAGATATTTGCGGTAAAAAAGTCGGCTTCAGATAAATTAGCAAAATGTAAATCGGTTTTGATTAAATTGGTATAGCGAAATTTTGTACCTTGTAAATTAGCATAAGCAAAATTTGCAACAGATAAATCACGCTTTGATAAATTAAGCCCCTGCAAGTTTGCACCACATAAGTTAATGCGCCGTGCATCTTGTGTAAATGGAAAATGAATAATTGTATCCAGCTCTTCCCGAGACTTTTGCAACAGATCATGCTCGTTTACCCATGCTTCATGCAATGGTGTCCATTGGGATAACAAAGCATCAATTTCTATTTGATTAAAGCGATAGCCATAATAAGGAGGGATAGAGCCACATTTTGCGATGAGTTCTTCAGATTTTAGCGCATATTCAGCATATAAATGTAAAGGGGTTATCAATCCAATTAATGCAATAATAAATAAATGCATATGCTCTAACCAATCAGCTTGAGTAGTCCCGCAATTTTATCAAAAAAGTCATGTTTTTTTGTTAAAAATTAAAGGTGGCAGATTGGATTATATACTGTTGTGTTTAATGCTAATGTGTCAATTTTCTAAATATCCATTCTAAGGGGCCTGTTGCAAAATACCTAAGCCATACTATGCTAAAAACAATGCCTAACATGCAAAAAACAACAGCACTGAATAATGATACTTCAATCGGTTGATCTTCAAGCATTTCTATCGACTCTAAAAATCCCATTCCAATCAGCACATGTGCAACATAAAGCGTCAATGATAATTTCCCTGTTTGGGAAAGCCATTTTATGGTTAAACTGTTTTTAAAGCGTTCTGCCATTGTTAAGCAAATCATTATGATTACAACTGCGGAGCTTGTTGCTGAAATTAAGTATTGTGGCATTGGTGGAATCGGGGAAATTAGGAATAAGTCGGCTTCTTCCGTTTGAGAGAAAAACTGGTAAATACCATAGAACATCAGCTCTGTACCAGCCCAAGCCAGTAAAGCATATATCAAGAATTGTTTTCTAATCGATGTAGAAGCTAAGTTCTGCCGACCTAACCACATACCAAATACTAAAAATGCCGCCCAAGGAAATACAGGATGTACCCCGTTAAATAATGTATGTAGCGTAAACCCTTCTACTGTCCATAAGTTTTGATAAGCAAAGGTTTCCCAATCCCAGTTTTGTTCGTAATCGAATAACAGCATCAATACAGGAAAAGCTAATGTCAGCAATATTGTTGTGATTAATAATTTTTGATCGCTGAAAGTGAAAATTATGACTGCAATCAGAAAGTAAAAACCGTAATAATGTAAAATATCTGCATCCCAAATTGGCATGTAAGCCACACCAATCGCAATCAGCAGCAAAGACCGTTTTAATAAATTAAGTCGAGCTTGGGTTATCATTTTGGGATTGGTGGATTGACGGGCTTTGTTGGTTAATAAAGTGACTCCAACACCTGCTAATACTACAAATAGAGCTGAAGCACGGCCTTCAAACAAATAAACAAATTGCATCAGCCATTCATTGCCGCCAACCTCTTCACTCATAACCACTTTAAAGTTGACGATGACCATACCGAAAATAGCTAAAGCTCTGGCCACATCAAATCCGATAACACGCTGTGTCATTTTTGAGAAAATCCTTCAGTATGTTTATAGCTCATTCTATTTTTTGCATACAACTTTCTAATCAAAGATAGCTTTTTGAGGCGAAACCACCTTTTCAATGATCTCACCTATTGTCTTAATAACCGACTAACATGCGACTATGACGACCAAAAATGCGTTTGACTACCCACAAAAATATATAAGACATTGCCACAATTAACACAACCAATAGTGGCCAAGTGAATATGTTACCTTCAATTTGCCATGATAATTTACGCACTACAATTTCACAAAATACGATGAAATAGTTATGTGAGAAATAAATCCCAAAACTGGGTTCTGCTAGAAAATTAAATGACTTCTTCAAAAAATCATCAAATTTATAAAATAAAATGGCAATTAACGGCGCACCTACAACAGGTTTAAGCACTTGAATCACATCCGCTAAAACAAACCAATGTAATTGTGTACGTAAATACATTTCACCAAGGTACAGCGATGTAAAGCCAATCAATATCCCAATCCAATAACGTTTGAGGCAGGGTATAATGTCTTGTTTATAATGGCTTAAATACATCCCAAATATATAAATAGATAAAAAATGAGCAAATGACTGTACTGGGTTGTGCAGCGGGGTCATTTCACGTGGAATATAAATTGATACTAACAGCAGAATAGGCAGCACCCAATAGAAGCGCGGTTGATGACGATCAAGCCATACTAATAACGGAGCACAAACATAAAACAGCGCGATCATGGGGATAAACCAGAAATGCGCCATATGTATACCTGTAATGTAATATAAGAAAACTTGCTGATACAGTGGATAATCGTGGAAATAGCCATCTGTTGACACAAATAGCTCTTCTAAAATTGCAGGAATCGACATCAAAATATAGGGCAAAATAATATATTTGAGCTTAGTCAGCGCATATTTTTGAAATTTAAATTTATAAGATAAATGCTGAAATAAAAAACCTGCTAAAAATACAAAATAGCTAGATGAATTATTGAGAAAAACATATAAAAATTGGAAAGTTACTTCATTATTATTCCAAACCAGTACAGTACTTGAAAGCGCATGAATAGCAACAATAAAAACGATTGCCAGCCCTCTAAAATTATTGATGTAGTTTAAATACATCGTCACCTCCGATAGGAAAAATGGCAAGATTAAAATCTATCTTAACATAGGGCTTAAGCAAAAAACGTTACCAGCCAAGCCTTAAGCGGGTTTTCCATTGTTCTTAGGTAAAAAAGGGCGGGGTTGGTAATTAAAATCTTGCTGCGCATTTTGATGCTCAAAACATAAATCTTGATTCATCCGATCAATCATCGTTGGCGAAACATGTTTAAACATGGGTAACCAATTGATTAACTTGAGTGCTAATTTAAATAGACGGGAAGGGATGGGGATAATACGTATAGGTTGATGCTGTTGTTGAAAAATACGCATGACCATTTGCCGATAAGTCAGTGTTTCACCACCACTTAAATTATAGGCTTTATTATATGTAACAGGGTTTTGCAATATATTGACACAGGCTTGTGCTAAATCTTCAGCATGAACGGGTTGACGCAAACCTTGCCCTTGTCCGACAATAGGAAAAAAACCAAATCGTTTAATAAATTGGGTGATGAAAGCCACATTTTTATCAAGTCCGCAACCATAAACCAATGTGGGACGTAGAATTGTCCACGGAATCTGTCGTTGTTCGCATTGTTGCATAATGGCAGTTTCAGCTTCTGTTAAATCTTTGACCACTTTTTGTTCTCGTTCATCAGGCGAGTGGGTTTTAGTAAAACGACTGGTGGAACTGAACACAATCACATGTTGTAATTGATGTTGCTGAGGTAAGGCTTGTAATAAATGAGGCAATAACCAAATAGGCGCGAGATGCAATAAAATAAACGGTTGTGAAATAGTAAGAGGCTCTGTCTGTAAATCCTGTTGAATCCATTGAATGTTTTGATCTTGGATAACATGCGCGGCAGGCATTTGTCGGCTTATCGCTGTAACGCTATGTTGTTGGGCGAGCTGAGGCAATAAAAAATAACCGATTTGATTACTTGCGCCCGTTACCACTGTATGCATAAAGAAACCTATGAAAAATATTGATATTAAATTACCTAAACTGAAGTTAAGCAAAAAACGTAAGCAAAAGCTACCTAAAGTTGATGCTTGCTTGGTTTTGCACGGTTCGTCTTTACTGTATACGGGCGACATGGATTTAGTTGCACAGCATGACATCGAGCTTACAACCAAAGGGATTGCGGAAGCGGCTAAGCGTCTATTAATTAATAACAAAAAGCTGCGTCATATTGCTTTGGCTTTGTCTCCTGAGGAGTTTATTGCAACCAGTTTAAAATTACCTGCTATTGATGATGATAAATTGAAAGGAGCGGTGAATTTACAATTATCTACATTGTTGCCAGGGAATACAGAGCCTTTGTTATTAGCCGTCCAAGCCCAGAAACAAGGCCAACAAACAGTGGCGTTATGGTTACCAAGCAAGCGGGCGGAATCTTTGTTTATCGCGTTTGAGCAAGCGGGTTTATTTCTATCTTGCATTGTGCCACGTACTTTATTGACGTTACCTGAGAAAGATTTGCAAGTACAAGTTTATGACGAGGATGAGCAGTCAGTGACGTTTTGTGAGTGGTCAGGTACAGCGGTGCAACGATGGCTACATTTTCCAAAAGATGATTGTGATACACCAGAATTTAAAAAGCAAATTGAGCAAGAAATCCATTTGGATCACAATCAGCCACACACTAAACAACATCAAGCATTGTCAGATTGGGAGGGTTTGCCAGCACCTTCAAAACGGATTTACGATTATGCTTTTGTGCCAACGACCAGTATTTTGCGTCAAAAGCAAAGTAAAACGCAGTGGAATCGGATTTATATGGCTGCAGCAGCGGTGGTGCTTGTTGCCATAGGCATTTTAGGGTTTATGGCGAATTTGTATTATAAACAGAATTTACAAGATCACTTAGATGAATTACGTAGTCAAACTTTAGATGTGAGCCAGCTTAAGCGTGAAGTGTTGATTATTGAGGATGAAATTAAGCCGATTCAAGGTTTTCCTAAACAGAAAGTGCCAGAGGTGTTAGGCCATCTTAATGGAGTGATTCCGAAGAAGAGTTATTTGTCTCGTTTGACATTAGAAGGAGGCACAATTCAAATTGAGGGTTTCAGCCCTGATGCGGCACAATTGGTAAAAATTCTAACTGAAGAACCTGCATATAAAGAAGTACGTTTTAGTCGCGGTATTGGTGGTGAAAAAGATGCGTTTGGCATTGATTTTAAGCTGGCTGATGTGGATGTACAGGCCTATTGGGAAGAGCATTTTTTAGTACAAGAAAGGCCTAGAAATCGACGTAAATAGTCAAAAAAACATAGCAGTGCTTAGTTAGCTATGCTGATTAGGCATTGTTGAATTAATGAAAAACTATTCAAACATTACATTATCAATTAGATTTTCACCTGCATCAAAGCAAATGGTTTTAATTCTGCCGTTTTCACTGTATTTTTTAAGCTGATACAACCCCTCAATATTTCTATATTTCCACTTGGGTAAGCGTATTTACTTATTTTCTGGTATATTCTTTAGCAATATAGGTATTCTTATAAAGCTTAAAATTACCTCTGTTTATATCAGGAAATAAGTTAGCATGGAAAAATCTTATTTTAGCTATATTTTAATCCCAATTTTTTTTGTGGTTGGCACATTTATATGGTGGCTTATAGATATGGAGTTCTTTGACCCAAGCTCTATATTTGGGAATATATACAGTGATTTAGAAATTATTCAACAAATTGAACAAGAAATTGGTAAAGAACTTCCTCAAATTGAATTTAATATGGTTACTGCTCATGGTTATGGCTATGGGTATACACTAGATGAGGCAAACAATGTTATTGGATTAAGTCTATCTGCTTGTGAACTTTCTTATGTTCCTAAAGGCGTTTTTTCACTAAAAAAATTATCAAAGTTATCTCTTTTTGGTAATGGACTTGACGAAATTCCTTCATCTTTAGGAAAACTACAAAATTTAACAGAATTAAGCCTAAATGCTAACAATTTACAAGAATTACCAATGTCAATTGGAAAGTTACAAAGCTTAAAGCTTTTAAAATTACAAGGTAATAATTTAACTCAGCTGCCAGCATCATTTGGACAACTTAAAAGTCTGGTTGAGTTGCAATTATCCCATAATCACTTAACAGAACTGCCTGCATCGTTTGGACAATTGCAGAACTTAAAGAATCTAAATTTATATGTAAATCAGTTAAATGTTCTGCCTTCTTCATTTGGCCAGTTACAAGAACTAGATGACTTAACTCTAACTGATAATCAATTAAAGGAATTACCTGCATCATTTGGGCAATTGCAAAATCTGAATTCCTTGAGTTTAGAACAAAATCAACTTCAAAAGTTACCTGAGTCATTTGGACAGTTACAAAAGCTCAGCTATTTAAGTTTAAAAAATAACCAGCTTACACAATTACCTGAATCATTCGGGCAATTAAAGGAACTGTATTTATTATATTTAGATCAGAATAAACTAACAGAATTGCCATTCTCGTTGGAGAAACTTCAAAGGTTAGATAAGCTACATATACATAGTAATCAACTGCAAAAACTCCCTGAATCATTAGGAAAATTAGAAAAGTTACATCAGATTTATGCAGAATATAATGAGCTTAAAGAATTGCCCGAATCATTGGGAGGGTTAAAAAGTTTAACATCTTTTGAACTTAATAATAATCAACTGAAAACATTACCAGCGAGTTTAGGACAATTACAAAATTTGTCTTCTTTAGACTTAGATGATAATCAGTTGAAAGAATTACCTACATCTTTAAAAAAATTAAAAAAACTAATTTCATTAAGCATAGAAAGAAATCAACTTGAAGAGCTACCTGAGTGGTTCTATGAACTAAAAAATCTGGGCTATTTATATATAAATGGCAACCAGTTAAAAAGATTGTCTGAGTCATTTGGACAGCTTCAACAGTTACGTCGTTTACGCCTACAGAATAACCAATTGCAAGAATTACCAACCTCTATAGGACAATTACAAAAACTTGAAGAATTACATGTGGATGGTAATCAGTTACAAACAATCCCTGCATCATTAGGGCAATTATCTACTCTAACGGAACTATATTTAAGTAAGAATCAATTAGAAAAAATACCCTCATCTTTTGGGCAATTAGAAAATTTAAGATATTTGGATTTAAGTAATAATCAATTAGCAGAATTTCCTGCATCTCTTGGAAAATTATCTGTAAGATATTTAAACTTAGGCAATAACCAGTTAACAACACTTCCGACATTTCTTTGGCAATTGAAAAACGTACATGCAGTACAACTAAGTCATAATAAAATCAAACAACTAAAGAAAGACGTATTACTTCTAAACTTAGATATTGTTTGGGATGATGATTACATCTCAAGGGGTCTATCAGTAGCAAATAATCCTCTCATCTCACCTCCAGTCAAACTCATTCAACAAGAACAACAGGAAGCCATTCGCGATTATTTTAAAAGGCAGGATAAAGGAGAGTAGGTATTACAAATAAAAACTATTCTGGCTTTTGAATCCAAATTCTATCCCGTAATGATTCATCAGGCTGAGCTTCAATTAGCTTTTAGCGTTGCTGGTTGGCTGCTTTTTCAGCTTCTTCTTGGGTAGCATATTCAGCAATAAGATAATCTTTACGGGAAAATGTGTCATAACCATATAACTTCCAAGTTGATTGACACATTAGTAAACCACCTAAAAATGACTAATCATCCTCACGCTTATACTCACCTTCAATAATCACAGGCTGGTGAGGCTTAGGTTGTTTACGTCGGTCTCGTCGGCCAAAGGTTTCATCTTGGTTAGGTACATCGCCCATTGCTTGCACTTGAATGCGGTGACCCAACCAACGTGCAATAAAACGGCGCGGCATAGGAAATAAAAACAAAAAGCCAATACTGTCAGTGAAAAATCCCGGTGTCACTAATAAAAAGCCGCTGGCAATAATCAAAATCCCCTCTAGTAGTGGTTCAGTAGGGGCTTGGCCTTGTTGCATCATCAATTGGGCACGTTGTAAAGTCAATGTACCTTGGGCTTTTAACAGCTTTGTACCGATAACAGCGGTGACCACAATAAATAACAGCGTAGGCAACACGCCAATCATGCCACCCACTAAAATAAAGAAATAAATCTCAACAACGGGAACTAGAATAAATAACAGTAGCAAACCATGCGATAAGTTCATTAGAATATGCCGATTGTATATAAAAAGATAATAAGTGAACCCATAATGCCTGAATATCAAGTGCTATTTAACACCTGTCCAGACCTCAATACTGCCCAAGATATTGCAAAAGTCCTGTTAGAAAAGCATCTTGCTGCATGTATTAATATTGTGCCACAAATCCAATCGATGTACGAATGGAAAGGTGAAATCGTCACTGATACAGAATTACTACTTATCATCAAAACACAAGCAAAACACTATGCAAGCATTGAAAAGCTATTGATGGAACTACATCCTTATGAAGTGCCAGAATTAATCGCTTTACCAATTAATGCAGGTTTACCCAGCTATTTAGATTGGATTCAATCTGTGACTGAAAAGGATGCCGAATGAGAATTTTTCTATTATTACTAATGTGTTTGAGTTGGACAGCTCAAGCCAATGATTTTTTAAATGTGAATCAGGCCTTTATTGTAGAAAGTGAGGCTGTTGATGCACAAAAACTGAGGTTTACATGGCAAATTGCTCCAGAGTATTTTCTTTATAAGGATAAATTTCAAGTTCATAGCCGCAGCAAAGATGTTGAACTGGGTGAACCCAACTTACCCATGGGTGAGATCAAACCCGATGATTTTTTTGGTGATTTAGAAATCTATCGGCAGCAAGTACAATTTGAAGTACCTATTATTCAAAATCCCGCACAATTAGATCAAATCCGAGTCGAAGTCATTGCTCAAGGCTGTCCACCCAATGCAGAAAACTGTTACCCATCATATCGGCAAACGCTCACTATTACATTGCCCATAGAAACAGTTGAAACAACCGAGCTAGCAACAAAATCCGCACCTATTTTTAATTTAGATCAAATTGAAGCCAAACCTTTATCTAGCATCCAATCCTTGTTTGAAGACAATACCCCTTTTAATACCAGTGGTGACGATCAGTTTTTAGACCCAGAAATTGCGTTCCAGTTTTCAGCCGAATTACTGGATGGGAAAATTTTAGCGTATTGGCAGCTTAAAAAAGGCTATTATTTATATCGAAAAAGCTTTGATTTTCAGGCTTTAAATGGAGTGCAATTAGGTACGTTTGAATTGCCTGATGGTGAAATGAAAGACGACCCCACTTATGGGCAAACTGAAGTTTATTATTATAGCGTTGTCGCGAATATCCCGATTGAAAATACCAATGGCCAAGATAAAGTACGTTTAAAAGCTTCTTATCAAGGCTGTGCGGAGGCAGGTTTGTGTTATCCGCCTACTTCAAAAGTAGTTGATATTGATTTAAACACAGGTGCAGTCAGTTTTATCGTAGAAGAAGACATTGAGCAAGACACTGAATCATCAAGTCCAGCACCCGCTTCCAATAATATTAAAACCCAATCAGAACAAGATCGTATCGCTAGCTTATTATCAAGCAACAACATGTTATATGTAATTTTAGCCTTTTTCGGGTTTGGTTTATTGCTCTCTCTTACCCCTTGCGTTTTCCCAATGATTCCAATTTTATCAGGCATCATCGTTGGTCAAGGCGATCAAGTCACCACAGGTCGTGCATTTATTATGTCGTTGACCTATGTATTAGCGATGGCGTTAACCTACACCACATTTGGTGTCATCACAGGTTTAATCGGACAAAATTTACAATTGGTTTTCCAAAATCCTTACGTGTTAGTCAGTTTTGCATTGGTATTTGTTGCACTGTCTTTATCCATGTTTGGTTTTTATGAATTACAACTTCCGTCTTTCCTACAATCCAAATTAACCGAAGCCAGCAATAAACAAAAAGGCGGTACATTGATCGGTGTGAGCATCATGGGCGTGTTGTCTGCGTTAATTGTAGGCCCTTGTGTAGCCGCGCCGTTGGCAGGAGCATTAATTTACATTGGTCAAACAGGTGATGCAGTTTTAGGCGGCTTAGCTTTGTTTGCCATGAGCATGGGCATGGGTGTCCCACTACTATTAATTGGTACATCAGCAGGCCACTTATTACCACATTCCGGTGCATGGATGAACAATGTCAAAGCAGTGTTCGGTGTGCTATTGTTAGCAGTAGCGATCTGGATGGTTGAACGGGTATTTCCTGCACAAGTGATAATGTTATTGTGGGCGACTTTATTTATTCTATCAGCGGTATACATGGGTATTTTTGACAAATTGCCTGTTGATGTGGCGTGGTCAGGGCGTTTGCAAAAAGGCTTGTCGATTATCCTATTTATTTACGGTGTATTCTTGATGATTGGCGCAGCCAGTGGTAGCAATAATCCATTAAAACCATTGGAAAAATTTGCGGGTTCTGGTTCAGCAGTGATGAGTGAACAAAAAGGCCTTGTGTTTCAGCAAATCAAAGGGGTAGAGCAGCTAGATCAAGCTCTTGCCAGCGCAAAAGCCCAGCAAAAATATGTAATGTTGGATTTTTATGCAGATTGGTGCGTGTCGTGTAAAGAAATGGAACACCTGACTTTCACTGATAAAGGTGTGCAAGATTTACTCAAAGATGCGGTTTTATTACAAGCCGATGTAACACCAAATGATGCACAAGATAAGGCATTATATAAGCGGTTTGGCATTTTTGGCCCCCCTGCTATTATCTTTTATCATCCAGATGGCCGTGAATTGAACCCATATCGTGTGGTTGGGTTTATGCCTGCTGACGATTTCCGCCAACATTTATCACAGGTACATGCCTCATGAAAATGCTTCATTTTGCTATCATTTTTGCCATGCTCACAGTGACTTTAATCGTAACAAATGTGATGCTAGCACAACAATCACGCGAGCTAAATGTCAAAGTCGACTCACAGCAATTAGCCCCAAGCTTTTCATTACCTGATTTACAGGGAGTTACTCGCCATAGTAGCGAATGGTCAGGGAAAATTGTGATTGTGAATTTCTGGGCGAGTTGGTGTCCGCCTTGTATTCGTGAAATTCCGGGGTTTATACGTTTACAAGATAAATATGCGGAACAGGTGCAATTTGTTGGGATTGCATTGGATCAGAAAGCACCCGTTGAAGCATTTGTTGAACGTATGCAGATGAATTACCCGACTTTACAAACAGAACGTAAAGGGGTGAGCTTGTCTAAAGAGTTTGGTAATCGACGTGGTGGTTTGCCATTTACCGCAATTGTAAATACTGATGGTACAGTGGTGACGCGGCATTTAGGTGAGTTACCAGAAGCAAAACTCGATGCTGTCATTCAACAATTGATTGCAGCAAAATAACAAATAAGCCTCTGAGAAAGATTCATACAATTGCTCAGAGGTTTGTTTGATTGCAGATCACATATGGCTAATGACTAGTATCACTATATTCAATTGGATTTTGCTATTATGGAGTTCAGCTTTTTCAAAGGATGGTTACAATGTTATTGGCTCTTGAATTGATGGCGGGGACTTACCTTGGTTTGAGAGTATTAGATTTTTATCGGAGACGTAAGAAAAAAACACATACACCAAAAACAGATATTTCATCTGAATCAACCTCAGAAGCATCCACTTCAAATCATTACATCAAAACCAGTAGTCTTGCACTGTTCACCTCATCCTTATTTACAGTCACCAGCACCGCCTCTCCCATTTTACGCGCTACTAACATTATTCTCCTTACTTACACCAGCAGTCCGATTCTAAAACAAGCTGAACAATCAATTATTCAAGACAAAAAAATCAAAAACGATTTACTCAATGGTTTGGTCATTATCGGTTCTGTGGCGACAGGTGCGTATTTTACCGCTGCGTTGATTATGCTGATTTATCATGCTGGGAGTAAAGCCTTAACCAAGACTCAACATCGCTCGGAGAAAATGTTGACTGATATTTTTCAAAATCAACCGACTACTGCTTGGATTATACAAGGTGATACTGAAATTGAAGTGGCGTATCAAGATATTCAAGTCAACGATATTGTGGTGGTGAATACGGGTGAAGTGATACCGATTGATGGCGTGATTATCCAAGGTGAAGCAATGGTCGACCAGCATACTTTAACTGGTGAATCGATGCCTGCTGCTAAAAAAACGGGCGAGCAAGTATTTGCAACCACGTTGGTATTAAGCGGGCGAATTTATATCAAAGTAGAAAAATCAGGCAATGATACGGTTGCAGCGAAAATCAGTCACACTTTAGATAATATGCTTGATTTTAAAACTGATGTGCAACTTGTAGGCGAGAAATGGGCGGATAAAGTGGCTGTTCCCTTGTTAGCTCTAGGTGCAGCGGCATTTCCATTTATTGGCCTGTCTCCTACTTTAGCTATTTTGTATGCCAGTCCGGGAAATATCTTCCGTTTTTGTGGCTCACTACTCACTTTGAATCATTTAATCGTTGCTTCTCGCAATGGGATTTTAGTCAAAGAAGGGGCGGCATTAGAAAAGCTTACCCATATCGATACAGTAATTTTTGATAAAACAGGCACATTAACCGAAAGTCAGCCCGAAGTGGGTGAGATTATTATTTATCATCCATCTTATACAGAAAAGCAAGTACTTAATTATGCCTTAATTGCTGAATATAAAATGACTCACCCGATTGCTCAAGCGATTCAGAACAAAGCCGAGGAATGGGATTTGCCCATGCCTGAAGTGGATTATTCAGAATATAAAATGGGCTATGGCATCAAAGCCAGTTTTGACAATCAATCGATTTGGGTCGGCAGTATTTCATTTCTAAAAATGGAAAGGGTTGCTATTCCTGAGAATTTAGAACAAAACTTAATCGAAACTTATCAGGGGCATTCGATGGTGATGGTGGCAGTCGATGGTGAATTGATTGGTGCAATGGAAATTCATTTTAAAGTGCGCCCAGAAGTAACAAACTTAATTGATGGATTACGTAAACGTGGCATCAAACATATTTCGATTTTGTCAGGTGATAATGCTGCACCGACTCGTCATTTAGCTGAAGCAATTCATGCCGATAGTTATTTTCATAATATTCTGCCTGAAGATAAAGCCCGTATTGTACAGAAATTCCAAAAACAGGGTAAAACCGTATGTTTTGTTGGCGATGGAGTCAATGATGCGATTGCAATGAAACAAGCTGATGTGTCCGTGTCTTTGCGTGGTGCGTCGTCAGTTGCAACTGATATGGCGCAAGTGATTTTGCTGGATGGGACATTGAATAAATTAGATGAATTGTTCGATTTGTCGAAAAATTTGGATAAAAATCTACGTCACAGCATTATTTTCGGAGCGAGTGCTGCCAGTGGCTATGTCATTATTTTTCCGTTGTATTTGCATATTGGATTACTCACGACCTTGCTTTCTTCTTTAGTTATTCTAGCAGGGATGGTGACACATGCGATGTTGCCTTTAAAACAGTTAAATCAAGACGAAAATCTCAAACAAATCACTGATGCAACTAACAATTAAAATTAAGCACAATATGAACAAACAGCAAATTATCGATGCACTGAAGCAAAGTAAGCATAATAAAGTCTGGATTGCCGTCACTGACATTGATGGACGACCATTGAGTAAGCTGATTCATCGTGACAAAGTATTATCTGCGATAGAAAGCAATGGAATTAGCTATTCTTCTGGGATTTTTGCGGTTGATATTGCAAATAATATGTATACCAATACTGACCTTTGTGGTTGGCATAAGGGTTTCCCCAATCTCTATGTTCAAATTGATTTAGAGAGTTTTAGGCAAATCCCGTGGAATGATGATATGCCGTTTTTTCTTGCTGATATGAGTCAACAAAATGATGACATATCACAAGTGTGCCCCCGCAGTTTGTTAAAGCGCATCGTACAAAAATACACAGAGAAAGGTTATACACCTATATTTTCTCAAGAATATGAGTGGTTTAACTTTGTAGGTACACCACAAGAATTGCAAACTCAGGATTTCCAAAATTTAACCCCGTTAACGCAAGGCAGTGATGTATATTCAATGCTCAAACCTGCTTTATATCAAAATTATTTCAATGCTCTATTTGACCAACTTGAAGGCTTTGGAATTCCGTTAGAATGCTTACATACCGAATATGGCGCGGGCTTATATGAGGCAGCGATTCAACATACGGATGTTGTAACTGCTGCGGATAGAGCGACTTTGTTCAAAACAGGCGTAAAACAAATTGCGTATCAACATGGCTTAACTGCTTCTTTTATTGCGAAACTAAGCGAAACCATGATTGGTTGTGGTGGGCATTTGCATCAAAATGTTTACAGTGGTGAGAATAATTTATTTTTTGATAGCAATAAACCGCATAATATCAGTGACTTCATGCAAAGTTATATCGCGGGTCAATTGAAATGTTTACCTGACATTATGCCGATGTTTGCGCCTGTGGTGAATAGTTATAAGCGGCTGCACCCGTATTCTGTTGCACCCATTAATTCGACTTGGGGATTGGATAACCGAACTTGTGCAGTGCGTACATTAACGGAATCGCCTGAGTCTGCGCGGATTGAACATCGTGTTGCAGGGTCTGATATGAATCCATATCTTGCGATCAGTGCTTGTTTAGCTGCTGGATTGTATGGAATTGAAAATAATTTAAATTTAGCCAATATTGCACCGATTGAAGGCAACGCATATGAACATGCACAAACCTTACCCAATAATTTGCAAATCGCGACCGAAAGAATGAAACACTCAGACATTGCAAAAGAGCTATTCGGTGAAGTATTTGTTGACCACTTTGTCAAAACCCGAGAATGGGAGTGGGAACAATATGATGAGGAGCAACTTGATTGGGAATTAAAACGCTATTTCGAATCCGTTTAAAACGCTGTTGCCATATCCATATTTTGCAAATTATGGCTTAACAAACGTCACCATAAATTCCCATACACACAAGCCTGAATCGGGTGAGATATGATAAATGCGCTCGTTTTCGGCTAGAAAGTGGGGAGTATCTAAAAAATAGACTTCAAATGTCTTTCTTTTAAAACCTGCACTTTCAAAAATTTCTTTTAATCTTAATGGTGTATACAATATTTGTACTTGGTCATTTTTCGATTCATATAATGAACTTTTGGCAATATTAATTGAACCATCAGTGGCTAAATGACTAAATTTTTTATCAAGATAAGCAATTTCTTGTACAAAATAGACGGAAGGATATAAACCACGCAAAAAGCCTGAGGGTTTTAAAACTCGATAGAATTCCTGAATCATTTTTCTGTTTGCCAAATCATTGGATGATAAAACAGAATTTGACGTAATCACATAATCAAATTGATTGGATAGAAATGAAAGTTTTGTCGAGTCTTCGATACTGTAAGTGATCTTATCGTGCGAATAATCTTGTTGGGCAATGTCGATAGCATCTTGTGACCAATCAGTGCAATGAATAGATTTAATATGAGGGAAATGCTCGGTAATATATTGTTGTAAATGGATCTTAGAGCCACACCCCGGAATTAAAATGTGTTTAACTTGTTCATTTATCTCAATACAAAAATCTTCACAAACTTGGGTATCATCGGTAACACTGATGACTGTACCAGCATAACCTAACCCGCTGTGTGTATTATTCCAAGAATACTTTTCGGCCTCAATTTCAGTTTGAAACTGGTCAAATAATGACTCGACTTCAGAATCATCTATTGCGCTTAAGTTCGCTCTACCTTGATGCGTAATCACCCATCTGTACATAGACCATTTCCTGTGCGTATTCCAGTAAGTTTTAAATTATCATGTTCTCTATAAAAAATGCAATTTATCGCAATGTCGTTTGGTATATAGCTTAATCTAGTATTTTGAAATGTTGTGGTCTTTCATAAATTTCGGGAACTTACTATGGCTCTTTCCAAAGCTTCCACCTGTAAAAGCAATATGTAAGTCAATCACTTTTTAGCTGATTTCCAATACTTAATGGCTATTCTATGCATCTCATACCGATGAATCTTTGTTCTAAATTGCAAATTTTGTTTTAAACCTCTAAAATTTCGTCGTTTAACACCTGTTTTATTTCGGAGACATCAATGTCCAATGGTTTAAATAAAGTGAGTGCAAAAATCACTCAGCCCAAATCACAAGGTGCATCACAAGCCATGTTATATGGCACGGGCTTGACCAAAGAAGATATGCAAAAAGCTCAAGTCGGTATTTCCAGCGTGTGGTACGACGGCAATACTTGTAACATGCATTTGATGGATTTAGCGACAAAAGTCAAAGAAGGTGTGGTCGCTGCGGGTTTAGTGGGAATGCGCTTTAATACCATTGGTGTTAGTGATGGGATTTCTATGGGTACGCGCGGCATGAGTTACTCATTGCAATCGCGTGATATTATTGCGGATTCAATCGAAACAGTGATGAGTGCGCAATGGTACGATGCTAATATTTCGATTCCGGGTTGTGATAAAAATATGCCGGGATGCATCATGGCAATGGGTCGTTTAAACCGTCCTTCTATCATGGTTTACGGCGGTACGATTAAACCAGGGTACGACAAGCAAAAACAACCTTTAGATGTGGTGTCTGCATTCCAATCTTACGGCGCGTATTTAACAGGTAATATCACTGAAGAAGAACGTCAAACCATTGTCAGCTGTTCAATTCCGGGAGCGGGTGCATGTGGCGGTATGTACACGGCGAATACAATGGCAACTGCAATCGAAGCTTTAGGCATGAGCTTACCTTACAGTTCTTCTACGCCTGCGGTTGATCCTAAGAAAATGCAAGAATGTGTTGAAGCAGGTAAAGCGATTTATCACTTATTAGAAAAAGACATCAAGCCACGCGATATTATGACCCGTGAAGCGTTTGAAAATGCAATGGTGATGGTGATGGCATTAGGCGGCTCAACCAATGCCGTATTGCACTTAATTGCGATGGCACGTTCAGTTGACGTTGATGTAAGCATTGATGACTTCCAAGCGGTGAGCGATCGTATTCCTTTCATTGCTGACTTGAAACCAAGCGGCAAATACGTGATGGAAGATGTGCATAATATTGGTGGCACACCTGCTGTCATGAAATACTTGTTAGACAAAGGCTTGTTAAATGGTGATTGCTTAACTGTAACAGGCAAAACCATTGCAGAAAACTTAGCTGATGTGAAATCTATTGCAGAAATTGAGCAAGATGTAATCGTACCATTGGAAAAACCAATTAAAGAATCTGGTCACATCCAAATCTTAAAAGGCAATTTAGCCCCAGAAGGTTCAGTTGCAAAAATCACAGGTAAAGAAGGCTTAATTTTCTCAGGCCCTGCAAAAGTCTATGATTGTGAAGAAGATATGCTTGCGGCATTGGAAAACAAACAAATTGGCAAAGGCGACGTGATTATCATCCGTTACGAAGGCCCTAAAGGTGGCCCCGGTATGCCAGAAATGTTGACCCCAACTTCTGCAATTATGGGTGCGGGCTTAGGCTCTGATGTGGCATTGTTGACTGATGGCCGTTTCTCAGGTGGTTCTCACGGCTTTATCGTTGGTCATATCGTCCCTGAAGCACAAGAAGGCGGTCCAATTGCTTTAGTTGAAAATGGTGACATCGTGACGATTGATGCAGACAACAATTTGTTAAGCGTTGATGTGGATGATGCAACCATGGCAAAACGTAAAGAAGCGTGGAAAATGCCAGAATTTAAAGCAAAACGCGGCACATTATACAAATACATCAAAACGGTGAAAACAGCGTCAGAAGGTTGTGTGACTGACGAATAAATAATTTGCCTAGTGTATGATTGATAAAGCTGTTAATTCCTTGATGAGTTAGCAGCTTTTTTACGTTACAACACATATTATATTTTGCATTATCTCTGCGAATATCACGTTTAGACAAAAATTACTTGGTTGTCGAGTCAAATTCATTTACACTAAAATAAATTTTTTGAATGGGGTTGACGTTTGTCGACTGATATCAACCTAGGGTATCTAATGTAGATCAACCTTTAGCGAGGCTCTCATGATGAATTTTGCTGCTATTTTGAAAACCAGTTTTCGTTATCTTATGATTGCAAGTTTACTGGCATCATTGGGCATTATGACAGGTTGTAAACGCAGTAATTTATTAGACGACGATTCCACACCAAATAAAGTCGCACCATTGCAGGGTTCTGGACAAATTAACTGTGATGATGTAAACAACCGAGCAGAATGCAAAACTGTCGATGACCGTATTACTCGATAAATTTTGACAAAAAAACCTCAATATTTTTGTTTAATTGATTGATAATTGTACATTGTTCATTGATAATTGTTTTGAAGGATGGGTATAGGTAGTTCTCAAGGTCGAGGATATTTTTTCCTATATCTAAAAATAATTTATACGCTTTGTATGCAATAACCAACTTTAACAACAAGGAGGCATGTTATGTTCGGCGAACACCATGATATTCCAAAAGAATTTCCTGAATATAAGGATGTGATTAAAAGATTATGTGAAGAAGACTCTGATTTTCAATTGATGTATGTTGAATACCACGGCTTAGACGATGAAATTTTGAAAATTGAACAAAACATCGAAGCCACATCTGACACTTATGCAGAAGAGCTAAAGAAAAAACGTGCTTTATTAAAAGACCGAATTTACAACCGTTTAGTTGAAGAAGGCGCGCCAGCGTAACTTCCTTAATGAGGCCAAATCTTGAGGTTGTTTTATACACTTCAGGGTTTGGCGCGAGAAAGTGGCTCTAAACCTACCTGACCACATTTTTTCCCCGCTAACCAGCACGCTTCATGTAACGCCATTGATAAATCTTGTTGACGGCAAAAGCTATCAATCAAACTGGCATTAAATGTATCCCCAGCCCCTAAAGTGTCTACAACTTGTGGTGGCGGATAAGCTGGACTATGTAATATTTGACCTTTCATGTCCATTGCATATGCTCCCAAATGCCCCCACGCGCATACCAGTTCAGTATCCGTTACTTGTTGTCTTAAATCTCGTAAAAAATCCGCAGCATTATAATAGGCATGATGATGGGCAAAGCTCTGAGAACACAAAAGCAAATCAGCATATTGAAATAATCGCTCAATACCTAAACGTGGCTTTTCTATTTCCAGCGAAATGGGTAAATCTGGTTGCTGTTGTTTCACCCATTGCAGCATGTGATAAGTTTCAATGACGTTGCGTCCTTCAAAATGTACCCAATCAAATCGTGATAAATCAACTTTTTGGAATTGTTGAAAACTCAACTCAGGGATATTGCGATGATGCACAATGGTGCGCGAGCCTGTTTGCTGGCTGAGTAAAATATAAGACGTAGGTACTTTACCTTGTTTCTCGACTTGACAGTAATCGGTATTAATTTGGTGTCGCTGCAAATCAGCAAGAATCGTTCGACCATCTGGCTCGTCAACCCAAACCCCAGCCCAACTACATTGATGTTGCAACTGACTTAAAACCACTAAAGTATTGGTTGCATTACCACCTCGACAAATACGCTGGCCTGCAACGCGCATTTCTGTATCTTCTTTTGGGTATTCATCAACAATATTGATAACATCTAGGGTTGCAATACCAACCGCGAGAATCTGGCTCATGAGTAAAATCTTACACCAAATAGATTGAAATATAACATATTATTAAGAAAGGCAATTTTTTACCTGAAATAGATGTAAGATGCAAGCTAATGTTGATGGCTCTGTCAAAGTCGTTGTTGAAAAACTTTGCTTTTACAGTTTCCGCTTTCGGGTAGTGTCATATAACTCAGCAAGTGGCCTATCTAAAATGCCTTCTAAAGCTTGATTCGTCTCAGCTAAAACATTATCTAATGATTTCCCCCACACATCATTGCTTTTTACTTTTTCTGGACGTAGCAAAAGCCCTGACAAATCTTTATATAAATCCAATAACGTCGACTCATGAATATCTCGTGATAAAACATAAGTGCCTTTATGTGTACGATGAATCCATTGTTTATCATGCAAATGGTTTAATAAAGATTCTAAGCTTACATCAGGCAAAGAAGCCTCCAAACTTAATAACTTTTTAAAACTGACATCTTTGCAAGATTTTTGGGCTTGGCGTAAATGGCCTAAAATCCGATACGCCCAAATCAAAGCATTACCGGGGACACAAGGAATTGCCTGCTCTTCTGGACGATGATAGCTGGTCATCGATCGGGTGACTTCCGCCCCCAGCAAAATAATCAACCACGATAAATATACCCAAATTAAAAAGATCGGAATCACAGCCAATGTGCCATACACCAGCTCATAAGTTGGGAAGCGGGTGACATAAAAAGCAAATCCACGTTTAGCAATTTCAAATAAAATAGCAGCGATTAAGCCACCCAATATACCGTGATACAAAGGGACGTGACGATAGGGCACTGTGACATAAATCAATGTAAATGCAGCGGTGCTAAGTAAAAACGGTGACATACGCAAAATCTGTTCTTTAATACCCAAGATATCCGCAACATCAACCAATATAGGTAATTCGGCCAAATAAGATGTTGTCACAATACTAATACCGACTAACAAAGGGCCTAGGCTCAATACAACCCAATACATCATAAAAACCGATACACCTTGCCGACGTTCTCGCTTTCTGACTTCCCAAATATCGTTTAATGCATGGTCAATTGTTTCCATCAATAGCAGTGCTGTAATCACAAGAAAAATTACCCCCAATGCCGTTAATTGTGAGGCTTTTTTGGTAAATTCGATAAAGTATTCTTGAATCATTTCCTGTGATGCGGGAACAAAATTCTTAAAAATGAAATCTTGTAATTGCTCACTGACAGATTCAAATACGGGAAAGGCAGCGAGGATTGAAAAGCCAACTGCAAGCATCGGCACTAAGGATAAAAGTGTGGCATAAGTCAAAGCAGCAGCAGTTTGTGCACAACGATCAGTAATAAAACGGATTGCAACATAGTGAGTAAATTTGACAGCCCAAATTAAAGGACGCGCAATAAATAGGGTAGTTTTATATAAGAACGTCAATATCAAACCAAAGGTAATTGGCCGAGTCAGCAGCGCGTAAATTGAAGGCATCATCTTATTCTTATGTTTTTCCTTAACGGATTTATTGTATGCGTATCGAAACTAATTGAATAGCCCTAAATTGATAATTTCGTATACGCTATGCAATGTTAATGAGTATTTAGCTAGCTACTTGTTTTGGAAAATACCAATTTGCAATATATCCTCTCTTAGGAAACTCGTATAAATCGACAAGCGATCCTTTCTTCTTTTTAGCCGCTTGGTTTAAAATACATTTCTGCATGGATAATATTTGCTTTTAAGGGGTAAAGGATGGTTGTACGCATTTTAACAGGGTGGTTAATGTTACTGATATTAACGGCCTGTGTCGGAGGTGGGGGCGGTGCTTCAACAACACCTACAGAAGAAGAAACAGTTCAAGCCAATGTCGACAAAGTGGTTTTGTTAATTCAGGACAATGACCAACTCGCCGATGGACAAGCCACGGTAACACTCACCGCAATTGCTCGTGATAGCAATAACAATCCAATTCCTAACGTGCCTGTCAGTTTTACCAGCCAATCAGATTCGGCAATTCTCACCCCATTTTCAGGTACAACCAATGCGCAAGGTGTATTAAGTACCGCGATTACCAATACGCTGGTCGAGTCATTTTTAGTCAGTGCCAGTGCAGGTAATAAAACCAGTGAGTTTGTCACCGTTAACTTTATTGAAGGTATTGAAGTCAGCAAAATCACACTACTGGTCAACAATAATAATCAGCTAGTGGATAATGGCACACCAATCACGTTGACGGCCATTGCACGTAATAATGACAACTTACCGATTCCCAATGTACCGATTGATTTTATTAGCTCTTCAGATAGCACCATTTTATCCCCATTTACAGGCACAACTAACGAACAAGGTATTTTAACCACCAGCATTACCAGTAATATTGCACAAACATTTCGAGTGTTGGCGCGTTCGGGTGCAGTACAAAGTCCTGAGGTGTCGATTAGCTTTACCGATGGCAATACTGATGTTGCTAGAATCACCTTATTAGTCAGTGATAACAATCAATTAGCCAATGGCCAAAATGCAATCAATTTAACTGCAATTGCCCGTGATGAAGCCAACACCCCAATTTCAAATATTACCCTAGGCTTTAATAGCAATTCTGAAACCGCAATTTTCAGCCAATTCAGTGGCCAAACCAATGCGCAAGGCTTAGTCACAACTGCTGTCACCAATACTGTACCTGAAGTGTTAGACGTATATGCACAAGCGGGAACAATCCGCAGTGATGTAGTTCAGCTTAGTTTTGTGAACAATGTGACTGATGATCGTGTGGACACAATCAATCTCACTGTGAGCAATAATTTTCAACGAGCGGATGGAACATCAACGGTATTATTGGATGTGACAGCACGGGATAGTCAAGGCGACTTAATTCCAAATGTACAAATCAATTTATCACCCAGCTCTAACACCGCTATTTTCGCAACACTAAGTGGCGCAACCAATGAAAGCGGCCATTTCACCACCACAGTGACTAATACATTAGCGGAAACTTTTAGCGTCACTCCAACAGCAGGCGGTGTACGTGGTCAGGCTCAAGATGTAACTTTTATTGCACCAGCTGACAGTTTAGTGCTCAGCGCGGATACAACAACGTTAGCAGCCAATCAAAATGCCAATGTGACTTTAACTTTATATCAGGGTGAATCTGACCCCACGCCATTAGCAGGTGCGAACTTTTCAGTACAAGTGACGGGTTCAGCTGATACGAGCAATGTGCCGCAAGCAACCGATGCAACAGGACAAGCCCGCTTCCAAGTATCCAACAGCAGAGCGGAAAATGTCACATTAACCGTTACCAGCGGTCAATTTGAGCAACGTTTAAATTTATATTTTGGTGCGAACTTAACGTTATTACCCAGTGAGTCTAATGCGGTTAACAATGCCACATTAAGTGCGATTCTCAAAGATGCTAATCAAGCCGCGATTATTGGGCAGCCGATTAACTTTAGTTTTGTTGGTAATAACAATGAAACTCTTAATATCAATCAAGCCTTGACGGGTAATGATGGGGTTGCTTCGGTCACGGTGAACGATGTGCAAAGTGATGGCGGACAAGTCACGGTAAAAGCAACCAGTGGCGCGATTGAAGCCCAAGCCAATGTGAATTTTAATGCGGCATTTGGTGAAAATCGTAATCTAGCCTTAACCAGCAGTAGCCGTTTACTGAGTTCAAATGATACTGCGATTGTGATTGCGCGAGTGACGGATAGCAATGGCTTACCTGTTTCAGGTCAAGTGATTGAATTCAGCGGTGACAACGCAAATATCAGCCCTCGCCGCCAGCAAACCAATGAAGATGGAGAGGCTTCGACTCGCATTACAGCAGATGGCAATGTGCAAATCACAGCCAGTGCCGATACGGCTCAGCAAACCGTTCCACTTTATTTTGGTGCGAGTATTCGCTTAATTCCTGAGTCAGCCAATGGCACAGCAGACGGTACAACCGCAACCACCATGACCGCTGTCGTAACGGATAATAATGGTGCAGCAATTCAAGGCACATCAGTGAATTTCCAAATTACCGAAGGTACAGGATTTTTACAAGGTTCGCCTGCTGTTACCAATGAAAATGGTCGCGCTGAAGTGGGTTTAATCAGTACCAGCTCCGACCCGATTACACTGCAAGCCACCACAGGCAATTTAACCAGTAATCGTAGTCAAGTAGACTTCTTTGCAACAGGTATCAATCCCAATGTGACTAGTGTCGAAGTGATTGTTAGCAACAGTCCGCAAACAGCCGATGGACAAGGACAAATTCAGGTCACTGCAATTGTGCGCGATGCGAATAATTTAGCCTTATCTGGTATCCCTGTTAATTTTGTTAGTGAATCTAATACAGCGTTTTTCAATGCACTCAGTGGTGTGACTGCAGAAAATGGCCGTTTTAGCAGTACTGTGACTAATAATGTGGTGGAAGAATTCACTGTTACAGCCAATGCAGGCGGCACAAGTAGCGCACCCGTGACTTTAGTCTTTAACTCACTTGCCGTAAACAGCATCGCATTGCAAACTTCTGAAACCGTATTGAGTTTACAAGATGAAGCGACAATAACCGTCACCTTATTTAACAATGTCGAGGGCAATCAACAAGCATTACCGAATACACCATTTTCGGCTACGGTATCGGGCAATGCGACATTAAATAATCTACCAGAACGCACAGATAGTAATGGTCAAGCCCGTTTCACAGTCACCAATAATACGATTGAAAATGTCACGTTAACCGTTGCTGGTGGTACAGTATTTCAAACCATTGATTTATATTTTGGTGCGAGCCTCGTGCTGCTACCAAACACAAATGATTCAGTAACGGGAGAAACGGTATTAACTGCTTTGCTTAAAGATGGAAACAATACCCCATTGGATAATGAAACGGTGCGCTTTAGTTTTTCTGCATCGAACAATGAAACCCTCAGCCCAACCGAAGCCCAAACCAATAATCAAGGTATTGCTACGGTGACGGTGACTGATGTGGATAATGATGGCGGCTCCGCATTAGTGCAAGCATTCCGAGGTTCACTCACTGCACAAGCCCAAGTCAATTTTACTGCTCAACTGTTGAATGGTTCGCGCTTATTGATTTCTGCTCCAGATCAAGTGATTCCAGTTAATCGTTCGGCTGATGTTGTTGCGCAAACAATCAATGAGCTTGGGCAGCCTATACAAAACCAGTTCATCACATTTGCTGCAATCACGCAAGATAACAATATCATCAATATTAATGTAGACCCTGAATTTGCTTCTACTAATAATCTAGGGCGTGCAACGACCAGTGTATCTAGTTCGCAAGCACAAAATATTAATGTAACTGCACAAGCCAGTGATGTCAGTCAGACCATACCTGTTTATTTCGGTGCAAAATTAACCTTGTCTCCGCTACAAACCTCAGTCGCTGCAGATGCTGAGTTGAGTGCACCTATTGTTGCAACGGTAACTGATACATTTAATGCGCCGATTCCAAATATTCAAGTCTTGTTTAACTACTACTTTGACGCGAATGAAGATGAGAAATTCACCGATGACGAGCTGCAAAATACCTTGACTGCACTTACGAATGGTCAAGGCCAAGCTACGATGAATATTCAGAGTACGGAGCAAGGCAGAGGACAAGTGATTGTTAAAGCAGGTTTGCTGGATGATATTTCTGCTTCGATTGAATTTACAGCATTGCCGCCACAACGCATTCTCTTAACAGCGGCTAAAGAAGAATTAGATTTAACTGAGCAAACTCAAATTGTTGCAACTGTAGTTGATAAATATGGTAATCCGATACAAGGCGAAAATGTGACGTTCTCAGTAAATACGGGCACAGTTGGTAATGAAGCAATCAGTGCAGAAAATGGCCAAGCTACCGTGAGCTATGTGGCAGGCACGCAAGCAGGCACAGCGATTGTTACCGCACAAATCAGTGAAACAATCAATAATGTAATTAATCTAAATATTCGATCTGGTGAAGCAGGTGCAATTGAAGTGTCAACGATTGAACCACGGGAATTGGGCGTGCTTGGCTCGGGTACAGCACAGACCACGACGATTGAGTTTTTAGTTAAAGATGATGCGGGCAACCCTGTTGATGGACGTACTGTGCAATTTAGCTTGGGCGATACGGGTTTAAACGGTGGTGAAAGTTTGGTATTTAACAGTGCAATAAGTAGCAATGGTGTGGTTTCCACTATTTTGCGTACGGGTGTGGTTTCTGGGACAGTGGATGTGATTGCCAGTGTCGAAGGCTCGAATGCAACCGCGATCGCCCGCGTACCGATTGTGAGTAATACCCCTGATGCTCGACATTTATCTTTATCAGCGGAATTTTTCAATATTGCAGGTGGGGTGCAGTTTGGTTTAGAGGACACGGTGACTGCTTTCGTTGGTGATCGTTACGGCAACGTGGTGGCCAGTGATACCAGTGTCAGCTTTATCAGTGAAGGCGGTTTAATTGGTCAAAGTGTGGGACAAGCCTTTACTGCCACAACAGAATTAGGTCGTGCGACAGCCATTTTACAATCTGCAGCACCAACTACGCCTAATCTTGGCGGATCACCTTACGTAAGTAGTACGGGCGGATATCAATGCAGTGCACCATATTCTCTTATTTCAAGCACTGTATCTCAGTCAGTGTGTGGCAACCCCGGATTTATCACTGTTATTGCTTACACAACAGGCAGTGAAAGTTACACCGATTTAAACGGAAATGGCCAATATGATGCAAATGAACCGTTTGAAGATTTAACCGAGCCTTATATTGATGGCAATGATAATGGGCAGTTTGATACCAATGAAATCTATGTTGATGTAGATCAAAATGGCCAATTTAGTACAGGCAATGGACAATTTGAATCTAACACCACGATTTGGACAAGTGCACAGTTTTTATTCTCTGCTCAAGCTATTCTGCCTTCAATCAGCTTTAGTGACGGCCAGCCAATACCAAGTAGTGGTTTTTCAATACAGAATAATAGTTCACAACGATTTTTAGTGTCTGGCATTGAAAACTTAAGTATGAGCGATGTATATGGCAATGCTTTGGTCGCTGGCTCTAATATCAAAATTGAAGCAACAGGCGGTGTATTGGGAGGTGTCATTGAATTTGAAATTACTGACTTCGTGGGGCGTGGTTTACCTGCATTTGATTTTACGCTATCGAGTGAACCACCTGACGAAGACGGGACTTTTCCACCACGCAAAGATGTTGTAATTACCTTAACGTTGACTTCTGGTGATACCAATACAAATAGCGCACCGGGAGGCAATGGTAATGGTGTGCGTTCTATCAGTGGCTCAATCAATGAGTAATTAATTCTGTGAACTAAAAAGGGCTGGTTAGTTTTTATCTATCCAAATCGCCAGCCCCATTTTCTAACATCATTTCATGTACAATCATTATTCTCATGTTCACGCAAAAACAATATGGTGATGTTATGAAAAGCCTTCCTATGTATTTTCCTGAACGATTTGATTTACAGTTAGCAAACACCTGTATTCAGCTTAATATTTGTGCTTATGATATGTATCACCAATGGGTGGCACAGGGAAAACCACGTAAAACAGCAAAGTTTCATTGGCAACCACAAGCCCAATTGGCTGAAAATTTTGAATGCTCTGCACCTATCTGGAGTGATTTGGAATGGTTTGGTTGTATTGATCGATCTGAACCATTTGGATTTATTGTGACCAGTAAACAAGATGGTCAACGTTATTTAGTATTTCGAGGCACAGAAACTGCCAGTGATTGGGCTGTGGATATTGATGCGGATCAAGAAGATTATGGCTTAGGTTATGGGGATGCACATCATGGCTTTTTAAAGCTGTATCGCTCCTTAGAAGATGAAATGTTGGATGTGTTGGATTCATTAGAAGACATAACCCAATTGATTGTAACAGGGCATAGTTTAGGTTGTGGCTTATCAACTTTAGCGATTCCCAAACTTATTGAACAATATCCCAATACTCAACTAACCCATTACAATTTTGCTAGTCCACGGGTTGCTTCCATACCTTTTGCTGAAAAATATAATAATAATGGCACATTAACATTTCGTGTCGTGAATACTTGTGATTTAGTTCCACAATTACCGTCAGCTGTATTTGGAAAAGCCTTGTATCAACATTTAGGTACGCCGATTAATTTTACTGCACAATATGGCTCAATTGAAGAAAATCATGACCCAGCACATTATCAGTATGCACTTGAACACACTGATAATCCTATGCCTTAACCTAAGAATGCTGAGTTATTGAGTCACTGCCACAATGAGTTAATTCGCCTTCTGGTTTCGATATGCCAGTGTCATTAACAAAATACCAAATAAAATCATGGGCACACTTAATATTTGTCCCATGGTTAACCAGTCAAAAGCGATAAAGCCTAAATGTGCATCAGGTTCACGGAAGAATTCAGCAAATGAGCGTAAGACACCATAACCTATTAAAAATAAACCTGAAACAGCCATAGTCGGGCGAGGTTTCCGAGAATAAACCCATAAAATAATAAACAGCAATAAACCTTCTAACAAGGCTTGGTAAAGTTGTGATGGATGACGCGCTAAGTCTCCCGCTCCAGGAAAGACCATTGCCCAAGGTACATCTGAAACACGCCCCCATAGTTCGGCATTGATAAAGTTGCCGATGCGGCCTGCCATTAAACCAAGTGGTACAAGTGGTGCAATAAAATCAGTGATTTGAAAGAAAGTTCTACCTAAATAGCGGGCATATAGCCATGTTGCTAACAATACGCCTAATAAGCCACCATGAAAAGCCATGCCGCCTTGCCATACTTTTAATATATCCAATGGGTTATCAATATATTGGGGTAAATTATAAAATAAGATATAACCAAAACGACCACCTAACACCACACCAAGTGCGATATAAAAAACAAGATCGCCCATTTGTTCAGCCGTTACAGGAGAGTCTGGACGCTTAGACCGTACGACACCTAACCACCAACCCAATAGAAAACCGACTAAATACATCATCCCGTACCAATGAATTTTCAAAGGGCCAATACTTAGCATAACTGGATCAATTTCAGGATAGGTCAACATAATGGCAATGAGTCTGGTATAAATGATGCGTGTATTATGGAGGGGGTAAAATGGGTTTGCAACTTAATTACCAGCGATTTTCTAAAAAAAATAATTTCATAAAACTAAAATAACTGAGTACTTCTATATTTAAAGTATTCAATTAGTTCATTCATTATAAATAGATAAAATACCCGTTTAGTATCTAACCCTTGCAATATTATTTCTATGTTAATAAATCTATACTCACTCGTGCAAATCCCAGCAACTTTAAGTGTATAACGTATTCATTTTATGTATTTCAAAGTTGTATGCGATTTTTAAAAGGTTTATTATGCCACTTATAAAAGTAAAACACATTTGGACGTGCAATACTTTGCATTTTGAGTGTCTATGCTAGTCGAGTATAATGATAGATAGTAAGTTTCTGGAGAAAGCCTATGTCACGCAAGTTCCGCCTTGTCACACGGAGTGATTTTGATGGTTTAATATGTGCGGTATTGCTAAAAATGTTGGATTTGATTGATACAATTAAATTCGTTCATCCTAAAGATATGCAAGATGGTAAGGTAGAGATTACTGATAGTGATATTACTACCAACTTACCTTACATTTCTATTGCCCACCTCGTTTTCGATCATCACTATAGTGAGGCTTTGCGTAATCCCGGACAACGCCCAGAAAACTATATTCTTGATCCCAATGCACCCTCAACTGCTCGAGTGGTTTATGACTATTATGGTGGACAAGAAACATTTCCAACCATTAACGAAGAAATGTTAGAAGCGGTAGATAAAGCTGATGCGGCGCAATTCTCTCGTGAAGAAATTTTATTTCCACAACGTTGGGTATTACTCAACTATATTATGGATCCGCGTAGTGGCTTAGGACGTTTCAAAAACTTCAGAATTTCCAATTATGAATTGATGATGACCTTGATTGATTATTGTAAGGTACATACCATCGATGAGATTTTAGAATTACCTGATGTCAAAGAGCGGGTAACTTTATACATGGAACATCAACGCGAGGCGATGGCTCAAATTGAACGCTGTGCAACATTACATGATAATGTGATTGTGCTGGATTTGCGTGAAGAACAAGATATTTTCGTGGTAAATCGTTTTATTATTTATGCGATGTATCCAGAGTGCAATATCTCTGTGCATATCATGTGGGGCTTACAGAAACAGAATACGGTGTTTGCGGTGGGTAAATCGATTATTGATCGTTCTTCTAAAACCAATGTCGGCGCGTTGATGCTACGTTATGGTGGTGGCGGTCATGAAAGAGCGGGCACCTGTCAAATTGAAAATGAACGTTCTGACATCGTCTTAAAAGAATTAGTCGATAAAATGGTTGCTGATGGTTAAAAAATAACCCAACCGATCATAAGCCACTGGCCTAGCTGGTGGTTTAATCTTTTCTGCTACTAAAAAATCCTACCTTTTCTAGTCTTTCCAAATTACTTCGCATTAAAACTACAACGTGCTAAATCAGACAAGTTGCGTTTAAATAAAGCAAATTCGCTACGTGTATAGCTGGGTTGCCAGTCTTCTAATTGTGAGTACTGACCAGAAAACGGCGACACGATAAAAGAATAATCTAATTGAAACTCTGTCGGTAATTGATCTGTGATGCGTACTTTGCACATGTCACGCACTTGTGTATTGAGTACCGCAAATTTAGGGCTAAATACCAGTGTCGCTTCATTAAAATTGACATCGGGAGCTTGAACATTAACCGAACCATCAATACCTTGATTTGAAGATGCACTGACAACCGTATCATCAGAGGTAATTAAATTCCGCGCTTTAATCAATATATTGCCGCCATTTCCACCTTGCGCTTGAGCCAAGATTAAACCGTGATTGGCAACTAAATAATCAGGAAAAGCAATGCTCACATCTCCACCATTCCCAAAAGAGGCTTCAGCACTGGCAAGCACTTGGGCATTACTAAATAAGCCAACCTCATCAACGGTAATATCAATATTCCCTCCACCACCATGTAAGGCAGAAGTGGACACATTGGTTTTATCAAAAAATAACAGGTTTGAATCAATTTCAACATTGCCTGCGGATGCTGTGCCTCGGGCAGCGGAAATAAATAGCCCACCTTGTGCTCTTAATCCATCATCAATATCTAGGTAAACAATGCCACCATTTCCTTCAGTTAGAACACTGCTACTAAAAATAAAGTTTTTAATATCTGCATTGTTGGCACGGACAAAAACACCACCTGCATTGCCCTTTACAGTTTCTGATGTGACTAAAAAGGTATCGGCTGTTAGTTGATTTGTAAGCAAAAAAATCGCCCCCGCGTTACCTGAACCCAGTGAATCCCCTCCTATTTTTGTCACATCAAGTGAAGTCAAAACATCTAATTCACTAATAAATGCAGCTTGTTCTTGCTCGGTTTGAGCATCTCTAGCAAGCTTAAACAAATCATCTATTTTTTGGACAATATTGGCTTCATCACCGTATAAATTCATTGATTCTGTCGCTTGTATCCAAATGCCTCCACCATTGCCACTACCTTTACTGCGAGTACTCATAGAACTGTTGTCCATATTGAGATTTTTAGTAAACAATACAATGTTACCCGCCTCGCCCTCACTTCGTGTATCTAAACTTAATTCGCTTTGGTTATGCAAGGTCACATTTTCTTTAATAAAACCGAGCACGCCGCTACCAAACCCTGTCCCTGAGGCTTTTTGTCCCAAAATTTGACTCTGGTTATCTAAAATTAACTCATCTGCAAATAGCCAAATATAATTACCTAAACTGGTTAGGGTTTGATTGCCATATGCATTAGCAGTAATGCTGCTTTGTTGGTCAAATGTGATTTTTTCACCATGCAAATACACAAGACTGGCACTGTTACCTTCACTGTTTGCAATGAGGTGTGAATTTTCATCAACTGAAATATTGCCCCATTTTTCTCCATTAAAATCAACTAATACTTTGCTCGGGTCTTGGTTGGTCTGAAATAAAGGGATGGGGTCTTCTGGCGCACTCACATCGTTAATAGATATGTTGGTCTCTTCATTCTCTAAATTTACTGTACCTGTAGCACCAACACTAATAATAGCAATACCACTACTTAAATTAATATCAACCCCTTCTACCCCTTCAAAATCAATCGCTTCATTTAACAATGGATTATCTTCTGGAATCCCCAGTGCTGAAATGGTTGCCCCATTTGAAATCTGCACGTCACCTGAAACAAGGGCAAGTAAATTCCCATTGTTAACATGTAATTGGCTGCCATTAATCGTAATCGGCGCAATATCATTATCTAAAAAGCCAAACGCAACAGGTTCAGCAACGCTGAGTAAGGTATTTTTTGGGTTCGTTGCATTAAATTCTCCTGTACCATCGCCAGATTCTTCACCTAAATAGACTGTATCCGCAGTTGAAAAAAACAAAGAACCATTTACATCCAGCTGGGCTTGCTCACCAAATACAATGCCGTTAGGGTTCAGAAAATAGAATTCAATATTTTCCACACCACGGGTTAAAATTGAGCCATTGAGAAAAGAAGCTTGTTCACCTGTCACACGAGAAATAATATAGTCCAATTGTTCTGAGCCTAGAAAAGTGGCGGTTTCACCTGCATTTAAATTAAAAGTTTCAAAGCTATGGAAGAGAGCATCGTCTACTTGTTGGCCTAAATCGGGGGTAATTTGATAATTGGGAGCATCCAGTTGTACTGCCGCACCCAGCGTGCCATCTGTGATAATTTCAGCAAATGAGAGGGAAGGTAAAAGTGTGAGGCATAGGAGATATTTATTCATGATGTGTATTCATATTGGTTTACATACAAGACGCTGCATTGAGCAAAGTCTTGCATTGGGTATTATTTAGCTATTTTCAGCATCGGCTTGTACGCCTTCATACAAATCAACTTCTACACCTTGTTCTACGAGCTGTTTCCGCTGAACTGTCACCCAAACTCGAACTCTTTCTCTCAGTTCAACTGCAACGGTGTGAAAAGCTTGAATACGTTGTTCTTCGGTTTCGCCTGCTGTTGGATCGGGAAAGCTCCAGTGTGCACGTTCTGTTACCGTTCCCATAAATACAGGACAACTGTCTTTTGCGCTGTCGCACACAGTAATCACGAAGTCAAAGCTTTGTTCAATAAACTGATTGACAATTTTGCTGGTGTGATTTGTAATATCAATATTGTTTTCATGCATGGTTTTGATGGCTAGCGGATGCACGCGGGTTTGTTCAGTGCCTGCGCTATACATTTCAAAATCTTTGCCACCAAATTCACGCAAGAAGCCTTCCGCCATTTGTGAACGAGCAGAGTTGTGGGTGCATAAGAATAATACTCGGATAGGATAATTCAGTGTCATAATCATTCCTTAAATAAGGTGATAAATGGGACTATCCGTTAGGTATATTGCTCTAATGTATTTTTGTTATAGACGAAGAATAATAAGGGAGTTGTTGAAGCTTAGCAAATGAATCTTTTTGCGAATATACGACATTTCAAGGAAGGAAGTGGCAGGATTGTCAATGGTTTGAATACTGACAACCCTAAGCTTGAATCTACAAGATATTTGAATTAATCAATAATACAATCTTGCTTGTCATCTTCGATGATTTCACCGATTTCCCAAACCGTTTCACCTGCTGCTTGTAAAGTTTCAATTGCTTTGGCTTTTTCTTCTTGGGATACGCAAACCACCATGCCGATACCGTTATTGAATACACGATACATTTCAATCGGTTCAATTTGACCTTTTTCTTGTAGCCAATCGAAAATTGCAGGACGTTGCCAGTGTTGTGCTAACAATTTAGCTGCCATGTTATCAGGTAATACCCGAGGAATATTTTCAATAAGACCACCGCCTGTAATGTGTGCCATCGCGTGAACGTTGACCACTTTTTGTAGTTCTAGCAATGGTTTGATGTAAATGCGGGTTGGAGCTAATAGGGTTTCGCCTAAGGTGCTGTCAGCAAAAGGCATATTTAAATCAGCATTCGCGGTTTCTAGGATTTTACGGACTAAAGAGTAGCCATTGGAGTGAATCCCGTTTGACGCTAAGCCTAAGATGGCATCACCGACTTGCACTTGTGAGCCGTCAATGACATTGTCTTTTTCTGCCACACCAACGCAAAAGCCTGCCACATCGTAATCACCAGCGGCATACATTCCGGGCATTTCTGCTGTTTCACCACCGACTAAGGCCATACCAGCTTGTTCACAGCCTTCACCAATGCCTTTGACTACGGCTTCAGCAACGTCTACGTCTAGGCTGGCAGTTGCGTAGTAATCTAGGAAAAATAGGGGTTCAGCACCGCAGGTGATAATATCGTTGGCGCACATGGCGACGAGGTCAATGCCTACGGTGTCGTGTTTGCCTAGTTCGATGGCCAAGCGCAGTTTTGTGCCTACACCGTCGGTACTGGAGACGAGTACAGGTTTATTATAGCGGTCGGTGGGGATTTCAAAGAATGCGCCAAAGCCGCCGATACCACCGAGTAGGCCATTACGTTGGGTTTGTTTTGCAATCGGTTTAATCCGTTCAACTAGCTGATTACCTTTGTCAATACTAACGCCAGCGTCTTCATAAGTCAGAGAGTTTGCCATTGAGTTCTTCAATCAAAGTGAAACAATCGAACTATTATAAACGATTATGCCACAGGCAAAAACAATCTATCTTCAATGCCTTTTCTATCTGAGACAGTCGCCAGTTTTAAGCAATCTAATAATAGTTTATTGGCTTGAAAATAATTCTTCAGACATTTAACTTCTTCCTTAGAAAAGTTCCATTCATGCCCAATATTGCGCTCTTGCTGCATGATTTGAGTTAATTGCTGGATAAAGCTCTTCCATGCTTCTTGATTACTATTTTCTGTCGGTAAAATAATATTTTTCAGGCTCTGATGTAAGCTTTCTTCACCCTCTAATACTTCTAAACTTTTATTAAAAAAAATATAAAATTTTGGAATTTGATCCTTTGTCTGTTTGTTTTTACAGCGAGAAAAAAATATTTTACCTATTAGTAAACACATGAACAAAAGGTAGTCAATTTTTAGCTGATTAGGCAAAATTTGGTCGAGGGTGAGGGTGAGGGCGCGGGCGCGGGCGCGGGCATGGGCATGGGCGAGGGCGAGGGCGTGGGCGAGGGCGTGGGCGAGGTCGAGGGCGAGGACGAGGACGAGGTCGAGGTCGAGGTCGAGGTCGAGGTCGAGGTCGAGGTCGAGGTCGAGGAAAATATAAAAAAAATAAACACTAGATATGTTCTTTTCAGTCTCTACACTTAGAGCTTTACCATTTGCCCATTTTAATAATTTAACTAACTTTTCTTGTTTGGAAATGATTTTCCAGTTTTCTTGTAAAAATAACTCAAAAAACTCATCTGCCTCATCTAACATGCTTGCAGTTAATAAAAAGACTTCTCGATAACGATTATCTAGCAAATGTTCTTGGATAAGTTGTTTATAGCGAGTGTTATCAACAGTATATTTGGCGGTAAAATACTCTTGAAACGTTAAATGTGAAAATGAATAAACTTGTCTTGCCCGTTCTACAAAAATCCCGTGCCGCTCTTCTATGGATTTTAATATCTGGCAACTGTCGACTTCTTCTTCCGCCTTATCTGTGGTAGGTAATGTATTTAAATAGGTCACAATGTGTTTTTCGAGCTTATGTTGCTCAATAAAATACTCATTATCCGTAAAAGTATACGCGGCCACCCGTGAAAATAACTGGCGTTTACGCCCAAGAGATAACTTGTGATAAACCTCTTCTCGACGAATGCTGCGTGAACTATCCCATTTTTTCAATAATGCATCAATTGCCTCTTCATAAATTTCAACTCGACGCAATGGAAATTGCATGGTTTCCTCAAAATTTAAACACAATAAGCTGAGTAACAAGGGTGTATTACCCATTTCTCGTAAATTTCTATGTTCGTCCTTGTTGAAGTCTTCTAAAAATAGCTTTTGCTTTTCTTCATCTTGTCGAAACCAATTTTTAACAAAAGTCTCCATTTGCTCATCAGAAAAATCCGCCATTTCCATATAGGTAAACTGGTCAAAAGAATAATCAGTTGCGGCAATCCGACATGTAATCAAACACTGAGTTGATAAATATTTGCGGCTGAAATTTTGTAACGTCAAAGTCATTTTCTGCCGCTGATTTTCAGCTTGTTGTACTTCATCTAAACCATCAAATAAAACAATTGCATTACCTGTCTGTAACAAAAACTCAATACAATACTTGGCATCAGGAAACTGACAAATATCAAACTGCTGCTCTAAAAAAGCCATCAACTCCAAACCAGAATCAGCCCATTCCTTCAGCGATACAAAAATAGGAATTTTCTGCAATTCACCTTTAATCGCCTGCAAAGTAATATATTTTAAAAAGGTGGTTTTGCCTGCACCGGGTTTACCCAGAATAAACAAACGATTATGTTTAATTCCATCTTTTACCACATCTAAACCATGTAACCGCTCACAATCTTGTAATTTCGCTGGGTCTTCACGTAATGAAAAAATATCAAATCGCCGATAGGCTGAAGGCTTGTCTAAAATATGCACATAAGTGAAAATCCCTTCCAATTGCACAGGATCAGGCTTACCCAAAATTCGTGTTGTACCATACAAGGTTTGCATTCGACTTTTATACTGGGTTTGTGCTTCTTTCCAATTAAACCGATTCCATTTATCTAATATAGCCTTTGTAGAATCAGGCAATGCTTTCAATGTATCAACCAGTGGAACAGCCAATAATCCGTTAAAATCCATTGCTTACTCCCAGCGTAATCTATCATTAAAAATGATTCTACCAAGCCTTTAAAACAGATCATAGCCCCAACCACGTTACAAGCGATTGTGCATTGTGCGATAATTATAAAAAAGCACTGCTCAAGAAATTTAAACTTGATACTTGTCACCATGTAGCAAAACTTGATATTTTACGAGTAGATGCAACCAAAATAAGTATTGATAGAGAACAACCAATGGCAATCCTAGATATTTTACATTTTCCTGACCCTCGTTTACGCACCGAGGCCAAACCGATTAAGCAGGTCACACCCAAAGTACAGCAACTAGTCGATGATATGTTCGAAACCATGTACAAAGCACCGGGGATCGGCCTTGCTGCCACCCAAGTCAATGTACACAGACAAGTGATTGTGATTGATACCACGGAAGACAAAAGTAACCCATTATGCTTTATCAACCCCAAAATCACCCAGTTACAAGGTGATACGACCTATGATGAAGGCTGCTTATCCGTCCCGTCTATTTATGAAACCATCCATCGCGCAGAAAAAATCACAGTTGAAGCCCTAAACCGTGAAGGGGAAACCTTTACCCTAGAAGCCGATGGCCTACTTGCAATTTGTATTCAGCATGAAATCGACCATTTAAAAGGTAAACTATTTGTAGACTATTTGTCGCCATTGAAACGTCAACGCATCGCAAAACGATTAGACAAACAAAACCGCAGCAAAGCAGCATAACATCATGAATAAAAAACGGATTATTTTTGCAGGGACGCCTGATTTTTCAGTGCCATGCTTACAAGCATTACTCGATTCTCAACACGACGTATGTGCCGTCTACACCCAGCCCGATAGACCAGCAGGACGAGGTCGGAAGTTGCAAGCCAGTCCCGTAAAAAAATTAGCCGTAGAACATGATATTCCCGTGTATCAACCAAAAAGCTTAAGAAAAGCCGAAGCCAAAGCAGAACTACAAGCTTTAGAAGCAGATTTAATGGTGGTAGTGGCGTATGGTTTGATTTTGCCAAAAGCCGTGCTTAATGCGCCTAAATTTGGTTGTGTTAATGTCCATGCCTCGATTTTGCCACGCTGGCGAGGTGCTGCACCAATTCAACGCTCGATTATGGAAGGCGATCAAACCACGGGTGTCACTTTGATGCAAATGGATATTGGTTTGGATACAGGTGATATGCTGGCTAAAGTCGAATGTGATATTTTGCCTGAAGATACAGGTCAAATTTTACATGATCGGCTTTCGCAAATGGGCGCGGATTTACTGGCACAGCACATCGATAACATCGAGCAATTACCTGCTGAACCACAAAATAATGATTTAGCCACTTACGCGCATAAACTGGAAAAAGCAGAAGCCAAACTTGATTTTTCCCTATCAGCTCAAGCATTAGCCGATAAAGTCCGTGCATTCAATCCATGGCCTGTTACTCAAGCTGAAATTGCAGGCATGACTTTGCGAATTTGGGATGCACAAGCGATTGAAGAAACAGCAAATAAACCTGCTGGTTCAGTGATTCGCAGTGAAAAACAAGGGATTGATATTGCAACAGGTGATGGGGTATTGCGTTTATTAAAAGTACAAAAAGCAGGCGGTAAACCGATTAAAGTGGCTGATTTTTTAAATGCCCACCCAAATTTTGGTCTGAATTGATAAAGTAAATGCGGTGATGTTACATGTCTATTTAGATGACCACCATCAAAAATTGCTTGTTGTTGAATTGAAGTTTGAATTGCTCCAACGCCTTGAACCCGTGTTGGACGCATTACAAACCAAAACAGGTGTTCAAATAACCGAATATGATGATGTGGCATTATCGCCTGAGCATAGTCAACTACTCATAAAATTGATAAATGAGCACAATCTCTCTCAAGCACTAAAACCGCTTATGATGGATCTTCAGAAAGCGGTTACTCATCATTCGTATATTTATTTTGTTGGAGAATAACCTTATTTAGTTCCTACATCAGTATTAGCAAACATACAACGGTTTATATTTTTTATAAGTTGGAGAAACAATATGATGTTGTTTGCTATGTTGGTTATTGTTAGTGCTGTCTTTATTTATGCCTTACTCTTTTCACAATCATGGGATGAGAAGACAATTTTAGACACTGCTTTTCTTTTGTGTTTGCCGCTCGCTATCATCACTGGGTTATATTTACCAGACAGCCTGCTACACAAAACATTCCTTTTGCTGAGCTTTACTTTTCTACTGACTTCTCTTTTTATTGGCACTATGCAATTTATGGGATTGTTTATACCGTCTCCCAAAGATACTGATGAGTAAGATTACTTTTAAATAGCTATATTGCTAGTAAATACAGGCATAAAAAATCCCGAAACACCTCAAACAATGAGACATTTCGGGAAAAGTACTTGTTAAGTACTGGCTATATTATTAGTTTGTTGTCGCTGACGCAGCTGCTAATGTTGAGCTACGAGGCTGTAAGCGATTGACATGAGAGTAGGCAAATAAACCTAATAATACAAGACCAAATAAGCCTAATAATCCACCAATCCAAGCCATTGATTGTGTTGGATGTGCACTAAAGGTTGCAGCTTGGTAGTAAATCACAGCTGACATATAACCTATACCTGTTGTCCACGCACCGACAAACATCGCCCAACCAAGGCCTGTTTCACGATAAATTGCGGCAGTCGCAGCAGTACAAGGGAAGTACATCAAAATAAACAGCAAGTAAGCAAAAGCGGCAGCAGAGCCTCCAAAGCGTGACACCATTGCTCCAAATGTACCCGTGCTAATTTCTTGATCTTCTGCAACAGCAGCTTGGTCTGTGGTATCACCCACGCTAATACCAAGTGGGTCAGTCAATGTACCTGTTAAATCACCAATATTCGCAGGAATGGTTGCAAATGCTTCAGAAACACCTGCCATCACACTAAATTCAGCTTCTTCTTCAGCTTCGCCTGCTTCTTCAGCTGCTAATTGTGAGTAAACTGCGTCTAAAGTACCAACTACCACTTCTTTTGCTAAGATACCTGTAAAGATACCTACAGTTGCTGGCCAATTTTCTTCTGTAATACCCATAGGCTCAAATGCTGGTGTTAAAGAACGACCGATTTCACTCAATACAGATTTATCCGTATCATCGTTACCAAATGTGCCATCTGTACCCCATGAGTTTAAGAAGCTAATGACAATAACCATAGGTACAATGATTTTACCTGCACGAACGATAAAGCTCTTCATACGTTCCCACGTTCTAAGCAAAATACCTTTAATAGTTGGAATATGATATGGCGGTAATTCCATCACGAAATGGCTGACTTCACCTTTAAATAAAGTGCGCTTCATGATAAGACCTGTTAAAACCGCGACAAGCATACCAATTATATACAAGCCAAATACTAGGTTTTGTCCGTTGGTTGGGAAGAAGGCTGCAGCGAATAAAACGTAAACAGGTAAACGTGCACCACAAGACATGAATGGATTCATGAGCATGGTCAAGCGGCGATCATTTTCATTTTCTAAGGTACGTGTTGCCATGACCGCAGGTACAGTACAACCAAAACCAACAATCATGGGTACGAATGCTTTCCCCGGAAGACCAATATAACGCATGAATCTGTCCATGACGAACGCAGCACGCGCCATATAGCCAGAGTCTTCTAATATTGATAAGAATAAAAATAAGAAACCAATCACAGGAATAAAGGTTGCAACCGTTTGAATACCGCCACCTAAGCCATTTGCGACTAAAATCGTCAACCACTCAGGCATACTCATACCTGACATTGCATGTGCAACACCATCAACAAATAATGTACCTGTGAAAATATCGAAGAAATCGATGAATGCACCACCTAAGTTAATCGTGAACATGAACATCAAGTACATGACGACTAAGAAAATAGGAATACCTAAAGCACGGTTTAGTACAATGCGATCAATATGATCTGAAATAGTATAGCTGACTTTATCGTCAACCCGTTTCATACCATCTTTCACAACTTGACCAATGAAACCATATCGACCATCAGCAATTAAAATATCAATGTCTTCTTGTGCACTTTCTTCAACTTGAGTACGTAACTGATCTGCTTGTTGTGTCACCTCAGAGGTTAATGCGATGTGGTTTAATTCGCCTTCTTCAAGTAATTTTAAGCTGAACCAACGGATATGTTCTTGTTGTGTAGGAGAAAGGCTTGCTTTTAAAGCAGGTGCAAGTGCATCAACCGCTTTTTCAACTTCTGGAAGATATTGTGCTTTTAATGTAGGTGGTTCAGATTTAGCAGCAGCTTGATTGATCGCTTTTTTGAGACCTTCAACCCCTTGGCCTTTCGAGGCTGTTAAAGGTAAAACAGGCACACCTAACTGTTGGCTCAGTGCATCAGTATCAATTGTAATATTCTGCTGTTCTGCGATGTCCATCATATTGACTGCAATCAACATAGGGACATTCATTTCTAACAATTGCGTGGTTAAATATAAATTACGTTCTAAGTTTGCCGCATCAATAATGTTAACAATTAAATCTGCTTCACCCGATAAAATATATTGCTGTGCAACTTCTTCATCCATTGAGGTGTGACCCACAGCCACATCTAAAGAATAGGTACCGGGAAGATCGACCACTTCAACATCATTATCTTCGCACTGATAATAGCCAGTCTTTCGTTCAACGGTGACACCTGACCAGTTACCCACACGTTGCTTTGAGCCTGTCAACTCATTAAATAAGGTTGTCTTACCACAGTTTGGATTACCAACAACCCCAATCACAAAATCACTCATGATTATACTTTCTCCACTAATAAGGCGTTGGCCTCAGCTTGACGTAAACTTAGCGAAAAACCGCGTACTTTAATTTCAACGGGATCGCCCATTGGTGCATAGCGCGTAACACTGAACTCAGTCCCCGGTGTTAAACCCATGGCCAATAGTTTTTGTCGATAAGCTTTTTCTCCACGGCGGATGCCTGTGACCTTACCGTTTTCACCAATTTGCATGTCACTTAAACATGTTTCCATTCTATTTATCCTTGCACATCAGTAACTAAAAATTTTATGTGCCATACCACAAGCCAGCGTACAACTACATTTTATTCAGGCCGAACGGCTGTTCTCATGCCGAACATCGTGTTCATTATGAGTAAATGCTTTGCTTTATAAAAAGCTTACTATGAATTTCTAAACCATTATGTATCTAGTTAATTGAGGCTGACAGGATAAGCTTATTGACTAGAATTAGTTGACTATTTTGATAATGATAATAATTCTTGTTTGTTAATAGTAACGATTCTTGTTTTTGTTGTCAAACCTAATGTCAATAAAGAAATTGATAGATTATTAGTAAGGCTTATTGACATAAATATGCTTTTTTACTGTAGGAAAAAATGGATTTAATGTACATAAGGTTGAGTATTTTTGAACAGGTCTTAACCATCTATACAATAAGACAATACCGTATTGAGCAATCTTTTTGGAACTCGGAAAAAGTTATTAAAATAACACTGTACATCTGATTTGGTTTTTGCTAGGTTTGCTATTAACAATTGATTCAATGTCTAGGATGCTTAAATTATGCGTAGACCCGGTACACGAGATTTAGAAAGTTCAACTTTGCCAAGCTGGTTACGCCGCTTGCTAGGCATCGAGGAAGAAGCACCACCTGCTCCAACACAGCCCCCTGTCGTGCAGCAACCTCAGCAGCCTACGCCCCCACCAACTCAGCCTACTCGTCCCACTACGCCACAAGTACCTATACAAAATCGGTTTAGCACCAACTTTTCGAGAAATAATGCAACCATGCTCAGCCAATTACGTGAAGCTGAACGTTATCGCTCTACTATTGAGGCAGCTGCTAAGCGTTATGGCTTTCAACCATCGGTTTTATGTGGTATTGGCTCGCGTGAATCACATTGGGGTTTAGCATTACGTCCTAAAGGGCCTGCAGGTACAGGTGATTTTACTCGTCGTCGCCCACGTGGCAGCCGCAAAGGTACTCAGCCACCTGATGGCGGGGGTTATGGTCGTGGCTTAATGCAAATTGATTATGATTGGCATGAGTTTGCAAGAACAGGTAATTGGAGAATTGCAAGTGATAACATTTATTACGCCTGTAAAGTATTAGACAATGCACAACGTTTTTTTGCGGATCGGGTACGTCTAAATGAAGCAGACAAATTACGTGCAATGATTGCAGCTTATAACGGCGGGGCGACAGCAACATTACGGGCTATTCAAGCGGGCAAAGATATTGATGCTAATACCACGGGTAAAGATTATTCTCGTGATGTGCTTAATCGTAGTGGCTGGTTTCAATTACACGGTTGGCCGTAAAGAAAAATAATAAAGACTTTAGGTTATGTTGATATATTGAATTAAAAACACATATCAACACAGCCTAAAATCCCATTAACCTTTAAGCTCGACGATAACCCAAACGCAATAAACAAGGGGTTAATACCAAAGTCAGTACCGTCGCAAAAGCCAGCCCGCCTGCAATAGATGTGGCCAATTGTACCCACCATTGTGTTGACGGTGCACCAAAAGTAATTTCTCGAGTCACCAAATCAATATTCATTGACAACACCATTGGTAATAAGCCCAAAATTGTTGTTGTTGTGGTCAGCATCACAGGGCGTAAACGTTGGGCGCAAGTACGTAGAATGGCTTCATCTGAACCCATGCCAGACCGATAGTACAAGTTAAATGTATCAATCAGCACGATATTGTTATTCACCACAATCCCCGCCAATGCAATTACACCGATGCCAGACATCACAATGCCAAATGGTTGTTGTGTTACCAATAAGCCAATCAACACCCCAATCGTGGACAAAATCACCGCACTTAGAATTAATAAAGTTTGGTAAAAGCTATTAAACTGTGCGACCAAAATAATCATAATGCTAAATATGGCAATCCCAAATGCTTTAGATAAAAAGGCTTCAGCTTTGCGTTGTTCTTCATCTTCGCCTTTGAAATTTAAACTGACTCCATCAGGAAAATCCTGTTGCTCAAGCCACGCACGAATCTCAATTAATTTATCATTGACTAAAACCCCTTCAGCAACATCTGCTTGCACCGTATACACACGCTTTTCATCACTGCGTTTAATCGTACCTGTTTGCTGCTGAGCAATACGTTCAACAAATAAGCTGATTGGTACAGACCCTTGCGGTGTATTAATCCGTAACGTATCCAGTTTTTCTAAATGACGATCTTGTTCAGGAAAACGAATCCGAATGTCTAGTTCTTCATCCGCATCATTCGGGCGATATTCACCAACAAAAATCCCGTTAGTCACTAATTGCACGGCACTGCCTACTGCACTAATATCCGCACCAAAACGGCTGGCTTGTTCCCGATCCACTTTAATTGTCCAGTCAATCCCCGGTAGTGGCCGATTGTCTTCAATATCCACTAAGTTTGTAATCTGTTGTAAACCTTGTGCGAGCTTTTCGGTTGCTTCAAGTAATTGTTCTGGATAAATTGAACTGACTTGAATTTGAATCGGTTTGCCTTCTGTAGGCCCGCCCTCTTGTTTACGCACTTCAATAATCACCCCCGCGACATGCGCAACACGTTGTCTGATTTCAGTTAAAATCTCACTGGCTGGTCGTCGTTGCTGCCAATCTGCGAATTCCAATTGAATCACTCCGATTGCATCAGAAGGAAGCTCTTTACTACCACCGCCCATAATGCCTGAAAGTGTGTAAATGCTCTTAAATTCTTGTTTTTCTTCTTGTAATGCGAGAATTTCTTTTTCAACTTGTTTCACCACTGCATCACGTTCTAACACGGATAAGTCACCACGGGTTCGGATATTTACAGCAGCGTTTTGTGGTTCAATATCAGGGAAAAATTCCACCCCTTTACCATATTTGCCATACACCATATTCACGCCAACTAACATCGCAATCGCAAGCAGTAATACCAAGATAGGAAAGCGCAATAAAACCCGCATCATACGCACGTATAAACCTGTAATCCCTTTAATTTCTTCTAGCGGCGCAGTGTCATGATTGGTTACTTTTTGGCTACTAGACACACCGAATAAAGAACCCAATGTCGGCATAAAAATCAACGCCATTAACAAAGAGGCAACCAATGTTGCAAGTACAGTCATGGGTAAATATTTCATGAATTCACCGATGACACCCGGCCAAAATAATAAGGGTAAAAAGACCGCAAGTGTAGTTGACGTTGAACCAATAATTGGCAATGCCATGCGTTTTGCAGCCAGTGAATAAGCTTCAAATCGGGTTGCGCCTTCGGACAATTTTCGGTCTGCAAATTCGGTCACAATCACCGCACCATCAATCAACATACCTGAGGCTAAAATCAAGCTGAATAGCACCACAATATTTAAAGTCACGCCAATATTGGCTAAGGCCAAAATTCCTAACAAAAATGACCCCGGAATCGCGATCCCGACCAATGTTGCTGTCGGTAAGCCTAAAGCAGCTACGATGACGATAAAGACTAAAATAATCGCGCTAAGTACGTTGTTTTGTAAATCTTTTAAAATGGTACGTACATCATTCGATTTATCTTGAATCAGATCAACGGTGATGTTTTCTGTCCAGTGCTTTTTAGATTCATCAACTACAAAGCGAACTTTTTCAATTGTATCAATGATATTTGTACCAATACGTTTAGAAATTTCTAAGGTTAACGCAGGCTTACCATTGACACGGGCGAAGGTAGTGACATCTTTAAAAGTACGGCGCACATCAGCAATATCTTGCAATGTAACCACACGATCACCGTCAGCTTTAATTGGCAAGTTGAACACATCTTGTACACTTTCAAATACACCGGGGACTTTGACATTAAATCGCCCTTGGCCGCTATCCAGTGCTCCCGCTGCGACTAAAATATTATTACGTGAGAAGAATTGGAAAACCTCGTCATAAGACAATCTATAGCTTTCCATTTTCAGCGGTTCAATAATGACTTCTAGTACTTCTTCACGTTCACCCCCGATTTCGACTTTTAATACTTCGGGAATAGATTCAATTGAGTCTTTCAGCTGTCGGGCTAAAGTAAGCAATGTCCGCTCAGGTACATCACCTGCCAAGGTCACAACCAAAATGGGAAATAATGCCACGTTGACTTCGCTCACAACGGGTTCATCAGTTTGTTGAGGAAGTTCTGCTTTTGCAATATCCATTTTCTGAATCACATCGCGCAAAGCCACTTCACTGTCAAAGCCTGCATCAAATTCCAACATCACTGAAGCAAAGCCTTCCCCCGCAGTCGAGGTCATTTCTTTCACCCCTTCGATTACCCGCAGCTCTTTTTCCATCGGACGGACGAGTAAGCGTTCAGCATCAGAAGGTGAAATCCCATCATGGGTCATAGAGATATAAATAATTGGGATGGCCACATCAGGATCAGATTCCTTGGGCATGTTGATGTAAGCCGTTGCTCCCCAGAATAAAATGAATATCAGCAGCAAGATAACGGTGCGAGAACTCCGAATTGAAGCGTCAATCAAAGCATTTATCATTATATATGTTCCAAATTAAAACAACTCATTGCGTTGCATTATAGCGTAGTCCTCAAAGTTTATTTATTAGATCAATATTATTTATATACAACGGTAGAACTTAAACCGACTATCTAAATATTTCCCCATTAATAAAGTTGTTTTTTAGGTGAGGTGAATTTAATGAGATGCCTGTTTTGTACTTTTTTTCTTGATTATTTATTGACTCCTTCTTTTTATCAATACCTTCTTATTCTTGAGCAATTCCAAACCAAAAGAAGTTTTGAGTATATGCTTTCATTGCTATTTATTATACAATGCTGCCCGCAATATAGATTTTTATAAAGTTAAAAATAATTATCAATTCGGATGTAAATAAGAAAAATAAACAAATAAAGTCTACTTATACCCAATAAAGATTAATGAATAATGGATATGCTAAAAAATGTACAACGATTTCCTTAAAAAATATAAATATCTTTATGGGTCATAGGTACAAGAGGGTAGGGCTTTTTATTAAGAAAGTTAAAAGTTGAAACCAATATAAGGCCAATGATTTTAGGCCTCATTCTTTTAATTTTGTCAAAATGGAGAAGTTCATGATGAAAATGTATGTAAAGCATACTTGTATGACGATTGGTCTACTATGCTTAAGCCCTGTCAATGCTGAGATTGTGCCTTTTGATCCGAATAGTTGGGAATTTAATAATGAGGCAACGGTGACCATAGGTGAGTATCAGGGTCAATCAAGTGTGCTATCCATTTCTAATGGTATCGCTGTGGTCACTGGCTCTGCATTCACTAACGGCACAATTGAATATGATGTGTATAACAGTTCAGAAGGTGTTGAATATGCGGGTGCAATTTGGCATGTTCAAGACTTACAAAACTTTGAAGCAGTTCATACTCGAAATAATCGTAACAATACACCTTATGCCGTGCACTATTACCCGTTCAACAATAACATTGGTAGCTCTCAACTCTACTATGGCCAAGGACATAATGCAGCAACCAACTTACCACTAGATCAATGGTCACATGTCAAAATTGTGATTTCAGGCAATAGCGGCGAATTATTTATTAATGATATGACCACACCAATTCTTTTGATTGAGAATTTAGTGGGTGGTTTTGGTTCTGGTCAAGTGGGTTTATTTGGTAATTATAACGTTGAAAACACAGTACATTATGCAAACTTTGATTACCAACCCTCAGACACACCACCTGCGCTGGTTGGCATTCCTGAAGAATTTGTTGCAGAAGCTGGCGTGATTAATACATGGTCAGTTTCTGAGCCTTTCGCGGCAGAAGTTGAATTGCAAGGTTATGAGTTAACCCCTGAAAATCGTCAAAATCATACTTTTACTACATTAGTTGCTGATCGTGATGGCAAGACCAATTTAGCGCGTTTACAGCCCATGCCGCAAGATCAAAAAACTGTATTTGCACGAGCTTATGTCAATTCAAACGTTGAACAAATGAAAAAATTCAGTATTGGATTTACAGGCGAAATCGATCTTTATCTGAATGGAAAACGTGTTTATGCCGCCAATGACACTGCTGGTAGCCGCGATCACGCTTTCTTAGGTTCATCAGGCTATGTCGATCATCTGTATTTGCCATTAGTACCGGGTAATAATGAAATATGGGCAGCCATTACGGGTAGTTCTACAGGCTGGGGTGTGTTAGGTAAATTCGATGATATGACCAATTTAGCAATTTTAGATACCCCTACAGCTCCTGTAACACCATGTGCAGGCACGTATGACATTGTTGCCAATCAAATCCATTTGCCTTGTGTCTCTATTGGTGATGGTTCGATCTACGATGTCACATTAGGTCAAGATGCAGCGGGTAATTATCAATTATTACCAGAAGCTACCCTTATTCGTGCAGGTCAATAAGCAAGGAGTCATTGTAATGAAAAAGCATATTTTATTTGGCATGTTATGCGGCTTATTGGCTTCAAATGTTCATGCAATTGATGTTGATGTGACTAACTTAGATTTATGGGATATTCGTGGCCGCCCTGATATTAATAATGGTCAACCCAATGTCTCGATTCAAGAAGTTGCTGGCCGTCAGGCGTTAGTATTAAATGCAGCGTTGGCTTTGGTGAAAGATTCACAATTTACTCACGGTACGATGGAAATGGATGTACTGATTAGTTTGGGTAAAGGTGAAGGACAAGGCCGAGAATTTGGTGGTTTTATTTGGCACGCGCAGGATTTTAGCGAATTTGAATTAGTGCAATATCGTAATATTCAATCTGGCAATCCTTATGCAATCCACTATTATCCCTATTTTAGTGGTAAAGCGACATTGCAATTATATTATGGTGATGGTCACACGGGTAGCATGGAGCTGACGTATGACGAGTGGACACCAATGAAGGTTGTTGTGGCTGGCGATCAAGCTGAAATTTATTTAACCGATATGGAAACCCCTGTTATTTTTGTTGATGATTTAAAACATAATGGCGCAGGTGATAATGGCCAAATTGGTATTTTCGGTAACTTCGGGATTGAAGATACGACAACCGCTTTTTCCAATTTCCGTTATGAAGCCACAGATACACCACCTGTTTTAAAAGGTACGCCACACGAATTTACTCCAAATCCGAATATTGTGCCTATTTGGTCTGTATCTAATGTATTCTCATCTGATGATATAGCAGGTAAAACAGTCTTAACAGAAGCCGATCGTGCTAACTATACATGGCAGCCATTGAGGACGGACGAAGGGCGTGATAATGGTATTGCTGATTTTTCTAAGCTACATCGCACCTTACCGGGGCTTAACACCGCTATAGCAAAAACCATTATTCGTTCTGATAGAGAGCAAGTGAAAGCATTTTCATTCGGCTTTAGTGATAATGTTCAATTATATTTCAACGGTAAATTACTCTATTCCGCCAGTGATATTTTTGGAGCGCGTGATTATGCGTTTATCGGTACACCGGGGTTATTTGACACGGTTTATTTGCCATTGCGTGAAGGCGATAACGAACTATGGTTAGCGGTAACCGATGTGTTAGCAGGTTGGGGCACGTTAGGTGAATTTGAGAACTTTGACGGTATTCAGTTGTTAACCGAAGGCGGCATTAATTTTGATGCAGAAACCCATGCTTGTACTGCAACTTACGATGCCTCAACCACTACATTAGATGTGCCTTGTTTGTCTGTGCCTAATGCACTATCTGGTGCGGATAACGAGTTATATTCTGTGCAGATGAATGTAACCAATGCAGAAACGGGCAGCTTTGGTATTGTTGATGACACCATTACACCAGTGCCTGCTAAATAATTGAGTACACCTTTATAAAAGGGCTGTGAGTCTGTTAAAGATTAGCAGCCCTTATTATTTTTTACATTATTCAGGTGCTGGAATATGCTGCATATTCTGGAAATGTTTAAAATAACGATCAACTAAAATTTGATCCACCTGCGGACACGTAATGCTCTGATCTACCAATTGGCTTTGAGTTGAACTTGTATCGAATTTCGGCTTTTTCGCAAAAAATGCTGATGAAGAGCGTAACAATAAAAGCAATGGAGAATACACCCGATCATTCGATTTTTCAGCTGCAAATCCTTTCAATGTTTCTGACCATTCATCATACTCTTTTGCTTCCAATGAATAACCAACATTACGCACCATTTGTACTAAATCTAACCACGCCACAGGTTTTGGATTAATCAAATGGAATGACTCACCATAACGCTGCTGCAACGCCAAATCAACGATAGCACGGCTCACGTAATCTACAGGTACGATATTCACCATATTTTCTCTTTCAGGAATTTGACCGATCTCAATACATCCTTTTAACACCGTGGTGAGTAAATCCGTCATATTGCCCGTGATGCCTGTTTCACTATGTCCCATGATCCGCCCCGGGCGATACACATTACATGGCAAACCCCGCTGACCCGCACGTAAAACCAATTGCTCAGCCACCCACTTACTTTGCTTATAGCCACCTTGCAATGTATCACTTGGCTGAATAGATTCCGTAATGACTTTATCATTGTGCTCAGGGCTGAAAAATACCGCTAACGTTGAAACAAAATGCACAGGTTTGGTTTTAACTAAACTGGCTAGGCGTAAAACCTCTTTCGTACCCAACACATTCGAGGCTTTCAGGCTGGCATAAGGACGCATAGAATTCACATATGCCCCGTTATGATAAATAATGTCAATTTTCTCACTTAACTCAGCAAATAGTTCATCGCTTAACTCTAGTGCAGGTTTACCTAAGTCACCAATCACGGCCGTAATACGACCTTCCCATTCAGGCTGCCAAAATTGATAGAATTCCAGTTGCTCTTTAATCCGCTCAAGACCAATCGCTTCATCTTTAGCACGGACTAAACAATAAATCGTTGCTTGGGTTTTAAGTAATAATTCATTTAATAAACAAACACCTAAAAATCCTGTTGAGCCAGTTAATAAAATCGCCTGTGGGTTATCCACATGTTCAGTTACAGGTAATGTAAATGTAATTTCATCGGCTAAGCAAGCTTCAGACGTTAAATCAATTTTAGGTGCTATTTTTGACATAATTCAAGTTCCACACTACGTGCAAAAGTTTCAAGTTTAGGCAAAACCATATCCAATTCATAAGTATGTTTGCGCCATTTATCGGGACAAGGTGCAGACAAAGCCATTTTAGATACACTTAAGCCTTTCGACAATGATTGCTCAATTTCAGAATGCCAAATTAAACCTGCAAAATCACTGATGTCGCGCATGACTTTTTGTGTATCTTTAATCAAATCATGATAATGCACAAAATACCAATCTTCTCTAGGCAAGGTTTTTAAGTCTTCCCAAATGTAATAATTCGCTGCTCGCCACTGTTCGCCTGCAATTTCAACTAAGGGCTTATTTTGTAAATTTTGCTGCCATTCTGGTGGTAATAAGAAGCACCAGTTTTTATGCGGCCATTTCGGTAGTTGTTTATAAGCAATAAAGCTGCGGGAACGCCAGCCTTCTAACATACTGCTGACATTTTCCTGTGGATCGCGGTATAAGAAGATAAATAGGGCTTCTGGAAATACTTTTTTAAGAAAACTGACTCGTAACGCATTTTTTGGGGTTTTCTCTAAAAAACGTAAACTCATCGGGCGTTTAGCCACAGGATAGTCTAGCAATAACTTACCTTGGCTATCGTGTAATTGGCGGGCAAAGCGTTGTTGTAATTGGATTTCAACATCGACACTGGCATGTTCAGCAGTTAAGCGATTAGACGTATAGTGATGTGTATCAGGATGTAACGCTTTAATCCCTTCAATGATTTCATGACTTTCCTGACCAATTGCCCAAATTTCAGGGAATTTCGCCAAAGTTTCATATAATAAGGTGCTGCCTGCGCGCGGTGCGGAAACAATAAAAATCGGCCGATCAAACTTAGGATTGGCAAACCGTTCTTGCAATAAGCCGACACTGAGTAATTGCTGTATTGCTGCGGTTAATTCTTCTTTATTTGGCCATTGATCTGCTAAATGGGGATATAGTTTGTCTAAACTTTCAGCCACGCGAAAATGAGGCAATAACTCACGCAAGGCATCTTGTGATAAACATTTATAGCTGGCTTGACTTTCAAACTGTTCAGTGGCTTGGAATAAGGATTGCCAATCAATATTAGGTAATACCTTCTGGCGCGATAAAAATTTCTGACCCACTTTGCTAGGTGCAGGACGTACCATGACTTGCAATAAGGATGTGATGGTTTCAATAATCGCTTGCGCTTGAGGGTCTTTAGCAACCCAACGGCGAATTTTAGGCAATACATTTTCTTTAAAAGAGAGAATCGCATCGTAATAAGCCGCTTCGCCTGCATGTTCATTACCAAATTGTTCAAAACTAAACTGCCATTCCTTTTTAAAACTACTCAGCGTACTTTGATAAGTGCTAAACCCTTGGGTTGTAATCTCTGATTCTTGTACGATTTTAGACAGTTGCTCAGTTAAAGATTTAATTTCGGCAGGCGTGAATACTTCAAACCGAAAGCGGGGTAAATTTAAATGAATATCGGCTTGGAAATCTTGTTGAATTTTTTCGACTGCTTGATTTTCATCTAATGCCTTAGCAATTAAGTTATTCAACGCATCAGAATGCTTCACATCGATGACTAAAAATATACTATCTTGCTCACTATTATTGGCTAAACCTTGGGCTTGCTTGGGGTTAGCAATCCACGCTTCACCCGTTTGCATAAAAATATGACTCGTGCCGCTGTGAAAATCTACCCCTGTCTGAGTTTGGATTGGGATATAAACCGCTGTGTGTCGAAACCAGTGATAATGCGCTGGAATTTTAGTCGGTGCAGTCGTTTTTGCAGGTAATTTGACCAAACGGCAACGTGACACGGGTGTGTTTAAAAAAGTCAATATTTGCTGAATATATAAACAGTTATCTAAATACGGGGTAGGTTCTGCAGGCGCAGATAACGCATAATCAGTATTGTAAGTGCCACCAGCTGAAATGAGCATAACCGATGCATTTCCAGTGGTTTCTATGCCATGTTTGATCCAGTCTTGGGATTGGAAGTGACTTAATATATTTTGTAATTCATGATTATCTAGTTGTAATTTCAGTTTGCAAAAATCAGTTGTAAATTCCATGGGCATCTCACTAGTGACATCAAGCATTGCGCATCATAAAACCTAAATGTTAAAAAACATGATACAACAATTAACTTTGTTTGGTGAAAACTTTGTAATCGGGTCGTTAAATTTACCGATAGCTTTTTTATGAATTGAGCAAGTAATACTTTTATTTTCAATGTATTATTCTGAAAAGATATTCACTCATTATTTCAGTCAGAATTGACAGCACAAATAAGTCACAGCAGATATATTGGAAAAATGGGGGCTTTGAGTTAATTTAGTGTGGGACTATAAATAGCAGAATTGAATCATTTTCGTTGGCATTTAAATACTTTTAAAGATATTGATGCTATATCTAAAAGCCATTTTTGCTATAAAATCATCATGCTCTTGAATTGCCTAGCGCACAAACACATAATAAGTCGAATCCAGTATAAAAAATAGGAAAACTGCATGACCCACCCAGCGTTCAAGCCCGTCCGTACAGTCAATATGCCCAGTTTAAATGTCGAATATCAAGAATATGAACACAAGAAAACAGGGGCACGCCATATTCACCTCGCATCTGAAGATACTAATAATGCATTTTTGGTGGCTTTTTTAACTGTACCGCAAGATTCAACAGGGGTTGCGCATATTTTAGAGCATACGGCTTTATGTGGAAGTCAGCGTTATCCTGTGCGCGATCCGTTTTTTATGATGATTCGCCGTTCATTGAATACATTTATGAATGCGTTTACTAGCAGCGATTGGACAGCATATCCGTTTGCCACACAAAACCGCAAAGACTTTTCTAATTTGTTGCAAGTATATTTAGATGCAACGTTTTTCCCAAATTTAAATGAACTGGATTTTGCACAAGAAGGGCATCGCTTAGAATTTGCTGAAAAAGATAACCCAGAATCTGAATTGATGTATAAAGGTGTGGTTTTCAATGAAATGAAAGGTGCAATGAGTTCACCGTTACGTCAATTGCATCACACCATTCAATCTCATTTGTTCCCGACAACAACGTATCATCATAATAGTGGCGGTGAGCCGTTAGACATTCCAAGCCTCACACATGAGCAACTTAAGCAATTCCATGCAACCCATTATCATCCATCAAATGCGGTATTAATGACCTATGGTAATTTCGATGTCAATCAACATCATAAAATGTTTGAAGAACTTGCATTAAGCCAATTTGACAAGATTGATACCGGCCATTTACGTATTCCAGCAGAACAACGCTTAACGGCACAAAAGAATATAGATGCACACTATACATTTGACGAAGAAAATACTGCGAATAAAACCCATATCGTCTTATCTTGGTTATTAAATGATAGCAGTGACATTCGAGAAGCGATCAATGGACATTTGTTATCAGGCATCTTGTTAGATAATAGCTCTTCGCCATTGCGTCATGCCTTAGAAACAACTTCTTTGGGTTTATCGCCCTCATCGTTATCGGGTTTCGATGCCAATACTTTTGAATCAACATTTGCGTGTGGCTTAGAAGGCTCTGAAGTAGAACATGCGGATGAAGTTGAAAAGTTAATTATGGGCGTGTTGCAAGATATTGCTGATAACGGCGTGCCACAATCATTAGTTGATTCGATGTTGCATCAAATTGAATTGCACCAACGTGAAATTACAGGTGATGGCTTTCCATATGGTTTGCAGTTGATATTGCAAGGCTTATCCATGGCGTTGTATCACGGCGACCCTGTTGCAGCCTTAGATATTGATACGGTTTTAGAACAGTTACGCCAAGATTGCCAAAACCCTGACTTTATTCCAAGCTTGGTTAAACGCTATTTCATTGATAACCCGCACCGTGTTCGTGTGACAATGTCGCCTGACCGTGAGTTATCTAAACAGCAAATTGAACAAGAAAAAGCCCAACTTGCTACTATTGAGCAACAGTTAACTGACGAGCAAAAAACGGATATTATTCAACGTGCTCAAACCTTGGACGAACGCCAAAAACAACAGGACGATCCTGAGTTATTGCCGAAAGTCACTTTAGATGATGTGCCAACTGAAATGCCTATTTTGGAAGGTTCAAGCCAAACTGCTGGTCATTTGCCCATGACATGGTTCACCAGTGGTACAAATGGCATGGTATATCAACGCATTGTAATTGACTTACCACAATTAGAATCTGAATTATTAGATATTTTACCGCTATTCTGCGATTGCATGACCGAATTAGGTTATGGTGACAAAGACTATCGCCAAGCGGCGGAATGGCAAGCTTTAGTGACGGGCGGGTTAAACGCCAGCTTATCGATGCGCGGCCATATTGGTGATACACAGAAAATACGAGGGGTGTTCTCGTTATCAGGCAAAGCCTTAGCACGAAATCAACAGCACCTTATTCAGTTGCTTCATGATACTTTAACCCAAGTTCGTTTTGATGAATTAGAACATATTCGGGAATTAATTAATCAAATTCGCAGTGATATGGATAACAGCATTACGGATCGGGGACATGTGTTAGCGATGACAGCCGCGACCAGCACCTTAAGTCCGTGTACGCATTTAACCCATCGTTGGCAAGGATTAGCGGGTATTCAGTTCATTCGCCAATTGGATGATGCTTTAAAACAAGATGATGCATTACAAGCTTTTGCAGATAAATTAAAACGAATTCAAACGATTTTATTGAACGCGCCAAGTCAATTGCTTGCAATTGGTGATGATGAGCATCAAGCTAATATGCAGCAGCATTTAACCACGGTGTGGCAAGACTTTGCTAAACCACAACAAATTGAGCCTTTAACGCCTACCGCCTCTTTACAGCAAATTAAACAAGCATGGGCTGTTAATACGCAAGTGAATTTCTGCGCTAAAGCTTATCCAACTGTGCCACCTGCTCATGCTGATGCACCTGTATTAATTGTATTAGGGCTGTTTTTACGCAATGGCTTTTTACATCGTACCATTCGGGAACAAGGCGGCGCATATGGTGGTGGGGCAAATTATCACGGAGATAGTGGCGCATTCCGCTTTTTCTCTTATCGTGACCCACGTTTAGCGGAAACGTTGCAGGATTTTGATAACGCATTAACTTGGTTACAAGAAACTGAGCACGAGCCAAGAACCTTGGAAGAAGCAATTTTAGGCATTATTGGCCAAATTGATCGACCTGCCTCTCCAGCAGGTGAAGCCTCGATTTCATTTTTTAATAGTTTACATGGTCGTACGCCAGAACAGCGTCGTAAATTCCGCCAGCAAATTTTACAAGTCACAATTGAGGATTTAGTGAGAGTGGCAAAAACCTATCTTCAACCTGAAAAAGCCAATATTGTTGTGGTTAGTAATACGAAAAACATTGAGGCTGCACCAGATTTAGGTTTGGAAATCCTTAGCTTATAAAATCATTCAGTGTGTATGCTAATGAGTGTACACACTTGGAAATCCAACATTCCAGAAGAGAAGCAAGCCATAGAAAAACAATCTAAAAGAGACTCGCTTGCCACAATAGTCTTTGATGTACTTTCAATACTTGACTTGATTGCTCAAACAATTAGTTTTATTCGCTTTGTAATTTCTGGCATTATTCGTATTATTAAATATATTCTCAAAAGATTTTTATCACTTTTTTTCAGATAGAACCTACCCATTGTTATAAACACATTATTTATCCGTCATATTGGTTCATTCGGGTGACCTACAGGGTAAAAAATGTTAGATAAAGAAAATATATTCCTCTTGATCCTTAGAGCAGTGTCCTCAAATCCTAACTTATTTTTTTGATATTATTACGCTTATTTACCTCATTATTTCTAAGATTGCCCGTGTTCTTATGTATATTATTAGAATACTTCTCTTTCCTTTTTTCAGATAAAAATTAAGCACTATCTGTCTGTCATATCTATTAATTAAATAAATTGGGCAAAACAGTGTCAGATGATGAAGAGCAATACTCATATTTTAAAGGGGACTTTTGGTGAGATTTATTAATATCTATTGATTTTGTAATCCCAGATGCCTCCTGTATTTTTATTATTATTTTTCAATATTTTGCTATGGTTATCGCATCTTTTTTTAGTAGCTAACAATAATGGGTACACAACTATGATACATGAAGAGAGTGAAGAAACTGAAGGGGCATCACTAGCTATATTTTTTGAACATGTTTTTTATTTTTTTATATCATTGTTCTCAAGTTGTTAAACGTTTTTATAAAATTCCGTCAACATTTTTATTTTAAAGCCCATACACAAAAACTTTTTTAAAAGGAGATTGCTATGCTTGACGGAAAAAATCACAATGAAAAAAACACTCAAAACTCACAAGATAATGATGATGTTTGGAATACATTTATATCTCGAGTCGAAGAAAACTTCGTGGTAGCTGCTGCTGAACTTATATTTAAGCTATCAATAGAGCTATTTTTGCAGATCATATGGTTGATTTTTCGAGCATTAATTTGCCTCATTTTTTCTTTCGGGAAAGGTTAAAGCTGATTGGACAAAGCAATAGATAATTGTGGGTAAGGCATTGTTTATAGCTTTGTATGTTTAGTGAGATTCATATTGCTGTACCAAAATAAATACATAACGCCACTCAAAACCAGCAAATTCACCTTTACTTTCTTTTAATATAAAAAATATAATGGACTCAGTTTAATCGTCAATGACTTACGTCCTATATGCAAACATTTCTACACGAAAAATATCAAAATCAGGCTTGGAGTGACGACGCGGAACAAATTTTACGCACCTGTGTCCACTGTGGTTTTTGCACTGCTGTCTGTCCTACTTACCAACTCTCAGGTGAGGAAGCTGAAGGCCCTCGAGGGCGAATCTATTTGATTCATTCCTTCCTGCATAACAATGAAATTACTCAAGATACACAACAACATTTAGATTCCTGTCTAACCTGTCGTTCGTGTGAAGCGATGTGTCCCTCAGGGGTTAAATATGCGCGTTTACTTGAAATTGGCCGAACGGAAATTGATAAACAAGTTAAACGAAATTTCTTTGAAACTTTCCAGCGTAAATCATTAGTACACATTTTGCCATATCAAAACCGAACTAAATGGTTAATAGATATGACAAGTCTCGTACCTAGTTACCTGCTACCTAAACATATCAAAACACATCTACCCACACAAAAACCCATCGCCTATTCGGTTAAAGTGAAAAAACATGAACGTAAAGTTTTGTTATTAGATGGCTGTGCTCAGTCTGTACTTGCACCTAATATTAATCAAGCCACAGAGAAACTGTTAAATGCACTAAATATTAGTGTAGTTAAAGCCAGTGATGCGGGCTGCTGTGGAGCATTGGCTTATCACTTAACAGAACAGAAAATCGGTCTTGACCATGCGAAGAAACTGATTGATAAATGGATGCCCTTAATTGATGGGGTTGAAGCAATTGTTATGACGGCAAGTGGCTGTGGTAGCTTTATTAAGGAATATGGTGAAATCTTTAAGCATGATCCTGAATATTTGGAAAAAGCAGAAAAAATTGCTAGCTTAACCCGTGACTTAGTCGAAGTTATTGCACCTGATGATTTAATGAAGTTAAAGCCAGACACTGATCTTAAAACAAAAGTGGCCGCACAAATTCCCTGTACATTGCAACATGGGCAAAAATTAACCAATCGACTTGAACCATTACTAGAAGCATTTGGTTTTGAATTAACTACGGTTGAAAATGGGCATTTATGCTGTGGATCAGCGGGAACGTACTCAATCTTGCAACCGAAAAAATCTCAGCAATTAAAAGCCAATAAACTCCAAGCCTTACAAGCTAACCAACCAGAAGTGATTGTCACGGCTAATATTGGTTGTTTAACACACTTGCAACATGATGCTGATGTACCTGTAAAACATTGGGCGGAATTGGTTGCAGAACGCCTTGCTGACTAAATGTGACAGAATGCTAATGATTTGTCCGAAAAAATGACAGGTTGTTAGCGTTTTTTCGCGTTTCTCTACAATTTGAATCCTTTTAAATTCATAAAATTAGCTAACCATCCTATAAAATATTGCGTTCATGACTTGCTTCATTCAACTTTTGCGCTAAACTAAACTAACCCAAATAACAAAAATAAAGTGATTGTGTCAGAAAATAAACCCCTTATATTTAGTACACAGGACGTATTTCATATCTAGGGAGCTGATACATTCAATAATGGATATTAGCGCGTTATGGCCTTATAGCGCACTAAAAGCTTACTCACTTAACCGTTACACAATATCTTATACGTGAAGTAGCAACAAACCAGTTTATTGTTTTCTCATTCTTATTTTATTAGGAATCCCAGTGGCTATTATTCCTAGATCAAGAGTGATCGCTTTGGGTCGTGCTTTCAAACAGAGAGCTTAGAGAATACAAACAAAATTGGACATACTTCAGGTAATAGGGAGGCTTTCAGTATGTGGATTAAACAAACAATTGGGGAACAGCGTAAGGTACTTTCAGCCTTATTTGAGCCGCCAATGACAAATCTGGCAAAACAATGTATACCCGTTTGGTCAAATTTAGATAAATTGGATCAATTACTGTTTGAGCAATTCGCAACCATTCCACATTCTCACTTGATTTATGTTGTTGATAAATATGGTAAACAAATAAGTGCCAATATTGGTCAAGATGGGATTCATGGTGGTGTGCGTGGCCAAGATTTATCGCGTCGCCCTTACTCTGTGAGTTTATATCCTAAACGTCACTTTATGTTATCTTCGGTGTATATCAGCCATACAACAGGCAGTCCTTGCATCAGTGCGGTGCAACCTGTGATCGACGAACAACAATTTTTAGGCTTTGTGGTGGCCGACTTTGATATTAGACGTTTACCGCTCTCTGTTTCTTCTGAAAAAAATCCCCCTCTCCGCTTCTGGCAAGAACAGCATAAAGCTGAAATCAAAGCACAAAAACAAACCTCTCCTCGCATCAATAGCTTATTAGACAAACGCTTAGACGATGTATTAGCTACATTAAACCGCTTAATTACCGAGCATGGTATTTTCCACTGTACGTTACATTATTCCAGTGGTCAGGCGATGTTATGGCATTTAGATGATCCATATCAGTATCATTTATACAGTGCGGAACAAATGTTAAACCCTGAAATGTATCTTAAATATCCGCGCTCAGACTATTCTGATAGGGCTGTGATTACTGAAAAAGATGTAAGGCAAGTATTAGAGCGTTTCAAAACATTACGCTTAGCGGATGACAAAGTGTATTTACGTTCAGGCTCGCTGAATTTAGTAAACGGCATGGTGGGCTTAACATTCTCGTGTGATGGTTCGCAATATATGGCAGCAATGGATTTTTTGGATAAGAACTTATCTTTCTGGTTTACAAATAAGGCCGCCAATGCCTAAATGATACAAAGGATTGGCAGCTTTAAACATATCGCTTTCAACTGCCAATTCTTTCAAATCTACACTTCAACCTCTTTCAACTGCCCGTCTTCCATTTTTAACACACGGTCTGCAGTATCTAAATATTTCTCGTCATGCGTAGTTAAAATCACCGTTTTGCCTTCAGCCCGCAAGTTTGGAATTAATGCCTTATAAAAATAGTGTTTAAATGTTGGGTCTTGATCTGCAGTTAATTCATCAAACAAATAAATTGGCTTATCATCAATCATCGAGACAATAAACGCTAAACGTCGCCGCTGCCCTGCTGATAATTCCAGATGGGTAAATTGGCCATCCATATATTGGGTTTTATGTTCTAACCCCATCAGTTTGAGCAATTCATTTAAAAACGCTTCATCAATATCAGCGACCCCGTACAAGCGATCAAATAAATGGAAATCTGCAAATACAACAGAAAATAACTCATGAAAAGCCGCGTAATTGGTTCGGTTAATCAGTTCATTATCCAATTGAATATGACCCACTTGAGGATGATATAGGCCTGCTAACACTTTAAGTAGTGTGGATTTTCCACTGCCATTGCCACCAACAATATAAATAATTTCATTGCGTTTAATCGTCAAATCCAACGAACCTAATTGAAACAGTTTTTGACCATAAATATCGTTATATTGATACTGGATATTTTGCAGTTTTAACGCTTTGAATTCATTGAATTGTTGCAACTTCTGTTTCGATACGGTCAAGTAATCTTTATAGTCACTCACATTATCCAACATTTTTTCGAGAATAATGATATTGGTCACGGCCACATTAGCCCGCGCGACAACGGGGATTGCACTGGCAATGGTTTCAATCGGTGCCATGATGAACAACATCGTTGCGGTAACGGTAATCACAACGGTATGGTGTTCTGGATTGAACATGGGAATAATAAACACAATTGCCCCAAGCATAATGTAACCAAATACCCGTGAAAACATGATATTAGTCACAAACTTGATGCCTGTATTGACTTTGATTTGCTCTGTTTCGTGTGAGATTTTTTCAAGCTGTTTAAATACCGCATCGCTTTTCATTTGGTTTAAACGGGTTTCTTTAAAGCCATCTAAAATATGATTCAATTGCTCAAAGAAGGCGGTTTCTTTCTCGATACTAGTTAAAATCTCGGCAGAGACATTGTGAAAATGTTGAAAATATAAAACGCCGCCAATAACTAAGCCCGTGAGGATAATGATAAAGCCTAAAGGCGATAACGTTGCAATGTATAACAAGCAGAAAAACAGCACAATAAAAGCTTGCAAGCTGGAAATCAGGGTTAAACCCGACTGAGAAACAAGATTCGCATCTTGGGTAAGGTGGCTATAAATCTCACCTTTGCCCATGCCTTCAATAAAATGTAGCTCTGAATGACGGATTTTATCAGCAACACGTAGGCGTACTTTGCGGATCGATTCTTCTACCACTAATGTTGCTTGGGCAAGTGAGTGTTTACGAGCATAAATAAATAAAGTTAATGAAATCAGAAATATAAAAAAAGGTCTTGCTATGTCTTCATAATCTGCGATGCCTTGAGCTGCTTGGTTTATTGCTGCCAAAATAGCACTACTGGCGATTCCTGAAGCCACGCCTGTTGTAATAATAGGCATTTTCGGCAAATCTGATTCTTTTTTGAATAAATCAAGCAGTAATAACATATTTTCAATCAAAAATGATAAGGGGTTTAAATACTATTTTCCGATAAATTTATTAACGGCAAGTGACACTTCTGGTAATTTTGATGGCGAAACTTCTTCACCTTTGTTCACGTATTTTTGAAATGCGTACATTTGTGAGTGAGGCGAGGTATAACATTCCACTCGTTTGTTTTCTAAATCAACAATCCACACTTCACAGATACCATAACGTGCATAAACAGGAATTTTGATGGTCTTGTCATATTTGAGTGAGTGATCGGCAATTTCAATCAATAACAAAACATCTTGTGGCTCAGGGTGTGATTGCCAGAATTTTTCACTACGTTTTAAAATTGCAATATCAGGCTGTGGCTCAGAATATTTACTTAAACGAATCGGATTTTGTACCCGCACAATGTGAGAAGTCGCACTCAGTGCATGTGAAAGCTGTTGTGACAATAAATCTACGCAATAAGCATGTTTTTTTCCGACTTGCCCCATATCAATCACTTCTCCTTCTAGTAATTCAATACGTTTGTTTTCAAGTGACTTAAAATCTGCCATGTTATAAAAGTCAACGACATCAAATAGATGCTTTTGCGGAGCAAGGTTTTTATCAGCCATTGCTTCCTCCTTGAAACCTAAATTAAAATTTATCATTTGCTTGGTCGGGCACTAATAGTTATTAATTGATGTATGAGTCAGTTCGTGTGTAATGCTAAATCTTATCTGGCGAGTGATTTTACTCAATCTATACCTGTAGATTAATATCAGATTGATATTATAAATAACCAACGACAAACGCGGTTTATTATCTATAAATCATAATATTAGCAATAAGATTAGCTACTAAAAAATATATTGTACTAGCTACTGTTCTTAGTCGTATTTAATCGATTGACCTCTGAACGGTTTCAGCCATTTTGCCATGAGTATCTATTGAATGCACGGAATAAATACCATGGAGGCATTAAATACCGCTTATATGAAGAAGCGTTAAAGCTGTGTTTTCAAACAAATACATGGATGTATGGGCTTCAACTAGTACAGATTACTATAAATTATTGGTGATGGCTTTGGCAACAGTGATACTAGGCCATAGTGAGTGATAGGGTCAAATTGCGTTTTGAGAGCAAGAAATTGCATCTAATGGTGAAATTGAATATTGAGCTGGTTTTAGGAGGGTATTTTCTTACTTACTTTTGTCATAATCTTATCTTTTTGTGAGCAAACCATACGTTCAAGTTTTTTCAGAAAATGATAAATGACACGCGGTTTTGAATGATGTGCTGACCATTTTTTAAGGCTGCGAAAAATGTACCTTGCCCATTCGGAATAACGTAACAAAATAAATAAACTAATGACAATCAGCGGCAAACCAATAGGAATAGGCAAAGGAAAAGTAATCAGACCTAACACGAATAAAAATAAGCCTAACGCAATGAAAACTGTTTTCTGAAAGTGTAGCCAGATATTTTGTAGTACATCGATCATGGAAAAATTCGCTTGAGCCTAAATTTGCAGAAAATTATATAGACTGTATTTAAAATATAAAGAGATAATCAGATACACGGTTGCTAAATCTTTTCAGCACTAAATAGTAACTCTCTGGTTTCATCATTTGCATCATGCCAAGTGCCGTAAAGTTTGCCCGCTTTGGTCAATTTGATACGGAAAATATCAACATGGCCTTCTTCACGAGTTGAGCCATCCATCACAATTTGCCCTTCTTCCGTGATTTGGCCTTCTAAGCGAATATTGCGCCGAAACTTGGTATAAAAATAAAACCCATAGATTTTGCCCTTATTTGCTCGTAAGAACATTTTAATTTGTAATTTAGTACCAATTTTACCCATAAACTCAGCTTGAAAATCGGGATATAAATCAGGCAAGACAGTGCTGGGGTTGCCATAAGCGTCACTGACTGTGGGTTTAGAGGAAAAAAACTGAGGGCTTTGTCTTTGCTCATCAAAATAGCCAAGGAAAAACCAAATCATGGCCATGACAATCGCAATCAGGGTAATGCCAATCAGTGAATTAAACTGAGATTTTGAGTCAAGCGACAAATCTTCAAACGGATGTAATTTTTCATAGGTTTCTAACAAACGATCATATGCATTCAGCATCTCGGTATAGTTATTTCGTTCCAAAACCTCGATCAAATAATGACGTAAGCTTTTATCTTGGCAGACATCTAAAAAATTATAGAAATATTCCACCATTTCATAATAAGTGGCTCGTTTTCTTGGGTCGCGCAATAATTCCGTGGTTGAGTATTCTTTATGCGTGTAAGAATAAGTACGGGAAGAAGGGTGATAATAACGAGATGTATTCGTATTAGGCATTCAAACTCGCCTCATACCAAGTAGAGTGTGGGCTATTGATTATGTGGCTTAGAGCGATGCGACCTAACATGATGTCACCTTAAGCATGGATTTCGAAACATCTTAAAGGAAATAATAGCAAACACAATCATTAACTACCTAGAAACAATGAATGTGATACTAAGGACTGACAATGGCCGTCAAGCTGTCAGCCCTCAGAGTATTGAAATGATTCAATTAATTATGGTAATAAACCAACACCGTCTAAACCTGTGGTTTCAGGTAAATCAAACATAATATTCATATTTTGAATTGCTTGACCTGATGCCCCTTTTACTAAATTATCAATCACAGATAACACAATGACTTTAGAACTATTTTTAGGCTGGTGAATCGCTAATTGACAGGTGTTCACACCACGCACACTACGGGTTTCAGGGTGACTGCCTTGAGGCAATACGTCAACAAAAGGTTCATCTTTATAACGCTGTTCAAATAAATCTTGTAACGATTGGTTTTTTTGCTGTTGGGTCAAATTGGCAAAAATCGTTGCTTCCATCCCACGCACCATAGGCACAAGATGCGGAACAAAAGTAAGCTGGACTTGATGTTGAGCAACACGACTTAAGCTTTCAATGGTTTCGGGTAAGTGCCGATGTCCAGAAGCTGCATAGGCTTTAAAGCTTTCACCTGTTTCACCCATTAAACCTGCAACAGAGGCTTTACGTCCTGCACCACTCACGCCTGATTTTGCATCAACAATTAAATCTTGTGTATCGACAACACCTGCTTCGATCAATGGTAATAATCCCAATTGCATTGCGGTTGGATAGCATCCCGGACAGGCAACCAATTGTGCTTGAGCAATCTGTTTTCGATTTAATTCAGCTAAGCCATAAACTGCCATATCAATCAGTTCAGGACAGGCATGTTCAACGTTGTACCATTGTTCCCATAGCTTCACGTCTTTGATTCTGAAGTCAGCTGAGAGGTCAATAACTCGTGTACCCGCTTCGATCAGCTTGGCCATACTATACATAGCCGTTGCATGAGGCGTAGCAAAAAACACCACATCACAAGCACTTAACGCATCATAATCAGGATTGCTAAATCGTAAGTCAACATGACCGCGTAAATTAGGGAATAATTCAGTCACATGCTTACCTGCTTCACCGCGAGAGGTAATAATGTCAAGTTGGGCTTGTGGATGTTTGGCCAATAGCCGTAATAACTCGACACCTGTATAACCTGTGCCACCAACAATACCAATTTTTATTTTCATTTCTTAACTTAATGCAAAAGTTCATCAAAAGCTAAAGGTAACAAATTCATTGCAGAACAGCAAAGTTAATTTTCAGTGGCTTTATTTCCCTAGATAATTCAAGTTTTTTATAAAGTACGAGATAAAAAGCCAGCATCCATTAAAAAAATTTAACGATAAACAAGGTCTTTTTGCGTCATAAAAACAAGTTGTTAGCTTTAAGAGTATTGCTATTCCTATGCGAACACCGTTATGATGCTTCCTTCTTGTTATAACTTTAGTTTATAATAAAAAACAATTATAAAAATGATTACATTTTCTGTGGAATTTTGGAAAATGCCTCTATACTTTGTCTTCCAAGCAAAACCATATGCTTTTTAGACTTTCGAGAGAAATGAGGAGACTAAGAGCTAACACTCTGGTCTATATAATAAATTAGTAGGTTATACACCTGCCCATTAAGTGGTTAAACAACCCATAAGAAGGAGATAGTGTAATGTCAGAGGAAAAAGTCTACGACATTCTTCCAGAAGCAGCTGCTAGAGCACACATTTCAGACGAAAAATACAAAGAAATGTATGACCGTTCTATCAACGACTCTGACAATTTCTGGGCTGAACAAGCGGAGGAGTTCGTTACTTGGTTCAAAAAATGGGATACAGTGCAAGATTGGGATTACCATGAAGGCAAAATCCGTTGGTTCGACGGCGCGAAAGTTAACGTTTCTTACAACTGCTTAGACCGTCACTTAGAAACTCGCGGTGACCAAGTTGCGATTATTTGGGAAGGTGATGATCCTAACGATGACAAAAAAATCACTTACAAAGAATTACATGAAGAAGTTAGCCGCTTAGCAAACGTACTTAAAGCACGTGGTGTTCAAAAAGGCGACCGCGTATGTCTTTACTTACCTATGATTCCTGAAGCTGCAGCAGCAATGTTAGCGTGTACACGCGTGGGTGCAGTTCACTCTATCGTATTTGGTGGCTTCTCTCCTGAAGCATTAAGAGATCGTATTGTCGACTCTGATTGTAAAGTTGTTATCACTGCAAACGAAGGTTTACGTGGTGGTCGTGCTGTTCCGTTAAAAACCAACGTAGATAAAGCAGCAGATGGCACAGGTGTGACTTCAGTGATCGTTGTAAAACGTACTGATGGCGAAGTACCTATGCAAGACGGTCGTGACGTATGGTATGAAGAAGAAATGGCTAAAGTTTCTGCTGATTGCCCACCAGAAGAAATGGATTCTGAAGACCCATTATTCATTCTTTATACGTCTGGTTCTACAGGTAAACCTAAAGGTGTTCAACACAACACAGCAGGTTACTTGTTATACACTGCAATGACGCACAAATACATCTTTGATTACCATGATGGTGATATTTACTGGTGCACAGCGGACGTAGGTTGGGTAACAGGTCACTCTTACATCGTTTATGGCCCATTGGCTAACGGTGCAACAACATTGATGTTTGAAGGTGTACCAACGTATCCAGATGCAAGCCGTTTCTGGAATGTGTGTGAAAAACATAACGTCAACATTTTCTACACAGCACCTACTGCGATCCGTGCATTAATGGGTCAAGGTGAAGACTTCGTTAACAAGTGTGACTTAAGCGACCTTAGATTATTAGGTTCAGTCGGTGAGCCAATTAACCCAGAAGCTTGGGAATGGTACTACCGTGTGGTTGGTAAAGAAAAATGTCCAATCGTGGATACATGGTGGCAAACAGAGACAGGTGGTATCTTAATCGCGCCTCTTCCAGGTGCAACTAAGTTAAAACCAGGTTCTGCAACACGTCCATTCTTCGGTGTTGAGCCAGCATTGGTATCTAACGAAGGTGAAGAGTTAGAGGGTGCGACTGAAGGTAACTTAATCATGAAACGCCCTTGGCCAAGTCATATGCGTACTGTGTTTGGCGATCACCAACGTTTCATTGACACATACTTAAAAACTTACCCAGGTAACTATTTCACAGGCGACGGCGCACGTCGTGACGAAGACGGTTACTACTGGATTACAGGTCGTGTAGATGATGTTATCAACGTATCTGGTCACCGTATGGGTACTGCAGAAGTTGAAAGCGCGTTAGTATTACATGATGCGGTTGCTGAAGCAGCAGTTGTAGGTTACCCACATGACATTAAAGGTCAAGGTATCTACGCTTACGTTACATTGATGGCAGGCATTGAACCAACTGAAGACTTACGCAAAGACTTAGTGAAATTAGTGCGTGCGGAAATTGGTCCTATCGCATCTCCAGACGTAATCCAATGGTCTCCGGGTTTACCTAAGACACGTTCTGGTAAGATCATGCGTCGTATTTTACGTAAGATCGCAGCGAACGAAGTAGAAGCATTAGGTGATACTTCAACATTAGCTGATCCTAGCGTAGTTGATGACTTAATTGATAACCGTGCGGTTAAAGGTTAATCATTGACTTAACATAAGCTGGGTGACATGGACGTTACCCAGTTTATGCTTTTAAGACTTTTCTAAATCTTCTGATAACCTTTATTCTTTTCCAAACTACATCACGTTAATCTAAACAACCAGCCGTTTTCTTATTTTTAAAAGTTATTCTCGAATATTATTTTGATTAGCTAAAAACCATTGATACGTGTGTTTAAGCCCATCCTCTAAATTGATCTGCGCTTGCCAACCTAGTTGCGTTAACTTTGATACATCTGATAATTTGCGCGGTGTGCCATCAGGCTTAGACTCATCAAATATCAACTTGCCCTGATAGCCTACAATGTCTTTAATTAATTGTGCAAGTTCCCGAATGCTAACTTCTTGGCCTGTACCTATATTCACAATCTCAGGTTGATCGTAATGCTGCATCAAAAACACACAAGCGGTTGCTAAATCATCTACATGCAAAAATTCTCTACGTGGTGAACCTGTACCCCAAACCACAACTTCAGGCAATTTTTGTTGTTTCGCATCATGAAATCGTCGAATCAATGCAGGCAAAACATGGGCATTTTCTAAATGAAAATTATCCCCTTGACCGTATAAATTAGTAGGCATGACGGATATAGCATTAAACCCATATTGTTTGCGATAAGCTTGACACATTTTGATGCCAGCAATTTTCGCAATCGCGTACCATTCATTTGTTGGTTCAAGTGAGCCTGTCAATAAACATTCTTCTGGCATCGGTTGTGGTGCAAGTTTAGGATAAATACAAGTAGAACCTAAAAAGGTTAATTTTTTCACGCCAAAACGATACGCTGCATCAATGATGTGATTTTGAATTAATAAATTATCTCGAATAAATTCAGCGGGATAAGTATTATTTGCATGAATCCCCCCCACTTTAGCTGCGGCTAAAAACACATATTCAGGTCGCTGCTGAGCAAAAAACTCTTCAACATCTGCTTGCCGTGTCAAATCTAATTCAGCACGACGACGTACTAATAGCTGATCGAAATTTTGGGTTTGTAAATAACGTAAAATCGCAGAGCCAACCAAACCATTATGACCTGCAACATATATTTTGCTGTGTTTATTCATGATAAGAATAGGTTTTAAAACCGAGTTGTTCGCAGTGATTATCACGTTGTGCAAGTGCTAAATCTTCTTCCGTCATTTCTTGCACCATGGATTCAAAACTAATTCTGGGTTGCCAGCCTAATTGTTGCTGTGCTTTGCTTGCATCACCCAGTAATGTTTCGACTTCTGTTGGACGAAAATAACGCGCATCGACGGAAACAATACAACGTCCATCATTAGTATAGCCTTTTTCATCAACACCTTGACCACGCCAATCTATTTGTATCCCAACATGTTTAGCGGCTAACTCTACAAACTCCCGCACGGAATGTTGTTGACCTGTGGCAATTACATAATCATCAGGCTGATCTTGTTGCAGCATAAGCCATTGCATTTCCACATAATCTTTGGCATGACCCCAATCACGTTTTGCATCTAAATTACCCAAATACAAACAGTCTTGTATGCCTAATTTGATGCGAGCCAATGCCCGTGTGATTTTCCGCGTCACAAACGTTTCGCCTCGAATTGGGGACTCATGATTAAATAAAATCCCATTGCAGGCAAACATATTATAGGCTTCTCGATAATTGATACAAATCCAATACGCATACAATTTTGCCACTGCATAGGGAGAGCGCGGATAAAATGGCGTGGTTTCAGTTTGGGGGACTTCTTGCACTTTGCCATACAATTCAGAGGTAGAGGCTTGATAAAACTTGGTCTTTTGCTCTAAGCCTAAAATCCGAATCGCTTCTAATAAACGTAATGTACCTAATGCATCGGTATTGGCTGTATATTCAGGTGATTCAAATGATACTGCGACATGACTTTGTGCGGCAAGATTATAAATTTCATCGGGTTGCACTTGTTGAATAATGCGAATTAAATTAGAGGAATCGGTTAAATCACCATAATGTAAAATAAAGTGTCGATTTTTAACATGTGGGTCTTGATACAAATGATCGATACGGTCGGTATTAAATGAAGAACTACGGCGTTTAATACCGTGCACTTCATACCCTTTTTTCAATAAGAACTCCGCTAAGTAAGCTCCATCTTGTCCCGTCACACCAGTAATGAGTGCACGTTTATTCAAATCATATACTCCTCAGAATTTGCGCATTTTTATGCAGTTAAAAGCGATTTCATTTAAATGTATCTTTTCACCAATATTTTGGCTTTCATCACAATGTTATAATATAAATGTGTTACTTTTTATTAAGACAGATTTTAACGCGCTGGATATAAAATTTATGCTTACCCTGTTTGCAAATTATAAGATAAAACAAAAACTTTTACTATTTAGTATTGCACTCACTGTCTTATTAATTGTGTCCTTATCTCTCATTATTGGCTATGAAACGAATAAAACGGTTAAATCACATATTTCCATATTAGCCAAAGAAAATGCCTATCATTATGCCCATATAGTGAAAGATTCTTTTGAAATTGCACTGAATAAAGCCCAAACCCTCGCTAATATTTTTGCAACCAATTTAAACGATGAAACCTGTAATCTAACACGCCCCCAAATTAACCGAATTTTGAAACATAATTTAAGTGTAGAACCCAATTTTCTGGGTATGGGTTTATTGTTTGAACAGAATAGTTTTGATGGGAAAGATGCAGAATTTAAAAATCAACTAGGCTCAGATGAGTCAGGGCGGTTTATGCCTTATTGGTCGAGAAATACAGCAGGCGACATACAGCTCTCACTGAATCACGGTTACACACAAAAAGCATGGTATCAAAAAACTAAACAAACCCAAAAACCTGTATTTATCCCGCCTTATTATCGTGAAATTGGTCAAACAAAAAAACTAATTGTCACCATTACCATGCCTATTTTTAATAAACAAAAACAATATAAAGGCCTGCTCAATATTGATTTATTATTCAAAGATTTACAGTCTGATATTGCAAACGCACAAATGCAACAATATCAAGATGCTTATATGACTTTATATTCGACTCAAGGTATGGTGATTAGCAGCCAAAATACAAACTATATTGGATTGCCAATTGCAGAAACCACGCATAATCAAGCACTAATCAACTATGTTCTGCTTGGTAAAACATTTTCCTTAAAACGTTATTCTCGCACTTTAGATGCTGAAATCATGACCTATGGTGTCCCAATTAAAATCAATGAAAACATGTCACCTTGGATGGTCACTGCTAATATTCCTATGAACGTGCTCAATGATAATATACAGAGCTTGAGCATTTGGATTGCAAGTACAGGGTTTGTGGCGATTATCATTGCTATTTTGCTCATTTACTGGTTTTCGAATCATTTAACACGCTCAATTTCAGATTTAATCATTGTATCCAATGCCTTAGCCAAAGGAAAATTAGAACAAACCATCGAAATTCAACAACAAGACGAAGTCGCGCAAGTCTCTAATGCTACCCATCAATTTATTCAGCAATTTGAACAATTATTACAAGAAATAGAAACTGTCAGCCAAGCCGCAAATCAAGGCGATTTTCAACAACGTATCGCACTGGAAAATAAGCAAGGCTTTTTCTTACAGCTTGCTAATACCGTCAATCAAACTTTAGACAACCATTTAAGTTTAATCAAAGAACTTCAAGCTACATTTACCACCCTAGCTCAAGGTGATTTAACCCAACGTATTCAGCAGGATTATGCAGGTTCGTTAGGACAACTTAAACAAAATGTTAACGGCACAATTAGTAAACTCGATGACATTGTGTATTTGATTCAAATTTCAACTCATGTTGTGCTGCAAACAATTGAGGAAATTAATCGCGGTAATACCAATTTAAATCAACGCACTGAAGAGCAAGCAGCGGCATTACAACAGGCGGCGGCCAGTATGGAACAAATGACGGCGATGCTGCAACATAATACTGATAATGCAAGTCAGGCTAAATCTCTTGTTGTTGAAGCAAAATCTCAAGCAGAGCAAGGTCAATCTATCGTAAAAATTGCGGTTGACTTCATGCAAGAGGTGAATAATAGCAGCAAAAAGATGGCGCAGATTATCAGTACGATTGATGAAATTGCCTTTCAAACTAATTTACTGGCTTTAAATGCGGCCGTTGAAGCAGCGCGGGCAGGCGATCAAGGTCGTGGCTTTAGTGTGGTTGCCAGTGAAGTGAGAAGTCTGGCTCAACGAACAGCAGGCTCTGCGAAAGAGATTAAAGAATTGATTGAAAACAGCATTACCCATGTTAGTGAGGGCACGGAGTTGGTGAATCAATCAGGTCATACGTTAGAATCTGTCATGACTTCCGTGTTAAAAATGAGTGAAATTATTTTAGATATTGCTAATGCAACTCAAGAGCAAGCTGAAGGCATTAATCAAGTCAATCATGCTGTGGCACAAATGGAAGACATGACGCAACAAAATTCAGCTTTAGTTGAACAAGTCACCGCTTCCAGTGAATCATTGCAGGAACAGTTACAACAATTACAAACGTCGATTAACTTTTTCTCAACCAAAACAACACAAGCCAGTATATTGTCTGAAAGTGCTAAAAATGTAGACGAAACTGAAGTAACAGAAAAGGATGAAAAACTAAAAATAGCCAAACCTAAACAAGTTGCAGCTAAACCATCGATAAAATCCATAACTAAAAATGTGTTGGATGAAAATCCTGATGATAAGGAATGGGAAGAGTTTTAAAAATATATGTAAAAAACTGGCCGTTTTGTATGTTCTACAATACACAGCCAGTTTCTCAATATTAAGGTGTGGCTAAATTATCTGCTTCTTGCTTTAATACAAATTGTGGTTTTTTCTCTGAAACGCTTCTATCAATCCAGTTTTTCAATGCAACTAAAAGCCCTAAACCAAAGAAAGCCCCCGGTGATAAAATCGCTAATAAAAAGCCGCGATAATTTTCAAATACTTGGACTTCCATCCATTTTGCACCTTCACCAAACATCAGCTCAACTTGTGAGAATAATGTACCGTAACCTAATAATTCACGGAAGCCACCTAAGGCAACTAACACCAATGTAAAGCCTAGTCCCATCATTAAGCCATCGACAAACGCTCGGTCAACGGAGTTTTTGGAGGCAAATGCTTCAGCCCGACCAATCACGGCACAATTCGTTACAATCAGTGGAATAAAAATCCCTAATACTAAATACAGATCATAATAAAACGCTTTGATAAGCATTTCGATGGCGGTAACAAATGAAGCGATAATCAGTACATAAATCGGCAGCCTCACTTCATTCGGTACAACATTTCGAATTAACGATACGGTGACATTAGAAGAAATCAAAATTAAAGTGGTTGCAATGCCTAAACCAAGGCCATTGACTAATGTACCTGTGACGGCTAATAAAGGGCATAAACCTAAAAGCTGTACTAAGCCTGCATTATTCTTCCATAGCCCTTCATAAATAATTGTTTGGTAAGACATGTAAACCTCTAAAAATCCTAATAACTTTGCTTAAATACTTCGCCTAAAAACTCGATGTCACTGTCCCAACGAATAGTATCAATATGACATGACTTTTCCTTGAGTTGTTGTTCGATAAAGTTGGGCATATTCTCTATATTAACACCTTCCAGACCTTCAATAAATTGGCCTTTTATTAGGGTTATAGCATTTTGATCTGGCATATGTGTTAAGCGGCCGAATAAAGAAAAAATAGTGAGAACACGTTGTACCCCTTCGATTAATTCCCACTGATGTTGGCTATTCTCAACCACAAAGATGGGGCGAGTTGGAAAGCCTAATAGAAGATGTTCAATAAAACAGGTTTGTTCGACAATACTCCATGACATACAATCTTGATATTCTTTTGGAATAATAAAATGTTTGGCATCATATAAATCAATTAACCGCCCAAAAGTCATATCAAAACTATTTACATGTAAACGGGCTTGTTTTTCCCGAATCTCATACTCCAAAGCATCCATAGCCTTATCCTACCTGAAGGCATGTAGAAAAAAGAAATGGGTAACCCAAATTAAAGCGATAAATAGATTGCATTCATGCCTCCTTTAGCGTTACCCAATTATTTTAGTTCTTCATTAAATCCATTTCTTGATACACTTTTTTGGCAGCAGGATGCAATGGCGCACTCAAGCCTTCCAATAAGCTTTCTTTTGTAATTGTTTTGTAAGCAGGGTGTAGGCGTTTAAAATTCTCAAACTCATTTAAGATAGTGCGTAACACTAATTCAACCGTTTCATCCTTGGTATTTTTTTTCGTGACCAATACCGCTTTAACCCCCACGCTGTGCACATCTTCATTCACATTTTTGTAAATGCCTGCGGGAATAATACCTTTTGCGAAATATGGGTATTTTTGGATCATAGAATCTGCTGCTGCACCATCAATTGGGATGAGCTGAATATCTACTGAGTTTGCTGCATCTTGAATATTCGAAGTTGGATGGCCAACCATATAAAAGTAACCGTCGATTTTTTTGTCACGTAATGCAGTCGGGCATTCTTGCGCTTTTAATACACCTGCTAATGCCAAATCATCACGACTCATATCAGATTCTGCAAGCAAAATATCTGCTGTTGCTTCGTTACCACTACCGGGGTTACCTAAATTAATTTTTTTACCTTCAATGTTTTCCAAGGTATTAATACCTGACGCTTTAGATACGACTAAGGCCAGTAACTCAGGATAAATCGCCATCACAGAACGTATATCTGTATAAGGTTTTTTATCAAATTTACCAGCACCATTATACGCTTGGTAAACTACATCGCTTTGTGCAATACCGAAGTCTAATTCGCCATTTTTGATGGTATTGATGTTGTAAACTGAACCGCCTGTTGATTCAACACTACAATGCATTTTGGTTTCAGATTTGTGTTTATTAACCAAGCGGCATATTGCACCACCTGTAGGATAATAAGTCCCTGTTACCCCACCTGTACCAATGCTGAAAAAATTAATTGCATGGGTATTGAATGAAAGGCCTAAAGCCAGTAAACCTGTAGCCAATTTTGTTTTTAACATAGTAACTCCTTTGGATGTTTTAGCACGATCATTATTAAACAATGCCTCATGATTCGCAATAACAATGATAGTTTAAAATAGTAGATATAGGAAAGTTGAGATTTTATTTATGCTTTTTTAGAAAGCTGGATAGGCTAGTAGGAAGGGGGGATACTGTTTGACATAGGAGCACAACTATTATGTAAGCTGTACTCCTAAGCAAATAATATTAAGGTGTTGGAACGCGTAATTTAGTCGCAGGATCGCCGATTAACACTAAATTACTTAAAATGTCACGACTTGCACCATAACTAAATGTCGCAATTTTTGATGCAGTAATCACATCGCCCAACGTGGTTTGACCATCAATGAAAACAGAACGATACCATTGGTCATTCAACAATTGATATTCCCATAGATAGCCTAAACCTGCTGATGAGAATGTTGCAATGCCACCTTTTTTATCTGTAATCACGAAATTTTCACCCAATGAATTTTTACGCATATCACTGAAATACGCGTTTAAACAATTCAATGCCATCATAAAGGTGTATTTGCCTTCGTTTCCAAGCAATGGCAAATGGTCATTTCTAAATAATTCAGATTTACCCCACAACTCAATATGCCCGTGACCGATATATTGCATAATGGATACGCCTTCGTTCACGTAATCAATAATTTGTTGAGTTGCTGACGCGGTATCTTTGCCATAATCATCTAAATAAACTTTATAAGCAAAAGAGCGACGTTTTTCTAAAAACAACTCTAATTGGTCATTGGCAGACTCAAATTCTGCACCTCGATCGGCGACGAACAGCACACGTCTGGGTGCATCACTGGTATCATTTTCATAGGTGATTAGTTTCTCAACGACTGTGTTTACTTCTGCCACTGTTTTAGCAGGTAAACGCCCGATGGCCATATCCGCCAATTCATCATCACCATCTACGCTGACAAACCAATTATCATCAGGTGTCACGCCATAACGTGTATCAGTAAAATGAGTAGGTACTAACGTATGCTTGTTGCCATCTTCTTCATACTCATCTTTATATAAGAAGGTTGCTGTGCCCAATAGTACGATATAGCGCGGTGTGGGTTTTGCCCAATGGTTGTAAGCATAAACAAGGAAATCCTTAATCGCTTGTGGATTGGCTAAGCCTTCACCAAATTCACGATAAATTTCATCTACTGTGACAATCGATGTTCTATAACCTTGATTTTGTCGATGGGTTAATAATGGCTGTGCAGCCTCTACATATTCAGGAATTGTAATCATGATGTAGTCAGCACCTTGTTGCCCATTGCGTAAACGTGGCTCAGGCACAAGCTGCATATCTGCAACAGATTTAATCCGTGTATTAATCAGAGCATAATAAGTGCGCTCACCATCAACAACGGCATCAAAAGTCACTTGATAATCATCTGTATCGGTTTGTTGTTCAATAGTTGGATTAAGGATTTCTTTAATATGATATGGATCAGTGATGTCATAAACTGAGATCGTTTTTAAATTAAAGCCTTTGACGGTGACTTGATAACGTTCACCCGTACCTTGTAAGTTAAATTTCAACGTACTGTTACGCGCTTGGAATTGACGTGGGAAGTCGATCTCAACCCAATCCAAATAAGTCACATCTTGTTCTGCTCCTGTGTCATTTGGCGCGTTTAGTAAGATTTCATTGGTTTTTTCGATTAAGGCTGTGGTTGAAAATGGAATTTCTGCAATATGGTAATCATCGCCATTCCAATACGTATCACCCACTTCCGTACCATTGACCGAGAAAATAAGGTGATGGTTTGGATCAGGTGGTACAGTTGACGCACCTTGTAAAGCTAAACGCAATGTCGCCAACGGCTCGTCAGTCACATAAGCAGAGTACACATTTACATACGCTTTTTTGCTTGTAGGTGCGAACATATTGAACCAAAACCAGTAATCTTGTTCTGGTGCATTAGGCGTTTCAGTCCAATAAGTACCATCTTTTTCATAGTGTAAACTTTCCATGAAATACGGTTGCACAATACCTGTACCCGTCACTGTACCATCAAGGAAGTTACCTAATTTGACAGGCTCATCATATGCCGTGGTTTGAATATCACTACGTGCTTGCTCTAACTGCCAGCAATCCAAACGAAAAATACTGGTATCAGTAAAATGATCTTTATAGTTATTAGCATAAAACTCAATGACATCGCCTTCGCCAAATTGACGTGGGTTTTTCGCAATAATTAAAGGCATGATTTGCTGGTCTTTAAAATACAAAATAAATTGACCTTGGCTCAAACACGCTTCAGGCATACCTGCTTCAAGTAATTCGCTATATTTGATTCGATAAACGGCTTTTGAGGCAACTTCAAAGCTGACGGTATAGCGTTTTGGCGCAAAAGGACTGGACAAAATATCTTCATCTGCACGCTGTACACGTTGGCGTGGTACGTAACCGTTAATGGTGTTGTGTAAAAGGTCATCAAAGGCGGTGCTATTGTCCGAACGAGTTTGACGGCCATCAGCCATAGGTGGTAATGACTCGCTAAACGCTAAACGAAAACGCAAGCTACTTAAGTAACTCAATGTATGATCCGCTGCATTCCAACGCACAGGATACACTTTGACTTGCATTACAGGTTCACCACGCAAATTGGCGCGAGACCCTAATTCTAACCAAGTATGTGGATATAATTGGTTGGATTGGTAAGCTTGTTCATCACGGGTAAATTGTGCAGTGATTTCACCAGAATCTAAAGCCACAGGTTTGGCAACAGGGTAAATATCAGCATCTGTTGTTAATGTGTTTTCAGAAAATTGCACATCTTCAATCGTGACTTTACCATTGGCAGGCACTTGCACCAAAGTTGCTAGCATGGGCAACTCAGGATAGCCAGCTTGTTTGGTTTTCGCCCATTGCTCAATCACAATGCGTTGATAGGTTTGCTGGTCATCGCCAACCACTGTTTGTAATGGATTGGACATCGTAGGAAATTGTAATTCTAGTTCAACCCAATCAGAACCTCGGTCTACTATTTTTAAATCTTGTGCCCACGCCGAGCTGTAATAAAGCAAGCTGAATAATAACAGCAAGATAAAACGTTTCATAATCACACCTTAAATCAAAAATCAAAATTTATTAGCTATAAAGTATAGCAATAATAATATGGTGGATTTCAGTTTTTATAGTGTATTAAGGGTATGAGATAGGCGAAAAAACAGACGAAAATAGCATTGATATTTTACTTATAACCAAAAATTGCTTAAAAAATATATTATAAATAGCAAGTTGAGCATATTATTGTGAGTAGAGGTTGCTTGATAAAAATGAGGCCTGTGAATGTGAGTCTACGGTTTTGGTAAGATGTTTATTTATTTTTAAACTGTTGCATGACTAAATCGTATAAAATAATGTATTTTTTCATATTTTACTCTTTTTAAATAACTCATTTATGTGGTAGGTCATCGTTTATGCAGGTCTCTTTTAAACAGCCTATTTCAGGTTTTACATTTCATTTAGGATTGATGTCAGATGAGCATCATAAACACCTAATTAAATTAGCTCAAAATCCACAATTATCCGATTCAATGGGTTGGGATACTTTTTTTAAAGATGATGATATAAAAGGTTTTTTATCCGCCATTTCAGAACATGCTTTGCCCTATTCTCAAGTAAGTCAGGCAGTTATTTTTGGCATTTACCCAAGCTCAGAAGCGTTACCAGTGGGTTATGTTGTCCTCAAAGGGTTTAATCCAGACTTACAGACAGCAGAGATCGGCATTGCAATTTTAGATCAAAAATTTAAAGGTTTAGGTCGGTTAGCAGCAGGCTTAATGATTGAATATGGTTTTGCAAAGTTGCAGTTGAATACAATTGCCGCAACAATTTTATGTTCAAATCAAAACTCTATTAATACATCTAAGAAGTTAGGTTTTGAGACCAAATCAATTTTATATCAATCTTGGACATTACCAAGTGGGGAATTAACTGATATGGTTTGGCAAGAATTAAACAGTACCACATGGAATAAGCAAATAGTAAGTAAACAGTTTCAAATCAATATCATTATATAATTTTAATGACTTTCTTTGTTTTTAATGAATGTTCACTGTAAAATAGGCTGTTACTCGACCAAAGGTAGCTTTTACGTGATTACAGTGCATTCTACTTCTGACAAAGGCCGTGGTGTGGTTGCAACAACAGCAATAGAAAAGGGTACACTAATTGAACGTGCGCCTGTTGCTTCTTTTCCAGCTGAACAAAGGCCAATTATAGATTCTACAAATATCGCGAAATATTATTTTGTATTACCATCAGAGTACAAACATAATAAACACGTTAACGGCCATTTTGTATTTGGGCTGTTATCGCTATGTAATCACAGTGAAGTACCCAATGCTTATATTAATTGGGAACAGGATAATGTTGGATTGTGGGCACAACTGATTGCATTACAAGATATCCAAAAAGGGCAAGAAGTTTCATTATTTTATACAAATGTAGATGAATATAGTTTTAATAGTGGTGTTATATCTTAAGTGTTGAATTATAGAAATACTTTTTAATAATGGTTTGCCCTCAAATATATTGACACAGGACAATCATATGCTTTTTTAGAATGTTACTTCCTTAACATATTTTTAAATAATGATAGGTTTTCACATGTTCTAAACACCATTGTCCTGATAGAAGCACTAACAACAGATTATTCGGATTTATTCTTATTCCACCAGCGATTTGGATTATCATCATCTGCACTCAAGGCTTGACTACGCCATACATCCTTGATGTAAACGACAGGTTCTTCATAGCTATGGGCTTTGTGTATTGCGTCAATTGCATTTTTTAATAAAGTACTATCTTGAGGAATAGAAAAAGTGACTCGAGTTGATGGGTCTCTTAAAGCAGTCTTATGCTCACCTCCTTTCGAATTACTTTTAGGGCGAAAATGTTCAAACCCTGGAGCATCAAGGAAGAGGACTTGGTCATACTTGTCACCATATTCCAAACTTACAGCAGCAACTAGTGCACTTAGTACACTTTCAACATTAGCATTTGGCACATGCGTTTCAACTAAGTAGGCTTGCTCTAATCGATAACCATTACCCTGTATTTGCTCTGGTGCTACGTTAGCTGATGAGTCAAGCCCATATGCTAATGAACCTGAAAGACCTATAGTTAAAAGTGTTCCATAAACAGATGCTTTAACAAATTTTGCTATTGTCACTAGATATTCCTTAATGGTAATTATTTTCACGGTAATAAATACTAAATCAACTTGTAACATAATGCCAATAATAATTCATTAAGAAGATGTTAGTTCATTATGATGTTTTATAAAAGGCAATAATGTATTTGCTAAACCAGCCACTGAACCCAAGTAAAAAATACTCATACTGGTCGCCAACCCAAAATGCAGTACATATACCCCTCCAATATTTAATATGCCCGGTGCGATACTTAAGAATAGATTATGATTCATGTTTTTTTCAAAGTCATCGGTTAACTCAAATAACTTAAACAACGGTGTCAGCGAGCCATTCATAAAAATAATTTGTGCTGTGTCAGTAGCCGCACTGGATGCACCTTTCATTGAAATGGATACTTGTGCAGACTTCAGTGCAATTGCATCATTAATTCCGTCACCGATAAAACAGACAAACTTGCCTTCATCACGTAGTTGTTTAACTAAATCTGCTTTGTGCTCGGGTAAGGTCTCAGCAAAATAGTGTTGAACCCCTAATTGATTGGCAATATTACGTGTGGGTTGTTCATGGTCGCCAGAAATAATGTATGTGCTTAATCCACGTTGATGCAGATAATCAATCAATGCCTTGGCCTCTGGACGAATACTAGGTTGCATTTCTAATATACCTGCCAGTTCATCATCGATTGCAACATAAATCAGAGAGTGACCTTGTTGCTCCGCTTGGTGTTGAATCTCTGTGATATTAGATGGTAATACGATATTCTCACGCTGCATAAAACGCGCACTGCCTACACAAATTAGCTTTTGTGCTACTTGTACTTTAATCCCATACCCGACCACATAATAGGTTGAATCAGGCGTGAGTAATGTAATTTCGTGCTCATTTGCTTTATCAAGAATTGCTTTTGCAATCGGATGGGTTTGGCGATATTCAGCACTGGCAGCATAAGTTAATAGCTCTGTTGCATCATATGTTGAAAATAAATGAGTATGGCTGATGGTTGGTTGTTCTAAAGTTAATGTGCCCGTTTTATCAAAAATAACAGTATCCACTTCATGCAGAGATTCTAAGACTCGACCATCTTTGATTAAAATGCCTTGGCGCGAGAAAATTTGTAGATAATTTAAAACACTGATTGGTCCATAGACCATCATGCGGTAGCCTAAACCCGACCATAAAGCCGCCATTGCCGCCGTCGGGCTGATTAAAGCCAATGCAAGTCCGCCTGCTCCTAATTCTACAGGCAACAATCCATCCGCAATTTGCTTACCACGCAGTGTTAAATTTTCTTTATAACTTTTTGTATTATTTAAAATATCACCAATTTTAGCGGCAACAGTCTCATTGCCTGCAGTGTTTACTTTGATATGAATGCGCCCCGTTAAAGCTAAGGTAGCGGCAAACACCTCATCACCTATGTTTTTTTCAACAGCTTGACTTTCTCCCGTTAAAACATGTTGGTCAATACTGGCAATGCCTTGTTGAATCACACCATCAACAGGAATAATCTCACCTGCATGAACCACAACAATGTCGTTTTTTTGCACGTTATCAAAAGGTACTTGGATTTCAATACCCTGTTTTTCTAGCCAAACATGACTAGGTTGTTCGGAAAAAATATTGACTAGATGTTTTTGAGAATTTTCTTCTGTTCTCTTGACAAGTTTGACCATAAAGTCACTGGCTAAAATGCCTAATGTTGCTAACAATAAATTCCCTGTCAGAATCATGCTAATTGCTAAGGCTGAAGACATAGCATAAACCGTAATATAACGGCCTTGTTTTAAATCTTGCCATGTTGCATAAAAAAAATGTCGGGCTAGATAAAATGCGGCCAAACTACCGAACAGGTAAAGCGAGGGAAAATTGATACCTAGCAACACAGTACTGATCGCAGCGGTAGATAAAAGTAGGCTTTTACGTTTTTTTGGCACTGAAAGCGATTGGTCTAATACAACATCTTGCACATCTTTTAATAATTTTTTCCCTGTTGGAGAGGATGTCGTTTTTTTAGTATCAGATGTCTTGCGCTTTTTAGTACTTACACCAAGCCAAGCAACTGTACTACCTAAAATAGCCAGCTCAATTAGCATGATTTTCCTATTATTTCGTGGTATTAAATAGACATTATATTGTATGCGAAATTTAAAAATAATGTGATTTAAAATTTATTATTGGCCTTTTTCTTGAATTTAATTTTTGAGTTTTGGAACACATGTTACTGACATTTAAATGACAGGTATTTTGTATTTTTATAGAAAATATGATTTTTATAGATAAATATGAATGAAATAAATAGATTTTAAAAGGGAATTAAATCCAAGTTAATGTTTTAAAAAATAAATAACCTTTGGTCAATATTTTATTTCTATTTAAATTCACCTTTCAACAATAACAAAACTCCACTAGTCTTAACGTACATTGATAATAGGACAAAATCCTTGATACTATAAATCAGTAAGGGCGTAGGGTTTATCTTTAAATTAGACTTTGAGCTAGCAGTGATACCGACCATATCTTGCTGAATTTACTTACACTTCATAAATAAGGAAGAGGCTTTATCATGGGGGAAGCCATGTCATACTATAATCATTATCCACACTCACTACGAAGCTTACGCATACCTATCTTAATGTTAGTGATGCTCATACTATGGAGTTTTGCTACCAATGTGCAGGCAAAACCTGAACTTGCTTTACAACAAATAGTTAGCAAAGATACTGTACTTGCAGGTGAACACTTTTCTTATATTTTGCGCTATCGTTGCGCCAGTACCACTGAACATTGTGAAAATGTAAAAATTAGCATGATATTACCTGACGAGCTAGCCAGTAAAGTTGCTCAAGGTATCACACCACATATTCAAGAATATACTTATCGAGCTTGGAAACGCGAAGCTGAATGGACATTCAAACATCCATTACCAGCAGGTTCTACAGGTGAGTTAAGTGCTATGGTTTATTTCCCCAATGGTTCGACTGCTGATGGCACAACAGCTATTAGTGAAGCGAGCATGACGGCAAGCAATGCAGAGACAGTGATTAGTAATCAAGTGTCTGTTACAGCGCAGGCTCAACCCGAAGTGACGTTTATTAAACAAAAAACCAGTGGTAGCTATTTAGGTAGCGACATCAGTTATAGATTGAGAATATGTAGCAAAAATGCCAAAGGCCGTTTAAATTATAATAACTTAACCATCACTGATAAATTATTTACAGGTGCACAATTCGTTTCCGCAACCAATAATGGCACATATGACGCGGCATCACATAGTGTCACTTGGGCACATGACCGCCTAACTGTTGGTAAATGCTTCCAACCTTATATCACTGTAAACTATCCAACTGAAATATTTACCGAAGATACAGAAGTCACAAATATCGGTGAAGTGGCTGGTACATTTGTAGGTGGGCTTGAAGTTGGTTATCAAGATGATATTTCACATGTGCTTAGATTCCCAACGGCTGTGGGTTCAGGACGTTTGGATGCATGGAAAAGTGGTTATAGCAAAGCCTTAATCGGTCAATCTGTTTACTATGGCTTCTACTTTAAAAATGCGGGTAATGCTGTTATCCAAAATGCAACTATTATTGATCCTATTCCAGCACAAATTGAAGTGACACGGATTCATGTTGGTAAAGGTAATAAAACCAATGTACCTGTTAATGTGGCTTATCAAACTAACTTGCAATCTGAATGGGTAGAATTAGCAGGTAGCCCTTATACCACTGCCCCACGTCATTATATTGAAGTGAATAGTCTCGGCTTAGCTGCAGACGAATATATTACCCAATTACGTTGGACAATGGACAGCGTGCCTTTAGGTTACAAAGCAGTTGGCAATTACAAATCAGACTGGCACGGTTTCAAAGCTAAAGTGTTATCTACTGCACGCAATGGTCAAGCCGTGACTGTAGGTCAACAATTCTGGAATCGCGCTAAATTAAGTTTTAATTACGAAGGGCAAGAGCAAGTTGTTAATCGTAACTTAAACCGTAAAACCACAATTATCCAATCAACTGCAAAACCTTATTTAAGCAAAAAACTCAAAACCAATGCCATGATTAACCAAGGCGAAACCGCGAAATTTGAGTTATATGTGAAAAACCGTGGTACAGCTGCGTTAATTAATCCAATTATTACCGATATTTTATCTCCTGAATTAACCCTTGTCGGTTGGACAGTCACAGGCAAACCAAACGATGCGCCATTGCCACAATTCAATCAAGATGGTAATCGTCTAACATGGTCTTGGGATGGTGATAGTGCGTATCAATTGAAAACCAATAAATGGCTCAGAGTGTTATTAACCGTTAGAGTCGCTGATACCGTCAGTGGTGTGGTTGAGAATCGCGCTTATACACACAGTGCTGACCCAGATAGCCATGTTGATTTAAGTAAATGTGCCGCTCGTTTAGTTGATGTCAACGATATTGATGGTGATGGCAATACAGCAGAAAAAGTGTGTGCCTCTCAAAAAGCACAATTTACAGTGTCTTCAGTTGCGGCGATGGATGCAGTGAAATGGGTTAAAGGTCAATTAGATGATGATTGGCATCGTTTCCCTAACAGTGGTCGTACCGTATTAGCAGGTGGTTTGGATTATCAATTAATCATGAGCAACATCGGTAACGTACCTATGAGTGACGTGGTTGTGATTGACATTCTGCCATTTGTCGACGATACAGGCGTGATCGATTTAAGTAATCGTGATTCTCAATGGCGACCTGAATTAATCGGTGCGGTACAAGCAGCCAATGATGTAGTGGTTTATTACAGCACTGCCCAAAATCCTTGCCGTGAAGAGGTGTTAAACCCAAGTCCAGCAGATTGTGAAGCCCCGCAATGGTCAACCATTATTCCAGCGGATATTACTAGCGTGCGTTCATTGAAGTTTGATTTTGGTGAAGTGGTGATTGAACCGGGTGATGAATTGAAATTAACATGGCCAATGACTGCGCCTATTACTTCGCCTATCGGTACAATTGCATGGAACTCATTCGGTTATGCTGCAAAACGTACAGATTTAGGTACTTATTTATTACCATCTGAACCAATCAAAGTGGGCGTTGAAGTGGAAGATTTCCAACCTGCGATTTACGGTGATTATGTTTGGAATGATGCCAACGGTGACGGCATTCAAGACGAAGACGAAACAGGTGTGAATAATGTTCGGGTTGAATTATATAGACCTGGAAAAGATGGTATTGTTGCAACAAATGATGACGAATTAGTCGGCTTCACGTTAACTTCTGATAGTGCAGAGGGCAAACCCGGTTTTTACATTTTCTCTAACTTAAAACCAAATGCTTATTTTGCTAAATTCTATCCGCCTGTCGGCTATGGTATTTCACCAAGAGATCGCGGTAATGATGATTTATTTGACTCGGATGTGAACCCAGAAACGGGTCTTGTACGCGTTACAGTATTGGAAGCAGAAGAACGCGACTTAAGCTGGGATATGGGTATCTTTGAAAGTGGCAGTGCTGCTTTAGGTAACTATGTATGGTTTGACAAAAACAAAGATGGTCAACAAAACGAAAGTAGCGACAAAGGCATCAATGACATCACAGTTACACTTTATCAAGACAATGGTGACGGCGTAGCTGATGTGGATACAGATATTCAGCTTGCAACCACGAAGACTGCAAACGATGTAAACGGTATGCCCGGATATTACTTATTTGATGAGTTAGACCCCGGTCAATACTTCGTTCAATTCAGCTTACCAGAAGATGCTTATTTCACTACCCAAGGTGCAACAGGTAGTTCTGATGCAACTGATTCTGACCCTAATAGCAATGGTGTAACAGAAGTCGTCAGCTTAACTAATGGTGATTATGACCCAACTTGGGATGCAGGTATTGTGTTACCAATTGGTGAGTTAAACTTAGGTAACCGTGTCTGGTTAGACGATGATAAAGATAGTATTTACGCTGCGGGAACTGAAGAAGGTGTTAACGATGTGAAATTAAACTTATATCGTGATACTGATGGCAACGGTGAATATACGGCTGACGTGGATAAATTCCTCACTTCAACAGTCACATTCACTAAAGATGGTGTGAAAGGTTACTATATTTTCAAACAGTTAATTGCTGGCGATTATATTGTACAAGTCGATCATAGTAGCTTCCGTACAGGTGCGCCATTAGAAGGTTTAGTCAGCTCTAAAGGTGCGGCTGATGCAAATACACATGTCGATCATGACGATAATGGTGACAAAGTAGACGGCGCAGGAATCGTGAGTAATGCGATTACTTTGGTTGAACCATCTGAAGGCGGTGAATACAGTGACTTAACGGTTGACTTTGGCTTCCATGAAGAAGAGGACGACGGTCAATTACCAGTCAGTTGTGACAAACCTCAAGTGTATGCGTTACAAGATCATTTCTTGAACGATAGTCAATTCTTTACTATTGATCCAGAAACCTTAGCCGTGAATCCTTTGGGTAGTGTTTATGCAGGTTATGACATTGAAACTTTAGATATTCACCCACACAGCCATGAGCTTTATGCGGCCTCAGGTGATGATCCAGCTGAAGGTTATCCAAATGGTTACTTGTATAAAGTTGATCCAAATACAGGTGAAGTGATTCCATTAGGCGCAACAGGTTTAGGCGAAGTCTCTGCGATTTCATTTAATCCAGATGATGGCAGCTTATGGGCATGGGCTGACGGTGAAGGCTTATTCCAAATCTCTTTTGATGGCGGTGCAATCGTCACAGAAACTGTTTTAACTTCTACATTGAAGATTGAAGGTTTGACATGGAACAGTGATGGTACGTTATTGTACGCCGCCGTCGATCAACAACTTTGGGTTTGGAATCCAGCTACAGCACAAACAACCTTGGCGTGTGGCAATTTACCAGGGCAAACTGAAGCTTTAGAAATGATTGACAATGAAGTGCTTGTATTTAGTATTCATACAGGTTCTGATTTGAATATTTACGCATGGGATGTCAATGATATTCAAAGTTGTACAACACAATTTAAAGTTGAAGTGCAAACCAACTACAATGATGTAGAAGGCATTACATGGCCAATTGGATGCTCAAAACAATAACTTAGTATTTGTTAAGAGCTAAATAGTCTTAGGGAGTGGATTACGGTCTACTCCCTTTTTTTATGGTCTACCACATCAAATCATCAGGAATCTTATAATCTGCATACGGGTCATCTTCATCCATTTCTGAGCTTTCCACAGTGGCTTGAGCGACCACATAACTATCATCACGCATCGCAATTTTATCGGCGACCACAGTCGGAATTACATGATAAGTCTCTTCAAGTTTGGCAATACTTAATTTACCCTTGATAAGCTGTTGTTGGGTTTCAGTGCTGACATAGACTTTTTGAACGACCGTGCCATCAGTAAAGTTGTACGCGATTTCTGCATCAGGCTCAGCGATCACGTTTAAAGTAATTAGTTGTTTAATTTGGTTATGAATTTCTTTCTGTTTGACTTGTTCCGCTTTTTGGCGATTTAACTCACGATCTTTTTCAAGCTTTTCACGATGGGCTTGTTCTGATGCAAGCTTGACTTCATCAACAATCACTTTTTTCTGCTTAAGTTTTTGCTTAGACTGTTTTTGTTTGGTTTTCTTCACCGCTTTGGCTTTTTCTTTATCTACCAATCCCGCTTTTAACAATTGATCTTGCAACGAATTACCCATTTAAAACATTCCTTGAGTGTGTTTTTGAAGATGCAGTAATGTAGCATATTTTACTTAAATGTAAATTAAGAGCAAAACGATATCAAATCCATGAAATCATCTCTTATTTATACATTTGCAGAAAAAATCAGGGAGAAATGATGAGTTGACAAATATCACTGATAAATACTTATCTTTAATGTGTGTAAAAAATTGATAGGCCTATTGCCAGTGCATGAATAAGTATATTGTGCTTTTGGATAAAGTCATTCTGACACTGTGCTTAGAGGAAATAGATGATATGAACCCCACTTGTTTATGCATTTTAAAGAAGCTTTGCATCATAATAAAAAGTTCATTTTTTTCTAAAACAAAAATCATTTTGATGAATAAAGTCAGCTTAATTGAATCGAGATACAAACCTATAAATTAAATTCACGCTTAATCAAGCTTTGCAATGTAGATAACTTATAGTTTTTTAACTTTGGTACGGATAGTAGGGGTAAGTCAATATTTTTTAAAATAGACTGAATGAATTTAAATCGTATTTTCTCATTTAATTCCATATTTTTAGATTTAAAGATAATACAGCCAATCCATTGCTTTTGTTTAAGATCAAAGATTGCAAAATCCACTTCATATTGTTGCAAACGATTAAATGCTAACGCATCATCGGTTGTAACAAAACGAGATAAATTAAGCTCATGAAAAACCATATAATATCGAGGTAATACAGCTTGTAATGCTAAAAATAGTGGGAATTTATCGGATGTTGGCCAATCGGAATTAATCTGATAATCAATATCAATTGATTTGACTTGTAGCGGTTGGCTATGAGGATATTCGGTGGCAATAATTGTAGATTTCTGTTGGCCGCCATATAACTCAACATCGGGTAATTCTGACTTAAAACGGTTTTGATAACTAAAAAACTGGATAAAACGTGATTTAAGGGAAGTATTGAATATCAAAAATATGGCAACGACAATGAATATAATGATACTCAATACTATCCACAACATGACTATTCTGCTTTTAACAAGTCGTAATATGCGCCATCAGAAATATCCGTCCATGCTTGATGATCGGCTTTAAATGCTTTGAAGGCTTCATATACTTTTTTGAATTTAGGGTCTTTTTCAGCTTCTTCGTTTAAAGTAATGTCAGTTAAACGTCTTAACTCTGCTAAAACAGTTTCAGGCAAAGGCATCACCTCTACATTTGGCTTCGCAGCTAATTCACGTAAAGACTGAATATTTAAACCTTCGAATTTTGAATACATCCACTGGTTTAAGGCCTGTGCACCAATTTCTACGATTTTCTGTAAATCTTCAGGTAATTCAGCTAAAGCTTCTTTATTTACAATTAACTCTAACACTGTACCGGGTTCATGCCATCCTGGGTAATAGTAATATTGTGCTGCACGGTATAAACCTAAACGCTCATCATGGAACGGGCCTACCCATTCTGTCGCATCAATTGTGCCCCGTTCTAAAGCAGTATAAATTTCACCGCCCGCTAACAGTACAGGTGTGCCGCCTGCTTTGGCTAAGACTTTACCACCTAACCCCGGAATACGCATTTTTAAGCCTTTCAAGTCGTCGATTGATTCAATTTTCTTGTTAAACCAACCTGCCATTTGTACGCCTGAGTTACCCGCAGGATAAGGCACAACATTGAACGGCTCATACATTTCACGCCATAACTCTAAGCCGCCACCTTGATAAAACCAAGAGTTCATGCCTTTGGCCGTCATACCGAATGGAACAGCGGTCATAAACTGTGCTGCGGGCACTTTGCCAGCCCAATAATAAGCTGCACCATGACCCATTTGTACTGTACCTTGAGATACTGCATCAAAGGTTTGTAATGGAGGCACAAGCTCACCACCCGCAAACACTTGCACTTTTAAACGGCCATTACTCATTGCTTCCACATCTTTCGCAAACTTTTCGACACCTTGCTGAAAAATTGGGAAGTTCGGTGGCCAAGTTGTAACCATTTTCCAGTTATAGACCTTGGTTGTATCTGGTTGTGCTGCATCGGCTGTTGCTGCTGTATTAGAGGCAGATTCTTGCTGACAAGCACCTAGCAATAAACTACTGCCTAACAATGCAAATAAACCCCATCGTTTAAGCATGGTATCTCCTTTGTTTGGTGTGATGTGAAATGTTTGTTTTTAGAGCAGGCCGCCCCAAAAGTCACTATTATTTTAAGATGGTTAGTTCGTGTAATATGCAAGAATAAGCATGGCATGTGGATAAATTTCCGTCAAGGGATTTTGGCGGTTTCAGCTTGTGTATTGTTTTTTTCGCAACACTTTGACGTATTGATTTCGTCTATTCAAAGAAAAGGGCTAAATATGTCGCCACAGGAAGCCAAAAACTTAGTGTTTCAACATTGGCAATATTTAAATCAATTAGCACACAAACGGTTTCCACAAGATAGCCAGCTCGCAGAGCAAGCAATTGATTATGTTTTAGAACAATTAGAAAAAAATCAGTGGCAACGGGTTTGCCAATATCAAGGCAAGGGTTTTACCGCATTTATTACCGTGACCACAAATCGTTTGTTAATTGACTTTGGGCGCAAAGTGGGGGAAATACCTTATATTCCTCAATGGATTAAACAGGCTGAACCCATTTATAAACAGGTATTTTTACTATTGCATAAAGGTGAATCAAAGTCGGATATTGTGCACAAAATAATAGAAAATCATGATATTGATAAACGAACCGTCATTGATATGATAACCAATATAGAACAAAAACATCGTTTTAATACAAAAATGACTCAAATTGAATCAGAGCAGCTGGAACATATAAAATCGGATGTGGCAGACCCCGAGCAGGATTTAGCTCAGTCTGAACATTCTGCTTGGTTTAATATGATTTTTCAGACCTTAAAGCAAGAAAACACTAAAATAGAGTCAAAACAACTAAAATCATTGGCTGATATATTACAAAAACAAATTAAACTTACATCCGAAGAAAGCTTGTTTTTATTGATGATTTATCAAGATGAATTATCCATTACCGAAGCAGGCCGACGGTTACAATGGAATCGAAATCAGGCAGCTGGCAAGCACAAGCGTCTATTAGCCCGTTTACAAACCAGCTTTGAAAAATCAGGATTATTACAGGACATCAAACTATTGCTTCAATAATGGACACAGTTATGAACATGCAACGTTTACAAGCACTGATTGGCTTAATTGCGCAAAAATCAGTTCAACAACAAAACTGTTTATCTGATGAGCAGCTCATTGATTTTATTAATGGTGAGTTGAAAGGCCGTGCTTTGCGTCAGGTTCAACAACATTTACAAGCGTGCCCAGATTGTTATCAAGAATGGCAACAAACCTGTGATGCAATGATGGATGCGCCGCAGATTACTTTGCAACATCAACCGCATTGGGCAGAAAAATGGAAGCAACTATTTAACGCGCCCGCGCTTTTTATGGCAGCCAGTGCGATGGCAAGTATTTTTGCAATTGTTTTACTTTTACCTGTTTTTTATCAAACATCGCTACAACAGCAAATTAATCAGTCTTTTCAGCAATTAGAACCTGTGATGCCGACAGAAAATAATCAATCTATTGAAATGGCTATGTCGGATAATGTTGTGATGGGATTTAGTTTTGCAGCTTCGATCCAGACAACACCAATACAACTTGCTTTTAGACAAGGATTTGAGGCTGGACAAGCATTGTCAGCACAAGCAACCGATCAAATCGCTGAACCACATTATTATGAATTGGGGCGTTGGGTGGCTTTATTAGCGCATACTGCTCAATTAGATACTGAATTATCAACCTCATTTTGGCAGCAACAGCGTGATATTTTAAAAGCGTTTAGGCAAAATTTAGCAAAAGATCAAGTGGTGGTTCGGCATTTAGATAAATTAGACACCATGTTGCAGCAATTGCCCAATCCTGAGCAGTTGAATATTTATGATAAATTAGACCGTTATACTGATTTTATTCAGCAAGATTTAAGCTAAGGGCAAAAACGGAGCTTAAAATATGAGAGTTTTGCACTCGCTTTAAACTCCAATCATTTAGATTCGAAAATCTTGAATATGTTTGTCACGAATCCAAATCAGACTAATCAACGCAGCTGCTAAACATACCGCTACCGCTGCATAATATGTCCACAACGCACCTAAACTATCCCAAGCATGACCACTTAAATAGCTGCCAATTGCACCACCTGCCCCAAAGCTAATACTGCTGTATAAAGCTTGCCCACGTCCTTTTAAATTTCCCGTGAAATATTGGTGAATTAAATGGATGGCCACAGCATGGCCTAGGCCAAAACTGATTGCATGAAATAATTGAGCAATAATCAAAATTGGAAATGAATCTACAAAATTAGCAATGAGCCACCAACGAAATGCTGTTAGCACACAAGTGACAGTTAACAAATGGGCGAGGGAAAAATATTTAAGCAACCAGTAAGAAATTGCAAATAAACCCACTTCCGCAATCACGCCTAACGCCCACATCCAACCAATTACATTACGACTATAACCATGGTTTTCTAAATAAATCGAGTAAAACGTGTAATATGGGCTGTGACTCATTTGTAATAACAAACACACAACAAACAGCGCGATGACTTCGGGGCGAAATAAAATTTGTGACAATGAGGCAGGGGCTTGATGAGCAACATGTGTTACTTTTTCAGGAATGACTAAACTGGTGAGCCAAATACCAGTAAATAAAGCCAGTGACAAATAAGGCAGCCATAAAATGCTAAAGGTTTCAAAAAACAAACCAAAGGCAATCACGGCAACCACAAAGCCTACTGAACCCCATAAACGAATATGACTATATCGCTTGGCGTTGTCGCCTAAATAAGCGAATGTGGTGGCTTCAATCAGCGGTAAAACGGCGTTCCAGAAAAAGCTAAACAAGGCAATGATAAATACATACCACCAGTAACTTTTGTCTAGGATTAAGCCCGCAAAGCTAACAAAAGCTAATAGTGATCCCCAACGTACCCAGACTAAATGCTTGCCACTGGCATCCGCTAACCAGCCCCAGATATTTGGGGCAATTAATTTAGTGACCAGCAAAATAGCAACTAGTTCACCGATTTGCTGTGAGTTGAAACCAATATTTTGTAAATATAAACCCCAAAAGGGCATTAACGCACCTAATGAGGCAAAATAGAAAAAATAGAAGTTGGACAGCCGCCAATAGGGAATCCCGTTCATGAATTGACGCTAGCAGGAATCACTGGGGTTTGAGATTGTACTGCCGCATTTTGAGCTTGATGGCGTAATACATGATCCATTAACACCAATGCAAGCATTGCTTCGGCAATCGGTACAGCACGAATACCTACACAAGGGTCATGCCGGCCTGTGGTAATGACTTCCGCTGGCTGGCCATTAATATCAACAGACTGCCCCGGTAAACGAATGCTGGAGGTTGGCTTTAATGCGATATGCGCAACCACATCTTGCCCCGAAGAAATACCACCTAACACGCCACCCGCATGATTAGATAAAAAGCCTTTTGGAGTCATTTCATCACGAAAATCTGTACCTTTTGCTTCAACACACCCAAAACCGTCGCCAATCTCAACTCCTTTGACAGCATTAATACTCATCATGGCATGGGCAATTTCTGCATCTAAACGATCAAAAATTGGTTCACCTAGACCCACAGGAACATTATTTGCCACTACAGTGACTTTTGCACCAATAGAATTACCCTCTTTGCGCAACGCATCCATATACGCTTCTAGCTCTTCAACCTTATTTGCATCGGGGCAGAAAAATGCGTTTTGTTCGATCTGCGTCCAATCAAAATTATCCGTAATGGTGTTAATTGTGCCAAGTTGGGACAAATAAGCACGGATATCCATGTTATAGACTTGTTTTAAATATTTCTTAGCAATGCCACCTGCTGCAACACGAATCGCAGTTTCACGCGCCGAAGAGCGGCCACCACCACGATAATCCCGAAGCCCATATTTTTGTTGATATACATAATCAGCGTGTCCGGGGCGAAAAGTATCTTTAATTTTACTGTAGTCTTTTGAACGTTGATCGGTGTTTTCAATCACTAAGCCAATTGGGCAGCCTGTGGTTTTACCTTCAAATACACCTGATAAAATCTTCACTTCATCATCTTCACGGCGTTGGGTTGTATGACGTGATGTACCGGGTTTACGGCGATCTAGGTCAATTTGTAAATCCGCCTCTGAAAGCTCCAAATTGGGGGGACAACCGTCAACAATGCCGCCTATTGCTGCGCCATGACTTTCACCAAAGGTGGTGACGGTAAATAATTTTCCATAAGTGTTGCCAGACATAATTTTTATAATTTGCTATTTCTAAAGCAGTGCATTATACAGCTAACTATCATCAGTGTGATACAAGCAAAGCATTCTCACTTACAAGAGAAATGGGTATCTGATTCTAAAAGTGATGCCATAGAGCTGACTTTGACCTGCAATAATATACTGAGACAAGCGAAATATATTAAAAATTTTTCTGTCTTAATAAAATTCGGTTATTCAAGGAATAAGATTTGCCTATTATGCTTTTAGACACTGACCTTAAAATGATCGGAGCACTAATGGGGAGGAATTTAACAATGTCTCAATCTAACAAGAGACAAATAAATGGACGTATATTATGGGTAGGGTTTAAGCTAACTTCTCTCAAATTGACTGATAAAATTTTATGTCGTTTACTCAGTGTGGTGATGGCTGGGTTGGGACTTTTACTTTTATCTCCACTTTTCTTTATTCGTATTGTTCAATCAAAATGGTCAAATGGTTGTATTTTCTCAAAAAGAAAACTTGTTGGACAGCAAGGACACATATTTACGGCTTACCAATTTACTCAAACAGGTATAGGCCAAACATTACCCATATTGTGGAATATTTTGCGGGGCGATATGCTGTTTGCAGGCCCACGCCCGTTAACACAATTAGAAACCCACAAACTACCATCAAAAGCATTATTTCGATTTAATGTCACTCCCGGTCTATATTCGATTCATACCTTAAAACAACATACAGGCATTGATTACCAGTCTGAAATTGAAAACGACTTTGAGTTTGTTTATAACACATCTATATCAGATCGAATCAGCTTAGTTTTTAAAGCATGGTTAACAAGTGGACATACTAAACAAACTGTCGAATTACCGACACCACAGCATATTCATTTGTTACAAATTCCACTCTATAACACCACTATGAGTGAGGCTATCAATCACATTATCGAGAGTGTTAAAACCAATAAACGGCAATTTATTGCCTTTGCTAATGCTGATTGTTTAAATATCGCATGTCAAAACTCACAATATCAGAAAGTTTTGCAACACCAAGCGCATAGAGTGTTGGCTGATGGTAGTGGCATTCGTCTGGGATGTAAAATGCTTAAAGTCAATTTGCTGGCGAACGTAAATGGTACAGATTTATTTCCTCAACTTTGCCAAACAATTGAACATGAAAATATTAGCATCTATTTATTGGGTGCAAAAGAAGGTGTTGCACAAGCAGTGGCTGAGAACATGCAGCAACGTTATCCCAATTTAAGCATTGCAGGTACACAACATGGTTATTTTAGCCAGCAGCAAACACCAGAGGTTATTGAAGCCATCAATCAGTCAAAGGCAGATATTTTGCTTGTCGCTTATGGTGCACCTCGGCAAGAGCTATGGATTGCAGAACATCAAGACCAGTTAAAGCCTGCTGTTTGTATGGGGGTTGGTGGGCTATTTGACTTTTACTCTGGGCGTATTCCCCGCGCTCCAATTTGGTTGAGGGAGTTAGGCATGGAATGGGTATGGCGGTTATTGCAAGAACCACAACGCATGTGGAGGCGTTACATTATTGGCAATCCTTTATTTTTATATCGAGTCTGGCGACAGGTCAGAGCTAAAAAACAACAATCATTAAAGAGTTCATCTATGAATCATCATTTTACAGACTCGGCATTTGCACGCATAGGGCGTAATATTCGCTTTTATTGGTTGTGTTGGCAGGTTTTTTTAGTAAAACGTGTGAGTCCTGCAATGAAACGTTTAGTCGATATTATTGTTGCTGGTAGTATGTTAATTTTCTTAGCACCTTTCTTAATTATGGTTGCGACGGCGATTCGCATTGACACGGTAGGCCCTCCATTATTTTTCCAAAAGCGTACAGGTAGAGATGGCAAGCTGTTTCGGATGTGGAAATTTCGGTCAATGTATCAAGATGCAGAAGCACGCAAGGCGGCATTGATGAAGCAAAATGAAATGGAAGGCGGGGTATTATTCAAAATGAAAAAAGACCCGCGTATTACACCGGCAGGGGAGTTTATCCGAAAATTTTCAATTGATGAGTTGCCACAATTATGGAATGTTTTAAAAGGTGATATGTCTCTAGTAGGCCCTCGCCCTCCAATCCCGTATGAAGTCGCACAATATTCAGCTTATCAGCGTCAACGTTTGGGTTTAGAACCGGGGATTACGTGTATTTGGCAGGTTTCAGGTCGTTCAGACATTCCATTTCCACAGCAAGTTGAGATGGATTTGGACTATATTAATCAGCAATCATTTTTCTTTGATATCGAACTGATGTTTAAAACTGTGCCTGCTGTCTTAAAAGGTCGTGGCGCATATTGACCTTTGACAAAAGCTTTGAATATTCATAGTGAAGTGGGTATTCAAAGCCTTTGTTTGCAAAAGAATACTTTTATAAAAATTGTTGGACAATCTGGATAATATCTTGGGTTGTATGAGGATTTGCTTGTTGACGTGCGGCTTGTCCCATTGTTTGCAATTGTTCAGGTTTTGATAATAATGTTTGTAACATCTGCTTTAGCTTTTCTGTTGTCACCTCACGCTGTTGAATTAAAATAGCCGCCCCTTGCTCACTTAAATATTTTGCATTCGCCGTTTGATGGTCATCTACTGCATGAGGAAATGGAATTAAAATACTGGCCACGCCTGCATGAGCCAATTCAGTAACGGTTAATGCGCCCGCCCGACAAATAACTAAATCTGCCCATTGATAAGCATCAGCCATATCGTGAATAAAGGCCGTAACATCGACAGAAAAAGGAGCATTTGCATAAGTGTTTTTTACTTCTTCCAGTTGTTTTTCACCTGTTTGATGTTTAACAGTAATGTTTAGATTGTCCAATTGTTGCAATGCTTGAGGTACAAGCTCATTCAACGCTTTTGCACCTAAACTGCCCCCAAATACTAAAATATTCAGTTGAGATTGATTGATTTCTGTTTGATTGAGCGCAGCAATAGATTCGCGCACAGGGTTGCCTACAGTTTTAGCTTGGGTTTTAACAGGAAATGTATTTGGAAAAGCTTGTAATGTTTGTTTAGCAAAGCGAGACAATACTTTATTGGTCATACCTGCAACCGCATTTTGCTCATGAATTAGCAGTTTTTTGCCTGTTAACCATGCAGCAATGCCCCCTGGCCCACTGGCGAAACCACCCATTCCAATCACAACTTGCGGTTTAACCCGCCGAATCACCCTCATTGCTTGTCCAATTGCCCATATAATTTTAAATGGTGCAAGTAATAAGCTTAGTTTACTTTTACCCCGTAATCCTTTGATATTGATGAAGTGTATTGATATATCATTTTGAGGGACAAGGCGTGCTTCCATGCTATTGGGTGTACCAAGCCACTCAACATGGATATTTTGTGCTTGTAACGCTTGTGCAATGGCCAGTGCTGGGAAAATATGTCCACCAGTACCACCCGCCATCATCAAAACTGTGGGATGTGTTTGCATAAAAAAGTGAGCGTGTTTTAGGTAAGAAGAAATGAAGTGTGCTTGTTTGAAAGCCTGTTCAGAAATTGATTATACAATAACTGGAAAAATTCAGAGAGTAAGATAGTTGAGTTTTATCCTATTGAACCCAAGTTTCACCATTGTAATCAAAGCCAGTAAGCTACAAATTAAGAATGAATAATAGTGTTAAATTGTATGTAACCCCATCATCAGATTATTTTAATTGATAAGCTAAGCTTGACTACATGTTTGATATAATTTTATAACTTCATCCATTTTGATATTTCCCAACTTTTACACCGTTTTATTGGGAGAATAGAGTTGACCATGATTATCCGTTTTCTTTGGCTTATCAAAAAAATATTACCCTTTATTGCAGCCATACTAATAACAACCCTTTTTCAATCTCACGCGGCAGCTACAGCTTATTCATTTGTCGCCGACCAATTTGTAAATGGTATATGTACAACGACTGGCTCAAGTGTTGTTCCTGTACATTCAGACCCTTTTTATTACTATTTTGCTGGTCGAATTGATAATAATGATGGGTCATATCATTGTGATATTGATGTAGATGGTTTTGCTAGTAAATTTGGAGTTGGTAGCACTGCTTATGGTAAATTCGTAGTCACTACGAGTGATGAGGTGAACAACACTATTAGTATTTTTGGGTTTGATGTAAAGAATACTACGGGTTCAAGCAAAACTCTCAGCATTGCATTTAAACGAAACGGCTCTACGCTATCGACACAAAGTCATAGTGTCGCTAATGGCACAAGTTCAGTCATACTTTCACCCTCTGTTTCGACTGCAGATACGGTTGAGATTAACTTCCCAACCACTGATTCTATGGCATTTAATAACTTTGTATTAGGTACATCTGAGGGATTGCCTTCAGTGCCAGAAATTGATGTACAAGGTAATAGTACTTCTATTTCTGATGGTGACACTTCTCCTGCAACTGCAGATAACACTGACTTTGGTACAGTCACGATAGGCAACACTGTAACCAAGACATATGCCATCAAAAATACAGGCACGGCTGCGTTAATTTTATCGGGAAACCCTAAAGTAGCTTTAAGTGGGGCAGGTTGTACTGAATTTTCTGTTGGCACTCAACCCAGTTCCCCATTAGCAATAGCAGGCAGCCGTAATTTTTCCATCACCTATACTCCCACAGCTGTCACAACCAGCAATTGCACAGTCAGTATTGCCAATGATGATTCTAATGAAAATCCTTATAATTTTGCTATTACAGGCTTAGGCCAAAAGATTGCACAAACAATTACCTTCGGAACATTAACAGATAAAATTTATGGTGACCCCGATTTTTCCGTATCGGCTACCGCCAGTTCAGGTTTAGCTCCAACATTTACAACTAGCGGTCAATGTAGCAATACAGGTTCAACGATTTCTATCGATTATGTGGGGAGTTGCACAGTAACCGCCTCACAAGCAGGTAATGCCACTTATTATGCTGCAACAGATGTATCTCATACTTTTACCATCGATAAAATTGCTCAAACTATTACTTTTAATGCGCTATCTGATAAAGACTACGATGATCCTGATTTTTCCGTATCTGCTACGGCTAGCTCAAGCTTAGCCCCAACGTTTACGACTAGTGGGACTTGTAGCAATACTGGCTCGACCATTTCAATTGATGATGTGGGAAATTGTACTGTTACGGCTTCACAATCAGGCAGTGACATTTATCATGCTGCAACAGATGTGTCTCAAACTTTTTATATTGATAAAGCTTCACAAATCATTAGTCTGAATCCTTCAAGTACAGGTATTGTGGGTAATAATACGACTTTAAGCCCAACAGGTGGTAATTCTGGAAATCCTATTACATTAGCTACCACAACAAGTAAAACCTGTTCTCTTAATGGCAATATACTCAATTATCTGAATGCAGGTACTTGCACTATTACCGCTAATCAAGCAGGCAATAGCCAATATTATGCAGCGAATGAAGTTATAAAAAACATTACTATTACCAAAGCCAGTACTAGCACCAACTTTAGAACTGTCTCACCAACACCTTCTGCAATCGGGCAAGAGGTTTATATCGGATTTGAAGTAACTTCAGAAACAGGCACAACACCAACAGGTGAAGTAACGATTTCCAGCGGAGATTACAATTGTAACCGCACCATTACAAGTAGTCATAATGGCAGTAGCGGTTGTTTCATCGCGTTTGAGGAAGAAGGCGAATATGATTTTGCGATTACTTATTCAGGTGATGACAATCACTTCTTAAGTGGCAACAACAAAGGTTTATCACATCAAGTTAGTCAAGCCAATATTATTTATACACCTCAAGAAACCGCATTATCTGAAACTGAAGGCAGCACAGTTTATACAATTCAATTAGCAACGATTCCAGCCTCAGTCGTAAACTTGATTATTACACCCGATGAGCAGCTATCAATTAATGATGCAAATGTAGGTGAATCGGTTTCATTGCAATTATTAGATGTCACACCTGTTGAAGTCACCGTAAATGTAAACGATGACGATATTTTGGAAGGTGAACATCTTGGGCTAATTACACATACCAGCAATAGCGATGACTCCAATTATGATGCTAAAGATGCAGAGTTGAGTTTTAGTATTACCGACAATGATGCAGGTGTTGTTATTACTCAAACTGATGGTGTATCTGAAATTATTGAAGCAGGCGAGGCGGATACTTACAAAATAAAGCTAAATACAGAGCCAACTGAAGATGTCATTATTAATATTGAAACCGACAGCGATCAGATTTCGATTTATCCATCCAACCTAATTTTTACCCGTTTAAATTGGAAGTACACCCAAACAGTACGTTTATTGGCGGTTGATGATTTAGATGTGGAGGGCAATGCGACCGCCGCAGTGACACATAACATCACAACGCAAGACGCGATTTATAGTGCAGAAGATGTTGAATTTATTATCGATGAAAAAATAGGCAACAACATATCTGTAAGTATTATTGATAATGACATTGCTCAAGCACCTCTTGCACCATCTCACTTAATTGCAACTTTGGCAAACAACCAAATACAGCTTGCTTGGCAGGATAATAGCTATAACGAAAACCAGTTTATTTTATTAAAAAATCAACAAATGTTGGCACAGTTAGTAACAGACAGTGTTAGTTATATTGATAATCCGCAATGTGGAACGAGTTATAATTATCAAGTTTATGCAACCAATGAAACGGATGACTCTCCTTTATCTAATTTAGTTACGATTGACTATCCTTGTCCTGAGCCACTAAAAGCACCGCTCAACTTTACTGCACAATCTGATATAGACTCACAAATTCAACTTAATTGGCAGGATAATAATCAAATTGAAGTTGGCTATCAAATTAGCCGAAATGGTCACATTATTCACAATACGGCGCAAAATGTGACAAATTATATTGACAAAAACCTATCCTGTGACATCGCTTATCAATATCAAATTCGGGCAATTGCAGCAGATTTAACTGTATCACTCCCAGCACAAGCCAGTACAACGATTCGCTGTGAAACAGAAGAAATCTCTCCTGTGCCTGAGCAACAGCCTGATATAGAGCAGCCACAAACTTCTATCCCATTAATACCGCTTGAACCACCCATTGTGACATCAATTAAGGACAACAGCACCTTAGAACGCAATGCAAATATCGGTGGTTTAACCGTAACCAACATCAATATTCAACAAGGAGCAAGCGTTGCCAATGGCACATTAGCAGGGCAAATAACCAATGATGGTTTGGCTAGTAATATTGTGCTTGCTGAGGGTGCGATTATGGTTGGAGGTTCATTAAGTGGGATTAATACAAACCATGGCATGATGCAAAATGTAACTGTGACCCTGCATTCTGAGGTTTCAGGTGGTCAATTCTCAGGCTCAATCACCAATCACGGTACAATGAGTAACTTTGAATTATCCACTGGTGCAACATTACAAGGTGGAAAAGTGTCTGGTTTGATTCAGTGTCATGGCAAGATATTAAATGTTCAATTACAAGCAAATACGCACATTCTTGGCGGGCAAATTGGTGGCGAAATCAAAGGCACGGCTTCACAACCTGCTTATCTAGGTGATATTGAAATTTTAGACGGTGCAAAATTAAGTCATGTACGCATCAGCCCGACTACCAAATTACCAGATAACGTCACTATTGGCGAAGGGGTTATTTTTCCTAAAAGCTTTACACGTCCTGATTTGGCTGATTTTGGCATAGATGAAGCCAGCTTAAACACCATTGATTCAGACACTTTTCAAGCGATTGAACCTGCTGCATTTTCTGTCTTTAAGCCACAACATATTCAACAATTATCAATAGAGACTTTTAATCAGTTTGAAGCACAAGATATCGCCTATTTACAACCTGAAACAGTAGAAACAATTGAAGTTGAACAGTTTGAGCAATTGCCTGTAGAGGCTTTAGAGGGATTTACTTCATCCAATGTAGATGCTTTAAATCAAGAAGTGTTAGAAAGCTTTACCCCAGAAACATTGGCAGCGATTCAGCCTGAAGCCATTCAACAAGCAGAACAAGCAGGACAAATCTTTACCAAATTGGATAACAAAAAAATTACACCTAAGCAGGTTCAAGATTATCTGCCTGAAGGTTGGCAAATTGATTTGGATACAGGCAAAATCACTGCCCCTGTTGGTACAAAACTTAATTATAAAGATTTAGTTCCAGATAATACTCCATCACAACAGCGAGCACAATTACCTGAAATTGTTGATTTATCGACCAGTTTTAGTTTGGGAGGAGATACTGGTGAGTCTGCTCAAGACAGTTTAAATGCGGGAATCAAACAAACTGTGAGTATTGGCGATGTGGATTTAAATCAATTTATTTTTACCCAAAACGAAAATGGCGTACTTAACATTATTGGAACAGGTTTATATGAAGGGATTACGTTTGCATTTTTACCCGATGTCAATGATATTGAACAAGCCCCTCTCGATGTGCCCGTTGGTTTAACACAAGATGAAGGTGGTTTTTTCACTATGATTACCCCAGATCAACAACGCTTTCATCTCACGCCATCAAGTAATAATCCTGCAGGTTTAGTTGAGGTGATTAGTAATCAGCCTGTTGACACTGAAAAAACAGATTACAAAGGCCAAGCCTGCGAGTTCGACGATCAAGTGGCAAAGTTTAACGAGGATGGTGATGTATTTTTAAGTATTTCCCCAGACAAAACCCGTCGCCGTACACGTGCGTTTGAAACTGATATACATATGGCTGCAATGTTTGACGCATTTGTTGAACCTGCGCCTGATGAATTTTGTATTGATGAGGAATGTAATTGGGGTGAAATGCCTGATAATTTACAACAAGGAATGCACCTACCAACAAACTTACGTGCTTTACAACAAGCTTATGTGGTTTATCCTGATGGTTCATCACAAATTGTCTACCCAACTGTTTTATATCCAAATCGATTAAAAATCTTGTTAGAAGAAATTGAAGGTGTAAAAAAAGTTTTATATCAAGCGGATGGCAGTTTTAAAGTGACTTATTTTGAGCAAACAGTATTGCTTTATCCTACATTTGACACCGTTGCAGCACCTTTACCTAATCCTTATGCCGAAGTAAAACCCAGTATTGAATATTTGAAAACAGGACAACTAAGCTATTCGGTACAAGATTGCTCACGTTTAGTGACAACACCTTTAAGCATCGAGTTTTTACCGTAAATTATGATAAAACGGCCATTTAAAACACCTACTATTGTTTTAGAAGCCATTGAAGCGTGTCGACAGAAGCAAGGAAAGCGTTTAGATTTAACCAGCCAATTCATGACGTTGCCAACTTTTCCACCAGAAATTTTCAGTCTTACGCATTTAGAAGAATTAGATTTATATGGTCAAGTTGTACCAGAAGAAATTAAGCAGCTAACTAAAACATATTGATTTGCGGGATAATCCATTGCGGCAGGTTGCTGATGTGTTCGGCTTGTTTTTGCATTATGCTGATTTTAAAAATTTAAATATCTCACCTGAAAGTGTGATTGGGTTACAGCTTAAATTAAACCCTAAATAATGACCTAAAAAGTGCATAAAAGATTTCAGGCAAGTGTAGTTTTGACATAAATTGTTATTATCTAACTCCCAAGCCAAATTTTGTTTGGGAGCTAGAAATATCATATCTTAACTACCGATTACACCACCATCATCTTTAGTAATCACGATAGTTGATGAACGAGGGCGACCATTTTCATTGAAATCAGGCCAGTTACTCGCAATACGTGGATTTTCTGGTGTTGGTTTGCTAGCACCTAAGCTATCACGCAAGCCACCCGGTACATCCCCTGGATGCTGAATATTGATAAACATAGTTTTGCCATCTGGGGTTGTAATCACGCCTGTGACTTCTTGACCGATAGGACCAACAAAGAAACGCTTCACTTCGCCTGTTGCAGGGTCAGATGCTAGCATTTGGTTGTTACCGAACGGCTCATAAATACCTTTTAATTGGCTGCTGCCACTCATATCCGTTTGAATCCACACACGGCCATCTTTATCAATCCAAATACCATCAGGGCTAGAAAAAATGTCGCCTTTGATATTGCCTTGGTTGTTAGGGTCAGCATCATCTGGATTACCAGCTAACATGTAAATATCCCAACTGAAAGTTGTCGCGTCAGCATCGCCATTTTCTTTCCAGCGGATAATTGAACCCATTGGGTTAGGCCCACGAGGGTTGGCAGCATCAACTTGATCTTCTGTACGTTTTGTATTGTTAGTCAAGGTTGCATACACTTGTTTCGTATCAGGATGAACCGCAATCCATTCTGGACGATCCATTTTTGTTGCGCCTACAGCATCAGCCGCCATACGGGTTTTAACTAACACATCTGCTTGAGTTGCAAAGCCATTTGCTGCTGTTAAGTTAGGTTGGCCTTGCTCTAATAATATCCATTCGCCTGAACCGTCTTCGTTGAATTTAGCAACGTATAATTTTCCATCATCAAGAATGCCATTGCCAACGATCATATTGGCATCACGATTATTTCTGTCATAAGCGCGATTACTGACGAATTTATAAATGTATTCAAAACGTGCATCATCGCCAGAATATAAAACAACGCGGTCATCATCTGTTACAGATAAAGCGGCACATTCATGACGGAAACGACCTAATGCAGTACGCTTAACAGGTTTGTGGTTTGGATTGAATGGGTCAATTTCGACAATCCAACCAAAGCGGTTAGGTTCATTCGGTTCATTTGCGCCATCAAAACGGGGATCATGCACTTCCCAGCCAAACCAACCGTTATCATTATCACTGCCGTAGCGTTCATTGATTTGTTTTTGCTCGTCGCTTAAATTTGTGTCATCAGTTACAGCAAAATAACTTTGGAAGTTTTCTTCACAAGCTAAATAAGTGCCCCAAGGTGTACGGCCATAAGCACAGTTATTCATTGTACCAATGACTTGCACACCAAAAGGATCAGCACTGGTTTGCATCCAACGAGAGCTTCTTGCAGGGCCTGAAATATCCATTGCCGTTAACATTGTGACGCGTCGAGCATAACTTGAAGGGCGTACGATTTCCCATTCACCATTATTTTTTCGAATTTCAATGACAGATACACCATGTGCGGCCATTTCTTTATCAGCTTTATCTTTGATGTAGCCATTAGGATCAGCATCATAACCACCTGTTGTATGTAATAAATTAGGATCAACATACTCATGGTTCATGACCAATAGACCATGATCTGAACTATCAGAACCATAAGGCAATGGGAAGAAATACATACCGTCATGGTGCATACCTGCTTGTACTAATTGTTCGTTGGCAGGGTTTGAAGCATCCATGTTAAATGCAGGGCCGTCAGACACAGGATCACCCCAGCTGTATAATACTTTCGCAGTATAACCTTCAGGTACGTGGTGGGCATCATCAGAGCTGACAGGAATCGCCGTAAAACCTAATAAGGCAGCGGCTGCAACAGCGTTATTAGTACTGGTTGTTGTGACTGTATTGTCATCATCGTCACAGCCTGTTAAAGCCAAACCAAACATAGACAAAGTAGCTGCACTTAAACTACCTTGCAATATCTGACGACGAGATAAACGCGCCTCTAAAATGTCACTGAAGTTTCGATTGCTAGAATCGTTATTAATACGCTCGTCATTTTCATGGTTTTTCATGCTGATGCGCCCTTATACAAAAAATCAGGATGTTTAAGTGAGTACTCAAGTACTGCCTTTTGGTTTGGGCGGGAAGGGTAAACTGTTTTTATGAAAAAAATATGACACTCTTGATTTGAGCTGAAGATGGAAATTGAACAATGGGTATTTTCTGGTTTTTAACGCAAACCACTCTAACTATATAATTCTAAAACATTTAAATCTTAATTTTTATAGATTGTTATCAATTTATGAAGAGTTACAAAAATCATTGAAATTCCAACAAAATAGATGTTAACTTCATTTTAATGAGCAAGTGGCAGAACGGTCACTCACCAACTTGCTCAATATTTGTATTATGGATTCCAGCCTGTCCCTGATAACGCGAACGCACCACCGAAATTGAAATCATAGTGTGTAAAATAAGGCACAATAGGCTGATCTGCATCTATTGTTATGCCATATAAAATCCCTTGATCTGGGTTAGAACGGACGCGATCGTCATCATGCAACAGCAAAGCAATTTTGTTTTCATGACCCGGAATAAACAAATCAATTTCTGCATTTGCTTGACCATCGTGATAATACAGCCTTACTTTGATATTGGTATCAATGTTATATATGCTTGCTCGTCGAATTAATAAAAACTCTAACACATCTCGACCTTTAAACCCTTCAGCAAATTCCCAATGTGTATGGGCATGAGTCACAAAATTCACGCCGTTTAGGCCTGATAAATCAAAATGATTAAAATTAGCTACAACATTGTCACCATAAGTATTATCAATTGAGGAATTGACATTAACCGAAATAGACAGGGGCTGATTAATGGGCAGATAGTCTTTTAAAACCAACGTTTTTTGTTGATAAGGTTTTAATGTAATATTTGCAAAGACATTTTGAAAACCTGCAGGATTGGGGTTGATATTACTAAAATAGATGCGAGTATTTTTATGACTGGGATTCATCACATGAATAACCTCAAACCCTGATTCTGATAACCATCCTTCTGAAACATAGCCACCCGTATGACCCCATGAGGGTTCTGCAATGCTGAGCACACCTTCATTAAGAAAATCATCGTATTGGGTCATAGCCACCACAATACCTTTATCTGCTGAAACCAATGCACCAATCGGTTGTTCAGGAATCTGTGTATTTAGATGGTCTTGTAACTTAATACTAAAGCGTGATTTTGCCGCTACAGTTACTGGTATATCACGAGGAAAGACCTCTGTTGCACCTGTTATCCGTACATTGACTTTAACAGGCTCGTCATTAGGATTGAAGCCAACTAAGTAATTTCTAATTTTATCCTCATGATTAAAAAAGCCTTGCGCGGTTGCCCATTTTTCACTGGTCACGGGTGTAAAATTCGCACCTAAAGCAATATTGCCCGCCCCGTAATGAATAAATGTCGCGGTAATCCGTTTTTCAGGTTCAATGACCATGGCAAAAGGGCGGTAAAATGCAACCCCTTTCTCTTTTAAACTAAAACTAGAACGCTGCTCTGGTGGTAACGTCAGTGGGAAACTAAACCCCGTTCCATCTTCATAGTAAATAGAACATACTGCGTTGACTGCTTGATTGTGCGTATTGAGTAAAGCCACAAACTCATCAATCTCATCACCGAGAAAGCCCTCTGGCATATAGAGTGTATTTTTCACAATAGATTGTGGTGTATCACGACTGACTATTGTGCCATCACCTAACATGCCATTTGAGTTATTACCCCATGTCCAAATCGAGCCATCATTTTTAATCGCAATCGAATAATCCCAGCCTGCTCCAACCGTGCTAACATTATCAATTTGCACTTGAACAGGTGTTGTGACAAAAGCACGCATCTGATTGTCATTATCCGCATCCTTAACAGTGCCAGAGCCTAATTGACCATACCTATTATTGCCCCAAGCCCATACCGTACCATCATTTTTTAAAGCCAATGTATGTTTAAAAGAGGCACTCAAGGCTTTTACATCTTCAATATCAACTTGTACGGGAGTGAGTTGCTCATTTATTTCCGTTGCTCCTGTACCCAAATAAAGACTACTGCCCCAAGCCCAAACTGTACCATCATGCTTTAATGCAAGCGAGTATTGTTCACTACTGTAATATTGAAATACATAACGTAAGCCAGATAATGCAACAACTTGTTTAACATCGGTTAAATTGACTTTTTGCAAAGTGTTGTAAGCGACTTTATTTCCAATGCCTAATTGTCCACGATCATTTGTGCCAACACTCCATAGGCTACCATCTGTTTTAACAATCAATACATGCTCAGTGGATGCTGAGAAATCTGCTACATTCTCAGATAACAATACTAAGCCATTTGCTTGCTTTGATGATTCATCAATAATATTAGGGTAGAAGGCTGGATTATAACTCGATATCCACAGCTGATTATTTTCTAACAAGAAAAAACCTGTATTGGTACTAAAATCCAATTTTTTAAGGCGGCCTTGGGGAAATTCATCAGCCATTTGAGGAATATGTCGCTTGTTATACCTTGGAAAAATAGAGGCTGTAAATGACGGCACATCTGCCCCCCAATACCATATTGACCCATCAGTTTTCTGTGCAAATATCGTTGAATAAGTCCCTGTAATAGGTAAAAATCGATCAATATCTTGAATATCCAGTGATACTGGTAAATTGACATTTGCAATAGGTTGCTGTTGTTGAGCCTTTTTGCGCAATAATTGACCATTAAATTCATCACCCCATCCAATCACAGTGCCATCTTCTTGGAGCACCATCACCGTATTAGTGTATTGACCTGTAATCGCGATTTGCGGTTCAGCTGCAGCCAAATTACACACCAATAAGCACCCTAAAATGCAGTGCAAACTTTGTAATAAACGCATTGTAAATTCCTTAAATTGAATACTATGAATAGCTTTAGTTATAGTTCATTAAAAACTATTGTTCAAGTTTCATGCTTCAAATTGAAAAAACAGCAAATTACGAGAAAATCACAAAATTAGTTTTACAAAGCTAATAATTAAAAACTCACAGCCAGCCCGATTTTTTGCGCTTATAGCAAATACTGCATTATTTAACCTGTCGCTTGATTTAAAAAAAACAGTAATGTTTCATACATAAAAACGCACTTTATTAATCTGCCAAACCTACATTACAATAGGTTGTATTAAAAAAAGGTCTGATTTCACCATGCGTATTTTGCACGTTGGCAAGTATTACCCGCCGTTTGCTGGAGGGATTGAAAACTTCCTCACTGATCTCATTCAAGCACAAGTTTCTCAAAAGCTACAGGTTGCCGCTTTAGTTCATGACCATGAAAGTCATTGGCGACGCTTTTTTTCTCCTGTCAAAGCAGAGATTAAAACCAACCCCATTATCTACCGTGTGCCGAGTTATGGCCGATTATTGTATGCGCCGATTAGCCCGCAATTTTTATTTTGGATGAATCGTACGATTAAGCGTTATCAACCTGATATTTTGCATTTTCATTTGCCTAATACTTCTGCTCTTTGGGCTTTGATGTTGCCTGCAGCACGACATATTCCTTGGGTATTGCATTGGCATTCTGATGTGGTATCGACAATTGATAACCGTGTAGCCATTGCTTACAGAGCTTATCGACCTTTCGAACAGGCGATGCTAAAACAGGCAAAAGCCGTGATTGCCACTTCACAACCTTATTTAGATTCCAGCCTTGCCTTAAAAGATTGGCAACAGAAAACACAAGTGATTCCATTAGGTATTGCCACCCAGCGTTTACCAGAACCGACTGCTGATGCTTTAGATTGGGCGCAACAACAATGGCAACCTGATTTGCAGCGCATTTTGCACATTGGGCGTTTAACCTATTACAAAGGCCAAAAGGTATTGATTGAGGCGTTAAAAGATTGTCCAAATTCACAATTATTGATTGTCGGAAAAGGTGAATTGCAAACAGAATTAACACAATTTATTCAGCAACATGGTTTGCATAATCGAGTAAAATTGCTGGGGTTTTGTGATAATGCGCAACTTCATGCCTTATTTAGCACTTGTGATGTATTTTGTTTGCCTTCATTGGAAAGAACCGAGGCATTTGGCGTGGTGTTAATGGAAGCGATGCGTTATGCAAAACCTGTGATAGCTTCTCAAGTTGAGGGTTCTGGCATGGGTTGGGTGGTAGATGATAAAAAAACAGGGTTGTTAGTCGAACCAAATAACGTCAGCAATTTAGTTCAAAAAATACAACAATTAACAGATCAAGCCCAATGCCAACAATATGGGCAAGCAGGTTATAATAAATTCATTCAACAATTTGATATTCAACAAGTATCGAATAATGTAACCGCTCTTTATCAAAACCTTATCTAAATAAGCACGCTTTTGGATGTGCAATTGCTGAGCGTTGCTTGAGTTAAAATCAACTAATTTAATAAATACATTAAAAATATTTAGTATAATATCTTGCCTCATTCAGCATATTCTTTAGCGTGTTAACCTCATATGCCGCCTCTTAGCCTTTATATTCACATACCTTGGTGTGTTCAAAAATGTCCTTACTGTGACTTCAACTCACATGCTGTGCAACACAATACCGTGCCAGAACAGGCCTATATCAGAGCTTTGCTTGCCGATTTAGAACAGGATTTACCCAAAATCTGGGGGCGGAAGATTATCAGCATTTTTATTGGTGGTGGTACACCCAGCCTGTTTTCACCTGAAAGTATTGATTTGCTATTGATGGAATTGCGTGCCCGTTTAAATATTTTGCCGCAAGCGGAAATCACTTTAGAAGCCAATGTGGGTACAGTGGACAATGCACATATCGAAGGGTTTAAACAAGCTGGCATTAATCGTTTATCATTGGGTGTGCAAAGCTTTGATGAGCATCAGCTAAAAATTCTAGGGCGGATTCATAATGGTGAACAAGCTGCCCATGCACTTTCACTCGCTCAGCAGCATTTTGAGCAATTTAACATTGATTTGATGTTTGGTTTACCTCAACAAACTGTTGATATGGCGTTACAGGATTTGTACGCCGCATTGCAATTTAAACCACCTCATTTATCTTGGTATCAACTCACACTTGAGCCAAATACTTGGTTTTATCACCATCCACCAGATGTGCCAACAGACGATGAAACTTGGGAAATTCAACAAGCTGGGCAAAAGCTGTTAGCGCAATATGGATATGAAAATTACGAAATTTCTGGTTACGCACAAAAAGGCCAAAGATGTAAGCATAATTTGAATTATTGGCAATTTGGGGATTACTTGGGGATTGGAGCAGGTGCTCACGGCAAAATTTCTGATGCGGCACAAAATACCATCACGCGAATGAGTAAACAGCGTCATCCACAAATGTATCTGGATACAGCCCACACGCCTGAAGTCATCGTACAACAAACCCAGCTTGATACGGATGATATTCAACTCGAATTTATGCTTAATGCATTACGTTTAAAACAAGGTTTTACAATTTCTGACTTTGAGTCACACACAGGCCTTGAGTTTTCCGCTGTATCTCATTCAATTGCTCAAGCTTGCCAAAACAACTGGTTGATTCAGCAAGGTGAGCAGATTTACCCAACAGCATTAGGGCAACAATTTTTGAATGATGTATTGGCTTTATTTATGCCTGATTCAGACTAATCGATTGAGGATATGCAGTTAAGGTTTTGTCTCCAATAACATAATCTTGGCGTTCATCGCTAGCGGGTTGAATCTGAAAATCGGATTCTTGATAAATTACATTTAGCATCGCGAGAATTTGTTTAAGTTCTGCTTGTGGATATTGTTCAGTTAACCACTGCATAACATCGGCAATGGGAAGTGCATTCTTGACTTCCTGAATTAAATGTAAGCCCATAACGGTCATGTTATCTACGGTAATGTCGTTAATTGACATAAGAGTCTCCCATCCTAATTGGTAGAGTGATAAACGCCATCAAAAAACTGGTTAACAAAATTATTAATAAACAATTAGTTGTAGTTTTAAAACTTTTGTCATCAACGACACCATACAATTAATTTGTTTATAGATAGAGCTTCAATTATGAGACTACAGCAACGTTTATTATTTTTCACTTCTATATTGCTACTATTCGCGCTCGTACCGACTATTTTCGGCTTAACTTGGTTAACACGTCAATCATTATTAAAACATAGTACAGAATCTGCAACCCAAATTGCACAAATGTTAGCGCATAGCATCGCTCATCTTAAGCAAATTGTCCCCGAGGTTGAACAGCATATTTCTGAACAAATGATTACACAAGCCACAATTTTATCTTATTACGTGGCTGCTGCCGAACGCCAAGGCTTAGATACTGAGGCTATTACTCAACAGTTAAAGCAAATTGTTCAGAAAACAGTATTGGATGAAATTTGGATTACAGATGAGCATGGCCATGCTTATTTACATAATATTGATGGTATTGATTTTACGTTTAGTCCTTTAGCAAAAGAGCAGCCTCAAGCCCATGAGTTTTGGCATTTGCTAACAGGTGAGCAACCTGCTGTGATACAACAAGCGCGAAAACGTGATGTTGATAAAGAAATGTATAAATATGTTGGTGTTCAAGGGGTTGACAAACCAAGAATCGTCGAAGTTGGCTACCATATTTCATTTTTACAAGCGTTAGAGCGGCAATTGGGCATTCAAAGTTTAGTTGAGCAACTGATTCAAGATGGCCATGTGAGTGGGATTTGGATTATTAACAATGATAAATCCTTACTAATCTCAGAAGTGACTGAAAATATAGATATTGCTCAATTAGATATAAACAAAGAAATTAAACATATTTATGAAATGATGGATAGCCAGCAGCCAATCCGCATCAAACACCAGTTAACTGATGATTACCTAAAATTGGTTACGCCTTTAATCAATAATGATTCGGGTGAAAAGTTGGGAACGGCTTTGATTTATTTGCCTATGGATGAGATGTCAGCGGCGTTAAAACAAGAGTGGCGATTAGCGATTAGTATTACAGCGATTGCATTACTGATTGGTTTTATTACGGTCTATGCTTTATCAATTTTCTTGACCCGCCCTGTACTGGAATTGCAACAAGCGGTGAAGAACCTAGCACATGAAAAATGGGATACCCCATTGCCCGTTGACCGCTCTGATGAAATGGGCGATTTGGCGCGAATGTTTAAATCAATGGCTTTTGAGCTTAAAACGGTTTTTGAGGAATTAGAGTCGCGGGTGCAAGAACGAACAATGGAACTTGAAGCGGCTAATGAAGAAATTTCTACGCTGAATGAGCAATTACAAGCTGATAATGTACGCATGAGTATGGAATTAGATGTGACTCGACGTTTGCAAAGTATGCTGTTGCCACATGAAGAAGAATTACAAGCGGTTAAAGGGTTAGATATTGCGGGATTTATGCAGCCTGCAGCGGAAGTGGGCGGTGATTATTATGATGTGTTGCAAGCAAATGAGCACGTCAAAATAGCAATTGGGGATGTAACTGGGCACGGTTTAGAAAGTGGTGTATTAATGTTGATGGTGCAAACGGCGGTACGCACATTATTGCTAAATGATGAAAAAGATGCTTTGAAATTTATTAATACGCTAAACAAAGTCATCTATGAAAATGTGCAACGAATGCGCAGTGACAGAAACCTTAGTTTGATGCTGTTGGATTATGAAGCAGAATATTTATATGTCACGGGTCAGCATGAAGAGATACTCATTTTTCGAGCGAATGGCACAATAGAGCGTATCGATACCATAGATTTGGGTTTTCCGATTGGCTTAGAGCCTGATATTACACATTTAGCCTATGGCGTGCGTATTCAACTTGAGATTGATGATGTGGTTATTCTGTATACAGATGGTATCACTGAAGCTGAAAATAAAAACAAAACATTATATGGTATTGAACGTCTATGCGATGTGGTTAAAAACTGTACGCACTGTTCAGCAGAAGAAATCCGTCAAATGGTTATTAAAGATGTATTAAGACATATTGGTTCGCATCGGATTTATGATGATATTACTTTACTGGTTTTAAAGCGAGAGTAGTCTTTTAAAATCAGTAAAACTGTGAAAATTTAAATGAAATGAATGTGTTGAAATATATGATGATTCAAAATCTAAACAAATGAATATAAGAGAAAATAAAAGGAATTTGGAATATTCGGAATATCTTTTATTATCATAAATTAAACAAATAAAACATTTACCTGTAAAAAGCTTGCTTGACAATAGTGATTACCAATTTTATGATTGCTGGCGCATTGCAGCATGACACAGTGTTGTAATTTTACTTTAATAATTCTAAATTTCCTGTGGAGGCAAGTATGTCCCAAAGAGTCGCATTAGTAACTGGTGGTACTGGTGGTATTGGTACAGAAATTTGTCAAGCTTTAGCAAAAGATGGTTATAAAGTTGTTGCATCTTGGTTACCAGGTGTTGACGATGGTGAAGGCTGGCAAGCAGCACAAAAAGAAGCGGGTTTCGAGTTTGAAATTGCAGGCGGCAACGTAGGTGACTTTGAATCTGCGACTCAAATGGTAAAAGAAGCTGAAGAAAAAGCGGGCCCTATCGATGTATTAGTTAATTGCGCGGGTATTACTAAAGATGGTTTCTTCCATAAAATGTCAGCTGAACAATGGAGCGATGTGATTAACGTTAACTTGAACAGTGTATTTAACGTGACACGTCAAGTTGTTGAAGGTATGCGTTCTCGTGGTTTTGGCCGTGTGATTAACATTTCTTCTGTAAACGGTCAAAAAGGCCAATTCGGTCAAACTAACTATTCTGCAACTAAAGCAGGTATGCACGGTTTCACTATGGCATTAGCGCAAGAAGGCGCGCCAAAAGGTATCACTGTCAATACCGTTTCTCCTGGTTATATTGCAACTGCAATGACTAAGAAAATGCCTGAAAAAGTATTACAAGCAATGGTTGACCAAGTACCAGTTGGTCGTATGGGTGAACCTTCTGAAATCGCGCGTACAGTTGTATTCTTAGCGCATGAAGAATCTGGCTTCATCACAGGTGCTGACATTTCTGTAAACGGCGGTTTACACATGATGTAGTAGCAAATAAAGCTTGACAAGTTGTGTATTTTTCGTTATGTTGCAATGCACAATTTGTTAGGTTTTTAATGCTGGCTATTCTTAAAACGTAAGGGGACAGACCCATGTCAAATGAAATGTTAGAAAAATGGACTGAAATGAATCAGTCTGCTATGGACGCAGTAAAAGAGTTAGGTGACATCAACACTAAAATGATGACACGTTTAACTCAACGTCAAATGGACATGATGAATTTGTACATGGAAGGTAGTGCAAAACAAATGGAAGTCATGAGTGGCTCTAAAAACCCTCAAGACGTTGTTGGTGCACAATCTGGTTTATACACAGATATGAATGAGAAGTTAATGGATAATGCTCGTCAAACTTTAGAAGTGTTAATGGAAGCCAAAGCTGAATTAACAGAGTGGGCTGAAAAAGGCATGAAACAAGCTGGCGATTTAAATAAATAATAATATTTGTTGACCACCGCAGATTTCTGAAGCTGGTAATTTATAATACACCTATATTGATTGCCAGTTTCACCCCCTTCGATTAAACCTAACTCCCTAAGCTTAACAAGGTCAATAAAGCCACCATTGCCACAAATGTAATACCCACCACAATTAGGCTAAAAATCGGGTATTGCTGTTTTTGTGAACGTGCTGATATACGGTCTAGTTCATGGCTGAATTTAATAATTTTGTCTTCCGCTTCTTCAATATTTTCCTCTAAGTAGTCGATTTCTTGCCTGATTTTACCCGCTTCCGCACCGTCAAAAAAAGTGCCTGTAAAGCCTTCTTCTTGTTTCGTATCCAGCAATTCTTGCTCTTTTTCTGCAAGTTGATCGGTTAAAAGTGCCAATTTTTGTTGTTCAGTTTGTAATAACTTATAAATCGGATTATCTGTATGGCTGATGACAGCAGGTGGCTCAGATGCTGTTTTTTGATATTCTGTGAGAAAAAACACGATTAAGCCACTAATCACACTCACAAAAATACCAATCAAAATATTTTGTAATAAATTGGTTTTCAATTTTACTTTCATAGTCTCATTTGCGCCGCAACTGCTGCATTAACCTTTGTTTCAATTCATAATAGCCTAATTCTAAACCAATAGGGTAATGGGTGATAGCTTGAAGCGCGTGACTATTGGGTAATTGCTGCAGTTGGCTTTGCGTTCGTTGTTGTATTTGTACTAAATCAGGCAAATCTGTTACAAGCTGCCCTTGACGCATAATAGGCTGTAATAAATCCTGCCCAACCCATGTACTATCTAATGCAACAGGTTCAGTCTCACCTATAGGCACATATTGTACGGGATTTTGTATTGTACTTGGTTCGTCGTACAACATATCAAGCATAAACTGCTGATTTTCATCTCGATAACGTTTGACTTGGATAATACCGGGGTTGGAGGTTTTGACGGTTTGTTCAGATAACTTAAGCCGATATTGCCACGCTTGAGAGTCATTTTCACGAATTGCAGATAACTTATACACGCCGCCTAAAGCTGGTTGATTGTAAGCGGTTGCCAACTGTGTACCCACACCCCATATGTCAATTTTTGCCCCATTTTGTTTTAACTCGCTGATGACAAATTCATTCAAATCGTTGCTAGCCACAATTTTAGCATTGGGAAAATCTGCTTGATCTAACATCTGGCGGGCTTTTTGGCTAAGTCGGTTCATATTTCCAGAATCTAAACGAATTCCTACCATTTCATGGCCTTGTTGGCGTAGCTCATGACCCATTTGAATCGCCAATTCAATACCATGAATGCTGTCATAAGTATCGACTAAGAAAATACAATTATTCGGCATGGCTTGCGCGTATACTTTGAACGCTTCTAGCTCATCATCAAACGACATAATCCAGCTATGCGCGTGTGTGCCCTTAACAGGAATACCAAATAATTTGCCTGCTAAAACATTCGATGTTGCAGTGCAACCACCAATATAAGCCGCTCTTGAAGCCGATAAAGCACCATCAATCCCCTGCGCTCGCCGCAAACCAAATTCCAGCACCGAGTCACCTTGCGCCGCTTGGCATACACGTGCTGATTTTGTTGCGATTAAAGTTTGAAAGTTGATGATATTTAATAATGCAGTTTCAAGTAATTGGGTTTGAATCAAAGAGCCTTTAATGCGTAACAGTGGCTCATGTGGAAACACAACAGTACCTTCAGGTATTGCATCTACATCGCAATCAAATTTTAGCTGCGTCAAATAATCTAAAAATGCTGGTTCAAATAGAGGTTTACCGTCATTGCCTGTTAAGGTTTGTAAATAGGCAATATCATCAGTTGTAATATGGAATTGCTGTAAATATTCGACGGCGGTTTGTAACCCTGCAGCAACTGCGTAATGGCCATTAAATGGTAAAGTGCGAAAGAAAAGGTGAAAAACAGATTGGTGATTTGTGCGGCCTGATTTCCAGTAACCATAAGCCATGGTGAGTTGATATAAGTCAGTGAGCAGGCTCAGCGAGTGCTGGTACAAATGTGTTAAGTTTGACATACGCGGTACACTCATCTTTAAAATCAATCATGTATAGTAATGGGTTTTTATTCGATTTATCTTAAGATGAAAATATTGTGGTGATACCTAAATAAGCAAGCTATGTACTCAGGTTCAATAAAGATACGTGGTCAAAATAGGCTGCCAGCTCGTGGAAAAGACAGCCTATTATTTCAATTTATAAATCTTTTAAAAATCCTGCTTTTGCATCTTTTGCAGACAATGCAGGCTCGTCAATTGGCCAATCAATCCCAATATCAGGATCATTCCAGATTAAACTGCCTTCATCTTCTGGATGGTAATAATCGGTGCATTTATAATGAAAATCAGCCGTATCGGTTAATACACAAAAGCCATGTGCAAAACCGGGAGGTACATATAATTGGTTGTGTGCTTCAGCTGTTAACGTTGCGCCCACCCATTTGCCAAATGTAGGTGAGTCTTTACGAATGTCGACCGCCACGTCAAACACTGCACCACTGCTAACTTGAACTAATTTGCCTTGTGGGTAAGTCTTTTGGAAGTGTAAGCCACGCAAGACATTTTTAGCCGAACGTGAATGATTGTCTTGTACAAAAGTCGCGTCAATGCCTGCTAATTCTGCATAACGTTGCACATTAAAGCTTTCAAGGAAAAAGCCACGGTCATCGCCAAATACTTTTGGTTCAATGAGCACTACTTCTGGGATGTCTAAGCGTGTTACTTTCATGCGATTTCGTACTTCACAATTTGTTTAAGATAAGAGCCATAACTGCTTTTTTGCAATTTTTCCGCTAATTGTACCAATTGTTCATCATTGATATAGCCTTTGCGCCATGCAATTTCTTCAGGGCAGGCGATTTTTAAACCTTGACGTTTTTCAATGGTTTCAACGAATAATGAGGCTTCAAGCAATGATTCATGTGTGCCTGTATCTAGCCACGCAAAACCACGTCCTAAAATTTCTACACGCAAGTCATTACGTTGCAAATACACATTATTCACGTCAGTAATTTCTAATTCACCACGGGCTGAAGGTTTGATACTTTTTGCAATGTCAACCACATCATTATCATAAAAATACAGACCTGTGACGGCATAACGGGATTTAGGCTCGGCGGGCTTTTCTTCTAAGCTGATGGCTTTACCTGTTTTATCAAATTCAACCACACCGTAACGCTCAGGATCATGTACTGGGTAAGCAAATACGGTTGCACCATTGGCTTGATCTGCAGCATTATTTACGGCTTTACTAAAGTCATGGCCATAAAAAATATTGTCCCCTAATACTAAGGCACATGGATCAGTACCGATAAATTGTTCACCGATGATAAACGCTTGTGCAAGACCATCAGGCGAAGGTTGTACTTCATAGCTTAAATTAATCCCCCAACGTGAGCCATCACCTAATAACTGCTCAAAACGGGGGGTATCTTGTGGTGTGGAAATAATGAGAATATCTTTGATGCCCGCTAACATTAGGGTTGTCAACGGATAGTAAATCATGGGTTTATCGTAGATAGGCAACAACTGTTTTGAAACGACTTGTGTCACTGGATGCAAGCGCGTACCTGAACCGCCTGCGAGAATAATACCTTTCATTGAAACTCCAAAAGCTGAATAAGCATTTTTGATAATTACGATATAAAAAGCATTATCTCTGTTCTGTTAGGTTTGTTCAACATTAGGTGTATTTTTTCAATTTTATAATAAAATGTTAGAGGTTTCACACACTTTTCTCAAACCTATTATGCTGCTTGTGAAAATTGAAAATGCAATACTATAAACTGATTAGGATTAAGGGCTAACATTGCATAATGTTTGTCCTTACATTATCACTAAATTCTACTTCATAAATATTCTGTGATGGTAACTGTATTCAGTAGTTTAGGTGCATCTATTATTTAAATATTTTCTTCGATTAAAAACTTTTCAAGATGCCACTGAATTAAAATATCCATGTCTATTAAAACAATTTTGTCATTTTTGAGAGCATTTTCTTTAGCCTCACGAGTAAAATAGCTTGTGGTAACAATGTACCCTTTCCAAGTTTCTTCGTTTTCCTCTAATACGCCTTTAAACTGTTGAATCATAGGTCTACCAACGGGGTTTGTAGGAGCATTTCTTTTACATTGGACAATGATTAAACCATTAGAATGTCTTGCAAAACCATCAATACCTGCATCATTTGATTTTTTTGTTACCCATGCGAGTCCATACTTTTGGAAAAAACTCATTACATGCCGTTCAAAATCGTATGGGTTCATGTTTAATAACGCGTCTCTTAAATCCTGCTCCTCTGAAGGCATTTTAAAAGGCTTAGGTTCTTCAGGTTCAGAAGTCATGGCTTCTTTTAAAGCTTTCTTTGTCTCTCTAAGCAGTACATCAGTAGCGATGATTGCCATAACCAAGCTGATATAGTCTTTTGATTCTGATTGACTAAAAAATGTTTCAATAATCGCCGTAATACCCGCAGCACCAATAAAAATTAACAGTAAAACAGGTAAACCAATGGCAGTACCGAATGCTGCAATACCAACACCTTGACCACCTACTACTGTTGCAGCTGCTAACGTGGTTGGAATAGCTACTTTTACAGCTAAAGGAAGGTCTGCATTTTTATAATTTTCAACAGATTGTCCTACGCTACGAAATATAACGCCAACAGCCTTTCTGGAGTCAAGTAAGTCGTAAATTTGAGTTGCTTTTTGTCGAGTTGATAGCTCAGGATTATTTAATATTTCTCTAACTAAAGCGAGCCATGCAATAATTTCTAAGCGGTCTTGCTCTGTGGAACAAGATTGAATTGCTTTCACTATTAAATTAATTATCCATGTTTGAATTGCATTGATAGTTTCGTGCCCTGTGTTAGATACTGATTTTTCTATATTGCTCCAAGTTTCAGAGGCAGACTTTTCCACGCTACCCCAAGTATCTGTAAGTGACTTGCCTATGTTGTCCCACATATTAATATTCACTTCTTCGGCATTTTTACTATCTTCTGTGATTTCTGAAGTTTGCTTAGTTTTATTTGCTATTGATTCTATCCAACTCATTACTACAACCCCACAATATTAAAAAGATGAAGTAGTATATCAAACCATTAAAAACATTACTGAAAGCAGGCTATTCAAACCATAAACAAAACTAATAGTTCATATAAAAAATTTGACTCATAGCTTATTTCGTTATATGCTTCGTTTATCCAAAAATTTTAGGTGCTTGATTGAACTAAGCTCACAAGGCGTTGTTCTATCAAGATAAAAATTAAAAAACAACTTGTCATACCCAAAAGGAGACACTATGACAACACCTTATAAAAATGTCCATCAAAAAGAGGATATTGATTTGGAGGAAACACGCGAATGGGTCGATGCCATTGAAAGCGTGTTGGAGGAAGAAGGAGACGAACGCGCTCACTTCCTTATCGAACGAATGATTGAAAAGCTCAGACGTTCAGGCACTTATATCCCTCACAGTGCCAATACAGCCTACGTTAATTCCATCCCCCGCCATTTAGAGAAACAAGACCCCGGTAATGCAGAAACAGAGTGGCGTATTCGCTCTTTAATCCGTTGGAACGCCGTTGCAACTGTCGTTAATGCTAACCGCTTAAGCTCTGAACTCGGTGGACACATTGCCAGTTTTGCCTCAGCCGCAACATTATACGATGTCGGTTTTAATCATTTCTTCCACGCCAAAACCCCAGACCACGGTGGCGACTTACTCTATATCCAAGGTCATTCAGCCCCCGGTATTTACGCCCGCGCCTTCTTAGAAGGTCGTATCAGCGAAGAACAGTTATTAAAATTCCGTCAAGAAGCAGATGGCGACGGCTTATCATCTTATCCACACCCTTGGTTAATGCCTGACTTTTGGCAATTCCCAACTGTATCCATGGGCTTAGGGCCAATCATGGCGATTTATCAAGCCCGTTTCTTACGTTACTTACACCACCGTGGTTTAGCCAAAACCGAAAACCGCAAAGTGTGGGCGTTTATGGGTGACGGCGAAATGGATGAGCCAGAGTCATTAGGCGCAATCGGCATGGCTTCACGCGAGAAGTTAGACAACTTGATCTTCGTGGTCAATTGTAACTTACAGCGTTTAGATGGGCCTGTGCGTGGTAATGGCAAAATCATCCAAGAACTTGAAGCGGAATTCCGTGGCGCAGGCTGGAACGTAATTAAAGTGATTTGGGGTTCTTATTGGGATCCATTATTAGCCGCAGATACTGACGGTTTATTACGTCAACGGATGGAAGAATGTGTTGACGGCGAATACCAGAATTTCAAAGCCAAAGGCGGTAAATATACTCGCGATAATTTCTTTGGCAAATATCCAGAATTAAAAGCCATGGTCGCTGGCATGAGTGATGATGACATCTGGCGATTAAATCGTGGCGGTCATGATCCACAGAAAATTTATGCAGCGTATGCCGAAGCAGTAGCGCACAAAGGTCAACCGACTGTTATTCTTGCCAAAACGGTTAAAGGTTACGGCATGGGCGGCGCGGGTGAAGGTCAAAACGCGACCCATCAACAGAAAAAAATGGGTGAAGATGCATTACGTGCATTCCGTGATCGGTTCAATATTCCAATTCCTGATGACAAAGTGGCTGATGCACCATTCTATCGTCCACCTGAAGACAGTCCAGAAATCAAATATTTGAAAGAACGTCGTCAAGCATTAGGCGGCTACTTACCTTCTCGTCAAAAAACCGCGACTCCGTTAGAAATTCCACCATTATCTGCATTTGATGCCCAATTAAAAGGCACAGGCGACCGTGAAATTTCCACCACCATGGCATTCGTGCGCATGTTAAACGTGTTGGTTAAAGACAAGAAAATGGGTCAAAACGTTGTCCCAATCGTACCAGACGAAGCGCGTACTTTTGGTATGGACGGCATGTTCCGTCAGTTGGGTATTTACTCATCCGAAGGGCAATTATACGAACCACAAGATGCGGATCAATTATTGTATTACCGCGAAGACAAGAAAGGTCAAATTTTAGAAGAAGGTATTAACGAAGCAGGCGCGATGTCTTCATGGATTGCAGCGGCAACTTCTTATGCAAATAACGGCGTTAACATGATTCCGTTTTACATCTTCTATTCTATGTTTGGTTTCCAACGTGTGGGTGATTTAGCGTGGGCAGCGGGTGACATGCAAGCGCGTGGTTTCCTCATCGGTGGTACTGCGGGTCGCACAACCTTAGCGGGTGAAGGCTTACAACATCAAGACGGTCACAGTTTAATGATTGCGGCAAATATCCCGAACTGCGTGACTTATGACCCGACTTATGCGTATGAATTGGCAGTGATTTTACATGATGGCTTACGTCGCATGTATGAAAAACAAGAAAACGTATTCTACTACTTGACTGCGATGAACGAAAATTATGTCCATCCAGCAATGCCAGAAGGTGCAGAAGAAGGCATTCTTAAAGGCATGTATTTATTAAAAGAAGGCATGGACGCAGAATTAAAAGTCCAGCTTTTAGGTAGTGGTACGATTTTACGCGAAGTGATTGCTGCTAGCAGTTTATTAGCGGAAGATTTTGGCGTAACTTCAGACATTTGGAGCGTGACCAGCTTCACAGAATTACGTCGCCAAGGTGAAGAAACCGAACGCTGGAACATGTTGCATCCAGAGTCTGACCGCAAAATGTGTTATGTGCGCGAATGCTTATCAGGTCGCCAAGGGCCTGCCATCGCCGCAACTGATTATGTGAAAGCTTATGCAAATCAAATCCGTTCATGTGTACCAATGAATTACATTACGTTGGGAACGGATGGTTTTGGACGTAGTGACTTACGCAAACGCTTACGCCGCCATTTCGAAGTCGACCGTTATTATGTAGTGGTTGCGGCATTGAAAGGCTTGGCGGATATGGATTTAATTCCTGCAAGCAAAGTCACGGAAGCCATTGATAAATATGGTATCGATCCAGAAAAACAAAACCCGTTGACAGCATAAGGAGAGACACAGATGGCGATTCAAGATGTATTTGTGCCTGACATCGGTGACTTTTCTGATGTCCCAGTGATTGAAGTGCAAGTCGCGGTCGGCGATTCAGTTGATGCAGAACAAGCTTTAATTACTTTAGAAAGTGACAAAGCGACCATGGAAGTCCCAGCCCCATTCGCGGGTGTGGTGAAAGAAGTGGTGGTGAATATTGGCGACTCGGTGTCAGAAGGCACATTGATTGTCAAAATGGAAGCGGCGGGTGAATCTGCTGCGCCTGCCAGCCCTGAACCTGTAGCCGAAGCTGCGCCAGCTCCTGTTGCTCAAGCAGGTGGTGCGGTTGAAGATGTGTTTGTCCCAGACATTGGCGATTTCTCTGACGTACCCGTAATTGAAGTACAAGTGGCGGTCGGTGATTCAGTCGAAGCTGAACAACCTTTGATTACTTTAGAAAGTGACAAAGCAACCATGGAAGTACCATCCCCAAGTGCGGGTGTGGTGAAAGAAGTGGTAGTCAGCATTGGCGATACCGTATCAGAAGGTTCATTAATCGTTAAATTAGAATTAGCGGGTGGTGCAAGTGCTGCTGCGCCTGTGGCTCAAGAATCTGTACCTGTTGCGGCTGCTCCTGCTGCATCAGGTAGCGAAGAAGTCACTGTCCCAGACATTGGTGATTTCTCTGACGTACCCGTGATTGAAGTACAAGTGGCGGTTGGTGATAGCTTCGAAGCCGAACAACCTTTGATTACCTTGGAAAGCGACAAAGCAACCATGGAAGTCCCTGCACCATTCGCGGGCACAGTCAAAGAATTAAAAGTCAGCATCGGCGATACCGTATCACAAGGCTCGTTGATTTTAGTCGCAGAAACCAGTGGCGGTAGTGCGGCTGCACCTGTTGCAAGTGTGCCAGAAGTGGCTACGGCAGAACCTGCACCTGTTGCAACCCCAAGTGTCGCGGTAGCAGTCTCTGATCCAAACTCGAAACGTGCGCAATTACGTGAACCTCAACATGCGCCTATTGCACAACCAAGCACCCAACCTAAATCAGCAAAAGTTCATGCAGGTCCTGCGGTGCGTAAGCTTGCTCGTGAATTGGGTGTGGATTTAGGACAGGTGACGGGTTCTGGTCGTAAAGGTCGGATTCTGAAAGATGACGTGAAAGCGTTTGTCAAAACCACATTGACTCAAGGTGTACCAGCAGCAGCCACACAAACGGCAGCACCTGCGCCAAGTGGTGGCATGGGCATTCCTGAAATTCCAGAAGTTGATTTCAGTAAATTCGGTGAAGTTGAAACCCAGCCAATGGGTCGTATTAAGAAACTCTCTGGCCCTCATTTGCATCGCGCTTGGCTCAATATTCCTCACGTCACCCAGTTCGACGAAGCGGATATTACTGAGTTAGAAGCATTCCGTAAAGGCTTAAAAGCTGAAGCTGAAAAACACGGTGTTAAAGTCACGATGTTGGCATTCTTGCTTAAAGCCAGTGTCGCGGCGTTAAAGGAATATCCGAATTTCAATGCGTCATTAGACAAGAGCAAAGAAAACCTTGTATTGAAAAAATACTATAACATCGGGGTTGCAGTCGACACACCAAATGGTTTAGTCGTGCCTGTGATTAAAGATGTGAATTTGAAAGGTTTATTTGATATTGCCCGCGAACTCGGTGAAATCAGTAAAAAAGCCCGTGATGGCAAATTGTCTCCAAGCGAAATGCAAGGCGGCACGTTTACGATTTCTAGCTTGGGTGGCATTGGCGGTACACAGTTTACGCCGATTGTGAATGCACCAGAGGTGGCGATTTTAGGCGTTTCACGTTCTAGCATCCAACCTGTGTATGAAGATGGCGAATTTGTACCTCGCTTGATTATGCCTTTCTCTGTCTCTTACGATCATCGCGTAATTGATGGGGCAGCGGGTGCACGCTTCACACAATATTTAAGCTTTATTCTGTCTGATGTGAGACGTTTGTTGTTGTAATTTTTAAGCTTGGATAGGCAGGATTTTTGATCTTGCTTATCCTGAAATCTGTTTAATTGCACGGCATGTTTTTAGTAAATTGACAGACAAAATTAGCTAAATTGGGTTGATAATTCTATTTTATCACCTACCTTCTTTAACTCTTTCAACGCTAAAGATTCTTTATAGGTCTCCCTCGTTCTTGTAGGTGGACTTTCTAATTCTTTGAGATGCTTGATAATTTCGCCTTTAGCATAATATTTTTGGGTATTATCTGAACTTTTCCAAATATTTAGCCAATTTTCTTGGTTGGGCTTCACAGGATAACCATCTGATTTTATGGATTTAACGTAAATAAGATATGCACACAGATTACTGTAGTAATAAACATCAGTACCATCATCATCAGCAACATCTGGCATACTACTACGCATTGATTGCCCAATGGTGCTATCTATATGCTTCAATATGTTTTCAGAGGTACTTTCTGGATGGATGTAATCAGAGTATATTTGATAGTCTCTATCGCGTAAAAGCAATAAAAACACGATAACTTCACAAAAATATGGATTCTTTAAACTTTGCTTATCATCAAAAAGATTCTTTATAAGATTGATTCTTTCTACAAGTCGATTAATATCGCGTAAAGAAAAGGAATGATAATGCTTTGTAAAAAAGACTAAAACATATGCAAAGGAATTCCTGATTTCTTCATTTTCCTCAAAATTAAACTGTTCAAATAAATAATGGATATAATTTTCTAGTTTTTCTGGGGTTGGCTTTTTGAGACGATATTCAATATCAATAAAGCGTTTCAAATAGCCATCAGCATCCATATCTTGCCCATAAACGGCTTTGATACTATGTGAAAGTTGTTCTTTATCCAAAGATAATACAAAAACTAAACCTTCAATATCAAAAAGATGCTTGATTCTTTCTAATAATTCAATCGCATAAGTGGGTCTGCATCTATCCAGTTCATCAACAAAAATAACTAGCCTTTTGCCTTTTTCTTTAATTGCTGCTTTAAGGTTTTTCTTGAATATATCAATCAAGCTGACAGAAGCTTTATAATTAGCATAATGACTTGCATACGTATTGACTGCATCTTTGGACAAATCTTTAGATAGATTTTCTAATTCTGATTCTATCCCTATATCTTCTAACCCAGTTTCTTCTAAAAACTTAGATAGCTCATCAATATCTAATAATCCTGCCGTTGCTGTTTTAGCTGCGATAGGAATCAATTTACCTGAGAAATATATCCCTACTTTTTTGGCTTTTTCCCAATAAAGATTAGTATCAGCTATCTTTGATTCCTTTGAAAAAAATGGGTTAATTTCACTTAAAAATGCAGTGAGAGGATCAGGAGCAAAATCATTTTTCCACGCATTAAAACAAATTGTTTCTATCTCTTTATCTGATTCAAGATGTTTTTCCCATAAATTGATAAATGTACTTTTCCCTGTTCCCCATTTTGAATTAATCGCCAAAACAGTAGGAGTCTCTACATTTTTCAAAAGATTTGATAAACTTTTAATTTCAGCATTCCGATTAAGTGTATCTTTAAAGCTCTCATTTTCTATACCATATACTTTAGTAGGATTACCTTGCTTATTTTCCATCATTTTCATCCATTTTTCCGTGAATTGCTCTGGCAAACAACTAATAATATCGATAAAGTTATCTAACTCTGCACAAGGCATATTTTTTGATAAATTATTTTTCATTGAATTAATTAAGTTGCTGAAGAATTGTATTAATTTTTGATAAAATCTTCCAATTAGTTTAAATCTACATTTTTGCTTGTGTTCAAAATAATGTATTTAGTAAACAGTGATAATCATTACAAATGAAAAACACACAAAATGCAAAGCCACTACTAACAGAATTGTACTTGAAAGGAAAACCTTTTATTATCAAATTCGGCTTGATGCAACAAAAGAAGCGTTACTTAGAGAATTTGGCTGACAGCTTGATCGAATAAAAATTTACGATACCAGTGAAGATGATGGGCAATACCCTGATGGTTATGTTTGGGATGAAAAAAACACCCCCTCAGTACCCAAAAGAATTAGACGGTAAAATTAAGAAAATGGGACTGACTCAACAATTGTGATTTGTTGAACAAGATTGAACGGATAAATGGATAAAACTTGGTTATCTCGTTTATCCTTAAATCCATTTCATCTTGTTTAGTATTTCTTCTATCAAATAGACGAATTAAAAAAATGTGCCATCAATTGGAGAAGAAGCACTAGCATAACGTTTACGCGGCATACGGCCTGCTAAAAAGGCTTCACGACCTGCTTCAATCGCTTTTTTCATTGCAGAAGCCATAAGTACAGGTTTTTGTGCGGCTGCAATCGCGGTATTCATCAAAACCCCATCACAACCTAATTCCATTGCAATCGCTGCATCTGAGGCTGTACCCACACCCGCATCAACGATAATTGGCACATTGGCGTTTTCAATGATTTCAATAATATTGTAAGGGTTACGTACACCTAAGCCTGAGCCAATCGGTGCAGCAAGTGGCATCACAGAAACACAACCAATTTCCTCCAACTGTTTAGCAATCAATGGGTCATCAGATGTGTAAACCATCACATCAAATCCATCTTTAACCAAAATCTCAGCTGCTTCTAAAGTTTGGGTGACATTGGGATATAAGGTTTTTTGATCGCCTAACACTTCTAACTTCACCAATTTATGCCCATCCAATAATTCACGGGCTAAGCGACATGTACGTACTGCATCTTCCACTGTGTAGCAGCCTGCCGTATTTGGCAAAATTGTATATTTATCTGGCGAGATTACATCTAATAAATTCGGTTCATCAGGATTTTGGCCAATGTTAGTACGACGAATCGCAACGGTAACAATTTCTGCTCCACTGGCTGCAATCGCTTGCCCTGTTTCTTCTAAGTCCTTGTATTTCCCCGTACCAACCAATAAACGAGAGTTGTAAGTAGTATCGGCAATTTTGATCGGGCTGTCTGCTGTTTGTGTTGACATAAGGCTTTCTAGTTATTTTGGCTAATAAAGTGATTTATTGTAGACCCTGATGAAATTAAGGTGCAACCATATTTATCAAAAAACCATACACAAAAAATGTTAAAAAGGCGTTATAGTAAGGTCATGCGCAGAGTCTTTAAACCTATCGGAATATGTTATGTCAGACATTAGCCAACAACTACAAACCACAATTGAAGCAGCTTTCCACGATCAAACGGCACTACAAATTGTCGGCAGCAATAGCAAACATTTTTATGGTCGACAAATTGATGGGCAACAACTGGATGTGAGCCAACACACAGGAATTGTATCGTATGAGCCAACAGAGTTAGTGGTTACTGCTCGAGCGGGCACACCTATTGTAGAGATACAACAAGCATTGGCGGAAAAAGGGCAACAACTTGCGTTTGAACCGCCATTATTTTCAGACACGGCAACTTTAGGTGGCACAATTGCCTGTGGATTCTCAGGTTCAGCACGGCCTTATGTGGGTGCTGCACGGGATTTTGTTTTAGGTGTTAAATGTATCAATGGTGAAGGCAAGTTACTTAACTTCGGTGGCCAAGTGATGAAAAATGTCGCGGGTTATGATGTGTCTCGGCTGATGGTTGGTGCGTTAGGAACATTGGGGGTTTTATTAGAAGTGTCCTGTAAAGTATTGCCACTTCCTGAAGAAACCACCACGGTTACCATCCCTGTTAATAATATAGATATGGCTTTAGAAACGATGCTACATTGGCATAATCAAGCCATTCCTTTAACTGCAAGCTGTTTTGATGGGAACAATGTGTATTTGAGGCTATCGGGAACGGCAATTCAAGATTCTGTTAAACAAATTGGCGCAGATGTATATGAACAAGGCGAACAATTTTGGCAAGATTTGCGTGAACACCGCTTAAACTTCTTTCAACAAGATAAACCGTTATGGCGGATTTCTTTACCTATCAATACGCCTGATTTAAAACTAGAAGGGCAAACTTTGCTTGAATGGAGTGGGGCACTTCGTTGGTTAAGTTCGGATTTAGATGCAGAAACCATCAGAGCTAAAGTTACGCAAGCAGGTGGACATGCCACTTTATTCCGTGGTGGAGATCGTCAAGGCCAAGTATTCCAACCATTAGATACAGCCTTATTGGCTTTACAAAAACGTTTGAAACAACAATTTGACCCGAAAATGATTTTAAATCGTGGAAAGATGTTTGCTGAAATTTAGCATCATCATAATTGGCTCAGCAACTTGTATTCAAGTGGTTCATTTTTAACATCACTTGAATACAGCGTTGTTATTCGGCATTCGGTACTAAAACTTGTCCTTCCATTAAACGGCGCGCACTGCGATTCATAGTAACAGAGTCGACAGTCCATTGATTATTTTGCTTTGATACTTGTGCAGAGACATCCATGATACCCGCAACATGACCGATCCTAATTTTCTGCATAGAATTTACCAACATTTGATGTACAACCGTGCCTTCAATATTGGCCGCTGCTGCCAGTGAAATTGCGCCCGTACCTGTAAAGCCATGGTGTAATTTACCCATTGATAAAATCCGCGCCAAAATATCGACTTCATCCGCTTGAATCTCACGATTGTCCGAAGTGATGTATTTGCGTGGAGGAGCAACAAAAGCAATTTTAGGGGTGGCTGGTCGATCAAAAGTCGCTTGCTCTAAATCATTTGCCAAACCCATCAAAACACTGGCATGAGCACGAATGGTTTCTAATCGCTGCAAAAAATCCACTCGATGATTAAGCGCACTGGGTTCTTCTGTACCTGCTAACCCCAAATCTGCTGCTCGCACGAAAATAGTCGGATTACCCGCATCAATTAAACTGACTTCAATTTGTTCATTGCCCATACTTAAAATCGTAATTTCTTCATTCAATGGCAATACACCGCCTTGTGTGCCAGCTCCAGCAGGCTCTAAAAAGCTTAATTCCATTTTTGTACCACTGAACCCCACACCTGCAACAGAGTAACTACCATTGACATAAGGCAATCCATTTAAACAAGGTACGGTTGCAATGATTTTCTTTTGTGTATTGCTTTGCCAAATATTTACCGTCACATCATACGGTTCATCAACTTGCCAATTGGGTTGCGTGGTTAAGCCTTCTTCAACAGCAAAGTGAGCGGCAGCGGCAGTCAGATTGCCACAATTGCCAGAATAATCAATAAGTGGATGGTTAATAGAGACATGACCACACAAATAATCAATATCGCAATCACAACGTTCAGAAGGGTTGATAATCACAACTTTGCTGGTACTGGAGGTCGCGCCACCCATGCCATCAATTTGTTTCGCATAAGGGTCTGGACTGCCCATTAAGCGAAGCAAGGTTTTATCACGCAATGCAGGATCACTGGGTAAGTCATGGCGGTGGAAAAACATCCCTTTGCTTGTACCACCGCGCATATAAACGGCTGAAATTTTAATTTGGGCTGGTTTCAATTATCATTCCTCTAAAGAGTCAGCATCACGCAAGAATAATGTAGAACCGCAATTTGGACACGCTGGAATAAAATCAGGTTGGTAGAATTGCAGGCTATGATTGCAACTTGCACAGTATAATGTGCCTGCGCCTGTGACCTCGCCGCTTGTCCATTCTGAAGCCAGTTTAGCCTGTTCTGCTAGGTGATCTAACTCAGTGCGGGTGGGGTCTTCCATCACACTAAATAAATCAATAAAGCGTTCTTCCAACAATTCCAAGTCAAAACGTAACCAGTCCGCTAACTCATGTTCGGTTTCAACAATGGTATGGGCTGCATCATGTAAATCACGCTTGACATAATAAGCCAATTTTTCAGCTTCTTCGCGCGTTAATTCTTCAAATTCTAAAGCCTTTTCTTTGGCTCTATCGATGCGTTCGGACAAGGTATGAGACGTTTTAGATGAATCTTTCACCCGCGTCAACATTTGCTCATAAGCAGAGAGTAATTTATCGTTTTGCATAACTCGATGTCCGTATTAGAGTTGGTATCTATAAGTATAATCGGCAATGGGCTTGGGAGCAAAGAGGATTGAGCAGATCAGTATCTTCGAAACATAGCACTGCCGTAACAATGGGGTATTCATTTCAAATAAAAAGCAATTTAGCTCTAATAAATCTTTATTTATCCTAATGATAGGTTTTATTGATGTTGGATTGCACCGTGTAATTAAGATAAAACATGATAGAATTTAATATCATTACACCTAACGAAAATAATTCTATTAAGCACTTACAGATTAACTTTAAATCCCTCATTTAAGGTCAGTATTTTGCTTAAGGACTGCACTGAACAGTATTTCAATACACGGACGGTTTCGATGTTTAGATTAACAAGCCTATCAACAAAAATTATTTTAATGGCTTTGCTTTTAGCCCTTATCCCTTTGATAATTACTTATTTTGTTGCCTCTTCTTTATTCACTGATACTTTAATCAATAATATTCAGCAAAACTTAACAGCACAGGCAGTTCAAGCTGGACATAGTATCGATCAGTTTTTCCACCAGCGCATCACCGATATTAAAATGTTGTCTCAGGCTGATTTGTTAGAAGAGAATGATGCAGATAAGATCAACCAGTATTTAGAAGAAATCCAAATAGAAAATAACTTATTACATGATATTTATGTGGTTTCTCCTACGGGTGAATTCATTGCAGCAGCAAAAGATAAAGATAAAATTTCTAAGAATATTCAATCTCTTAATCTTTCTATTCTTACGCATTTGTTTGACAAAAGTCTTATGTCGGGTCAAGGGGATGTACTGGTCAGTGAGGCATTGGAATTTGATAGCGGCCTGAAGGTAGTTTTAATGACCCCAATTACGGATGATGCCAATATCAATGTGATTAAAGTGCTAATTGTTGAATTAGATTTGAAAGCGGCTGAAAGAATTGTTGCTAATTTTGGTCATAGTATTATTGGTGATAAGTCGGTTTATATTGTAGATAATGATGGCCTTGTGATTGTCACACCAAATAAAGAGACACAACTACTCCAACCTTTCAAAGATTTAAAAGTAAATCCTGATCTGCTCGATGCCTTTAGCAATCAAGGTGAAGATGGCAGTGTTATGTATATTGATTCGGACAATGACCATGTTGTAGCAGGTTTTGCAGATATGGATGAGTTCGGAGTTAATCAAGCTTTAGACTGGAGTATTATTGGTCTTGCACCAGTTCGAGATATTGCCGCGCCTGTTTATTCATTACGTAATTTTCTGATTTTATTGATTGCTGCATTGACATTGGTCACAGGCTTAGCTGCTGTATTAGTTGGGCGTAGCATTTCAAAACCGATTCTAAAAATTATCAATATCATTACCGATATGTCTAATGGTAATTTAAATACTGAAATCACTTTGGCAGAAAAAGGCGAAATCGGCCAACTATCAGACTCTATCCGCAAAATGCAAAGAAACATTCGTGACACGACCAATGCCGCAGAAAATATCGCAGAAGGTAATTTAGACGTTAATATTAATGTGTTGTCTGAACAGGATATTTTAGGTAAATCTTTAAGCTCCATGGTGAATCGTTTGCGTGAAATGCGTGATGAGCAAATGCAGCAAGATTGGCTGAAAACAGGTTTAAATGAACTGAATGATAAAGTCAGCGGTGAACAAGATTTAACTGTGTTAAGTGAAAATGTGATTAACTTCTTGACTCCTTATTTGGATGCGCAAGTCGGCGCGTTTTACTTATTTACAAAAGATGAGAAAGAAAAGACATCCTATTTAAAAATGACTGCGTCTCATGCCTATGTATGGCGTAAACAGGTTAATAACAAAATCCAGTTAACAGAAGGTTTAGTTGGGCAAGCTGCTTATGAGCGTAAACCCATTGTGTTAACTGAAGTGGATGCGGATTATATTCGTGTCGGTTCTGGTCTGGGCGAATTGTCTGCAGCATCAGTTTTAGTATCACCATTTACATATGAAGGTCAACTCAAAGGGGTGGTTGAATTTGCCACGCTAAAACGGTTTACCCAGTTACATTTAGATTTTTTAAATCAAGCCATGTCAACATTGGGCATCGCAGTTAATACAGCGGAATCTCGCACTCAAATGCAGTCATTACTCAATAATAGCCAACAGCAGACCAGCGAGCTTGAAGATCAATCACACCAAATGTTGAATCAACAGCACGAGCTACAACGTGTCAATGAAGAATTACAGGCACAATCAGAAGAATTACAAACCCAGCAGGAAGAACTACGAGAAGCCAATGAACAACTAGAGCTTCGTACTCAAGACTTAGAACAACAAAAAGAAGAAATTCGCAAGAAAAATGACGTACTAAAAACCACTCAAAAAGAAATTGAGCGTAAAGCCCATGAGTTGGAAGTATCAGGACGGTACAAATCTGAATTCTTGGCGAATATGTCGCATGAATTACGCACGCCATTGAATGCTATTATGATTTTGTCGCAAATTTTAGCGGAAAACGAAGAGGGTAATTTAACTGAAGAACAGGCCGACTATATGCAAACCATTTATAGTGCTGGCGCGGACTTGTTAGATTTAATCAATGAAATTTTGGATTTATCCAAAGTGGAAGCGGGTAAAGTCGAAATTCAACCTGAAAACTTCTCATTGCGTGAATTAATCGACAAATCCATTGATAGTAAATTCCGTGCAGTAGCAACCAAGAAAGGCATTACATTTGATATTGACATCAATTCTCGTGTCCCTGAAACCATTTATTCTGGCGTACTTCGAGTCAAACAGGTATTAAATAATTTACTGTCCAATGCTTTTAAATTTACTCAGCAAGGTGGCATCAAACTGGTTGTTGATTACCAACCGACAGACCATTTTAAAGACAACAAGCTTTATATCGCCATCCAAGTGATTGATACGGGGATTGGGATTGCACCAGATAAATTCCAAGTAATATTTGAAGCATTCCAGCAAGCAGATGGTTCAACCAGTCGCAAATATGGTGGAACAGGTTTAGGTTTATCTATTTCGCGTCAACTTGCTCGCTTATTGGGTGGTGATATTACTGTTGAGAGTGCTGAAAATCAGGGCGCGACTTTTACCTTTTACTTGCCACCACTGATTCCTGATACACATGTAGAAGATAATAAAATTATTGAAGTGGATCACTCAACCCCACCTACTGAAAAAACCATAGATGTTAAGCCTATTTTATTAATTACAGATAATCCGCAATGGGTTGAACAACTGAACCAATGTTTTGAGCAATGCGAAAATATTGAGTTTATGATTATTACTCATCAAGAACATGCAATTACACAACTGAAGCAAAGTACATATTATTGTATTATTTTAGATTCAGACAGTATTTCACTTGGTGAAATCAGTTTGTTTGACTATTTAGCACAAGACGAACAGCTATCAAAGATTCCTGCGATTGTATATAGTTCTTCACAATTATCTGATTCCGTACAACAGGCGATTCAGTATCCTAATTTAACCATTCAGTTTATTGATTCATTTGAGACACTAGCAGAGCAGGCACAACAGTGTTTTGCTAAAGCTACAGAAAAAGGTGTTCAAACACAAAGTATCAAAAATAAACAAGATGCGCTGATTAATAAGAAGGTATTGCTGGTTGATGACGATGTACGTAATACTTTTGCATTGAAAACTTTCCTACAACACAAGGAAATGCATATCATTATTGCCCATGATGGCGTAGAAGCTTTAAGTTTGTTAGAAGTTAATCCCGATGTGGATATTGTATTGATGGATATTATGATGCCTGAAATGGATGGTTATGAAGCGATGCGTAAAATCCGTGATATACCACAGTTTAAAAAATTGCCTATTATTGCACTCACAGCGAAAGCGATGAAAGATGATAAAAATAAATGCATTGATGCTGGAGCTAGTGATTATCTAACAAAACCGATTGATATGGAAAAACTCATTTCTGTGATGCAAGTCTGGTTATATCAATAAAATCAAACTCATCCATGTTTGTAGTCAATTCTCATGAACACATAGCAGGGAATTGACTAAACACATACATTCACTATATATTTATTTGGTAATCCTCGATTTTAATATTATTTGGCAGTACCCCATCAATTATCAGCTCTTAACGATGTGACCCAGTACTGTTTCCATTGCATATACCATTTTCTCGCATTTTTGCGTATCGTGTACATCAGGGTGTGGTGAAGTAAATCGACCTGAGTCATTATCAAAATATTGCCCTGAAGCTGTTTCAAATTCATCCGACAGAACCGCCCTAACTAATATGTCTGCACCAATGCGAATGTCTTTGCCTGCAACCCCAAATGCATCTTTTACCATTTTACTACCCAACATAGAACCCGGGTTAATTGCAACAATAACGGGGGACTTATTCTCTAGTGATAAAGCCATGCTACGAGACCACATTGTAATGGCTAACTTGCTTTGTGCATAAGCAGTAAAATCATCGGATAACTTAACTCCACCGACTAAAGCATCTAAATTAACAGGATATTGTGCTGCTGAGGAAAGGTTAATCACTCTGCCAGAAGAACTAAATAATGGCAAAAGTCGTTGTGTAAGCAAATAAGGGGCAATTGTATTTACTGCAAACCGTACATCCAAGCCATCTTGGGTTATAAGATTTGGGGCTTTATAAACTCCAGCGTTATTAATCAATACATCTAACTTAATATTGTTATCAGCTATAGTGTTTGCTAATGAGATCACATCTGTCATACGTGATAAATCAGTAGTAAAGCTTTTAACATGTCCACTGCCTGATAATGACTTTTCTGCTTGTTTTAGCTTAGCTGCATTACGTCCATGTAGCAAAACATGATGTCCTTGAGAAGCGAGTATCTTAGCAGTAGCCAGTCCTATACCATCAGTTGAACCTGTAATTAGAATTGTCTTTTGCATTATATTATCCTTTTCACGTTATAAAATCGGGTAATACTTCATCTGCTAAACGTTTTAAGGTTGTGTCTATATCTGCTCGGTTAAAACGCAAGTTAATTGCAACATGATTAACACCTATTTCTTCCAACAACTTCAAATGTGCACGAAGGTGATATGCGCCCACTCGGTAACCCAAATGAATCGGCTGTGGAGATATATCAGGGTCTTCAGTCAAATCAACATAAAGCGATTGCATGACAGGTTGATCTGGCCTATTTGCGGCCTTAACTCTAGCTCGCCAGTCATTAATCACTTTGGATTGTGCGACGATATGACGAGGATAAGTGATCCATCCTTCTCCATGGTTTGCAACCCAATCTGGGTGTTGTTGGCTACCACCTGTGATGAGTAAAGGTATTTTTTCTGATGTTGGTTTAGGTAGCATATCTATACCGTTACTCAGGCTGCCAAAGTCGTTCTTAAATACAGGCTTATCTTCCCACATATGTCTAATATAATCAAAGCTTTCACGAAAGCGAACCCCACACTCTTCAAAAGGCAAATTAAGTGCAGGATACTCCTCTGGCCTATCACCTGACGCAACCCCTAAAATCAATCTGCCACCAGATAACACATCGACACTCGCCGCCGCCTTAGCAACATGAGCAGGATGTCTTAGCGGTAGGACAATACTTGCTGTACCAAGCGCAATTTGTTTTGTTTGAGCAGCTAAAAAGCCCAGATAAACAAAAGGATCATACATTTGACCAGCATCTCCAAACGAAGGCACATTAAATGGTACATCTCTTAGCCAAATAGCAGAAAATCCTAAACTTTCGGTTAACTGCACCCGTTCCAAATGGTGCATCATTGTTGGCACTGGCTTCATTGAATATGCTTCTAATGGGATTACTAAACCTAAACTTAAGCGGTTTGGACGAAATATCGTATTGTATGCTTTGTTAATAGTTTGAAATTTTTTCGACATATTGAATTCCACTTGATGTTTTTTGCAAAGCAAATGGTTACACACTAAAATTCATTGTTCAAAAAATTTTATAGTCTCATAAAAATTGAATTTGATATTTAACGGGGTAACTCAGAAAAAAATGGATTTATAGAACCGATTTAAAGTGTATGGAAGAGTATTAAACTGGGGTTAAGGATGTAAGAAATAATGCTCAAAGTTTGTAACAAGAGATTTACAGCGTTCAATCCAAGCATTAGAATGTTCGCTGACTTTGGTTTGTTTTATACCTTTGGGTTTATCTTTAGTTTTTATAACAATTGGGCTTCGTGTATTGTTATATAGCTCAGTTATAGTAAATATAAGAGTATTGGCATTATTACGCAATATATGCTTAGTTAACCTAAGTTAATAAATTTGTGCAATGCAATATAAGAAGTTTACTAAAACTACTATTTACAAAACTTATGCTTTATAATAAGATTTTTATACAATTGTTATAGGTAATGTATTGATAGTAAAAAAGTCTAAATATTAGTTGTAACTAATATATAAAATAACACTAGACTATAACAAATGATTATGCGTATCATATACGACTTATAATATATTTAAATCAATAGTAACGAAAACCTACAGAGGTAAGCGTTTGAGTATGCTATTAAATGTATAAATATCCTTTTATGTTTTATTAATAGCCTGTCTACAGGTTTAAAATTAAAACAAATCAGGGTGAGTAGGGAGGGTAGGTGAACACAAGAATATTAACTTAAAGCCTTTTATATCCCTTTTTTAGCTTTAAACACTTAAAATTACCAACAAAGGAGTATTGCAATGCAACAAGACTTGGTTGAACGTATTAAAAACAATCCAAAATATGAGGAGCTGGTTAGTAAACGCGCTAGCTTTTCATGGATTTTATCGATTGTGATGTTAGTTATTTATTATGCTTTCATTTTAGTGATTGCATTTAGCCCTTCAGTATTAGGCACGCCTATTAGTGATTCATCAGTCATTACAATTGGTATTCCTATTGGGGTTGCTATTATTATTTCAGCATTTATCTTAACGGGTATTTACACTGTACGCGCCAACGGCGAATTTGACGAATTATCAAAACAAATCAAGGAGGAGGCGAAGTGAGAAAGTCTATTTTCGTTTGGTCTGCGGCATTGTTGACCGTCTTTGCTGCTACAGGTGCTATGGCTGCGGGTGCGTTAGAAGGTGAAGCTGAGAAGCAACCTCTAAACATCCCAGCCATTATCATGTTCTTATTGTTCGTAGCAGGTACTTTAGGTATTACCTATTGGGCGGCACAACGTACTAAGACTGCAAAAGATTTCTACACTGCTGGTGGTGGTATCACTGGTTTCCAAAATGGTTTGGCGATTGCTGGTGACTACATGTCAGCTGCCTCTTTCTTAGGTATTTCTGCATTAGTATACAGAAGTGGTTACGACGGCTTAATCTACTCGATTGGTTTCTTGGTCGGTTGGCCTGTCATTTTGTTCTTAATTGCAGAACGTTTACGTAACTTAGGTAAATATACATTTGCCGACGTTGCATCTTACCGTTTAGCGCAAACACCTATTCGTGCATTGTCTGCATTTGGTGCGTTATCTGTTGTATTGTTATACCTCATCGCACAAATGGTGGGTGCTGGTCAGTTGATTAAATTATTATTCGGCTTACCTTACGAATACGCGGTTATCTTAGTGGGCATATTGATGATTATGTACGTTACTTTCGGTGGTATGTTAGCAACGACTTGGGTACAAATTATTAAAGCGATCTTGTTATTATCTGGTGCAACATTTATGGCAGTTGCAGTACTTCACGGTTTTGGTTACAGCTTCGAAGCATTATTCCAAAAAGCAATTGAAGTTAAAGGCACTGACGCTATCATGTCTCCGGGTGGCTTAGTCTCTGATCCAATTTCTGCAATTTCCTTAGGTATTGCATTAATGTTAGGTACAGCTGGTTTACCACATATCTTAATGCGTTTCTTCACTGTTGCAGATGCGAAAGAAGCACGTAAATCAGTATTCTATGCAACTGGTTTCATTGGTTACTTCTACTTATTAACATTCGTTATCGGTTTCGGTGCGATCGTATTAGTAGCAACTAACCCTGAATACTTAACACCAGAAGGTGGTTTAATCGGTGGTAACAACATGGCTGCGATTCACTTAGCGCACGCTGTGGGTGGTGACATCTTCTTAGGCTTCATTTCTGCGGTTGCTTTCGCAACAATTTTAGCGGTTGTTTCTGGCTTAACATTAGCAGGTGCGTCTGCAATTTCTCATGATTTATATGCAAGTGTATTCATGCGTGGTCAAGTTAACGAAGCAAAAGAAATGGCGATCTCTAAAATGGCAACTATCGTTTTAGGTATCTTAGCGATTATCTTAGGTATTGCGTTCGAGAAACAAAACGTTGCGTTCATGGTTGGCTTAGCATTCGCGATTGCTGCTAGTGCAAACTTCCCAGTATTGTTCTTATCAATGTACTGGTCTAAGTTAACTACAAATGGTGCATTCTTAGGTGGTTTATTAGGTTTAATCACTGCGATCGTATTAGTTGTGACTGGTCCTATCGTTTGGGTTGCTATCTTAGGTAACGAAGAAGCATTATTCCCATACAAATACCCAGCATTGTTCTCTGTAACAGTTGCATTCGTTGGTATTTGGTTATTCTCTATCATGGATAATAGTGAACGCGCTAAAATCGACCGTGATGCATTCGAAGCCCAAGACGTTCGTTGTCAAACAGGTATCGGTGCTGAAGGTGCTGCAAGTCACTAATATCAAACCGAATGAACAACTGTCTTAATAAAAGATAGACTGTTCTAAAAGTCCCCAGTGAACCAAAAGTTTTCTGGGGATTTTTTTATTTATAATGGTTTAAATCTGATCTGTTTTTAAAGAAATTCAGCCATGATTTAAGTATTGATGTTGGGCGTTTAGAATCTATGACACAGGATTGGTAATTATTGATAACAGTTTTTGTGTCTGGATGCTCTTTACCAACAGCATTGATAAGAATGTCTATTGCCTGCTGATATAAGGACAAGGCTTGCTGATACTGACCTTGGGATTTATACAGCCCTGCTAGATTATTGAGGCTAGTGGCATAAGATGGATGTTGCTTGCCTAATACTTGTTCAACTATTTCTAAAGCTTGTTGGTACAAAGGTAAGGCTTGCTGATACTGGCCTTGGGAGTCATATAAAGCTGCGAGATTATTGAGGCTTTGGGCATAATCAAGATGTTGTTTGCCTAACACTTCTCCATAAATGTCTGATGCTTTTTGGAACAAAGGTAAGGCTTGCTGATACTGGCCTTGGGATTTATATAAAGTTGCGAGATTATTGAGGCTAGTGGCATAATCAGGATGTTGCTTGCCTAACACTTGTTCAGTAATTCTTAAGTCTTCAAGGTACAAAGGTAAGGCTTGCTGATACTGGCCTTGGGATTTATATAAACCTGCAAGATTATTGAGGCTTGTGGCATAATTAGGGTGTTGCTTGCCTAGGGAGCGTTCTCAATTATTGAAGCCAAATGACGGAAGCAACCAAATAAAGTAAGGAAGCATAATGGGTTAGACAACGTTCGTAGCGGGTG
>JAOXRS010000074.1 GCA_025800385.1 Candidatus Albibeggiatoa sp. nov. NOAA
TGACGAGAGAGAATAAATATACGGATCAGATGCTGTGCAGCGTATCCACAGTCCCCACAAGCCGTTTATTTGGCAACGTCGATAGCTCTGAGCCATAAATATATTTCTTTAATTTGAATATTCATGCTGTACGAAGCTGAATAGTCAACAATATGCGAGCCCGAGTTAAACCGGTAAATTTCTAATGTTTTTATGGTGTCTTTTATAATTTCCAGATGATTGTAGTGTTTCGAAGTTTTTATTTCGTGTAATGCTTACTACAGTCCAGTGACCAAGATAAAGCATCTCAAGAATACAAGCATCAGACTAGCTAAAGCACAAATATGTAATGTTTTCCTCCAACGCCAAGTAGATGCCTTCATCAAAGCTGCTCTGATCAATGTACACTGTAATATGTCTTAGATTGCCTCCACACTTGCAAAAAAATGTGCCTATCAATGGAAGTCTTAATTTTTTAAAAAGCTTGTGCAGATTTAGTTTTTCATTAGTATTATCTGGATCTACTTCATCTGTTACCATAGTTATTCGATTAAGTGTCTGGGTGCTTATGAAATTTTTGGACCTTGAGAGTGGGCGCCTATTTGAGTGAACGCTTATTCGAGGCTGGGCACTTATTACCTTTTTCCTTGACCCCAAGGGGGGAAATGGGCCAGTTCGGTTTCTGTAATCAATAATTTTTTACAGGGTGGTGGGATTGGCCCCGTACCCAACCCACAACCGGGAGGACCAGGGTTTTCTGTTAG
>JAOXRS010000075.1 GCA_025800385.1 Candidatus Albibeggiatoa sp. nov. NOAA
TGACGAGAGAGAATAAATATACGGATCAGATGCTGTGCAGCGTATCCACAGTCCCCACAAGCCGTTTATTTGGCAACGTCGATAGCTCTGAGCCATAAATATATTTCTTTAATTTGAATATTCATGCTGTACGAAGCTGAAGAGTCAACAATATGCGAGCCCAAGTTAAACCTGCAAATTTCTAATGTTTTTATGGTGTCTTCAATAATTTCCAGATGATTGTAGTGTTTCGAAGTTTTTCAGATTTCGTGTAATGTTTAGTACAGTCCAGTGACCAAGATACAGCATCTCAGGAATAAAAGCATCAGACAAGCTAAAGCACAAATATGTAATGTTTTCCTCCAACGCCAAGTAGATGCCTAAATCAATGCTGCTCTGATCAATGTACACTGTAATGTCTTACATTGCCTCCACACCCACACTTGCAAAAAATGTGCCTATCAATGGAAGTCTTTTAATTTTTTAAAAAGCTTGTGCAGATTTAGTTTTTCATTAGTATTATCTGGATCTACTTCATCTTTTACCACAGGTATTCGATTACGTGCCTGGGTGCTTATGAAATTTTTGGACCTTGAGAGTGGGCGCTTATTT
>JAOXRS010000090.1 GCA_025800385.1 Candidatus Albibeggiatoa sp. nov. NOAA
GGGTTAATTCATTTTTTTTTTTACTGCTGTAGCTCAATGTTCCCCCTTTTATTGTTAGTGGCCGAGCGTGACTGACCATTTCACGTTCCACGCTCGCTCTCGCGCGCTCAGCTAAAAATATAAACGGACGGCAATAATGTATTCTGCATGTCACGTCAGAAAGATGACAGTAGATAACCTTGCACTGACCGCGTCTGCAATGAATTTCGGCAAATATTCAGCACAAAATGATGTCTGTTCGTTTGATTATTCGACTAGCGTGAGGCATACAAGGACGGAAACAGATAAGGCCTTTCAATTGTTATATTGTTTGCCCTATTGTAGTCTCCAAAGCTACGCAGCCGTTATCATTGTGCATTACAACTATAGCCGGCAAGAAATCTGAGAATCAGAGTTAAGCCAGGAGCTAATGGCTCTATATTTGTTATATGGCATGGGTGAGCAAAAACGCGCAGGTTTAAGCTTACTGAGCTTCTTGTTTTGGCATAAGTTTTCTCCCCGGACCCCGCTCGGCCACGCTCATCGGTGATCGATTTGCAAGCATTACGTTGATAAACTGCAAAGGTTTTCTCCAAATTGCCATAATATATATTTATTTTAACAATGCTAACTGCTTTAGGTCGACGTTCTGGGGCTGT
>JAOXRS010000097.1 GCA_025800385.1 Candidatus Albibeggiatoa sp. nov. NOAA
ATTAATCCATGCAAGATACTCGTTTGTGTCTTGGTACGGCAATATTTAGTCACTGAATTGTATCCCTTTAGCCTGTTCAGTGACTCACAGACTTTTATAATTTAATGGACGAGCGCCTGAAAAAGATTTTTTATTGGACGAGCCGAAGGCGAGTTAAATAAAAAATCTTTCAGGCGCGAGTTCATTAAATATTTTATCATGCGACTGCTCGAAGCATGGAAAGAAAAAGTTGTGTCTCAAAAAATGCATCTGCAAAAGAAGCAGTCCAATAAATCGTGACCAAATATGGTATGATCCTATAACAAAAGTTTTATTGGATCGCGGAGAGTCCAATAACACTTTCCGGTTGACTTCAGCATTGTGATGCAATAAACACTTCATTTATCGGTAAAATATTGATAACACGTGCTCGATATGAAACGGTCTTTCAGTTGCATGATAATATGAGTTATTGGCTACTCTTGACTGGAGCTGTGGTTGAAGCTGAGGAGGGGTGGCTAAATTTGGTATCATGCTAACTTTAGCCACCATTGAATTCCTTACCTGGGATACCAGGAAGTAAAAATTGATCACTAAATAGTGAATACACAAATAAAGTGCCTACTCATCATACTTCACATACATTTTCAGTCTTTTTTTATTTTTTTAGTGTTTTAGTCTTTTAATGTTTTCCTCATTTATGCATTTCTGTTCCAGGCCAAAGTCTGGTCCAGATGAACCCCATGCTTTGCACCAGGCTTTGTTCTCATCTCTATAAAGATTATGCTAATGATTTTAGATGACTATAGAGATTATGATGATGATATAATAGCATGGGAATTCCCAAAATTTGCATGGAACCAGCTGCACATTGTTATTCTCGCTTGGCAATAATATGCATCATGATTATATAGGTATGGGCAATGTAGTGGGTATGTGAGGAATACAGTTAAGTCAGTGATTCTGCAGTTTGCACTTCAACTTCAAGTAATTCGGGTAACTTTAGCCACCCACTAGTGATCATGGGTGGCTAAAGTTACCCGGTATCATGTTAACTTTAGCCACCACATAAATAAATAAAAAAATCGACATTCAACGTGTGAAACCAACAGTCTGTGCATACCATTCGAAAGAGCCCAGCTGTCCACTACATTAACGAGCAATAACTTTGACCTGTTGTCCCCACCAAAAGAAGGAGCCACAAAAATAGTATGAAACAATGCTAAAGTTACCTGAAATGACGGTATATCCGGCTCTCGTGTACCTATGTAGAATATTAATGGTTCATTTTTGCGTTTATCTGCACCTAGTTTGCCGTTTGGCGGCCGTTTTCAGGCCACCACTGAGCGGCGCAATGTCAGAGGCTGTACTCAGCGCGGCCGGCTGATGCGCCCGGGTCGGTGGTTGACAGGTCAGGCCGGCTGCAGTGTCGGCGGAAGTGTCGCGCGGGGATGTGCGTGGCGATGCCTCGCGAGAGC
>JAOXRS010000116.1 GCA_025800385.1 Candidatus Albibeggiatoa sp. nov. NOAA
AAATGATAGTTTGACACATCAATTTAATGATGTAGAGGGATTAGCCATTCCGATTGAAGCTTGTCAATAGGCATTTCAATTACCCCAAGTCGAGTAGCCTCAAGACACTTACTTTTGAGGCTCTCATACAATTTCTTCTAAGCCCACCAAAATATAGTTCATTTCATCATAACTTTGTAGAAAATTAGATTCTTAGTTCTGCACCATACTTACAACTATCCTCTTGTAAATAAAGATTTTGCTTCTGCTCCTACACTAAATTAAAATATTCTAAAACTATGACTTAACAAGGGGAAGGGAAGTGCATAGGTTATTCTATCTGTTTGTATGTCTGTCCAGTGCCGCACAAGCAGACATCTCAATTAACAATGAGCAATTATCAATTAACAGTGGGTTGTACACTATTCCCCAAGACTTGGGGCAAACGGCTGGTAATAACCTGTTTCATAGTTTTGAGCGTTTTAATTTAGAACAAGGTGAGATTGCACAGTTTTCTGGCACAAATTCAATTCAAAATATCATCGCGCGTGTCACTGGTGGTAAGCCCAGTTTAATTAATGGCACGCTTCGTTCTACCATTCCCAATGCGAACTTTTATCTTCTCAATCCTTACGGCATTGTATTTGGCGACTCTGCACAGCTTGATTTACAAGGTTCTTTTCACGCGTCCACTGCAGATTATGTAAAGCTTGTGGATGGTGGTAAATTTCACGCCCGTTTTCCTGAACAAGATATTTTAACCACTGCGCCGATTAAATCCTTTGGTTTTCTTGGTCATTCCACCGCTACGATTAGCCTACAAAATAGCCATTTAGTTGTGCCCACTGGGGAATTTTTATCATTGGTTGGTGGTGATATACATATCAGTGGTAAATCTGCTGCGTTATTTGATGAAAAACATTTCACAGCGTTATCTGCAAGCACTGAACTAAAAGCAGGACACATCAATATTATCAGTGTAGCTTCTCAAGCTGAAGTCATGCTAGAAGACGCTGGCCTCAGCACAGGTGCAAAAGGAGGCATTGTTAACTTAGACAACACTTTAATTGATGCCAGTGGCAAAGGAGCTGGTGCTATTTCGATTTGGGGCGGCCGATTAGTTACATCTGATACAACCATTCAAAGTAATACGCTTGCAGATCAAGATGGCTTAACAATTGACATGCATTTTAGTGAATCAATCGACATGTATAGTCATACAACTCAGCAGATTTTAATTGCTAAAACGTTTGGTAGTGGTAAAGGAGCTGAAGTTAACATTGATACTCCACTTTTTAACCTATCAAATGCCGTTATCAACCTATCTTCATTATCCAATGGCAACGCAGGTTTATTAAACATTAAAACCACTCAAATGACACTTGATGCTGCACATATTCGAAGTGGTGCTTTAGGGCAAGGAAAAAGTAGTGACTATGATATTGCCGCAGATGAATCACTTTTTCTCATTGGGCAAAACAATAAAACGATAAAAAATGATGGTATTGAACAACCCAACCCTCCATCTCAAATTACAACCAATAGTTATGTTAGCGGAGCAAGTGGCTCAATTACAATCAATACCAAGCATTTAAACATAGAAGGAGGAGTCATTGCCGTTACTTCTTTTAGTCAGCAGGCATCAGGTAATATTAGCATTCAAGCAAACAACATAGATATTAGTCAAGGTGGTCTTTTAGCCAGTAGTTCCATCGGTAAAGGTGATGCAGGCAATATGATGATTACAGTGCAAGATACTTTATCCCTTACAGGCAGGCGTGATGGTGTCTATAGTATTTATAAAGGCATGAAGTTTAAAAATAATCGAAGTGCTATTAGCAATTTGGCCTTTCGAGGTAATGGCGGCAATACAACCATTTCAGCCTCAGCGATTAAATTAGAAGAAGGAGGTATTGGTGCATCTAGTTTTGGTGAGGGAAAAAAGACAGGCATTATTAATATTGATTCTGAGAGTTTAGATATTTCTCAAGGTGGTGAAATTAACAATGGTAATCGTGCACTTAGAGTACAAGGTTTCGTCACAGGAGCAAGCGAAGGCAATTTAATTAAAATTCATTCAAAAGCTATTAAGATAATAGGTACAGATAGCGGTATTTTCAGCGAGACACACAGCTCAAAAAAGGGCGGTAATATTGAAATACAAGCTCAAGATATTGTATTACAAGATAATAGTGTGATTTCTGCTTTAAGTGCAAGTACAGGTGAAGCAGGGCAAATACAGATAGATACCGACAATATTTATATTGGTTCTAATAGTAAAATCAGTACAGATGCATAAAATGCATTTGGAGGCAATATTGATTTAAATAGCACAGGTTTAACATTTTTACAGCAAGGGCAAATTATCACCAGTGTACATGGTGGTAGTGGTAATGGCGGCAATATTTCTATTTCTAATCCCCAATTTTTCGTACTTAATCAAGCTCAAACCATCGCCCAAGCCAATGCAGGTCAAGGGGGTAATATTCGGATTATCGCAGATCAGTTTTTAAAATCACCGAATAGTTTGGTATCAGCTTCTTCTCGTTTAGGTATTGATGGCCATATCGAAATCATTTCACTAGATGAAAATGTCAGTAACAGTTTGCTGGCTTTAGATAATCAGTTTACTGAACCCGTACAAATTATAGATATGTGTAAAGAAGCAATCGCTGGCCAATTGCCTACTGAATTTCAACTTCCTTTAACATTTAAAGCCAATATGTATAGTTCTTCAAATGATTTTGTAGAAGATTGGATTCCAAGTTCTTTACCAAAAGCAAGCCTATCTGCTTGTAAGTAGAATAATGTTTTTATTTCTACGTAAAATAAAAATGCTTTAAATCTACCAAAGATAAAGAAAATATATAGGTTACTGTGCTTTATATGAGATGATTTACTTTCAATAAACGCAACCCTTCCAAACGTAACAGTTCTGGAAAAAGCGTTTTATAGATATTGCAATGAGGGCTTTTCACATCCCAACGACCTGTAGCATTGTAGGTTTCAATGGGGCAACCACCTGTGCAGAAATAACGGTACTCACAATCTTTACAACCTTGTTTTTCATCTACAGGCAAATTTTGAATTTTAGGTGTAGTTTGAATAGGAATATTACCAAACGTTGTTTGCTCTAATTGGGTATGGCATTGTCTATGTCGACCATGATGGTCAATCACTAAATAGCTTTCATCAACCCCACAAGTTTGTGTATGGGCAAAAGGTTGTAGTCTATCCAATAAACCGTTAGAGAGTGGATAATCTGGTAGGTTTTGTTCTATAGCTTTGTAAGCGGCTAACATCCCTTGGATGATTATGTCTTCTTCTAGCTTCAGTTCTTGATGTGATTTGGTTTGTAAGTTTTGACGATAGAAATTAAGTGAAAATGGTAGTTTACGTTCCAATACCCATATCACAGTTTCTGCTAAATTAGCTGCATTTTTTTGTGTGACTGTGATACTGATGTCAGGTTTAATATCCAGTGGTAATAAACAATTGTCTAAGTTATGTATAATTTGTGCAAAGTTACTTTTGCCATTTTTCGCAGGGCGTTGTTTATCATGGGCATCGAATAGCCCATCAATGGATAGCATCAGCTTTATATTGTTTTGTTTTATCCAGCTGCTTATTTTTTCTGAAATCAATGTGCCATTAGTTAAAATCACGCTTTGTAATTTAATATTTGTATTTTCTAGTTGTTTTTGTGCATAGTTGTGTAAAGTTTGAATCAATTTAAAATTAAGTAATGGCTCACCACCTGCGAATTTAATTTTTATGGTTTTAAAGCTTTTTTGTTGTGCAGTTTGAATAATTTGATTAATCGCATTTTTGCCTATTATTTCATCCATTTGTTCAGTAGTTTTATTCACATAGCAATAGCTACAATCTAAGTTGCAAACATTGGTAACATGCAACCAAACTGTAAATATTTCTGTACGTTGTTGTTTTGTTGTATGTGTTGCTGACTCAGGAATAATTAAGTTTTGTTGAGCAAATTGATAGTCTATTTTTTGAGTTAATGGCTGTGTTTTTTGCGCAAAATCTTGGTAGCGGTGCCATGCAGATTTATTGATAATTGTTGGGTTTATGGGACTATTTGGATTAAATAGCATAGAAAATTGTTTATTTAAATTGATACTATCATTTTGGTTATGTATTTTATAGTTGTCGCTAGAAAAATAGTTTGACTGTAATGGGTGAGAAATTGCGCAGGCACAATCATTAATAATCTGATGATAATTACCTGTTAATAAAATAGGAGTCGTTTGGTTAGTATTCACTAGTGACAGCAGCCTTGTATTTTGTTCATGGGCATAAAGCGTAAATATCTAAATCTACATTATGCTTTTCAAGTAATTGGCTAATATCAGAATCATGTATTATGCAAGAAAAAACAAACTCTTTTACATCATTTCTTGAACCACAACCTAACAAATGTTTATCACATAAAATTTTGCATATTTTTTGTGTTGCTAGTGCTAAGTTTTGTATGGGCAAAGATAAATGATGTAAAAGCGAATGATAAATAAATTCCTTTATATAGGACTCTGTCTTTTCTAAAGAACCTAGGCCTGGAATTTTTTTATCTCTAGCTTGTAATAGCCAGCTTTGGTAAATTTCTATAGCACTGTTTTGTATCTTCTGGTAACTATCAAAATCATACCACTTCATTTTTTTTAGTAATAATTCTCTAAAAACTACATCGTTATACCGTTGCTCACCGACACCCTTTCTAACAAGATTAATATTGCCAATTAATCTACTTAATTTAACTTCATCTAGTTCTGAGCAAAGATGATTTCTCTTTTTTAGCTCACTAATAGTTTCTATATTAAACTTTCTAAAAATAGCAAGTTTCATTAAAGCATCTTGAGTCTCATTGTCCAATTCACCAATAGTGTCATTTATTTTTTTTAGCGCAAATCTTGTAAAAACATCTATTTTTTTTGCGCAAAGATAAGTGTTAGGCTCTTTATCAATGGCTCGCACAAGGTCTATAATAATTGGAGGGTGACCACAACTTATGTCTTCAACAAGCTTTGTATAGAGAGAAATATTTTTTATGTTATTATCAAATAGTTTTTTTTCAATAAATTTTTGTATAGTACTCGAACCTAAGGGGAGCAGCTCATAAGTATAAAAATATTGACCCCAAGCAACGTTTTGAAAGTGTGTAGAGATATAACGACCAGCAAAGATAACCCTTAATTTGTTTGGATCAGATATAAGCTCATGGCTACTGATAACTATATCTTTTAGAATTTTAACTTTTTCACTTTCTAGTTTTTCTGTATTATCAAATATTAGGACAACCTTTTCTAATTTTTGAACTTTTGTTCTTATAAGAGCAATATTTTTTTTGATATCTTGTTCTAAAGCAAGTTCCTTATCTAAATTTATACCAATGCAGTTATATTTTTCTTCCTTAAATTTATTTTTAAGTTCTTCTAGTAACACAGACTTGCCGTAGCCAGCAGGAGCATCAATAATGGATAGAGCATATGAGGAGTTTATAATTTTATTTGTTTCATCTGCACAGTTTTGAAAACCAAATTCATGTTCCAATACATAATTCAAATTTCCATATTCACTACTTTTTAATTGATTATCTAATATTTCTTTAAAAGAATTTTTATTAATAGAAGGTTTAGGGTTTACTATATTTTGTTTTTCCAACAAAACTGGAATATTGCTACTTTCCTTATCCCCATTTAAGCCAATATTCGTTTGTGCTATTTTAAATGCGTCTGTAATTGTTTCTCCAGCTCCCAGCGCGTCATAGAAACCAACTGCAAAAGTAATAGCAACCTCGTCTTTTACTTTTTCTTTCATTCCAATCACATAGTCTACATGCTTAACTATTTCATCTGCCTGAATTTTTGAGTAACAAGTATTGAGTAAAACGCATTCCACACTTTTAATTAGACCAATAAAGTTGGCAAGGATATCTCCTTCAATAAAGATAGAGTCACCATTATCACTTTCAAAAATAAGGCCACTTCTATCTCCATGCCCACAAAAGTGTAAAATATTAGGTTTAACATTTAACATTGCTCTTCTAAAGTCTTTTATTCTTACAGCATCATCTGAATATATTTCAAAGGAATCCCGCTTTTGCGAAAGTCGCAACCCTTCTTTAATTTCTCTTACTTCTTTAGTTAAATGTAAGCGTTTTCTGTCTTTAGGGTTTGCTGCTAATATTAGAATTTTTCTTGTTAAAGATTTATTTACGATATTCATAGCAAACTACTCCAACTCTGAAGCTTCTTCAACTGCAATAATGAAACCTGTATATTGATCATTGGAGTTGTCCATTTCCCAATTCTCAATTAACTTATTTGCATATTCCTTTTTTTTGTCTTTTGTCGGCAGATTCCTAATTAAAGATTCAAACCAAGTTTGCCAGTAATCATAGAAATATTCTTGTTTTATTGGATTATCCACTTGACTATTCATATCAGTTTTAAGTAAGTTTTCACTAGATTGATAAGCTGTATTGAAAGCTTCGTCATAGTCCTCCCAGTAAAATTGTAAATCTGCAAGTATTCGTTGAGCTCGACTTAAAACATAAAATATCTCATTTACAGTAGCCTCTTGAATAGCTTTCTCGGTAAACTGTTTTGATTTTGGATAATCTTTAATTGCAAAATAAACTGTAGCTAATTCTTGTAAACACCGTGCATGTATATGGTGATGTTCAACTTCTATAGCTTTAGTTACACAGTCGCCTAACTCTTGAATTGCAGCTATGAACTCTCCTTTTTGACTTAATAACGTACCTATTTCATAAGAAGCTTCAACATAATAAAAGATGTCTGCCCTACTTAAGTATTTTTTTGCTTCTACTAGCATGCTTTGGGATTTACTATAGTCATCTGCAGCAATATCAAAATCCTTACGAGAGGGTCTAACTTTATCCCAACCCAGCTGACGCAACATACGACCGTAAGCTAAATAAACTAACCCTCGTCCTCGTAAATCTTTTGCTTTTTCAAACATACCTAATGCTTGCTCAAAGTATTTAATAGCAGGCTCTCGATGCATTTTATCTGATTCAATAATACCTAAAACATTATAGGATAAACCTATTTCACTATAATCACCTAAGCGTTTCCTGATGCGAAGTGCTGTTTTACAGTAAGGGCTAGCTTCCTTATCTCGCCCTTGCAAATGTAATAAGTAGCCAAGATTATTTTTAGTTGCTGCCTCTGAATGTTTAGCCCTACGAATATAAAAATCATCTATATCTTTAGCAAAATCATTAGTAGCATATGAAAATTGCTTCAAAGCTAATTTATAATACTCTATAGCTTTCTCAATATTTCCTTCTTTTCTATATGCATAACCAATATTGTTCAATAAATTTCCATATCTACGGATTAGAGAGAAATTTTTACTTTTACTAAAGGATTTTATTTTCCCTTGAAACCATTGCCTATGTTCACCACCTTTTACTAAAGCTTGGTTTGCATCAGTAAATGAGTAAAATAATATAATATCTGAATGAATTTTTGCTTCTATTTCTGTAGTACAATTACCACTCTCAAGTGTATGTTTAAGTAAGTTAATAGCTTTTAAATATTTATTTTGTTCATACAAGGCATAGGCAATATGTGAGTCTAGCTCTGCTTGGGTATTCGCATCAAGTATTTTACGATAGTAATCTATCTCAGCATGTAAACTTTCTTTATGTTCCCATGATTGTGCCATGTAAATTAATTTACGCCATTGTTCTATACCTTTTTGGATATTTGCATCAAGTTGATAAAATAATTGCTCGTAATATAAATGTCGTTTTTCTAATTCATCATTAGTTTTAGTTATTAAATTGTCGTAATATTTAATCAGCCTCTGAGACCAATCTTTGCGAACATTATGAAATTTATCTTCATTAGCTAATACATAATCAGTGATTAAACGCCGCATTTCATCATGAAGTAAACAGCTAATAATTTCCCCTTGTTCTGAGTATCGAATTTTAATAAATGAAAAACTAGCTAAAGACTCAATTAATTCTCTAGCGGAGATTTCAATACTCGGAAAGATGTAAGCAAGAATTTTCTCATCAAAGCGACGATATATATGTGCCATAGCCCAAATAACTTGATCTTCAGGGTATGTGAGATTAGCAATTCTCTTAATTAATGCTTGTTCAAAAGCTTGTTCACCTTTATTAATTGATAATAGCTTCGAAATAGAATTGTCTATTTTTAACCAATCAACAACTAAAGCAATAAGAATAGGTTTCCCCTGAGTAAGATCAATGAATTTATCTATTTGTTTTGAAGTTAATTGTATATTTTGATTCGCCAAATAACCTATAATTTTCTCATCTAAAAAATAATTTTGGGTTTCAGTTTTACTTAGACCCTGCAAAGGAGGAGGTTCTTTCATGGTAAAAGGTAGGGGCTTAAGGAAGTCTTTATTTCCAAGAGGACGGCCTGATACAACAAGCATTAAATTAGGTAATGCTTCTTTCAGTTTATCCAAAAAATCAGAAAAAAAACGAATAACTGCATCATTAGCAAGTTCAATAGTATCAAATACAAGGATAATTTTTTGTTCATCCTTCAAGAAAGGCAAGCAATTTAAAAAATCATCTCTGGCAATAGCTGAAATGTCAGTAGAATCTGTATTTTTTTTAAGACTATCAAAAAACTCATAAAATTTCTGCTCATTTAATTGTTTAGCAATATTTTTTAAAATGCCTATTTCAGTTTTGTTTTCAGTAAGGTAAAAGTCGATAATATCCGTAACTAATATACTAGGTTTATCTCTAGCTATTTTAATATATTCTTGTAAAAGTTTAGTTTTACCTATCCCTCCTTCTCCTTCAATGCGTAAAATCCAACAATCAGAATTGCCATTTAGCATAGTTTCAAAAGTAGCAATTTCATCCTTCCTGCCAATAAAAATACTTGGACTATAAATTGGTTGTTCAGCACTCATTATAATCACTCCAAATATATTTATAATTAATATTAATAAAGTTAATTAAGAAAGTCCAGTTATCTAAAGCAGAAAAATAATAGTATAAAAATCCCTACTGTTTGAGAATTCACCCTAGGTTATAATACGCCAATACAATAACGAAATACCAAGCCAAAGGAATCATTCATGCCTGACAAACTCAAAGTGGTTTTTTGCTGGCACATGCACCAACCCAACTACTACGATGCTGTTAAACAGCAATACCAACTTCCTTGGACATATTTGCACGCAATTAAAGATTATGTCGACATGGCAGCGCATTTGGAAAAATATCCACAAGCCAAAGTCGTCGTTAATTTTGCCCCCACGCTATTGGAACAGCTCGACGATTACGCAACCCAAGTTAAAAACTACCTAGACAAGCCCAAACGTAAAACCATCACTGATCCACTCCTAAATGCCCTAGCCACCGACGAATTACCCCGAGAGCCTGAAGCCCGTATCGAACTGATTGAAAACTGCTTACGCGCCAACCAAGAACGGATTATCAACCGCTTTGAACCTTATTTACGTTTAACAAAAATGGCAGAATGGCTAAAAGAAAAGCCTGAATTTATTACTTATTTAGACCAGCAATACTTGATCGATATTTTGGTGTGGTATCACTTGGGTTGGATGGGTGAAACCGTGCGCCGTGAAGACCCGCGTATCAAAGCCCTGATGGATAAAGAATATCAATATAATCAAGAAGACTGTCTACAATTGCTACAAGTAATTAGCGAAATCTTATCCAGCATTATCCCGCGTTACAAAGCCTTATCTGATCGTGGACAGGTCGAACTATCTTTCACTCCTTATGCGCATCCAATTATGCCATTGTTATTGGAAGTCCATTCTGCGCGTGAAGCTGCACCTGATATTCCGCTACCGAATTTTTCTGATTATCCCGATGGTGCAAATCGAGTCACTTGGCATATTAAGCAAGGCATCAAGGTTTTTAAAAAATATTTCAATCATGAACCTGTCGGTTGTTGGCCATCAGAGGGTAGCGTTAGTGAAGCCACTTTGCACGCCTTGCAAGCGAATTCGGATGTGCGTTGGGTAGCAACAGGTGAAAATGTGTTGCGTAACAGTTTAATTAAAGCAGGGCATGAAGGGCATCCACACCATCCTTATAAATTGGTCAATAACAATATTGCGTGCTTTTTCCGTGATGATGGTTTGTCGGATAATATTGGGTTTCAATACTCCACTTGGCATTCTGACGATGCAGTGAATAATTTAGTCCATCATTTAGAAAATATCTCTCATGCCTCTGCAGACACAGGCGCGACCGTCGTACCGATTATTCTGGATGGGGAAAATGCATGGGAGTCGTATCATGAAAATGGCTTCTATTTCTTGGACGGCTTGTATAAAAAACTCAGTGATAATCCACATGTAGAAATGGCAACCTTCGCTGAATGCTTAGAAGAACAAACCCAAGAGTTACCAAATTTAGTTGCAGGTAGCTGGGTATTTGGCACATTTACAACGTGGATTGGCGATAAAGATAAAAATCGCGCATGGGAAATGCTAAACGAAGCCAAACAAGTATTTGACCAACATATTGGCGAATTGAAAGGAAAACAGAAAACCCAAGCTGAACGACAACTTGCCGTATGTGAAGGCTCAGATTGGTGCTGGTGGTTTGGGGATTATAACCCCTCGGCTTCAGTGGGCACGTTTGATTTATTATATCGACAACATCTGACCAATTTGTATGAGTATTTAGGGCAAACTCCACCCGAATACTTAAAAGAATCATTCTCTTATGGCGGTGGCGATCCTGCTGCGGCTGGCACAATGCGTCCGGGACAGGAGAATTAATCATGCAAAGCGGCGAGCTATTCAAAGTAAGACGTGCAGGGATTTTATTACACCCAACATCTTTACCACACAGCATTGGCAATGGCGATTTAGGGCAGCAAGCATTTTATTTTGTTGATTTTTTAGTCAGTTGCGGCGTGTCGGTTTGGCAAATGTTGCCGCTCAGTCCACCACACGGTGATTTATCGCCTTATCAATCTCAATCGGTTAATGCAATCAATCCCGTGTTAATTAGCTTAGAAAAATTGATTGAACACAATTGGTTAACTGCTGATGATAATCCACCCCATGACCAAGGTGAAGAAGCCATTAGAACCTATCGGTTTGCCCGTTTGCGTGAGGCATTTGCAGGGTTTAAACAACATGCGACGGAAGAAGAATTACAAGCATTTGAACAATTTAAAATCAATCATGCACATTGGTTAGAAGATTACGCGCTGTATCGTTTACTCAAATCACTACATGACAACGCGGGTTGGACACAATGGCCTGCTAAATATCGTGATCGCAAAAAAACCTCAATTGATGCTCTGAAAAAGCAACATGCCGATGAAATTGGATTTTATTGTTTTGAACAGTTTGCCGCATTTGGTCAATGGTTGGATTTAAAAAAATACAGCAATGAAAAAGGCATTTATTTATTTGGTGATATGCCGATTTTCGTGGCGCATGACAGTGTGGATGTGTGGGCAAGCCGCAAGAATTTCTTATTAGACAAAAAAGGTCAACCGAATGTGGTTGCTGGTGTGCCGCCTGACTATTTTTCCGAAACAGGACAGCTTTGGGGAAATCCGCATTATGACTGGAAATACATGCAAAAAGATGGTTTCCAATGGTGGCTAGAGCGATTTAAAACCCAACAAGTATTGTTTGATGTGATTCGAATTGACCATTTCCGAGGTTTTGAGGCATGTTGGGCTGTGCCTGCGGACGAAGAAACTGCAATTAATGGTGAGTGGGTCAAAGTCCCTGGTGCGGAATTATTTGAGACTTTGCGACAACATATTGATTTGCCTTTGGTTGCTGAAGATTTAGGCGTGATTACTGATGAAGTCACTGCATTGCGTGAGCAATTTGATTTACCTGGGATGAAGATTTTACAGTTCGCGTTTGATGGTGGTGCGGGTAATCCCTATTTACCACATCATCATGAGCCAAATAGCGTTGTTTACACGGGTACGCATGATAACAATACCACAGTGGGCTGGTTTCATGAATTGCCATCTCATGCACAACAACATGTTTGCTCGTATGTACAATGCGATCCACATGATATGCCTTGGGCATTGATTTCCAGTGCATTTTCTTCAGTCGCACGTTTGGCGATTATCCCAATGCAAGATGTGTTAGCTGCAGATGCGGCTCATCGAATGAATGTCCCCGGAACAGCGGAAGGCAATTGGCGATGGCGATTTGATTGGAATCAGTTGCCTGATGGTGTGCATGATCGAATTAGGCAATTAGCAGGCTTTTTTGACAGGAAATAATAAAAATCACAAGTAAGTGCTTATAATCCATTTTTACACTGGTAATTGTTTGATTATAAATACTTACTTGTTTTAAAAATTATAAGTTATGCTTGAATAATATCCCGACCATCTTTCAAAGCTTCAGACCAGGAATTGATTAAGCTGGCACATTTGCGTAGATGTTTGCCATAACTTTCGCTCCAATCTTCTAAACCTTGCATCAGGCTGTCATTGGATGGGTCGCCGACCATTAAGCGTACTTTGGTTAATACTTGCTGCATCAATACAATATCCAATGCATCCCACGTATTGTTTAAATCTAACTGGTTTAAAAACTCAATACAACGTTTTAAGGATTCAGCGGCGCGTAATGAAAACATTGCCCCTTTATATTTAAGCAGAGCATCTAACTCTTCAATTGCCATAATTTGGGGTTCTTCTAAATCCAAGCGTACCCGTTTTAAGATATTACGTGCTTCGAAACTTAACTCAACAATCGAGGCACGATCTAATACTCGAGGTGATAAGGATAATGTGGTGTGGTCATTGTTAATTGTGGCAACAAAACGTACTGCTGGCGTAATAAACACTTTGCTGGTGTTACCTGACATGCCACGAATACCTTTGCCACCTAAATCTAACGTACGCAATTTTTCTTGGTCATCAGGATATTGTGAACGGACTAAAATATCTGCAAACCAATATTCTGGCTGACTTAAGTTAAATTCTTCAAAAATCACTAAATAAGTACGTCGATCGTTCTTGCGCCAAGCGGCTTCTGCTTTACATAAAAATTTAGTAAATTCCGTTGGTTCAAACTCATTACTAATCGGATTGACATAACCTAATAAATCCTCGCGTCCACGCCATGTTGAACCCACAGATACAATCAGTTTGCGCTCACTGTCATCCGTTAAATCAATCGCTAAAGTACTTTTACCAACCCCCGGATTACCCGTTAAAATCAAAATATTCTTAGTCAACGAAACAGTGGTAATCGAATCTAAAATATCTTGTCCATAAGCATTTTTGATCTTATCTTTAATTGAGTCTTTTTCAACAAGAGGAAAAGTAGGTGGCAATAATTCAGGATTTTTGGGGCGAGTTAATGCAGTTAAGGTATTTTGGGCTTTCTTAACATCTAAATTTTTTAAATCATCAAAAGGACTGCGGGTTGCTGTATTTGGTGTAGAGGGTGCTGAAGCAGCTATGGTGCGGGTTTGAGACTTGGAAATAATTTTATTTTGTACATTTTGTGCCGTTTCGCGGGAAATTTCAAACCAATCCGATAAATTATCATGAAAGTAAGCAAAACGCTCTGCATCTTTTTCGGAGTACCAATTAGGATTCGGGCTACTGGCTTGCTCAGCGGCTTTTTCAAACATATTTTCTACTGCAACTCGATTCACTTCTTTTAAGTAAACACCACCAATTATACTTTTATAATAAACCGTTAATACATAAGGTTGTTGAAAACGTACCCAACCATCAGGATAAGGCTCAATTTTCCATAATGTTTTAAATTCATTGATTTTTTGTGGATAAACTTTTTTAACCCGATAAGCACCAAATACATAATCTTTAGGTCGAGAGGCTATTTCATTAATACCGCGCGGTTCTTGAAACCGTTTGCCCCAAAATAATAAAATTTGATCGTTTAATGCGTCTGGATAAGGGTCTAATAACCAGCCAATACCTAAATCATCTATTAAACAGTATGGGTTAGCTTCTTCAAATACATGAATGTGATAGCATCTTGGGTCACCTTGCTGACAGTAATCCGCTCGAAATTGTTGTTTTGCTGAACAGTTCCATGTTTCTGCATTTAAACAAATACTCCCATCCCAGCCGCGTCGGTGTGAATTGATCGTACAGCCGAGCGCATTTCCAACCGTTATATAACTCATAAATGATTATTTCCTCTAGTTTTTATATTAAAAATTAATCTAAGATAAATACGAAATGTGGTGACCCTGATAAAATGGTTACTAGACGTTAAGGTATGCTTATTGTTATATTGCGCCTGCATTGTATGCAACAAGATATAATGCCAGCAACTACGAAGCTTGACAGCTTACCAGAAAAAGCAGGTTTTAGGAAAAAGTCTTTTAAACTCGCATTTATTTGTAAATCTTTGGCATAATGCTCAACTAAGAAGCAGCCAATACACATTATTATTTAGGAGGAATTATGGCAGAATTATTCTCAGAAGAATGGATGAACAGCTTCAAAGATGAATGGAATAACGAGCCTGAGTTATCCAACGCTTTAGCTGAAATCAATTTCACATCAACAATCGGTTATGGCTTTGTGGGTGATGAAAATCCAATAGGCATCTTGATTATCGAAAATGGTAAAGCAATTGATGGCGGTGCATATAATGGTCAGCCTTTAAACTGGGATTTACGTGCTTCACAAGACAATTGGAATAAATGGATCGAAAAAGGTCTGGGCATGGCTGGCTTAGGTATGGCCTATGTGGGTGGCAAATTGAAATTTAAAACAGGCGATTATAAAGCCATGATTAAAGACCCTCGTATGGCGGGCCCTTTTGTCAAAAGTTTTTCAGTCATGGGTAGAGTAAGCTAAACACGGGTATCAGCATAAGTTGGATGTGCCAAAATGCATACGCATCCAACTTTGTTTTTATGGATTCATTTGCAGGTTAATTAAGAATACTTATAACTATAAAAAAAATTCAATCATCAAATAGTAGACAATTCTTCGCAATTCCTTTTGAATAGACCGACTCACCGCACATACTTTTTTAATTAATGGATATGAACAATGCTGAAATACTTATTGCAAACCATTTTATTATCTTTTTTAATCATAACGTATTCAGTAAAAGCCACGGAAATTTATGAGGTAAAACAATCATCTATCGGCACAACAGTGACCTTAGGTGGTACGGTAATCCCATATAAAGAAGTCACACTATCAGCACAAGTTCCTGGACGAGTCAAAAAAATAGCGGGTGAGGAAGGTGACAAATTTGCAGAAAATGCCGTTTTAGTCAAAATTGATGATACTGTTTTACGTGCCAAACGTAGATCAGCAGAAGCTGCATTTTATCAAGCTGATGCCGCGTTAAGAAATGCCAATATTCAATATTCAAGAGAATTATGGTCTCCTGAGTCTCCACAAAAATCTGCCCCCGGTGGTATGGGTCTACCTTTCATGTTTGACCAGTTTTTCACCCAGCCAATGTCTGATGTCATGGGTCGCAGCAGTTCAGGCTTAGACCGTCAAGCTGATTTACATAATTTTGGTTCGCAAATTGACCAAGCTCGTAGCGCATTAATGCAAGCCCGCTCCCAAATTGAACAAATTGATGCCTCATTACGTGATGCCTTAAGTAAAGCCCCTTTTAATGGTGTGATTATCCGTAAATTAATTGAAGAAGGCGATACGGTACAACCGGGAATGCCATTGATTGAGTTTGCTGATACTGAATATTTACAAATTAAAGTGGATGTACCTGCACGTTTAGTGACAGGTTTGAAAAAGGGTATGACTGTACCTGCAAAATTAGATGTATCCGATAAGCCTGCTTTAGTACGTGTTGCACAGATTTTTCCTACAGCTGATCCTAATTTACATACAGTAACGGTCAAATTTGATTTACCTATTGGTACACAAACAGGCCCTGGGCAATATGCTGAAGTCGAAATTCAAGATGTCACTGTTCCTGTACAAAATTTACCGATTATTCCACGTAGCGCGATTATTTGGCGTGGTAGTTTACCTGCGATTCGGGTTGTGACTGAAAAAGACGGTGAAAAGAAAACCCAGTTACGCTTAATTCGTTTAGGTAGAGATATTGACCAACAACAAGTCAGTGTATTAAGCGGTGTATCTGCTGGCGACAAGGTTGAGTTAAACCCAAAACCAGCAATCAGTTCTGGCTGGACTTCTAAGTCTTCTAATAACAATCACTAATACATTATAAGAATAAATCTGTTATGGCCGACCAAAACACACAGCAATCGCTAGGCGTTGCAGGGCAAATGGCGCAGAGCTTTATTCATTCGCCACTGTCCCCTTTATTATTTATTGCCATGTTTTTCATGGGCGTGATGGGTCTTATGCTCACCCCTCGTCAGGAAGACCCGCAAATTTCCGTACCAATGGTAGACATTTTTGTCCAGTACCAAGGTGCATCATCACAACAAGTCTCCAGTCTTGCTATTGATCCTTTACAACGGATTATGAGCGAAATCCCTGGGGTTGAACATGTTTACTCCGCTGCAGAACGTGGCCAAGGCATGGTAACGGTGCAGTTCTATGTGGGTGAAGAATTAGAAAAATCAGTTTTCAAAGTTCACGATAAATTGCAATCTAACCTCGATCAAATGCCCCCTGGTGTCCAGATGCCACTGGTTAAACCAAAAGGGGTGGATGATGTACCTGTGGTGACGCTGACTTTATGGTCGGAAGATGTGGATGACAGTGCATTGAGGACATTATCCTTAGATGTGATGCACGACATGAACAAAATCGAGGCGGTAGGTAAAAGCTTCGTGGTTGGGGGGCGTGAAGAGCAAGTTCGGATAGAAGTGATGCCTGAAAGGTTGTCAGGTTATAATTTAAGTATTGGTCAAATCGCTCAAACCATTCAAACTGCCAACAGTGAACAAAGCGCAGGTTATACAGAAACAGGCGGTAATCATTTCACCATTTATACAGGGACTTTCCTCCGCAATGCTTATGATGTAGAGCAGCTAGTCGTAGGTACTTATCAAAATCGTGCAGTACACGTACGAGATGTCGCCAAGGTGATTAAAGGCCCTAGCGAAACCAGTCAAATTGTGAATTATTTCTCAGGCCCTGCCTATGGTTATGAACAAGCCGTGATTCATGGCAATTTCCTGCAAGAATTATGGGGCAAAATCACTCATAAACATGCCTATGATAAAGAGGCTGTACCGATGGCTGAAATCCCCGGTGTACCTGCAGTCACAATTGCAATCTCCAAGAAAATCGCGACAAATGGGGTAACAGTTGCTAATAAGGTTTTAGAACGAATTGAAGCTTTAAAAGGGACGGTAATTCCTGACAACGTACATGTCGAAATTACACGAAATTATGGTAAAACAGCTAAAGATAAAGTTGATAGCTTAATCCTCAAGCTATTTATTGCAACGGGCGCAGTCACTTTATTGGTTTTATATTTCTTCCGTCATATCGGTTATCAGCCTGCATTTGTGGTCACAGTGGTGATTCCTGTGGTTATTTTAATCACGGTTTTCTCAGCATGGATTCTAGGATTTACCATTGACCGAGTCAGTTTATTTGCGCTGATTTTCTCAATTGGTATTCTGGTTGATGATGCGATTGTCGTGATTGAAAACATCTATCGACGTTGGTTACTCAGTGAAAATATGGATACTGACACCGCTGTCGATGCTGTACGTGAAGTGGGTAACCCCACCATTTTAGCGACGTTCACTGTGGTTGCTGCTTTACTTCCAATGGGTTTTGTTTCAGGCATGATGGGGCCTTATATGGCACCGATTCCAGTTCTTGGTTCGGTTGCAATGGTGTTCTCGTTAGTTGCTGCATTTATTTTCGTACCATGGATTGCAATGCGCGTGAAGCCATCCATGAAAAAGCTGATGAAAGCTGAAGAAGTCGAGCATAAAGAAAATGAACGATGGGAACGTTTTTACCGACGTATTATTCCAGCACTTGCGAACAAGCCACTCTTTGGTTTTGGGTTCTTAGCTGCATTAATCGTTGCTTTCTTCTTAGCCATCGGTATGTTCTATACCACTGATGTAGAAGTCAAAATGCTACCGTTGGATAACAAACCAGAATACAATGTATATGTTGATATGCCAGAAGGTACGGCGTTACCTGTCACAGCAAATATTGTATATCAAATGGCTGAAAAATTACGTCAAGTGCCAGAAGTCACAGCCGTACAAACTTATGTCGGCACATCACAGCCCTATGATTTTAATGGCATGGTGCGTCATTACTATTTGCGTAATAAACCATGGCACGCAGACATTCAAATTCAATTGGTCGACAAAGGCTTTAGAGAACGCAGTAGTCATCAGCTAGCGACTGAAGCACGGCAAATGCTACAAGAATTGTTAACTGAGCAAGATAGCGATGCCAAAATCACAATTGTTGAAATGCCACCGGGGCCACCAGTATTACAAGCGGTTGTAGCAGAGGTATATGGCTCAGACGGTGCAACTCGTCGTGAAGTGGCGAGACAATTTACGGAATTCTTTGAACAATCTGAAATCATCGATGATGCAGACAGTTACATGGCTGATCCATACGCAATTTGGAAGTTTGAAGTTGATACAGAAAAAGCTGTCCGTAAAGGCATTGCGGTTGATACGATTAACCAAAACTTAATGATGGCATTAGGTGGATTCAAATTAGGCGATATTAAACAAGGCTTTGGCTTAGAACCCACTTATATTGTGATTCAAGTGCCATTACATGTTCGCGCACAATTAAGCCGTTTATATGACTTACCGATTCCAAATAACCAAGGTCAAGTGGTCTCATTAGCAGAATTAGGCCGTTTCGTATCTGCGCCACAAGACCCAATTATTTATCAAAAAGATTTACGCCCAGTTGAATATGTTGTGGGTGATTCGGTTGGTAAATATCAAGGTAACAATGAATACAGCCTCAGCGCACCGATTTACGGTATGTTAGAAGTGGAAGCAATGTTACGTGATTATCAAGCCCCAGATGGTGTAAATTTATCTGAGTCTGGTTGTTGGTATCCATTAGGTTTTATTCCAATGTGTCAGCGTTATTTAGGCGCACCGACTACAATGGGATCAGGCTTTGAATGGGCGGGTGAATGGACAGTGACGTACCAAACATTCCGTGATATGGGTCTTGCATTCGCAGTTGCACTGGTATTGATTTACATTTTAGTCGTGTGGTTATTTGGTAACTTCACCGTGCCTTTAGTCATCATGGCACCCATTCCATTAACTTTATTGGGCATTGTTCCGGGACACATGTTATTGGGGGCATCATTTACTGCAACATCAATGATTGGTTGGATTGCGTTGGCAGGTATTATTGTACGCAACTCGATCTTATTGGTAGATTATTCGATTGCAGAATTACGCCGTGGTGTTCCTTTGCAAGATGCGGTGATTAACGCCTGTAAGACTAGAACGCGCCCAATTATTATTACTGCGTGGGCATTAGTTGGCGGCGGTATGGTGATTTTATATGATCCAATTTTCCAAGGCATGGCCATCTCATTATTATTTGGTGTTATGGTTTCTACTATATTAACTTTAATTGTTATTCCATTAGGTTGTATCAGTGTTGGCGAAAAAGTCTTGTTAGCAACAGGTTGTGATGAGCCAACTATTGCAACGGGCGAACCAAGCTCAGCATCTTATAATAAGTCCACTCAACATATGAGTAGTGAAAGTTCAGGGTCTTTTTTAGGCTCAATCTTTAGCACCATTGGTGGCATCATCACGATGGCATTTTATATCGTGCGAGCATTATTCATGATGTTATGGATGGGCATTGTGGCATTGTGGGGTAAGCTCTTTGGTAAAGAAGAGTATAGAGAGGAAGAACACACTGTTGCTCAAGCCGTATCTAAGACACCATCATCTGATAGTGTAAAAAAAAAATCAGTAACTCCTAGAGTCGTGGAGGTGATTGCTGACCGAACCAGTGAGCCACCTCCTGCACCAATTGTAAAACCAGCTGAAGCTAAGCCTGTCGAACCAACTCCTGAGCCAAAAGCAGAGGAAGTTGCGAAACCTGTTGAATCAGCTCCTGAGCCAAAAGCCGAGGAAGTTGCGAAACCTGTTGAAGAAACACCTGAGCCAAAAGTTGAGGAAGTTGCGAAACCTGTTGAATCAGCTCCTGAGCCAAAAGCCGAGGAAGTTGTGAAACCTGTTGAAGAAGCACCTGAGCCAAAAGTTGAGGAAGTTTCTAAACCTGTCGAGCCAACTCCTGAGCCAAAAGCAGAGGAAGTGGCTAAACCTGTCGAGCCAACTCCTGAGCCAAAAGCAGAGGAAGTGGCTAAACCTGTTGAACCAACTCCTGAACCAAAAGCCGAGGAAGTAGCTAAACCCGTTGAACCAACTCCTGAACCAAAAGCAGAGGAAGTGGCTAAACCCGTTGAAGAAGCACCTGAGCCAAAAGTTGAGGAAGCGGCTAAACCCGTCGAGCCAAAAGCTGAAGAAGTGGCCAAACCAGTTGAACCAACTCCTGAGCCAAAAGCAGAGGAAGTTGCGAAACCTGTCGAGCCAACCCCTGAGCCAAAAGCAGAAGAAACAACGAGGTCTGTTGCAAAAGAGGCTACAACTCGAAAAGCTCCTGCTCGTAAAACGACACGCAGAGCGGCAAAATCAGGTGCAACACGAAAAACAGCGGCGAAGAAACCAAGCGGTCGTCGTGGTATTCGGTTAAAAACTGATTTGAAAAAGGATGACGATAAAGATAAATCGTAATTTTTTGTAGACTATTCAGGGTTGGTTATTCTAGTATTTCTAGGGTAATCAACCCTTTTTATTTTCGGAAATATCTCGTGTCTCATTTGCAATACCAACGCGCAAAATACGTTTTAAAACAAGCTGGTGTTATCGCTTACCCCACAGAAGCCGTTTATGGTTTGGGCTGTGACCCTGACAGCCAAATTGCGGTACAAAAAATTCTTACCTTAAAACAACGCCATTGGTCAAAAGGTTTGATTTTAATAGCCTCTGATTTCAACCAATTAGAACCTTATGTTTTGCCACTCGATGTAGAAATAGAGCAACAAGTATTAACAACATGGGCACAAAAACAAGTTGTCACTTGGCTATTGCCTGCCAATCCCAAAACACCGAAATGGTTACGTGGCCAATCCGACAAAATCGCAGTTCGAGTAACACACCATCCAATTGCAGCAAAACTATGTGAAACCTATGGCAAACCTCTTGTTTCCACCAGCGCTAACCCTAGTGGCCAAGCACCTGCGAAAACAGGATTCAGAGTCAGACAAATGTTTAAACAGAAGCTTGATTACGTTGTGGCCGGTGATGTGGGCAAACAGGACAAACCTAGTGAAATTCGTGATGCACTCACACAACAGGTTCTAAGAAGTTAAATCCACGCTGAACGTCGTTTGATAATCAACCATAAAAAGAACGGTGCGCCAAGTAAAGCAGTTACAACGCCTAATTTAAGTTCGCCGCTATCAAGTGAAATAAGACGTACAACTAAATCAGCGGCAAGTAATAACAGTGCGCCAGCTAAGGCACTCACAACGAGTAACCGACTGGGCTGGTGCGCAACCAAAGGACGGCAAAGGTGCGGTATAATCAAACCCACAAAACCAATATTACCGCTCAACGCAACGGCTGCCCCCACACATAACGCTGTGCCCAACATAATTTGTACTTTGATCCAGCCCATATTGAACCCTAAACTGGTCGCCACTTCCTCGCCTAAACTTAAGCTATCCAAAGCCCTCGCCACATTTAATAATAAAACCCAGCCTAATAAAATAAATGGAGCAATCCAATATAAATCCTGCAAACTTCGATCAGCTAAACTACCCATTAACCAAAATAAAATCTCCATCGCGGCATAAGGATTAGGAGCAAGATTTAAAGCCAATGCAGTCATCGCAGCAGTAAAGCTATTGATGGCAACGCCCGCTAAAATTAACGTGGTCACATCAGGATTTCGTCCAGCTAACACATACAAAGCAGCTAAACTAAGTACTGCACCAAGCATTCCGCCAAGTGGCAACATGAATTGTCCATATTGCATAAAGCCAAAATAAAATACACACACAGCTCCAAACGCTGCCCCGCTCGATACGCCAATTACGCTGGGGTCTGCCAATGGATTACGCAATAAGCCTTGTAACACCGCACCTGCTAAACCTAAAGTTGCACCGACTAATAAGCCCAATAATAAACGTGGCAAGCGGATATCTTGCACAATAAGCCAAGCAGTATCTGATTGTTGAGGCAAAAGTTGCAATAGCGAAACTTGTCCAAACCATAAACCCAGCATGAAAACCAAGACAATGCAGAGCATCAGTAACAACCAAAGTTTTACATCTTTAAACATAGATCATCATTGAAACTGAAATAAAAGTTGCACAGTTTGGCATATTCACAATCTTTTAGGTAGACAAAATGGGTTGCTCAGTATAAAGCTGATTACCGTATTGTATTAACTTCTCTGCAAGCAACTGACGATTAATTGGTTTTACCAAATAATCAGCCATACCAGCATCAAAACATTGTTGTTTATCATGTGCTGTTACATTTGCAGTCATAGCAATGATAATAGGATGAGAATCAGGATATTGACGAATAATTTCCCGAGTTGCTGTTAAACCATCCATTTCAGGCATTTGCATATCCATCAAAATAATATCGTACTGCTGCTGTGCAACCCGTTCCAATGCCTCTACACCATTGTTAGCCACCTCCACTTCATAACCCAGTTTTTGTAAAATAATAACAGCAATTTTTTGATTGACTTGATTGTCTTCTGCCAACAAAATATTTAAATGAATTGCAGGCGGTAAAACAGGTCTATTATCCACAACATCATGGATTTGAGTCATTTTAGAGGTTGTAAATAGATCGTTTAACGTTTCATATAATCTTTTAGGTTTAAGCGGTTTAGCTAGAAAATGTACATCATACCAATGCAAATCAGGCTTTTCTTGATTTAAAGCATTTAATATTAGGTATTTATGTGGTTTATGAATATAAGTTTTAAGCTGAGAAAAATCTTCAATATCTAAAATAATCAGATCAATATGATTGTCTGAACCAAGATAATGAATAAACGTTGTTAGCTGCTGAAAAATTGTTGTTTCCATTCCCCATTGTTGGGTAAATGTCTCAAGCATTTTTAAATGTGACCGCTGCTGTGTAAAAATCAGTACTTTTTTTCCTGTTAGCATTTGTGCTGAGTGGTATAAATACGGATAAGCTTCATCTGGCGAGGCAGGTAACGTAGCGGTGAAAAATAGCGTCGTCCCTTTATTCACTTGGCTTTCTAACCAAATCTGGCCGCCCATTAATTGGCAAAGTCCTTTACTAATAGCTAGCCCCAACCCTGTACCACCATACTGGCGAACAATAGATGCATCGGCTTGCACAAAAGCTTTGAACAAATATTGTTGTTTATCTTCAGAAATGCCCACCCCTGTATCTCGCACAGAAAATAGCAACGTATATTGTTTCTGCTGACCGATAGATTGTATTGAGGCCTGTAATTTAATTTCGCCATGATGGGTGAATTTCAAAGCATTGCCCAGTAAATTAATCAGTATTTGGCGCAAACGGGTAATATCACCAATCAGAATATCGGGAATATCTTGCTCAAGGAAATAATTGACATTGAGGTGCTTTTTATGTGCATTCATTGCAATCAAATCAATCGCTTGCTCTATACAGTCACGCAAAATAAAAGGCTCAGACACTAAACGTAATTCTCCAGCCTCAATTTTAGAAAAATCCAATACTTCATTGACCAATGTCAATAAAATAGTGCTGCTATGTTTGGCGGTTTGAGCATAATCGATTTGCTCTTTATTCAACTTAGTATCAAGTAATAATTCCGTTGCACCAATAATCCCATTAATAGGGGTTCTAATTTCATGACTGGTATTGGCTAAAAATGCGGCTTTGGCTTTATCTGCAGCATCTGCACGTTGTTTTTCGAACTGATATTGATCTATTAATTTTTGTTGATAACGCTGTTGTTGCTTCCACTCTAACCAACGACGTAAAACAAATAATCCAAATAAAATCGTATTTGGTAAAATAAACAAGCTAATATTATCCACTGCCACAAATACAAAATATATCAAGAAATTAACAACACATAGTATGACTGCATCAAACCATATGTGTGCTTTTGGTGGTGTATAACTGTCGTCCATTATTTCCCTCCCCCATTAATGCTATTATGCTTTTAATATTTTCGGTTCTTATGAAAAACAAGCAAGCACTTAATATATAAAATACTTTTAATATCAATATGGTTGCGCTGGATTTGATAGATATGACTCAAGAACAATGCCATTTTTTACTTTAAAAATAGCCAATCTCTTATCCTCATTTTGATATAAAAAACCGCATAACTTAATGACAAATCATTGGAATCCCTATCCATTCAACCCTATAATGGCAAACATTTTCGATTGCTGTGCCTTGTTTCAATGATAAAAATTACTGATCTCACACTACAACGTGGTAACAAACAACTTTTACAACATGCTCACTTAACTTTACACGTCAAACATAAAGTCGGTATTATTGGCGCAAATGGTTGTGGTAAATCGAGTTTACTTGCTTTGCTTCGGAATGAGTTACAAGCCGATGAAGGACAAGTTGAAATACCCGAAAAGTGGACAATTGCCCATGTTGCCCAAGAAACTCCCATTTTAGAAACCAGCGCACTCGATTATGTATTAGATGGTGATGCCGAGTTGCGCCAGTTAGAACAAGCCCTTGCAAACGATACAGACGATGGGATGCGTCAAGCTGAGCTTCATGCACAATACGAAGCCATTGATGGTTACACCGCCAATGCCCGCGCGGCACAAATCTTACATGGTTTAGGGTTTAGTGCTGCTCAAGAAGCCATGCCCGTTAAACATTTTTCAGGCGGCTGGCGAATGCGTTTAAATTTAGCCCAAGCTTTGATGTGTCGCTCTGATTTATTGCTGCTCGACGAACCGACCAACCATTTAGATTTAGATGCGGTGTTATGGTTTGAACAATGGTTAAAACATTATCAAGGCACGCTTTTATTAATCTCGCATGATCGTGACTTTTTAGATAATACAGTCGAGGCCATCGCTCATGTTGAACAGCAAAAAATCAATTTATACACAGGTAATTATGCAGATTTTGAACGCCAACGTGCTGAGAATTTAGCTCGCCAACAAGCTGATTATGAAAAACAACAGCGTGAAATTGCCCACATGCAACACTTTGTTGATCGTTTCCGCGCCAAAGCTACAAAAGCCAAACAAGCCCAGAGTCGTTTAAAAGCCCTTGATCGGATGGAATTGATTGCAGCAGCACATATCGATTCCCCATTTAAATTTCAATTTTTTGAACCTGAATCACAAGCCAATTTATTGCTTGATGTCAAACAAACCCAAATCGGCTATGGCGAAACGGTGATTTTGGATAAAGTCAAAATGCGTATTACTGCGGGCGCACGTATCGGTTTACTAGGGCCTAATGGAGCGGGTAAGTCGACTCTCATTAAATTTTTAGCTGAGGAATTGGACGCTTTAGATGGTACTGTGCAACGCCATGAACATTTAAAAATCGGTTATTTTGCGCAACACCAACTGGAATACCTACGCTTAGATGAAAGCCCTTTGCAACATATACAAAGTCTTTCCCCTCAAGTTTCAGAACAACAAATTCGTAATTTCTTAGGCGGTTTCGCGTTTCAAGGCGATATGGCGACTGACCCAATTGAACCCTTTTCAGGTGGGGAAAAAGCCCGTCTTGCATTAGCATTGCTGGTTTGGCAAAAACCTAATCTATTGCTATTAGATGAACCAACTAACCATTTAGATTTAGAAATGCGTCATGCACTAACCACCGCGCTACAAGCTTACCAAGGTGCATTGGTTGTGGTTTCGCATGATAGACATTTGCTCCGCACCACGGTAGATCAATTATGGTTGGTTGCACATCAACGCGTACAACCTTATGAGGGTGATTTAGACGAGTACAAACAATGGTTATTAGAACACCGCAGCCAAGAACGTAAAGCGCAACAGCCCAAAGAAAAAACCGCACAAAAACAAGATGCAAAACAACAACGAGAGCAAAAACGTAGTCTGCAAAACAAATTGAAACAATTAGAAAAAGCGTTAGATAAATGGACAGCAGAAAAAAGCCAGATTGAGTCGCAACTTGCCACTCCTGAGGTCTATAATAATTTAGACAAGGCTCAAGACTACAGTCGTCAACAGCAACATATTATTCAACAATTACAAGAGACTGAAGAGCTGTGGTTAGAAGTAACCGAGTCATTGGAAGCACTATCCTGAGTTCATTCACCCTGAGCCACGATCAATTCATAAACGTTATGTAGAATCGCTGTTTGTTGATTGTGTTTTTAAACGAAAGGTATGCCCACATGTTGACCGAACAAGTTAAAACCGTTATTAAATCAACTGCACCTCTTTTGCGTGAACATGGGGATGCAATTGCGGTAAGAACCTATGATATTTTGTTCGAGAAATACCCTCAGACAAAGTTATTGTTTTCTAAAGCACCCAAAAACCAAGCGCATAAACTGGCGACCGTGATTATTGATTATTGTGAGAATATTGATAACTTACCCGTATTATCTGAAAAACTGGATACCGTTGCTTTGCGTCATGTCAAAATGGATGTACATCCAGGGCATTACACCATGATGGGGCACGCACTGATGCAAGGGATTAAAGAAGTGCTGCAAAATGAGGCTACCGACGAAATCATGATAGCATGGAAAACTGCCTACTATTATCTTGCTGACCAGTTGATTGAGCGAGAACGTGCCTTATCTACACGGAAAACGGCTGCACAAGTATAAATATTGAGGAGAAAAAAATTGGTTCGTCTTAATTTGGGCTGTGGAGATAAAATTCTACCCAACTATACTAATGTGGATATTGCGCCCAGTCGTGGTGGCAAGAAACCCGATGTTTTATGTGACTTGCATAAGCTCACACCATTTGAAGACAACTATGCCGATGAAATTTTGGCCGTACATGTGGTCGAACATTTTTGGCGTTGGGAAGTTGTTGATATATTAAAAGAATGGACGCGTGTTTTAAAACCAAATGGCAAAATGATACTAGAATGCCCAAATTTGATTTCAGCTTGTGAAACACTACTAAAAAATCCTGATTTACATGCTGGAGCAGGCAAGGAAGGACAACGCTCAATGTGGGTATTTTATGGTGATCCGCAACATCACGACCCTTTAATGATACACCGTTGGGGGTATACACCACGCAGCCTAGCCATGGTGATGCATGAAGCAGGTTTGACTGATTTACGGCAAGAGCCTGCGCAATTTAAACTAAGAGAGCCTAGAGATATGCGTATTACGGGCGTAAAACCGCAATAAATAGGCTTACAATACTGTTTTAGCTTTCAGTTCGTCTCATTTTAACTTTTTGAATGACAATGCTATTGCTATAATACGGTAATAATGATGACAATATTTTTAGAGAGCTATCTCAAAGTGACAGGTAACACCGATGTTTGATAATTTAACCGAACGCTTAAGTACAACGTTTAAAAACCTACGTGGTCAAGGTCGTCTGACCGAGAAAAATATTAAAGATGCCTTACGTGAAGTGCGTATGGCTTTATTAGAAGCAGACGTTGCCTTACCTGTTGCAAAAGCTTTTATTGAAAAAGTACGTGAAAAGTCGATTGGTAAAGAAGTATTAGAAAGCCTCACCCCCGGTCAAGAGCTCATTCGTGTGGTTCGTGATGAATTAACGGCCTTAATGGGTGAAAAAAATGATGAGTTAGATTTAAACAATCGACCACCTGTTGTAGTGTTGATGGCAGGCTTGCAAGGTTCAGGTAAAACCACTTCCGTTGCCAAACTTTCACGCTGGCTAATTGAACGTCAAAAAAAGAAAGTCTTAGTCGTCAGCTGTGACGTATATCGCCCCGCCGCAATTCAGCAATTAGAAACCCTCGCCGAACAAGTTAAAGCCGATTTTTTCCCCAGTGACATTACCCAAAAGCCTGTTGATATTGCATCTGAAGCCGTCAACCATGCTAAACAAAAATTCTATGATGTGGTTTTAGTCGATACCGCAGGTCGTTTGCATATCGATGATGAAATGATGGGTGAAATTAAACAGCTGCATTCTGCTATTCAACCTCATGAAACCTTGTTTGTCGTCGACAGCATGACGGGGCAAGACGCAGCCAATACAGCTAAAGCATTCAATGATGCCTTGCCATTAACGGGTGTGATTTTAACTAAAACTGATGGTGATGCGCGTGGCGGTGCGGCCTTATCTGTACGTCAAATTACAGGTAAACCGATCAAATTTATTGGTATTGGTGAAAAAACCGATGCACTAGAGCCTTTTTATCCTGATCGTTTAGCTTCTCGAATCATTGGTCAAGGTGACGTTTTAAGCTTAATTGAAGATGCTGAACGTAATGTTGACAAGAAAGAAGCCAAGAAACTGGTCAACAAGCTGAAAAAAGGCAAAGGCTTTGATTTAGAAGATTTTCGTAATCAATTGGTACAAATGCGTAATATGGGTGGTGTTGCAAGTTTGATGGACAAATTGCCTGGTATGGGGCAAGTGCCACAACAAGCTAAAGACCAAGTCAATGACAAAGAGTTTAAGCGCATGGAAGCCATTATTAATTCCATGACTTTGCAAGAAAGACGCGCACCTGCATTGATTAAAGGTTCACGCAAAAAACGTATTGCGTTGGGTTCAGGTACACAAGTCCAAGATGTCAATCGTTTGCTTAAGCAGTTTAACCAAATGCAAAAAATGATGAAGCAAATGACCAAAAAAGGCGGTATGGGTCGCATGATGAAGGGGCTAAAAGGTAAGTTACCACAAGGCCTACCGTTCTAAATTATACAAACACCATATGCAGACTGTTAACGTTAAGCTGGCTTTTACGTCATACAAATAACGAAAAATATCTATGTCTTGACAGTCAAAACATAACACGCTAGCTTGGTGCATCAAAAATCCTATTTGTCATAGATTGTGAGGAATGGAGAGGAGAGAGGTATGTTGCAATTGCGGGTTGTAATCTTGTTATTAACCAGCTTTCTAATTGGGTGTGCAGGGATTCCGACCCAAGAGATGAGTGATGCTCGATTAGCATTAAAAGCAGCTCATAAAGCACATGCAGATTACTATGTCCCAGAAAATATTGCTCAAGCGCAAGATACGCTCAATCAGGCAGAGCAGGCACTATCTCAAGGCCAATTTAGCAAAGCGCGCCAAAATGCACTACTAGCAAAAGAGCAAGCGGTTAAAGCTTATGAGATGTCAATTGCGATTGACCAAGCTAAAGTGATTTGGCAAGAAATTGCTTTTTTAACCTATGATAAAGATATTAACTCATTATTTCAAAAAGCCAAAGAATTCGCACAACAAGGTGATGTGACTCAAACGCTATATTTTGCTTCACAAGTGCATGAAGAAGGAGAGAAAACCTTAAATCGTATTTACTTAGAGCAAGCGGGGCATATTTTAAAAAAGCTGCAAACACAACAGCATTCGCTGGATGACAAAGCACTCAAAACACTAAATCAGGCTGAGTTAGCTTATGTAAATGAACAGGGTAAACAAGCCTATAATCTGGTATTTAAGCTCTATAACCAACGTTTTCTTAGTCATTAAATATAAATACAAAATGTAATGTATCTTTTAGAAAAGCAATTTATCTTTCAACTTTTACACTTTACTCATAATATTCTAGTTTACTTGATGAAAAGGCTATATATAAAAACAGTAATGACGCAACCGTTTTTTTTGCAAGTTTTAACGTTGGTGCTTTTCAAGGAAAGAAATAGTAATAATTTTGATGCCGATGACATAAGATTGGTGTAATTTTAGCAGACAGCTATATTGAGTTAGCAAAATGATGAGTATGATGAACAGGCCTCAATGCCATGAAAATAAATCGATTTAATATAAAATATATAAGCTGCATTACACTGGTCTTGTCCATACTCATGACTGTTCCTTCCAGTTATGCAGTACCGCCAGCAGCAAAAGAATATCAAATTAAAGCGGTTTTCCTATTTAATTTTGTTAACTTTGTTTCTTGGCCTGATAGTGCATTTGATAATCGTTCAGACCCTTTTAGTATTTGTGTTGTGGGTAAAGACCCTTTTGGCATTTATTTAGATTTTACAACCGATGGGCAAACGGCCAAAGATGGTCGAGGGCTAAAAATAAAAAGACTCAAAGACAATTTACAAGATATAAAAAACTGTCATATTTTATTTATCAGTGATTCAGAGCAAAATAATTTAAATGTCATTTTTGAACAAACCCGTGATTTAGCTATTTTAACCGTCAGCGATATTGATAATTTTGTTAAGAAAGGTGGTATGGTAAAATTTTTTAGCCGTAATAACAAAATTCGTCTCGGGGTTAATCCAGATGCAATTAAAGCTGAAGGTTTGGTGGCTAATGCGAACCTATTAAACCTCTCTCAAATTATCCGACCGTAACTATGCAATGCGCTAAAATAAAACGTAAGGGTAAGCTAACCACATGAGTTTATTATGAAAAACTTTGCAGATTTATCCATTAAGCGCAAACTCATTCTTATTACCATGCTGGTCAATGTTGTTGCTTTATTAGCTGCATCAGGCTTTTTTGCTGCTAATGAAGTGACATCACTACGCAGTGCCATGGTTCGTGATTATGAAGTCTTGGCTGAAGTCATTGGTGCAAATAGTGTGGCCTCACTGATGTTTTTTGAGTCTGAATCAGCAGAGAAAACCCTAGGCGCATTAGTAGCAGAACAGCATGTCACAGGCGCAGTGATTTATGATCGTTACGGTGAGGTGTTTGCTCGTTATCAAAGGGAGGGCATATCCAGCTTTATAGCTCCCGCTATTCAAGAAAATGGTCATCACTTCGAGTCAAATCGGCTGCTTATTTTTCAGGATATTAACTTTAATAATCAAACGGTTGGAACAGTTTTTATTGAGTCCGATTTAGAGAGGATTAACCAACTGTTGTTTGAATATGTTGTCATTGTTTTTGGTATTTTATCGATTACTTCACTACTTGCCTTTTTCCTTACAACCCGCCTCCAAAGCCTTATCTCTCGCCCGATTCTCCACCTTGTTGAAACCACTGATGCTGTTAGTAAAGGCAATGATTATGCAGTGCGCGCCCAACGCTATGGTCGTGATGAGTTGGGGCAGTTGGTAGATGGCTTTAATGAAATGTTGGCACAAATTCAACGCCGCGATGAAATGTTAGCCCGCCATCGTGAGCATTTAGAAGATCAAGTCAAATTACGGACGGCTGAGCTGTCTAAAATGAATTTGGACTTAGAGCAAACCATTGAAGATTTACAAGAAGCTAAAGAAGCTGCTGAGGTTGCCAGTAAAGCGAAAAGTGAATTCTTGGCTAATATGAGTCATGAAATCCGCACACCGATGAACGCCGTCATTGGGATGACAGGGTTATTGGCTGATACAGAACTGAATCCTGAGCAGCGTGATTTTGTTGAAACCGTGCGTACCAGTAGTGATGCGTTACTGGCTTTAATCAATGATATTTTAGATTTTTCCAAAATTGATGCTGGCAAACTGGAATTAGAGCAACACCCCTTTAGTATTCGAGAATGTGTAGAGGCCGCCTTAGATTTAGTTGCCTCACGTGCCAGTGAAAATGGTTTGGAACTCGCAGCTTCCTTTGATCGACATTTACCCACTAATTTATCAGGCGATGTCACAAGATTACGCCAAATTTTAGTGAACTTACTTAGCAACGCAGTCAAATTTACCGAACAAGGTGAAGTCATCGTTGATGTATCAGGCTCATTACACCTTGATGGTAAGATTGAACTCTATTTCGCAGTGAAAGATACAGGGATAGGGATTCCTATTGAGCGTATGGATCGCCTCTTCCGTTCATTTAGCCAAGTAGACGCGTCTATGACCCGTAAATATGGTGGTACAGGTTTGGGCTTAGCGATTAGTAAACACTTGTGCGAGTTGATGGGCGGGCGCATGTGGGTGGCCAGTGAAATAGATAAAGGTTCTACTTTCTACTTTACTATTTTTGCTGATCCGCTGGTGGATAAAACTGAACAAGATAAGTTGCAGGATTCACGCGCCGAATTACAAGGACAACGGGTATTAGTCGTTGATGATAACCATACAAATCGCCGTATTCTGAATTTACAACTGCATCATTGGGGTATGACTGCAATTGAAGCCATGTCTGGTGAAGAGGCACTGCAAAAACTGCATCATGAACAAAATAAGTTCAGTCTAGCAATTTTAGATATGCAAATGCCTGTGATGGATGGCATGACCTTAGCGCGACAAATTCGCAAGCAATACAGTGCTAATGAATTACCACTTGTGATGTTGACATCATTAGGTAGACAACAGGCCGATGTTGATATGAATTTATTTGCGGCGTATCTCAACAAACCCGTGAAATCGTCTCAATTATTTGACTGCTTGATTGATATTTTTGCCCATAAAATGGTGCATTCAAAACAACCTACCCGTTTAAAAATTTCGAATAAAACAGCACGTACAGGTTTACTTGCGGATGAAAAACCATTACGGATTTTATTAACAGAAGATAATATTACCAACCAAAAAGTGGCGATATTGCTGCTAGGCCGAATGGGGTTCAATGCGAAAAAAGGGCTGACAATTGATATTGCAAATAATGGCGCAGAATCAGTCGATGCAGTTAAGCAAAAACAATATGATGTTATCTTAATGGATGTGCAAATGCCTGTAATGGATGGGTTTGAGGCTACACAACATATCCGTGACTATTGCAATACACCAGAAACCCGTCCTTATATTGTGGCAATGACTGCACATGCTTTACAAGGATATAGAGAGAAATGTTTAGAAGCAGGTATGGATGATTATGTCACCAAGCCTATTAATCCTGATGATTTAGCTTCTGCATTACGGCGTTGCCCTAGAGTTTATGAAGGTGCTCAGCAACTGATTGAAGAAGATGAGGTAGTAGAAGACCTTAAACCCACACTAGAACAAGCTAATGTAGCTGACTCAGACTCTATAGAAGAAGTTTCGCCTGCTCATGCAGAACCAACTGGCACAGCACCAGCCCGTGTTACAGAATTAACTGAGGAAATTAAACAAGCCTTTATTAATCTGATTGGAGAAGCAGAAGGGGAAATTGTCACGGAGCTTGCCACAACCTATTTGGATAGTAGCCAAGTACTAACTCAGAACTTATCAAAAGCAATACAGCAACAAGACCCAAAATTAATGGAGCAAGCAGCGCATAGCTTAAAATCCAGCAGTGCTAGTTTGGGTGCAATGCAATTATCTGAGATGAGTAAAGAGCTTGAAAAACAAGGTCGTGCAGGTGATATGACCGAAGCAGATACAAAAGTTAATGCGCTGTTACAAGAGTATCAATATGTACGACAAGCCTTGCATACAGTATTGGGTACAGAAGAATCTGAATCAGACACTGCTGATCTATTGCAGCCTAATCCTGTTGATCCACAACAGCTTGCACATGAAATCAAAGAAAACTTATCTGCCCTAGTTGGTGGTGATGATAGTGAGTTATTTAAGGATTTATTAACTTCGTACCAAGCTGAAGCAGATAAATTAATCGTTGATTTAAATACAGCAATTCAAAATACTGATGGTCAAGCTGTATTGCAAGCTGCCCATAGTTTGAAATCCAGCAGTGGCAATCTTGGCTTAATGGAATTAGCAAATTTATGCACACAATTAGAAACTCATGGCAAAGAAAATAACTTAGCGAATAGCAGTGCAGTTTACCAACAAGTCTCTCAGCTTTATCAGCAAGCGGTTGACGCGATTCAATATATGCTTAAACCTGAACAATCTCAACCAACAGCTTATCAAGCTAATACTACAGTCGATGGTCTAGTCAAAGATATTCAAGATATTTTGTTTGCATTAGTTGGTGAAGATGAACCTGAGATTGTCGCAGAGTTAGTACAAACTTATATTGAAGATGCTGATCCGCTAATGGTGTCGATATGCCAAGCATTGCAACAACAAGATGCAGACAGCTTATCCGCCGCTGCCCATACTTTAAAATCAAGTAGTGGCAACTTAGGCGCAAATGCCATCGCAGAAATTAGCTTGCAATTTGAAACAGCTGGCAAAAATGGTGATTTAACCGCTGTTGTTGATTTACTACCTGCGTTAGAACAAGAGTATCAGTTATTGCGTCAGGCATTAAGTAAGCTCATCGGTGAAGAATCAGAGCATCTTGTCACGGACAGTTCTGAAAATACTATTACTGCAGCCAGTCAAACCACAACACCTCCACCCATTATGGAAGAGATTCAGGAATCGACTGCTTTAGAGTTATCAAGTTTAGATTCAGAGCTGGGACATCGTAATGAGGTTGTAGCCCTGAATACGGGTCGTGATCCAAGTGAAGTGACCCTCTTGGTTGTTGACGATCAACCATATGATACTTTACTACTAAGCACTTATTTACGTGAAGAAGGCTATCAAGTACTCACTGCAAACTCAGGACAAGATGCGTTAGATTTAGTCATAGAAAAAGACCCTGATATTGTGTTATCTGATGTAATGATGCCGGGGATGGATGGGTTTGAGGTATGTGCCAAAATTAAAGATCGCCCCGAAAGTGTGTTAACGCCCGTGGTATTAATTACTGCATTAGATGGGCAAAATGACCGAATTAAAGGTATTCAAGCAGGTGCTGACGAATTCTTATCTAAACCGATTAACCGTGAAGAACTAATGGCACGGGTACGCTCACTATTACGTTATCAACTGGCACGCTCTGAATTAGAAGAAGCACAAAATGAACATCTTAAAGGCATGTTTAAGCGTTATGTGTCTCCAAAATTGGTCGATGAAATTTTAACCCATCCTGACAAAGCGGAAGTAACTTTAGCTGACCAAAAAAACCGTTTAGATGCTGTGATTTTATTTGCAGACTTACGTGGATTTACTGCAATGTCTGAAATGTTAAAACCGACCGATGTGGTAAGTTTATTGAATGAATTCTTCACCATGTTAACAGAAGTAGGTTATCGTTATGATGGTACGATCTTCAATATGGCTGGAGATTGTTTATTAATTGGCTTTGGTGTCCCGTTCCATCAGCAAGATGCGCCTGCCCGTGCACTGGAAGCCGCACTGGATATGCAAAAAGAGTTTATTGCTTTAGATCATTCTTGGCGTAGAACGTATGATGTGGATGTAGGTTTAGGTATTGGTATCAATAAAGGTGAATTAATTGTTGGTAATGTAGGTTCTCCTAACTATATGAACTATACTGTTATTGGTGATACTGTTAATGTTGCATCGCGTCTGGTGAGTATGGCCGCTCGTGGAGAAGTGATTATTTCTGACACAATGTTACAAGCTATTCAATATAGTAAATCAAGTCCTGAAAATTATGAGGTTGAAGCCTTAGCCCCTGTGAGCTTAAAAGGCAAATCCCAATTACAACAAGTCTACCGAGTTGGTTAGCTACTTATGAACAATCTGGTTAGCAATAAGTACATTATTACTGTCGGTTTTAGCGTTGTGTTATTGCTATTACTTGTTATTACTATTACAGGTTTAGCACGGATGCACGTTTTAAAAACCCATGTTAATCAGATTGTTCAGGAAAATAATGTCAAAACAGAGCTGGCTTATAATATGTTGAATGCTGCACGTGAACGCGTGGTTGCATTACAAATTATGTATCTAACTGATGACCCTTTCATTAGAGAAGATGCCTATGTACGATTTAATAGTTTAGCCAGTGATTTTATGCAAGCTCGTTCTGAGTTACTGCATATGCCTCTATCTAATAGTGAACATGCTTTAATTAATTATACTTTTCCACTGACCCGTGAAGCGTCAATTAAACAACAAGAATTTGCCGAATTCTTAATAGATGAACAAGATGTTGATATTCAAACCTTAATGAATCAGTACATTATTCCTGTGCAACAAGCTGTGCGTGAATCGTTATCAAAGTTAGTGAAATTACAGCAAAAATCCTCACATCAAGCCTTTACTGAAACCATGAAAATTCATAATGAAGGTTATATTCTTATGCTAATGTCTGGCATTTTGGGGATTTTACTGGGCTTAGGTATTGCGTTTATTGTATTCCGTCATATTACCCGTGCAGAAGCACAGTTGTTAGAAGCGAAAAATGCTGCAGAAACAGCCAACATGGCAAAAAGTGATTTTCTCGCTAATATCAGTCATGAATTGCGCACGCCACTGAATGCCGTTGTGAACATGAGCCATTTATTGATGGACACAAAGCTCACAGTAGAGCAAAAAGAACTGGTGACAACTGTGAGTCAAAGTGGCGATGAATTTCTACACTTAATTGATAGCATTCTTGACTTTTCCAAAATCGAAGCAGGCAAGTTAGTTTTACAGCCTAAGATATTCAAATTACGCACTTTAATTGATGATTTAATGGATGATACGCGTAATAAAGCCAAATCCAAGCACTTAAACCTCACTTTGCTCTACGATGACCAAGCACCAGAACGTATTATCGGTGATATGGAACGGCTACATCAAATACTGACCCACTTATTAGATAACGCGGTTAAATTTACTGAACAAGGCGAAATTTTATTATCGTTGACAACACGCTCTGTTAAAGAAAAACCAAATGTATTGAAACCCAATAAGCAACAAATAGAGTTGTATATTACAGTGAAAGACACGGGGGCAGGCATTCCAGTTGAGCGACGAGAACGCCTATTTCAACCATTTACTCAAGCAGATACCTCAAGCACTCGCCGTCATGGTGGTACAGGAATTGGGTTAGCATTATGCAAACAACTGTGTCAGTTAATGGGAGGAACGCTATGGGTTGAAAGCGAAGTGCATTATGGTACAACGTTCCACCTGACTGTGATACTGGACATGGTGACAGACAAACACAAGGCCAATACAACACATACTGCACCACTTTCCTCCCTCACCAATTTACGTATTCTGCTAGTTGAAGATAATCAGACCAATCAAAAAGTAGCACAATTAATACTCCGCAAATTAGGTTATGAAATTGATATTGTGAGCAATGGTTTAGAAGGCGTAGAGGCGGTCAATCAACATTTATATGATATTGTATTGATGGATATTCAAATGCCTGAACTAGATGGTTTAGAGGCCACGCGTAAAATCTTAGATAACTGGCCAATTGGACAACGTCCTTACATTATTGCGATGACAGCCCATGCATTACAAGGAGATAGAGAAAAATGTTTAGCTGCGGGCATGGATGATTACATTGCAAAACCTGTTAAATTAGAAGAGCTTGAGGCTGCTATTAGGCGTTGGCAAGAATGGAGTATGCACCGTGAGATGAAAACACAAATTCGCCAAGAGATTCATATCCCCTAATTTTCTTTGCTTCAGATTTGACAATAACACCAATATCAAGCATAGTTTGGACAACATTTGCTTGTAATTGCTGCTCAGCCTTGGTGCTTATCTAAAAAACAACTTTATGCCTATCTCAAATTATAATGACTCATCTTCTGAATCACCTTCTATTGCAAATCGTTTTCGAGGCTATTTGCCTGTTGTGGTTGATGTAGAAACTGCTGGCTTCAATCATCAAACTGATGCTTTATTAGAAATTGCTGCAGTGTTATTGCGTACCAACGAAAAAGGCCAATGGGAACGGGATAAGAGCTATTTTTGTCATGTCACACCATTTGAAGGGGCAAATATAGAAAAGGCAGCATTAGAGTTTACAGGTATTGATCCTTTTCATCCTTTTCGCTTTGCCGTGTCAGAAGAAGAGGCACTCAAAACGATTTTTCAGCCTATCCGTCAAGCCTTGCGTGAAACACGTTGCACACGCGCGATCCTCGTCGGGCATAATCCCAGTTTTGATTTAAACTTTTTAAAAGCGGCTGTCGACCGTACCAACATCAAACGCAACCCCTTTCACCCGTTTAGCACATTTGATACTGCAACATTGGCAGGTTTGGCATTTGGACAAACCGTATTAGCCAAAGCCGTTATTGCTGCAGGTTTAGGCTGGGATGGTAAGCAAGCCCACTCCGCACAATATGATGCAGAACAAACCGCTGATCTATTCTGTAAAATCGTCAATATGTGGGGTGACAAGGTCTCTTTTAGAAAACAAGAAAATGTCTTCTAATACCCAAGCCCAATAAACTTACTCACCTGTGTACACACAACCACTGGTGCAAGTTTCTTTAATTTCAATACGACAGAGTTGAGGCAGTTCAGGTTTTAAGTGCTGCCAAATCCAACGTGCTAAATTTTCACTGGTAGGATTTTCTAAGCCTTTCACTTCATTTAAAAAGTGATGGTCAAGCTGTTCATAAATTGGTTTAAAAGCCCGTTTAATATCAGCAAAATCAATTACCCAACCCATATCTGGGTCTACATCACCGCATACAACCACTGTGACTTGAAACGAATGACCATGCAAACGACGACATTTATGTCCCTCTGGTACATTAGGTAAAAAGTGTGCTGCTTCAATACTAAATTGCTTGTAAATTTCCATTTAATTTTAATGAGTTAATCTAAATAAAGGGCGGAATTGTACTGAGTCTGGATATAATTAGCAAGATTTAATTCAAACTTAGATTGTTTATATTATTGCTGAAAAAGGATAAAACGTTTTAGAATGGCCTTAATTCAATTTTCATCATATTGCTGTAAAACTATCATTTTTCACCAGTCTCTATGAGTTAAAGTGACGTCTCTCAATAGTTTTATGACAATTTAACATATTCACTCTAAACCATAGAGGTTAAGTTGAAATGTTACAAATGCAATCATGGCATTCCCTTTTGACGCTTTTATTCTTATTTATCGCTGCTATTTTGGGCAATATTTACAGCTTTCCTTTATTTTTTGGGATTGATTTTCTGTTTGGCAGTATTGCGGTCATTATCATACTGCAACGCTATGGAATGCTTTGGGGTATTTTAGCGTCACTGGCCGCCAGCTTATATACTTATTTTCTATGGGGACACCCATATGCCATCATATTTTTACTTTGTGAAACAATATGGTTAGGGTACTTTATTCAACACAGTAAACGCCCAAACTTAGTTTTATTTGATGTGTTGTATTGGCTATTGTTAGGCATCCCACTGATTGTTTTTGCCTTTAAATTCATCATGGCTCTTAACTTACAAATTACCGCTTTAATTGCATTAAAATGGAGTATTAACAGTACATTCAATGCCTTACTTGCTAGCCTCATTTTAACCTATACCTCAATTGGTACTGAGCGCGAAACAGCTCAACAAAGTACATCCTTCCAACAAACCATTTATAACACTATTACTCTCATTGCATTATCTGTTGCACTGAGCTTTATGTTAATTAACACCCATTTAGGGGTCAAAGCGATAGGGGCTGACTCGGTTTCATATATCAAAGAGTACCAACAACATACGGGCGAAAAATTAGAAGCGTGGTTTGACCAACATATTCAAGTCATTAAAGGCATTGCAAAAAATGCAGCTAATAGGCAACAATCATTACAAGAGATGTTAACACTGATTCAAACTTCAAACCCTGACTTTTTTTCTTTAGAAATCATTGATGAAAACTTAAAGACTCAAGCTTTTATTACCCAAGATAATCAGCCACCCCCCGATATTCAGAGCCTTGATATTAGTCGCTTAACAATGTTGTATAACTATACACGCCCTATCATTTCCAGCTTAAATGTGAATGGCAATCAAGCTGTTGCGATCGCTGTTCCCGTTCAAACCCATTCAGGGGCGTTTGGTTTTGTTCGAGGCACTATTTTAGTTTCGACAATTCAAAAAATTTTCCTAGCACACCAGCATATTAAAGTCTTTTTAATTAATGAAGCACAGCAAGTCATTGTGAGTAATCAAGCCAACTCTGAGCTAGACAATCAGCGGGTTTTATCTTACCAACAAGGGCAACAGCAAGATATTGAAGAGAATATGACGCTATGGACACCACAAGCATTTTTGAATAAATCAGCGATCGTACAATGGAAAAATTCGGCTTATCTATACCGTATTCGATGTCAAATTAACCCCAATTGGCAGGTAATGATTGAACTCCCTCTCGCACCACAACAAACAGCATTATATGATTTATATATCAAAAACATGAGTATTATGCTGTTGATTATTCTATTTATTTCTATTATTGCCAGCAAATTCAGCCAAAAAATGGTTAAATCCATTGAACAAGTTTCTCATATTACTACCCAATTGGTTGTCGATATATCCGAACATAAAGAAACCCAATGGCCACAAACCAGAATTACTGAAGTCAATGAATTAATCAGCAATTTCAATACAATGGCACATTCATTACAAAATAAAATTCAGAAACTGGTTGAAGTGAAGTCAGAAAATAAAGCAAAGAGTGAATATCTTTCGATCATGCAACAAGCAAAAGAGGCGGCGGAAAATGCCAATCAGGCAAAAAGTACTTTTCTAGCTAATGTCAGTCATGAATTACGTACGCCACTCAATGCCATTTTAGGTTATACCCAAATTTTAAAGCGTGACAAAGAGTTAGCCCCAAAACAACTTGATGGGATACAAGTGATTCATCAAAATGGGGAATATTTACTAAGTTTAATCAATGATATTTTAGATATTTCTAAGATTGAGTCTGAACTGATTGCGCTCAAAGCCGTTGATTTTAATTTACGTGAATTCTTACTCAATATTGTGAAATTATTTCATCACCGTGCTCATGAAAAAGGCTTAATGTTCAGCTATGAAGTTTCCCCCACTGTGCCAATTGCCGTTCATGCAGACGAGAAACGGTTACGACAGATTCTGGTGAATTTACTTAGCAATGCGGTGAAATTTACCAAACAAGGGCATATCAATTTTCAGGTAACACTGTATGAGCAATATGTTTGTTTTCACATTAAAGATACAGGAATCGGGATTGAGCAAAAAGATTTAAATAAAATATTTGTTCCATTTCAACAGCTTGGTGATATTAATAACAAAATGGATGGTACAGGTTTGGGCTTGGCAATTACCCAAAAGCTCGTACATATGATGGAAGGGCAATTACAAGTTTTAAGTGAAGTCAATCGGGGGACACAATTCACTATTCGCCTACATTTACCTGCAGCAAACTATGATTTAATCCAAAATGAATCCAGTGTTGCAATGGTGATCGGCTATGAAGGTGACACACAGAAAATTTTAATTGTTGATGATAAATTAGAAAATTGTCTACTTATTAAGAATTTACTCGAGCCTTTAGGATTTACTGTGATTGACGCACATGATGGTAAAAGCGGGCTGGAAATGTTGCAACAAGAGAAGCCAGATTTAGTTATCACAGATTTAGTGATGCCTATTATGGACGGGTTTGAGTTTACACGACAAATTAAACAACAACCTGAATTTGCTCATATACCTATTATCGTTGCGACGGCAAGTATTTTTGATCCTAATGAAAAAGAACATTTTGACATTGAGTGCGATGAGTTTATTTCTAAGCCCCTTCATGCCGATACATTGCTTGAGTTATTACAAAAACAATTACACTTGGTTTGGAAATATGAAACGGGGCAACTCAGTCATATTTTTAACGATGAAGAGACTGAAACAAAACCGATAGAACCTGAATCTTTTACATATGATGTGCTGTCTGCGGAGTTAAGTAAGGCACAATTCAACCAATTGTATAATGCTTGTCAGCGGGGTGATGTTGAAGAGTTATTACAACTAGCTGAGCAATTACAACAAACTGATGAATCGTTAGTTCCTATAGGGCGTAAAATTTATACCCTGTCTAGTGCATTTGAATTGGATAAATTATCGGAGTTGGTGCAAGCATTAACCCCACAAACCTTCTCAACACAAGCGGTGGAAGGCAAAAATATATGTCTTAATCAACAGCAAATTCGAAATTTATACGAACTATCTTTAGCAGGTGATATTTTCGAGTTAAAAGCCGTGATTGCCGATTATAAATACGATCAGCCTGCATGTGAACTATTAGCTGAAATAGACCAATTAGCAACTGAATTTGATGTAGAAGCAATTGGTGCAATATCAAAAAGTTACTTACAAGAATAGCTATTTGGGGTGTCACGTATTCAAGTGATTACGCACACCCCGTCACACTTACAACCAATTACCGATTAATAAGAAAGGCCCCCAGTAAGAAGGATGCCAATAACGGTCTTGACTGATTAATTTTTTCTGTACTTTTTGCAATGCTTTGGCCTTGGTTAAACCTGATTCAGTATTGAGTAAACGATAAAAGTGCATAATGGCTAATGCGGTGGCTTCATCATCGACAAACCATAAAGTTGCAATCGCACTTCTTGCACCCGCTTTGACTGCAACACCCGCCAAGCCTAAGGCCGCTTTTTCATCACCTACTGCGGTTCGGCACGCACTTAAAGTTAACAATTCGACAGGTTTATCTCTAAATTTGCCTAAACCAATCACATCTTGCAGTTTATTCATGGTCAGCTTATCTTCATAAGTCAGCAAGTAAGTGTGCTCGGGATCAGAGCTAAATTCACCATGGGTAGCCAAATGAATCACTGAATATTCTTTGCTTTGCAATGCATTACGGAAGCTTTCAATGGAATAGTCTTTATTGATAATCAAACTATCTGAGCCTGTAATATCTTTAATCGTATGTAGCTCTTTAACCACACTTGGTAATGGTGGATAATCTTGCACCGCATCAGACAATCCAACTAACAACACATCACTGTTTTGCCAATCAATGGAATGCGGATCAACCAAATTTAACCCCGGTGTAATCGCCATCGCCACTTTTTCAATTAAAAACTTTTCTCCATCGTGCAAAGTCGTCAAAGGAATCATACGCAAACGTCCATCAGGCACAACCACCAACGTATCAATATCATGTTCCTGTAAAATTGACTCAATCGGACGAATCAGCCAGTTATATAATTTTTGTGCTGGATATAAAAAACGGTTATTAGGACGGGTTTGTAACAAAATTCGTAAATTTAACGCTTCAGCATCAATATCATCTTTCGTCGCATCCACATTAACTAAATGAATTTTGCCTTCTGTACTAATCAATAGAGATAAACGATCAGCCAATGGGATCGGGTATAAAATCGCTGTGTTATCCATCACCTCATCGATGCTACGGGTACGGTCTTGTAAATTAGCCACGCATTCTTCTTGGAAATAGTTTTGCAATTCAGCCACTTTTAAATGCTCCACCATATCCCGCGCTTTTAATAATAAATCTTGTTTTTCCTGTTCAGTTGGAGCTAAGTCCGCTTTTTTGAGTAATAAACCCGCCAATTCATAATAAACAGGTCTGACTAATTCATTGAATGTGGTGGTATTGGTACGCAAGCCAACATCTAAATTATATTGAATCGGTTGCAAGGTGTCAGTCGCGCGGCGATATGCTGCAATTGCTTGATCGAGCTTACCTTCTAAATCTAGTAACACGCCTTGTTGCCATTGCCATAAATATAATAAGTCAGGCATGTCATTTTGTTTAGCGAAAAACAGTGCTTGGCGATTAAGCTGTTGAGCAGATTCAATTTGTCCTTGGTCAACATACAGCTGTGCAAAACGCCCGTACGCGATCGATTGCAAACGACTTTGTTTTAATTGATTGGCTAATTTAAGTGCGGTTTGAAAAGCGTTACCACTGATGGCTAAAACTTGTTTCAGTTGTTCTAATGTTAACTCAGGATCATTGGCAAAGCCACGGGCGTGCATGGCAATCGCGATTAAACTATGAAATTGGTGTTGATTCGGCTCTAAATTTTGTAATGCTGCCCAAGCTTGTTGAAAGGTGTTTAACACCTCATTAGTTGGGCTGACTTCAATCATGGCTTTCACTTGATTAAGTAAAATTTTGGCCTCTAATTCAGGGTTATCCACTGTTTTTAATAACCCTAAAGCCTCGCTGTATAAATCCACTGCATCAAAATATGATTCATAAACTGCATAAACATTACCCGAATTATTTAATACTTTTGCAAGTAATTCAGGGTCTTTCATGTCCCGAGCTACTTTTTCACTGATTTGTACCAGTTTTAAGGCTTCAGCTGCATCACCAATCGTGAGCCACGCATCACTGAGTTGAATCACTAAATTGACTTGTAATGCTTTATCTTCGATTTTTTCTGCTAATTCATATGCCTGCTGTAAAACTTGGAATACTTCACGGTGCATACCGATTTTTTGATAAGCCGTTGCGATTTTACTTAAGGTTTGGATTTGCTCAATTTGAGTTTGTTGCTCAACAGCTTGCTGCCATTGTTCAATCGCATCTGTATATTGGCCGCGCTCAAAAGCTTGGTCGGCTTGTTCAAGACTACTTTGAGCAAATACACTAGATGAAAATAATATCCAAAAGCTTAAAAAGTAACGCATCATTGGGGCTTGTCTCTTGGCTGAATTCTGCAAGTTATTGTACCTAGCATTTTTCTGATTGTCATGATAGCTATCATGGTAATTCAACCCAATGAGGCTTATAACAGCTTATTTTTATAATATTAAAGATTTTATGTGTTTATCTATTGTGAATAAATTCATCATATATCGAGCCTATTTATCCTACAAAAAAGCCTAAAAAATGAATAAGATGCTGTTTGTTTGCTAGAAAAAAGTCCCATTTCCAATGCTAAATATATGGACTCATTAAATACAGCAATAGAATGTCCGAGGAAAAGTCTAAACAGCTCTACTATAAGGTATAATTTATGATAGACTTAAGCATTTATTAATCCTGCGGACGTGTAAAGTGTAAATGAAACCTACATTCCCCCTATTAACAACAATAAACACACCTGAACAACTAAAAGAGCTACCAGAGTCTGCACTTCCTCAATTGGCTGAAGAATTACGCCATTTTTTACTTGATTCAATCAGTCAGACGGGTGGCCATCTCGCTTCTAATTTAGGCATTGTCGAATTAACGGTAGCATTACATTATGTTTTTAATACCCCAGATGACCGCTTAGTCTGGGATGTAGGACATCAATGTTATCCTCATAAAATTTTGACGGGTCGTCGTGGCGATATGCACACATTGCGGCAATACTCAGGTCTTTCAGGCTTTCCAAAACGGACGGAGAGTGAATATGATACGTTTGGTGTAGGCCATTCAAGTACTTCTATTAGTGCGGCTTTAGGCATGGCCATGGCTGCAAAACTACAAGGTGTTGATCGTAAATCCGTTGCCATTATTGGCGATGGCGCAATGACCGCAGGGATGGCGTTTGAGGCATTAAATCACGCGGGTTCTTTAGAAGATGTAAATCTATTAGTGATTTTAAATGACAATGATATGTCAATCTCACCCAATGTCGGTGGCTTATCCAATTATTTCGCAAAAATCCTAACCAGCAAATTATACAAATCGGTACGTGAAGGCAGTAAATCGGTGTTAAGCCATGTGCCACCTGTGCGCGAATTCGCTAAACGTACTGAAGAACATGTCAAAGGTATGGTCGCCCCCGGTATGTTATTCGAAGAGTTAGGCTTTAATTATATTGGCCCTATCGATGGACATGATTTGCCAACATTGATGACAACATTGCGCAATATGAGGGATTTGAAAGGCCCTCAATTTTTGCACGTTATAACAACCAAAGGTAAAGGGTTTACCGCCGCTGAAGAAAACCCCTGTACATACCATGGTGTATCTGCTTTCGATAAAATCACAGGCAAAATGAAGCCAAAAATTGTTGCGGCCAAAACGTACACTCAGATTTTTGGACAATGGCTGTGCGATATGGCGGAGCAAGATGAGCGTTTAGTGGGCATTACCCCAGCAATGCGTGAAGGCTCTGGCTTGGTGGCTTTTTCTGAACAATTCCCTGAGCGTTATGTTGATGTCGGCATTGCGGAACAACATGCGGTAACTTTGGCTGCAGGTATGGCTTGTGAAGGGACAAAACCTGTCGTCGCGATTTATTCCACCTTTTTACAACGCGGTTACGACCAGTTAGTACATGACGTTGCATTACAAAAATTACCGATTCTATTCGCAATCGACCGTGCAGGTATTGTGGGTGCAGACGGGCCTACTCATATTGGTGCGTTTGATTTGGCTTATATGCGCTGTATTCCGAATATTGTGATTATGACACCTTGTGACGAAAATGAGTGCAGACAAATGCTTACCACAGGTTTTATGTATGATGGTGGTGCAAGTGCGGTGCGTTATCCTCGTGGCTGTGGTTTAGGTGTTGAAGTGGATGAAGATTTGACCACGTTACCAATCGGTAAAGCTGAAGTGTGTCGCCAAGGTCAAAAAGTCGCATTACTTGCATTTGGTACATTATTACATGTGGCATTGGAAGCAGGTGAAACACTAGATGCAACAGTTGTGAATATGCGCTTTGTTAATCCACTGGATACCGATTTAATTCAAGAACTTGTTAAAACGCATGATTTACTAGTTACGATAGAAGAGGGCGTGATTGCAGGCGGTGCAGGCAGTGGTGTGAGTGAATACTTACATTCTATCGCAAACACAACACCTGTGTTACATCTTGGTTTACCCGATCATTTTATTGAGCATGGTACACAAGATTTATTACTGAAGCAGTACGGCTTAGATACTCAAGGTATTATCCAGTCAGTACAACAACATTTAGATTCATTGCAACCTCAAATTCAGCAACCCATTGACGATATGTTAGTGGCTTAATGATTTAAGGCTGGCTTTTTGCACGATTGCACATACATTTAATATCAGACTCTGTAACTGGTGAAGCCACAGGATATTGAATTCACTATTAGGGCGGCCAAGGATGGTTGCTTTCACTACAGGGATATATTTTGATTCGTGCATGATTGCATGAAATATTGAGGAGTTAACCATGAGCCAAGACGCAACTGCCATACCTGACGTACAAAGTAGTGCGGATACCCGTCACATTGCGATTGATAAAGTCGGTATTAAAGACATCAAGCACCCTATTCGAGTCAATGACCGTTCTGGGCGCGAGCAGTATACGATTGCTAACTTTAATATGTATGTGAACTTGCCACATAATTTTAAAGGCACACACATGTCTCGTTTTGTAGAAATCTTAAACGAGCATGAATATGAAATCACCGTTCAATCATTCAAAACGATGTTGGCAGAAATGATCAAGCGGCTAGAGGCACAATCTGGGCATATTGAAATGACCTTCACCTATTTTGTGCGTAAAACTGCTCCAATGTCAGAAGTGAAAAGCTTGTTAGATTATGAAGTCACTTTTATTGGTGAAATTAACGAAGACAATGCCCCTGAAATTTCTGTAAAAGTGGTTGTGCCTGTGACCAGTTTATGTCCTTGTTCTAAACAAATCTCACGTTATGGCGCACATAATCAACGTTCTCACGTGACTGTGAATGCTAAAACCAATGGTTTCTTATGGATTGAAGATTTAATCGACATGGTTGAATCACAAGCTTCTTCACAATTATATGGCTTGTTAAAACGTCCAGATGAGAAATTTGTGACTGAACATGCGTACGAAAATCCAAAATTCGTTGAAGATATGGTACGTGATGTAGCAGCTCAATTAAATGCTGACGAGCGAGTGGCTTCTTATGTGATTGAATCTGAAAACTTTGAATCCATTCATAATCATTCTGCCTATGCACTCATTGCTAACGACAAACAAAACTAATTGAATCAAATAAGGCTGGCAATGTACTTTGTCAGTCTTCCCACCTTAGTAGTAGATCAGCATCATGAAAGCCATGTTACTAGCAGCGGGTCGCGGTGAACGAATGCGCCCTTTAACCGACACTGTGCCCAAACCTTTATTATCTGTGAAAGGCAAAAGCTTAATTGAACATCAACTAGAAAAACTGGTTGCAGCAGGTTTTACTGAGATTGTGATTAATCATGCTTATCTAGGTGAACAGATTGTACAGAAATTGGGAGATGGTGCGGCTTACGGTGCAAGTATTACTTATTCCGCTGAACCAGAAATCTTAGGTACAGCAGGCGGTATTGTGAATGCGCTGCCATTATTAGGGCAAGAACCTTTTTTAGTTGTTAACAGCGATGTGTGGACAGATTTTCCATTTCAAACTCTAAATAAACCATTGAATAATTTAGCGCATTTAGTTTTAGTGCCAAACCCTACACATCATCCAAAAGGCGATTTTCATTTAAATCAAAATATGGTCAGCCGACAATCAGAGCCAAAACTAACCTTTAGCGGTGTTGGGGTTTATCACCCTGATTTATTCTCGTTGCCCATTGCAGAACCTGTTTTTGGTCTTGCGCCTTTACTAATTAAAGCAATGGAGATGCAGCAAGTCACAGGAACACTTTATTTAGGTACATGGGTTGATGTGGGCACGCCTGAACGACTTGAATCTATTGATAAATTATAATGTTCATACCGTTCTTTCAGATTTTAGAATGCATGAAAAAAGGCCAACAACCGTAAAATAGTCGCCAGCCCTTTGTATTTAAATATCTTATTTACTGGACAAAGAATCGGCTGCACTCACAAGTACTTCATTCTCGTGGCTAGCGCAATATTTATCGAGTATTTGGATATTTTGATCTAGGAATGATACAGAGAAATCAACAGGAATCTCACTAAAGTTATGCATACGGCCTTGACCATAACCTAATAACCAAGACATGATAATGCGTTGGTTTTCTTCACCTTGTTGACGGAAGTCAAAGCATAAATGACGTGACATATCTAATTCATTGCTAGAAATACTTTCAATGATATTGCCCACTTTTTTCACCAATTTACGCATAAAGGCTAAAGCCCCTTCTTCTTCCTCTACGTTATTACTCGCTTGTTGCTGAGCATGTTCTGCTAAATCATCATGCACTTGTAACAAATATAAATTGGTATTGGTGGCACAATGCTGTGTTAACTGCGCTAAAGAGGCTTCCATATTGGTTGCAGATAAATCTAATGTTAATTGCGTTGAGCCTTTTTTACCTTGTCTAAATCCATGCATCCAAACTTGCATAATTTGCTGGATCGTAGCCGATTCACGGTTAAATACAGAGCAACGACATTTCAACATATCAATCACATTTTTAGGTTGTGCTGTATTGCTGGTAGAAGGTCTTGTTGGTACAGTTGGCTCTGCTACTCTCACAGGTGGTAATAAGTGAGGGCGCACATATTTACCCACAATGCTCATACTGCCTGCACAAAATGTATTGGCTTTACCGCTGCCTCTTACAAGTACTCTATCAGGTAAAAATTCGAATTGAATAGTTTCATTGATAAATTTGTTATGAATAGATACCACATCGCTCGTCAATAAACCTGAACCTGTAAAGTTACAAGTGGTTTGCCCTAAACCTGTGATACGAATAAATACGCGATTACCAAAGATTTTCAATACATTTAAATTGACCTTACGATCTAAAATATAGTCACCTTCGATTTCACTACTAGTCACTAACATGCCGACATTGTTTGTTGCTTCTGCTGGCTGGTTAATCACTGTTTTGACTGGCACATCAGGTACGCTAACGGCAGGAATTGTAGGAATGGCTTGCTCAGCTGCTTCTTGAACTGCCTCTTCAACCGTTTTAATTGCAGGTGTCGAAGTGGTTGGAGCAGGAACAATAGGAGGTGGCGGTGTCACATTAACCGTTTTTGGTTGACCGCTATAAATGCTAACCTCTAAACGATAATGAATCTGGATTGTATCAGGCTGGGTTAAAGCCACACGAATCACATAATCTGCATTACGTGTTAAACCATTTGACCAATGCGTTGAAGTCGCAGAAGAAGAAAGAATTTCTTGTAACTGATTGCCAGCAACCTGAAATACCGAAATAAACGCATAAGGTGTATTAGAGTTCAATTGGATAGCCATGGTTTGTCCAGCATTTGCACGTAATATATAGTGCTTTTCTATTACTTGACTATCTATTTGTCCCGTCATGACCGCTGAAAACTGACCTTTCGCAAATTGCACCCGTTCAGCACTGTTGATTACAGCTTGGCTATCCATTGCTACTGCAACTGGTAACCAGCTCAATAGTAGTAAATAACCGAATAGTTTCTTAAACAGCATAAATAAACTCCCTAGTTTAATAAGTAATGCTTGAATCCAGATAATTGCTCACAATATGTCGATCTAAGATTGCATCAATCATAAATGCTATTTTACTACCGTCGAGTTTTTTAAACTATAGCTCTCAAATTAAAAACCGTAAATCAAAGCTATTTTTGCACATTATAGTGCTTTAAAAAATGTGGGTTTTAGCTCAATTTTTTTAGCACTGTTGATTTTAATATTTGATATTTAGAGAAAATTAACAACAGACGCAATCACCATTTTAGACAGGCAACCACCCCATTTTTATTTAATGAAACGTAAACAAAGCACACTGTTTAAGATCAAATTTACCCCGAAAAAATGCTGAAAGTATGTACTCATGAGGCTTACACATTTGCCTATGCGTTACAGAATGCGTTAGTCTGCGCTTTTCCACGATGTTATATGAAAGCAGGTTAAATCTGCTAAAATAACAGCGACTTCAAGACGTAATCAAATCCATGACCCCAGAATCGGTTTTACATCATACCTTTGGCTATCAACAATTTCGTGGTCAACAAGCAGAAATTATCCAACATGTTTTAAATAATGGCGATGCGCTGGTTTTGATGCCTACAGGTGGCGGAAAATCCTTGTGTTATCAAATTCCTGCCATTGTGCGCCAAGGTGTGGCCATTGTTGTATCCCCTCTGATTGCGCTGATGCAAGACCAAGTCACAGCCTTATTGCAATTGGGCATTCGAGCGGCTTTTGTTAACTCGATGCTATCCAATGAAGATGCACGTACTGTCTTTGGCCAACTGAGACGCAACGAGTTAGATTTACTCTATGTTGCGCCTGAACGCCTGATGACTGAATCATTTTTAGAGTTTTTAAATAAAATTCCTGTCAGCTTATTTGCAATTGATGAAGCACACTGTGTGTCACAATGGGGGCATGACTTCCGCCCAGAATACCGCCAACTCTCGATTTTACATGAGCGTTTTCCACATATTCCCCGTTTAGCTTTAACCGCCACCGCTGATGAATTGACGCGCCAAGAAATCATTGAGCATTTACAATTACAGCAAGGCAAAGTCTTTGTCACAGGGTTTGATCGCCCAAATATTCGTTATCAAGTTGTGCCGAAAACGAAAAATCCCAAGATGCAGTTGTTGGCTTTCCTCAATCGAGAACATCGAAATGATACGGGTATTGTGTATTGTTTATCGCGTAAAAAAGTCGAAGATACGGCGGAATGGCTGCAACAACAGGGCTGGAATGCGCTACCTTATCATGCGGGCTTGGAAACAGCAGTCAGGCAAAAACATCAAGATATTTTTCTCAAGCAAGAGAGTGTGATTATCGTGGCCACGATTGCATTCGGCATGGGGATTGATAAACCTAATGTACGGTTTGTTGCCCATTTAGATTTACCGAAAAGTTTAGAGGCTTATTATCAAGAAACGGGACGGGCGGGGCGTGATGGCTTACCATCAAATGCGTGGATGGCATATGGCATGGGGGATATTTTCACTTTGGGGCGATTTATCGACAGCTCTGATGCCAGTCCACAACACAAAAGCTTAGAACGGCATAAACTCAATGCGATGTTGGGTTATTGTGAGATGACCACTTGCCGTCGTCAGGCTTTGCTGAGTTATTTTGGCGATCACTTACCTGATCCTTGTGGAAATTGTGATACTTGTCTTGATCCCGTGCCGACTTGGGATGCAACGGAAACCGCACAAAAAGCCTTATCTTGTATTTATCGTACGGGACAACAATTCGGCGTAAATCATCTTATCAATGTACTATTGGGCAAATTGGACGAAAAAGTACAAAAATTCCAACATCAGCAAGTCAGTACGTTTGGTATTGGTAAAGAATTAGACGAAGACAAATGGAAGTCTGTTTACCGTCAGTTAGCCGCTGCGGGTTATATCACGGTCGATGTTGAAGGCTATGGTGGTTTAAAACTGCATGACAAAGCTCGCCCATTGTTACGTGGTGAACAAACATTGCGCTTACGACTGGATAGTTATGAATCGAAAACGGCACGCCCTAAACCAGAACGCCCTAAATTTATTGGTGCAGATAAAGCTTTGTGGGCAGCCTTACAAGCAAAACGCAAGGATTTGGCAGAAGTGCAAGGCATTGCTCCGTATATGATTTTCCATGACAGCACTTTAAAAGAAATGGTGTATTATCGCCCCGGTACATTGCAAGAACTACGTAGAATCAATGGAGTTGGACAACTCAAGTTAGAACGTTATGGCCAGCAATTTCTAAATATTTTAGATGATTATCAAGATATTCCAGATCAACATAATTTGATGTCTTCTTCTGTCGCCCAAAATCGATTGTCAGAAACGGTTAATCTAACTTTGGAAGCTTTTAAACGCGGACTCACACCTGAACAAATTGCTGAACAACGTAAATTAAAATTGACTACGGTTTATACCCATTTTTCAGAATTAATCGCTGAAGAGATTGTCGAACTTGATGAAATAATGCTAGATGACATCGAAATTGCTGAAATAGAAGAGACTTTATTAGCAATGGATGACATGACAAATTTAAAACCAGCTCACGAATATTTAGGCGAAGAATATGACTATGGCATCATCAAATGTGTACGCGCTAATTTGCAAAAATCCATGTGATGACTAAAAGCCTTGCGTTTATATTTTTGTAGTTGAAAAATGGATTATTAAAACTGACCTAAACTATTGTAGAATGTAAGCAATATCTAATATATTGTCTCTAATTATTACCTTTCTGAGAGCTTAACCCCATAACACCATGTCAAATCCAAATCTTGTTTATGATTTATTGCTAGATTCAGTTAGTCAATCTACTGCCCACATCGAAAGCTTACTTATGGGATTAGTGTGGACACAGTGTAGGAATAGCCAAGGTGGGATTGGTTTGACCATGACGTTGCCAACAGGTAAACGCACGATTAGTTGGTCAGGTACGATGCAAGGCCGAAAAATTGTTGATGTGGCGCAATGGATACGTTCATGGGACATGCACGAGGCGATTATCGGACAAGCTGCAATCAATAGCGTGCTAAGCCAACAGCACTTACCCAATTTAACATTACATGCTTTGCCACATCATCCTGTCGCTGCCAATTTAGCCGTATTTGATTATTTCTTACCCCATCTTAAAGGTCAAAAAGTGGCGATTGTTGGGCGTTATCCCCGACTTGAAAAATATGAAGACCTAATCGATTTAACTGTAATAGAGCGTCAACCCAGTGCAGAGAATGACATACTGGATTCAGCCTGTGAATTTATTTTGCCACAAGCAGATTGGGTATTTTTAACTGCGACCAGTTTGACCAATAAAACTTTCCCTCGTTTAGCAGAATTATCCAAATCAGCACATACTGTATTAATGGGGCCTAGCGTACCATGGCTACCAGAATTAGTTGAATTTGATATTGATTTTTTAGCAGGTGTCACTGTTGAAGAACCTCAAACGCTATATCAAACCATTGCAGAAGGCGGCGGCACTCGTATTTTTGACCAAGCGGTACGTTACCAAGTTTTAGATTTACGCACCGTAGAAATGTCTGATTTGAAAAGCCAGATTGCTGATACTGTAATGCAGCGTGATCGATTAAAATCTGAAATGGAACAATGGTATCAACGCGGTCTATACCGCTACCCGAAATTATCAGAATTAGAACTCATTGACCAACGTTTGTCCGAGTTAGATTCACGCTATAAACGGCTATGGGATGCACGGCATTTCCCTACACCTAAAGTAGATTTATATTAAAAACCACACTAAAATAAAATTGACAAGCATCGTTTTTTGGTGCTTACTGTTGTTTTTATTATAGGATTGATACAGGTTCAAGGATGCAAAATGAATAAGCCTGTTTTTTTCATCACCGTTTTAGTCAGCTTGATTATTATTTTCGCCGTTAAATCGCTCTTTATTGGTCTTGCCATTATGCTGGGCGGTACGATCATGTCAGTTGTATTGTCTAATGTATCAAACAGTACATTCGGCATCGATGATGACGACGATGAAGATTTTGATGATACTCCTCAATATTCAAGCAAAAATGGTTCTAGTGGCTCTGAGGATTAGTCATGGAGGCTTACGCGCCTACCCATTTATTGCTGCAATGGCATGTTACTGAACGCTGTAATTTGCGCTGCTCCCACTGTTATCAAGATAGTTACGCCCGTAATGAGTTGTCTTTTGAGCAATTACTGGGTATTTTAGAACAGTATAAATCCATTCTCGATACATTCAGCCAACGCTTAAATCGTCCTGTTCGCGGTCATATCAATATTACAGGTGGCGAACCTTTTGCGCGTCAAGACTTTGTAGATTTGCTCGAGGTTTTTGCTCAGCATCGGCAATTATTCAGCTTTGCTATTTTATCCAACGCCACTTTTATTGATCGCACAATTGCCAAACAACTCCAACAGTTAAAGCCGCGTTATGTGCAAATTAGTATTGAAGGCACAGAACAAACCCATGATGCAATTCGGGGTGAAGACAATTTCAAACAGACTTTGGCAGGTTTAGCCCAATTACGCAAAGTCGGTATTTATACCGTGATTTCATTTACAGCACATCGACGGAACTACAAAGAATTCCCAGATGTAGTCAAAATTGCCCGTCAACACAAAGCCAATCGGGTTTGGTCAGATCGTTTAATTCCTCATGGCAGTGGTGCAAATGAATTTGTATTAACGCCAGAAGAAACTCAAGATTTTTTCCAATTGATGCATGATGCACAACAATCTGCACAGAAATCGTGGTTTAATCGCACAACAGAAGTGGCAACCCATCGAGCTTTACAATTCTTAATTTCAGGCGGCAAACCATATCATTGCACAGCAGGTGAATCCTTTGTAACCATCCAATCCAATGGTGATGTTTTGCCCTGTCGGCGGATGCCCATTGTAGTAGGGAATATTTTAGATACGCCGTTGTTAGAGCTGTATGATAAAACCCATTTATTTCAACAACTACGCGATCCTAACTTGATAAGCGAAGGCTGTGAAGGTTGTTTTTATCAGAAGATATGTCGTGGTGGTTTGAAGTGTTTGTCTTATGCTTTGAAGGGCGACCCGTTTCAAGCTGATCCAAATTGTTGGAAAGCAAAACCAACTTCGAAAAAAACCATCAAAGTCATTCCGATTAAGGGCGAGCCAGTATAGACCGCCCCCGTTATTTCTATTTATCTTTCTAAACTGTAATTGAAATCAACCCCGCTGTCTGAACCTGATTGAGAGGTTTCAATTGTCCAACGTTTGGTTAATTGATAACGCATTTTCAAAATATTTTTTGCATCAAATAAACCAATGCCATAACTGATATACAAATCTGGGGTTAAGTATTTGCCCAAAGTCAGTGCTGCATCTTGAATCCCATCTTCTGTTGAAATCCCTGCTTCATCCAAACCAAACGTATCGCCTAAATCTTTCATAATGCCATCACCTTCTTTTAACGGTAACGAGGCGGCGGCTGCCAATAATGCGGCTTGCCCTCCTTCACCATTTGCCGCTTCATTCGCAGGACGGCCTAAAACGATATAAGACAAGATATTGGATTGATCCATGTTTGGCCGTGAATAGAGATCGATTTTAGGATTTTGTGCAGAACCATGAATATATACACCAGCGGTCACACCATCGGCACGAGAACCGTCAATCACCACATCTCGATCAATTGCGCGATAAGCCCGAATATCTAACCCCGGATTTTCCAAACGGCCACCCGAATATAAAACACGACCATTATCAATATGCAAATCTTGCCCATAGGCTTTGTAACGGCCATTCACAATTTTAATTTCACCTGTGCCGACAGGAAGCTGGCTGCCTTCACTATGTACGGTCAAATCACCTGCAAAATTACTCTTAAACCCAAGTCCTTCAAATTGCACATCATCGCCTAGTACCACCGTAACATCGCTAGATACTTCTAAGCTGCCTGTTGATTTTGGTTTTGGCTCAGGTTTGGGTTCTTTTGGATTCACAATCTCAATATCTTTAGTCACTTTTATTGCTGTTGCACTGGCCTCAGGTGGGGTAATATGCGCGGTTGGGATTGTTAGTTTACCACCAACATGTAATTTTTTGGGGTTCGCTGTGATGTGCATATCAGGTGAAATCAACGCATAAATCTCCGTTTGGTCAATTGCGGTAAAATCTTCACCTTTTAATTTCAAATCCGCAGCCCAATCACGCCCAATTGGCAAAAATGCATCACCTGTTAATTCCAGTTTGCCATCACCCGAAGTCAGTCCCGCATAAATATCCAGTTTATCTTTGCCATCGTCTTTAACCGACACATTTAAATCGCGTAATTCCAAACCAAAATCAGGCAAATCCGCCGCACCATCGACTACTTTTAGCTCACCGTTAATTTGTGGCTTTTTCACTGTGCCTTTGACATTGGCTTGCATCAAGACTTCACCTTGTACATTTTCTGCTTGTTCAACAAAGGTCGGTAAAATACTAATATCACCGAATTTGGCATTGATTTGTGCATTGACTTTTTGATTATCAGAAATCGCCAAACTGTTAAATTTCGGCATATTCACATTGGCTTTGACATGGCTTTGTTCTAGTAAATCCAGTACCAAATTTGCAATTAAGCCAGAGCGTTTAATATCAACTTCCAATTTGCCACCTTGGTGTTTAAATACTTCTTTTTCACCTGCAAGCATCGTCGTTAATTCCCCCGATGTAATGCCAATATTCACATCAGAACGGATTTGGCCATTTTTCAATAACTGCGCATCAAGCTTACCTTGTACATCGCCCGTTAAATCCAAATCTGGTGGAAAGAACTGTTTTGCAATTGCTAAAGGAATAGTTTTTAATTCAACTTTGGCTTTAATATCACCTTCCACTTTCCAATTGGCTTGGGTGCAAATTTGTGCCTGTTCCTGTTGTAAACATAACTGCCCTAAATCGGCTTTTTTCGGTGAAGCAATTAATTGAGCTGCACGGTTGTTTTTCCATGTACCAACGATACCCGTATCTGCATCAAGCTGTTGAATAAAGCCTTTCCATTCGGTTTTATCGATGTCAAAGCCACCTTTCAGTTTTAGCAATACATTTTGTTCAGGGGTTTCGACTTTGGTGGTTAATAGATGGCTTTTCATGCTACCCGTACTTTTAATAGAGGCTTGTTTTAACACTTGATTGCCTGCCTGTTGCACGTCCTTGGCTAGCACATCCAAGCGTAAGGTTCTGCCGCCGTCTAAATCCACATCCGCATCAACTTTGAGCGATTGCACTTTGTTGTCTTCGTATTGCAGTTTTTGCGCATTCAATTTGGCGATTACATGCGGTTTATCCAACGCACCCAATACTTTACCCTTGCCTTTGATGCTGCCTTTGGCTTGTGGCACGAGGGTGTTTAAATTCGGTGCATTTAACGCCCAATCTAGTTTAATATTTTTGTCCACCACACCATTTGCGGTTAAGCGGGTTTTGCCAGACTTAAAATCTAATTGATTGATTTCATAGCGTTGTCCGTTGACTTTGGCTTGCGCTTGTAAGTCCAATGGATATTTGCGGAACGTGCCTTTAATCCCGTTGACATTGACCACGGTTTGCACGCCTTTATCCGCGAGTTGTCCTTTGGCTGCGAGGTCTAAGCCGATATTACCGTCTAAATCTTTCCATTGTTTAGCGGGATTGATGTCTTGCCCAGCCACTTTGATGTCCCATTTAACTTGCGGTTTCCATGCGACTTTACCCAATAAATTCACCACACCGTCCAAAGTATTTACAGTCAATTTTTCAATGTCGATTTGTTCTAAACTGCCTTGACCTAAAAGCTGAATTTGGGATTTGGGAATGTCTTTACCTGACACATCAGTGTTTAATGTGAGTTTGTAAGCTTTGGCACTGCCTGTTAAATCAACTTCACCTTGTTTGACCTGCGCCAGTAATTCATCGCCTTTGAGCGGCCAGCGTAAATTTTGCCATTGCAATTTGACATCTAAATCTTTGCCGCCATCTTCGATTGAGCCTGTGCCTGTTGCGCTGACTTTGGTCTTAATTTGTGGAATCATCACCGCCAATTGTTGCAAGTTAAATTGTTGGTCTTCGAGTTTTGCCACCACCGCGCTGTCGATAAATAAGCCGTTCGGCATGTCTTTCCAAAATGGTTTTATATCAATATGTTTGGTGCTTAAATTCACGTCTGCCGCTAAACCATCTGCCCATTTTACGAATGCTTTGCCCGAAATTTTACCCGTGAGAATATCCGCTTCCAACGTATTGACATCAGCTTGGGTTTTATCACCCGTCGCTTTGACCAACCACTTGCCTTTAGGAATGTCCTTGCCCGCCACATCTGCATTTAAAGTCACATTATAATCATCGGCACTGCCTGTTAAGCTCAACGTACCATCTTTAGCATTGACTAAAATATTTTTTCCTTTCAATGGCCAGCGCAGGTTTTGAAAATCCATTTTGACATCTAAGTCTTTGCCGCCGTCTTCAATCGAACCTGTACCTGTTGCCGTGACTTTGGTATTAATTTGTGGAATCATCACCGCCAGTTGTTCGATATTAAATGCTTTGTCTTGTAATTTCGCCACTACTTCAGTATCAATAAACAAACCGTCGGGCATGTCTTTCCAAAACGGCTTGATGTCGATGTGTTCGGTTTTCAATTTGATGTCACCAGCTAATTCACCAACCCATTTCACAAAACCCACACCTGAAATTTTACCCGTGAGAATATCTGCTTCTAAAGTTTCAATATGCGCTTGGGTTTTATCCGCTTTGACTGCGACATCCCATTTACCTTGAGGAATATCTTTGCCTGTGACATCCGCATTCAACGTGACTTGATAGTTGTCCAAATCACCCGAGCCGCTGATTTTGCCATCTCGCGCATCGACAATAATATCTTCTGAATCAAACGGGTATTGGATTTGTTGCCAATCAATGTCGGCATTCCACGTTAATGCACCGAGTAAATCATTCGCCACCGCTTGTAAATTCACCGCAGCAGGTTGGGCTAATTCATGATTCACTATGAGTTTGTTGGTATCACCCGCAATTGTGGCATGACCCGATAATGGCGGCACATTGTCAATATTAGCTGTCCAATCGGCGTTTAAATTGAGTGGATGTGGTGTGGTCAGTTGGGCATCACCTTGGGCATTGACCGTGAATAAAGGTGAATCAACTGCGAGTTTTTGTAATTCAAACTTTTCGATTAATTGCGCTTGTAGCTGGCTACTATTAATTTCAAATGGCTTGCCATCACCTGTTTGCACAGCGACCTGATTAACTTGCACATCTTCAATAATAATTTTAATCGGAAGTTTTATATCTGGAATGCTAGGTGGCTCTGAGGATTTGGGCTTGTCTTCTTCAGATGTTTTTTCAGCAGGCTCAGGCAATTTCACATCAACACCCGTGACATGTAATTGCTCAATGTGCGCAGTACGAGAAAATAAAGCAGAAGGTTTCCAACTTAATAATAAATCTTCAACTTTTGCATCGACGGTATTTTCTTGTTCATAACTAAGATTGGTTAGATGCAGTTCACCCAGCAATGTTCCCTCTACTTGCTCGATTTCTAATGTACCGGGGGCATATTTTTTACCTTGTGCAACGAGGAAGTTTACGCCTGATTCTGTGCCTAATAGCCATGTTGCACCTGCACCGATGATGACAACCAGCAATAAACTGAAAAGTAAAAGATATTTAAGTATTTTGAATAACAATTTCATAGTATTCACATTATGGTCTGCTGTGATTCACTATTATATAGGGTTACAAAAAATGGACTAGTCTGAGTTTTAGTTTTCTAAGTTAGGCAGTGACAAGCATAGATATTTATCAAATTTTTTAGAAATTATAGAAAATGATTTTATTTGTGAAAATTGATTATTAAACAGTAAAACACTATTTTATCCGCTTGAGTTTTAATATTAAATTAGGTAGTCTAACAAGAGTAGTGGTGTAAATAGTTGGTATTTAAGAATAGAAGGCAGTTAACGATGGCAAAAACTCAGTGCCCTGAATGTCAAGCAAGATATACAATAAAACCTTCTCGTGTTGAACAAATTGTAGGGCAAACTGTGACTTGCAAAGTATGTAGTGCCCGCTTTACTGTTGAACTACTGCCAACACCACCTACCGAACAACATGAAGAATCAGAAGAGGCGGATACCCAGGAAACCAAAACCCCTACCAGAAAGTATAAACGCCGCTCTCAAGCAGAAATTCGTCAAGAATATATTGATAATTTAGCAACCCGTTTTCGAGAGCATCATCAAACTTTAATTGAAATTGATGCAGCAGAAAAACCATCTGTTGCTACAGTTCGAGATTGGGTCTATCAAGTATTAATCCATTGCTTTGATTATACAGAGCAGGATATTGTTACAGATGTGCTCTATGGTGACAGTCGTATTGATATGCTTGTGCATGAAAATACTGAAGACCCTCCCAAAATATTATTTAATATATTAAATACTAGGCGTTCTCTTACTCATAAATTAGTTGAAAAAATTAAAAAAGATACTTTTGCTCTAGGTGCTCCATTTGCTGTGTTAACGAATGGTGGCATTTGGCGATTTTTCCGTGCAGATAAATTAGATGGCGAAAGCCGCTTTGTTGAAATTGCCAATATTCCCATTTTAGATGAGGATGGTGTGTCAGATACTGATGCCGAAGAATTATATTTATTGAGTAAACGGGCTTTACAACGTGGTGATACTGAAAAAACCTCACATCAGATTGCTGCATTACAACCTCATCGTATTACTGAAGCTCTATTTGAGACCAGTGTCTTATCAAAAATCAATCGAACCTTATCTCAAAATTACAAAACAGAAGCTGGCGTAAACGTGAATATTGCACCTGAAATATTGCAACAAAAAATCGAAGAAATACTGACCACTTCCAATCTGTAAATTAAAAAATAAAATTTATTATTTATAATTTTCCATAAAATGTATTTATTGATATTTACTTGCATCTGAAAGTATGTAGAATAAAGCTTTTCGTGTTAGATAAAAATAAGAAAGTCTCATGAGCCAGCTTTCAGATATGTGGACAAATGAAGCTTACGTTTCTTCGAATTTAGTAGAAGAAGTGTTAAGGCAAATTGTTCCAAAAACAGGAAATGAGTGGATTCCGCAATATTCTATTAATCCTAGAAATAAAGTTGATTTTTACATTAAAGATAAAAGCAGGAGAATTGAGTTTTTTGTTGAAGTCAAAGCGGCAAAATCCTCTACCAAATCTAATCTCGACTCCAATGCTCGCCAGCAACTGGCCACTTATTTCCACCACTCTCCTCATGTTAAATATGGTTTTTTAATTGATCCGTTCCGGATTGAATGTTACCAGCTGATTGACAACTACCCTCAATTGAAAAAAAAGTTTGATATTGAAGACCCTACTCAATTAGCTCCTATCACTAAATTTCTTACCAAATATATAGATGACCTGACAGACATGCGTACGATAGTTATTCATACTTCAAAAGGCGGTGTCGGCAAAACCACACTCAGCGTTAATATTGCTTTTGAGCTTGCAAGGCGCGGTAATCGTGTGCTGGTTGTAGATTTAGATGACCAAGCCAATACCAGTTTATCTTTAGGCGTAAACAACGCAGAAAAAATCGATCATGTAAAGACAATAGAAGAATTTGAGGACATTTTACAGTCTTTCGAAGATCGCAAAGAGGTGATGGATTTTATTTTAGATACCCAAAAGCTTCGCACCAGAATGAAGCCTAAAGACTATATTTATGAAAGTAATTGGAATCAATTTTTAGACCCAGTCACTATTGGTGAAGAAACGCGCCAAGGCTGTATAGATGTTTTACCGGGCAGTTACAAAACAGACCCTTATAAAATTCTTAATTTGCCAAATGGCGATAAATTACTAGATAAAGGTTTGCAGAAGCTAAAAGGCGAATATGATTATGTGGTCATTGATACTGCGCCCGCCACCACAGCAATTACATATAGTGGTTTAAATGGCGCGCAATACCTTCTAATCCCGTCTCAAATGGAATATTTATCAGTTTATGGCATTCGCCCATCAGTCATTAATGCAACCAGTATTAATGAAGACCGAGAAGGCAAGCGGAGTAATATTCTGGGTATTGTACCCATGATGACGGACAATACGCTGCGCAGCAAAACCATTCGCGCCCTAATTGAAAAACATTTCAGCCATCTTCGACTTTTACCTGAAGTTTCACGCCAGACTGCAGTCGGTCAAGCTTTATTGGAACGAGTACCTTTATTCATTTATGCAGAGCGACATAAATCACGTTCCAGAACTGCCAAGCAAGTCGCAGATTTAACGCACGAAATCATCACTAAAATTGACCAATTGCAAGCCGCCTAACATTTTTTATCGAGGACATTATTATGGCAACAAGATACGCTTTAGAAACCAAACCTTATCAAATCAACTTGGAACAACTTGAAATCCCAGCTGGCCAAGTGAGTGGCTTATCCAGAAGGGCATTAAAAGATTTAGCTGTGACTTTAAAAGATAACCAAGCCAGTGCGGTATTACCCGTTGCATGTGTTACAGACGACGAAGATAAATACCACTTACTAACAGGTTTTGATATTGTTGAGGCTGCAAGAGCGGCTGAGTTAGCACAAATTTGGGTATTTGTGATTGCTGTACCACAAACAGAAGCAGGACAGTGGATGGCAACCCATGGCACATTATCAAAATTAAATGACTCATTGATTGAGCCTAATGATGTTGACAATTTTATTAAGCTTATCAATGATACAAAAGCAGATATGACGATGATTCCAGGTATTGGGCATATGACGGCTGATAAAGTAGCGGCTGCGCGCCCTTACAAAGATTTAGCGGATGTACAAAGTAAATTAGGTAAAAAACGTCCTTTAAACTGGATCCGTGCTTATAAAAACTTAGCTTAACAGCATATTGTGTTAGAGTTTTTCATTATATAAAAAATACTCTAGCACACCCCTAGTAATTAGAATAGTTCATTACACTTATGCTCAAATCATTCAAGATTAATATCCTAGAAAAAGTGAATGATATAAATAATCCTTATACTCCACCTCAAGCAAAACTAAACAAAATCACTAAAACAAAGCATTTGAATGGTATTGGGCGAATGTCTTTCTTTTTAGGATTACTAACCTTAATATTTTCCTTATTTTTCATATCATATACAGGACTATTCTTTTATATTGCTCCTGAAATAGTACTCATTGCTATGTTTGCTTTATTGTTGAATATAATAGGGCTTAGGTTAAAAAATGCAGGTTATAGTGCGTTTTGGGGATTTTTAATACTCATACCTATAATGAATATTCTATTGATTATGCGCTGTTTAGCTTATCCTACAGACTATAAAAATACTCAAATATTAGATGCAAACGGAAAAATAGTCACGGTCATATTTGTTATTGTGTTTATAGCAATTATTAGCTTACCTATGTTACTTGGTTTTTTATTGATTCTCCAATATGGCCATATCTGATCTGCTACGTGAGTTCAATATATTATGGTGACTTAAACTCGCTTACCATAATTCACCGCATTAAATACAATTTAACCTCATCATCAAATTTAAAAGTCTGGATTATGACAAAAATGACAACTCTGAATTGATAATTGTTCACTGATAATCGATAATTGTCTGCTGCAAACCTATTCACTGTTTAGAAGAAGACATGCCAAAACGTACCGACATCAAAAGTATATTAATCATTGGAGCTGGACCTATCGTCATCGGGCAAGCGTGCGAATTTGACTACTCTGGCGCACAAGCTTGTAAAGCCTTGAAACAAGAAGGTTATCGCGTCATTTTGGTGAACTCCAACCCTGCAACCATCATGACCGACCCTGAAATGGCGGACGCAACCTATATCGAACCAATCGAATGGGAAACGGTGGCACGCATTATTGAAAAAGAACGCCCTGACGCATTATTACCGACAATGGGCGGCCAAACAGCATTGAACTGCGCATTAGATTTACACCACAAAGGCGTGTTAGAAAAATACAATGTCGAGATGATTGGTGCGAATGAAGAAGCGATTGAAAAAGCCGAAAATCGGGAACAATTCCGCGCGGCAATGCAAAAAATCGGTTTAGACATGCCGACATCGTTTATTGCCCACACCATGCAAGAATCTTTTGATGCGCAAGCTGAGTTAGGCTATCCCGTGGTGATCCGTCCTTCATTTACTTTAGGCGGCAGCGGCGGCGGTATCGCGTATAACCGTGAAGAGTTTGAAGCGATTTGTAATCGTGGTTTGGAATTATCGCCAATCAGTGAATTGTTGATTGAAGAATCGATTTTAGGTTGGAAAGAGTACGAAATGGAAGTGGTACGGGATAAAGCCGACAACTGCATTATCGTGTGCTCGATTGAAAACTTAGACCCAATGGGTGTGCATACAGGTGATTCAATCACGGTTGCGCCAGCACAGACGTTAACTGACAAAGAATACCAAATCATGCGGAATGCTTCACTAGCAGTATTGCGTGAAATTGGTGTCGATACAGGTGGTTCAAACGTACAGTTTGCGATTAACCCAGAAAACGGTCGGATGATTATTATTGAAATGAATCCGCGCGTATCTCGTTCTTCTGCCTTAGCATCCAAAGCCACAGGTTTCCCAATCGCTAAAGTCGCTGCCAAATTAGCCGCAGGTTATACCTTAGATGAATTAGCCAACGAAATCACAGGCGGTGCAACGCCAGCATCATTCGAGCCGACCATTGATTATGTTGTGACTAAAGTGCCTCGTTTCACGTTTGAAAAATTCCCACAAGCCGATCCTGTGTTAACCACACAAATGAAATCCGTGGGCGAAGTGATGGCGATTGGTCGCACGTTCCAAGAATCATTACAAAAAGCCTTACGTGGTTTAGAAACGGGCATGACGGGCTTTAATCCAAAACTCAAATACAGTGATTTAAGCACTGACAGCGTCAAAGGTGAGTTACGCATTCAGTTGAACACACCGGGCCCTGACCGTTTATGGTATGTGGGCGATGCGTTCCGTGCAGGCTGGACATTGGAAGACGTACACCAGTTCACTAAAATTGACCCTTGGTTCTTGGTGCAAATTGAAAATCTGATTGACGAAGAAGCCAGTATTGCTGCGGGCGGTTTAGACTCGTTAGATTATGACCGTTTATATTGCTTGAAACGTAAAGGTTTTGCCGATGCGCGGATTGCTGAATTATTAAATATTTCTGAAGCTAAAGTACGTGAACATCGTCATGGCTTAAATATCCGTCCAGTGTATAAACGGGTGGATTCATGTGCGGCCGAGTTTGCGGTATCAACTGCTTACATGTATTCGACTTATGAAGAAGAATGCGAATCACAGCCAACTGAAAAAGAAAAAATCATCGTTTTAGGTGGCGGGCCTAACCGTATTGGTCAAGGGATTGAGTTCGATTATTGTTGTGTGCAAGCTGCGTTTTCATTAAGCGAAATCGGCTATGAAACCATCATGATTAACTGCAACCCTGAAACGGTTTCAACCGATTATGATACGTCTGACCGTTTGTATTTTGAGCCGTTGACGTTGGAAGATGTGTTGGAAATCATCCACATTGAAAATCCAAAAGGTGTCATCGTTCAATATGGTGGTCAAACCCCATTAAAATTAGCCCGTGATTTAGAAGCAGCGAATGCACCGATTGTGGGTACAAGTCCAGATTCTATCGATTTAGCCGAAGATCGCGAGCGTTTTCAACAATTAGTTGATGAATTAGGCTTACGCCAGCCACCAAATCGCACCGCGCGTGACCAAGATGAAGCAATTCAATTAGCAGAACAAGTCGGTTATCCATTAGTAGTGCGTCCTTCTTATGTATTGGGTGGTCGAGCAATGGATATTGTCTACAACGCTGACGAACTCAAATCGTATATGACAGAAGCGGTGTCAGTTTCAAATGAATCACCTGTATTGCTTGATCGTTTCTTGGACGAAGCGGTTGAAGTCGATGTTGACGCGGTTTGTGATGGCGAAAATGTCCTCATTGGTGGTATCATGGAACACATTGAGCAAGCGGGTGTCCACTCTGGCGACTCGGCTTGTTCACTGCCACCTTATGGCTTATCGCCGATGATTCAGGATCAATTGCGGGTTCAAATGACGCGCATGGCGAAGGCTTTAAATGTGGTGGGTTTAGTAAATGCTCAATTTGCCATTCAAGACCAAACCATCTACATTCTTGAAGTCAATCCTCGTGCCTCTCGTACTGTGCCTTTTGTATCTAAGGCAACGGGTTTGTCATTGGCGCGAATTGCTGCACATTGTATGGTTGGTCGCACGCTGACAGAACAAGGTGTCACCCAAGAGTGTATCCCTAGCTATTATTCGGTTAAAGAAGCGGTATTCCCATTTGCGAAATTTATCGGCGTTGACCCGTTATTAACCCCAGAAATGAAGTCTACAGGTGAAGTGATGGGCGTAGGTCGTAGTTTCGGTGAAGCTTTCGCAAAAGCCCAATTAGGCGGTGGCACAAACTTACCAACGGCGGGGATTGCGTTTTTAAGTTTACGTGATGTGGATAAAGTGCCAGCGGTTGACGTTGCAAGAGATTTGATTGATTTAGGTTTTGAGTTGGTTGGGACTCGTGGCACAGCGCGTTCATTGCAACAAGCTGGTATTGAGTGCAAGCAAATTAACAAGGTGTTAGAAGGTCGTCCGCATATTGTGGATGCAATCAAAAATGATGAAATCAGCTACATCATTAATACGACTGAAGGCAAACAAGCAATTTCTGACTCGTTTACGATTCGTCGTTCCGCGTTGCAGCACAGTATTCCATACACAACGACCATCTCAGGGGCAAGAGCGACAATATTGGCACTGAAAACGGCAGATTCGAGAGAGGTTAACCGTTTACAGGACTTACACAAAGAATTATTAGGGGATAAAGTATGATGCAAAAATCACCCATGACGGTACGCGGTGCAGAATTATTAAAAGCGGAATTAGAGCGTTTAAAAAATGTGGAACGTCCCAAGATTGCCCAAGCGATTGCCGATGCGCGTGAGTTAGGTGATTTGAAAGAGAACGCGGAATATCATGCAGCCCGTGAGCAACAGAGCTTTAATGAAGGTCGGGTCATGGAGCTGGAAGGCAAGTTAGGCAACGCGGAAATCATTGATGTCACTAAGTTAAATGCAGGTGGCAAAGTGGTGTTTGGTACGACGGTGGATTTGGTCAATGTTGATACCGATGAAGAAGTGTCGTATCGCATCGTGGGTGAAGATGAAGCGGATATTAAGCAAAATATGATTTCGATCACCTCACCGATTGCCCGTGCCTTGATTGGTAAATACAAAGATGATGAAGTGGTGGTCAAAGCCCCCGGTGGTGAAATCATCTATGAAGTGTTAGAAGTGAAATATATTTAGTTTTTTGTGGCTTGCTCTCATCATTGACTTGGGAGCAAGCTTTACAAACATGTGATGCTGAGTTCTTTTATTCATAACTTAGCTCTTTAAAATAGCTTCTAATTGCTTGTTGTCCCTGCATTATGACTTCTGGAGGAGGGCTCGTTAGAGGGTTGTTTTTTATATAAATACCATTTTCAATATCCCAACTATCCCATTTAATTTCCAAATTTAAATCCAATGCTTCTTTGGGTAGTTTTTTTATTGAATTTGAATCTAAATATAATCTGTTTAAATTTTCTAATTTCCATAACCATGCTGGTAGTTCTTCAAATTTATTTCCACCTAAATCTAATTCCTCTAAATCATATAGTAATCTAAATGATTCAGGTAATTCACTGAGGTGATTATTTCCCAAATCTAATGTTTTTAAGCTTTGTAATACTCCAATCCATATTGGTAGCTCCATTAATTGATTATCCCATAAATTTAGATAATTTAAGTTTTGCAAATGTTTCAATGATGGAGGAAGTTTTTTTAGTTGATTATTCTCCAATACTAATATCTTTAAATTTTGTAATTTTTCTAAAGATACAGATAGTACTTTTAGTTGATTTTTACTTAAATATAATTCTTCTATATCTTGTAACTGCTCTATTTGAGGAAGAAGTCTCTTAAATTTATTACCATAAACTATATATTGAAAATAATTCAAAGGAAATTTAGGAACTACATTATATAAGGTAAGCTTTGTAACTTGTTTTTCTAAATTAGTTACATAACCTACGGCATCATATTCAATTGCATCTAACTCTAGTGCAGTCCTATTAGTTTCTTGTTCTATATTTTGAATGATTTTAGAATTAGTAATGTATTTTTTTTCTTGATGTACTGGTTGCTCTGATGATATTAGAAAAGCCAATAAAAAATTTATAAATATTGCAACCTTAACAAAAAAAATAAAAAACTTGTTAATACGAATTTTTTTAGTTAGTAAAATTGGTGAAATAATAGTATCTTTTTCGTTTTTACACTCTAAATCATCTCTAATGTCAAATTGTTTAATCATTAAAGCTGGAGGAATAGTAGTATCTTCCTCATTTTCATCTTTACATTCTAAATCATCTTTAATGTCAAATTGTTTTTCAATAGCTTCCGCTTGTTCATCAGATAAGCCCAGCTCTTTTTGATAGTCAAATAAACGTTCCCAGTTTTCTTTACTAATAGGGTTTGTTTCAGCTAATACCTCTTTTAAATATTCTTTATACTCGGTAGTAGCCTCTGTTATTTTTTCAAATGGAACAAGTTCTTCTTCCTTAATTTTTCCAACTTCTTCATCAGATAAACCTAGCCTTTGTTGCTTTTTTGTTAAAATCATTTCATCAAGATAATGGATACCTTTTCCCTCATTTCTATGTAGTACCTTTTGTACAGATTTTCTATAAATATCTGAAGCTATAATGGGTGTTTTTACTAAACAAATTTTATAATCCTCACTTGCGTAAATTTTGGGGTTTTTATTTGTTTTTTCCTGTATTCTTTCCTTAGCATAATTATGAGCTTCATCTGTAGTAATCCAACCATCTTTATTGTAATCTGCATTACCAGTTTTAATCCCTTCCAATAAATAATTTGTATAAACCGATAATTTCTGTATTTCTTTATTTACCTTATCCTCATAAGGCATTTCTAAATATTCAGAAGATTCTTCAGTCGAACTAGAAGATGTTAAAATTACTCTACCTTTACTCCCTTTCAGTTCATCATTCCAATGAATTGGTTTACTACTTTTAGATGGTAAGTCTTGTGCAAATGCCCCACTAAAGCAACAATCTAAAATTATAATCTGTTGTCTTGATCTACATCTTTTTAACATTCGGTGAATATCTGTTGCACATAAAGCTGTTTCAAAGTCAATATCTTCAAATTCATTTTTTGATATATCCTTTGTAGCTAAGTATAAATGACCAGACTCATCTTCTTTAAGGGCATGTCCTGAAAAATAAAACAAAACCACATCATCTAGTTGACGTTTATCTGAAAATAGATTTGAAATATTACGTATTATTTCCTGTTTTTCAGAGTTAAATAATGAGATTACTGTAAAATCACCAATATCAGGATTTTTTAATACGTCAGCGACAGCTTTAGCATCATTGACTGCTCGCGATAAAGGTTTTAAACCTCCTTCACCAGAAACATGAGGATATTCATTAATTCCAACAACAACAGCATACTTTGCCATAACTTAAAAATAAAAAATTGAGGTTAGTTAACTTTGTTTAAGATGTTTCATTATTTCACGAACAAGTATTTGTGAGCCTTTAACTGAACCAGTCTTTACTTTTACTTTAATACTAGATTCGGTGTCACTCTTCTCAAATTCCAGTTCTGCAGGTGTGAGTAATTCTTTCACCTTTTCTATGACAAGCTCCCCTTTTTCAGAAAACCATAATCTAACAGCAGAGGGCTTTCCACCACCCTTTTTTCCAGCAGCTGCCTCAGCTTTTATAATGTCTATTCTATCTACAATATCTTCATCACGTATGTTTCGTAACAGTGCTTGTAACTCTTGTTCTGCCTCAGTAAATTCACTTACATCTAGCAATAGTTCAACTAACATAGTCTCGCTCTAAATTAATGATAAAACCCACTGTAAATTATGGCACATTCTATAATTCTATTGCTATAAATAATCTTGCCATTTTCATAGCTCTGTGTAGATAAAGCTCTTCTAGCTGTACAGTGAGTTGACTTGATAAAAAGATGATTAATTCAATATATTTTGTATAAAACCAAATTGAGAAATAAATTATGAAAACAATCAATTTAGAACTTAATGCTACAGCATTTCAATCACTTGAAAAAATAGCAGCATATTTAAAAATGTCAGTAAACCAATATATTCAATACCTCCTTTCCCAAGAAACAACACCTTGTTACTACAAAATCCAGAGATGGTGGATGAAGAATATTAAGGAAATCCAGCAAAAACGGACACACTGCAAATTACCAGCGTTTTACCATTTCCGTTGTGGCAATATATGAACTTCTGATAAGAAACATATTTAGATACAAATATCCTCATTGCTCATAAACGTGCTAAAAAATATGAGAAACATCAAACTCGATTATATCAACTCAGTTATGCTATATAATGAATCCAATTAAGTTAGCAAATACAAGCAAAAAGATGCTATGAACAGTGAAATTGAATTAAAGCTTTTAAAAGAGATAGAAGAACTAAAGACAAAAATTAGCCTCTTGGAAGGTAAAAACGAAAATACTATTCCTACCTATCAATACAGTAAAATCCGAGATACTGAGTTAAAAAAACTATTTGAAATTGAACAGAATATAGGCCGCAGTATTTTTGATGAATGGTTTAACTATCCAATTGAAATAGATCGCTCTATGGAAGCGTTTTTTAAAGAACTCATAACAGAAAATGAAATTCTCATTGAACGCTATAGTGAAGAAGATTTAAAAGTCAACTTCATCGTGCCCATCTTAAATAAGATCAAATTCAAATCCTATGACAAGAAAATTCGGGACTTTTATGAATTACCCATGAGCTATATAACTGAGAAATTCATTTTAAATGGGACTGCTGATTTTGTTGTATCTGAAGGGTTAGTCGAAAGCAAAAAGCCATATTTTTTTATTCAAGAATTCAAAAGAAACGAAGATTACGGCAATCCAAGGCCACAATTATTGGCTGAACTCATCACCGCAGTTGAATTAAATGATTGGAGATTCATCAAAGGAGCTTATATTACGGGAGGCAATTGGCATTTCGTCATCTTAGAAAAATTAGCACTGCATAAATATCAATATTTTATTTCACAACAATTTGATTCAACCAAAATAGAAGACTTAAAAAATATCTACAAAAACCTGTTATTTGTTAAAAATGAAATATTGTCGATGATAGATACATAACAAAGCTCTTTTTCTAAAATTCTACTATACTAAATTTGAGAGTGGGTATATGAAAAACAGGCAATGGCATGGCTACTCTATCGAAATTAGAACAATTTTATATCAATAGTTTCACGAATACTTTTTTAGCGAAGCCCCAGCGTGTTAGATGGCGTGAAATTCTATTGAAAAAGCCACCCACAGAATGGAGTGAAATCAGTGCATGGGACTTGGGGGATAAGGATTATTGCATTGAAAAATATTGTAAAGAATGGGATAGCAGCCTGCATAATTTGCTCAATACTTCATTTATGCAGCCTTATAAAAATACCATCGCTTTAGTTATTTATATTGGACATGACCAAGGACGCATAGAATATAGGATGTTACGAGAAATATTGGCAAAAGAGTTTTTTATACTTGAAGGCATTGTCATCATTGAACCTCTTTCTCTAGCATTAGCCCTCAATCATGATGGCGGCATTTGTTTATGTAGAAAAGAGTCATAGAAATTATTTAATACCAAGTTCATCAGAACAGAAAACTATATCAAACAAAAAGGCCCCATCCACCGAAATGAATGAGGCTCTTTCAAATGTTATGAGCTAGAAAGCGTCACAAGCAGCTTACATCATGCCGCCCATGCCTCCCATTCCGCCCATACCACCCATGCCACCCATGTCTGGAGCACCCATGCCAGCGTCATCTTTAGCCACTTCAGCAACCATCGCTTCAGTTGTAATCATAAGACCTGCAACAGAAGCCGCATTTTGTAATGCAGAGCGAGTCACTTTAGTTGGGTCTAAGATACCCATTTCGATCATGTCGCCGAATACATCAGTAGAAGCGTTATAACCAAAGTTACCTTCACCTTCTTTTACTTTGTTTAAGATAACAGACGCTTCTTGACCAGCGTTAGAAACGATTTGACGTAAAGGCTCTTCCATCGCGCGACGTGCAATGTTAACACCCATATCTTGATCGTCGTTGTCACCTTTAATGTCATCCATTGAAGATAATGCACGAACTAATGCAACACCACCACCTGGTACAACACCTTCTTCAACTGCTGCACGAGTTGCATGTAACGCATCTTCAACACGCGCTTTCTTCTCTTTCATTTCAACTTCAGTTGCCGCACCAACTTTGATTACTGCAACGCCGCCTGCTAATTTAGCAACACGTTCTTGTAATTTTTCACGGTCATAATCAGAAGTTGCTTCTGCGATTTGCGCACGGATTTGCTCAACACGATCTTTGATTTCAGCTTCGCTACCCGCACCGTCGATTACAGTTGTGCTTTCTTTAGTGATGTTGATTTTCTTAGCAGTACCTAAATCATTGATTGTTGCGCCTTCTAAGCTTAAGCCAACTTCATCAGAGATCACAGTCGCGCCAGTTAAAATAGCGATGTCTTGTAACATAGCTTTACGACGGTCACCGAAACCTGGTGCTTTAACCGCTGCAACTTTAACGATACCACGGATGTTGTTCACAACTAAAGTTGCTAATGCTTCACCTTCAACGTCTTCAGCGATGATTAATAAAGGACGACCTTGTTTAGCAACACCTTCTAAGATAGGTAATAATTCACGGATGTTAGAAATTTTCTTGTCGTGTAACAAGATCATTGGGCTTTCTAATTCAGCTGCCATTGTTTGTTGGTTGTTGATGAAGTAAGGAGACAAGTAACCACGGTCAAATTGCATACCTTCAACAACGTCTAATTCGTTTTCTAAACCAGAACCTTCTTCAACAGTGATAACGCCTTCTTTGCCCACTTTACCCATTGCATCAGCGATGATACGACCGATGTCAGAGTCAGAGTTAGCAGAAATAGTACCAACTTGTGCAATTGCTTTGTCATCAGTACATGGTTTTGATAAACCTTTTAAAGATTCAACTGCGTTTGCAACCGCTTTATCGATACCACGTTTTAAGTCCATTGGGTTCATGCCCGCAGCAACTGATTTCATGCCTTCACGTAAAATAGCTTGTGCTAATACAGTCGCAGTTGTAGTACCGTCACCAGCGATGTCAGAAGTTTGAGACGCAACTTCTTTCACCATTTGCGCGCCCATGTTCTCGAATTTATTTTCTAATTCGATTTCTTTCGCAACAGAAACACCATCTTTAGTGATTGTTGGCGCACCGAATGCTTTATCTAAAACAACGTTACGACCTTTAGGGCCTAAAGTTACTTTAACAGCGTTAGCTAAAATGTTAACACCGTCAACCATTTGATGACGTGCGTCATCTGCAAAACGTACTTCTTTAGCTGCCATGATTCTTTACCTCAAAAAATTAAATGCTTAAAAAAATGTCTTCAACTTAGCCTTCGATGATAGCCATGATGTCTTCTTCACGCATCACAAGCAATTCTTCGCCGTCAACTTTGACTTCTGTGCCAGCGTATTTGCCGAATAACACTTTGTCACCCGCTTTAACAGCTAAGCCACGTTTTTCACCGCTTTCTAAGATTTTGCCATCGCCAACAGAGACGATTTCACCACGGCTTGGTTTTTCAGTTGCAGAATCAGGAATAATGATGCCACTTGCTGTAGTGCGCTCTTCTTCCATACGTTTTACGATTACGCGATCGTGTAATGGTTTAAGTTGCATTGGTTTACTCCAAATAATTATTGTTCTGTTAGCACTCACTGCTGTCGGTTGCTAATAATAGGGGTAAGGTTTTAGAAGTTCAATAGGTAAAAGCAATTTTTTTTGATTTTAATTGTTTAAATTTAAAAATATTCGTGGAGTATGCAAATAACTTATTTTTTGCATGGAAAAATACTTTTTTGAAGGCTCACTTGCTCAGTACAAAGTCTAAATAAAAAAATAAACCAAAGGTAAACTCTCATCAATACTGGCTTTTAGCCCTTTCATACTTTTCTTTATACCACTAGTACTATCTAAATTATACGTTTTTAAAATGCTCAGACTACAATCCACAGCATTCTAAGGATTAACCTAGGTTAACAACCATGTTACAAAAACAATTATTATTAGGGGCTGCTATCCTATCTTTGGGCAGTACCAATGTGTGGGCAGTGGATGCAAACCAATGTATTGCTAATTATGATGGGCAGGATTTGCATGTACCTTGTGTCAAGATCAATAATCAGAATCAAGTATATACTGTCAACTTAACCAGCCATTTGTCAGGTGACCAACTTTCGTTTAATTTACAAGATTTTGCGCCACTTACAGACGGAACAACACCAGCAACACCCGTCACATTACCTGAAGGGGTGACAATCGATAGTATTGATGAAGTCAGTAAAGGCTATTATCCTGGTTCAGGACATATGCAGGTGGTCGTGAGAGGCACTTTACCTAATTATTGCTATCAGATTACAAACTGGGAACAACTTTATCAGCCGATTGAGCATGATGGTGCAGGCAATTATCAGGTTAACTTATCTATTGAGTCCACTCCTGAGTGTTATACTGATCCTAATTACCCTAATCCGCCTCAGTCATTTGAAGTTCAACTTGGATTAAAAACATTTGAACTTGAGCATGATAGCTATACGTTGAAAGTTAATAATGCTGTGACTAAAACCATCACGCCTGCATTCAAAGAAGGGGCATTACCTGAAGTTAAACTGGCAGATATTTCACTATACATTAACCCTCAAGACCCATTATATCCAAACTATCCCCGAGAAGTTGTCAGCATTGATACAACCAGCTTATTAGCAAGTCATTGTGAAACAATTGCGCATACGCGTGAATTTGAAAATGCAATAGTAAATGGCATCACTGTGGGTGCAAATAATACAATTAACCTACCTTTACGTACTGTTATAGCTAATAGTCAGGATTGCAGTCAGATTTCTGAACCAAATGTAGTACGTCATGTATTCCAATTAAACACAGAAAATGTACCTGCAGGTGAATATCAAATTGTTGCTAATGGCCAGACCTTGAACACAGTGTTTATTGGTACGCCACTGTCTGAAGGTATTAATACCAATATTGATAATGAGTTATTGATTTCTGCACGTAATATGGAAGTACAAACAACGGAGGCAAATCAAACCCAACTTAAAATCATGGGGAGTTTACGTAATACATGTCAAACGTTGGCAAATCCTGTAACTGCAGTCAGCCCAAATGCGGCAGGTCATTTTGAAATTGTCTTACGTTCAAATCCTTTACCGACAAACACCTTATGCAAATATGATTATGTTCCGTATGATATTTATGTTCCGTTGGATACAACAAGTTTAGCAGCGGGTTATCATAAAGTTGTGGTTAATGGTCGTTTAGTCACTTTCTTCCAAACTAACTAGACTTTATTAATTTTAACAATGAGTCTGACTAATGATGTTGACTCATTGTTAAATAATTAGTTACCTGAAAAATTAAGTTATTGAAGAAGGAATGCCTTTATACTGATAACGTTTTAACATACTTTCATTGCCTAACAACCCGCCACAATGAATATAAATAATCTCACCATCCCACTTTTGTTTAAACTGCTGCACAGCCATCCACCCAATCGGATCATACAATAAATCAAATTCAATCTGAGTTTGCTGAGTTAACTGCTCCCACAATTGATAAAACTCTGGATAAAGTCGCCCAAAATGATATTTTTTCTTTGTTTCAATGATTTTGGGGTATGTTTTACAGGTTGAATCTAATTGCGCCCATTGTTTATATAAATAATCCGTATCGCCAACACAAGGTGTTGTAATCACGGGCAAATCAGTATGTTTCTGTAAAAATAAAGCGGTCGTTCCTGTGCCTGAAGGTAAAAATAAGGCAAATCGCTGTGAAGGTTGTTGAGCCACAAACTGGTTCAGTTCTAAAGCCAATTGCCTTACACCCATTTCAGCCCATGTTTCTGCAGCACCTTGGGAGATAAATAAACTATGCTCATCTTGATTACTTTCTGGAAATACTTGCGTTTCAATCAACTGCATACCACATTCTAAAGCCTGCTTTAAATTGCCAATAGGTTGTTGTTTTAAAGTTTTAGGCAATGGCTTAGTGTAATAAATAAACTGCCATTGTTTCAATTGAGCCAACGCGGCCAACGACAACATGGAATTAGATTGGCTACCACCATATGAAATCAGTGTCTTAATATGTGGCAGAGACTGGGTCAAGTAATAACACAACTTACGCGCTTTATTGCCACTGAATAAAGGATGTAACAAATCATCCCGTTTTATCCAGTAGCGTTGCTGATTAAAATCGACTTGCTGAATCGGCGATTGGGAAAAAGCTAACATCGATAACCATTACTTCGATTGTTCATAGCGTTGCGCAATGACTTTGATTAAATGATGGGCAAGCTCAGTTTTCGTACAATGTGGTAAAACTTGCTGGCCATCTGGCCAATACACGGTTAACGCATTGTGGTCACTTTCAAATCCCGCATTTTCGACCCCAACCAAATTAGCTGCAATCATATCTAAATTTTTACGCACCATTTTATCTTTTGCATAGGCTTCAACATTGTTTGTTTCTGCTGCAAATCCGACGACAAAAGGCTTGTTCTGCATATGTCCCACGCTTGCCAGAATGTCTGTGGTTTTGCTCAACTCAATGCTCATGGCTTCTTGGGTTTTCTTGATTTTTTGCGTAGCCTGTTGTTTTGGCTGATAATCAGCGACGGCAGCGGTTGCAATAAATATATCTGCTTGCTCAATATATTGCATCACTGATTCATACATATCTTGCGCACTGTACACATCAATCGTGTTCACTTTAGGCGGTTTAGATAAACAAGTCTGGCCACTCACTAAAGTCACATTTGCACCCGACAGTTGAGCTGCTTTTGCAATCGCATAACCCATTTTTCCAGAACTACGATTACTGATAAAGCGCACAGGATCAATGTCTTCACGAGTAGGCCCTGCGGTTATCACAATATGCTTGCCTGCTAAAATTTGAGACGTGAAATGTTGATGCAGACAATCGATGATGTCAAAAGGTTCTAACATTCGACCTAAACCATCTTCGCCACAGGCTTGTAAACCACTTGCAGGGCCAAAAAAGTGAACGCCACGTTGTTGTAAGGTTTGACAATTGGCTTGCGTGGCTGGGGCTTTCCACATTTGCTGATTCATTGCAGGCGCAATTGCGATAGGGGCAGTGGTTGCAAGACAGAGCGTTGACAATAAATCGTCTGCCAAACCGTGAGTGAGCCTAGCCATAAAGTCTGCGCTGGCAGGGGCGATCAATACAATATCCGCCCAACGCGCGAGTTCAATATGTCCCATTGCGGCTTCCGCTTCTGCATCAAGCAAATCCGTATACACTTTGTGCCCAGACACTGCTTGCATAGTTAATGGCGTAATAAATTGCATAGCGGCCTGCGTCATAACAACCCGAACTTGTGCTTGTTGCTCAGTGAGTCGCCGTACTAGATCAGCAATCTTATATGCGGCAATGCTACCTGTGATACCAATGAGAATTTTTTTATCTTTTAAATACATAGAATTTATATCAATGAACTGCGAGTGGGGATAAATGATGTCAATTGTTCCTACATTGTGAACAAATCTGAATGTAAGAACAATGAGGCTAGTATGCGGTTATTCAATTTTCCGTTGTTTAAAATAATCAGGAATCACTTTCTGTAAGGTTTTATCAATGGTTAATGTATTAATGTTGACGGCAGGAGCTGCGCGTGGATATTGACGATCATTTAACCAGTGCTCCGACCAGAAAGCCGTTGTTTCAATACATTCTTGTAAAAAACCATCCAAATTAAATTTCTTTTCTAGCTCGATGCAGCCTTCTAAAAACAAATCAGCATAAAACTGTGTAATGGGGTATTCCGCTGCAGGTGGCTTGTGATATTCAGGGCGTGTGACATAAACCCAGAATTGCGCATCAGGCACAGGCGTACCATCTGCCATTTGAATTTGTTTGCGGTCAACAGCATAACGGCAATAAAAGAATTCGTGTTCATCTAAGGCACTGACATCTTTTGCATCAAAAATACGGAAGATCGCTGCTGCCATTTTCGCATCTTTTTTTACAGAAACACCGAGAAATGTGGCTGCAAGGGTAATACCGACATTAGGCCCTCTCGCACTCCATTCACGTTGAAAATCTTTCACATAAACAGGCATATTAAAACCTGTACTATCACCGTATTGACGCTTCTCCGCACCCTTCATTAAGCTGCCATAACCAATAAAGTATTGCGCTTGTTTTAGGTCAACTTCAGGGTGGCACACTTCATCGGCATGGCTGAGTGGAATACATAATGCCAACAAAGTCACAAAAGCAATTTTTAAGATAGATGTATTTAAAAACACAGCTTTATTCTCCTTTGTAAAAAAATATCATGAGTTTCAATTTGCGGAAAATCATAAAATTTTATATGGATTTAGCTACTTAATGTATTACTTAAATATGAGTTTAAAACCATACCAAGATTAACATACAGTGACCTTATCTAAGTAGCGAAATAGAGAATTTTTTATGTGGCGTTCGAAGGTAATAGAAACGGTGGTGAGTTATCAGATGTGATTAGTTGGAAAAGACAGTAGTCGCAACCCGATCACATTGCTCGTTCACAGGCTGCGTTATGATAACTTACCGACTTATTCTGCTAAAGAACTATGTGTGATAAGTGGTACACCATTTTTAGTTAAAGAAAGTAAATCAAAGCTAATATCACCTAGTGAATTTGTGTTTAATCGTAATGTTGCTTGATACACTTCACCTGCTAATAATAAAGCGGGGATTTGTAAAGATGCTGTTTCAATATCATAGTAAGGTAATTCTGCACCAATTTCGATGCCGCAACTTGCTGGGTCTGTTACGCAAGTAGTAATTGCTTCATTGATGTCATCTTGTGAGAATAAATCACAATCTGCAGGATTATCAATACAAGCTTGTTTGCCTTCTTCGTATGTGCCTTCTTCTGTAGATGTTTCCTCAGTGTTAGTTGCACAAGCCGCAAATGGCGCACCGCATACTTCACCATCAGATAAGCTATAAATTTCACCTGTGCGGGTTAAAGTTGCTGTGTATACCACTTCACCGCCATCCGTACCAGAGTTACCTTGCATTGTGAAATCACATGATGTGCCGTCTTCCAAAGTAATTGAGTTTACATTTGAACTTGTTGAAATTGCTGCTTCTGCACAAGTCACTGTATGCGCAATCGGTGTGCTACCTTCAGGAAGAAACATGTACGTTCTAACAGGGTTAGATGCACCACTTGGCTCAGTATCAGGTAATGCAATCATCACAGAAGAGTTCGTATTAATTTGCTGATCTGTTGTAACAAACACGCCGCCAACTTGAGTCGAACCACATGATACGCTGCCTTCACCATTATCTGGCAATGCGAATACCGCTGTGACAGTATCATCACCTGTATCTACACCACCACTTGGACATGCAACGGGTTCTTCTGCAGGGGCTTCTGCTTCTTCCTCAACACAAGCATCATATGGTGCACCACATACCTCACCTTCAGAGACACTATAAATTTCACCTGTGCGGGTTAAAGTTGCTGTATAGATAACTTCGCCACCATCAGTACCAGAGTTACCTTGCATTGTGAAATCACATGATGCGCCGTCTTCCAAAGTAATTGAGTTTACATTTGAGCTTGTTGAAATTGCTGCTTCTGCACAAGTCACTGTATGCGCAATTGGTGTGCTGCCTTCAGGAAGAAACATGTACGTTCTAACAGGATTAGATGCGCCACTTGGTTCACCATCAGGTAATGCAATCATCACTGAAGAGTTAGTATTAATTTGCTGATCTGTTGTAACGAACACGCCGCCAACTTGAGTTGAACCACATGAAGGGCTACCTTCACCGTTATCAGGTAATGCAAACACCGCAGTAACAGTGTCATCCCCAGTATCCACACCACCGCTTGGGCATGATGTCGCCATTGCTGTTGTAGAAAGTGCAAAACTGACACAACCAACACTTAAGCCTAGCAAAGACATCCAAGATTGCTTAAATGGTTTAGATACACTTTGTTTAGTCAATTGAATATTTTTCATAAGGTAATGTATTTCCTTATATTATTATATATTGATGGAGTAGATAAAAATAATGCGCTACAAACTCAACTTAGAGAGTCATTCAAGTTGAGTATCTACTTATACCATAAAATAAACTGTGATGAACAGACGTAAAAAAGAATAATTGAAAAACTAAGCTATTTTAGACATTTTTTGCTGCTTATATAAATAAGCAATAGCATCGCTAACTATCAGAATAACAATGGTATACAGAATATAGCCAACAAAATTGAGGTGAGAAATAAAATAAGTTGTCCAACCAATCAAAACCCATTGAATAATATATATTTCAAAAACATTTTGACTCCATCTTGTGATGATTTGGCTGATAATTGTAGGAATACGACCAGAGGAAAATGCCAAAATACTTAACCAACACAATACAAAAGCGGTATAGACAATGTTTTCAGCTAGGGTATGATGAAAATAAGGCGGATTATTAAATATATTCAAGCCCCACATTTTTGAAAAAATATAAGCAAAAACAGAAAGTAACAATACAATAAAAGTACTTGAAAATACTACAGTATAATATTTGGTTTTATCTATACAACGTATGAGTAATTGGCCAAAGAAGTACCCTGCAATGGGGTAAAATATCCAAGTTAAAAAGGGGAACTCAGATAATTGGTGCGAGCCCCAAAATAATCCTGTTAATAAAAAAAGCAGGAAATTTTCCACTTGAATTTGTAATAGAAATAAATTGATTACACTGAAGAATAGTCCTAAAAATAGTATGATATAATTATTAAAATTAAATTTTTTAACCAATCCGAAAAATATCAGTGCTAAACCTGCAAATTGTAAAATATCTACATCAACCAAATCATAAACAGCATATCCCATAAGCTTGCTATCACTGCTGATCCATCCAAATAATAAAGCCGGTATCGAATCCCTCGCTGCGTTCAAAGCATAGCCTAATAATAAAATGACAATGCCTCTTTTGATAAAATAGGAAGAATCCGCTTTTTTTGAATAAACGATACCAACACCTAATAAAAACATAAAAACAGGCGCAGCTGGCACGCCACCTAAAAAATAAATGATCGACCCCATGGTAGAGTGTTCTACAGAAGATTGTGTTGAGTATTGCAGTGTATGAATTAACACCATAAACAATACAGATAATCCTCTTGCAATATCTAATTCGACTTGTCGCCCTGTATTTACAGGCTGCCTATCTAATATATTGGACATTTGATGATTGCCTACACGATATGAGTTATTTGATAAATCAAGTGAAAGAAGGTGTATACATGGAAAGATTGAAAAGCACAGAAATAGCTAAATAAATTAAAGTCTATTTTAGTATAGGTTATGAGATTGAGTGATCTAGCTTGTTTCTAAGCTGTTAAAACGAGGAGTATAAGCACGCTTGAGATGACATTCACAGTGTAACTTTTGAGTATTGCGCAGTTCACTTGGCTTAATAAAAAACCACATAGCGCATTCAATATGCTTGCCTTTTTTAAACTTGAATACTCCCAAACAAGCTTGTCTGTCTGGGAGCAAAACATCTAGGGATTAAGCCCAACTACTCACATCAACGAAATGACCTTCGATTGCGGCAGCAGCAGCCATTGCAGGGCTGACTAAGTGTGTACGACCACCTTGACCTTGACGACCTTCAAAGTTACGGTTAGAAGTCGAAGCACAACGTTCTTGAGGTTCTAAACGATCCGCATTCATCGCTAAACACATAGAACACCCCGGTTCACGCCATTCAAAACCCGCTTCAGTGAAGATTTTATCTAAACCTTCTTTTTCAGCTTGTTCTTTCACCAAACCAGACCCCGGTACAACCATCGCTAACTTAATGCTATCCGCGACTTTTTTACCTTTAGCCACTTCTGCAGCCGCACGTAAATCTTCAATCCGAGAGTTAGTGCAAGAACCGATAAACACCTTGTCTAATTGAATGCTTTGAATATCCACATCAGCTTCTAAGCCCATGTATTCTAACGCGCGTTGCATACCTGTTGCTTTGGTTTCATCGCCAGCCGCTGCAGGATTAGGCACTTTATCATCAATCGACACAACCATTTCAGGCGATGTACCCCAAGTCACTTGAGGACGAATATCCGCCGCGTTTAACTCAATAACTGCGTCAAATTCTGCATCTGCATCCGTGTGTAAGGTTTTCCAATATGCAACTGCTTTGTCCCAGTTTTCCGCATTTGGAGAATAAGGACGATCTTTCACATATTCGATAGTCTTGTCATCCACAGCCACGATACCTGCACGCGCACCACCTTCAATCGCCATATTACAGACTGTCATACGACCTTCCATGCTTAAAGCTTCAATCGCAGAGCCAGCAAACTCAATCGCATAGCCTGTGCCGCCAGCTGTGCCGATTTTGCCAATGATCGCTAACACGATGTCTTTCGCAGTCACACCTTTGCCTAATTCGCCATCAACTTTGACCAACATATTTTTAGATTTACGTTGATTCAAGCATTGTGTGGCTAAAGCGTGCTCTACTTCAGATGTACCGATACCAAACGCTAACGCGCCGAACGCACCATGTGTCGCCGTGTGGGAATCACCACAAACCACTGTCATTCCCGGTAAAATCGCGCCTTGTTCAGGGCCCATGACATGAACCACACCTTGACGGATGTCGTTGATAGTGAATTCAGTGATACCAAACTCTGCACAGTTTTTGTCCAAAGTCGACACTTGTAAACGTGAAACAGGGTCTTCAATCGCTTCAACACCGCCTTCACGGTCATCTTTGGTTGTTGGCACGTTATGGTCAGGCACAGCGATATTTGCCGCTAAACGCCATGGTTGACGGTTTGCTAAACGAAGCCCTTCAAACGCTTGAGGTGAAGTCACTTCATGAATTAATTGACGATCGATATAAAGTAATGCTGCACCGTTTTCGTCGATTCTGACAACGTGTGCGTCCCATAATTTATCGTATAAAGTTTTTCCAGCCATATTTTTACCAATTAACAGTAAACAATTATCAATTAACAATCAGTCGTTAATGACAATGATAAAAAATTCGCTAGGAGTGTACAAAATGATATGACACCCCTAAATATTTTGTATTATTGATATACAGGGAAACGGTTACAAAGTTCAACCACTTCCGCTCTGACGCGCTCTTGTACTGCTTCGTTTTCCACGTCATCTAATACATCACAAATCCAGTTTGCAACTTGTGCAACTTCTTCTTTGCCTAAACCACGGGTTGTGATTGCAGGTGTACCGATTCGGATACCACTGGTGACAAATGGAGATTGTGGATCGTTTGGCACCGCATTTTTATTCACAGTAATATTTGCATTGCCTAACGCAGCATCAGCAACTTTACCTGTCATGTTTTTATTCACTAAATCCAATAGGAATAAATGGTTATCCGTACCACCAGACACAATATTGTAACCACGCTCAATCATAGTATTTGCCATGGTGCGTGCATTTTCAACCACTTGTTTTTGGTAGGCTTTAAATTCAGGCTGCATTGCTTCTTTAAATGCCACTGCTTTACCCGCAATTACATGCATCAAAGGGCCACCCTGCGTACCAGGGAACACTAACGAGTTTAATTTCTTAGTGATTTTTGGATTTTCTTTCGCCAAAATCAAACCACCACGAGGGCCTCGTAAAGTTTTATGCGTTGTTGTAGTGACCACATCTGCATAATCAATTGGGTTAGGGTATTCGCCTGCAACCACTAAACCTGCAACGTGTGCAATATCAGTCATCAAATATGCACCCACTTTATCTGCAATTTCACGCATCCGTTTCCAATCCACCACGCGAGAATATGCACTGAAACCGCCCACGATCATTTTTGGTTTGTGTTCTAAGGCGAGTTGTTCCATTTGTTCGTAATCGATTTCGCCTGTTTCTGCATTTAAGCCATATTGTACTGCGTTGAAAATCTTACCTGAAAAGTTGACTTTCGCACCATGTGTCAAGTGACCACCATCGGCTAAGCTCATACCTAACACAGTGTCATGTGGTTCTAATAGAGCAAGATAAACCGCTGCATTGGCTTGTGAACCTGAGTGAGGTTGTACGTTTGCGTAATGTGCGCCGAATAATTCTTTTGCACGTTCAATCGCTAATTTTTCAGCAATATCAACGTATTCACAACCGCCATAATAACGTTTGCTTGGATAGCCTTCTGCATATTTATTAGTTAAAACCGAGCCTTGTGCTTCTAATACACGTGGGCTTGTGTAGTTTTCAGATGCAATCAGTTCTAAATGTTCTTCCTGACGCACTTCTTCATTTTGGATCGCTTGGGCTAATTCTGGGTCAAAGTCTGCAATAGTTAAGCTTTTCTGGAACATAGATGTAAAGGCTGTCCGTTGGTTGGAATGAAAACGCGTATCATATCATTATTAAGCCTAGAACTCACTGTTTGCTTAGACTTTTTAATTGACAAAATTCAGCAAATTAGGTATGGAAAAATTCATCATGTTTATCATCTATTTTATTCATATTTAACAATGTATTTGGTAGATAGTCATAACGAATTAGAGTGAAGCAAATATCACTAAGTTGAGTTTGATAGTGAGCTATCTTGTGAATCAGATAATAGTGGCTCTAAAATCTTACGCCATTCTTCCTTAGAGCCATGTACCCCATTTATTTCTAAACCATATTTATCATAATATATTTCTACAGCCTTATCACAACAGCCACATTTAACAAGGTAACGTGCTGAGCGTTTTTTATATTTCTTTCTATGAAAAATGCGTAATAACCAACCACCATAGCCATCTGAAATGCCCATTTTCCTATTAAAAGCCATTTTTTAAGCCCCATTTATTAGCACAATGAGTAAGATTTATTCATCAGAGGCTGCCTTAATCCCAGCCCGTGTTACTATTTCAGTATCAAATCCATCAAGACTTTTCTGATTACGCTTAATCCAATATTGCTCAATCCCTTCCTCTCCTTGCTTCATTGCCCATTTGTCTAAAAAGTCCCGATCACCTTGATAATCGAAAAAAGGCACTGCCATACCACACGAAGACAATACCAACGATATATCCAATATAAAAATCTGGCGAGCTGTAAAATTAGGTTCGAATAATGCCATATATTGTGCCCATTCAGCATCATTTCGATGTAGAACCCGCGCATTACCGTAAGTTCTCAAGATTAAAGGCTTACCTTCAAAAGCACAGAACATAATAGTCATTCTGGGATTACGAATTACATGCGTGGCTGACTCATTACCACTACCCGTTAAGTTTTGCCACACAATGGTATTAGCATCCACTACGCGCAACGAATCACCGCCTTTGGGTGAAATATTCACATTGCCCGTATCAACAGCTGTGCCTACAAAAAAGATTTTTTGGTTTTCAATAAATTCAATATGTTTATCTGAAAGTGCAGTAAATGTTTGTCCCATAATCGCCTCACATAAAAAATGATTGTCAGCACTGCGCAATATTATGCTTGTTTAACCCAATCACCCAACGTTGTTTGAATCTCTTTTAATAAGGTTTTTTTCTGATAGCTGCCTTTTTGGAAAATAGTTGTGACATACTGTTCTAATTGGCGGCGTTCCTTACTTGATAAATCTTTAGCAGTTAACACAATGATCGGAATTTTACACCACTCAGGCTGTTGACGCAGGCGTTCAGCAAAACTGAAACCATCCACAATAGGCATCATCAAATCTAATAAAATCAAATCAGGTGTGTGCTTTTCCAACAAATCCAATGCAACTTGTCCATTTTCAGCTAACAAAACCTCACAGCCCAGCCGTTCTAAAGTTTGCTGCATCATCATGCGGGTCATTTCATTGTCTTCTGCAACCAGAATAGTTGCCTTTTTATTCCCATCAAATCCACACTTTTCCAATGCTTGTACCAAGGTCTCACGGTTAATCGGTTTAGACAAATAATCTGTTGCGCCGAGCATATAGCCTTTTTGTGGATCATCCATCATAGATAACATGATAACGGGAATATGTTTTAGATTTGGGTCTGATTTTAACTGTGATAATACCGTCCAGCCGTCTGTTTCAGGCATCATGACATCAAGGGTGATCGCCTCAGGATGTAGTTTACGTGCTAAATTCAACCCTTCTTTCCCACTCGCTGCAACTACCACTTGATAACCTAATTTTTGCAAATGTTCAGAAATTAAAAAGCGAGTTTCTGCCTCATCATCAATGACTAAAATCAATTTGGCGTTAGATTCCGTTGGCTGCATGGCAGGGAAATCTTTAACAGATTGACGCGGTTTATAAGGGACTTGTGGTTGATTGACTTCTGCAGGTAAGCTGACAATAAATGTCGTGCCTTTCCCTAATTCACTTTCCACTTTAATATCACCACCCATCATATGGGCAAATTCTAAACAAATGGTTAAACCTAAACCTGTGCCACCATAACGCCGTGTAATCGATGCATCTGCTTGGGTAAATGGCTTAAATAAAGTTTCAATTTGGTCAGGCTTCATTCCAATGCCTTCATCTATTACCCGAAATACAATCACACTTTCATCATCGATACGTTCGCGCAATACATTAAGTTGGATGTCGCCTTTTTCAGTAAATTTTGCAGCATTACTTAGTAAGTTAAATAGAATTTGTCGAACTTTAGTTAAATCCGCATACATAATGCCTAAATTATTTTGTTCTGTAAGTTTTAAAGTATTTTGATTTTTATCAATCACAGGCTTAATTGCGGAAGCAACAGAATGTAGCATTTGAGAAGCTTGGAAATGCTCTAGGTATAGTTCCATCTTCCCTGTTTCAATTTTGGAAATATCTAAAATACTGTTAATAATCCCTAACAAATGCTCACCTGATGAGATGATTTTCTCTAAGTCAGGCAAATATTCATCAACCTCATCTTCTTCAAATTCTTCATACAAGAGTTCGCTATAGCCAATAATTGCATTCAATGGGGTGCGGAGTTCATGGGACATATTCGCTAAGAATACACTTTTAGCTTTGGTTGCTTGTTCTGCGGCTTCTAAAGCTTGGCCGAGTTCAATACTTTGTTGTTCTAGTTGCTGACTTTTTTCTTGGCTGCTGGCGAGGGCTTTTTGGGTTTGTAATTGCTGTTCTGCCGCATGTAACGTAATCGCAATATGTGTGGTGGCTTGCTGTAGAAAATGTTTTTGGGTTTCAGTAGGCGGCCTTAAAAAACCTAATTCTAAAACACTTTTCACTTTATTTTTCAACAAAACGGGCACAAAATAAATTTCATAACAAGTATCCGTTAGCAATCCATCTTTTAAATTAAAATCACGGTCATCATGCAATGTAACGAGCTTAGCCTGTTTATCATAAGCCACCTGACCAACAAGGCCTTCGCCTAATCTATAGCTATGAATTTTTTGATGGGGCAAAGGGGCATAACTGGCAATCGGTGTTAATTCAGTTAATTGCAAGTGATAAAAATAGGCGGTAACCAACTCCAAACGTTCGGCAAATACTTGTAAACTTTGCTCAGCAAACTGTTCAATATCCATTTCACCACGGGTAGATTCGGCTAATTTTCGTAAACTTTCATTCAGCCAATTTTGATGTTCAGCACGTTCTAAAGCGGCATCTTTTTCTGCAACACTGGTCGCCAATCCTGACATCATATTGTTAAAGCTTTCAGTTAATACGCCAAATTCATCTTGACGATCAAGGTCAACAGGTTGGTTAAATTCCCCTTGGGCAATACGCTGTGCACCAAGCATTAACTGATAAACCGCATGTAAAACATTGCGCCTAAAAACCCAATAGATGGCAAAACTCAACACTAAAATCATCACAAGATAATGCGCCAGTTGGGTAAATAATGTCTCCCACATTAATTTTTCTAGCTGCAGCGTACTGACACCAACCACAACCATGCCCAGTGATTCATCTTCATCTTGAATCGGGAATTTTAGGTGAATAATATTGGGATGATGTTGTAAATAACGGATTAACGCCGTGACTTTCTTTTGACCTGTTATTTGAATTGCATCTCGCACCAAAGGCTTTTGCTCATCAAAATACGTCGTCATATTATTATCTTTATCGTCTAACACAGCGGCATAACTAATATCAGCTTGAGAAACAGCATCTTTTACAAAATGATTTAAACTTTCAAAATCATAAGCATAAATGGCTTCGGGACTGATTCTCGCAATAAATTTACCCAGAATATGCCCTTGTTGTGACAAGTCTTTTTTAAGTTGATGGTATTGCGTATATAGGTTGTAACTGGTTGTCAAACTCAATGCAAAAATGAGAATAACCACAATCATTAAAATGAATTGCGCACTCAGACTATATTTTTTTTGTGATAAGGTAAATTTCAGTTCTTGCATAAGCTTTTATTGAAAATTCAGCAGCAGAATTAACCTAATATGTTTCTATCAGGTTGATTTAAAATAGAAATACTTTAGCTAAACGATTTATAACATAGCTCCGAATACATGATGATTTTCAGAGCACAAATAACTGACCATATACGACGTAAATATCAAGCCATACATATGCTTCAATACTTACAACTCAGGTCATTTCAGTTGAAATATATTTGTGTAACAGAACGGCTTTTGCGAGCATTGCATCACCGTTCCAAACTATCTAAATTATTTAGACACTGCTCTATTCATAAAGCAGCCCTCTTACCAAGGAAGTAAACTCTACTTGCAAATTTTAGTACTGCTCATCTAATACAGCTTTAATAATTTCCCGATGTCGATTAAATTCTTCATCAGTGGCAACATTGAGACTTGTCAAACGCATATTTCTTAATAATGCTTGACCTTCAGGATAGTGTTTTAACTCTTTTAAAGTGGTTTGAATTTCATCACGTAATGTTGGTGACATCTCATTTTTAACTGCCCAAGTTAAATGCGGCAAACGTTCACCACGTGCAAGATATTGTAACTGTTCAGTATCTACTTTCTTTTTCACAACATTGAGTTGCAGCACAACATCGCCAGCCCCTGCCGCGTCAGCTTGTTTGAAAAAAGCCGCTTTAATCGCACTAGGTGGGTTTTTAGCAAAATCAGCTTCGTACTCACCCCATTGTAAACCGCCTTGCTCAAGTAAGTAGCGTGCAACAATGTAACTTTGCATGGCGCGTTTGCCACCACCAAATACCACTTTTTTACCTTTCAAATCTGAGATCGACTTAATTCCACTGTCTTTACGCACAATAATAGAGCCTGTGATTGTATCGTTGCCCATTTCTTCATTTTTTAAAATGACTTGATAACCATATTTCTGGTGCGAAACCACATAGTGATATTGGTTGTAATGTACAACATCGTATTGTTGTTTAAGTACGCCTTTCCAGAATGTCTTAAAGTTTTTTGAGGTAACAATTTTGACTTCGCGCCCTAATTTTTTAGATAAATATTCTCCAAGTGGGCGAAACAGTTTCATAGTGATTTTTGCGTTGCGTCTGGGAAAAATACCGACAACCAACGGCTTTTGAGCGGACTGACTGCCTTTTTCAGCAGCAGAAGAATGAGGGGGAAAAGCACAAAGTAACAAACCGCAAATCATTAAGCTAATTACTAAGTTCTTCATGGCGGCACTCCTCCATAAGAGATGGGACAAGGCTTTTTATTATCAATCAATTAAAGTCTGTAGGTAAATGTCTTATTAGTCAAATGATATTTTTTATCCATTTTTTGCTCTAACACAGGTATATCGCGCACCTTGACCCAATATAGCATTTAAAACACGATATATAATTATAAAAACCATACTAATTTATTATATTTTAATCTAATTTATCGCATGAAACTTGCATGTTTTTTTCCTCTTTTAGAGTGTTTAAAGTCATATTAAATATTATGTTGGACTGTTTAAATAGGCCGAATAAATATAATGACATTAATTAGAAAAATTCTTATTTATCAGGATAAAAAATAATGACAAAGATTTTATATGTCGATGATATTGATTTCTGCGATGGTATGCTGGAAAGACGTTTAATACGTAGAGGGTTTAACTGTATACGTGCTAGAGATGGTGCTCAAGCAATAAAAATGGCACATGTAGAGATGCCAGACCTTATTTTAATGGATTTAGCGATGCCTGTAATGGATGGATGGGAGGCAACAAAAAGAATCAAGGCCTCAGATCAAACAAAACACATTCCGATCATTGCCCTTTCTGCGCTTGTTTCTATGATTGAAGAGAAAGCAGAAGCATTTGCTGTTGGTTGTGATGATTGCCAAGAAAAGCCCATCGAACTGCCTCTATTACTCGAAAAAATGAATCGATTACTCTCCCACTAAAAAGGAATAAATCATGCCTAAAATTTTATTGAATGATTATGATTCTAGTGTGCTTTCTCGATTATTAGAAAAGATCAATTGCTTGCTATTGCTTCATGAATAAGGAGTTAGTCATGCCCAAAGTTTTATATGTTGAAAACAATGAAATATGTCATGACCTCATTCCAAGACGCTTAACGCGTAAACGGTTTGATTGCATACTGGCAACAACGAGGCATCAAGCGATTTACTCGGCAAGAATTGAACTACCAGACCTGATTCTTATTGGTATGAGTTTATCAAAGCAATCGGCTTGGGCTGCAACGAAAGCCATAAAAAAAGCCGAACAAACTAAGCATATTCCGATTATTGCACTGGTCACAGATGAATCCTTTGAAAATCGGGAGCAAGCACTAAAAGCGGGCTGCGATGATTATGAGACAAGACCCATCCAATTTCCTCGATTATTAGAAAAAATCAACCGCTTATTATCTCGTTAAAAGGGATCAATTATGACTAAAATTTTATATGTTGATGATATTGAGAGGGGTGGTGGTGTACTTGAAAGACGTTTAACCCGCAAAGGGTTTGACCTTATTCGAGCACGAGATGGCCAGCAGGCTGTTGATTCTGCCCATAGAGAGCATCCTGATATTATTTTAATAGATATGACATTGCCTGTTATGCCAGCTGAAAATGCGATCAGGGAAATCAAGCAAGCAGAAGACACAAAACATATTCCTATTATAGCGCTTGCCGCTCGTGCCACATCTAAAGATAGAGAACTAGCACTTAAAGCAGGTTGCGATGATTGTAATACGAAGCCAATGGAATACCCCCGTTTACTACTCCCTCGTTTGTTAGAAAAAATCAACCGTTTATTGCAGAGGTAAATAAAATGCCAAAAGTACTTATTGTTGATGATGCAGACATTCCCCCACAATTTGACTTTTTAGGGGATTTTTTAAAGCAAAATGGGTTTGGGTTATTTAGCGCAAAAGATGGGCAAGAAGCCATTGAGCGGGCGCGTCTTAAGCAACCTGATATTATTCTGATGGATTTGCTCATGCCCACAATGGATGGTTGGGAAGCCACGAAAATCATCAAAAAATCCAAAGAAACTCAGCATATTCCTATCATTGCACTGTCTGCAACTTTATACACTGCTGAAAACCAAAAGAAAACATTAGCGGCTGGTTGTGATGATATGCAAGTCAGACCTGTTGAGTTACCGCTGTTATTAGAAAAGATGAATCGTTTGTTGTCACGCGATCCATAAATAAAATGCCAATTGTTTTGATTGTTGATGAGTCTTTCAACTTCGGGCAGTTTTTTAATAACTATTTATATCAACATAATTTTAGGGTGTTGATAGCAAAGTATGGAGCAGAAGCTATTGAGTATACGCAGTGTTAATTTTTTTGGCGAGGTATTCAATTTCAATAGTAAGAATGAGAACGTTGAAATTGCTTTGAATAATCCATCATAAAAAAATAGAAAAAATACTATTGATATCTTTGAGACTTTCAATTTTCATATTGATCGTTTTGCTCTTCCCACCTATTCCAATAACTTTTACATAACTCATCTAATTCATCAATCGTATAGAATTTACCTGCTTCATCTTTCACTTCTGCTGAATCAACAGTAAAGCTTAACTCTCCACCACCATAGTCATATTCATCTGAGGGTTGATTACAGAAACATATAACCTCTATTCTGTTATCTTTTATTAAATTTGACTCTAATATGAGTAACTCAGACATGAGAATAGTTTGTATGTTAGTTAGCTTTTCAGGTTTGGCTTCAGGTCTTGCTGGCCAAGTTGAAAATGCTACATTATTAAAGCCATACAAAGTAACTTCAAACTGTGTAAAGGTGGAATGGATTCTTTCAGCAAGATATTCTATTTCAACGCTAAGAATCAAAATATTGTTTTTAAAATGATTTTCAACAATGATTCCATCATGAAAAATAGAAAAAATATCGCTGATGTCTTCGAGGTTCTGAATTTTCATAACGGCATTTCATAAAGTATAAATTCACTTCAAAGAATAGATTAAAAAACTTTATGTCTCAAGAAATGTAAAACTATTTTAAACGCAACTTTACTATTTCCTTAATATATTCCTCTTCATTTAAGATATGGTATTAATTTGTGTCTCGAGATAAACGGTATAATGGGTTTCGGCCTTCTTTCAAATGATAAGAGGTAAAAAATGGCAACTGTAAAAGAGCATTATAGTGAGGTGCTTTCTGATGTCTATTCATGGATGTTTGGAGGATTTGAGGTTGGCATCCAGCGTAATATTGAATTCATTAATAAACACAAACTCACCCCTAAAAGTTCTGGGATTGCTGTTGATTTAGGTGCTGGGTGTGGATTTCAATCAATTCCTTTAGCTAAAGCAGGATATTCAGTCACAGCATTTGATATTGATGCCAAGCTTCTACAAGAGTTAAAGGGTAATTCAGACAAGCTTAAGATAACAACGGTACAAGGTGATTTAATTGATTTTGATACCGTCATAAAAAACAATGTTGAGCTAATCGTTTGCATGACAGACACAATTGTTCACCTAGAATCAAAAGAAAAGGTAATATCTCTTTTTAATAAAGTTTTTACTGCTTTAGAGACTAGTGGGAAATTTATCATTACTTTTCGGGATTTAACCCATGAACTAAAAGACTTAGATAGATTTCTACCAGTTAAAAATGATGACAATACAATTTTCACGTGTTTCCTTGAGTATGAGCCTGAAACTGTGAAAGTACATGATATTGTATATAAAAAATTAGCTGGAGAATGGAAGCTTTTCAAGAGTTTCTATCGAAAGTTACGTTTATCTGAAAGCTGGATACTAGATGAACTGTCACAAAGTGGCTTTGAAAAAATAGAATCAACTGTTGAAAACGGCTTAATTACTATCGTTGCAAATAAGCAAGCGTAATACCTTCAAACTATGTCATCACTGCGTAATTTATCGACGATTGTTTACTAAGATAGATCAAGATGATATGAGATTTAAATACTTATTTGTTATACTTTACTGAATTCCCAATTTTCTTGATTATTTGCAATGTTAATTCGTTTCACAGTTGAAAATTTCTTGTCTTTTAAAGAGCGCATTGATTTTAATATGATTGCGTCTCCAGAAGATCGCTTTCCACATCACATTGTTAAAAATGAGGATGATGCGGAAGATATTGGCTTGCTCAGAACTTCTGTAATTTATGGTGCAAATGCGTCTGGAAAGTCAAATTTAGTTCGTTCTATTGCCTTTGCTAAAAAATTAATCATTGACGGGGTAGATAAAAATAAAAACATTCCTGTTAAGCTATTCAAGTTAGATAAAGCCTGTTTAACCCAACCAGCACGTTTTGAATTTGAGTTTAAATATAAAAATAAACAATATGCCTATGGCTTTATAGTAAATGAAGCAAGCGTGCTAGAAGAATGGCTGTTTGAAATTGGTGTTAATAAAGAAATCATGGTTTTTGAGCGTCAAGAACAGACTATTGACTTTAATTTTGATGCTGACTTACTAACAAATATATCAAAAGATGAAAAACAACGTCTCGATTACGAGGCTCAAGGTACGAGGCGAAATTTATTATTCTTAACCAACACAATAGAAAGAGATGTTGATTATTTCCAAAATATTTATGAGTGGTTTGACGATAAATTAATTATTATTTTTCCTAGGACTAAACCAACTTTATTATCTCTCTTATTCCCGAATGAAAAAGATGATATTTCTGAAAAATTTTGTGAATTACTGCATCTTTTTGACTTTGATATAGAGGAAGTTGTTACAAATGATATAGAACTAGATGAAAGTAATATTATTCCAGATACTATCAAATCAGAAGTTATTGATGATTTTCCTCATGATAAAGAAAAGGGAATGATGTTCTTACCACAATTTAATACAGCAATTTTTAAAAAAGATGGAGTATTACTTTCAAAAGAATTATTTCTATATAAAAAAGATAATTCTCAAAAAAATGTGGAATTTGAAATTAAAGAAGAGTCTGATGGCACACAACGTTTTATAGATTTAATTCCAATGTTGTTACAACTTATGAACCAAGAGAGGGTTTTTTTTGTAGATGAAATTGAAAATAGTTTACATACTCTATTAATACAAAAAATATTTGACTATATCTTAAATGCTCCAAACATAAGAGAAAAACCAAGCCAATTGATAACAACAACTCATGAAGTTTTACTACTTAATACCGCTTTATTTAGAAAAGATGAAATTTGGTTTGCTGAAAAAAATAAACAAGGGATTTCACACTTTTTTTCTTTGGCGAATACCGAGATTGATGATTTAGATTTGGTTAAAGGTTATTTAAAAGGTCGTTTTGGCGCAATTCCACTATTTCAGGATTTAAATATTTTGGGTAAGGAGTTGTAGTAATGCCAAGGATACGCAATGCAGATTATGAACGGATTGCAGACAATATTTCAGCAAAGAAGGGTGATTTTAAACTCTATTTAGTTGCAGCAGAAGGTGACAAGACAGAAGCAATCTATTTCCAAGCAATAAAAAATCTATTTAAAAATGCAAACAATTCATCTGTCCATGTCGAATTTATTGATAGAACGCAAGAGGATGCAGGTAAATCAGAACCTAAATATGTACATAAAACCATCATAGATATGGAGACATGGTTACAAAAAAAAGGTTACCAAATCACAGAACGTGATGAATTGTGGATTATTGTTGATGTAGACGATTATGATAATCGAAAAAATAGCTTTGAAACATTGATGAAAGCCTGTGAGAAAAAAACTTACTTTAATATGGCATTAAGCAATCCTTGTTTTGAAATTTGGCTAATCTTACATTATGAAAAAGCTGATATTTTACAATCTTTTGTTATATCAGAAAAATTCATGAGAAAAAGGCCAAGTCTTTGTAAAACAAGATGGAAGCAATTAAAAACACCCAATAAATCGGATAAAGAAATATTTGAAAGTTTATTTGAACAAACACCAATAGCAATTGAGCGAGCGAAGCAGTTGCAACCATGCAAAATTGATAAACAGCATTTAGAAAAACATATTTGCACTGATGTTTACAAACTACTTGAAAAACTCTATAAAATCTTAAACAGCTAATTATCTTTTTCCAAACGCGACTTCACCATTTCCCTGACATCTTCTTCTTCATCTTCTAACAATCGTGGTAACAAATCTTCTGGGACACGTTCGGCGACGTAATAACGCACAACCCAATCACTGTCTTGAATCATCAAATATAATGCATCTTCAGGTAAACGCTGTACTACAGAACGGCGGATTTCAACTTCTGGATCGTCAGCCATCAACGGTAAACTGGGTTCTGGTAATCGTTCAGCAACCGCTTTTCTGACCAATTCATCTTTATCATAAATCATGCGGAACAAACGCCCTTTTGGCATTCGGCGAGCAACTAGTGTCCGCACCATATAATCATCGTCTTGCACTAAGGCTTCAACTTTATTTGATGGCAAACGATCAGCGACAGTGATGCGTACTTCACGGTCAGAATCTTCTAAAAATGGGGATAAATCTTCGGGGGGTAAACGTGATGCAATCACACGGCGCACAGTTTCATCAGGGTCATTAATTAATTCATATAATTCAGCTTGAGAAATATAACGCGCAGCAATCGCACGAGTCTCCCAAAAATCATCGTGTTTATAATGGCGGGCTAAATCAGGATTATTGCGTAAAAATCGGTCAATGCGACGACCACTTTTGACTTGAATGCAAGCATCATTAGGATGGCAACGTTTTGCACGTAAACGCGGTAGATGAGGACAGTCATTACAATCTACGGCAGGCGCATGGGGTTGTTGAGGAGATGGCGACATCATCATATCAGTTAACAGTTAGACAGTTAGACAGTTATCAGTAAACAATTATCAGAAATCAATCAAGCACGAGTCATGACGAGCTAATCATTATCACAGCCAAGCTATTTGACATCAACTATTCAATCGTTACCCTTTAACTGATAACTGATAACTGATAACTGACTTAGATTCCTAAACCACCGCGAACGGTTTCTAACCACGCTTCAACCCGTTCTTTATTCATACCAGACTGATTGTCATTGTCAATTGCTAAACAGATGAATTCGTCGCCATCAACTGCTTGAGATTCTTGGAAATCGTAACCTTCTGTTGACCAGCGACCGATTAACTCTGCACCCATGCCATCAAATGAATCGTAAATGATCGCCATACCGTCTAAAAATTCGTGTCCGTAACCTTCTTGGTCACCTAAGCCATATAACGCAATGGTTTTGCCTGCTAAATCTTCGCCTTCTAATTCATCAAGGAAATCTTTAACGCTGTTTTCTAATTCGCCATCACCTAAAGTTGGCATACCGAAAATGATTTTGTCATAGCCCATAAACGCATCTTTACTGCCTTCTTTTGATACGTTCATAATTTCGATAACGCCATCATCGAAGTATTTTTTCATCATTTTAGCGATTTTACGGGTTGTACCTGTATCTGTACCAAAAAATAATCCGACTTCAGCCATGATTGTTCTCCTAAATTGTGTAAGGATTGGCAGCTTAAAATGTACACTTTTTAATATTTAAAACCGCCAAGCTTGTTATTCTTCAATGACTTCGGCAAGTACTAAGCCTGTTGCTGTTTCATATTCTTTTGTAAAAGCCAAGCAATGACCATCACCACCGACTAAGTAAACGTTAAACCCTTTAGATTCGACTACAGGCGTGATTGGGTTGGTAATGTCATCTTCCATACAGTAAGTAAAATGAATTTTTGGATAGGTTTTGCGTAATTTTGCAATCACATCATCACTTAATTCAGTTTTCTCTACTTCGCTTGCAATCGCTTGGACTTGTTCGGGGGTCATGATGCAGCCTCTTCTTCAACGCTAAACCGTACTCGGTCTTCTGCGCCTACGCCCATCACTTTAGCTAACCAAGGCGGTGGGGAGCTGCTTAATACTTGTTTTAAATTCTCAATTACATCGCTTACATCGCCACCTTGCGGTTGTTTGATGGGATGCAAACCGTTTTTAACCACTTTTGCCGCCGCAGGCCCCCCAATTGACATCACGTATAACACATGACAGTCATTGACGATTTCAGCACGAAATGCGTTTTTATCATCGGCTTCTTTATCGCCTTGGGTGGAACGAATCGCCACTAAACGGCTTTCATCTTTTGACACTTGGTAAACTAAAAACCGCGCACAAGAACCAAAGTGACCATTGAGCTGAGTACTGCTATTCGATGCGCAAGCCACACGGATTGAATTTGGCATGTCGCCTTCTTCGTATGCTTCAATCTCAGGCAAACTAGGGTCAGCACTGGTGTCATCTTGCCCTTTTAAGCTGTTCAATGCTGTTTTTAACGCATCTTGGGGTAAATCTTGTAATTCACCTTCCGCCGCTTGTTTTAAATCTTTGACTGTGAGTTTGTCTAATTTAGCTTCTGTGAGCGGATGCCCAACATGTTCAATTAATACGGCAATTAAACGTTTGGGTTCTGTATCAGGTAATGACCGCGCAGCTAAACCAATACGCAATGCGACTTCCCGAGAAATTGGTGCGCCAGCCATGATAAGACTCCTCTATAAGCGTTTGGCACGCATGGTTTGAGGTAGGCTAGGTTTGGGAGCAGGTTCAAGATAATATTTTGAGCCGTCTCCTAATTCTACTTCGCCACCCCATTTTTCATCAGTGTCGAATTCCAACGAAACAATACTTTCTTCTAAGTCCTTTTTAGGCACATAGAAGTCAAGTCCGCCAGCATCGTTATATCTCAACATTACAGTAGGCATCGTTTTATCCTTTTCTTAGGACTGCTAATCATCTTTAGAGAACTAGCAGCCCTTGGTTTATAACTAGCGTACTAAGTCGTAGTTATAGTCAGTTGTACCCATGCCGCGTGTTTCTTCGTCAAGACGTTCTAATACAGCGTTCGTGATAGTCGTTAACATGTACATAGAACCTTCGTAGCCCATAGTCGTCATGCGGTGTAAATGATGACGGTCGAAAATTGGGAAGCCGATACGGATTAATGGCACTTCAAATTCTTTACCTTTGTGTAATGTGTCACGTTGGATGAATTTACCGTAGCTGTTACCAATCATGAAATCAGGTTTGTTAGTGAACACTAAAGAACGCATATGCCATAAATCTTTACCGATATGCACTTCGCAATCAGCACCGACTGGGCTTTCATCTAACATTTTACGAACTGTTTTCATCCAGCGTTTGTTAGCATTGTTACATAAGATATGTGTAGGCTCTGCACCGACTTCTAATAAGAATTTAGCTAAGCCCATTGCAAAGTCAGGATCGCCCCAGATTGCGAATTTTTTACCGTGCAACCAAGTGTGCGAATCAGTCATCATATCAACTAAACGACCACGTTCTGTAGTTAAAGACTCAGGAATTGCTTTGCCTGTGACTTCAGAGATTTTCATTAACCATTCGTCAGTCCACTCTAAGCCCATAGGAATGTTTAACGCAGGTACTTTATGTTTCCAAGTGTTTTTAGCGAATTTAATACTCTTAGTTAAATGCCAAGGTTGTAACGCGAAAGTTTCAATCGCATTCGGTGCGTCTTTCATTTCGTCTTGCGTCGTACCGCCAGCATACATACGGAATTCACCGTCAGCAGGTGTGTCTAACACTTCAGTTGGATCACATAACATTGTGTAGTCAACACCCATTTCACCTAACATACGGTGCATCACACGGTAGTTACCTAAGTAAGTTTCAAAGCCCGGTACGATGTTGATTTTGCCGTTTTTACCAACTTCTTTGTCTTCCATATGGTTCAACGTGTAGTAACGCATGAAACCTTCAAACATGTTATCCCAACCTGTTGTATGGCTACCTACGAAACTAGGTGTATGCGCAAAAGGCACTGGGAAACCTTGGTCAATGTGACCTTCTTTTTTAGAGTTATTGATGAATGCGTTTAAGTCATCACCGATAACCTCTGCCATACAGGTCGTAGACACCGCGATTACGTCTGGTTTGTATAAGGCTTCAGCATTTTTCAAGCCGTCCATCATATTCTTTTGACCACCGAAAACCGCTGCATCTTCAGTCATAGAGTCAGATACACAAGCGACGGGTTCTTTGAAATGACGATTGAAGTAAGTACGGAAATAAGCCACACAGCCTTGAGAACCATGTACATAAGGTAACGTTTTCTCAAAACCTAACGCACACAATACCGCACCAAGAGGTTGACATGCTTTTGCTGGGTTAACAGTTAACGCTTCACGTTGGAAGTTAAGCTCTTTGTACTCTTCAGAAGTAGACCAATCAAACATCTCCTGAATTTTCTCTGGAGAATAAGCCTCTTCATACATCGCTTTTTTGTTGGCTAAGTTTGCTTTGTAATCGTCATCACGAAACAAAGGGTAACTCGGTTTGATGTTATCAACTGCTTGACTCATAAGGACTCTCCTGCCGCACCACTAATCCGTGAATAACGGCTATTGATGTTGAACTTCGCTTTTTGTCATTACTACATGAACGGATGGTTCACTGGGTAAATTCTGTGTTCTGATAGCTATATTGACAATAAGCGTGCCAGCTCAGGTAATGAGTCTAATTAATTGATTTTTCAGTATAAGTATTTTACTCGGAATAGGTAAGGAAAATAACAAACATACAAATTGTTGGATTGACTACAAAGGGGGGAAATGTGAATTAAGGAGCTTTGAGATTATAAAAAATATAAAGAACATAAATTCATTGGAACTAGTAGTTGTGTTGTTAAATAATCTAATAGTTCATTCGACTTCTCCGTTTTCAATTTTATGCCTGAATAAAGATTTTTGAAATTTAAAGATTAGCAGAATTATTTAACCCCAAAAACACTTTAATCTAGCAGACTCAGACAATAATATCCTGCCCATCTCTTAAGTTCTTCGCATCTTGTTCAAAGTTTACACCTTGAAATTCAGCTAAACAAATATTGTAATTCATAATGCTTCCTTGCGTATTTGGATGTTTTTTTCCTAATTCATTAATCAGAATTTTGATTGAGTGCCGAAATAAAAATAATGCTTGCTCATACTTACCTTGAGCTTGATAAAGCCTTGCTAAATTAGGATGGTTTTTATCTAATGTTTTTTTCTTAATTTCTAAACTACGATTTAACAAAGGTAATGCTTTCTTATACTTACCTTGGGCATAATAAACTAAGGCCAAATTGTTGAGAGTGCTTGCTACATCAGAATGATTCGTACCCAATGCTTTTTCTGAAATCATTAAACTGCGCTTTAGCAAAGACAATGCTTTTTTATATTTACCTTGATTTCTATATATTTCCCCCAAATCATTGAGATCAGTTGCAATATTAGGATGATTTTTATCGAATACTTTTTCCCTAATCGCTAAACTACGCTTTAATAGAGGTAATGCTTGTTCATAGTCCTCTTGGATATAATAAAATCCTGCTAGACTCTTGAGGCCAGTTGCAACATTAGGGTGATTTTCACCAAATACTTTTTCCCTAATCACTAAACTGCGTTGAAATAAAGGTAATGCTTGTTCATATTCGCCTTGAACTTCATAAAGTAATGCCAAACCATTGAGGTTGATTGCAACCGAAGGGTGGTGTTCTCCATATACTTTTTCTGTAATCTCTAAACTACGTCGATGCAAGGGTAACGCCTGCTCATACTCTCTTTGATCTCGATAAAGTCTTGCCAAATTATTAAGACTAGTTGCAACACTAGGATGATTTTCACCAAATTCCTTTTTCCGAATAACTAAACTACGCTGATACAAAGGTAATGCCTGCTCATAATTATTTTGACTATAGTAGACTGTTGCCAGATTGTTGAGGCTGTTTGCTATATCAGGGTGGTTTTCACCAAATACTTTTTCCCTAATTGCTAAACTACGCTTTAATAAAGCTAAGGCTTTTTCGTACTCACCTTGGATTCTATAGAGTTCACCTAAACTATTAAGATTCATTGCAACATCAGGATGATTTTCACCAAATACCTTCTTCTTAATTGCTAAACTACGCTTTAGTAAAACTAATGCTTTTTCGTACTCAGTTTGATCTTGATAATACCCTGATAAATTATTGAGAGCAGTTGCTGTTATAATATGGTTTTTACCAAATATTTTTTCAAAGATTGCTAAACTGCTTTGATATAAAGGTAATACCCGTAAGTATAAACCTGCATGATGAAAATTAAATCCAGCATTATTCAAATATCGCGCTTTTTCCTCTTCATTTACATCTGGCAACAGCTCCGCAGCCCGTTGAAAATATTCGCCAGCTTGAGCATATTTCAACTGGATTACTGCAATATCACCGCGCTGACCTAAAATATTAGCGGTGGACAGTTTTTTTTTATTTTTTGCCTGCTGAATTGCTTTCTCCATTGCCTCAAGCTGTTCAACATCATCTAACTCATGGGTTAAAGCCTGCTGCAACAACTCATCTGCTTTATCAAAATTAATCGGAATCTCATTGCCATCCGCATCTTGACCTTCAATAAATTGCTGGGCTTTGCGTAAATACTCCTGAACGGACGCATCATCAGACACTTCAAGCAATTTGGAATTTTCCAATAATTTTTTATAATGTGTTGCAATTTCCCGTAATTTGCTATCCAACTCCTCAATTGGTACTTCTTTCTGCTCTAAAATCCTAAAAAATGTCTTCAAAGCATTTTGCGTCACACCCAAATCGGTTGCATATTTCGCAAAAATCTCTGGCGAAATCCCATAATGATGAATCGTTTGCTGAATATTATTACCAACCGCAGCATTGGCATTTTCTGCATTTCCTTCAATTTTGACAGATTGCTCACTTCCCATCACACAACCTCATTGAATTACTCATAACAATAATGACATACTAAAATCACACATCTTGCAAGTAATCTTTCAGTATAAACATTGTACTCAAAAGCTGGTAAGGAAAACTGCTGCAGATGAGCTGATTTGCAAAGGGAGGATGAAATAATGAGGATGCATTACAGATATGCACTAATAAAACATTACCTTAGCCTCTCCTATCAATTTGGAAAGCACCAAGATAATGCTGATAAAAGTATTTCAATAACATTGCTGACTAATATAGCGTTTTTCTTGCTGTGACAGTGGTTTCATACCCATAGAAAACTGTCTTAATAAACGACGACATTTCATATTCATTGTTTTCACCACTGCTTTTTTAACGGCTACAGGCTTACGCGTTTTTGCAACCAAACGATTTTGTAGCGTTTTAATCTTGCTTTGCAGCCGATTTATACTAGGTGAATGCCGATTAACTTTTTTCAAACTCACCACATAGGTTTTAGCTTGAGAGATATTTTTCTGTTTTAAAGCCTGCTTTGCCAAGTTCACTAATCGTTGCTCAATTTTGATGAAGCCCGCTTGTATCACTTGATGATGATTGGGATAAGCATTTAATAAATGTTGATAACACTGTAAAGCATAGCCTTGTTTTCCTTTCGTTAGCCGATTGGCCTGTAAATGTGCATCACATCGTGCTAATTGCTGTTTAAATTGGGCAGCCTTATCAACTTGTTGGACGGGTTGATGAATCGTTGCAACGACACTTGCCTGCGGCTGACTTAAAACCTCCCGCTCCAAAGCTAAACGATACCATAACACTGCCTGTTGATTTGTTTGCTCAAATGTTTCCCACATTTCCAACAATTGTTCTGCATAATAAAACTCATGCTGTTTGATCGCTTTTTGTATCAATACTTGATAATCATCGGAAAAATTTTGTACATGTAATTGAGCCATTTTTTGCTGTTTGTCTACAATGCACTGTGTCTGAGTCGCTATTGACTGATTGTTAAAACATTGCTGATATGCAGCTTGCAACTGATTTGCTTGTATGGCCAGTTGCTTTTGAATTAAAGGCACATTGATTGACTGCTGCTGCCATGCTTGTGCTCTGTAATACCCTGGTACAAGTAACATCAATGCAGAAAATAATATTGCTTCATGTAAAGATAATTTATACGAGCAAATATTTTTATATAATCTACGATACAATGGCGTAGGCGCATGATATAAGCTTAATGCTTGACTTTGGTGACGTTCAGACTGCATCAGACTCTTATATGCTTGATGTATTTTTATAAATTGTTCAGAGTCTGGATTTTCACTTATATCAGCATGATACAAACGTGCAGAACGATAATAAGCCTGTTTTATTTGTTGCTTACTTGCATTGGGCGATAATTGCAAAATTTCGTAACACTGTTGAATTTGCATCTAAATACCCTCAATAACCATTCAACTTTTTGAATATAAATAAAAACCTCTGTATGGTTTGTACAGAAAAATATTTTTTTCTTATTTAGCATTGCAAATTATGAACCTAAATAAAGCATTTACTATACCTTGGGTTTTTATAAAAATATAGTTTTTTTATATAGTTACAATATAGATTTCATGCCTCCCTCATTAAAACAAAATAACTCAATAAAAAATAGATTTCAGGTAAATAATAGTGAAAATTGATAAATTACCCACTTGTGATATCGTAGTACCTATTTTCAATAGCCTTTCTTATGTTAAAACTTGTATTGATGCTGTTTTGGCGCATACAGATATAAATCAATATCAGCTTTATCTCATCAATGATGCCAGCGATCAGGCTACTTCTAACTATTTAGAAAATATTGCCAATAAAGCAGAAAATATTCATTTAATCACCAATTTATCCAATTTAGGGTTTGTAAAGTCTTGTAATCTTGGCATGTCAAAAGGGCAATCACCATATATCTTATTATTAAATTCAGATGTTATCGTTACGCCTAACTGGTTATTTAATCTTATAAAATGTGCGGAATCCGACAATGCTATTGCGAGTGTCAATCCACTTACAAATAACGCAGCTCAAATTGACTTAGCAATGACGCAAGGTAGTAATTTTTATGACATAAATTGGCGACTTCAGAAAGAATTTTTAGATAAAACAATTAGTTTGGATGTGGTAACGGGTGTGGGATTTTGTTTATTATTACGACGCTCCATTTTACAGAAAGTAGGGCTGTTTGATGAAGTTTATGGCAAAGGCTACTGTGAAGAATCCGATTTATGTATGCGCCTGACAACACAAGGCTATCGCACCGTTGTTTCACCTGATGTTTACGTATATCACCAAGGTCAAGCCAGTTTTACCCATAGCCATGAACGTTATCTAAGCAATAGGCAAATTTTCGACCAACGTTGGAAAGATGAATATATACGACAATTCCGCGCTTATAAAAAAGCCAACCCGCTGAGCATTGCCCATGATTTATTTACAACACAATCCCGCTGGCATCCTACTCCTGTCATATGGATGAGTTATCGTAAATTGTTAAAACATTGGCAGCAGAAACAACTTGTTGGACTCATGTTGGATGGGTTACGCGGTTTAAAACAAATGAGCCATGCTTTTGTGCCTGTGCCCAATGCCGAACTAGTCGCGAAAAATACCCCACCTAACCGTTTGCGTGTGACTTATTTAGTTAATAAACTGGTTATTTCTGGTGGAATTTTATCGGTTGTACAAATTGTCAATGAGTTGATTTTATTAGGTATTGAAGCACGTATTGCGACTTTATTCGTTGACCCAGAAATTCGTAACTGGCGATTATTAACCGAACCGATGTTATTTAAAAATGAGCAAGATTTGACATCACATTTGCCAGAAACCGATATTGTTGTTGCAACCCATTGGATAACAGCAAGTTGGGCGGCTGAGGTAAAACAAGCAAATATTGCCAAACAAACAGCCTATTATTTACAAGATTATGAGGCATGGTTTTCAACTGAACATAAAGACAAACAAACAGTCTTGGATACGTATGCACTGGTTGAGCATAAAATTGTTACTTCAGATTGGTTGCAACGGTTATTAGAAAAAGACGGTTACGCCAGTGAAAAAATTTGCATCGGGACGGATTTAGATGTGTTTTACCCACGCGATGTTGCACCGAAATCACATCCTGTGCTGGTGACGATGGCACGCCCCGGTACACCTTGGCGAGGGTTCAAATGGGCAGTGGAAGCATTGGCCTTGGTTAAACAGTATTGCCCAGAGTTAGAAATTGTATTTTTCGGTGATAATCAGTTGTTTCGGCAAAATATTCCGTTTGAATATCGGGATGAAGGTGTGGTTTCCAATCAGAATCACTTAGCTGCATTGTATTCTGAAGCGGATATCTTTTTAGATGCATCGGATTATCAAGGTTTTGGGCGTTTGGCATTGGAAGCCATGAGTTGTGGAACGGCTTGTGTGTTGACGACTGAAGGCGGTGTGACAGAATATGCCAGAGCAGAACAGAATTGCTTAGCAGTACCGCCACGTAAACCCAATGTTTTTGCTCATGCAATTTTACGTTTAATTAAAGATTCAGAGTTGCGTGAACGTTTACGGGCAAATGGTTTGGAAACAGTAAAGCAGTATTCGATACAACAAGAAGCCCGTAAAACATTAGATTATTTTACAACGATATGTAATTCAGAAACCGAATGATATATTTTTCTATTTGATTTAAATCTGTATTCTGGCTAGATTGCAAAAGCTATTTAAGGTACTGCACCTGCAAGCTGCTCAATACTTATAAGCTAAAAAAGCTGACATGGAATTAATGTTTTAGGCGATTATGCATACATATGTTGTTGAAGCAGGCGAAATCAATCGTAGAATAAACTGTCAAAGCAAAAGCTGCCTTTTTAGCTAAAATGAATCATGGAATTTGTATACTGATTGAAGTAGGGCAATTAAAGCAAGCCCTTTTTATAATAAGTAGTTGAGAACCTATTTGAAATCTTTAAAAAAACTAGGGAGGTTAGTATATTTTAAAACAGTAAAAATATATAAATTAGCTCTTTTAGAGACAGCTCACCTAGAAAAATACTTTTATATAAGCTATTAAAAAAGATTTCAAATGAACTCTACAGAATTACAGAACCTCAACATTCTCTGCTTGTAGGCCTTTTTTGCCTTGTGTAATCTCGAATGATACTTGTTGACCTTCAGCTAGTGTTTTAAAACCTTCAGAAACGATAGCGCGGAAATGAACAAAAACATCATCACCACCATTGCTTTGAGATAAAAAGCCAAAGCCTTTCTCTTCATTAAACCACTTAACTGAACCTGTTACTTTGTTTGTATTAGACATATTGTGTCCTTTGTATAGAAAAATATTGATAGGGTTAAATATCGCAAGAGCGATGCACTGAAGGTTTGAATTATTTAATGCTTGAATAAAAGCTAAGGGAAATACTAAGGATGGCAACAGTTACGAAGATATTCTAAAGGATTTACATTTACTATATTTTTCATTCATTTAATAACTTCTGGACGACAGAGCGGCAGCATTATCTACTTTATCACAACAAATGTAAAGAAAAAATTTAAAGAAAATAAAACTGTGGTAGTTACACCAAACCTCAATGATTCCATCAGCAAGCTATGAAGGGGCACATGCCAAAACGACATTTACCCCTTAGTGATACAACGTTATTGATTAACAGAAGACCAAATAGATTGTTGAGAATCTTCTAGTTTGCTGAAAATTTCCAACTTCACATCAGTCGCGCCAAGGCGGTGATAATTGCCACCATAGAATAAGTTAAAGTTGACATCCATGGATTCAGGAATGTAAAAACCAACAAAGCCTAAGCCTGTTTCTTCATCAATCATGCCGCCAACATCTAAGTTACTTTGAATATTATTGCCATAGACACCCACACCAATATAACTGCGTTCGTTGCCAACAAGACTAGATACCGTTACAACATAATAACCTGCTTCTAGCACTTCAGTTTGATTGGTCGCACCGACTTCCATAGTGACAGGTCCATAGACAATATCAGTATTGTCTTTTTTCACTGTAACACTGAGTTCAGTTAGTTTATTTAGGTAATCAACAACTTGTAAATTAACTGCAGTTGGTTGAGTTAAGCGGAAGCTGATAAATGCAGGAGCTTCACCGTTACGACGTAATACAGAACCAGCACTAAATCCACCGGGGCTTGCACCGCTAGAGTTATTAATGGATAAACCCCACTGACCTTCTGTCTCACCTGTAGGTAAAGTCATTTCTGCGACGTAAAACCCTGCATCATTGATAGGTAGCCCATATTGACATACTTCATCAGTGCATGTGTTGTTGTCAGGAGCAGATAACGCGCCCAAGCCTGAGTACCATTTATTAATCCCTTCAAAATGCTGGTCAAAATAACCTGAGCTGGTTGTATATAAGAAATTACCCAATGGTGAAAAGCGGACAAAATCAAATCCATCAGCACTGGTTAAACCACTAGAAGAGACACCTTTAAAAGTCCGAATCTGTTCCCCTGTATTCATGTCTAACAATTGAATTGACAAACTATATGAATCCAAAGCAGGAATAATATGGCTCGCGCCTTGGGCAATGCCCACTGCAACAGATTGGCTATTGGGTGCAATAGAGAATGCTGAAATACTATCAAACGTACCTAACGTATTAAGCTGACGTTTTTCGCTAGTTGCCATATCCCATACAGCTAAACCTGTGCTATCTGCGGTCATAAAAGATTGCCCATGAGGTAAAAATTGCACTAAGCGTACTTCATTTTCAATTGGGAAGTTTTGTGTGACTACACCTGTTGTTGCATCGCGTAATGAAAGCAAACTACCCGCCGTTAACACTTGTGTGCCGTCTGCTGAAAAAGCCATTGCATTAATAGTTTCGCTGCTGACATCTTGCGACCAGATTAAGGCATTGTTTAAGTCTTGCAATTCTAATAAACCTTGCTTAAGCAATAACAGTTGATTATTCGGCGCAACGACTAAATCAAGAATAGCAGTTTGACTGGTGAAGTTTTGAATTTCTAAACCTGTTTCGACTTCCCATTGTTTCAACAGATTATCTTGACTGATAGAAATCAAACGCTGGCTATCCGCTGTAAAACGTAATGCTTGTACTTCTGCACTGTGCCCTTCAAACGTTTTGACAACATCATTTGTGTGCGTATCGATGAAACGAATAATATGGTCTTGCTTATCCGCAAATGCTAACCATTGACCATTTGGCGATAACTCAATCGTAGATAACTCATACTGTGTTGTCGGTTCTGTCGTGGTTTCTGCATCTGTCAAAGTGAATAATCTAGAACCTGTGATGGTATTCCACACAATCAACTCACCTTGTTCAAATGAAGCCGCTTTTTGATTATCTGTAGATAACGCCGCAATAACCGTTGAAATATTAGTATTTTCACCAAAAGTTTGTGCAACATTGCCTGTGCTCATTTCGATAATATCCATAGGCGCATCGACATTGCCAAATAAAACCCACGTGCCATCAGATGAAAAACGCGCAAAATTAGCAATTTTATCCAACGTCACATCAACAGCTTGCCCTGTGGTTCGATCCCAAAGCTTAGTTGCATCATTATTTGCAGAACGACTGGATATTTGTAAAATTTGTTGATCGTTTGGCGAGAATTGTAAGCCTGAAATAATAGTGCCTGTTTTCGGCGGATTATCTGTGGCTTCGGTAACAGTAAATGTTTGTAACACTTGGCTGGTTTCTATATCAATCACTTGCACTTGCGTATCAAAGCTATGATCGATAGGTGTATAGTAATTTTGATTCACGGCGATCAATAATTTACCATCACTCGATACATCAATAGGAAATGCAGCACTGTTAAACGTACGCATTAATACACCAGATTCAATATTCCATTGTTCTGTGGTGGCTTTATTGGCAATGAATACTGATTGGCTATCAGGTGCAAATGTGACGCGTTCATGCGGATTATAACCGACTAGCGTATTGCCAGACACATCAGTTAAAGTTTGGATCACATTACCCGTATTAAAATCGATCACAACCCATTTTTTATCAGATGTACCAATCAACATTCGTTGACCATTTGGTGCAAACTCGACCAAAGTGATGGCTTTGCTTTGGCGGGCATAGCTACGTACTTCTTGACCTGTTGCCATATCCCACAACTTGATCGTGCCATCTGCGCTGCCTGAGAGTAACCATTGATTATCAGGCGAAAAGTCGATGCTGGTCACCGATTCAGTATGATTAACCGCTTGACCTGTATCCAGAAAAGTTTTAATCGGCTCGACAACATCTTCCGACCGTGCAGATTGCCCAAAACCAAGCCACAACACGCAGCTATAAATGAGCCAGTGATACTTAGAGAATTTAGAAAACATGATATAGACCTATAAATTTTGGCTAAATTATTAGGAACAAAGCCTAGCAGCAAATTGACCAATATCTAGTTTAAAGCAGTATCTTATGCGCCGATCTAAGATTTTCAGGTCTTTTCGTGATTGAATAAAAGGTGGAAGTATCATGTTGAGTGGTTAAATGAGCACATTTTAGCCACTAAAATGGTGGCATCATCATTCACCTAAAATTTATCGACCTCAATATTTTTTAAATTTCAACCAAGCATCTGACATTTTCGCTTGTATTTCGTTTATTATTGCGTATGTACTTATTGAAAATATCTAAAAAGTAGAACAGTTATGTTAACGCCAAAACGTTTAAATACCAGCTTAGAAAACTTTGAAACTGAATTGCAACAATTATTAGATTGGCAATCTGTGTCAGATGAAGGCGTTGTAAGCACAGTCAAAGAAATTTTAAATGCAGTGCGCACGGAAGGTGATTCAGCACTATTAAACTACACACAAAAATTTGATGGGCTACAAGCGCAAACAGGCAGTGAATTAAAAGTCTCGCCAGAAAGAATGCAGCAAGCATTAGAGAATTTAGATTCAAAACAACGTGAAGAATTAGAAAAAGCAGCGGCAAGGGTTCGGAGCTATCACGAACATCAAAAGCAAGATTCTTGGCAATATGAAGAAGCAGATGGCACAATTTTAGGCCAACAAGTCACACCTTTAGATAAAGTCGGTCTATATGTCCCAGGGGGCAAAGCTGCTTACCCTTCCTCTGTATTAATGAATGCGATTCCTGCCAAAGTTGCAGGTGTGCAAGATATTGTCATGGTTGTACCCGCGCCAAAAGGCGAGTTAAACGATATGGTATTAGCCGCTGCAGTGATTGCGGGTGTGGATCAAGTATTTACCATTGGTGGTGCACAAGCCGTTGCTGCATTAACTTATGGTACAGAAACCGTGCCTCGAGTGGATAAGATTGTAGGCCCCGGTAATATTTATGTTGCAACAGCGAAAAGCCTTGTGTTTGGTACAGTTGGCATTGACATGATTGCAGGCCCTTCAGAAATTCTGGTCGTGTGTGATGGGAAAACTAATCCTGATTGGATCGCCATGGATCTATTCTCCCAAGCAGAGCATGATGAACAAGCACAATCGATTTTCTTATGTCCTGATGCTGATTTTATCGAAGCGGTTCAAAACAGCATGAATAAATTACTTGCTGAAATGCCACGCGCTGACATTATCAAAACCTCGATTAATGGTCGTGGCGCATTGATTCAAGTACAAGATTTAGAGGATGCGATTCGAGTCACTAATATTATTGCGCCTGAACACTTGGAGTTATCAATTGAAGACCCGCAAACATGGGCAAAAAAAGTCCGTCATGCTGGGGCTATTTTCATGGGACGTTATACTGCAGAAGCTTTAGGCGATTACTGTGCAGGGCCAAATCACGTTTTACCAACATCGCAAACAGCCCGTTTTTCTTCACCATTAGGTGTATATGACTTTCAGAAACGTTCGTCTTTGATTATGTGTTCAGATGATGGAGCACACGTTTTAGGTCAAACGGCTTCGGTATTAGCAAGAGGGGAAGGCTTAACCGCTCACGCCCGTTCGGCAGAATATCGGATTAAGTCATAAAGAGGAAATAAGGACTACTGGAGAATATGACTGCTTCAGTAGTCTTTCTTAAGGCTTGTAAATCTAATAAATTAAGCCGCTTTCTTTCTTGAGTATTTACGACGGAATTTATCAACACGACCCGCTGTATCAACGATTTTTTGCTTACCAGTGTAGAAAGGGTGGCATTCTGAGCATACGTCAATGTGAACCGCCTTGCCTGCTGTTGAACGAGTTGTAAAACTGTTACCACAACTACAAGTTACTGTAATTTCTTCATATTTAGGATGAATTTTTGCTTGCATAGCACTAAAACCTTTGCACTTACCCATCGGAATGTTAAGCTATCAAATTCTAAAGAAAAACTTTTAAATTATCAAGCTGTTTGTGCATAACAAGCTGAAAAATCTATGTACATAAGTAATTAGACAAAAATAACTCAACATTATGTATATAAATAGTGAAAAATGTAAACTTATTCCCTACAGTAAAAAATATCTGATCCATGACATAAAATTAAAGAAACAGCTGCCTTACCACTATAGAATAGATTAATATATCCTTGATTTGCTTGTCGTCTAAGCAACACTAAACCTTCATCGGACTAAATAGAAAATCTCCGTTTAGGTACAACAGCACTCCTTAAAAGTTAAAAGCCATATAACGTAATAAGTGCTTTATGTTCCCAAACTCAGGTTGTTAAATATTTCTCGAAGCAAAAACTTTATAAGGCCAATTAAGTAAATTATTCATAGCTTTATGCAGACAGATTTAAATCATTGCGTACTTTAAGTAAATCTACATAACCATTACTCAATCCTAGTTGTTCAGTTGAGGACTCAGTCATGGGGTTTTGACTAATATCTAAATAATCTAGTTTAGGCAATGAAAATACTGAATGGGGCAAGCTTGTTAAATGATTACAACTTAAATCTAATTCATTTAAATTTTCCAGTTGCCCTAACTCTTCTACCTCTTTTAAGTCATTACCACTCACATCTAAAGTATGTAGATTTTTCAACTGTTCAAACCCTTTCAGGTCACGCAATTCTGTTCCATGTAAATATAAACGACTTAGATTCTTTAGTCTTCCAAGTTCTTCACTATTCAGCAAGGTATTACTACTTAAATCCAAAGTATTAAGGAACTCTAATTGCTCTAATTCTGTTAAACTCAGTCTTCCAATACAGGCGGCATCTAAACGACTTAGATGCTTTAATTGCCCTAATTTTTCTATACTTTGCACATTCGTGCCTGCTATGTCTAAATGGTGCAGATTTTTCAGTTGTGTTAACTCTTCCATGATTTGTTGTTCATTGCGATATAGTTCCAAACCACTTAAATCTAAACTGCTGAGGTTTTCGAATTGGCTTAATCCTTTAAGACTTTGTAGTTTTGTACCACTTAGAGTTAAACTCACTAGGTTTTCTGGATGTTCTAATTCTCCTATCATTTTTAGTTCTGTACCACTTAAATCTAAGCTATTGACTTGTTTAAATCGCCGAAACTCATCCCAACTCATTGACTCAGCAGCTTGTAAACTGATATTGCGTACATTTTCTAGTGCCTCTAAACCCTTTAAATTGTATAACTCTGAACCACTTAGATTAATACTGTCCAAGTTTTCCAGCTTATCTATCCCTTCTATAGTTTTTAACTGATTCCAACTCAAATCCAAACTATGAATATTCGATAATTTAAAAACCCATTTGGGTATTTCAGTCAATCGGTGACTACTTATATCCAAAAAGCGTAAATAAGGTAAATCAAAAATATCTTCCGGGGCTTGGTAAGAAAATAGCGTTAACTTTAAGCCTAAGATGTTTTCAGGTGGTAGATTGAGCTTTTTAAAGTCAGCGTAATGTACAATCAAGCCAGATATATCAGCAACTTGACGTAAGGGGTTACCACGTAAATCTAGCTTTTTTAAATTTTTTAGTTGCTTTATTTCATCTGGTATAACTTGAATCGCATTATCAGCTAAATCTAATGTTTTTAAATGGGTTAGCCTGAAAATTTCGGGGGGAATAATAGGTAATTCTAAATCACTATAACTGATTAAACGTAAATGTTTTTGCTGGGTCTGCTCACATTTATCGATTTGCCACAAAATATCAGGTGGGGTTTTAAATTGATTCATTGTTATCCAACTTTACTTAAAAATTTTACTCTTGGTGTGTAACATGACAGTATAAGTTATCGCGAACCTTTTTATAAAACTCTACTCTTTTTTAGTTATTTTACTTGAACCTACCTAGCCTAAAACACAGAGCATTTTTAATTTATATGCTTAATTTAAGCTGATTTTTAAGCCCATTTCATTTTTCATATAAAGCAAAGCCTCTGCATTTCCCATCGCATCATCAACTGGATGGTGGGTGTGCTTGGTTTTTCTCAGATGCTTGAAATTCTGAAACATATCAGATACCAAACCTTTATATAGAGAACCAATATTATTAGAACTGAATCCAAACGGATTGTTTCCCGTAAAATGATGAAAATACCAATTAATAAACTGCCAATCAAAACCATTATTATCACTGAAAAATAGCGGTCTTGACTTAGAATGTTCAGCAATCCAGTCGGCAAATTGCAGCATCACAACTTTAGGGTCATCAAAAGCCAAAGTCTCTTCACGACTAAAACCTGATACGGCAAGGGCTTCAGGTATCCATTTATCGCTAATGGGCTTCAATTTCCCATAAAAAGTTTTATCTAACTGCTTATCAACCAATACAGCACCAAAAGAGATCATAGAATAATCTCCCGGTATCGTGCCATCACTTTCAACATCAACAATAATTACACTCATGATATATGACCTATAAAATAATAAGTTGCATCCTATTCTATCATCCCATCAAACCTCTTATACCAAGCGAAGTAAAATAGTATCAAAATATCTTCTTTCTATGAAAAAAGCGGTTTACAATAGCCTAAACAGTATTTAGCCAGAGAAGACTAGGTATGAATGCCGCATTTATTTCTTATTCACGTAAAAATAAGCCTTTTATACAAAAGCTAGCTGATGCATTTAAACAAGCGAAACGTAAAGTGTGGATTGACTGGGAAGGCATTCCGCATGGTTCTGACTGGTGGAATGAAATTGAGTCAGGCATTGAAACCGCAAACGCCTTCATCTTCATCATTACCCCCGAATCTTTAGAATCTGAAGTATGTGCTCGAGAATTAGAGCACGCGCTTAAAAATAATAAAAAACTTGTTCCTATTCTACATAAAGAGGTTACGGGGGAAATTCCACACGCCTTGGCCAAATTAGATTGGATTTTTTTCCGTGATGAACAAGATGGTTTTACTCAATCTTTTTTAGAACTATTGGATACACTCGATACGGATTTAGAATCAGCTAAAACTCATACCCGCTTACTTACCCGTGCCTTAGACTGGGAAAGCCATGATTTTGGTAATAGTTATTTACTACATGGCCAAGATTTACGTAATGCCCGTCAGTGGATTACGTCACCATCACAAGGTGCACCTCGTCCCACAGAACTACATTTTCGTTATATTGCAACTAGCTCTGAATCTGAATCTAGAAATCAACGTCTTATAATTGTTGGCTTTGTTATTGTAATCGCAGTGACTATGTTATTGGCCTTTTATGCAGAAGAGCACCGTAAAGAAGCAGAAGCCAATCATGTGAAAGCAGAAGCCAATCGTGTGAAAGCAGAACATCAACAGCATTTAGCAATGGTTAATGGTATTGAAGCAATGTCTTACTTGTCAGAAGCTTATCTTGCAACTAGTCAAGAGCTAGATGCCTTGTATTATGCAGTGAGTGCATTAAAGGGCTTAAATAACTTAGAAAAACAACATTATACTAAAGAGATTGGCGATCAAATAAATAAATTAGAGAAAAAAGTTAAACAGCGTGCTGAAAAGGCGATCAACCAAACCCGAGAACGTAATCGTTTAGAATTGCATGTTGAGAAGGTGCAAACGGTTGCATTTACGCCTAAAAATAATTTCTTACTTTCTGGAAGTTCAGATAATACTGTTAAGCTATGGACAGTAAAAGGTGAAAAACTACTTGAATATCAACATAATAATAGTATTTATGGGCTTGCAGTGGCTAATGATGATAGCTTTTTTGCCTCAGCTAGTGCTGACAACACTGTTAAATTATGGCAACTACCAAAAGACAAAAATGAATGTATAGCAAAAGATAAAGATGCATGTGTAAAGATACGTGAACCCTTGGGCAAATTACCGCATTGCTCCAAAGTTTATGCAGTAGACATTAGCTCAGATAATAAATTTATTGCAACCGCTTCGAGTAAAGATGGTATACAAATATGGGCAGCTCCAAATAAGAAAAGTGTATATCAAAAAACACAACAACCATTGATTACTTTAAAAGAAGATAAGTTCTATCAAAAACAACCTATATTTGCAGTTAAATTTAGTCATAATGGAAAATATTTAGCGGCTGGCGGAGCTGATCGAATAGTTCGCTTATGGCAGTGGGACTCAAAGAGCTTGCAACTTACACCCATTAAGCAGTTTAAGACTCATAAAGATCGCATCTATGCTTTAGATTTTTCTCGGGACAAGGATAATACCACTCTGGTATCTGGAAGTGCGGATAATACGCTATGCTTTTGGAATATTCCTGCTGCTGACGAATTACCTCAGACCAATGAATTTGAAGTAGTAGAAAAACCAGAGTATTCGTTAGAAGCCCATAATAATTGGGTTTATGATGTTAGTTATAAGCCATATGAATCTGACCAAGATGCTAGGATGCTTGCATCATCCAGTGCTAACGGAGAAGTTAAATTATGGAGTGTAGATGGCACATTATTACGCACTTTCTCAGGTAGTTCGGCGCGAACAACTGCATTAAGCTTTAGTTATGATGGAAAATGGTTAGCATCAGCAGGAGGTGATAATATTGTCCGTTTATACTATATGCCGACAGGTGGTGAGTCGATTAAAACCTTGGAAGGCCATACTTCAGGTTTAAAAGATGTAGATTTTAGCCCTAATAATTACAAAGGAAACCCTATTATTGCATCATCTGGTACAGACGGTACTATTCGTATTTGGGATAGTGAAACATATCGCTTAGTCAGTACAATTCACCTGAGAAACCAGAATGAAAAAATAAATGTACGTGATGTTGATTTTGTTCCAATTAACGAATTTACACCAGAGGGATCACTTTATATTGCAGCAGCAACTTATAACAACACAGTCGCTTTCTATGATTTGCGGGATTTTATTAATAAAGAAAAAAGTTTTAATACAAGCGAAACACCTGAACCTGAACCTTTATTGCCACAACAAAAGCATAAAATTAAAAGTATTGCCCTACATCCCCAAAGACCTTTGCTAGCAACGACTTATTCAAAAAATATTAAATTATACCAGTATAATCTATCACCTTCAGAGCCTCTTCAAGTAAAACCACTGCCTTGTAAATTAGAAAGGCAGAAAGGTAGTTCATCTTGTGAATGTGAATTAGAAGGACACACAGGTAGTGTGTTAGCTATTAGCTTTAGTACTGATGGGCGTATTTTAGCCTCAAGTTCTACTGATGGGACAGCACGTTTATGGCATTTTGATGAAAATCATCACTATACTGGCAAAAGTGTAAAGTTAGGAGTGACAAATAAACATAAGGATTGGGTAAATAATTTGAGTTTTAGCCCTGATGGAAAGTATCTTGCGACAGCAGGTTCTGATAATTTGGTTAAACTATGGGATATAGAGACAGGCCAATTTATTAATAATCTTGTTGATCCAGCCTTATCAACAATCAGTCATCGTGATTGGGTTTGGGATGTCAGTTTTGCACCTAGTTCAATTGGTGAACCTTATCTGGTATCAGGCGGTGCAGATAATTTAGTAAAAATTTGGACATACTCAGATTCAGGTGGCAAGCTAGTTAAAACATTAACAAGTCATAACGGCTGGGTTCGTTCAGCGGGTTTTCATCCTCATAAAAAAGAAGTTGTATCAGGTGGTGCAGATCAAAAAGTCATTTTATGGGATTTAGACAAAATTACTAAAAACCAAACAGATAAAGATACAAATTTATTAAAAGCCGGTTGTAAGCTATTGAAGGACTATCTGACAAATAATAATAAACATCATGGTAACCAGATTTGTGAAGAAGATGGAACATAAATATGTCACTCTTAACAATGACTATTTTTAGGTTTGTAGACAATCGACAGGCTATCGGTGTTGATACGCCACAAGGCACGCCCCCTGATGCTATTTTAAAAGCATTAAATTTACACACTAGCCTTGGTACACGTTTACTTACTCAGTTAGGTTTATTACCACGACAAAAGCTAATCGTGCTGAATGGAGGCACAGCTGAGTTATCTCCTGAAATGAATACTCAACTAGGTGAAGCTTTAATTGATGGGCTTGCGCAGGTGGCAGCTGAAGAAAATATTATGTTTATCACAGGTGGCACAAACTCAGGCGTGTTTAATTTATTGGGGCAAGGTCTACAAAAATGGCAGCATGATGCACCTTGCATTGGTGTATTTGTAAAACAGTTGGCATGTGAAAATGAGAATACACCGAATAAAGCCCAATTAGAGTCACACCATTCGCATTTTGTGATGGTTGATGGTCAAGAATGGGGTGATGAGCGTGAAGTCATGTATAGCTTAATTAAATATTTAGCCAAATATATGACGGTACTTAATGTTTATGCAGGTGGTGGTGAATTAACTATTCGAGAAATGCAGGCTGCTGTAAAACAAAATTGCAAAATATTATTGCTTGGTGGTAGTGGGCGTGCAACCGATCAAGTATTAGCAGCATATCAAGGTCAACCTATTGAGGATGAAAGATTAAAAGATATTGCTAAACACCCAAAACTTTATACTGTTCAACTCAAAGAAGGTGTCGATAGTGTAAAGGATACATTACGCTATTTATTATATAAGCATACACAGTGTTGTTCTGGTTCTTTAGATAAGTGAGGAAAATATGCGTATTGCAGTTGCAAGTCGAGATGGAGAAACAGTTACAGGGCATATAGGGAAATGTGCGAGTTGGATTATTTTTGCAATTAGCCATGTTGAACAAGCGTCTGAGCCAACAGTCACAGAAATTGAGCGAATCACATTACCTAAACAATTTATTTTCCATTATTACAAAGATGAGCAACCTCACCCTCTACAAAATTGTGTTGCTGTTATTGGTGCAAGTGCGGGTGAAAGCTTTAAAAGAAAAATGCAACGCCGAGGTATTGAAGCTGTGATGACTTCAGAATCTGACCCAGCTCAAGCAGTGTTAAATTATGCATGCGATAATGTTACACCACCAAAGCCCAGACCTATTGGTGAATTAATTTGTAAAATGCGAGATGCGTTTTCATCAGATTAAGCACTGACAATGACTATACTTCACCATTGACACTGCCAGTGTTTAAAAAATTAATGCATGATTTTCTTCAAATGAATTAATAACAGGGAAACAGCTGCTGGTGTAACACCTGAAATACGTGATGCTTGTCCTACGCTCGTTGGGCGGAATTGGATCAATTTTTGTCTTACTTCATTCGATAGACCTGATACTTTTTCATAATCCATATTGTCAGGAATACTGGTTTCTTCATAACGGCGTAAACGCGCAATTTCTGCCTGCTGGCGTTCAATATAACCGCTATATTTAACTTGAGTTTCAACTTGTTGATGTACTTGATCTAGTTCACTGGTACGCCCTGCTTTTAATGATTCAATTTGCATTAAATTATCATAGGTCACTTCTGGGCGACGCAGTAAATCTAAGCAATTAGCTTCACGGCGCAGCGGTGTTAATTTTGTCACTTGTTCAGCTTCTGGTGTATCTAAATGTACCCATAATTTTTTTAACCGTTCTGTTTCTGCTTCAATCTCATTGCATTTTTGTTCAAAGAATTGCCATTGCTCATCACCGACTAAACCTAACTCACGCCCTTTTTCAGTTAAACGCAAATCAGCATTGTCTTCGCGTAACAATAAACGATATTCTGCACGACTGGTAAACATGCGGTAAGGTTCTTTTGTGCCACTGGTAATTAAATCGTCAATCAATACACCAATATAGGCTTCATCACGGCGGGGTGTCCAAGCTTCTTCACCTTTCACCTGCAATGCTGCATTCATGCCCGCAATTAAGCCCTGTGCTGCCGCTTCTTCATAACCTGTTGTCCCATTAATTTGGCCTGCAAAGAACAAACCATTAAAAACTTTGGTTTCTAAGCTAGGTTTCAAATCACGTGGATCGAAAAAGTCATACTCAATCGCATAACCAGGACGAGTAATATGTGCATTCTCAAAGCCTTTCATCGAACGCACTAAACCTAACTGAATATCAAACGGCAAGCTGGTAGAAATCCCATTAGGATAGACTTCATTTACATCTAGCCCTTCAGGCTCAACGAAAATTTGGTGCGAAGACTTGTCAGAAAAACGCATAACTTTATCTTCAATCGAAGGACAATAGCGAGGGCCAATCCCTTCAATCACGCCTGTATACATAGGAGAACGATCTAAACCTGAGCGAATAATGTCATGGGTTTGCTCATTGGTATGCGTGATGTGGCAAGATACTTGGCGCGGGTGTTGGCTGGCATTACCTTGAAATGAAAAAACAGGCGTAGGCATATCGCCTTGTTGTTCTTGCATCACGCTGTAATCTAAACTGCGACTATCTAAACGAGGGGGTGTGCCTGTTTTTAAACGATCAACGCGTAAATTTGTCTCACGTAATTTTTGTGATAATGCATTAGATGGTGGATCACCCATACGACCAGCTTGGTAATTAGACAAACCAACATGAATCACACCACCTAAAAATGTGCCCGAAGTTAAAATAACCGTTGGCGCAAAAAAGCGTAGACCCATTTGCGTGACAGCACCTTTAACTTGATCGCCTTCGAAAATAATATCATCAGCCGCTTGCTGAAAGATCGTAAGGTTAGACTGATTTTCTAGCACTTTACGTACTGCAACACGGTATAAATTACGATCAATTTGGGCACGAGTAGCACGCACGGCAGGCCCTTTGCTCGCATTGAGAATACGGAATTGAATTCCCCCCAAATCTGCTGCTTTCCCCATTAAGCCACCAAGTGCATCAATTTCTTTGACTAAATGCCCTTTACCAATCCCACCAATGGCAGGATTACAAGACATTTGCCCAAGGGTTTCGACATTGTGAGTTAATAATAATGTATTTACGCCCATACGTGCAGCAGCTAGTGCGGCTTCAGTGCCTGCATGACCGCCACCGATGACAATAACATCAAAAGTTGTTGGATAATCCATGTTTTATTCTGTGATAAGAGTGTAATGCTGAAGGTAAGTAAGAAATATAGTGCAGGTGTTAAAAAATGACAATGCAGAATTTAGAAAATTTATTTTGTATTATTTTATTTATCAAAAGATTAGAGTGATTTTAAAATTTATTTTAAATAAGCCAAAAAAAATTTGAAATAAAGTAAAAAATAGTCTGTATAAAATTGTAGTTATCAGGATAAATTAATTTTTTGAATGGTAATTTTTATTTTAGAAAATTTATTTTAATGAGGATAACTAAGTATCGTTTTTTCTTGGCTATCCAATTTCACAACTCTCTCATTGATTATTTATGGAGATAGAATATGAAACAGTGGAATTCTAACATATTTAAGATACAAATACCTGATAGGATACAATACTTCATTCCTAATCTGAGTTTTAGTAAGCAGTCCAAACTATCTGTAGCAGTCAAATTAACTATTGCTTCACTCTTTTGGAGCAGTCAAGTAGCTGCTCTCCCAGATAACAACGGCAAGGAATTTATATTAGGTTTTCTTCCTAATTTATCTACACCAAGTTTAGAGTTACATATTACTAGTGATGTTGTTACTGATGTAACAGTTCAATACCCTTTAAATAATCCTAATTTTGATAAAACAGTATCTGTATCACCAGGTCAAGTGACAGTCTTATCTATGCCACAAAGCTCTCATAACTGGTCACCTGATTTAGTTGCAAATAATGCAATTCATGCATTTGCATCTGAAGAGTTCACGCTTTATATGGTCAATAGAGCATCTGCAACATCTGATGCAACATTAGGGTTGCCTATAGATGTATTGGATATGGATTACACTATAATGAGCTATCCAGCCCAGCCTCATGGTGCAAGTGAATTTTTGGTTGTTGCAACAGAAGATAATACGACTGTATCAATAACACCATCACTTTCTTCTAAGTCATCTGGTACATTTTCAGAGAATAATACCCCATTAACAGAAAATCCTACTGCACCATATGGTAATGCTCCTAATGTACCACTTGTTGCACCTATGGATGACTCATTAGCTACTCTAGACTTAACTCCTTTTAGCATTACTTTAAACAGAGGAGAAGGGTATTTTGTGTATAGTAAATCAAGTGACTTTACAGCTACCTCTATTCAATCAGATAAGCCCATTAGCGTTATGAATGGCAATCAATGTGCTAATGTTAATAGCTCGTATACAGCTTGTGACCATATCTTTCAAATGGCTCCCCCTATTTCTACATGGGGAACAACGGCTTTAGTTAGTGATTTACCCGACCGTCCGAATGGAACAGTTTATAGAATACTAGCCGCACAAGATGACACTACTATTTTACAAAATGGTAGCACGCTAGCAGTATTAAATAAGGGTGAGTTTTATGATACTGGAGAGCTAGCAGGAAGTCATATTTTTGAAGCAGAAAAGCCTTTTTTAGTAACCGCTTTTATGACAGGCGTTGCTGCTCCTGGAGCAACCACTGGTGACCCTGCTATGGGAAATATCGTACCTCCTCAGCAATTCTCAAATCGTTATACATTTTCAACCGTAGATGGAGGACAGTTTAGTGAGCATCATTTACAAGTTTTAGCTGATAACACAGAGGTAGGCACAATTACTTTAGATGGTTCACCTATTGGTGCTAACAATTTTACAGCTATTGGAGACACAGGTTACTCTGTTGCCAATTTATCTCTCGCTGAAGGTTCTCATACAACATCCTCCAAGCTTGGACATGGTATTTTGGTTATGGGCTTTAACCAATATGATTCATATTTATATGCTGGAGGTTCACAATTTGGTGGTCTTATTGATAATAATGACCCTCCCATTGCTTCTGATGTTAAAGTGGCTGGCGTGACAGTTGTAGATGAAACTTTAACTGCTAGTTATACATACAGTGATACTGAAGATGATTTGGAAGGTGACACTGCGATTCAATGGCTACGTGCAGATGATGTTAACGGCTTAAACAAAACTGTTATTTCTGGAGCAACTGATAAGATTTATACTCCAAAAAGTGTTGATCTTGAAAAATTTATTGGCTTTGAAGTCACACCTGTTGCACAAACAGGTACAACTATTGGGAAGCCTGTTGAGAGCCAGTTTGTAGGACCTGTCATTGGTGAAGTTGTTGAACATGGTCAACTACAGTTTGAGTCCAAAAACTATAGTGTTAAAGAAGATAAGGGTACTATTTCTGCCGTAGTAACTCGAACGAATGGTAGTGATGGTAATATCTGTGTCACCTATAGTTCAGCTGATGCAACTGCAATTTCTCCAGATGACTATGCTTCAATATCTGAGTCTATTTGCTGGGAAGATGGTGAAACCACTGCTAAAGTTCTAAAAATTAACATTGTTGATGATAGCAATGAAGAAGAAAGCGAAACCTTTAAGCTGAACCTAAGCGATGTAGAGGGTGGAGCAACTATTGGTTCACCAAGTATCGCAATTGTCACAATCATTGATAACGATGATGCGAAAGATGATTGTGTCCATGCAACTTATTCAACAGACACTAGAGAGCTAACTTTACCATTCCTAGATATTCCATTGCTTGATCCTATTACTGGTGAGCCTACAGGCGGTATTGCTGTGTTTGAAGGTGATCTTAATCTTATCAATGGGGTAGATGATTTCAAAGTTGTTTCAGACAGTATTTCTTTCATTGAAATGTTAGAAGGTGATAGTGAATGCCATGCGACCTACTCTTATATTGATCGAGTGATGTTAATTCCTTTTGTTGATGTGCCTTCAGTTATGGTTTTACCACCAGGTATTGTTGTACCAGGTCCTACTCAAGTATTTGAAGTAGAGCTACAGCAATTACCATTATCTGATGATGTATTCCACCTTAAAGGTTATAAACACCTGTATACAATTGAAAACTAATTTTTATAGCTGGCTAGAGTTGGGTAGTTTTAATACCGCCCACTCTAGAGCATTGATTTAAGCGTTTATTAAAAAGAGAGAAATTTCATGAGTATACTAAGACATGCTGTTGTATTGCCTGTTATGCTAGCCTCATCAACCACATGGGCAGCATTAACAACGCCTATAGGGGCTACTGCACAGCATTCATTTGTTGAAAATCAAGTTATTATTAAATTCAAAGATGATGGCATTCAGTCATTGGATGATACGATTACAATTCGTCAAACTTTAGGTGTATTCAATATCCAAGAATTTCCTTTAATTAATGCCCAACTTTGGGAAATGACAACTGATACACTCAGTGCATTACAATTTTTGGAAAACGATCCTCGTATTGAATATATTGAACCAAATTACATTGTTAGCCTTAATGAAACACCTAATGATCCCGATTATTCTAAATTGTGGGGCTTACATAATGAAGGGCAGACTGGTGGGAAAATTGATGCTGATATCGATGCACCAGAAGCTTGGGAAATCAATACAGATAGCGATGTAATTGTTGCAGTAATTGATACGGGTGTTGCTTACTCTCACCCTGACCTTGCCCCAAATATGTGGGTTAATAAAGGGGAAATTCCTGATAATGGTGTTGATGATGACCAAAATGGTTATATTGATGATGTTTACGGGTATGACTTTGTCAATGATGATGGAGACCCTGATGACGACCACTATCATGGTACACATGTAGCAGGAACAGTTGCAGCTGTTGGTAATAATGGAACTGGCGTTGTTGGGGTGAGCTGGACAGCTAAAATTATGGCATTAAAATTCTTAAACAAGAATGGTTCTGGCTCAACCAGTGATGCAATTAAGGCTGTTCAGTATGCTACATCAATGGGAGCAAAGCTGACAAATAACAGCTGGGGTGGTGGTGGCTACTCTCAGGCACTTTATGATGCAATAGAGGAAGCACAAGAGAAAGATGTTTTATTCATTGCAGCAGCAGGGAATGCTCGTAATGATAATGATGGCTCGCCTACTTATCCTGCCAGTTATGATTTGGATAATATTATTACAGTTGCAGCAACAGATCATAATGATAATTTAGCCGCATTTTCTAACTATGGTCACACTAGTGTCGATTTAGGTGCACCTGGTGTTAATATTTATAGCACTATTCCTGGAGATAGTTATAAGTCTCTTAACGGTACATCTATGGCAACACCTCAAGTTGCTGGCGCTATTACATTATTATGGTCTCAATGTTCGACACTGACATCTTCCGACATTAAGGATACTATTTTAAAAACATTAGATAGTGCGTCAGCTTTGATAGGTAAAACCGTCACAGGAGGGCGACTCAATATAAGTAATGCACTCGCATCATGTATTGACGATGATGGTGATGATGACACATGTAAACATGCTGTCTATGAAACAGATAAAGGCTTAATTACTATGCCATATTTAGACATTCCATTACTTGATCCTATTACTGGTGAGCCTACAGGGGATATTGCTGTATTTGAAGGTGAACTAAGCTTAATTGATGGTGTAGAAGATTTAGTTGTTGTACCTGATAACACTAAATTTATTAAAATGCTAGATGGTGATGATAATGAGTGTCATGCGAGTTATTCTTATGCAGATAGAATCATTCATATCCCATTTGTTGATGTACCCTCTGTTATGGTGCTACCGCCAAACATTATTGTGCCAGGGCCTACTCAAGTGTTTGAAGCCACTTTACAACAGCTACCATTATCCAGTGATGTATTCCACCTTCAAGAATATAATTATTTGGATACTCTTGATTAATTTTAAAATGGCTTGATTTTTACTAGCATCATTTAAAGCCTCATTTATCTCTATAAGTGAGGCTTTTTTATTTGTAAGTAAAATCAGTTCAATCTAAAAATCCCAAATCCTTCCAGCTATGGCATAATATAGCGTTTACCGAATAATAACCAAGGATTAATACTATATGGATTTCTTTATTGCAGCCGCTTATGCTGAAGGTGCAGCAGCCGCTCCTCAAGGTGGTGGATTCGCAAGCTTTATCCCTTTGATTATTTTGATTGTGGTGTTTTATTTCTTATTAATTCGTCCACAACAACAGCGTGTTAAAGAACACTCTAATATGGTCAATGCCTTACAAAAAGGTGATGAAGTGGTAACCACTGGCGGTTTATTAGGCCGTATTACAGATATTGGTGAGAATTTTATTCAAATCCAAATCGCTCAAAACACGGAAGTGAAAGTACAACGTCAAGCAGTTTCTTCTGTGATGCCAAAAGGCACAATGAAAAATTTATAGGCACGCAAAGGCTACTGCATCGTCTTAGTTTAAGAAAGCCTTGTTCTGTGACCATAAAAAAAGGATGTAACAACAAACAATGAATCATTACCCACTTTGGAAAAATTTACTAATTGGATTTGTCATTGCGCTATGCGCTTTGTACGCACTGCCCAATTTATTTGGTGAAGACCCAGCCGTACAAATTTCCGCAGGTTATGCCCGTGATGTCAAAATGGATGAAAATGTCAAAGACAAGGCATTAGCAAAATTAAAGGCGGCTAACATTGAGTATGGCAAAGTTGAGCTTGATGAAAAACAATTACTCATTCGCTTTGCTGATACCGATTTGCAATTACAAGCGTACACTTTATTAAAAGATGATATGGGCAGTGACTTTGTAGTAGCCCAAAACTTAGCACCCGCAACACCAAACTGGTTAAGAGCCTTAGGTGCACAACCCATGTACTTAGGTTTAGATTTGCGCGGTGGCGTACATTTCTTAATGGAAGTAGACATGGATGAAGCAATTAAGCAAGACGAAGAACTGTTAATCGATGAGCTTAAGTTAGTATTCCGTGAGAAAAAATTATACAACCGTGGTTTGCAACGTGCCAAAGGTCAAGGTATTAAAGTCTTATTCCGAGAAGCAGAATACCGTACTGAAGCGAAACAACTTCTAGCTAAAGATTACCAAGATTTAAAAGTAACTGAATTTGGTACAGCTGATGAGTATGGGTTGCAGTTTGAATTTACAGAAGAATCATTAGTACAACGCCGCCGTGATGCATTACAACAAAATATCACGACTTTACGTAATCGTGTCAATGAATTAGGTGTGGCTGAACCTGTGATTCAACAGCAAGGCGAAGACCGTATTATTGTGCAACTTCCGGGTATTCAGGATACAGCACGTGCAAAAGAAATCTTAGGCGCGACAGCCAGTTTAGAATTCCGTTTAACTGAAGGTGATTATCAAGATTGGTTAGAAGCGGAAAATGGCGGTACAAAACCGCGCGGCTCAAAGTTATATCATCGCCGTGATGGCTCACCTGTATTATTGAAAAATAGTGTGATTGTATCTGGTGACCAAATTACCAATGCAACATCTGGTTTCGATCAAAATAGTGGTTCTCCTGCGACTCACGTTACGTTGAACGGTAAAGGTGGTAAGCGTATGTTGAAGACGACCACCAAGAACGTGGGCAAGCCGATGGCGGTTGTGTTCATTGAATATCAAATCGAATCCAAAGTGATTAATGGTCAAACCATCAAATCAACCAAGAAAAAAGAAGAAGTGGTTAACATTGCCACGATTCAAGAACCTTTCTCTAATAACTTTCAAATTACAGGTTTAGGCGCAAAAGAAGCCACTAACTTAGCCTTAATTTTACGTGCAGGTGCGCTGAAAGCTCCAATGGAAATTGTCGAAGAACGCACAATTGGCCCAAGCTTGGGTAAGGAAAATATTGCTCAGGGTAAATTATCTATCATGATTGGTTTTATCGCAGTGATGATTTTCATGGTGTTGCGTTACAAAGTATTTGGCTTAGCGGCTAATGTGGCGTTATTGATGAACGTGGTGATTTTGATTGCCTTATTATCATTGTTACAAGCCACTTTGACTTTACCAGGTATGGCAGGGATTGTATTAACATTAGGTATGGCGGTAGATGCCAATGTATTGATTTTTGAGCGTATCCGTGAGGAGTTAGCCAATAATAGTTCTCCACAAGCCAGTATTTTTGCAGGTTATGAAAAAGCCTTTGGTACGATTGCCGATGCGAATATCACCACTTTAATTGCAGCTGTGATGTTACTCAGTTTTGGTACTGGGCCTATTAAAGGATTTGCGGTGACTTTATCGCTAGGCATTATCACATCAATGTTTACAGCGATTTTAGTTAGTCGTGCAATTATCAATATTGTGTATGGCAACAAATCCAAAGTGAAGCTCGCCATTTAATCAGTTAACAGTTATCAGTGAACAGTTATCAAGTAAGCAGAGTTTGCATGATGCTGTTCATGGATAAAATGGATAAATGAAAATATGAATATTCTGAATCGTTTTGATTATAACTATGACTTTCTAGGAAAGCGCAAAGTCGCGACGATTGTATCGACTATTTTGATGTTAATTGCATTGGCATCGCTTGGCTTGAAAGGCTTATCTTTTGGGATTGATTTCACAGGCGGTACATTGGTTGAAGTCCGTTATAGTGTACCTGTTGAGTTGGATGAAGTGCGTGAGTTATTGCATTCCAATGGTTTTGAAGATGCTGTAGTACAAAACTTTGGTACAACTAAAGATGTACTGATTCGTTTAGGCATCTATGAAAACATGAAAAATGAGGAAATCAGTAGCACTATTTTAGGTTTATTAAAGCAACAAGACTCTGAAGTCGTGATGAAACGGGTTGAATTTGTTGGGCCTAAAGTCGGTGGTGAATTAGTCGAAAAAGGTGGTATGGCAATCTTGCTTACGTTATTCGGCATTTTGATTTACGTCACTTTACGTTTTGAATACCGTTTTGCATTGGGTTCAATTGCCGCGTTAGTACATGATACTGTGATTACAGTGGGCTTTTTCTCATTATTGGGTTTAGAGTTTGATTTGACTGTATTGGCTGCGGTATTGGCGGTTATTGGTTACTCATTGAACGATACTATCGTCGTATTTGATCGTATTCGTGATAATTTCTTGAAGATGCGTAAACAAAACTCTGAGCAAGTGGTGAATCGATCTATTAACCAAATCTTAGGTCGTACGGTAATGACATCAGTGACCACGTTATTGGTATTGTTAGTGTTATTCTTCGCAGGTGGCGAGTTGATTCATAATTTTGCGATTGCTTTAATCGTCGGTGTGATTGTGGGTACTTACTCATCAATTTATATTGCGAGTGCCACTGCGTTGCATTTAGGTATTAGTAAAGCAGACTTGATGCCTGTACAAAAAGAAGGCGCACAACAACAAGTTGACGAACGTCCTTAAGCTTTTCCAATGAGACTATTGCCATTAAGCGATCATCAAATAGGTTTCTTAATGGCATGGCCTACTCCATCTTATATCCTTTTCTTTTGCATCAAAATCCCTTTCATCCTCTGAAATCAAAGTGCAATGAATTCTTGACAAAATCCTACAATATTGTTTGAAAAAATGCTGGAGTGGAGTAGTAGATAGATTATGTTGAAGTGGACAAAGACGTTTAAGTTATTTGGATAGAAATCTAATGCACCAAGGCCAAGTTAAAGATTGATTTATAAGTTAATTAAGAACAAATATAAAACAATTTAACCTAGCACTTGGTATTGGCTATAAATTAGTCAATTTCTTCAGGGCTTAAATGGATTGCTGATAAGCTGCTTGGTACAAATAAGAATGGTAATATGCGCATTCCCATCACGGTAAGCAACATCGCGAAGCTAATTCCACCAATACCTAACATAAATTCCCAAACTGATGGTACATAAGGATGATAAGCACGTTCATCAAAGAAGCCAGAAGAAATCACTTCCATGCCTGAGAAAATTTCTAATGGGAATGCTTGTCCACCGATGATAATCGTATAAAGCAATGAGAAACCACCAACCACGACAAGTGACGCAGCTGCGATAATGCCATTACGAGTTTTGCCTACAATTGGATGATATAAGATTGCTAACGGAATGACTGTACCTAAAGCTAAATAGCCAATCCAAAATAAGTAGCTGTAAATACTACCGCTGGCTAATAAGAAATAGACTAAATCATGCTGCTTGGTGACGTATAAATTAGTGATGAAATAAACGGTAATCAAATAAAACACAGCGACCAAGAACAGGCTCAATAAGTTTTTAGGACGTTCTAAGAAAGCGATACCCATTGCACGTTTACCCCACACACAGCTTGCGATTAGCACAAGTAAAAATACTGCCATACCTAAAACCAAAGACATAGCAATAAATAACGGAGCTAAGATTGCGGTGTCATACGCGGAACGTGCGACCAAGAAACCAAAAATTGAACCTGTACCTGTGGTTAAAATGAAACGTCCGATAAACGCGATTAAACCCATTGGACGATAGAACTGTTGTAAGCTTCTGTCCATCATTACCCATAAATACACGCCAACTACGCCGATAAAGCCGTTATATAAAAATACGTTCCATGTAAAAATGGATTTAAAATTATACGAAGTCATGGCAACAATGAGGCGATCAGGACGACCTAAATCTAAAACTAACACCACTAAACCGCCAACCAATAAAGTGATTGCGAGTAAACCTGATAAACGCGCTAATGGATGATAAAACGCTTTGCGGAATACCGAGCCGATAGACGCAACGTTTAATACGCCTGATGCAGATAAAATAAGGAAAATCGCAAAAATATGCGGTAAACCCCACACGACTTGGTTATCCATGCCTGTGATAACGTGACCGTGGTGTTCCATGGTATACGCAGCGAATAAGCCCATTGCCACCAAAGCACCTAAAATACCAACGAGTGCATAGAATCCCGTGCTGTTACCTTGTAATTCTTCAAATGTAATATTGTGTTTTGACATTGTTTATCCCCTTACACACCTTGGTAACGTACACCTGGATTGAGTTTTAAACCCTCACGCAATGCCATACTTTGTTCAGTTGCTAATTTTTGTGAGATTTCGCTATTGGGGTCATTTAAATCACCGAATACGATTGCGCCATGAGTACAGGACGTGACACAAGCAGGGTTTTCACCTTTATCGACTTTGTGTACACACATAGTACAGCTTTCGACCGTGCCTTTGCCGCGTGGTGAATAAGGTTTTTGTTCGGTTAAGGTTTCGTGAACGAAGGAGCGTGCTTTATATGGACACGCCATCATACAGTAACGACAGCCGATACAGATGTGTTTATCGACTAACACAATACCGTCTTCACGTTTGAATGATGCACCTGTTGGGCATACATCTTGACATGGTGGGTTTTCGCAGTGTTGACACATCACAGGTAAAGAGGTTTGTTTGCCTGTTTGTTTGTGTTTAAGTTCAACTTTGCGAATCCATTGCGGTTGAGTTTCAGCACGGTGACTGGGTTCAATTGTTAAGCCGTGTTCTTTGTTACATGCTTGCACGCAGTCGTCACAACCTGTTGTGCATTTATTGGTGTCAATGAGCATACCCCAGCGTACAGAGTTATCTACAGGATGTTCATCTGGTTTGGCTTGAGATACGCTATGTAGGAAAATTCCGGGGGCAACGGCAACGCCCGCTACAATGGCTGTATTTTTAATAAATTCTCGGCGATTTGGGTTCGTTTCATCGGTCATTCGTTACTCTCCATAAAAAGTGTATCCTCAATGGTGCTGGGGTTTATTCTTTTATTGATGCAGCTTATTGATAGGTTTGTTTAGTTAGGTTTAATAATTATTTATATTTTCTAAAATGTGTTTATGATGTGATTTTATTCCAATCACTGGGTTTAATATTGAATTCCCACTCAGCTTGTTCGAGCGCACTTTCAATACTGTCATGATATGCATCAGTAAATTCAATACCATCAATACCACAGTAAAATAAGTAAAAATCATCATTTCCGTTATATTGAATAATTTTCAATTCATGAGGTGTCGAACATAGTTCACCATTACGAAAATGTTTAGCATTGCCAGTGGATTGATGACATAACGGGTTTAATTTCACCTGAAATAATAAAGTATAGTCAGCCATATTTGATTAATCTCGTTCCAGCGGTCTCCGTTGGAATGCAGTCGGGACGCTCTGCGTCGTACATAACACATGACGCGGAGCGTCAAAGCTGCATTACCACGCCGAGCGTGGTAACGAGAGTATCACCTAAAAAATCAATGATGCCCTTCAGGTTTTACCATAGGCACTTGATTCTCATAAGCCTCTTCAGGTCGTGTCGCATGGCATTGGAAACAATCCAACTTCACCGCTGCATACTCATGACAACTATTGCAGAAATGATTACGACTCTGAATGCTTGGATACTCGCCTTGCTCATTTTCAGTCACATGGCAATTGATACATTGCACTAAACTGTATTGTTTGGTACGAATCCCTAAGTACATGGTCTTATCGCGATGATGTTTTAAATAGCTGCCGTGCATACGGCGCATCACATCAACAGGTTCAACACATTGCGTTTGCTCATTAGCTGCTTGTTTCGCTTTTGGTGGGCTAGGAATCCAGCTTTTGCCTTCATCATCTCCAGCCACCACCACGACACTTAAAGCCAAGCCAAATAGCAAGCCTAAAGTAGTCAACCAATAACGCATTATTCACCTAACCCCATGTTAATGTAGCCAGTTGGGCACACGTCAGAACAAATGTGGCAACCGATACAACGCTCATAGTCAGTGTAAACATAACGGCCTACAGTTGATTCTTTCTTAGGTGTTTTCGCAACCGCGTCTTGAGGACAGAACACAACACAGTTATCACACTCAAAACATAAACCACAACTCATGCAACGCTTGGCTTCTGAAACCGCTTCTTCAGTTTCTAAACACTTCATACGTTCTTCAAAGTTGCCTAAGACTTTTTCTGCTTCGATATGAACTTCTTGGCGTAAGTTGCGAGGCTCTGCTTCAAAGTGACCTAAGAATAAAGCATTGTGAGAAATCACTTCGTGTGCTGAACGATCTTCGTAGTTGTGCACCGCATAATTTGCATCGGACGTACCGCGTAAATCACCTTCTCCTGAATTAAATGCTTCTGGAGCTAATTCAGTTTCTGATAATTTTGCTAATAAGTTAAAGTGATGTACGTCGACTTTAGGACGTTTAGCTAATTCTTGGTTTTCTAAGTAACGACCAATCGTATCCGCCGCAATCGAGCCTTGACCAATCGCAGTAGTTAATAAGTGAGGACGCACGATGTCACCCGCTACGAAATGACCTTGACGACCTTTCACCGCGTAGAATGGGTCAGCATCAATAAAGCCACGACCATTGTCTAATTCTTCTAAACCATCAGTTAAATCACCGAATTGACCAATCGCAGAAACAATAAGATCAGTTTCAATCACATATTCAGTGCCTTCAACAGGAACTGGGCGCATACCGTCCATTGTACATTTGCACATTTTAAGACCCGTTGCACGACCATCTTCACCTTTGACGATTTCGATTGGCATGACACCACCTTGAATATCAATACCTTCTCGTAAAGCGTCTTGTACTTCATGTTCTGCTGCAGTCATATTTTCAACTGGGAATAATGAAGTCAAGGTTACTGTTGCACCTTCACGCGCGCCAATACCTGCTACGTCATGTGCGATGTAACCTAAGATTGCACCATCTGCCGAATTATCATGCGCTGTATCTTTGATTTGAGAGTCATCAATGTGGTTATAACCTAAACGGCGTGCAACGGATGCAACGTCGATTGAAGTATCACCACCACCAATTACCACGACTTTTTGTGGTACACGATTAACACGTTTTTGGTTGAATTCACTTAAGAAATCCACACCTGTAATACAGTTATCAATTTCGGCAAAGCCTTCTACTGGTAAGCCACGACCTGCTTTACAGCCGATTGCCCATAATACTGCGTCGAATTCTTTTTCCAATTGCTCGATGCTGATGTCACGACCTACGCGGGTATTCATACGGGTTTCAACGCCTAAATCTAAAATACGTTGAATTTCGCCTTGTAACACGTCACGAGGCGTACGATACCCTGGGATACCGAACATCATCATGCCACCTAATTCTTCGTGGTCGTCGAATACGGTACAGGCATGACCTTGTCGACGTAATTGATACGCAGCTGATAAACCAGCAGGGCCACCGCCGATAATCGCAACTTTCTTACCTGTGTCTGCACCTGCTTCAGCTAATTTGTAGCCTTTTTCTAAAGCAGTGTCACCGATAAATTGTTCAACTGCGTTAATACCAACGTAGTCTTCTAATACATTACGGTTACAGCCAGTTTGACAAGGTGCTGGACAGACACGACCCATAACAGATGGGAACGGGTTTGCATCAGTGGAACGTTTGAACGCATATTCTTCCCACTCCATGCCGTCAGCTGTTGGTTTTTCCATACCACGCACCACGCCTAACCAGCCACGGATGTCTTCACCCGCAGGACAGCTACCTTGACAAGGCGGTGTACGGTGTACATAAGTTGGACATTTATGACTCCAACCAGCTTGGAAGATTTTGTCTTTCCAGTTGCCGTCATAAGATTCTTCATTTTCGCCATCTTCGTAGCGACGGAAGTTTAATACTTCATTTTGCGCTTGTGCCATTCTGTATCCTCCTAACTTTCTAATAATCGTGCGGGCTTTCCGTTGGGAATATTAATTAATTCCAAATATTCTGAATTTTTAATATGGTTATAAAAATTTTTTTAGTTTAGGTTTTATGGGTTATTCCAGTTTTCTATTTTTAAATCTGTATATTTTTGTATTTTTTGATAATGCTTAATATTATTAGTAACTAATATGTAATTATTTGCTAAAGCTGTTGCTGCAATTAAAATGTCTAGTTCTCCAATAAACTCACCATTTGGTTTTAAATAAGCGTAAATCTTAGCTGCTGAATCCAAAACCTGTTTATCTACTTCAATAATATCTATGACATTGAGTAACGCTTTAAACTTCTCTAATTTAGTTGTTGCATTAACCGCAAGTAGTCCACGTAAAACTTCATAATAAGTAATCTGACTAATTTGCAAAGACTGATACTGAGTTAAATAAATTTCTGCTCTTTTTTTCACAGGTGCTTTATGTTTTAGAATGTAACTCAATATGTCTGTATCAATTAAACACGGGTTCTCTGGCAACATTGTGTTCTCTTTCTTTGTAAATATCATCCGCTTCTATATCTGGCTCATCTATTTCAGCATAAGCATCTAATGTATTTAAAAAATACTTGAGCCTATCAGCTTTTTCAGTTTCACCAGCATCATATAATGCTTTAACTCTGGCGTATCCTTCTAACTCATTATCTGCTTCTGATATTGATGAGTTTGCTGCTTCTTGCTGCTCAATCACATTTTTTTGTAATAACTCCGCCAGTTTCATTTGTGATTCAAGCGGTAATGACATTGCAGTTTCAATCACATCTTCTAATTTTGCTTGCATAACCCAACTCCTTATATTGTCTAACTCTCTTAATCTATAGCATATTTTTTCCTGCTGATAAATATATTTCCTGTTTACCTTACTTAGTAATCAAGGCTACTAAATTTTTAAATAACTAGCAGCCTTGAAAATATTAACTACTCATCATCGTCAACTTCTTGACCTTCTAAAACAATTGCATTACTGACTAATTGATGAACACTAACAATCATGTGCATATCAAATTTGTAGTAAGGCAATACTTTAGTAAACTGACTCTTACAGATCGCACAGATTGCCGCCAAATGGTCAACTTGATAATCATCCACCACTTGCTTTAAGGCTTCCATACGCGGTAACGCACCTTTGATCCGAATATCCATCAAATCATCCGTGAGCAAGCCACCGCCGCCACCACAACAATAAGTTTGATCCTTAATTGTTTCTGGAGGCATGTCGTAATAGTTGTTACAGACCGCTTTAATCACTTCACGCGGAATATCAAACTGACCACCGGGATAACCGCCCATACCAGTTGCTCGGGCGACGTTACAGGAGTCGTGGAAAGTAACTGTTTTATCATCATTCTGCGATTTATCTAAGTTCAATTCACCTTTCTTAATCATATCAAGCGTGAATTCACAGATATGCTGCGGAATCGGATAATTTTGGTCTAAGAAATCAAAAGGCCCTGCCAAGGTATTCAAGAAGCTATATGCAACCCGCCACGCGTGACCACATTCGCCGAATACAATCCGCTTCACTTTCAAATCAATCGCTGCTTCACGAATCCGTAATGACACTTGACGCATGTTTTCATAACTACCGATAAACATACCGAAGTTCGCTGCTTCTGACGCATAAGAACTGACTGTCCAAGACACACCCGCTTCGTGGAATACTTTGGCATAACCCATTAAGCCATCAATATGTGGCTCAGCAAAGAAGTCAGCGGAAGGAGTCACCAATAAAATATCTGCGCCTTCAACGTCTAAAGGAATCTTAACCGCAACGCCAGTATCATCTTCAAGGTCTTCTTCTAAACCTTCTAAAGTGTCGCGTAATGCAGGCTCAGGCAGACCCAAGTTATTACCGATTTTAAAGACTTTGCCGATAATCTCGTTACAGTATTTTTGACCATGACCGACTGCTGCCATAATTTCACGCGCTGCCATGGAAATCTCTGCTGTATCAATACCATAAGGACAGAATACCGAACAGCGACGACATTGAGAACATTGGTGGTAGTAGTTATACCATTCGTCTAATACATCGCGGGTTAAATCGCGTGCGCCAACTAACTTAGGAAAGTACTTTCCTGCAAAGGTAAAATAACGACGGTAAACACTGCGTAGTAGGTCCTGACGCGCCACTGGCATGTTTTTCGGGTCTTTCGAGCCGATCATATAGTGACACTTGTCGGTACAGGCGCCGCATTTGACACAGGAGTCTAAGTAAACCTGTAATGAGCGATATTTCTTTAACATATCTCCCATTTTTTCAATCGCTTTCTCTTCCCAATTTTCAACCAATTCTCCAGGGAAGCCCAAATCTTCTTGGTGATTCGGTTTGGCGATGAAAGGCCCATCCCCGACCATGGCATCTTCTTGTAAAATCGGGATGACAGGGTAGGGACGAAATTCAGGTACGGTATATTCTTTTTTTCCAGCCATTAGCGACTCCGTGATGCTTCTAGTTCTGCTGCCCAAGGTGCTATATGCCGCTGTTCACGGGAATTATCCACTTGGTTACGGGTTGGACTAAAGAATACGCCCGGTGCATGTAATAATTTGCTGAATGGAAAGATAACCATTAGCAAAATCACACCGCTTAAATGCGCGAGTAAGACGAAATCTGTTGGGATTGGTTGCCAGTCAAAATACATCAAGCCAAGCATGAACGCTTTGAACTGTACAATATCAGTGTGCGTTACAAAACTCATCATCAAGCCCGTTGCACCAATCATCAATAATAAGACCAACATTAAGTAGTCGGATGGTGCGCTGATGTAACGAATCCGTTCGACCGCAATACGTCTGACCAATAAGCCTGCGAGACCCAATAACATGGCAAAACCTGCATATTTACCAAATGGTTGAGCTAAATCAATCCACCACCATGTAGGTTCGACGAAATAACGTAAGTGACGTATTGTGACTAAAAGTAGGGCGACATGAAAAACGTAGCCGAATAACCAAATCCATTTATTCGAGCGAAACAAGCTTTTAAATAAAACCACTTCGCCTAACATCCGAACCACAACACCGCCTTTGGTTCTTGGGGCTGGCATGGTTGGAATTTTTAAAGGTGCAGGTGTAGTCGCATATTGATAAATTTTATAACCTAATCCTGCAAATAAAATAATCGTGGCAATATAAAACAGCAATGCGAAGATAACTGTTGTTATTCCCATAAACACTCCTCCGAATCCCCCCACTCCACCATTCTCCCTTGAAAGAAAGAGTGAGGGAGATACCCCCGCTAGGGGGATTTAGAGTGGGTGTTTATCAATTTTTAATTAGATACAACCAGTTGGTTTTGGTAAACCTGCGTAACGGCAAGCTTGTTTAGCAGGACCATAAGGGAACAATTCGTATAAGTACTTGCTGTTGCCTTTGTCTTTGCCTAATTTTTTGCCAATCGCTTTAGTTAATACACGAACCGCTGGTGCGATTTGGTATTCGTCGTAGTATTCACGTAAGAAGTTAATCACTTCCCAGTGGTTGTCAGTTAATTCAAAATCAGGGTTGTCAGCTTTGTCTTGGTCAGCCAAGATGCCAGCAACTTCTTCGCTCCAATCTGCTAAGTTAGTTAAGTAACCTTCTTCGTCTAATTCAACGCTTTTGCCGCCAACTTCAATTGTAGACATATTGTTGTCCTCTATTTGTTAAATGTAATAATGTGTAGTGGAGTGTCAGCATATAATGGAATACTAAAACTCAACACTGCATCAATATTAAAAAATGTATCAAAAAAGTAAAGTGTTTTGCTGGTTTGCTTGGTTAAGATTTTCTTGACGTAGAGCGTAGTAATTAGATGCTTCTTGTTCCAACGGTCTCCGTTAGAATGCAGCATAAACGCTCCGCGTCATTATCTTTTTATAACCAAGCTTGGGTCGCTGAATATTCTGCAACCAAGTCAACAAAGCCTGCGTAGTCTACCATTTCAATGCCATCAATAACATTGTCAGTATTCATACCACGCGCTGCCAAGTCTGGAGTCAAGACATAGACTTTTTTATCAGACAATGCCGTTGTGACTTTATCTGCCCACACTGTGCCTTTCATCGCTGCATAAACGCCATCTTCTAATAAGAAAACACCGCTACCCGCTTTCGATAAATTTAAGCAACTTTCTAACGCATTCTTTTCAAATGGTGATTTGTTTACTGTATGTAATAGCATTTCAATCCTCCTAGAAGCTCAAGACAACATCTTGCTCATCCATGATGTTCGTCAATTCTTCACGGCTCACAACACGGATAGAAGGTTTTTCTGCCCAATCATCGTCTTCATCTTCATAAGTCAAAGGCATTAAATCATCAACAGATAAGCCACGCGCTTCTAAAGATTCTTGATCGACATACAATTTTGTGACATCGTAATCACCCAACGCTTTATAAGTTGGTGAAAAGTTTTTCATGCCGATGCCATCGTTTGGTGTAGTTGTTTGGTTATTTGCCAACTGATATACACCATCATCAACGAATGCTAAGCTCACGTCTTGGTCAAAAGCTGCACCAATTAACACCACTTCTAAAGATTCTAATGCGTACACCGTACCGTAAGGAGCTTTACGGTTCAGATACATAAATTTCTTTACGTCACCTTCCATGTTGTTCTCCTTAATCACCAAATACGACTAAACGATCAGCTTGGATGCCCGCTTCAATTAATTGACCTAAGCCCGAAATACGGAAACTTTCATCAATATTGTTGGCATCTTTACCATTACGGCTGGCTTCATTCTCGTCTAACAAGCCACGACGTTGTGCCGCTGCCACACACACGACTAAATCTAATTCGTGTTCTTTGGCTAAAGCTGACCAACGCTCAACGATGTTACGATCATCTTGAGGTGGAATAGTTAAACGCGTCGCATTGTTTACGCCGTCGTGATAGAAGAAAATACGAAAAATTTCGTGACCTTTATCCAACGCCGCTTTAACAAAATTATAAGCAGAATCAGAAGATTGGTGTTGATAAGGCCCTTCGTTAATCATCACTGCAAACTTCATAGACACTCCTTGGTCTTAGAAACGAATATGAGCCGAAGCATTTAAGCTACGTCTTGCGCCGCGCCAGTTATCCACATGGAATTTTGTGAATGGTAATTCAGTCAATTCAAAGAAACGTGGCCAACCAATACGCTCAACCCAATCAGATAAACGTTCCCAATCACGCGCATCTTCTTTATAAACCGCTAAGATTTTCTTAACTACAGATGCCGCTTCAGTCCAGCGAGGTGGATTGTTAGGGATACCCGCAGCGACTAATTTTTGGAAAGTCGGTTTGCTACGCGCATTGGAGTGATTACCACCCACCCAGATCGCCAATTTAGAATGTTCTGGATCGTTGATTTGCATTGGAGGACACGGAGGATAACACGCACCACAGCAAACACATTTTTTCTCATCAACTTCTAATGTAGGTTTGCCGTTTACAACTGCTGGACGAATCGCTGCAACTGGGCAACGTGCCACAACAGTCGGCCGCTCACAGACGTTTGCAACCAAGTCATGATTAATTTTAGGTGGTTTAGTATGTTGGATGTTAATTGCGATGTCACCTTGACCACCACAGTTAATTTGACAACAGGATGTGGTGATGTGAACACGGTTAGGCATGTCTTCTTTAATGAACTCTTCATGTAATTCGTCCATTAACGCTTTAACCACACCAGATGCGTCAGTACCTGGAATATCACAGTGTAACCAACCTTGGGTATGTGCAATCATACTGACAGATGGACCAGTACCACCTACAGGGAAACCTTCACCGACTAATTTATCGATCAAAGGTTGTACTTTGGCTTCGTCAGAAACCATGAATTCGATGTTACTACGGATAGTGAAACGGATATGACTTTCTGCAAATTCGTCAGCGATGTCACAGAGTTTACGGATTGTGTATAAATCCATTTGGCGTTGTGTACCCGCACGGACAGTCCACACTTTATCACCAGACTTCGCAGTGTGGCATAACACACCAGGGCGAGGACGTTCATGATAATCCCATTCGCCGAAGTTCTTTTTTAACGTTGGGTGCATGTATGGAAACGGGTCAGGTACTCCAGTTTCATCAGGCATACGTGGTGCTGCCATAGTGAACCTCCTAAAATTATCCGAATATTATAATATTGTAATGTTAGAACTTTAATAAAAAGCTAAACTTGTAATATAACGGAGTTTAGCCCTTATGAAAAATAAGTTATTCTTATGTCTGACCTTTAGGACTGCCCATGTTCAAAGACAGCCCTTAGAGATGCGTTTTAAATAACTTTAAGCTGCTGCTTCTGCTTTACGTGCGAACCATTTTTCAGCTTCTTCGTCCCAGCCATCAGTACGTACATAAGAGCATTGACGAGGTTCAGCAACCATATTTGGATCAACTTCAAGGCCGATGCCTTCTAAGAAGTTCACAAGACCGATACGTTCGATCATTTCACCAGTACGTTCGTGCTCAAGCGCGTTTTCAGCAAAGAAGTCAATGATATTTTCAGCAACTTCAGTTAATTGCTCGTAATCTTCTTCAGTTTCTAACTTCATGAATGGGATTACAACTGTACCCATTAAGTCACCGATTTTTAGAGTACGTTTACCACCGATTAACATGGTCACACCTTTGTCATCACCCGGAGATAATGCTTTAGTCATCACGTTAACGCAGTGCATACAACGTACGCAGTTACGGTTATCAACGTCTAAGGTGTCATCATCATTTAAAGATAATGCATTGGTTGGGCAACGAGAAACCACGTTATCGATCACATATTTGCGACCTTTATCAGCAACGAATTTAACCACTTCTTCTTGGTTAACTTTCATATCGTCGCGCCATGTACCAATAATAGACATGTCAGCACGTTCAATAGAGTTCATGCAGTCGTTAGGGCAGCCAGATACTTTAAACTTGAACTTGTAAGGCAATGCAGGACGGTGCATGTCATCAAGGAAGTTATTAACTAAAGTACGGTGAATTTTTTGCTCATTGGCACAAGATTGCTCACAGCGAGCTGCACCCACGCAAGACATACCTGTACGCACAGCAGGACCCGCGCCGCCTAAGTCAAAACCAATTTTGTTTAACTCATCAAATGCAGGTTGTACATTTTCAGTTGTCACACCTTGGAACATGATGTCGCCACTTTGACCATGGAATGCGATTAAACCTGAGCCATATTTTTCCCAGATATCACAGAATTTACGCATGATCTCAGTGTCATAGTGCATACCTGCAGGTGGTTGGATACGCAATGTGTGGAATTCTTTAGAAGCTGGATATTTTGCAGCGACTTCAGAGAAACGAGGGATAACACCACCGCCGTAACCAATAACACCAACAGTACCACCTTTCCAGTAGCCTTTGCGTGTTTGGTAGGAGTGTTCCAATTGACCTAATAAGTCAACCATCATGTCTTGATAAGGTTTATCCTCATCATTTGCTAATCGTTTCAAGCCTGTTACAAAACTTGGCCATGGGCCGCTTTCCAACTGGTCAAGATTAGGCGTTTGGTGCATCTCTTTTGCCATTGCTCAGCTCCTGATATGTCTCTAAGGTGAAAGGTGATTGACCAAGATAAATGTCTCAGGCATACCACTGTTTCTAATTATTCATTTATTAGAGCGGTCAATACTAAATAAACTTAAAACCACTCTGTCCGAAAACTTTTACTTTGTCGCGTATTTTTTAGTTTTTATTTTATTGCAGCGCACAATAAACTTTTTACTTGAAAGCCTACTGTATTTTTGCATTATCGTTACATCGTAATATAATAAAATAGTAATTTAGCAATGTTTAGTCAAGCAAAAAATATAAAAAATAATATCAAGCTATTATAAAGGGTTTTTACCTTTTACTTAGGTTAAACGTTTTACTAAAAGAACTGTTTTATAGTTGATATAAATAGTCAACTTTTAACATAAAGTCAAGAAAGGCATTTATGAAAAATTTACAAACATCATTTATCACGAATTATCAGACCCGTCAAGCAAGCCCATTTGATTTATCTAATGATGCTAGTTATTTAGCGTGGAGAGACAGTAAGTTAGAAAATTATCCTTCGGTCATAAAAGATTTGATTATCCCCATAAAAAATCCTAAAAAACTGTCGTTTTCAGAAAAATCACAAATTTTAGGGCTATTATACAAAACTAATATCGCTTTTTATCAGGTACAGAATGACATAGAAGTTGATAAAAATAGTTTGGATTTATTAGGCAGACAATTCGGTTTAGCGCATATAGATCGCACTTTAACCGCTGAAGGAGAAGATGGGATTACACCGTTGCAAGTGGAAGCTAATGGTGAGCGTCATGATTATATTCCTTACACCGATAAACCCATAAATTGGCATACTGATGGTTATTACAATGAAGTGGATAAACCTGTGCAAGCGATGTTGTTGCACTGTACCCGTCCTGCATTAGAAGGTGGCGAAAATCAAATAGTAGATAATGATTTAGCTTATATTTATTTACGCGACAAAAATCCTGCTTATATCGAAGCCTTAATGCAAAATGATGTAATGACGATTCCTGCCAATGAACAAAATGGGCAAATTTTACGTGCTGAATCTGTTGGCTCAGTGTTCTCGATTAATGAACAGGGTGGCTTGCGTACTCGTTATACAGCTAGAAAACGTAATATCATTTGGAAGGATGACCCCATTGTGAAAGAAGCCGTCACAGAACTAAATGCTTTTTTAAATTCGGAGTCACCATATATTTTTCGGCATTGTTTAGCACCGAATCAAGGCTTAATTTGTAATAATGTATTGCATAATCGGACAGGGTTTAAAAATGGTAATGATATTGCTCAACAACGTTTGATTTATCGGATTCGTTATTATGATGCGGTTCAGGAGATTTGATATAGTGGCAAGCCTTTCATATTACTCAATGATGGAGTAGGTTTGTTGATTTCCTTTAGCTGTCTATTGAGGCATGTTCTTGCAATATATTCCATTTCCCCAAGCAATTGATAGGGAGCTTTTTTTGCTTCCTATTCAATTTTATACAAACTTCTTTTATTTCTGTAAATATCACTCATTCATTTAGTCTATCTCGCTATTTATATTTATCAGGAATACTTCTGAGCTGTTGCTTATAATCCCAACTCAATGGCTTTTCTTCGCTGTAACTCCAAGTCATGTTATTATTAATCCACTGTTCTCGAAATTTTTTGATTCCTTTCAATGTAGAATCTTGATAACCAAATTCAACTCCACAGCATGGGCAATACTCAAATAAGGGTATTTTTCCGTCTTTTCCCCAAGGAGGATATCCAAGAAAAAAACCACATATTCTACAATTGTTTATATATTTGTCACTAGTCATTTAAAATAGTCATGGTTTCTTTTGTTTTTTAAGCTAATTATCTGTAAGTAATTTTCTTTCAAGTTTCAACAGTTGTTCACTATTAACTCATTAGACAATGATAACTAAATATATCTGTTTTTTAGTTGTCTATTTTTTGTAATAGCTTAAAGCTTCTCCCTTTGTAGGTGGCCTAACTTTAGATATAAACTCCCTATCTATGACTCCATACTTAGCAAAATTTTCTCTAGCTGTATTTAAACTAATCCTGTTAGCCCCTCCATTATAATTAGGGTCATCATATTGAACATTATCATCTTCCCAGTTACATACAGGACAAATTTCAAAAGTACCTGAAGGCTTTTCACTCAATGTAAAGTATCCACAGCAAGGGCATGGATAACATGCTAACTTCTCCTCAGCAACCATTTTGTCTCATCCTTCTTGAAAATATTCAAAATCATGGTTATATACTTGTTAAATATAAATTTGTTGATAAATATTAAGTATAAGATTACACCATTAAAGCCTTAATATAATCAATGAATTAAGCTTTTTCTCAAAAGATGTAAATCTCTATAACCTAACTGGCTGATAAATTGATATAATTGCGCACTCTAAAAACCAACTGGAGTATTTTTGAATGGCGATTGAACGCACTATTTCTATTATTAAGCCTGATGCTGTTGCTAAAAACGTGATTGGTGAAATTTATGCTCGCTTTGAAAAAGGTGGCTTAAAAGTTGTTGCTGCTAAAATGTTGCACTTATCACGTGAACAAGCTGAAGGCTTTTATGCTGTTCATAAAGAACGTCCATTTTTTGGCGAATTAGTCGACTTTATGATTTCTGGCCCTATCATGGTGCAAGTTTTAGAAGGTGAAGACGCTATTCAGAAAAACCGCGAATTAATGGGTGCAACGAATCCTAAAGAAGCGGCTGCTGGCACTATCCGTGCTGATTTTGCTGAATCGATTGATGAAAATGCAGTACATGGTTCTGATGGTACTGATACTGCTGCAACTGAAATCGCTTACTTCTTCACTGACGCAGAGCTTTGCCCAAGAACGCGCTAGTCAGTTGACAATTAACAATGAACAATTAACAGTATGCTGCTAGTTGTTTCGTTGTTAATTGATAATTGTTTAATTGATAATTGTTACAGATGAATTTATTAGATTATAACCGCGAAGATTTAGGCCAATTTTTTACTGAATGGGGTGAAAAACCATTTCGTGCAACCCAAGTTTTAAAGTGGGTGCATCAATTGGGTGTTACCGATTTCGACGAAATGACTAACTTAAGCAAAGCATTGCGTCAACGCCTCCATACAGAAACCAGCTTAACCATTCCTCAAATTGTGACTGAGCAAGTATCAGTCGATGGCACTCGTAAATGGGTGTTAGAGTTGGCCGATGGCAATCGGATTGAAATGGTGTTTATTCCTGAAGATGATCGCAACACCTTATGTATTTCTTCGCAAGTCGGTTGTGTTTTAGACTGTAGCTTTTGCTCCACTGCACAGCAAGGCTTTAGCCGTAACTTAACCGTGGGTGAAATTATCGGTCAATTATGGTTAGCGGAACACCATTTGCGCTCTCAAAATATTTATGCAACCGATGTACAACAACGTGCAATCAGCAATGTGGTTCTCATGGGCATGGGCGAACCATTAGCCAATTTTAAAAATGTGGTTAAGGCAATGAATTTGATGCGTGATGATTTTAGCTATGGTTTGTCATGGCGACGTATTACCTTAAGCACTGCAGGAGTTGTCCCCGCAATGGAACGTCTAAAACAACAATGTCCTGTGAATTTAGCGGTTTCATTACATGCGCCAACGGATGAATTACGCAATGAACTTGTACCGATTAATAAAAAGTATCCTATTGCAGAATTACTTAATGCATGTCGTGACTACATAAAAAATGAAAGTCGCCGTAAAATCACTTTTGAATATGTGATGTTGCAAGATTTTAACGATACACCACAGCACGCGCGCCAATTGGCAAAATTGTTACGCAATGTGCCTTCAAAGATTAATTTGATTCCATTTAATCCATTTCCTAATTCGCCTTATCAGCGTTCAAGTCAAGCACGTATCAATGAGTTTCGGGATATTTTAATCAAGGCAGGTTTAATCACTGTGACCCGCAAAACCCGTGGTGATGATATTGATGCAGCCTGTGGGCAACTGGTTGGACGGGTGTTTAATAAACGACAAGGCCATACTCAGCCTATCATGATGCAAGGAGCGAGAGGATGAAGTACTTGATTTTAGTTTTCATCGCCATATCACTGGCAGCTTGCGGTAGCAACCCCGTGATTAACGATAAAGATTTGAATCAGCTCAGTAGTTTAGACGACTTAAAGCATTTAGAGTACGACATCAGTCAAGTTAAACCTTATAAACCTGAAAAAGTGTCTGAAATCAATTTGAATTTAGGCATTGAGTATATGAAGCGGGGTAAAATGGAAATTGCCTTAAACCGCTTACGTAAAGCCATCGAGAAAGATAAAGATTATGCAGACGCGCATAGCACTATCGCGATTTTATATGAACGGGTTGGACAAATTGAAGATGCTCGTAATCATTATGAAACAGCGGTAAAGCTGCAAGTTTACAATGCAACGATTCAAAATAATTATGGCCAATTTTTATGCAAGCATGGGACATGGGAAGAGGCCAATCGTGCATTTTTGATTGCATTAGCTAATCCTGTTTATGCCCGTCCAGAAGTCCCTGCAACCAATGCAGCCATTTGTGCGATGCGCCATAAGCATTATGATGAGGCAGAAGCTTATCTACGCAAGGCACTCACAGTTAACCCTAATTTTTCTCGTGCTTTATACCAAATGGCACTATTGAATTCTGAAACAGGCCGTTATAATGTCGCTAAGGAGTATTTTGATCGCTACATTGATGATAGGCCACATAATGCACAAACGTTGTGGTTAGGCATTCGTATCGCACATGCACTGCGGGATTCATTAACAAAAGCGCGTTATGCACGAATTTTGCGTTCTGAATTTCCAGATGCCATCGAAGTGCAGTGGCTGAATAAAGAACGTTATCATAAATAGAGAATGACGGTACACATATATGACAACAACTTATGGAAATGATGCTGCGGAAGACGGCGTAATTAAAGTCACCACTGTAGATTCGGCTGAGGGTGAGCAAGCAGAGTCTGCAGAGCAAGTTCCAGAAGCAATTGATTTAAATGGTTTAAAACCCGGTGAATGGTTGAAGCAGTTGCGTGAACAGAAAAATCTGTCAATAGAACACGTAGCAGATAGGCTTTATTTAGACACAGGTGTTGTCACTGCATTAGAAGATGGTGACTATGCAGCTTTACCTCCACCGATTTTTGTACGTGGTTACATTCGTAATTACGCTAAATTATTAGAAGTGCCTTCATCTGATGAGTTGGTCGGTGCGTATAATTCAGTACAGCCTGATGAATCATTACCAATGATTACACCTCAAATCCATTATGGTGGTCAAGTCAACACTGTGAATAGCAAAGATTGGCGGGTTAGAGCTTTTACTTTCTTATTTATATTGGCTGTTGCTATATTGGTTGTATTAGGTGGTATTCGTTTATCAAACAAGCCAATGCAACAAGGTGGCGTGGTGATGGAGCTGCCTGAGACAACTGAAAACGCAGGTGAAAGTACATTAGCTCTGCCGCGTTTAAATATTGAAGCTACAACTGAAGAAACGACTTTCGAGCCACCAGCTATTGAAAGTACCAGCTTAGAAACATCTGAAGCATCGGATGATGTTGAAAACGTAACTATTTCGCTTACGTCTACGGATGATACAGATACACAAGAAGCAACGCCAGCCCCGCCTACGTTTACAGCAGAACAGTTACACACAGTGGTGATTAATTATTCAATGGATTCATGGACACGTATTATTGATAATGCCAATGAAAAAGTATTTGAAGGGGTGGCTAAAGCTGGACGTAGCATCACTGTAACGGGTGAGCCTCCATTTAAAATGCGCTTTGGTGTGGTGCAAGGTGTGACCGTTGAATATAAAAATGAAGTCATTACCGTTGAAAACCATCCTAACCGTTCAGGTCGTAGTTTTACGATTGGTGAACCATTACCAGATGCCAACTAGTTTCAAGTGAGCTGTTTTGCACTGGATCGCTATTGTGCAAAGCAAGCTCTTTTATTATTTGTTATAGCTTTACTCATTGCTACAACATAATATCTACTTTGTCATTTCTAACCATGTAGGCAATTCAGTTACATCATCTAAACACGTTAAAGGATTACATGTCATTAAGCGTTGTTTATCCTGCAATCCGTAAGAAACTGCAATACTTGCCATACCCGCTTTATTGGCCATTTCCAAATCGAATAAGCTATCGCCAATCATCACCGCATCACTCACATTTGTATCGAGTTCTTCTAAAATTTCATATAGCATATGAGGGTTAGGCTTAGATGTGGTTTCTTCAGCACAACGGGTACTGTGAAATAAATGCTTCAAGCCTGTTTTGTCTAATGCTTCATTTAAACCGCGCCGACCTTTACCCGTAGCCACTGCTAACCAATAGCCTGCATCATATAAACCTTGCAGTACTTCATCTGCTTTATCAAATAATGGGGTCGGTTTTGCATAGCTAGAAAAATAGTTATCACGGTAAATTTTAACCGCTTGTTTTAACTGTGCTGGACTACCATCAGAGCATAAAGCTTGAAAGCCTTCTAATAAACCGAGACCTACAATTTGACGAATTTCATGTGCAGTACGTGGCTGTAAACCAACCTCAGCAATCGCAATTTTAAAACAATCGATAATACGGGCTTGAGAATCCATCAATGTCCCATCCCAATCAAAAATCAGTAATTTAAACTTGTTTGACATAGCCTATCCAACCGTAGCGGTAAAAATTGGGCGACAGTTTAACAGAAATAATCAAATGGCTTGATTAAAAAAGTTTAGTTGTTTAAAGCAGATAAAACCAACTAGTGCTATTTTCATATATTATTTCTAAAATTTAAAAAGGGCTTATAAGTGAGTGAAGCTGAAGCAAGTTGCAATGAGTGTTATGTGTATTTTGCATTTAGAGGGGATGACTTTAATCCTGATGATATTACGAAAGAGCTAGGTATTTCGCCAACATCAGTCATGATAAAAGGCTCAAGAATACCAGGTAAAGTCCCTAGAGCGAATGCTTGGAGGTTATCCACAGAAACTGTTAAGGATAATACTACTGATATTGATTTCATTGATGTATATGAGATGGCTTTAGAGGTTGTCAATCAATTAAAATCAAGTGTGGACATTATCAACCAAATTAAGCAGAAATATAATGCAGTTACAGTGCTAGAAGTTGTCATGTGGATTAGTGTAAATGATGAGCTTTCTACACCCGCAGTAGGTTTTGAGCTTGATGTATTGGATTTTTTAGTCCAAACAAGAACAACCATCGATATGGATATCTATCGTAATGAATAGGCTGAGCCGACTTCGTTTATAATATAAACAAGTCAATGTTTTAATATTTTCAAAAGATGCGATTAGATAAATTATTACAACACCAAAACCTTGCCAGTTCACGCCAACGTGCGCAAGCACTTATTGCTGAAGGTCAAGTCTGGATTGATAACCAGTGTGTCACAAAAGCCAGTAAAACGTTTCCTGAAACCACACAGATTGAAATTCGAGGCGAGACATTGCAATGGGTGTCACGTGGCGGCCTGAAATTAGAGCAAGCATTTAACACATGGCCTTTAGCAAACCCTATCACTTGTTTGGATGTTGGCGCGTCAACAGGTGGGTTTACTGACGTGCTGTTAAGCCTTGGTGCAAATAAGGTCTATGCGGTTGATGTGGGACATGAGCAATTGGTTGAAAAGCTAAGACAGGATGACAGAGTAGTTAATCTTGAAGGGATGAATATCCGCCAGCTTGATAATAACTTGATTCCTGAACCTATTGATTTTTGTTGTATTGATGTTTCATTCATTTCTCTGACATTGGTATTGCCTGAGATCATTCATTTCCTCCAATCGCAAGCCAATGTTGTCGCACTGGTAAAACCGCAATTTGAAGTGGGTCAACAAGGTTTAGGTAAAAAGGGCGTTGTTAAAGATGAAGCCCAACATCAGTTTGCATTAGATAAAGTACGCCAATGTGCGGAAAACTTAGGTTTTGAAATAAAGGCACAAATTGACTCACCCGTCTTGGGGGGCAAAGGTAATAAAGAGTTTTTACTGTGGTTAGTGTGGGATTAATTTATAAAATAATTGCTTAGACTTCACAAATAAATTGTCAGCCTAAGCAATGAGAAAAATTATTTGGTAGTGATTTTAAAATTACGCACTTCTAAAGGAATGCCTAAGTAAGAAATAAAACCAATAGACCCTGTTTGAGCAAATTTACGATCAGTTAAATCCGCTCGAATTAATTCCACACCGCTGGCTGATGCGACGAGTTCGTTTTTGGTTAATTCGACTTTTACTTTTTCCCAACTATCGGCTGGCAAAATGTAACGAGACTTGGCAAAGAACGCATTTTTTTTACCCAGACTCACGCCCGTTTTAACTTTACCGTCAGCTCGGCAACCAATAGTGAAATATAAAATATCGCTTTGTAAATCTTCAGAAAAACCTAGAATAAATAAAGAACCATAGGTTTTATTGGCTTTTTCTTTATACCACGTATGTAAATTGACTTCTGCTTCGACAATGACTTTGTCCTGTTTAGTTAAATCATAGACCGCTTTTTGTGTCCATAATTTGCCTTTACCTTTAATCGCTAAATCACCGTCTTGATTGATCTGGAAAGTACGACATGCATCACACTTCATTGCTGGGGTAAAATCAGGAAATGGCACATATTCATCAACTAAAATAGGAGCAGCTACCAAATGAGTAGAAACCAATAAACTGCATAAAAACATGAATAAACGCATCAATCTATCCTCTTAAATATGAGTATAATCAATACAACTGTACTATAGAAAAATTGATTTGAATAGCAATAACATCAGACTTAAATGCAGGGCTTACATTTGTGAATGCTATACTGCTCACCCTTGAGTCATCGAATAATGTACCCAACATATGGCTAACAAGAATAATTTAGCTTACACTTGATCAAACTCTCACTGCCTACCTATAGGAGCACTCTATGCCACGTTTACTCTTCTTATGCATTTTACTAATTAGCCCCACGCTTTATGCCGAAACCTTGCTGGAACTATATGAGCAAGCTGTTAAAAATGACCCCCAATTAAAAATTGCAGAATATGAAGTATTAGCAAATCAAGAGCTAAAACCCCAAGCACAAGCCGCGCTTGCACCACAATTAACATTAGGTGGCGGGGTGTCTGAAAACTTTTCACAGTCTGATTTTCTCTCAGGTGATAACCAAGAATTTACCAATGCCAATTATAATTTATCATTGAGTTATGCTTTATATAGACGTAATTTAAATATCGCAGTCGATCAAACAGATAGCGTCGTTGCACGTACAGAAGCTGCATATGAAAGTGAAAAACAAGGTTTGATGTTGCGTTTAGCTCAAGCGTTTTTTGACATCTTAGCTGCGGATGACAATGTGAGCTTTGCTCGTAGTACTAAAGATGCATTTGAACGACAGTTAGATCAAGCCCAAAAACGGTTTGAAGTTGGCTTAATTGCGATTACAGATGTACAAGAATCTCAAGCAGGTTATGACTTAGCGGTTGCAGATGAAATCCAAGCTTTAAATCAGGTAGATAATGCAAAAGAGGCATTGCGTGAAATTATAGGCAGTTCAGATAGTGATCTAAACTTAAGTCAAACTTTAAGTGAAGAAATGGAGTTGGTTTCTCCTGATCCTGAAAATATCGACGAATGGACAACGATTGCATTAGAAAATAGTCCACAAGTGCTAGCGGCAAAACATGCGATTGAAACATCTATGCAAGAAATCAAAAAACAACGTGCGGCGAATTTACCCACTGTAGATTTAGTGGCGCAACATGGTTATCGCGATCGTTTACGTGGTGATGATGATCCTACGGGTGCATCGCAAGGCACAGATAATAGTATCGGCATTCAAGTAGGTTACTTATTATTTGAAGGTGGCGGCATTCGCGCTCGTGTTCGTGAAGCACAAAGACGACATACGCAAGCATTAGATCAATTGACGCAAGCACAACGTACGGTTCAACGTCAAACCCGTAATGCATATTTAAATGTATTGTCTAGTATCAGCCGTATTAAAGCAGCTAAACAAGCCCTGACTTCAACAGAAACAGCATTAGAAGCAGTGCAAATTGGTTATGAAGTGGGTACGCGTACCTCTGTTGACGTATTAAATGCGCGTCGTGATTTATTACAAGCTCAACGTGATTATGCTAGCTCTCGTTACGGTTATGTCTTAAATACCCTAGGCTTAAAACAAGCAGCAGGCTTAATTGCATTGGATGACTTTGAAAAAATTAATCAATGGCTAGTCAAAGCTGAAGCAGCAGATGAAGTCGTTGAAGTTGAAGAAGAAAGCGAAGGATAATCAAGAATGGTGGCTATTTTCAAATAGATGATAGTCACCGCTAATTGGTTTTTAGCAGTCAAGCCCTATAATGTACGCATCGTTTTCTAAATTCTTACATTAAGAAGGATGCTTCATGGCCTTGCTGCAAATTGCTGAACCCGGACAATCAACCGCACCACATCAACATCGCTTTGCCGCAGGCATTGATTTAGGCACAACAAATTCACTGGTCGCAACCGTCAAAAGTGGCGTTGCCGAAACCCTACCCGATTTACAACAGCGACATATTTTACCCTCCATTGTTCATTATGCTGAGCAACAACCACCTATTGTTGGACATGAAGCTAAACAACATGCGGTCACTGATCCATTTAATACTATTGCGTCAGTAAAACGCTTAATGGGGCGTGGTCTAAAAGATGTCAAAACCACAGGTACTAGTTTACCTTATGAATTTATTAGCGATGATGAACATGGGATGCCAATGATTCGCACTGCTGCGGGTGATGTGAGTCCTGTGCAAGTATCTGCAGAAATTCTTAAAAACTTAAACCAACGCGCACAAGATAGCTTAGGCGATGAGTTAACAGGTGTGGTGATTACCGTACCCGCATACTTCGATGATGCACAACGCCAAGCCACTAAGGATGCAGCGCAATTGGCTGGCTTGAATGTATTACGCCTACTCAATGAACCCACAGCAGCGGCGGTTGCTTATGGTTTAGATCAGCAAGCAGAAGGTATTTTTGCAATTTATGATTTAGGTGGTGGCACGTTCGATATTTCGATTTTACGTTTGCAGCGTGGCGTATTTGAAGTCATGGCAACAGCGGGTGATTCAGCTTTAGGCGGTGATGATATTGATCGTTTAATTGCACAATGGATTATGCAGCAAGCCAATATTGCCGAAGATGTAGAACAACAAAAAATCCGTGAATTATTAGATGTCGCCCGTACAGCCAAAGAAGCTTTAACCGAACAAGAACAAACAGAGATTCAAGTACAAGGTTGGCAAGGCAGTTTAGACCGTCAGCAACTGCATGAACTGGTTGATAAATTAATTCAAAAAACCCTTGCTCCATGTCGCCGTGCATTGCGTGATGCGGGTGTGTCTGCCGAAGAAATCAGCGAAGTGGTAATGGTAGGTGGTTCAACTCGAATGCCACGTGTACGTGAGAAAGTCGGTGAATTCTTTAAATGTACGCCACATACTGACATTGATCCTGACAAAGTGGTGGCGATTGGTGCAGCGATTCAAGCCGATATTTTAGTGGGCAATAAATCAGGCGATGACATGCTGTTACTAGATGTGATTCCGTTGTCATTAGGTTTAGAAACCATGGGCGGCTTGGTTGAAAAAGTGATCCCACGTAATACGACAATTCCTGTGGCGCGTGCCCAAGATTTCACTACATTTAAAGATGGTCAAACTGCAATGGCTGTGCATGTATTGCAAGGCGAACGTGAACTTGTGTCAGCTTGTCGTTCTTTAGCCCGTTTTGAATTACGTGGTATTCCGCCGATGGTTGCAGGGGCGGCACGGATTCGCGTCACCTTCCAAGTCGATGCTGATGGCTTACTCAGTGTGTCAGCCCAAGAAGAAACCACAGGCACTCGCAGCGAAATTACAGTCAAACCATCATACGGCTTAACCGATGGTGAAATTGAAACCATGCTCAAAGATTCTATGACCCATGCACAAGATGATGTGGATGCACGTAATTTACGTGAACAGCAAGTTGAAGCAGAACGGGTGGTGTTAGCCTTAGAAGCCGCACTCGCAGCAGACAGTGAGTTGTTATCTGAGCAAGAATTAAGTACGATTCAGCAGGCTTTGCAGCAATTACAACAAGCTAGACAAGGCACAGATATTAAACTCATTAAACAAACCATGGAACAACTTGACCAAGTCACGCAAGCTTTTGCCGCAAGACGCATGGATACTAGTATCAAAAAAGCGATGCAAGGTCACAATGTTGAAGAATTTTCAGGAGAATAAGCCCCCATGCCAAAAGTTACTTTTTTAGCTCATGAAACAATTTGTCCCGATGGCGCAGAGCTAGAGGTTGATTCAGGTGTTAGTGTGTTAGACGCTGCATTATTGAATGGGATCGAATTGGAACATGCGTGTGAAAAATCCTGTAGTTGTACGACTTGTCATGTGATTATTCGTGAAGGCTTTGATTCTTTAGAAGAAGCGACTGAATTAGAAGAAGATATGCTGGATAAAGCGTGGGGATTGGATGCAGAATCGCGTTTAAGCTGCCAAGCGATTGTTGCTGATGAAGATTTAGTGGTGGAAATTCCTAAATATACAATTAATATTGTAAGCGAAAATCACTAAGAAAAAAGATGGGGTAGGCTGTCTTAAGAAATAGAACATTACCCCATTTTTAAATTTGGCGCATGATGACTAAAGGTCAGGGCCGATATTAATATGCAAGCGGATTGGAAAATCATCGGCATTTAGTGCAGTAGCCAAATCGACACGGATTAAACCAATCGGAGAACGCCAACGTACCCCCACACCTGCACCATGTTGTAAAGCTTCAGAAAAGTCATTTACTGCATTACCCACATCATAAAATACTGCAGCACTCCATTTGCCGACAATTTGATGTTCATATTCTGCACTGCCGACGATTAAGTGTTTGCCACCAATCACATTGCCTTTGCTATCTTGAGGGCCTAAGTCATTGTAATCATAGCCCCGCACACTTTTATCACCACCTGCAAAATAGCGAATACTGGGCGGTAAATCACGAAACTCACCGTCTAACAATGAAACGGAAGTATAACCCCATTCTCCACGCGTAATAAAACGACCTTTTTCAAATACTTGATGAATATATTTACCACTTAAATAGGTTTGCAAAAATGAATTATCTGAGCCGAGATTGTTCAATGCACCCCGTACGGTAAAATCCAATTTGTAACCATTTAAGGTATAAATCCGATCATCCGCTTTAACATATGACCACGAGGCATTCGGCATGAGCAAAGTTGCATGGCCTGTGTCTTCACCAATTTGATATTTTTCATCGCGATACTCAATACCGATCACTTCTTGTAAATGAATGTCGTTGAAAATGGTTCGAATCCGATTTTGTGATAAACCAACGATTAAACTTTCAGTATCATAAGTATCGTTTTCTTCTTTTAAATAACCTGCTTTGGCGGTCAAATATTGATTTTCATTGTCGCCTGTGGGAATCAGATATTGTGCAGTTGCAGATTGACGAATTTCAGAAAGTTGTACATCAAACTTAAATGAATGGCCATAACTGTTTAAGTAACGGCGTTCCCAACCCAATCCACCACGGACACCTGTATCTGTGCCATAACCAATGCTAGCAGTGTATAAATTTGGTTTGCGTGGGGTTAATTTAACTGTGACGGGAATATTATAATTTTTTTCAGTGGCCTTAAGATCAGGGCGTTGAATACTGACATCGACATCAGAGAAATAACGGCTATTCACTAATGAGGTTCTAAACTCAAGCATGGTATCTTCATCATACGCATCGCCTGTATTAAACGTTTTGTAACGATTTAACAATGATTCTTTAAATTCAACCTTTTCCTGATCTTGGTCGTATTGAATTTCTCCGAATTTATAACGCTTACCGCTGTCAAATATAAGTTTTACATTTGCAGAATAATCCGACTCATCTAATAAAATTCGTGTGGTTAAAAACTGGGCATCGAAATAGCCGCGTGATTCTGCGGTGTTGCGTAAAACCCGTTTGCCTTTTTCATAATTGGGAGAGTTAAAGACATCGCCTTGTTTGACGGGAAATTGTGCCAGTAACTTTTTGAAATATTCGTCTTGGTTGGCTTCACCTTTTAGCTCAACATTGACGGTTTTTAAAATAAGTGGATCACCTAAATCAACAGTATAAACAGCCTGCCACGTCTTTTTTTCTGCATCATCTGCGGGCGGAGTGAGTTCACTATCAACATACGGGCGGTAATATCCAAAGGGACGGAGTGCAACTTGAATGTCTTCAGGGGCTTTTTTATGCAAACGTCTAATACGCTTGTCTGAAAGACGATCATTGTTTTTTTGTTGTTCTATGCGAAGGCTAGCAAGAATATTTTTAATAATATCAGCTTGTTCTATGCCTTTGATCTCAACTTTAACGGTTGTTACATTTTTTAGGTCTTCATCGGCTGCAAATACAGAAAAACTGATTAACACCCACCCTAAAAATATCCAAATGCCTCGCATAGATTTAAACCTGTGGTTGGTTAAGATTGAATTTCTAAATCCTCATTTTCCATGATTTGGACAATGTGGCTTTTGTTAATAATATGCCCTTTGTCTTCATAATCGATTAACACAATAAAGTCTTTGTTAAGATTATTCATGGTGTCTGACAGTCTTGCGGTTTTTTCAATGACAACAGTACCTTTTAGGTTTTCGCCATTGACCAAGTGCATTGTGACATGAACATTTTTACGTGTAAGAGATGTCATGATACCCCCAATACTGCACACGGCCTGAATTCTATCATAGCCATAGTGCTAGCCCAATAATTGATTGTTATACATAGAGCTAATCAAATACAATTTTCATACCGTATTCGCAAAATTTAAACATTATTTTTTATAATAAAAACATTTACTTATTCAAATCAATTACACTAAAAGCTTAATTATCGAAGAGTTTAATGAGTCAAATATTATTATGAAATAATTGCTATTGATGGGAGAATTTGGAGGGTAAATATGCTGCGTGAAATAAATGGCTAAAATTGAAAATTGACTGCAATACATTATTTTTATCAATGTATGAGAACATTTAGTTTAAAAAATGTGTATCCATAAAATAAGTAATTGGCATAAGATAGTGATGAAAGTAAGTAAGTAAATTTTAAAAAATAATCTTAACAGAAGCTCAATGTCAAACTTTAGAATAAGGATATTAACTATCCATACCTTGAAAAAATTCGTGACGTGCAGCTCATTTCAAATAACCCACAGGCAAAGAAACCCATCTATTATCAAAATAAATTCACCTTTTTAACAATCAAAAAAATAGTAATTTGCTTGAAACCTTTTTCCTTTCTCCCATATATCTTTATCATTGGCTTTGAATAGTATTTAGGAACATGCATGTTATATAACAAACTCGGTGACAGTGATTTAAATGTGAGTCGAATTTGCTTAGGCTCAATGACATGGGGAGAGCAAAATACAGAAGCAGAAGCATTTGAACAATTAGATTATGCGCTTGAACAAGGTGTGAATTTTATTGACACTGCTGAACTTTATGCTGTGCCTCCACGCCCAGAAACCTACGGCAAAACCGAAAGCCATATCGGTAACTGGCTACAAAAACGTCAAAATCGCGATAAAGTGATTATTGCAACTAAAGTCGCAGGTGCTGGCGAAATCTCTGAACATATACGCGGTGGGTCACGTTTAGACCGTTCGCATATTCATCAAGCCATTGACGGCAGCTTAAAACGCTTACAAACTGATTATGTCGACGTGTATCAATTACACTGGCCGCACCGAAATACCAACTTCTTTGGGCAACTGGGCTATACACAACAAGCCGATGAAGAAATGGTTGCAATTGAAGAAAGCTTAACCGCACTTAGTGAATTGGTACAAGCAGGTAAAGTACGTTATATCGGGGTGTCAAATGAATCAGCTTGGGGTGTGATGACGTTCTTGAAATTAGCTGAACAATTGAACTTGCCACGTATTGTCAGCATTCAAAATCCATATAATTTACTGAATCGTAGTTATGAGGTGGGTTTGGCTGAAGTCAGTCATCGGGAAAATGTCGGTTTGCTAGCTTATTCGCCGTTAGCATTTGGCGTGTTGTCAGGCAAATATTTACATGGTGCTTACCCAAAAAATGCCCGTATTACTTTATTCCCTCGTTTCGACCGCTATATTAAAAATGAGTCTGGTGTAAAAGCCACGCAAGCTTATATTGATTTAGCCAAGCAGCATGATTTAGACCCGGCACAAATGGCCTTGGCTTATGTGAATACACGACCTTTCTTGCACAGTAATATCATTGGTGCAACTACAATGGATCAGTTAAAAGCAAATATTGCCAGCATTGACCTCACTTTATCTGATGAGGTGTTGGAAGGTATTGAAGCGATTCATCAACAATATTCAAATCCTTGCCCATAATACATCATCATAAAGCAAGCCTATCTCGTTTGATGAAATAGGTTTGCTCTTTAATCACTTACTTCACTTGGCCACAATCTGCAATAATGATTCTGGCTCGAGTCATACCTGAAGGCGTACCCAAGGCTTCCATTTTTTGCACAGTTTCATAACCTTCAACCACAGAACCAAACACCACATGTTTGCCATCTAACCAAGGTGTTTTGGCCGTACAAATAAAGAATTGTGAACCACTGGTGTTAGGCCCGCGATTGGCCATAGATAAAATGCCTTCACCTGTGTGCTTCAAAGTAAAGTTTTCATCTTCAAATGAATCACCATAAATAGACTTACCGCCTGTGCCATTGCCATTAGTAAAGTCACCACCTTGACACATAAATTTAGGAATCACACGATGGAAAATACTGCCTTTATAACCAAAACCTTTTTCACCTGTACATAAGGCTCTGAAGTTTTCCGCAGTTCTAGGCACAACATCCGCACGCAAATCCATCACAACCCGACCTAATGGATTGTTGTTGGCTATCACATCAAAAAACACTTTAGGGTTGTTCGGTGCTGCACCAATACTGTCCGCAACATGAATTAATGGGTAAGCAGCTGCAGTGGTTGCTAATGCGGTTAGAAAATCACGACGTTTCATGATACATCCTCCTTGTAAAATATCATTTATTTCATTTTAACGAATATCGCTAAAACCGAATAAATAGTAGCCTATTTTATCATTCAAACAACTAGATTATACTGTGTACTGAGTTTTAACCAGCTAAACACCTATGTTAGATCGCTTTTTACGCAAATCATCAGCTTCCCCACAACGCTATTTACATAAACGCCAAGACATCATTGAACCTAGCAGCAAATCAGGAAAGCGGGAATGGGTTATTGCGCGTAGCTTATGCTTTTATCGTGTATTCGATTTAACTGCGATTCCTGCCGCCCGACGTAGTGAAGCACTGAAACTCAAAATTCGTCAATGGACACCGCTAACCCAATATGCAAATTACATAGTATGGCAAGGTGCATTGGCACAGGTTTGGATTTGGGATGCACAAAAGCAAACAGAGCAACAACAAGAATTTAAAATCAAATCAGCTTATTCCATCCCTGAAACTTTGTTGCAACCAAAATTAGAACAAGGCATTCAATTGGTTCAATGTATGGAAGGGGTTGAAGCACAATATTGGCAAGATAATATTTTAAAACATAGCCGTTGGTGGCCTAATGAACCGAGTTTAAAACAATGGATTGATTTCCAGCGAACATGTAGTTTAGAGATTAATACTGATATGCCACAACCAATCAATGCGGCATTATCAAATAAACCTTGGGGCTATCATCGTACCAGTTTGAATACCATTGCCTTACAGCAAGAACATTTATGGGTAATGTTGGGACTGGCAATATTTATCATTGTGTTGGCTTGGTATAGCGTGACCATTTTTAAATGGCAACAGGCTATTGCACAAGTTGAGCAGCAAATAGAAACGCTCAGTGATGATGCAACTCCAATTTTAACCGCTAAAACACAGGCAGTACAAAATAAGCAAACGGTTGAAAGGCTAGCTAACTTAAACCGTTATCCCCAGCAATTAGATTTAATGGGCAAAGTAATTAACCATTTGCCATCTAAACAGGTGACATTAGTTGGCTGGAAATTCGAGTTGGGCAAGTTAAGTTTTACAGTTGAAGGCGACTCGCTTGATCCACGCCAGTATGTAAAAGCGTATGAAAAAGTGAACTGGTTTGAAGATGTAAAAACGGAAAACACACGGGAAAATAACCAGCTTCGTATTCTTATGCAGGTCAAATCAACCTTGACTAACCCTGACAATATTCAGTCCACTGATAAAACTGAACCCACTCAAACCATAACAACCGATAAAATCGATGTCGAGAAATTAAAAGGGACAGATGGTGGTTTCGACTGGTCTAATGTGCCTATACCTGACTTTAAATAACAAATAAATCAATATAATGAAACCCTTATTACGTTTTATTCAATCGGCTTTTACAGGTGTTGCACTACTATGTTTGGCTTATTTTGCGTGGCAATCTCAAGATGTATTGCATACATTGTTGGCTCAAACCCAATGGAGCTATTTATTTATCGCGGTATTATGCTGGATATTTGTGCAACTTATATCAGTACAAGAAACCAAATTGCAGCTACAAACATTATTCGTTCAGCTTAGCTATCAAAAGATTTATTATATTCATGTTAATCGTTTACCTGCCCGATATATCCCGGGGGGTATTTGGCATACTGTTAGTAAAATGGTTGATTTCCATCAAATAGGTGTAAAAAAATCTCACTTAGGTAGTCTATTTTTGCTAGAAAGCATATTGGCTGTTTTTATGAGCTTTTTAATTGGTGGTAGTTTAGTTTTTTATTTTCGTGGATTGGATCATTTTTGGGGCATTATCGCAGGGTTATCCGCACTGAGCAGCCTACTGGCGATAGTAGCCATCCCTTGGCTGTGGTCATATCAATACGTCAAATTGCCCAAGCTCAATATAGCCCAGTATTTTAAAGCCGCCAGTTTATTCATTCTTATATGGACTGCAGCCTCTGGTGCATTTATTAGCTATTTATCTGCATTCCCGCAATTGCTGAAACAAACACATTTATTAGAAGTGGCTGGCAGCTATATTTTTTCATGGAGCGTCGGCTACTTGATGATCTTTGCACCTCAAGGCATTGGGGTATTTGAAGTTGTTTCAGGCAGCTTACTGAATTTATCTATGCAACTACTTGATGCTGCCATTATTATCGCAGGGTTTCGTATCATTACATTATTTGGAGATATTGGGTTGTGGGCAATAACCAAGCTGTTTTATAGGCATAACATATAGTGCGTTAAATGCTATTTACTTTACAGCAACAATATATTTTTCAGCCATTTTCTTTGCTTTTTGATCTGGCAGACTTTCAACCAGTTCAATCTCGGAAATATGATAACCATAATCGGACAATAAGCTTGTTACTTGCTCTGCCACTTCCCCTAGATGTGTATGCAATTCACAGATGATAATTGGGCTATGTTGGTCTAAGGTATTTCGCATCCCTTCCAAAACCAGATATTCATTACCCTCAACATCAATCTTTAATATGTTCGGTGGTTGATAACCTTCATGCTCAATGAGATAGTCTACATTCACAACTTCAACTTCTCTAATATTGTTAGTTGTTCCATATTGCCCACCATCAACTAAACGCCCAGAAAATGCACCACCCCGCCGATCAAACTGTGCCGTACTTTTTGTTTTTCCAACAGCACGTTTATCAAGGATGATATTAGATTTTGTATATTTTGTAAGTGATCGCTCTAGGCAAACATGGTTATTTTCTTCAGGTTCAAACGCATACACTAACCCTTTATCACCAACAATAGATGCAAATAGATACGTCATTACACCAACATTTGCCCCAATATCATAAGCAACCATATCTTGTTCAGTATATTGTGAGATTATTTTTCTAATTTCAGGTTCATAATGACTTAAATCACCAGACTGCACTAAATTGGAATGAAATAGTGGGTTAATTACTAATTTAGAACCTTCTGGTGTTGTAATTTCTTCTAGTTGATTATTTGATAATTTTTCAAAAAGATATAAAACACCTGGAGAATCTACAATGCGACGTTGTAGTTTTTTAGGAATAACACGTCCGACACGGTTGATAGTTGTTAATAGTGCTTTTCGCAATTGGCTCATATTAATACCTTATTCGTTTTATTCCTTGAATTAGTAATTATTATACAACATAGACAATTTTTTATACTTAACTGTTGGTAGAAGGCACAAGTTAGACAGCTATTTTAGGTGATTATTTAAATCTTGATACAACCATACCATACGATCTAAAAACCAAGATTTTCCAAGTATTACAATGGCTGTACCAAGTAAAGTTAACCATATATGCAATACAAGCAACCCATAAATTATGATGAATGTACCCACTGTCATAATCAACTTTAATATTTTGATTGCTGCTAGGTGATGGCTTGGTATATCTGAATGGGTGAGCAAGATGCGTTCACCTAAGACCGCTTGTGATGCCCAATTATCAGTTGATTGCGGCTTATTAAATAATCTTGGGTTTATCCAAATCCATGCTATTACTAAAAAAATAGGTAATAAACTCCACCAATCCAGCCAAACACGCGACCAAATAGCCATAATCAGTAATGGCAAGCCAGAATAACGCGTCCACACACTCCAAGGATTTGCGTGCCGCTCCCAAACTTCATCCGACATGTGAAACCATTTTGCAGCTTGATGTTCAATTGACATGGCTTATTCTCTATTTTGTAGAACGATAGTACATACCATACAAACTATGATTCTGAATCAATATAAATACCATTTGGATTATGCATGATGTTGTTTTTTGAATCCTATGCAATGATGCAATCATCTCATAAAGTTATATTTTTATTCACCATAAAAAAAGCGTATGATGCATAAATAAACATTTTTTAGCTATAAAATATAGTAAAATACACGGTTTTTTCTATTTAATTATCCTAAGCTGCTTTTATTAGGGTATATATTATGTTGATGCAACTCATTTCCTCATTTATAGCACGTCTACTATCGATACGATTGCGTACGATGCTCATCGTTCCTTTTATTATCCAAGTTATTTTAGTGGTTGGTTTAACGGGTTATTTAGCTTTACAAAATAATCAGCGTCTAATCTCTGATATGGTGACACACCTGCGACAAGAATTGTCTGAAAAAATTCAAGGACATTTACAACTCTATTTACAAATACCGCTGCAAGTGACACAAACTGTGGTCAATCAAATTGAACTGGGTGCTGGTAAGATTACAGAACCAAGAACTTTACAAAATTTGCTCTATAAAAATATGCAAGATGCTTTCAATTCCAACTATATTGGTATTGGAAATGAAGAAGGGGAATTTATTGGTTGTGGTAATTTAAATGGTCGTCAGTTTAATTTGTCATTAGAAATATCTGATGAACAAACGCATTATGCTATGGAAAGTTATCAACTGGGCGCATTTGGTCAAATTATTGAGCAACAAGGGGTAACACCTAATTATGATCCAAGGAATCGACCATGGTATATACCCGTTAAACAAACCAATAAACCACATTGGAGCGATGTTTTTGTTACTTTTACTAATCCACAATTAGTTATCACTATCGGCACGCCCATTTTTAACGCGCAACAACAATTTATGGGTACGGTTGGTAGTGATATGAGTTTATGGGAAATCAGCCAGTTTTTACAAAGTTTAGATATTGGTAAAGCAGGGCAAGCCTTTATCATGGAGCGGCAGACAGGCTTAATGGTAGCGACATCCACAGGTGAAAAAGCGTTTCAAAGAGAACATCATAGCCTTAAACGCCTAGCCGCATTAGATAGTCATAGCCATCTTACAGCGCAAACTGCACAATATTTACAGCAAAAATTTCAATCATTTTCAAATATTACCCAAACAGTATTATTAGATTTTTACATTGAAAATCAACGGCACTTCTTAAGTGTTATTCCATTTCAAGATAATATGGGGTTAGATTGGCTGATTACGATTGTGATTCCAGAAACCGATTTTACTGCACATGTTGATAAAAATACGCAAATGACGCTGTTTTTGATACTTATTGCACTCATGATTGTGGTGTTTATCGGATTACTGACAACACACTGGGTTGTAACACCAATTAAACGTTTAAATTGTGCGGCACAAACATTAGCAAAAGGCCATTGGGAGCATAAAGCCTGCACTGCAAACCATAATCATCATGAAATTGGGGAGTTAGCACAAGCTTTTGATGGCATGGCCTCTCAACTTAAAGCTGTGTTTGATAGCCTTGAAACCAAAGTAGATGAGCGTACCCAAGACTTAAAACAAGCCCAAGAAGAAATTCAGGCGTTAAATGAGTATCTACAACAAGAACATACTCGTATGAGTACCGAGTTGGATATTACGCGCCAATTACAGAAAATGGTGTTACCACGGCGTAAGGAGTTAGCGGATATACAAGATTTAGATATACCAGTTTATATGCAGCCTGCAACCGAAGTCGGTGGTGATTATTACGATGTGATTGAATATGGCAATACGGTTAAAGTTGCTATTGGTGATGTAACAGGGCATGGCTTAACCAGCGGTGTTTTGATGCTGATGGTACAAAGTGCTGTGCGCACCTTATTTATGAACAATATGTGCAAACCTGAAGCGTGCCTCAATATTGTTAATCGTACGATTTATAACAATGTGCAGCGTATGCAAGTTGATAAAAATTTAAGCTTGATTCTATTGAGTTATCAATATGGCCAAGTTGAATTTGTTGGGCAGCATGAAGAAGTCGTCGTTGTGCGTCGTGATGGCACAGTGGAACGCTTTGATACGATTGATTTAGGTTTTCCTGTGGGGTTAGAAGAGAATATCGAAGCATTTGTTCATCGAGCAGAGCTATATTTAGATCAAGGTGATGGTATTGTTTTATATACAGATGGCATTACCGAAGCCGAAAACCAACATAAACAACTTTATGGTAATCAACGTTTATGCAAAATATTATCTGAGAATTGGACACTGCCTGCTAAACAGATTCAGGAGCATGTGATTCAAGATGTGAAGCAACACATAGGGCAACACAAAGTCTATGACGATTTAACCCTGCTCGTGATTAAACGCTATATCTAACTAAAGTACAGCCTATGTTCATGCAACTGACTTCCTATTTAACCCAATTACGCCTACGCACCATTTTGACTGTGCCTTTTATCATTCAAATTGTATTAGCGGTGGGTTTGACAGGGTACTTGTCTCTTTACAATGGCCATGTTTCTATTCAAGAATTTATCGGCCAATCTCGCCATGCTTTAACTCAAAAAATTCACGATCATCTCGATTTATACTTGCAAGAACCTGTGCGTGCTAATCATGCTGTGATTAATAGTTTAGAACTGGGTGTGGGTAATACCAAGCAACCTCGCACTCTTGAAGCATTATTTCAAAAAACCATGCATGACTTTCCCAGTATTGCTTACATTCAGCTTGGTACAAAAGATGGGGCTTTTTTTGGTTATGAGCGATTAGAAGATCATTATCATATTGAAGTAGTCGATGCAGAAACACGAAATGTAATGCAGACTTATGAGACAAATGAACAAGGTTACATGCTAGCTTCACCGATTCGAACCACCTCATCATTTGATTTGTATATTCGGCCTTGGTACGCACCTGTGGCAGAGCAAAAGCGGGCTTTATGGAGTGATGTTTTTGTATATTTTAGTCATTCTCGTTTGGCTGTGACGATCAGTCATCCTGTTGTTAATCAACAAAATCAGTTGCTTGGTGTTGTTGGTAGTGATTTGGCATTAACAGATATAAGCCAATATTTACAAAGTTTAAAAATTGGTAAAACAGGGCAAGCTTTTATTATTGAACGACAAACAGGTTTGATGGTGGCGAATTCTGCAGGAGAACAACCGTTTAACTCAGATGCTGCAGATTCACGTTTACCTATCGTGGATAGTCAAAGCCCATTGATTGCCAAAACTGCACAATATCTTAAGCAACACTTTAAATTATTTGAACATATTCAACAGCCTTATTTAATCGATTTTGAGCAAGATGGCGAGCATTATTATGTGGAAGTAACACCTTATCAAGATAATATGGGTTTAGATTGGCTAGTCACGGTGGTGATTCCTGAATCTGATTTTATGGAATATATCGAGCAAAATCGTCGCTTAACCATTGTGATGATGATTGTGGCCTTGGTTGTGGCTATTGGAGTTGGTTTTATGACGGCACATTGGGTTGTTACACCAATTAAACGCTTAAATATCGCCGCCAAAGCTTTAGAAAAAGGTGATTGGAGTCATCAAATTGATACGAAGCACCATAGCCGCAATGAAATTGGTGAACTGGCGCAAGCCTTTGATGGAATGGCACGGCAACTTAAAGAAGTGTTTGAAAATTTAGAGCTAAAAGTCAGTGAGCGCACACAAGATTTAGAACAAGCCAATGCGGAAATTCAGGCGTTAAATCAATACTTGCAACAAGAAAATGTACGAATGGGCACGGAACTGGATATTACACGCCAACTGCAAAAAATGGTGTTGCCTAGGCGCACTGAATTAGAGCAAATGCAAGATTTAGATATATCAGTTTATATGCAGCCTGCAACCGAAGTTGGTGGAGATTATTACGATATTATCGAATATGGCGATACGATTAAAGTCGCAATCGGTGATGTGACGGGGCATGGTTTAACCAGTGGTGTTTTGATGTTGATGGTGCAAAGCGCAGTGCGTACTTTGTTCATGAATGATATGTGCAACCCAGAAGTCTGCCTCAATATTATCAATCGCACGATTTATAACAATGTGCAGCGAATGCAAATTGATAAAAATTTAAGTCTGGTTTTGCTGGGTTATCAATATGGACATGTCGAATTTGTAGGGCAGCATGAAGAGGTTTTAATTGTGCGTCGTGATGGGACAATTGAGCGTTTTGATACGATTGATTTAGGCTTTCCAGTCGGTTTAGAAGAGAATATTGAAGCGTTTGTACATCGTGCTGAAGTTGACCTCGATCAAGGTGATGGGATTATTTTATACACAGATGGGATTACTGAAGCAGAAAATAAACATAAACAATTTTATGGTAGTGAGCGTTTGTGTAAGATGATATCCGAGCATTGGTCATTATCTGCGAAAAAAATACAGCAATTGATTATTCAAGATGTGAAGCATCATATTGCAGATCACAAAGTATATGATGATCTGACTTTATTAGTGATTAAGCGTAAAGTGATTTGAAATGGTTAGGACTGTAAACTTTCCTGCTACAGTCCCAATAATGTATTGTCGAAACTTAAAACTCATCCCAATCGCTATCGTCATCATTATTTAGCGTTGTGGCCGTTTTTTCTGGTTGGTCTGTCTTTTCAACGACTAGCTGTTGTGCTTCAAGGAAAGAGTCTGTGTTAGTTGATTTAAATGCCACCAGTTGTTTACGTAAAGATTCGGCTTGAGTGCGCATATTGTCACTGTTTTGAGTCGCCTCTTCGACTAGCAGTGCATTCTGTTGGGTCATTTCATCCATTTTCGATACGGCTTTATTAATCTGGGTAATGCCTGCATATTGTTCCTGACTGGCGGCAGCAATTTCTGAAATAATATCATTGACCTTCTTCACGGCAACAACGATTTCTTCTAACGTCTCACCAGATTGATTGACCAATTTTGTACCATCATCAACCCGTTCCACACTGTTTTTAATCAATTTTTTGATTTCTTTGGCGGCGGTGGCACTACGTTGTGCTAGGTTACGTACTTCTGTTGCAACGACAGCAAAGCCACGTCCTTGCTCGCCCGCTCTTGCTGCTTCAACGGCCGCATTTAATGCAAGTAAATTGGTTTGAAAAGCGATCTCATCAATGACGCTGATAATGGCTGACACTTGTTCGCTGCTTTCACTGATTTCTTTCATCGCAAGAATGGCTGAACTAATCACAGTGCCGCCACGCTCTGCTTTTTCACGTGCACTGATTGCCAATTGTGTGGATTGCTCCGCATTATCTGCATTTTGCTGAATGGTGCTGGTCATTTCTTCCATGCTGGCCACGGTTTGCTCTAAAAAGGCCGCTTGCTCTTCAGTACGGCGACTTAAGCTTTCATTACCGCTTGAAATTTGTTCAGAGGATACTTGCACCGCTTCAGACACTTCTTTAATCACGCCCATGGTTTTGGTTAAGCGTTCAACTGTATCGTTTGCCTCTTCCATTCTAGTGCGCAACTGGGTTTGCATCGATTCCAACGCCGCCATTAATTTGCCTGTTTCCTCTTTAGTGTTGGCTTCAATATGTGTATTTAAATCACCATCGGCAATAGAGTTAGCAATATTCACTGCGGTATGTAATGAGTTGATAATCATGCGCCCAATAAACCAACTAAATATCGCCACAATCACTACAAAAATCACAATAATAATCATGCCATTAAACAGTGTCGCTTGATAAGCTTGATTGGCTGATTGATATACATTGGCACTGTCTTTTACTTTATCCTGTAGCCATACGGTTAAATTCGCCGCCAACAGTTTAAATTGTTCTTGCTCTGCCCCACTCACATTGATAAAAGCCGCTTCTCGGTGACCAGCAAGCACTTGCTCAGCGGTAAATTTAACTAGTATTTTATATTGTTCCCAACTTTCGCGTAATTTTAAAAAAGTGGCTTTAGTCGATGGGGTCACAATTGGCTCCCAGTTATTAAATGTATTATCCATTTGCTCAATCATGACTGTTTGACGCTGTTGTAGTTCCGTTCGTAATGTTTGGTCAGGCGAGGTGACAAGTAACAGTGATAATTGACGGACTTCATTTAGCGGATTATCAATCGCGCGGGTGGCTCTTTCAATTTTTATTGTCGTTTCATACACTTGTTTTACATTTGTAAAAGTAAGATATACATTTTGTAAGCCGTATGCACCTAAGCCCACTAAAGCCAGAATCGAAAAGCCTGAAAGTAGTAAAAACTTAACGGTAATACTTAGGTTCTTCATCTTGTCTCCTTCTTATTATTTGGAATAGTGTACACTTAAATGCTTAAGTGGATCATAATGGTTAGTTCTTATATATAATGGCGACGGGCTGTTTTAAGCGTTCAGGATAGTCACCTTTACGGATAGAAGGGTGTTCCGTTGTTAGCTCAATTTCCCACAGTGGTACAGAAGCCATTTTATAAGGGGTATAAATCACTTCTTTGTTCACCGCAAATACTTTATTCGGAGTCGGCACAAAAAACATATAGGCGTTATCGTGGGCACGTTGCATAATTTTTTTAACTACGCTTAAATACCCCGGTTCACCCACCGCTACTTTAAACATTTCCTCAATGTAACTATCCATGATGGGATCAGGAAAAACCGTGCTCCACACATTATGTGTACGGTAGACAAAAAATGCTGTCCAAGGATGGAAGAAAAACCAGTCATCATTTCCCCAGATCAATAAATCCCAATCAATGGTATTTTGGCGCGCATTGGTTGTCAGCAGTTGGTTAAAAATGACCGTTTCAGTGTTGGTCACATTTAAATCAAGCGTCACACCCACTTTACCTAATTGATACTGAATGCCTCGCCATAGAAATAAGAACCGTTCTTGAGTTAAAACTTTTAAAGTCAGTCCATCAAGAATGGATTTGAGTCGGGCTTGCTCTTCAGGCGCGTAAGGATCATTGTATTCATCATAAGGTTTAATGGATTGTGAAGCTTCTTGAATCCCAGGAAAATGTGGTGAGGCCAAGGTTGACGAAATTTGTGCTTCGCCTTCATAAACAAAATATAATAAATATTCGCGGTTTAAAGCTTGGTTTAACGCTAAACGTACTTGTTTGTCTAATAATTTGGGGTGGCCATTACGCATATTGATATGAATTGCATAACTGTCCGTTGAAGGTGAAACCAGTAATTTTCCATGCGGTGATAATACAGTTTCAGCTTTATTTTCAAATGCAATTGGGGTAATGTCTAGCGCGTTTTCTTTATATAAAACATCATTTTTGGCTTGTACACTATCATATTCGGTATAAACGGTGATTCTTTCAATTTTAGGGTAATTGCTATCCCAATAATTTGGATTTGCAACCAGCTCCGCTTTTGGGGTTTTTCTATCCCCTTCAATATAGCCTTCTGTCAAAATATAAGGGCCAATCCCATAAGGCCCCGGTTCTGCTAAATTGGGACAAGTCGGTTTCCCATTCCAGCCAAATTTTTCTAAATAGGTAGGGGTATAAAATTGCACCCACACTAAGTCATTTAAAAATATCCCGTACTTTTGGGTTAAATGAAAACGTATTGTGAAATCATCTATTTTTTCTACATAATCGAATACTTCATGCATTTTGCTATAAACAAAGGGTTTTTTCTTAAAATACTCCATGTTAAGCAATACCATATCCGCATCAAACGGTGTTCCATCTTGGAATTCTACCCCTTGACGTAATTTAAATTCATAGACCGTATCATTGATTTTTTGATGGCTGACAGCTAGATCATATTTCCAGCCTCGTTCGTTATTGGCAGGGCGAAACAAAGCACCATTAATCGCATGAGAAACATAAAGATAGGGCAAACTAGGAATATATAATTTAAGATGTGAGCCAGAGGTTAATTGTGGAGCAGCTCGCCTTTCACTGTCATCGTAGCGTAGTTCTAAAGGTTCATGGCTTGGGCGTATTGAATCAGCATAACAGCCAAAAACGACTAAATAGCTTAAAAGAATCCCAAATAGACGCATAAAACCCTCCTGATAGGCTATAAATCATTCTAACTTGTGATTAAATAAAAAGATAGTTTGTAGGGGTATATCCGTTAAAACTTCTTTAAATATTTAAGCAATTTAACTATTTTTATACCAAGAAATATGTCGAAGCGTGTCGTATATATCCAATATTGTTGCAATAATTATGACGATTACATTGGTGTAGAAAAAGGGAGAAGTAAAATACGCGTATAACAATAAATAGGATTTTGAATCAGAAAGTTAAGTAACAGGAACAAACATCATATTGTTGAGAAATACCATATATATTACATTTTCAGCAGAATAAGCTACTTAATCTATATAATTATGAAATAACCTATTCTGTTGATTTATTATTTTTTTAGCATATCTCGCAAATGTGCTAGATGTGCATTACCTAATTTTTTGGCTTCCTTGGGATTGGTTTTCGGTTTAGATTTGTGATGATTCCATTGCAAAATATCTTCAGGAATTTCTTCTAAAAAGCGACTGGGTTCAGTATTGACCCAATCTCGGAACTTTTTACGTTGTTCTGCATAGGTCATGACCAAACTTCTTTGTGCACGGGTAATGCCTACATAAGCCAAGCGTCGTTCTTCCTGAATCCCCGCTTCATCCATGCTACCGTGATGCGGCAATAACTCTTCTTCCATGCCAACCAAATAGACATGAGGGAATTCCAAACCTTTGGCAGCATGTAAGGTCATCAAAGCCACGCCTTCTTTGTTACTCTCCTCATTTTGCCGATCTAACACATCTAATAACACGATATGCGCTACCAATTCTGGTAAATTTTTCTGTTCTTGTTCATGTAAACGATTTAACCACTCAATTAACTCATTCACATTATCCATACGCATGGTTGCAGTGCGCTTGTCTTTACAGGTTTCTTGTAGCCATTCCTCATATTTTACTGTATTCATTAAGGATTTAATCAATGTGGTTGGCGATTCATAAGTGGCACGAGCGGCTAATTGTCCAATCCAATGGCTGAAACGTTGTAAATTTTGTGCAGCACGAGTTGATAATTGATTGGCTAAACCCAGCTCCAAACTGGCAGCATACAAACCAATATGACGTTGTTGTGCATATTCACCCAGTTTATGTAACGTGGTCATGCCGATTTCGCGTCGGGGCACATTGGCAATTCTTAAAAACGCATTGTCATCATCCTGATTTACCAACAAGCGCAAATAAGCCATGATGTCTTTAATTTCGCTACGGGAGAAAAACGAAGTGCCACCACTTAAATAATAGGGAATTTGTCGGTTGCGTAATTCAGTTTCAAACAAGCGGGCTTGATGGTTGCTGCGGTATAAAATGGCATAATCTTCATATTGGGTACGATGGCGAAATTTATGGTTCATCAATTCACTGGCGACTTTTTCCGCTTCATGTTCTGCACCACGGGTCGCTACCACCCGTAATTCATCGCCCAGTCCTTTGTCACTCCATAACTTTTTATCAAACACATGCGGATTATTGGCAATTACGCTATTGGCTGCTTGTAAAATGCGATTGCTAGAACGATAATTTTGCTCAAGTTTGACCACTTGTAAATCAGGAAAATCTTGTTTTAGTAACAGCATGTTTTCAGGTTGTGCACCACGCCATGCGTAAATTGATTGATCGTCGTCACCCACCACCGTGAGACCAGCACGCCCTCCGACCAATAATTTCACTAATTGATACTGACAGCCATTGGTATCTTGATATTCATCGACTAATAAATAACGGATTTTTGACTGCCATTTTTGCAACACATCAGGATGCTGCTGAAATAAAAGTACAGGCAATAAAATCAAATCATCGAAATCAACTGCATTATAGGCTTTTAACTGTTTTTGATAATGTTTATATACTTTTGCTGCATGAAGTTCTTTGTCATCGCTTGATAGGCGTACCGCTTGCTCTGGTGTCACCAATCCATTTTTCCATAAACTGATTTTCACCTGCATACTATTTAAAATCTTTTGATCAATATCATTTTGTCTTTTGGTCAAATCTTTCAGTAAGGACAAACTATCTTGTGCATCGAAGATTGTAATATTAGATTTAAAACCTAGAGTTCGGGCTTCTTGGCGCAAAATATTCAAGCCTAAATTATGAAAAGTAGATACCCTGAGGCCTTTTGCATTTGAGCCTTTTAACAATTGTCCGACCCGTTGTTTCATTTCACGCGCGGCTTTATTGGTAAACGTGACCGCTGCAATGTGTTGAGGCTGCATTTGTGCTTGCTGAATCAGCCATGCAATTTTATGGGTAATGACTCGGGTTTTGCCACTGCCTGCGCCTGCGAGTACCAACACGGGCGTGTTAATGATTTTGATGGCCTGCTGTTGACGTGAATTGAGTTTGTCAATCATGGTGTAAGTTACGGTGAAAAAGCGGGTTATTGTAGCAGTATTTTGTGATATATTAAGCGATAAGTTCTGAGAAAATATGGTAGAAAGTGTAGCAAATCACTAGTAAAAACAATATGTTTTATGGGAATTCTTTAAGTGATTAAACGCTAAATTGTACCAAACATCCTAATTTAGTCTTGTGTATATGAGAGCCTGCCCTATTATTTATGGTGTAGATTTTGAATAAAACTAGACTAAATCAAAACTCATTTAAGAGGGGAATTAAAATGGAAATGGATAGAAACATGCCCACTTATGAGGAACTTTATCACCAACAACAGCAAGAGCTTATGTTACAGTTGCAACCTGTTTCAAGTGTATCAGAAGCCCCAACGTATCATCCGAGTTATTACACACAAGATGTACAGCAGTTTTTAGTTGAAAAAAGTCACCATATTGGTTCTCATCTCATTCATTAACCATTATTAGTTAATAGATGCTCATTCCATGTTGACACCAAAATGTGGAATGAGTGATAAAAAAGTTTTCTATATTAAACCTCTTTCATTTAGCGACACGCCTGACCCATCTCCCACCACAAAATGATCTAACACCCGAATATCCACCAAACTCAAGGCTTGCTTTAAGTGTTGTGTGATGGTGACATCGTTTTGACTTGGTTCAGCGATGCCAGAAGGGTGATTGTGTGCAAAAATAATCGCAGCAGCATTGTGATGTAACGCCCGTTTCACCACTTCGCGGGGATGTACACTTGCCCCATCTATCGTACCGTAAAACAATTCTTCATATTTGATGACACGGTTTTTATTGTCTAAAAATACACAAGCAAATACTTCATGCTGGCGGCCACTGAGTTCGGTAAGCAAATAATTGCGTGTATCTTGGGGGTTGGTTAACGCATCACCACGTTGCAAGCATTGGCGTAAATAGCGTTTGCTCAGCTCGACACTGGCTTGTAATTGCACATATTTGGCCGCACCTAAACCTTTAGCCTCACAGAAACGTTGTTGATCTGCGCCTAGCATACTGCGTAAATCACCGAACTCATTGAGTAGGTCTTGGGCTAAGTCTAGTGCACTTTTACCTTTAACCCCTGTGCGTAGGAAAATCGCTAATAATTCTGCATCGGTTAAGGCGTGTGCGCCACGTTGGAGTAATTTTTCACGTGGCCGAGTGGCTTCATCCCAGTCTTTAATTGCCATAATTAATAACGTGTATAACTCATTTGCCGACAGACAAAAGAACCATCGCAGACAAAAATGAGTAATAACCCACCAATCACGGATAGTAAAATGTCAAAAACAGGTAAAAAACCCAGTAATTGCGCTGCTTTGTAATGCTCAAAATAATAAGCAACCCAACTCCCAACTAAAGAGGTGATATAGATCGGAATATATGAGAAAAAGGATAAAGCTAAGATGAGGGTGACCATACTGTCTTGCGCACCGGGTATCATCGACATAATATACAACGTCGCAATAATCAATATTGGCAACGGAATTAGAAACAAGGTAAATATAATATTAGTCACAATAACACGACGCTTAACGACGGCGGGGTCAATAACAGATTTATCCATAATCTTACTAAATTGAGTCTAGCATTGCTGTTAAGTATATAGCACTATCATGTAGGATACATTAAATTATGTCTGAATATCATATTAATTGGCAACCAGACGCAGATTTAGCATATTTACAACGTCGAGCACAGTTGTATCAAAGGATTCGCCAATTCTTTGCTGAACGAGATGTTTTAGAAGTTGAAACGCCTGTTTTATCTCATGCAGCTGTGCCTGAACCCAGTATTGAGCCATTGTCTACACAGTTATATGGAGAGCACAATTTATATTTACAAACCTCTCCAGAGCTGCCTATGAAGCGGCTATTGGCTGCAGGCAGTGGGGCAATTTTTCAAATTTGTAAAGTATTTCGTGATGATGAATTTGGCCGTTGGCATAATCCTGAATTTTCATTATTAGAATGGTATCGCCCTGATTTTAACCAAGATGATTTGATTCAAGAAGTCAGTGCATTTTTACAATTTATTTTAGATTGTCCTCCAGCAAAAATAATCACTTACGAACAAATATTTGATATTTATTTATCGATTCATCCCTTAGAAACTGAATTGTCAGAATTACAACAGTTTATTAAAAAATTTGGTTTGGATGATGTGAAGGCATTTGATCGAGATACCTGCTTACAATTGCTGATGTCATATGAAATTGAGCCACGTTTGCCTCATGATTATCCTATTGCAATTAAAGATTTCCCTGCTTCACAAGCGGCGCTAGCGCGTAAAAATCCTGATAACCCACAGTGGGCAGCACGGTTTGAGGTTTATTTTAAAGGGGCTGAGTTAGCGAATGGCTTTCATGAATTGACTGATCCAATAGAACAGCGGCAACGTTTTGGGCAAGATTTGATTAAACGGGCGGAAAATGGCCAAACCATGTTACCGATTGATGAGCATTTTTTAGCCGCATTGGATGCAGGATTACCAGATTGCGCGGGCGTGGCTTTGGGTGTGGATCGGTTGTTAATGCTGTGGTTAGGTGTGGATAATATTCAAGAAGTATTGAGTTTTTCAATCAAACGTTGCTGAAGGTGGAGATGTATCCACCCTTACACACTATTCTTTTGCGCGTGATAAATATTCACCTGTTCGCGTGTCGATTTTTAATAAATCACCTTCGTTAATGAATAAAGGTACACGTACTACCGCGTCGGTTTCTAAAGTTGCAGGTTTGCTACCGCCTGAAGAAGTATCACCACGTAAACCAGGGTCTGTTTCTTTAACTGCTAATACAACAAAGTTAGGGGCAGCGACTAATAAAGGTTCGCCATTCCATAATGTGACTGTGCAGGTTTCTTGACCTTTCAACCATTTCAACGCTTCACCCATTGCATTACTATCAGCAGAATATTGCTCATAGGTTTCTGGATGCATGAAATAATAAAACTCGCCATCGCTGTAAGAGTATTCTAAATCGATTTCGACAACATCAGCCCCATCAACACTTTCGCCTGATCTAAAGGTTTTTTCTAACACGCGGCCTGTTTTCAAATTACGGAATTTGACGCGGTTGAACGCTTGACCTTTACCAGGTTTTACAAATTCATTTTCTACAATTGAGCAAGGGTCTCCATCCAACATGATTTTTAAGCCAGATTTAAATTCGTTGGTACTGAATGTCGCCATTTATAATTTCCTTAGACAGATGAAACAGTAATGATAACCAAATTATGAATCTTGAGCAAAAGCAGATGACATGATTGTGATAATTGCGCGATTTGAGCATGAGATAGGGTTTTTATTCGCCGTGAAATACTTTAGAGTAGCTGCACCATTAAAACGATAAAAAGGATATACATATGGAGAAAATCGGATTTGTTGGTTTAGGCATTATGGGTCGCCCAATGGCGTTGAACCTGAGTAAAGCAGGCTATTCATTGGCTGTTTATGCACGTCGTAGTGAAATGATGCAACCATTAACTGAAGTGGGTGCAATTGGCTGTGAATCGCCTCAAGCGGTTGCGGAACAAAGCGATATTATTTTTACCATGGTTTCTGATACTAAAGATGTTGAGCAGGTGATCTTAGGTGAAAATGGCATCATTCACGGTGCGAAAGCGGGCAACTTAGTAATTGATATGAGTAGTATTGCAGCATTGGCTACGCGAAAAATTGCGGAAACTTTAGGCAAAAAAGGCGTTGAAATGTTGGATGCACCTGTCTCTGGTGGCGATAAAGGTGCGATTGCGGGTACATTGTCGATTATGGTTGGTGGTAAAACAGCACAATTCGAGCGTGCCAAACCGTTATTTGATGTAATGGGCGGCAACATCGTACATATTGGTGATAATGGTGCAGGACAAGTGGCAAAAACCTGTAATCAAGTCTTGGTTTCACAAACCATTGCAGCAGTGGGTGAAGCATTGATTTTAGCCAAAGCAGCAGGCGTTGACCCAGCTAATGTACGTCAAGCATTATTAGGTGGCTTTGCGGGCAGCAAGATTTTAGAAATCCATGGACAACGGATGTTAGATCATGATTTTGAACCGGGGTTTAAAGCACAATTGCATCAAAAAGATATTAAGATTGCGTTGCAAACTGCGCATGATTTAGGTGTGGCTTTACCGGGAACAGCGTTGTCCTCACAATATCTCAATGCGTTAATGGGAACGGATCAAGGTGAATTGGATTCGTCTGCAATGGTGTTGGCTTTAGAGACGTTATCTAATGTTAAACTGAAATAGTTTCAAAATTGCTAGGCTGTGTTGACATTTGGGCTTCTGCAGCTCAATTATTTAGGTGAACTCGACTTTCACCCAGTGTCAACATAACCTATCATTATATTTTTAAAAGATTGCTCTAGTTATTATTTGTGTTTATGGGAAAACATGAGCAATAAATAGGGAAAATAAAATGTCTAAGAGAAAATCTAAAAAGCAAAAGAATACAGTTGTAAATATTCATGGTGATGTAAATCACGCAAATATTAGTGCTGGTGATGGAAATAAATCATTTATTCAACCTCCTCAACCAATTGACTCTGATTCAGATGAAAGAAAAATTTTATCTAACTTGCAAGAGTATATTGAACAAAATATTAGTGGTTATGTTGAACCTGAATTAAATCATAGTTTATGGGTAAAGGTTCTCAAAGAGAAACAAAATAAATTGGTAAGAACCAATGGTGATGCCAAACAATTCCCTCAAGATATGGAAATAATTGATATTTTTAAGGAGGTAGGCAATATTTTATTAATTTTAGGCGATGCTGGTACAGGTAAAACAATGACTTTACATAAGCTTGCAAGTGAATTATTAGATGATGTTAAAAAAAATACTGATTCTCCAACTCCAATAATGCTGAATTTATCTAGTTGGGCAAAAGAACGTAAACCTATTAAAGAATGGCTAATAGATAGAATTACAAGTGATTATTACTTAAAAAAATACAGAGGAAATGTCAAAAAATTATTAGAAAAAAATCATATTTTGCCACTTTTAGATGGCTTAGATGAGGTACAAAAAAAGTATCGCCGTGATTGTGTTAGCGCGATAAATGAGTTTGCAAAGGAAGAGTGCGGTTTGAGTGGGTTAGTTGTTTGCAGTCGCTCAGAAGAATACAATGCCTTACGCCGAAACAACCATGTGCGTAGAAAAAGTAACCAATCCAATTGGCTTGAGTTCAGAAGTGCCATTGTTCTAAAAAAATTAACTGATGAACAAATTAATGACTATTTACAACAAAAAGAAAGCTTCAAGTCTTTGCAAATACTTATTCAACTTGATACTGATTTGCATAAACTCGCAGAAACACCGCTATTTTTAAATGTAATGAGTGTGGTTTACGAAGGTTTGCCTTTAGACGAAGTTAATAACATTGTGGAAACAATGCAAAATATGACATTACATGTTAAGCAAGAGGAATTATTTGAAAGCTATACAGAAAAGGTATTTCATTTAAAATGTGAGAAAAAAGAGGTTTGCCCTTATACAAAATATTGTTTTATAAATTCATTAAGTTGGTTAGCCTATCAAATGAAAGAACACGATACCAATACTTTTTATATTGAGAGATTAGATTTAACTTGGCTGTCCGAAAAACAAAAAAAAATCTATTTTCAATCTGCTAGTATACGTTTAGCACTTATTTTTGGCATGCTTTTAGGCATATCTGGTATTTTGCCTCCATTTGGAGCAGGGACTTTGTATTTAGTTGGAGTTTTTTGGGGTGCTGTACTGGGAGCATTCACAACTCCTAAGTTAAAAGAAAAACTAATTACAGGGTGGGATTTTTGTAGCGTCTATAAAAATGCAAATTCTAATATAGCAGAAGGATTAGTTTTAGGATTAATAATGGGCTTTTTAGGTTGGGGAACTGTATCTCTTTTTTCAGTTATCCACTATCCCCATTATTATTTAGGTTTCACAGAGTTGGTGGAGTACTCTTTATTAACTACATTTTTTAGTGGGTTACTATTTACTTTATCTGGTGGATTTAAATATAAACCACTTCAATTGCGTGAACAAGCAAACCCAAATAGAGGCGTACTACTCGTTGCCAAGAATGGAGCACAAATAAGCTCATTATTAACGCTTTTTGTAATTTTAGGATACATTATATATATAGCTACAGTTTCTGTAGTCAATCCAACTCATACTACTATAGAAAATAATATCTCTTCATATTTATTAGTTAGTTTAGTAATTATTTTTTATATGACTTGGATATTTTGCCTAATTTTTCTATTTAATGGTGGTATATCAATAATTAAGCATTACACTGTCAGAAATACACTATCTTCTGATAGCTTACCCTTTAAATTGGTTGATTTTTTTGATCACTGTACAAAACTGATTTTACTTCGTCGTGTTGGTGGAGGTTATATGTTTCTCCATCGTTTGTTGTTGGATCATTTCGCACAAAAATATCGAGAAAAACTAGAATAAAATTATTATTAATAAATCAAAATAAAGCATTCACCAAAGGAAGCAATGATGATAACGGATGACTTTGAGAAAAGGCGTGAAATTATAACTAAGTTTGCTGAATTGGGTGCGATGATGTTGCCCGTTGAAGAGTTTATGCACATTGTGTTTTTAAACTTTCATGCAGAAATTGAAGCCGAACTATTTACAATTGCTGAACAGCATCAGATTGAGCCAAAAAACGAAATTTGGTCAATTTTTGAACAGGCTGTCGATCAGTGTGATTTTGACCATCCCATATTACAAGCAGTTTTCAGTAATACCTTAATTCGACAACTGATTGGCCCTGAATATACGATTTTTAACCGTTATCCTAAAGTTTATGAATACTTGTTACGCAAGAAGCCCGCAGGTGAATTTAATATTGCGGTCATTGGTTGTTCCTACGGACAAGAAATTATGTCGATGCTGAAATGCTTACATGAAGAAATGGCAAAAAATCCAGATTTCAGCCCCAAAATTGATATTTTTAACAAACCGACATCTATTTTTCAAAAGGTACAAACCAATATCCGTTACCCCGAATCCGTATTAAAAAAACATCTGACTCCGCAACAACTGGCCGTTGATTTTACAGTTGATGAACATGGATCATTACATTTTTCAGAAGCGTTTTATCAAAGAATGGGTTTTTATGAATTAGATTTATTTGATGTGCCCCACGAACCAAACTCGACTAAGCAATACGATTTATTGATGATACATAATGTATTGCAATATTTAGAACCGAGCGAAGGACAAGATATATCTATATTTCAACAACAGGCTGAAGCGGCTTTCCAATGGATTGTACAACAAGTGAAACCGTCAGGCATGGTCTCGATAATTAACGAAAGCAAAAAGCCCAACGACTTTGTAGCAGAGTTGCAAGATCGCATTTTCAATCAACATTATGCGTGTACAATCGTCAAACCTGCATATTTGTACACTAAACAGGCCATTTAAAATTACAGCAGCTCAATAGGGTCAACATCTAAATGCCAGCGGATTTTTTGCCCCGCATTTGGTAATTTCGGCAACCATTGGCTTAACAATTCATGTAGTGCCGCCCGTTGTGTTGATTGTACCAACAATTGTGCACGGTATTTTCCTGCCCGTTTTTGTATCGGTGATTCGATTGGGTAATGTAATTGTATCGCCTCATGCTGAATTAAATATTGTGCTTCTAATCTAGCCATATCTAAAAAATGGATGGCTTCCTCTTTGGTTTTGGCTTCGGCGCGTAAAACTGCTAAATGGGTGAAGGGCGGAAAACTGGTTACTTCACGTTCAGTTAAATGCTCATGAGCGAATCCTTGATAACCTTCTCGAATCAAATGTTGCAATAAAGGATGATCGGGATAAAAAGTTTGTACAACCACCGTACCCTGTTGTTCTACGCGTCCCGCACGACCTGAAACCTGCGTAAATAACTGCGCCATTCGCTCCGCACTGCGATAGTCTGAGCCAAACAATCCCCCATCGATATTAATCACACCGACCAATGTCACATTATGAAAATGATGGCCTTTAGCTAAAATCTGCGTGCCAACTAAAATATCCGCTTCACCAGAGTTAATTTGCTTAATCAAATCGGACATTGCATGTTTGCTGCGGGTACTATCGCTGTCAATCCGTAAAATCCGCGCATCGGGGAATTGCTGTTGCAATATTTCCTCAATCCGTTCTGTGCCTTGACCTAAACGTTGTAATTCGGGGTGCTGACACTGCGGACACATCAAATCGACAGGACGCTGAGTACCACAATGATGACAATGCAAAGTGCGTGTAGTTTCGTGATAGGTCATATTGATTTCGCAATGATCGCACTGCGCTGTCCATTCACAACTGGGACATTGTAAAATCGGGGCGTAACCTCGGCGATTGATAAACAATAAAACTTGTTGTTGCTGATCTAAACAGGTTTGAATCTGGCTTTGCAATGCTTTGGAAATTGGATAACGGCCTTGTTGATGCTGCATATTGATGACTTTAAAGCGCGGATGTACGGCTGTCCCTGCACGCTCTGGCAATACAATATGCTGATAACGTCCTTGTTTGGCATTGTAAAGCGATTCTAAACAAGGGGTAGCACTGCCCAAAATCACGGGGATGCCCAATTTATGCGCTCGAACCACAGCCATATCCCGCGCTGAATAACGTAGCAAATCCTGTTGTTTATACGAGTGGTCATGCTCTTCGTCGACGATAATCATGCCCAATTGTGAAAATGGTGTCCAAATCGCTGAACGTGTACCAATAATAATCGATACCTTGCCATCACGGGTTTGCAGCCAAGTTTGTAAACGTTCTGCTGCTGACAGTTTGGAATGAATCACTGCAATCGGCACTTGATAGCGTTGTCGAAATCGTGCCACGGTTTGCGGGGTTAAATTAATTTCTGGAATCAATACTAGAATCTGTTTATTTTGCTGAATCACTTGCTGAATGATTTGCAAATACACCTCGGTTTTACCGCTGCCCGTGACCCCATCAAGCAAACACGGATAAAATTGATTTAAATGTGCGGTGACTTGATCGACAGCTTGTTTCTGCGCCTCGTTTAAAACTAAATGTTGAGGGTCTGCGCCGTACTGTTCTGCCTCTTCTTGGACAATTAAACCTTTTTTCTCTAAAGCACGTAAAGTGACGCTGACACTTTTAAATTGTTCCTCTAATGCAGATTTAGCAATGCCTTTGGGATATTGCTGTAGCACTTGCACCAATTTTTGTTGTGGCTTGGTTAATTTCTGTTGCGGAAGCAATTCAGGCTCGGCCAATCGCCATACGGTGGTGGCTTCGGTTTTGGTGTTTTTGCCTTGCATTAATAAACTTGGCAGCGCAACATCAAATGTCATCCCTAACGGATAGTGATAATAACGGCTTGCCCATTGAATCAATTGCAGCGTTTCAGCAGGAATCAATGGACTGGTATCAAGTAGCGATATGATGGATTTTAATTTGTCGGGTTCGACATCGGTACTATCTGCCACACCTATGATGATGCCAACTAATTTACGCGCGCCGAAAGGTATTTTCACCCTTGTACCTATTTGAATTCGCTCGGCTGATATATCCGAGGGCAGCAAATAATCAAAATGGGCATACAGTGCGACGGGAACAGTAACTTGTAAAATAGTAGGCATGATGCTTGGAAATCTTGGTTAAAAGGCGAAACGCAGTCCGATAAAAAATAACATCACCGCCAGTGTATTGCGTAATAAATGTTCAGGCAATCGAAAATTCAGCAGACTACCAATCACAATACCAGGGTATGCACCGATTAATAAACCGCCCAATAGCATAAAATCAACACTGCCTAAGAACTGCCAATGTCCCAAGCCTGCAACTGCCGCCAATGGCACAGCATGAACCAAATCCGTGCCCACGATTCGACTGGTTTTCCATTCAGGATAAAGTAAACTCAATACTGCCGCACCAATTGCACCCGCGCCAATAGAACTTAAGGTTACGACCACACCGAGCAACATGCCTGCACAAAAGGTAATAAAATAACGGGCTGATGGAGATAAACCTCGTTCACCAAATAATTTGCTTTCAACAATGCGTTGCTTAAAAATCATCAAAAATGCTGTCACAACTAACATCAAGCCAATCATGCTGGTAATAAATTCATTATAATCTGCACCTTGCACATGAATAAATTGCAGCAATAAGCCTGTTATGATTGACATCGGCACGCTGCCTAAAGCAAGAAACCCAACCACAGTCCAATCGACATTGTTATAACGGCTATGTATCCATGCAGCACTGGCTTTACTCAACGCGGCATATAATAAATCTGTTCCAACAGCAATTGAAGGATGAATGCCGAAGCCTAAAATGAGAATCGGTGTCATCACTGCGCCGCCGCCTACGCCAGTCAATCCGACAATCACACCCACACCTAGCCCTGCTAGTATATGTATGAGTTCCATAAAATACCCTCTTTATAAAAATAATTCTGCTTATATTAAATGATTTAGGTGACAGACTACGCTGTGATTGAGCTGCCATAACGAAAGCGTTACTATACAAAAATCGTGCTGCTCTTCATCTACGCGAATGAATAAAAAAGGTTGTTCTGAATGCGGGTATTGTACTCATTCCTATTGTATTTACTGACTCCATTGATTTTGCTCAAGTTATGGTTACGTGGCAAACGTGCGCCTGCGTATCGGCAACGGATTGGGGAACGGTTTGGTTTTATTCCTAAGCTGAAACGTCATTCAATTTGGGTTCATGCGGTTTCGGTAGGTGAAGTGCAAGCTGCAATGCCTTTTATTCAACGTTTGCAACAGCAATATCCAGATACAGCTTTTTTAATCACGACTATGACTCCCACAGGTTCGGAACGGGTCACAGCAACATTCGGTGATAGCGTACAACATGTATATTTGCCTTATGATTATCCTGATGCAGTTCGACGTTTTTTGAACCGAACTCAGCCAAAATTACTGGTTTTGATGGAGACTGAACTATGGCCAAATTTATTGGCAGCATGTCAAAAACGTGATATTCCTGTGATCGTAGCCAATGCGCGTTTATCAGAAAAGTCGACCCGAGGTTATGCCAAAATCGGTCGATTTACTCGCCAAGTATTAGCCAATATCAACCACGTTGCCGCCCAAACCGAGCAAGATAAACAACATTTTATGCAACTGGGTATGAATGAAAATAAGATCACGGTAACTGGCAGTATTAAATTTGATTTACAGTTAGCGGATAATTTGGAACATCAAGCGAAAGTGTTACGCCAACAACTGGGGACTGAGCGACTGATTTGGATTGCAGCCAGTACCCACGATGGTGAAGAACAAATAATTTTGCAAGTATATCAAGCCTTAATGAAAAAATTTACACACTTATTATTGATTCTCGTGCCCCGTCATCCTGAACGTTTTAACAGCGTTGCCCAGCTTTGTGAGCAGCATGATTTGCATATTGCACGGCGTAGTTTAGGCCAAATTTGCGATGATAATACTGATGTCTATTTAGGCGATACTATGGGCGAGTTACAAGTGTTATTTGCGGCCAGTGATATTGCGTTTGTCGGGGGCAGCTTGATGCCTGTGGGTGGACATAATTTGCTTGAGCCAGCAGCGGTGGGTTTGCCTGTGATTTTTGGACAACATGTATTTACTTTTACCGAAATCAGCCAACAATTACTAGCAGTTGAAGCGGGTAAACAAGTTGAAAATGAGCAAGCTCTGTTACAAGCAGTGGAATTATATGCAGCGAATCCAAAACTACGCCAGCAAGCAGGTCAAAACGGGCTGAACTATTTACAGCAAAACCGCGGAGCATTGGATAGATTGCTCAATATTGTGACCACTTGGATTTAAAACGGCTGCCTTGAATTCAACAAAAATAGCGTTACATCTTCTTTTCTGCTCAATTCTGATACATGAATCAAATGAATAGTCAAAAATACTGCGAACAAAAAATAATCAAAGAAGGCTCTTGTTTATATTATAGTTTGCGCTTTGTCGTGGCTGAAAAGCGTCACGCTTTATTGTTATTACATACTTTATTTCATGAAATCGACGAAATTAAGTATAAATGCCAAGATATTCAAGTTGCACATCAAAAGCACGAATGGTGGCAACAAGAAATGATGCAAACGTTTATGGGCAAAGCCAGTCACCCTGTGACTCAAGATTTAAGCAAAATCATGGAACAATATGCAATTTCGCAAGCGGACATTCTGACCATGACTGATACGTTAATCCAATGTCCGACCCATTTTGCTGATTTCAAACAACTGGAAACCTATTGCCAACAAACCAGCGGGCAACTACAAATGCTTTGCGCTAAAGTCTTAGGTTATCAAAAAGATGAAACCTTAGAAGCCGCACAACAACTGGGTGTGATGCTACAACTTTATTATTTTATAAGAGAATTGCGCCGCGACACGCTTAATGCTTATATCCACATTCCGCAAACTGAACTTGAGCAATTTGACCTCACCCAACACATTCTATTCGAACAAAAACAAACCGAACAATTACATGCTTTGCTCACATTCCAAGCACAACGTATTTCTGAATACTATCAATCATTTGTGAAAAAATTACCGAAAACAGATCGTCGTCAGCAAAAAATGGAACTCGTTCGCGCAAAGCTAGCGATGGCGACTTTAAAAGAAATGGAACGCGATGGGTTGGCTGTTTTCCAGCACCGAATTAGTTTAACCCCTCTGCGTAAATTGTGGATAACAATGAATTATTTATGGTAAGCCTAAAAAAATGATGGACTTTGTAGAAAACCCGACAACTGGATTTGTCTAATCAGTTATATCATGTTAACCTGTTTACCTCTCCTAAACGATGTACACTTCGCTAAATGCAAGGTTAATCGAAATCAGATAAATGTCAGGAGCATTTGTCTTCGGTTGCCTTGCATTTGTTTTAACTGGCCTAGACTAAATTAAACGCTTTACGAATCTTCTCAACCAATGCCGCAAGCTGTGGGTTATCTAGTGTTTTTTTACCAATGAAATAATGATATAACTCAGGGTCAGGCATTTCGACCAGTGCATGAAACGCTTGTTGTTCTTCTGCGGGTGCATCTTTATACATTTGGTTCAAATAGCCCTGCATCAACACGTCTAACTCTTTCATCCCACGACGACAACGCCATTGTAATTTTTTAAAAAGTGTTTCATCCATATTATAAAAGCTCTCAAAATTATAAATGTGCTACTACAAATGTTGCTAATTGTTCTAATATGACTTGTACCGCTCGATTGGTTGCAATCACGCCCCCTGCGGCATCTTCTGTCGGTGCAATTTCCGTTACGTCAAAAGTTTTGGTATCTAAAATAGCGCGTTGAGTCATATCCAATAATTGTATACGCAAAGTCACACGCACTCTGGACGGCGTTTCTAAGAATTCTTGCTGTAAACGAATAATTTCCGTATCTAAGCGCAATTCTCCCAAAATTGGTGATGAGGTTGCGGACAAAACTGCACCGAATTTTCCTGTCGCTTCTAAACGCTGCACAATCAACGGCAACAATAAACGCGCTGGGGTATCCACCCATAAATTATCCCGATAATGCTCTAAAACATAAGGCGTTTTGATATACACCATTTGCTGGGTATCAAAGCCAGATACAGCTTGTGGAATCGAGATTAAAATCGTTTTGCCATCGGTTTGATTAGCAGGCAATTCAACAGGATCAGTTGCAATAAAATAATGTTTTGGCGGCGTATCAGCGGCTAAAAAACTGCATGAACTGAGCAATAATAGTAAAAACGGTGCAAAGCGAAACGTGGTTAACATCTTATTCTCCTGGGCCTTCATCTGGCTTAGCATTGCCGAATAATAACATATTTGGTTTCAACTCAAGGGTGTGAATTAAGCGGCGTGCTGTGCGTAAAAGATGCTGTAATTCAGTCAAATTATTCACAATTGCAGGGGCAGCTTGTTGGCCTAAAAAGTCCATATCATTACGTAAATTACGGCTTAATACATGTAATTCATCGGTAATTTCGGCAATGCTAGCAGTAGAATGTTGAATGTTATCTTGATTAGTTTGTAATAATTGGTTCAAGCTATCAGCTGTATTTTGCGTGGCTTGCAATGTATCCGCAACTTGTTGGGTCATCGCACTTAAGTCTTTAGATAATTGTGCAGTATGATAAGACGTTTCGGTAATATTATGTAAAAATTGATCTATGTTTTGTTCATGTTTTGCAAAGGTATTGGTAACCGTTTGTATATTTTTTAGGCTTTGGGCAATAGAATCACTGTTTTGCTGCGAAAAGAATTGATTCACTGCGGTATCAACACGCTGAAATAAAGACGGCTTGCTGGCGATTTCGGGATAAGGTTGGTCAGGCTGAAGCTGAATTTCTGGCGCATGTAAGCTGCCACCCGCCAATTCGATAAATGCCACACCTGTTAAGCCATTCACAGACAACATGGCGTAAGTATCTTGTTTAATGGGTGTATTTTGTTCAATTTTAAGCAATAAATAAACAGCATCAGGCCGCGCAGGATTTAAGCGAATATCTTGTACTGATCCGACTTGAACCCCTTTGTATTTCACAGGTGCTTTAAGGTTTAAACCTGACACTGATTCATTGATATAAACTTGATAAGTACCATAGGTTTTATTGTCTTTATCCAGCGTTAACCACAAAACACTGGCAATAAACACAAAACTCAATATCATCACAAATAAACCAACCAGTATGTAATTGGCTTTGTTATTCATTTTATACCTCGAGTTTAAAGAAAATCTTTTGGAAATTGTAACACTTTATGGGGTTTTAACTATAGATAGATTTTAAGCCAACTATTTCACAGATAACTATCGTTAATGGTTTCTATTTCACCGTTCTATTTTTTATCTTTGTAGCTCTTATAAAATAAGCCATTCTCTTAAAAATTATCATCATTAAATCAATCAATAACGATCTCTATCGAATAATTAAATATTGATAAATATCAGGATGGTGGATATACTTAAGGTTTCCTCTACTTAGTAAGGATGACTGACCATGCGAAGTACTTACTGTGTCTATTTTAATGTAACTATGCCATATAGTAACTCATCAAATCCACCTAACAATGGTACTGGAAATACAACAATAGGTGACAAAGAGAAAAATAAGGTGAAACAGAAACCAATTCCTTAAGTTAAAAGAGGCATTATTATGGCAAATAGTGAATTAGATTTAACTTCTAAAGGTAGAGAAAAGGCTATCAATAACAAAAAAACTAATACTGGTATAGAAAACATTAACCCTGGTGACACAGAAGCTGGGAATAAAGACTCTCAAACAACTGCAAATGTAGATAGCAATACTGTAGATACGTCTAACCCTCGTGCTACTGCTTAGCTATTCAAAAATGAGGCATTACAAAGATATGTAATTGCCTCTCTCTTATTGTAGTGTGCACTACTTTTGTCATATGTCAATTTGACAGACTCATATTCTCCTTTAAAAATACGATGAATAACAAGGCTTAATTAGGTTTCAAGTTTTATATCTGTTAGAAAATGAATTTATAGCTAAAACCAATACTGACAAAATGACAGAAAATCTATTTTTTTACAAATAACAAAAAACGCAAAATTCAAATAAATTCAAAATGTTAAACATATAGCAATCAAATGGTCTACAGTTTGCTGACAGTAACCATTACATGGTAATAACCTCTGTAGGTCATCATTGAAATGTAAGGTCTCTAGCTGCACGAGTTAGAGACCTTTTTTAACGTATGGAGTCTGGGGAATGGATACACAAAAATTACAAGATTATCTCAATATTAACCGCCGCAATTTTCTCAAAACCACCGCTCTGACCTCAACCACCCTATCTACTGGTCTAATTTCAAGCAAAACTCAAGCCTATGCTTATGAGCCTTATCCAAAAGATGACGATTTAGAAACTGTTGTCACCAGTTGTGCGCATAACTGTGGTTCACGTCACGCACTGATTGCACATAAAAAAAATGATGTGATTGTGCGTTTATCCACTGATGATGGGCGTTTTCAGAAAGATGGTGAGTATGGCAAAGATACAGAAGAAGAACCGCAATTGCGTGGCTGTTTGCGTGGGCGTTCGTATCGACATCGGATTTATTCCCAAGAGCGTTTATTGTACCCCATGATGCGAGTGGGCAAGCGAGGTGAAGGCAAGTTCCGTCGTGCCAGTTGGGAAGAGGCTTTAAGTTTTGTCGCCGAGAAAATGCAATATATCAAAGCCACTTATGGTGATACTGCGCTGCTTGACCAAAGTTATGCAGGTGCATCGTGGGGCGTGCTGCACAAGTCGGATCAGATTGAAGGTTTGTTGGGACGATTCTTAGGTATGTTTGGCTGTCGTACCAGTTCATGGTCTGTGCCTTCTTATCAAGCGACTACATTTAGCTCACGCATGACTTTCGGCACAATCCGCGATGGTAATGAAGATGATACTTTTGCCCATTCCAAATTGATTATTATGTGGGGCTGGAATCCAGCTTATACGTTTCATGGTGGTAATACTTTTTATTACATGCGTTTAGCTAAGCAACGTGGCTGTAAATTCGTGTTAGTTGATCCGCAATATACAGATTCTGCATCGACTTATGATGCGTGGTGGATTCCGATTCGTCCCAACACTGATGCGGCAATGATGGCGGGGATGGCGCATTATATTTTTAGCAATAACTTACAAGATCAAGATTTTATTAATAAATTCGTGCAAGGCATGGATGCGGCAACAATGCCAGATTGGGCAAGCGATCAAGAGAATTTTAAAGATTACATTTTAGGTAAATCCGACGGTCAGCCAAAAACCCCAGAGTGGGCGGCAGAAATCTGTGGCGTATCAGCGAAAGATATTAAGAAATTAGCCGACATGTACGCAACCACTAAACCTGCGGCGTTAAAAGCGTCTTGGGCACCGGGGCGTAATGCGTATGGCGAGCAATACAATCGGATGGCAGCGGCATTACAAGCCATGACAGGCAATATCGGTATTTTAGGTGGCTGTGCAGAAGGTGTGGGTAAGGGTTGGCACGCGAAAGCAGTTGCATATCCATATGATGAAAATAGCAATATTTGGTATCAATCGATTAAGTCAGATCGCTGGGCACACTGTGTTTTGAATTATCCCAATGTGAAGCGTGAGGATATTGGTTTGTGGCCGCGCAGTGATGAGACTGATGGACAAATTCCAAATATTCGCGGGATTTTCTGGCAAGGTTCGGACTGGTTCAATCAGTTGACCAATATTAATAAAGAAATTCAGGCAATTCATAAGCTTGACTTAGTGGTCTGTATGGATTCGACCATTACGCCATCGGGTTTATGGGCAGATGTGCTATTTCCTGTTGCGACCCATTTTGAACGCCATGATGTCGCGTTGCCTTGGTATAAAGGGCATTATTATATTCATCGTCCGAAAGTCATTGAACCCATGGGCGAGAGCAAAACCGATTTACAAATTTTCACTGAATTGGCATATCGTTTAGGTTTTGGTAAGGAATACAACCCAAAAGCTGAGCGTAATTACTTTTTTGATAATGAAGCGGTTGACGAGGAGTTTCTCAAAGAGTGGTGGGAAAATAAAGTCATGCACTATCAAAATGTGACGATGCCTTGGGATGAGTTTAAGCAAACGGGGATTTATAAATTTAAACTTGACCGTCCACATGTGGCGTTTCAGGATAATGTGGAGAAAGGTGTGCCTTGGGATACGCCATCAGGCAAAATTGAGATTTTCTCTTCTAAATTGGCGAAATACACCGATTGGACAAAAACCTCATATGGTCATTATATTCCTGCGATTCCGAAATGGATTGAGCCTTGGGAATATCTCGGCGACCGTGAGAAGACTAAAAAACACCCATTCCATTTAATCAGCCCGCACCCACGTTGGCGTACTCATTCGATTTTTAACAATATTTCGATTTTGCGCGAAACCTATGAGCAAGAAGTGACCATGAATGCCAGCGATGCCATGAAGTTGGGTTTAAAAACAGGTGATACAGTCGAGGTTTACAATGATCGTGGCAAAGTGGTTGTGCCTGTGTATGTGACCCAGCGTTGTATGCCGGGAGTCGCGGTATTATATGAAGGCTCATGGATGGATTTGGATGAGAATGGTGTGGATCGCTCGGGCAATCCTGACTTTTTAACTGATGATAATCCAAGTCCTGCAGGTGCATTTGCCTATAACACAGTATTGGTGAATATTCAGAAAACCTGTTTAGAACATCGTCCGGGGTGGGATAGATTAGCCACGTCTCGCAGTCATGTGTTTAGACGGGATAATTAACAAGAAAGTAATAACCTGTCTCTATCATTTTGGCAGGTTATTGATTATTTATCTCATAAAACTAAAATATTAAAAGTTGCATGTTTGTTTTAGACAAAAGCTAAGCCTTAACTCCCAACTTTGAAAAAATAGCTTGTAACAATTTTCGATTGGTGACGACTTCATAATATTCCTTATTTGTGCTTGGATATTTCTCAGTATTCTCTTGCCAAAGTTGTACATTACTACGTCGAATGACTACAGTGTGAGACTGTCTTCGAATATCCTGATATTGACCAACAAAAATCTCGCAAGCTCCAACATTCGGTAATTTGGTTTTCATCGAGCGCAAAGCAATTTCTTTGTGTAATTTCTGAAATGCTGTTTGATCTAATTCAACTCCATTTAGATTATAACGAAACGTGGTCATGCCTTTTTCACCTTTAAAACTATCAGTGGCAGGCTGTTGAAACACCATGACATGAGTTAATAAATCGACGTTTGCATACAACTGGCGTAATTTCCAAGAACAAGATGACAACCTATCCGCATAACCAATCGCAGGCGAAATCATAATACGATCATCACCATCATATAAAAAAGCGGGGGCTTCAGCTGAATAGCAAATACCAATCCCCAGTTCTAAAATCGGTAAACCCTGTTCCTGACAAATCTGATTTTGCTTGGCCACCACTTCCAACATACTCTTGGCCAAACCACAGGCTCGGGCAACTGCAAACCACTGCTCTGGCTGAGACTGATATTCAAAAAAACTTAAAATAACCGCATCACCTTCAATAAATACCTTTTCACCGCCAAAATCTTTAATTAACTCTCTAATCGGATGAAAAAAATGTAAATTAAAGTGAGTGGCTGGGTTTAAACCACGCTTGGTTAATTCGCTCACAATGGTAGTCGAACCACGTAAATCTGCTTTTAAAATTACATGACAACGAATGCTAGTATTGGCTTCATCCGTATATTCTTCAGCTAGTAAAAACTCATTTAAAATGCCATTACTGCGAGATAATTGAATATAACTGTCATCTTCCAGTAAATGTACAGACTCTAGTTTTTGTTGTAATAATTTTTGAAATTTCAAATCACGCCGATAGGCTGTAAAATCTTGCATAAACTGACATAAAATTGCAGATTTATCTTGTTTTAAAGCTTGGCGAAGGCGTTTTTGAGTTGCTGATAACTCATTGATTGATAATTCTTTGTTATCACTTTTTCGAGTAGCTTTGAGTTTGACTAAATTTTTAAATTTATTATTGATAGTTTGTGCATCGATTTCGCCGCATAAGTAACTAAATAAAAGCTTAGGATCAAGCAAATGATAATAGTGGTTATACAATCTTGGTAGCTCATAAATGGCTAAAATAGGTAACAATAAATCTAATTCTGCAAACGATTGATCTAAAATTTGCAGGGCAGTTTTTTGATAGGCTAATTTATATTGCAATGTATCAGTGGTCGTTTTAGATAACTGACTTTGCGTTTGTTGTGTATCAAATAATAACTGCATATTGTCTGGATTATCACGCCAAGTGAACGATTTATTATTGATGCTGGGATAACTTTTTTTACTACTGGAGGCCAGCTTAATAGGACATAACTCAATAATTTTAGCCAACACTTCATCGATAGCAGTTTGTAATTTCACAAAACAAAATCGATGGGTAACATTATCAACCAGCCATATATATTTATTTAATAACAAATCATTTTCATACGCGGCATACATCAAATGGCTAAATAGCATCGGCTCGGGAATACTCCACGGCACACCGAACAATTCCATGCGTAACTTCGTATTTTGACTATTTTCAATCCAACGCATTTGCTCAAAAATTTCACTACTGACCTGATTGAGCACCCGAACTTTATTATTTTGAATCCATTTGGTTCTATCATAATTAGTCAAGCTTTGTGCACTTTGGCTGCCTGTCATCGTGGAACTACGCAGCTCTTGCAAAATATCATCTAAAGTGTGGGTAATTGTCTGATGCAGGAATTTGCTAATACTGAGTTGTAAAAGCTGAACTTTATGGATTTGTTTGCTTTCTTTAGCACGATTGGCAGCAGTTTGTAATATATCTGCATAATGCTGAGCAAATTGTTCTAGCTGTTTACGTACTTTATCAGAAGGCTTGTCTGTAAATCGTTTCTTTGTTGAGGTGCGTTCTTCTAATAACTCATGAATTAAATTTTTGGCTTGTGCAGTAAATTTTTGGCTCAGATAAGTATCAATTCGCACATTATCAATACCTAAATTAAAATAGCTCAAATCAATATGAGGATAATAAATAGGCTGTACGCTAGGTTTGAATAGAGGGGGCTGCGTATTTTGTTGTGAGAAAAGCCGAAGTAATGCCATATTTGCAAGAGAAGTAGCGAATCGTGTATCCCTAACTGCAATAAATTTTCCACTCAGCAAATTGCCGACAGTGAAGCTATAAAGCCATTATAACTTATTGTGTTACGGTGTTTAGGTTTTTATACAGTATAGAATCTGTCATATATATAGCAGATATTGATTCACCTTGATGTATTTTGTCGCAAAATTAGACAGCCATTTATCGTGTTAATGATGAGCCAATAGATCAAAATAACAATTCATTCAAAACCAGCCTTTCATGATACTTATTCTAACTTACATAATTGCCTGAATCTCATTTTAGCGTAGAGAGAGTGCTATAAATTGCATAATAAAAAATAACGAGAAATATCATGCGCATATAAAAAATTATATGCTTTAACCATCTAATCTCCACACAAAAAATATAAAACTTATGTTAATACAGGTTAACTTTAGCCACAAAACCTATTACAATGTACTACATTCATAAACCTTATGATTGATAGTGGATAATGTCATTAATTTGACGAACACCTCTGCAATTTTTTTATTACTAGCAGACTTCAAGAGCACAGGGTGATTAGGTAATGATTATTGAAGCACTGGCACTAAGCGGAATCTTATTCGCAGGCTATAAAGAATATGAAAAAGATGTCGCGAAAGACACAGCGCAAGCCCCTGCCCAATCACCAACAGACGAAGCCAAGCAAGAAGTAAAAGCCTCTGAGCAAGCGGAACAACCTGAAAGTAATGAGCCTAACACGGCCTCAACCAGTCGTTTAAAACGCTTATTTCAAGGTGCGGACGATCAAAACCAAGAAGCAATTGAAGCCCGTAAATCATTTGAGCGTGAAAACGGACGTGGCATCATGGCATCTTCTGCTGCTTTAGGTTTAGCTACTGCGGGTGTGTTTGTACCACCTGTTGCTTTAGCCAGTATTCCTTTTCTTGCCTACACAGGGCACAAAGTTTATAAAAATGCGATCAAGCAAATACAACAAGGCAGAATCAGCGTTGATGTGTTGGTTGCGATTACCTTAACAGGCTGTTTACTCGGTGGTTATTTTATTGCGGCTAGTATTGCGATGTTGATGTTACGCTTTTCTGAACGTTTGGTTGCTCGCGTCACTCAAGATTCAAAACAAAGCCTTGTCGAAGCATTTAGCCAACATCCGAATGAAGTGTGGGTAATGAAAGATGGTATCGAAGTCAAAACCCCATTTGAAGAATTACAAGTTGGCGATATTGTCGTAGCACACGCAGGTGAAATGATTCCAGCAGATGGCATTGTCACCGAAGGTTTAGCCACGATTGACCAGCATATTTTGACAGGTGAAGCCAAGCCCGTTGATAAAGAAGTCGGTGATACGGTATTTGGTTCGACCGTTGTATTGTCGGGCAAAGTACATGTTAAAGTTGAAAAAGCAGGCGAAGAGGCCACAGTTTCAAAAATCATCAATGTGTTAAATGACACCATCGATTTTAAATCGACCACTCAATTACGTGCTGATTCTCTTTCCAAACATTTAGTTAAACCTGTGTTGCTCGCGGGTGGTGTGGCGTTGCCATTGGTTGGGTTTAGCGGTGCGTTGGCGGTGATTAACTCGCATCCGAAAAACAAAATGATGGTGCTTGCGCCGATCAGTATTTTAAATTATCTCAACATTGCTACTGACCACGGGATTCTAATTAAAGACGGTCGCTCGCTGGAATTGCTCAACAAAGTCGATACGATTGTATTTGATAAAACAGGTACATTGACTGAAGAACAACCACACGTTGGCAATGTTTATATTTGTAATGAATTCAGTGAAGATGAAGTCTTAATGTATGCGGCGGCAGCGGAATATAAACAAAATCATCCGTTGGCATTGGCGATTATTGAAGAAGCAGAAAGCCGTAACATTGAATTACCATCAACCGAAGACAGCGAGTATAAATTAGGTTTTGGTTTGGTGGTGCATGTGAATGGCAAAACCGTGCATGTGGGTAGTGATCGTTTCATGAATGTGGAAAGTATCGCGATTCCGCAACATATCCAAGATAAACAAAAACAATGTCACGAGCATGGCTACAGCATTGTGATGATTGCGATTGATAGACAACTTGTTGGTGGTATCGAGCTTGTACCAACGGTTCGCCCTGAAGCGTGTCAAATTATCGAACAACTCAAAGAACGCGGCAATATCACCACGTCTTACATTATTTCTGGTGACAACGAAGCTCCAACCAAGAAATTGGCGGAAGATTTAGGCATTGATTTCTATTTTGCGGAAACGCTGCCAGAGCATAAAGCGGAATTGATTGAAAAACTTCAAGATGAAGGACGTTTTGTCTGTTATGTCGGCGATGGTATTAACGATTCCATTGCCCTGAAAAAAGCGCAAGTATCGATTTCACTTAGCGGAGCATCCACTGTAGCAACGGATACCGCACAGATTATTTTGATGGATAGCGGTTTAACCCATTTGCCTTATTTATTTGAATTGGCTGAAGAATTCAATAAAAACATGAACACCAGTTTTGCATTTATGGTTGTGCCTGCGATCTTGAGTGTTAGCGGTGCATTTTTACTTGGTTTTGGTGTTGCGCAATCAATTTTATTAAATGTCGCGGGCTTAAGTTTGGGTATTGGCAACGCAATGCGCCCTTATGTCACGCGTAAAATTGAGAAGCATTTAGCCGAACAGAATTATTTTAAACCTAAAGTCAGTGAATCTGACGATGTCGAAGATGCGGAGATTCTTGGGGAAGTCAAAGCAAAAGCCTAACATTCCAGCGTAACACGTAGGAACGAGTGAGAATCATGAAAATATTACTTGAAAACAAAAACACCGCAATTTTTGGAATTGCTGCTTTAGTTTGGGCAACATGGTTTGCATTGCTAGGGTTTCAGCCCGCATTGAACCATGTGGTTGAAAATTGGCAAATTACTGTAACGATGATTTTTGGGTCGATGATTGCGGGGGCAACCAGTATTGGCGGCGGCGCAGTGGCGTTCCCTGTATTTACCAAATTGCTGCAAATTCCGCCTTATGATGCAAAGGTGTTCTCGTTAGCGATTCAAAGTGTGGGCATGGGGGCAGCGACTTTAGCAATTATTTTGACCCGTATTCAAGTTGAATGGCGTGTGATTTTATGGGGCAGTATTGGTGGTGTGTTCGGGGTTTGGTTTGGGTTAACCCAGCTTGCGCCATTGTTACCGCCTCCAGCGATTAAAATGTCTTTCACCATGATGCTGACCAGTTTTGCAATTACTTTAGTGATTTTGAACCGTACAGGTTTACCGCATCGCCATGAATCTATGCCTAAATGGACAATGCATGAGAAAACGGTGATTTTACTTGCGGGTTTGCTCGGCGGGATGATGAGCGGTTTAGTTGGAAACGGCATCGATATTTTTGTATTTGCTGCAATGGTGTTGTTGTTCCGTATGTGTGAAAAAGTATCTACACCAACATCGGTTGTTTTGATGGCATTCAATGCAATGGCTGGGTTCGCAATACAAGCTTTTGTTATCAATGACTTTACACCACCAGCTATGCACTATTGGTATGCTGCAATTCCCGTTGTAGTGGTCGGTGCACCATTAGGTGCAATGTTTTGTAATAGTTTATCCCGCGAAACGATTGCCAATATTTTAATCGGTTTGATTTTTATCGAATTTTTGACTTCTCTGATTTTAATCCCATTGAATTCATTAGTCATTTATAGCAGTTTAAGTATTTTAGTAGTGTTTTCGATGATTAACTATTTAATGTACCGAACTCGCACTTATGAACAGTTACCAGTAAGCACTTAATCGCTATTAAATAATCTCGTCAGTCTCGTTCCAATGGTTTCCGTTGGAATATAATCTTAAGATGCTCCGCGTTGTATGTTTCAATAACGCAGAGCGTTTAAGCTGTATCACTATGCAAAGCGTCGTGACGAGATTGATAAGTAAGATTAAACAAAAAGAACGTTATTTACTAACAGCCAAACAAACCTAAAAAGGGGAAAGTCATCATGCACGTTTGCGTTATCGGTGGTGGTGCATCAGGGCTGGCAGCAGCCAAGCAACTCCGTGAAGAAAATATTGATGTCGACGTTTTAGAAAAGCGCGACAATTTCGGCGGTTTATGGTATTTCGATGAAAAAATGTCCACCGTAACCGACAGCACAACCGCAAGTACGTCTAAGACTTTTTTACAGTTTTCTGACTTTCCAATGGAAAAAGAAGTTGACTATTTTCCACACCACACCGTTTATCTGCAATATTTAAATAAATACGTTGAAAAACATCAATTATTGCCTTTTATCAAATTCAGCCACGAAGTTAAACAATTACAACGTATCGAAGGCGATAAATGGGAAGTGACCGCAGAATCAGGCGGCGAAACCACGACTAAAGTATATGATGGCGTGATTGTCTGTTCAGGTTTACATCATGTGCCAATGATCCCAGAAGTGGAAAGCTCAGATCAGTTCGAAGGCGAAATTATTCATTCATCTTACTTGCCAAAAGACCCAGATTACTTAAAAGACAAAAACGTGGTCGTTGTGGGTAGTGGTGAAAGTGGTGCGGATTTAGTGCATGAATTAGCAGGCAAATCCAAAAACGTTTACATGTCATTGCGTAAAGGCGCGATCATCACCATGAGCAAGGCGGCAGAATCTTTACCAGCTGACCATGGTTCATATCGTGCAAAAGTATGGTTACCGCGTACTTATTTACACGATTTACACCATTGCTGCATCATGACTGTGCGCGACCAATATTCGCCGTTCAGAATGTTTTATACCCTTGCTAGCATCATCCCTTTGATTTTGATGTTACCTTTTTATCCAAAAGTGGTTGGCAAGGAATTATTATTTATTCTCAAAGGTTTATTTAATCCTAAAAACTGGATCGCCTTATTCCAAAAACCACAACGCCACGGTAATGCATCAGGTGTGGAATTAGCTAAAGCATGTGAAGAATTATGCGCTGAGCCACCAAAGTCTGAAGCAGAAAAAGAGGAACGGTTCTGGAAATTACGTGAGATTTTTGCTTGGTATTCTGGTGGTTTACATAACAATCAACCGTTTACTAAAAGTCCTTGGTTTTTCAATGACGTTATTGATAAAACGGTGAAAATCGTACCAAATATCAAACAATACTTAGGTGGCAAAAAAGTGAAGTTTGATGATGGCAGCGAACGTGATATTGATGTGGTTGTATTATGCACGGGCTTCAAGAGCCATTTGCCTTATTTACAAGAGAAAGATTTAGACGGTCGGGATTTATACAAAAATGTATTTATGCCAAACCAACCGAATATTGCGTTTATGGGCTTTGCGCGTCCTAATATTGGTGCTGCGCCACCAGTGGTTGAAATGCAATCACGTTGGATTACAGCAGTTTGGACAAAACGGATCGGTTTACCTAGCCAACAAGAAATGCAGCGCAAGGTTGAAGCAGATGCAGAAGTGTATACAATGAGCCGTAAACATCACGCTAAACGTTTGACTTCATTGATTGATTATCATGCGTATATGGAAGAATTAGCAGGACAAGTCGGTTGCCGTCCAAAATTCTCAAAAGTTATCTTCAATCCTAAATTGCTATATACGTATTTGTTTGCGCCATTGGCTTCATACCAATATCGTTTACATGGCTATGGTGCGAAACCTGAAGCGGCTCAAGCTGCAATGGATAGATTGCCACATGTTGTACCATTCCGTGTGGTGCAAGGCGTGATTTTATTCTTTGTGATGAAACCGTTTTTCTATGTATTAGGCGGTTTAGGCATTAAGAAATTCCGTCCCATTATTTAATTTATATGTAGAGTGGAATAGGCGTGTTGAGAAAATGAGCTGTTGATATTTTTCATACCTTATTCCACCATTCCTAAGTTGATTAACTCTATTGCCAGTCTGACAGTTTTCAAAAAGGCTCACCCATGCAAGCAACAACCACTTTTCAAAGACCTAAACGTCCTTGGCAAGCCAATATGTTAAATTGGGCTGGCCGTACTTTACCATTAAATAATTTATATAAATTTGATGAGCAAACCTTAATCGCACAAGCTGAAAAAGAAACAGGTTTGTCAGATTGGGGTGGTGATGATTTTCGCGAACCATTACGCCACTTTTTGCAATCTTTAGAATCTGATGGTCAATTAAATTTAGTTGGGCGACGGTTTTTTTATCAAGATACGTTGCGCTTACTCACCAATCGCTTAAAGCTTGAAGCTGAATTTAAAAAACACCCCGAAATTTTAGAAGTACCTGTTAAAAAGCCTTTATTTGTAGTTGGCATGTTCCGTAGCGGCACAACGTTTTTGCACAATATGTTGGCGCAAGACCCCAATTGTCGTTGGTTACACTTAGCAGAAGCTTTATTGCCCACGCCAGCCCCACAAAAAGGTCATTGGTTAGATGATCCGCGTTTAGCTGAAGCCTCAGAGCTGGTGAATCGTCAAAATGCCTTATCGCCGAATTTCGCCGTGGCACATCATATTAGTGCCAATAAACCTGCGGAATGTAGTCGTTTATTTGAACATAGTATGGTCGGACATTTGTTCGATTTCCGCGCTAATGTCACCAGTTACTCAAAATGGGTGCAACAGCAAGACATTACCCATGCTTATGAATATTATCGCAAACAATTACAATATCTAAGCTGGAAATGGCCAAGTTCTCACTGGGTGTTTAAAGCTCCAGCGCATATTTACCATTTAGATTTATTGTTAAAAGTCTTTCCTGATGCTAGCGTGGTTTATATTCACCGTGATCCTGTCAAAGTGTTGCCTTCATGTTGCAGCGTTTCAGGTTTAGCACGGATTCGTTTTTCTGATGAAATGGTTGATGCAAATGAAGTCGGTGATTACTGGTTAGATGTATTATCAAGAGCGGTACATCATGCGATGGATGTGCGTAAGCATTTAGATGCTGATCGGATTTTAGATGTGCATTATATGGATTTTATGCAGAATCCGCCTGAAATGATTAAAAATATTTATAGCCATTTTGACTATGAATTTACTCAAGCAACAGAAGATGGCTTACACGCTTGGATGAATGACAACCCGCAGCATAAACTGGGTGTGCATCGTTACACCTTAGAGCAATTTGGTTTATCGATTGATAGAATTGAGGAATCTTTTGCGCGTTATTATGCAGATTCTGGCGTGATTAAAGAGCGGTAATTTAAAAGGTGGGTGATATGCTGCCCACCCTTTATTATTTAGTGATGTGCAATTGGCTTTTCGGTAAATAAATAATCTTTTAACTCTTTGTCAAAACTTGGGTCTTTGCGGCGAATCCATTCTAACACCATCGCGGCATGTTCTTTTTCCTCATTCCGATTGTGTGCCAAAATGGCTTTTAATTCTTCATCTTTACAGGCATCGACTCTCTGATTATACCAATCAACAGCTTCTAGCTCTTCCATCAACGATACAATCGCTTTGTGCATATCTCTGGTTTCAGCAGACAACTCTTCAACAGGTTCATGATAGCCTTCATTTGCCATGGTTTAATCTCCTTGATATTGAGTTCACGATTGATTCACTTCAGAATGGAATAAGAAGAGTAACTGAAAATGCAGAAGCTTTCAATTAATCAACTATTACATTTCATCGGCTGTTTTTATTTGATGTGATTCGTTTTTTGTTTCACTTTGTTGCCACCACTATTGACATTTGATTTGTGTATATCACTGAAATTATTTATATCGCCATTGATTACAATGATCGTGATTTTTTTACTGAAAATACTACGAATGAGTGAACAGATAAAGCTCAACATGGCTCAACGCTCCATTAGTTCAGTACCGCATGTGCAGTACAGCTTTTAGTTAAATTTAGAGCTTGGTGAACTAATGAAGATATTGACTCCTATTGAGCTTCAGAGTTTGGCATTGCAACCAATTCTTTTAATAGTTCTGGGTATTTATCCAAAACAATAAGTAAATTGCTTGTAGAGCGCATTGGGGTTGCTTCGCCCCGTTCATAGCGGCTAAAAGCGTTTGCGCCACCACCAAAATAGTTAGCCGCTTGTTTTTGGGTGAGTTTTAATTTTTTACGAATACGTTTGACATCTTTAGAAGTGAGCAATCCATCTATTTCAGATTGAAAGTCTCGAATTTGTTTTTCTGTGGTTTTTATGTCGTTGTAGTTAAGTACTCCTTCTTCACAGTGGTCACAAAATTCTCCAGATTGCTGGATTTCTAAAGAATGCCCTTTATAAGTATAAGTTTCTGTAATGGTTTTGTGTTGCATGTAACCATCTTCACAAAAAGGGCATTTTTTCATTGTTACTTCTCCTTAAATGACACGATGAGATAACTATCTTCGTGTGCCATTATTTTGATGTATAACATTTTTCCCTGATACGGATAATGGTAAACATCCTGCCATAATCTATGGTCATGATACGTTGTCATTGATTTATAAAAATGTTCTGGTTTCAAATGCTGAATCACAAAATGAACATCAGATAAGTCTAAATTTAAAACTACAAGGTCTTTGTGTACCATGCTTGTGAACCGTAGTTTCTTTATGTGTAAAAGATGTTTTTGAATATCACTTAATAAATAATATTTTGAACTTTTCTCCATGAGAAATACCTTTTTACTTTCAAGTTTATTCTCAAGATATTTCTCTATTGAAGTTAACTTAGCTCAACAATCAAGTTGTATTAGCACAATAGAGAAATACCTAGTATTTTATTTCAATATTAATTCCTAGGTTTTCTTCCGTTGCGAACATACAACGTGATAATTAGCTATATTAACTTCAAACAGTACTACTTTGACTGTATAATCAAGCGCACTAAATTTTCAACCTTAAAGGTTAATTTGTCAAGCAAATAATTACAAGTATGTTTAAACGAAAAGAAAAAAGTAACTATGGTTTTGGGGAGAAGTAAACTATTACATTGCGTAAAATATAAATTTAGCCACATACCTTTTTATATTTCTAATTCATCACTTCCAATTTAAAAACCTTTTTATTTATAGTATTTTTAACTTGCTAATTTATAAGTATATATTTCGTTTCAAATTCATAGAATGGGTTTGCTTAATCATCTGGTGGGCGTTATCCTAATTAGATTGACTGAGTAGTCTTAAGATAATTTAAAGTATGAAAACCAAATATTTGATGACTCCAAAAATATCATCTTTTGCATGGTTGTTGCTACTGTTCATACCAATGCTACAAGCCACTGTTATGACTGTGGATGACACTGTAAGTAATATACAATCCATACAATAAGTCTAAAATTAACAATAAATTTCAAACAGATTCTATCACTTCATATAAATCCAGTTAGTTGTTTGCTATCGGCTGCTCTATCATCAGCTTAAAGAGAAACTTAAAACATGAAAACAATACAATATTTGCTTGCCTTACTACTCGTTTTCATAAGTTATGTAGCGAGCAACTATATGATAGATAGACGACGAAAAACAAACCAAATACACAACGTTATTACCAATATTCTGTTAGTTATCACTTTCTCAGGAGTAGTTCATGCAGCACCAGATATTTCAGCTGGTTATCGCTATACCTGTGCTTTAACAAGCAGCGGTGGCATGAAATGTTGGGGGTTAAATGATGTTGGGCAATTAGGTGATGGCACAACAAATCAAAGTTCTACCCCAGTTGATGTTAGTGGTTTAACCTCTGGCGTGGCTGCAATTTCTGCGGGTGCTTATCATGCTTGTGCTTTAACAACCAGCGGAGGGGTTAAATGCTGGGGACGTAATAACGAAGGGCAAGTAGGTGATAACACATTCATACAAAAATTATCTCCAACTGATGTCAATGGCTTAACCTCTGGTGTTGCTGCGATTTCTGCTGGTAGTTATCATACCTGTGCCCTAACAACGGGTGGTGGGATTAAATGTTGGGGAAAAAACTCGAATGGTCAGCTAGGAAATAACGCAACAAGTGATAATCCAGCAGCGGAAGATGTATCAGGCTTAACCAGTGGCGTTGCAGCTATTTCTGCAGGTGGCAGCCATACTTGTGCATTAACAACCAGCGGTGGAGTGAAATGCTGGGGAGCTGGAGCAGACGGACAATTAGGTAATAATACAACAACACAAAGTTTAACTGCAGTTGATGTAAATGGCTTAACCAGTGGCGTATCTGCTATTTCAGTAGATGATAGACATAGCTGTGCTTTGGCAAGTGGAGGGGCTAGATGTTGGGGATATAATGCTTTTGGACAATTAGGTGATAATTCCACCCTAAACAAACTAACCTATATTGATGTAAATGGTCTAGCAAGCGGTGTATCTGCCCTTGCAACTGACCTTGGTATGATGCATAGCTGTGCAATAACAACAGGTAATGGGGCTAAATGTTGGGGGCGAGGTTCAGAAGGTCAATTAGGTAATAATTCAACAGGAAGTAGTTTAATACCTGTCGATGTAGATGGTTTAACCAGTGGTGTATCTGCTATTACGATGGGTGAATTTCACTCTTGTGCTTTATTAAGTGATGGTAGTGCTCAGTGTTGGGGTCAAAATGATGAAGGCCAATTAGGTGATGGTTCAACAACTTCCAGTTTAATACCTGTAGATGTATCAATTAACCTACAAACAGCAGGGGCTGTATTTGGTTCTCAGCAAGTCGTGAGTACTTCAGCCGATGGTGCTTTATCTGTCTATGCAATAGATATAGATGGAGATAGCGATATGGACATTATCTCTGCTTCTTTCTTAGATGACAAAATAGCTTGGTATGAAAACGATGGTGACCAAAATTTTACCGCTCGTACCGTCACCACTTCTGCGAATAATGCAAGGTCTGTCTATGCAATTGATGTTAATGGTGACACTTATATTGATATTCTTTCCGCGTCACAAAATGATAATACAATAGCTTGGTATGAAAATGATGGCAGTGAGAATTTTACCACGCGTATTATTAGCTCTTCTGCGACTGGTGCGAGGTCTGTTTATGCGATAGATATGGATGAAGACGGTGATATTGATGTGCTTTCTGCTTGTTATGATAGCGATGAGGTCGTTTGGTATGAAAATGACGGCAGCGAAACCTTTTCCACTCATACTATTGCTGGTTCGATCGATGGTGCGCAATCTGTTTATGCGATAGATATAGATGGAGACGGGGATATTGATGTGCTTTCCGCATCGGGGAACGATAAAAGAATAATTTGGTATGAAAATGATGGCAGCGAAAATTTCACGGCTTATGATGTTTACAGTTCTGCCAATGAGGCCAATACGGTTTATGCGATAGATATAGACGGAGATAGTGATATAGATATTATTTCCGCTTCCAGAGATGACGACAAAATAGCTTGGTTTGAAAATGACGGTAGCGAGAATTTTACCACGCATATTATTGCGACCTCCGCTGATGGGCCTAGAGGTGTTTATGCAATTGATGTGGATGGTGATGGGGATGTTGATGTGCTTTCTGCTTCAAGGTTCGATAGTAAAATAGCTTGGTATGAAAATGATGGCAGCGAGAATTTTACGGCTCAGACTATTTCTACTGCAACGAGCAACGGTAGCTCTGTTTATGCAGTAGATATGGATGGTGATGGGGATATTGATGTGCTTTCATCTTCGCAAAGTGATGACAAAATAGCTTGGTATGAGAACGGTATTTCAATTACAGATGTTTCTGCAACTACGGCAAATGGAACTTACACTACAGGTAATACAATAGATGTTACCATCCAATTTACAGGCATTGCTAATGTGACGGGCACACCGCAGTTAACATTAGAAACAGGTACAACGGATGCAGTGGTTGATTATAGCAGTGGTTCTGGTACGGATACCTTAACTTTTATCTATACCATAGCAAGTGGACATACTAGTGCTGATTTAGACTATGTGAGTACATCCGCTTTAACCTTGAATGGCGGCACGATTAAAGATGACAGTAGTCATGATGCAACGCAGACGTTACCAACACCGAGTGTTACTGGTTCTTTAGGCGCGAACAAAGCATTGGTTGTTGATGGTTCAGTCGGCATAACCTGCGCCCCTCCGAGCCAAACCGATATACCCGAAATGGAGTGCGATGCATTAGTCACACTTTACACAACGACCACTGGTGCAAGTTGGACTAATAATACAAATTGGGCAGCAACCAATACACCCTGTAGTTGGTATGGCGTAACCTGTAGTGGAAGCAATGTTACAAAACTTGATTTAGAAGACAATAAATTAGTTGGTTCAATACCCGCGCAGCTTAGCAATTTAACAAACTTGATAGAACTTGAATTAGACGATAATCAATTAACAGGTTCAATTCCAGTAGAGCTTGGTAGTTTAGCTGATTTGCAGGTACTTAATTTAGAAGGTAATGAATTAACAGGTTCGATTCCAAAAGAGTTAAGCAGTTTAAGCAATCTGAAAGAGCTTTATTTGTATGAAAACAAACTAACAGGTTCGATTCCAGAACAACTGGGTAATCTAACAAAATTGCTGTATCTTGAGATAGATTTCAACCAGTTAACAGGTTCAATTCCAACAGAGTTAAGTAATTTAACAAGCTTGCTCTATTTTGATTTAGATGACAACCAATTAACAGGTTCCATTCCAAGTGAATTAGGAAATTTAATCAATCTAAGACAATTTGAGTTAGATAATAATCAGTTGAGCGGCAGCATCCCAACAACACTAAAAAATTTAGTAAATGTAGAAAAAATCACCCTAGAAGATAATCAATTAGTTGGCGGTATTCCAGATTTTTCTGCTGATTTAACTGTATTAAGCGAGCTAGACTTATCTGGCAACACATCACTGTGTAAATATCCTTCTCCCTATGTTTACAGTGGTTTATGGAATACGGAAGCATCAGCTTATGCCGATTGTGTGCTTGCTCCCCCTTCTAACTTTACAGCAACGGCGACTTCTCAAAGTCAAATCAATTTATCTTGGAATGATGAAAGCAGTTTTGAAACAGGATTTGTAATTACACGTAATGGTACGGTGATTACAACAAAAGGTGAAAATGCAGAAAGTTACAACAATACAGATTTAACTTGTGGTACAACTCAAAATTACACAATACATGCAACCGACGGGGTCATTGATTCTACAACTGTTTCGGCCAGTGCCACTACAAATAATTGTATTATCGTTAATAAACCAAATGCACCTATAAACTTCAATGCAACAACTATTTCAGATACCACAATTGATTTAACTTGGACTGATGACAGCACTATTGAATCCAGCTATTTACTTTATCGTGATGGTAATCGCATTGTCAGACTACCAACAGACAGCGAATCTTATCAAGATACAAACTTAACGTGTGAAACGACTTATACTTACAGCCTTATTGCTGATGGACAAGCAGGGGAGTCTGAACCTGTTATTATCGAAGTACAAACCGCAACGTGCCCAGATGTCACTACTACCCCTGTGACTGACCCAACAACTGATCCTACTAACCCAAACCCGACAACCGATCCCGTAACAAACCCCAATATAGGCTTAAACCCACCAACGCAACTAGCTGCAACATTGCAATCTGACAACAGTATTTATTTAACATGGTTAGATAACAGCTATATAGAAACAGGTTTTATCGTGTTACGTGATAACCAACCGTGGGCAACATTACCGATAAATACCGCCAGTTTTGCGGATAATCAAATAAACTGCGGCCTAACCTATAATTACACAGTCATGGCAACTAATGGCGTTGCAAATAGTGAACCTGTTAATGTGAGCATTGTTGCACCTATTTGTGACACGCACTTAGCCACACCTTATAATGTAACTGCCACCCCGCAATTACCAAGTACAATTAGCCTCACTTGGTCTGATGATAACAGCCAAGCCAATTATTTGATTCAGCGTGATGGTATTGTTTTAACCACTGTCAGTGAAAAAAACTTGATAGATTCGCAACGACAATGTGGCCAAAGCTATACTTACACTGTGCAAGCGGTTACGGCTGATAAAATCTCTCAACCTGTTTCAACTCAAGTACAAATGCCTGCTTGTGTATTGCCGATTAATCCAGAGCTAACCACACCAGAACCAATCGATAATAATCTGCAATTAAACCTGTTCACAGAAGGTAAAGGTGATGTTATTGGCTGTGGACGACAGTGCGTACAACAATATGCGCCTGCAACCGTACTCACACTCAAAGCCAAAGCTGCGAATAGCTGGGAGTTCAATGGTTGGTCTGGCGATTGTGATTCAATAGGACAAATTGTGATTAATGGGAATCAGCAATGTACCGCACACTTTACCCCCATTGTGATAACACAAGCTGATGAGCAGCCAGATATTCAAACCGAAGTGATCTTACAACTTTACACCAAAGGACAAGGTTCAATCCAAAATTGTGGTCTTGCTTGCACTCAGATTTATCCTCAAGGCGCAACCGTGACATTAAACCCTGTGCCAACATCAGGATGGATATTCACAGGTTGGCAAGATGATTGTCATTTTAGTTATGTGCATTTATATCAAGACACAGTTTGCACAGCCATATTTGAGCCACTACCCGACTTGGCTGATACCCCACAACCAACCAATTCAGTCTTAGTGCCCATCAATAATGGTTATATTACGGATGCTTATATTCCGCCAAATGCCAGCGTTTCCAATGTTTATTTGCTGGGTAAGAACATCAGTGAAGGTTTAGTATCCAATGCGACTATTGAACTTGGTGCAGTATTACAAGGCGGTCGTCTTAGCAATGTAAATCGCAGTAAAGGTACGGTGCAAGATATCAATATTCGTCCTTATTCATTATTAGAAGGTGGCTATGTTACTGGTACGATTCAAAATGATGGCGAGTTGCGTCATGTCACTATTGAAGAAGGCACTATTGTCACAGGTAGCGGTATACTCAGTGGCACGATTAATAATGCAGGTGTGATTGAGAATTTAATACTTGAAGCTGATACGGTGATTATTGGTGGTGAATTGATTGGCGACATTATTGGTGATGCTAAACAACCTGCGACCATTGGCGCGGCAACCATCCATGATGCAACAATTGAACATATTTGTTTGACTCCAACCGTTCAACTAGGCGATAACGTTACTTTGGGTGCAAATGTAACCGTTAATACAGGTGGTCAATCGATTTTAGATTTTTGTATACAACCCACACAAATTTTATCTATTCCAGTCACACAATTAGAGCCTGCCGCAATTGCTACTTGGACACCAGAAATGATTAAGGCATTACCGCCAATCGTTTTCAGCTTATTTTCACAATCACAACTTAGCCAATTACAATTGGATGTCGTTCGGCAAATCAGTCCTGAGCAATTTCATCACATTCAAGTCACCGCTTTAGATGGTTTTACCCCTCAGGCTTGGGAAGCATTTTCATCTGACATTATCCAACAGCTGACAACAACTCAACTGCTTTACGTGGATACACTCAATAGCGAAAATGTACAAACGCGACAACGTGCAGCAAGTAAAATTTTAACCAATGTGTCGCCGCAAGTTTGGGAACAAAGCCATCTTAGCCTTAGTCGTTTTTTACCCGAAGGCTGGAAAGTGGATACTGATACACAGGAAATAAGACCTTTGCCAAACAGCTTTATCGTGTATAAAAGTATGGGGTTAACAACGTTGCCACAACAAGTGGATATGGCTGAAGTACCTGATTTTAACGCAGGCTTTGGTATTGGTGGTAAAGGTAGCCCTTTGATAAACCAAGTTAACGCAGGTGTTTCACAAACCAGAATCAACAATGAACAAGCATCAGATTTATTAAAAAACGCGGATTTTTCGAAATTTAAATTATTGCAGCAAGAAAATGGCATATTAAATGTGCAAGGTACAGAACAATATGCAGACCTACTGTTTAGCTTTTTACCTGATGTCACAGGCATTCATACCGTTACGGAAGAAGAGGTGTATGTTGGTTTATCACAAACCACAGGCGGCTTTTTTCAAATTACCATGCCTAATAAACAACAATTCGTGATGCTCCCAGCACCGACTAAACCAGATGAATTGGGTACGATTTTTGGTGAACAAGCCAAGATTCAAATCAGCCAAACTGCCGAGGTGTTTATCCGTTATGCCGATGCAGATGGCAAAGCCCAATCGCTTATTGTTATTTTTGACCCGTTTGTAAAAATAGATAAAGACGCAGAACCATTGAGTTTTATTACTGATGTATCAACACTTCGTGCTATTCGTGAAGGTCGTGTCGTATTCAGTGATGGCAGCTCTCAAAATATTTATCCAGCCGTGTTATATCCTAATGCTTTGATAGATTTACTAACTCAAGCAGGTGCTGAAAATGTGATTTATAACGTAGATGGTACGATTAATTTAATCTTCAATGGACAGTCTGTAAATTTATTACCCACTTACGATACTCAAGTACAACCGTTAGAAATATGGGAACGGGTTGAAGCCAGTATTGGCTTAGATAGCGGTGAGTTGGTATATTCAGTACAGGATAAAACTGCAAGCCAACTGGTAACAATGCGTTTGGTAATTAGCTTTTAGATTGGTTTGAGATTTAAACAACATTTCTAAGCTAGAAGGAAGCGTTCTTAATCATGGGGAAAAATGTAAAATAAGTAAGTCAATCAAGAAATTAATAAAAGAGAATTCGATAAGGTATTGTATAAAAATAATTTTATAGAACGACTATTTCAAAAATTACAAAGCGATAAACGCATTGCCTTGTACTTCGAACATTCTGTAACTCTTTTACCTTGTCTGGTTTCTTTTGTTATTTGGCTTCAACGATTAAGAACACTGCCTCTAAGCTTACAATACTTTTCATAAACTTAGAGGCCATTCTCTATTATCTATCAAGCATCAGTTTCAGAAATCAACTTTTCGACTGCCTTCATATCTGCGCGTTGCATTGGCTTACCATCAACAGGACTCGGTGGCGACCAACGAATATCATCCACATCAAAAATCACCAAAGTAACCTGCTCATCCCCCGCCATAAATTGATAACATGGAAAACTCATCGTCTGTTGCTCAACTCTAAAACGCTTATCTGTTAACTCATAAGGAATGCCTTGTTGCATCAAAAACATATCAATATCTTCGGGCGCATGAGTAAACAAATGTAGCATAATCTCAGAATGTTGAGTTGCTGTGCCTGCCAAGACATTCCCCACTAAACGCGGCTGAAAATCTTTAAACAAACGCATCGCCTTGATGGCTGTTTCACGTAAATATTGTAAATGTTGAGGTTGATTATCAGCCTGAAATAAACGTTGATATAACATTACCTCAGCTTCGATCTCAGCGTTACTGGGTAAATGACTTTTACTATTGCTTACACCTAATTCCGCCGTGGCTTTTTTCTTTGCCATTTGGAAATCTTTTACACCTTCTTGTACCATTAATCGCGCACAAATCGCTGCAACCTGCTGGCGTAACTGCGGGTCTGAAGAACCTTTACGTCTCATAAAAAATTTTTAAAAGATAATCAGTAATAAACAAGCCCGCAATATAAAATAAAAGATAGCTAAATACCACTACCTTATATCAACATACTGAACGCTAAAACCTAATTATCCATATTACATAATATTTTCTTATGTTATCAATTTGCAAAAGTAATGAATTTATTTTTATATCAGCTATCTATTGTGATAATGATACTTTTTCTATACACTAGGCACGCAAAAAGCAATATTTATCATAGCATAATCGATTTTTGATATTTTTCAAAACCACTAGTTTATGCAGTAGCTCCAAAATGCTTAATAAATCAGCACTAAAATTAAGCCTAAGACCAAACAACGATTTGCTACTGGTATCTTGAACTAAAAATGCTTATGATAGGCACACTTTTTTGTACCTGTTTTGTGAAAATAGATAATAAAGCATAAAAAGCCGTATTCAGTTTCGCAGCATAAAAACAGGCTTAGGGAATGGCGATGTTATCGTCTTTTAAAATGAATTCACTTTTCATAACTAATTTGAGTGGAGGATACATACAATGACAATTAAAGTCGCAATCAATGGCTATGGACGTATTGGTCGTAACGTGATGCGTGCGTTACACGAATCTGGCCGCGATGATATTGAAATTGTTGCTATCAATGACTTAGGCAATGCAGAAACCAATGCACACTTAACTAAGTACGATACAGCACACGGTAAATTTAACGGTACTGTGAATGTTGAAGGCGAATATATCGTTATCAATGGCAAAAAAGTACGCGCTTTATCAGAACGTGATCCAGCTAAATTACCATGGGCTGAATTAGGTGTTGACGTTGTTCATGAATGCACAGGCTTCTTCGCAAGCAAAGAGAAAGCAAGTGCACATTTACAAGGCGGCGCGAAAAAAGTCATCATTTCTGCACCGGGTGGTAAAGATGTTGACGCAACAGTTGTTTATGGTGTTAACCACGGCGTATTAAAAGCCAGCGACACGGTTATTTCTAACGCGTCTTGCACAACAAACTGCTTAGCACCATTGGTTAAGCCTTTGAATGAAGCCGTTGGCGTAAAACACGGTTTAATGACGACTATTCACGCTTATACAAACGACCAAGTATTAACTGACGTTTATCACTCAGACTTACGTCGTGCGCGCTCTGCAACACAATCAATGATTCCTACTAAAACAGGTGCAGCAGCTGCAGTAGGTTTAGTACTTCCAGACTTAAACGGTAAATTAGACGGTTTCGCGATGCGTGTACCTACAATTAACGTATCTGTGGTTGACTTAAGCTTCGTGGCAAATCGTGCGACTTCTGTAGAAGAAATCAACGATATCCTTAAGAAAATCTCTGAAACACCAGTTGCTGACGGCGGCTTACAAGGCGTTTTAGCTTATAACGAAGAGCCATTAGTATCTGTTGACTTCAATCATACAACTGTTTCTTCAACTTATGATTCAACTCAAACCCGTGTCACACAAGACGGTACTTTAGTGAAAGTATTATCTTGGTATGACAACGAGTGGGGTTTCTCAAATCGTATGTTAGATACAACAGTTGCATTGATGACGGCTAAGTAATTGATGTTTAGGTGAGAGAGTCTATAATTTAACTCATCTCACCTAATTCAGTTAAAAACATGGTCGCTGCAAATGAATGACAAATATATCAATTTATTTACTGACTATGGTTTTAAGAAAATATTTGGAGAAGAGCCAAATAAAGATTTATTGATTGGTTTTTTAAATGCCTTGTTGGATAAGCAAGAACATATTACTGATTTAACTTATCTTAAAAATGAGCAATTAGGCCGAAACCAAGGTGAACGACGCGCGATTTATGATTTATATTGCTCCAATGATCGTGGCGAAAAGTTTATTGTTGAAATTCAAAGAGTCAAGCAACAGTATTTCAAAGATCGCAGTTTATATTACTCCACTTTTGCGATTCAAGAACAAGCCAGAAAAGGTGATGACTGGAAATACCAGCTTAAGCATGTCTATACCATTGGTATTTTAGACTTTCAATTCGATGACAATACCCCAGAATTCCATCATCATGTACAGTTAGTTGAAGTGAATACGCAACGTATTTTTTATGACAAACTGACTTTCATCTATTTAGAAATTCCCAAGTTTAATAAAGCCCTTTCAGAACTCAAAAATGATTATGAAAAGTGGCTATTTGCATTCAAAAATTTACACAAATTATCTGATAAACCTATCGCATTACAAGACGGTATTTTTAAAAAGCTATTAGAAGCTGCTGAAATCACTAAACTTGACCAGTGTAGTTTTGATGAGTACCAAGATAGTTTAAAAGTCTACTGGGACTTAAAAAGCTCTATGGATAGTTATTATTTAGATGGGAAAAAAGATGGGGAACAAGAAAAGGCTAAACAAATTGCTATCAACTTACTCAAAGCAAATATTGATACGCAACTTATTATAGCAGCAACAGATTTACCAATAGACATAATTGAGGAATTAAAAAATACGTTAGGTAAAAATTGAAAGTACCAGCACATTTAGGGGCTATATAACCCCTTGTCTTAGAAATCATCTAGTTATCGCTAATTTTCTCAATTCTTACATCAACAGATTTAAACGCAGGGGTTTTTGATCGTGGATCAGATTCCAAACCAATTAAGCAATTCGCCTCAGGATAATAAGCCATCAAGTTATCTTCAGGTAAATCAAACGCATGTAATGTGACTTGCTCCATTTTTCCATACTGTGAAACAATATTCACTTTATCGCCTGCTTGTAATTTCAGCTTAGACAAAGTCACTGGAGAGAGCATCACAACCCATCGTTGCTGCGTACCACGATAGGAATCTTTTTCTTCATAAATAATCGAATTAAACTGGCCTTCACTACGCACTGTCATCAATTTTAATGGAAACATTTCGTTATCATCAGACGGTACTATGAGTGAATGCGTTGCAAAATGGGCTTTATGATCTGCTGTCTGAAAATCAGTTGAATGCAGCAATCTACCACCGATATGAAACTCTTGTTTCGCCTCATCAATATTACCCAATTTTTCCATCCCAGGAATAGTAGCCGCAATGGTTTGACGAATATGCTGATGTTGCTTAAACGCAGAAAAATCAACAGGACAATCAGGTAATAATGCTTGCGCTAAATCACATAAAATATGGGTTTCAGGTTTTGTATGAGTATGCCGTTGAATACCACCACTGCTCATACGCACAAAGTTAAACATGGATTCTTGGGTTGTGCTTTGCCACTCTTCATCCCTTGCCGTAACGGGTAAAATAATCGCTTCCCCATTATCCACACCATGCACATGCCCAAGATTCAGTGTGGTTGTCAAATAGAGCTTGAAGCCAATATTATTGAGTGCGGCTTCAGTCCAATCTGAATTGGGAGAAGCCTGATACAAATTCCCACCCATTAATAACGCAGCATCAATCTCACCTTGCGCCGCTTTGTTTAAACAGGCTAAGGTGTCTAAACCTTCAGAATCAGGTAATTTCACATTGAGTTGCTGTTCAATTTTTTTGAAAACATGCGCGGGTAGTGTCGGCTTAACCCCAATCGTACCAATACCTTGCACATTACTATGGCCACGCAATGGCAATAAACCTGCATAACGTTGTCCGACCATACCTCTTAACAAAGCCAAATTGACAATTGCTTCAATATTTTCTACACCATTTTTGTGGTGCGTCACGCCCATACCCCAAATAAAAACCGTATGTTTCGATTGCGCATAGCGTTTAGCAACAGCATGAATCGTTTCAGTGCTCAATCCTATTTGATCGCAGATAGTTTCCCAAGTAAGATTGGTTAATTGTTGCTGATAATTTTGAAAACCGCTGGTATGTTCGTTAATAAAGTCTTGATCAATTTGATGATGCTCAACTAAATATTTGCCAATCCCCATTAATAAATACAGATCAGAACCAATTTTAGGTTGCACATATTCTGATGCGATGTCAGTGCCGCCTTTTAGCATTGACTTTGGACTTTTTGGGAAAGCAAATTTAACCAGTCCAGCTTCTTTTGCAGGATTAATCACGATAATATCACCACCCCGCTCACGGCAATGTTTGAGCTGATAAGTTAAGCGAGGATGGTTAGAGGCTGGGTTTGCACCAATCAGAAAAATTAAATCTGTTTCGGTTAAATCTTCCAATTCAACAGTAGCCGTACCTGTACCAAGTGTATTGGTCATACCCACACCCGTTGCCTGATGACAATAGTAAGAGCAATTACTGACGTTGTTTGTGCCGTATAATCTGGCTAACAACTGTAAAATAAAGCCTGCTTCGTTGGATGCACGACCTGATGAATAAAAAAAGGTTTTATCTGGATTTGACTCAGAAAACTGCTTAGCCGCATAATCAATTGCCCAATCCCATTCAACAGGTTCAAATTTATTACTGTGTCTCGATTTAAATAATGGGTGATTTAAACGACCTAGGTGTTCGATTTCTTTACCCGTTAATTCTTTAAGTTCATTGATTGTATGAGCAAAAATTTCTTCAGGAATCGGCGGCTGAATATCGGTTGATTGTGCTTGAATACTCTTATTACAGACAGATGGGAATTCACCTAATTCATCAACCATTCCACCTTTTTGTCCACCCATGCCTAGCCCACAAGCTTTGCAAGCATTATTGCTTGTCAGGGCTTTGCCACTATTGAGAAGGCCAATGCGTCGAACGGTGTTTAAGGTATACAGCACTTTTTTTGTGCCACCACCAATGATATTTGGGTTTTTCATATTTATATATTTATCAACCAATTATAAATCTAGCTTGAGTTATACATTATGAATTAGTCATCAGACCACAATCTAAGAGATTTCGCAAATCTTAGACTCAATGAGTCAGAATAAACATCTTCAATGTCACTAGCCAATTCGTTAAAAGTTATTCTGTTGGTAGCACTATCTTTTTTTCTCAAATGTGGCTGAATATAAATTACTTGAATTTTATCGGTAGTACATGAAGGGGCGAACGTTTCATCGACTAAACCCATTTTTTCAGCTCTGATAGCAGCCTCTTATATTTTTTCTTAAGTGACGTAACAGAATATATCTGTTTTATACCTAATAGTATCTCAGACATATTGAATTTTAATAATTCCTGCAAATATTTCTCCTGCTTACTATTATGTGAATTAGAGTCAGATTTGACTTCTATGAACAGATTTTCTCCTTCTGTTGATAAAGCGTAAAAATCAACATTAAATGATCGGTTGTGTCCACGTCTATCAGTCTCGTTTGGGTAAAGTGTTCCGCAACGAAGGGGAAATTCAGGTATAACATTAGATACGGTAAAACCAAATTTTCTCTGAATTGATACATGCATATAATAAGCAATAAAAACATCGATACGAGGTTCTAAGCTATATGAAGGAAACTGCTTCCATGTTTCATAGGTTTGAAATAATGATTCAAAATCCATAGTGGGAAACTCATTTTTTTCCATAGAACACCTCACAAACATCCTTTTTAAATACAGCTAACTTATGCTTTAGACAATTTTCCTACAGTATCTTTTGAACAAGTATAATCAAGCCAATAAGTATTTCTTGAACAAAAATTACTCAAATACATGAGCTTCTAATGAGCCTGTTTCTTGTATTAGAAATTCATCTCATTTGGTATCTTATCAACCCAAGGGTATGCTTGTTCTAACTGATGAGCCAACATAAAAAGTATCCTCTCTTCTCCTATATTCGCCATGAACTGTGTACCATGGGGTAGATTGTTTTTGTCCCAATGCAACGGAACTGACATTGCGGGTTGACCTGTTATATTTGCAATCGGTGTAAAAGGCATTGAATACAGTGATTTATCTATTACCATTTCTAGTGACTTTTCATTAACAGCTTTTTTTCCAAGACCTGTAACCACGAGTACTTTCATCAATAGTTTTTCAATACTACTTGGATCAAGTGCATTACTTGGTAGTGGTGGTGTTGCAACGGTTGGGGTTAGTATCACATCAAACTGTTGATATAACTCAGCTATTTTTTGAGTCGCCTTTTTCCAAATATTCAACGACTGATCTAATTTCTCTTGACTGATGCCGCTGCCCGCCATTGACATAAATTTTGTGTTGAGTTCAATATCAAGTTGTTTTTCACTGATACCTAATAATGAAGCAATATTGTTTACGTCTTTATGTGTGTAATACATGACAACTGTCAAAAATGCACGCATCAATTCTCGTCCATCAAAGTTCCACTTTGCGGATATAACATGATGCCCCAGACTCTCACATGCTTTAGCAGCAACCTCAGCCGCTTTAATACATTCAGGGTCAACAGGCGTTTTAGTAGGTGCTTCCGTGATTAACCCTATTTTTAGCTTTTGATCTTCACGGTATAGTGAATGTAAATAGCTACCTTGATTGGGATTTTTAATTGAATAGTTGTTGCTAATATTGCCTGCTACAAAGTCAAGATAAGCTGCGCTGTCCCGCACAGAAATTGTAGACACATGACTGACAACCGCTCCACCCCATGCTTTAGACATATCTTCGTATTGGTTAATACCTTGCGATGGTTTTAGACCAAATATTCCGCAATATGATGCAGGCAATCTTATTGATCCGCCCCCATCACTGGAATAAGCCATTGGAACAACACGAGTTGCTACAACAACTGAACTGCCTCCACTAGAACCACCAGCATTTTTGGAACTATCCCAAGGGTTAAGCGTCTCACCAAAAGCCGTTGTTTTCGTTAATGATGATGTACCTAATTCTGAGGTGCTTGTTTTTCCAAAAGTGATTAGGCCACTGGCATTTAGTTGGTTAGCCATGACGCTGTTTTCACTTGGAATATAAGACTGCATTGCTTTAGTGCCATTGGATAATGGTATATCTTTAAATGGCAACATTAAATCTTTAACAAGAAAAGGTACGCCACAAAATACACTCTCTTTATTTAGGGCATCTAAAAGTGCATTTGATAATGTGTCTGACTGATATGTAACCGCGTTAAATCGACTATTTATTTTGTCTAACCTGTCTTTAGCCTCAGCCAGTAGGTCTACAGATAATACATCACCATTTCTTACTAATTCGGCAAGACCTAAAGCATCATAGTTACTGTATTCTGGAAATTTACTCATTTGTTACTTCTTTGTGCTTTTAACTAACGGTTCATTTTTTTAGCGTATCTCAAAAAATCTTCTCCTGCAATGCGAATATTAACCTTTTGAATGTAATGATTTATATTCTCACTTCAATATAACTAAGCTAAATTAAATAACAAATTAAAGCCGCCTTATTGTCTCAAAAAATAGCATAATACTAAAAACAGCACCTAAAAGATGCATACCTATACTTATTAAGTTTTGCTGACTTTTAGATATATCAGTAACAAGCTTAAGCTTGATATTATATGCCTCTATATATTCAAAAACATAGGAAAATATATAAGTGCCGACTATCAAAAATAGAAAGATATATACTCCCCAAAATAATATTATAAAAAGACCAGCTGAACCCAAGGCAGCTCCCAAAGAATTAAAGAATGGTTGTGAAAAATGATATCGAGCTATTTGACTACCACAGTTTTTACATTTTGCTGGGGTATTAAAAGAGGCTTTGTGTAGTTCTCTAAAGCTAAAATCAGAAGCATTACAGCTTGGGCAACAATTCATAAATACCTCTAATCAATTTTTTCTGTAGCACATCAAAAAAATCCGATTCCCACAATACTATAATTAATGATTTTAAATAATATTGATTCCTGAGCTTATTTGATTATACTGACTAAAAAGATATTTTTTTATATTTACCCTTAAAATGCGTGTTTACAGCAAAATATGCGAATAAATCAACTTGAACTCAGTGCTTATGGCAGTTTTACCAACAAAATTTTAGATTTAAGTCAGAATCATGGCTTACATATTATCTATGGTCATAATGAAGCAGGCAAAAGTACCACACGTCGTGCCATTAACGCTGTATTATTTGGTATCCCTGAACGTACGCAAGATGCGTATTATCACAGCAATGATAAGTTGCGCATTGGGGCAAAATTACAAGATGGTGACGCGTTTTTGCATATTTACCGACGTAAAGGCCGAAAAAATACTTTACTCAGTACAGATAATGAACCCATAGATGAAGAATTGCTAAAACAACTACTTGGCAGTATTTCCGAGACCCAATATAACGCCCTATTTTGTTTAAATCATGAACGTTTAGTGCAAGGTGGAGAAGACTTACTCAATGGAGGTGGCAATATTGGTGAAAGTTTATTTGAAGCAGGCACAGGCACATTAAAACTGCATGAATTACTGGCAGATTTAGACAAAGAAGCTGATACATTATTTAAAGCCCGTGGCAGCAAGCCAAAATTGAATCAAACCATCAAAAGTTACAAGGAAGCCTGTCAAAAAGTTAAAAATTCCACTTTACCTGCCAGCAAATTCAAAGACTATGACACCCGCTTAGAGCAAGCCCATGCAACCCAAAATACATTAAATCAACAATTACAAAATGTAAGAGCAGAACAAGCTAGACTTGCAAGAATTCAACGCACACGCCCGTTATTGCAGCGTTACAACGAATTACAACAACAACTAGCCACTTTACAAGACACGGTCATTTTGCCTGAAGATGCTAAAGCGCAACGCATCGAAGCCAATTTAGCTTTACACACTGCACAAGCACAGGTCAAACAAAGTCGGCAACTGATTGAACAATTACAAATCCAATTAGCTGCTATCACGATTCCCAGCGAATTACTTGGACAAAAATCAACAATCGACACTTTGCGCGAACAACTTGGTAGTCATTTAAAAGCCGCTCGAGATTTACCAGGGGTGAGAACCGAACGTCGCACCGTAGAAAATGAAGCCCAACAATTATTAAAACGGGTGTACCCACAACTGGCTTTACATGATTTGGCTGATTTAGCTATTACCGACCCACAACGGGAGCAAATCAAAGAACTTGCAGACAGTTACCCCACTTTACGTGAAAAACAAGCCAACATTTTGGAACGTTTGGATAAAACCACGCAGCAATTTTTACACTTACAAAAAAACTTAGAATTATTGCCCAATCCACCAGATTTAACCCAATTAAAAGCTGCTTTGAATCGTGCGCTCAAACAAGGCGATTTAGAACAATTATTGGCCAAAGATGATAAAGAAGTGCGTTTATTGACCTCTCAAGCCGAAATCAGTTTAAAACAACTAGGCTTATGGATGGGTACGTTAGATGAATTGGAGCAATTGCCTTTACCGAATTTAGAACGCATTGAAACCTTTGACCGTCGTTTTAAAGACTTAGAAAATGACAGGCAGCGGATCAAAGAAAAATTACTTGATGCCCGACAACGTTATACAGTAGCTTCACAAAAAATTGATGCCTTACGTTGGGCTGGCGAAGTACCTACCGAAAGCATGTTAATCCAAGCCCGACAAGATCGAGATCAACGCTGGCAAAGCTTAAAACATGCACAACCCACCCAAGATATGTTTCAAGGTTTCGAACAAGCCATGAAGCGAGTCGATGAATTATCAGACCGATTACGCCGTGAAGCCCATCGTGTCGCAGAGCAAGCCGCCTATATGGCCGAACGGGATAGCGCAAAACATGAGCAGGAAAACCAAACCCGTAAGTGGCGTAAAAGTGATGAATTACTGGCAGAGTTGCAAACCGAATGGGAAAACTGTTGGCATTCTGCAGGGATTAAACCGTGGTCACCCACTGAGATGCGTGGCTGGCTAACTGAGTGCTTGGCTCTGCGGCAACAAATTAATCTGTTGCGTGAACGTCGGCAGCAATTGGAAGTACGACAAGAATTGATTGCAGATTTATGTCATGAACTCAGTCAGGCTTTGGCGCAGTTGCCAGAAGGTGTGATGCCGTTGACCCGTTTGATCGATTTGATTGAACAAGCCCAAGCCAGCATTGATGAAGTCAATCAGCTTACTTTGCAGCGTGATGATTTAAGCCGTCAAATCAAAATGATGGATAACGAGCAACAGCGATGGGCATTGGCTAAAGAGCAGATTCAACAAGCCTTAGATGATTGGCAACGGGATTGGTTAAAAGCAATTGAGCCTTTGCAGTTAGAAGCTGAGACGCGCCCAGAGACCGTGCGTAACGTGCTGGATACTTTGGATAAAATTCTGAATAAGCTGGACAAAATTAATGGCCTCAAACGACGGGTTGAACGCATGGAAGAGGATGCGGTTAATTTTAAAAATGAAGTAAATAAGGTGTTAACTGCGCTTGTGCCTGAATGGGTGGATCAAGAAGTAGAACAAGTGATACCTAAATTATCCGCACGCTTAAGCCAAGCTGAAAAAGATGCAACTTTGTACGAACAAGTGCAGCAACGTTTACAAGCGGAACAGCAAGATTTAAATAAAGCCCAGATTCAAAACCAACAAGCACAAGTCAAATTAGATGCTTTATTATCCCAAGCCCATTGCACAAATTTAGCTGAGTTGGAGCAAGCAGAGCAGTATTCTTTGCAAAAACAAGCTTTGTTACATGATGAGCGAGAAACCAAAAAACGTTTATCAGAATTAGGTGAAGGCATGTCAATCAATGAATTGGCAGAAGATGTAAATAGTGTGGATATGGTGGAAGTGCCCGCGCTATTACAGCAAACCCAAGAGCATATTCAACAACTTGAGTCAGAGCGTTCGGAGTTAGATCAAACCATTGGTGAACTGCGTACGTTGCTCAAGCAGATGGATGGTAATGATGCGGCAGCACAGGCGGCAGATGAGGCACAATTGGCTTTAGCGGAAATGCAAGATTTGAGTGAACGTTATATGCAGGTGACTTTGGCAGCTTCGGTATTGCGTAAATCAATTGATCGTTATCGCGAACAGCATCAAGCTCCATTATTGAGTCGTGCTAGTGAGTTGTTTAATCATTTGACTTTGGGCAGTTTCCAGCGTCTGCGAGTGGGTTATAACAGCAGCGATCAGCCGATTATTTTAGGCGCACGTTTGCAAGAAGATGAAGGCATTCCCACTACTGCTATGAGTGATGGTACACGAGACCAATTATATTTAGCTTTGCGTTTGGCCAGTATTGAGCATTATTTACAGAAAAATATCACGCTGCCATTGGTGTTGGACGATATTTTAATTAATTTCGATGATCTGCGCTCTAAAGCAACGCTAGAAATATTAAGCCAATTGAGCCAGAAAATGCAGATTTTATTTTTCACTCATCACACGCGTTTAGTAGAAATTGCAGAGCAATGTACGGAACAATTGTGGGTGCATGAGTTGGGATAAAGAGCAATTACTGTTTATAAAATACGGCTAACCATACCGTTGTATTGTCAGTATCCGTATATTTTACACGGTGTTTTTGATGCGCCTCGATGTTAAGAAAGTCACCTCGCTTTAACTCCATCTCATGATCTTCAAATTCGACAATGGCATGACCTTCCAGCACAATCACAAACTCATGTTCTGCTTGGTCATACCAAAAGCCCTCAGGTGAAGTGTGTCCCGTTGAAACAATCCGCTCAATTCTAACCTGTTCATTTTTAATGAGATCAATAAATTGTTCTTCTTGTAAATCATTGGGAATATTATCGAATAGATTACTTAACATTTTCATCTCTCAAATAAAGTTTATACTTCAACACAGGGCATCAAGCAGGAAGTCACTATGACCTCCCACTTTTCTAAAACCTTATTCCCACTCAATTGTCGCTGGTGGTTTGCCTGAAATATCATAAGTCACGCGAGACACGCCACGTACCTCATTGATAATTCGATTAGATAAAGTTTCTAACATTTCATACGGTAGATGCGCCCAACGAGCTGTCATAAAGTCCACTGTTTGCACGGCACGTAATGCAATCACATAGTCATATTGACGCGCGTCACCTACAACACCAACTGATTTAACAGGTAAAAATACTGCGAAGGCTTGGCTGACTTTGTCATACCAATCTTGATTATGTAATTCTTCCATAAAAATCGCATCTGCTTGGCGCAAAGTTTCTGCAAACTCGTGCTTCACTTCGCCTAAAATCCGTACGCCCAAACCTGGTCCGGGGAATGGATGGCGCATCACAATTTCTTTCGGTAAACCTAATTCAATGCCCAACTTACGCACTTCATCTTTGAATAATTCACGTAACGGCTCTAATAAATTTAACTTCATATCTTCAGGTAAGCCGCCAACATTATGGTGTGACTTAATTACATGGGCTTTGCCTGTTTTCGAACCTGCTGACTCAATCACATCAGGATAAATTGTACCTTGCGCCAACCATTTAGCATTAGTGATTTTCGCCGCTTCTTCATCAAAGATTTCAATAAATAAATTACCAATAACCTTACGTTTTTTCTCTGGATCAGTCACACCTTTAAGCGCATCTAAAAACCGCTGCTCAGCATCTACCACAATTAAATCAATACCTAAATTCTGCTTAAACGTGTTTTCAACCTGTTCAACTTCGTTAAGACGCAACAAGCCATTATTCACAAATACACAAGTCAGCTGTTTGCCAATCGCTTCATTAACCAAAGCCGCAACAACAGAAGAATCCACACCACCAGATAACGCTAAAATCACATGATCGTCGCCCACTTCTTGTTTAATGTGTTCTACGCTATCCGCAATAATATTGACAGGACTCCATAATTTGTCACAGCCACAAACATCATGACAGAAGCGTTTTAAAATCCGTGTACCTTGCGTGGTGTGTGTGACTTCAGGGTGGAATTGTAAGCCGTAGAAATGGCGTTGCTCATCTGCAATCCCTGCAATCGGTGCATTGTCCGTTGAGGCAATTAATTTAAAACCTGCTGGTAATTCAGTCACTTGATCGCCATGACTCATCCAAACATCCAATAAACCGTGACCCGATGGGCTGACGTGATCTTCAATATGTTTGAGTAATTCAGAATGGCCATGTGCGCGTACTTGTGCATAACCAAACTCACGACTATGTGCCGCGCCAACTTTACCGCCTAATTGAGTTGCCATGGTTTGCATACCATAACAAATGCCTAAAACAGGGATGCCCATTTCAAACACAACTTGAGGGGCTTGGTAGTTTACATCACAATCATTCACAGACTCAGGGCTGCCCGATAAAATAATCCCTTTCGGCTTAAAATCTTGAATCGCTTGCGGATCAACATCGTATGGATAAATTTCACAATACACCCGTGCTTCACGTACGCGGCGGGCAATCAGTTGCGTATATTGTGAGCCAAAATCTAAAATGAGGATGCGATGAGCATGAATATCTTGCATTATGGTTCTCTAAATGTATGCAGATGAATAAATACGGCTGGCATTTTGGATGGATTGCACCCTGTCGTCAAGTTGCTTATCCATAGATTGAATAATGGCATGATAATAGGTCAAATCAAGAATTGTTTCTCTGAATTTAGCAAACTGTTATATACTGAAATGGCATCAATAATCCGCCGACAAACAGGCTGACTATAGTCATTTTAGTTTAATGTGACACTGGGCTGGCAGTCCTCTCACATAAACCAGAATTCACTATATATAAGAATAAGGAGAGAAGGTAATGGCAAAATTGCGTGTATTATTCGCAACATCTGAGGCATATCCTGTAATTAAAACGGGTGGACTCGCAGATATTAGCCATGCTTTACCTTATACGTTGCAATCCTTGGGGGTGGATGCGCGTATTTTACTACCGGGTTATAAAACCGTCATTGAGCAATTAACTTTAAAGCCCTTGAAAGAAGATTTACAGATTTTTGATTGCTTGCCACCGATTCGCATTTTAGAAGGCATGATGTTGGGTGATGATATTCCTGTGTATGTGATTGATTGCCCGACTCTATACCAACGCGAGGGTGGGCCTTATCAAGACGAAGAGGGACAAGATTGGCAGGACAATCATTTACGTTTTGGTTTGTTATCTAAAGTGGCGGCTTTATTCGGTGAACACTTTTTTAACTTTACCCCAAATATTGTGCATTGTAATGACTGGCAAACGGGTTTAGCCCCAGCCTACTTACATTTCAGTAAATATGCGAAAGCCAAAACCATGATGAGTGTACACAATTTAGCCCATCAAGGCGTATTTGGCGCGGAGGCGGTGGATTTACTGCATTTGCCGCAAGAAAGCTTCAATATGTACGGCTTGGAATATTATGGCCTGATGTCATTTTTAAAAGCGGGTTTATATTATTCCGATTGGATTACCACCGTTAGCCCCACTTATGCACGTGAAATTCAAACCCCTAATTATGGTTATGGTCTATATGATTTACTTAATAATAACCAACATCGCTTAACAGGGATTTTAAACGGCATCAATGAGCAAGAATGGAATCCCGAAACCGACACGCATTTGATTAGCAATTACACCCATCATAATTTTTCCGATAAAGTTAAAAACACGCGTGCGTTGCGGCAACGCCTTGGTTTAGAAAGTCCGAAACAAACCCCACTGATTGGTATGATTACCCGTTTGACCCATCAGAAAGGTATTGATCTGGTTGTACCGATTATTCCGCATATTATTAACGAAGGGGCGCAACTTGTATTATTAGGCAGTGGTGATAAAGATTTAGAGGAACGTTTACAAATTCTAGCGGATGAATATGTCGGCTATTTAAGTGTGAATTTTGGTTATGATGAAGAGCTAGCTCATCAAATTGAAGCGGGTGCGGATATTTTTCTAATGCCATCACGGTTTGAACCTTGTGGCTTAAATCAAATGTATAGTATGCGTTATGGGACTGTGCCGATTGTGCGTAATACAGGGGGCTTAGCCGATACAGTAATCGATACCACGCCGCGCCATTTAGACACCGAAACCGCAACAGGGTTTATTTTTGAACGTGAAGATGCTTATGATTTATTGCATTGTGTACAACGCGCCCTAGTCACTTATCGAGACAAAGCCACTTGGCGGCAATTGCGTACCAATGGAATGTGTAAAGATTTCAGTTGGCAACACAGTGCTCAAAGTTATATTGATTTGTATGAAAGCCTGATTCAACAAGAACAGCTGAATTATGAATTATGAATGGCTGGCGAATTTAGTTATTAAGCTTGTCAAACAGTACTTACTTTAAATATAAAAAAAGGAGTGTCAGCTTTATAAGATAGCTCACTCCTTTCTTTAAATTAATACGTTAAATCTTAACCAACATTCAATTTAGAAATATCGGCAATTTGTAAGAATAAGTGACGTACAGATTGCAAGAACGCTAAACGGTTGGCTCTGACGGTTGCATCTTCAGCCATCACCATCACGTCATCAAAGAAGGTATCAACCGACTCACGTAAACCTGCCATACTTTCCAATGCTTGCGTATAATCGCCTGCGGCTAATAATGGCGTTACCATTTCTTGTACTTCTGCTAACTTGTCGTATAACGCACGTTCAGCCGCATGTTCAAAATAAGTAGGGTCTGTGGCTTCTGGTAATGTGTCTTCTGATTTTTTCAGAATATTATGAATCCGCTTATTGGCACTGGCTAAACTGGCCGCAGCATCTAAAGCACGGAAACCTTCCACACTGTGCATCCGCAAACTGGCATCATAAGGTGATTGAGGACGGCAGGTTAATACCGCATCCACGCTATCGTACTGTACGCCTCTATCTTGTGCATAACCACGTAAACGCTCTAACATGAAATCAAACACTTGTTCATGCGCTTTGGCATCAATAGCAACATCGGCGTAATTGGCTTGTGCTTGTTGCAATAATGCTTGTAGGTTTAAAGGCAATTCCGCTTCTACACAAACCCGTAAAATACTAAGAGCGGCGCGACGTAAACCGAATGGGTCTTTATCACCTGTAGGTGGCTGGCCAATACCGAAAATACCCACCAATGTATCTAAACGATCCGCAATACCAACCGCTTGACCTAATATCGTTTCTGGCAATAAATCACCTGCAAACCGTGGCATATACTGTTCACGTAGTGCAGTCGCAACTTGTTCAGTTTCGCCATCATGCTTAGCATAATATTCACCCATGATGCCTTGTAATTCTGGGAATTCCCCAACCATTTCAGACATTAAGTCACATTTAGATAATTGCGCCGCACGAATACCTTGTAATTCATCTGCACCTAATTGTTTTGCGATTTCACCCGCCAATTTTGCCACACGTTTAGATTTATCGTATAAGCTGCCTAGTTTGTGCTGGAAGGTCACGGTTTTCAAACTTTCTAAACGGCTTTCTAAACTATGTGCTTTGTCTTGTTCCCAGAAAAACATGGCATCGGCAAAACGTGGACGAATCACCCGCTCATTACCTGCTTTAATCACTTCAGGTTGTGGGCTGTCGATATTGCTGATGGTGATGAAATACGGCATTAATTTACCTGTATCATCGACTACAGGGAAATATTTTTGATGACCTTGCATCGCTGAAATTAAGGCTTCTTGTGGTACATCTAGGAATTTTTCATCAAATGAACCCATAATTGGAGTTGGGTATTCAACAAGGCTGGTCACTTCATTTAATAAATCAGGATCAATCACTGCTTGGCCATCAACTTCTTCCGCTGATGCTTGCACCATGTTTTTAACAAAATCTTTACGCACCGAGAAAACGGCGAATACTTTGCCTTGTTCTTCTAAAGTTTTAACATAGTCATTTGGATCATTGATGATAATTGGATCAGGATGATGGAAGCGATGGCCACGGGTTGCATTACCACTTTTCACGCTTAAAATTTCAGTTTCAACTACTTGATCTCCAAATAAAATCGTTATCCAGTGAACAGGGCGGACAAACTCAGCATCTAAATCACCCCAACGCATCCGTTTTGGAATCGGTAACGCATTCAACGCGGCATTAATCATGTCTGGGATCAAGGCTTCTGTTTGCTGACCTTTTTGAGTGCTACGGAATACCAACCATTGGCCTTTATCAGTTTCAACCGTTTCTAAAGCATCAGGCTCAACCCCACAGGAACGCGCAAATCCTTGTAACGCTTTGGTTGGGTTGCCTTCTTTATCATAAGCGGCTTTAACTGCTGGCCCGCGTCTTTCTACTTCACGATCCGCTTGCATTTCATCTACACCTTTCACATGCACCGCTAAACGGCGTGGTGTTGCAAATGGAGTTGCTGATAAGTAGTTGAGTTGATTTTGTTCTAACCCACTACAAATGCCAGAGGAGAAAGCTTCAGATAATGTGAGGAGCGCTTTTGGTGGTAATTCTTCTGTGCCGATTTCAATCAGTAGGTCGCGTTTATTAGCCATGTTGCACCTGTAAATCCTTTTATCAATGAACTGTGATTCAGATAGTGAGTGACAGCATTCTGAATTGTTATTGTGCCCAAAGTCAAGCATGATAAGTCAATATCAAATATCGTTATATCAAACTAAACAATATGATTCTACTCTATTCAGATTATATCGAATAGCACCAGCCTGATTTTCATATTTGGAGCGGGTAAGATAAGAGGTTTATTATGAATATTTGGTACTAAAACAGATTTTATGATGTGGTGCAAAAGGGCAAGCAACCTTGTGATTTACTTACCCTCGAATAATTTAATATGTTTTTTATTTAACAATTTCAGCAGTTTTGAGCAATTTTAAATCGACTTTCAGTTGTAATTTATTTACAAGTCGTATATTAATCATCAATTTGCCACCTTTGTTACGCGTAACGGGAATATCAGCTGGGCTTTCACCATCTAAAATACGCAAAGCGGTACTGGTTGCCCACTTGCCTTGCTCCGATCCTAATTGCACCAAACCAAATACAGAAAATGGCATTCTAGCGGGTAATGTTGTGCCAATGGGAATACTAATATTTTCATCTACGAATTGTGTGGCATCTGCCAAATTAAACCCTTTCAAGCCATAAGGGTTATATAAAAACAGCATATCGACTTCGTGCTGTAATTTTAAAAAGCTTTTTTTCCAATCCTCATAATCAGTATGCCTATACACTTTATCGAATGGACGGCCTAAGGTTTGTTCTGCATGACGGACTGATTTTCGCTCTGAAATCGCATCAAAACTGAGTGAGCCAATCCGATTGCCTTTTGCATAACGCTGTAAATGTTTAATAAGATAATCAGTGGGGTGTACTTCAATCATGCCTGTGATATTAGGCACAATGCTTCGTTGAGTTTCTTTTTCCGTAAACCCATAAGCTGAAGCATCCATATTGACCCCACAAAAAATAACAGGCAAATCTGTATTTTTATAAAAAGGCATAATCACATATTTAGAAGCATCGTCATCGGCAGAAATCAGTACATCAGGGGCAAATGTATCAATAGCTATTTTGGCTTTTACGGCCGCGGCTTGTTTTTCCTGTTCTAAACGACGGCGTTTAGTATCCATATAAAAGATTTTTAGCTCAACACCTGTACCTAAAAGCTTATCTTTCACACCTTTCGTAATATCACGCGTCCAAGGATAACCATCGTGATAGGAATGCAATAGCATGATTTTACGATCAGTATATGATTCAGTTGCCCAAACATTACAGTGTACAATTGCTAACAGTAAAATAAGTACTTTCATCATGATACCCTTCCCCATTGTCAATAGAATCTAAAGTTATGATTCACACACTTTATATTCTTGAGTTTGATAAGGGATTTTTATGCAATATTTGTGGCTTTAATAATGTAGGGCATCACAAAAATTAAATATCAATTATCTGATAATATCAGCCGTTTTAAGTAGTTTAAGGTCAATTTTTAGTTGTAGCTGATTGACTAGTCGCATATTAATTTTTAATTTGCCGCCTTTGTTGCTTGCAACAGGAATATCAATAGGTTTTTCACCATTTAAAATACGTAAGCTCGCTTTTGCAGCCCATTCACCTTGTTCAAAACCTTTTTGTACAATTCCAAATACAGAGAATGGCATAATGGCACTGAGTGTTGAGCCTGATGGGATTTTGATATGCTGTTCGATAAATTGTTCCGCATCTTCTGCATCCCAACCTTCTAAACCATAGGGGTTGTGCATAAACAACATATCGACTTCATTTTGTAATTTTAAAAAGCTTTTTTTCCAATCTTGATAGTGTGTATGTAAATAGACTTTATCAAAATCACGGCCAAATGTATTTTGCACATTGCGTGATGCAACCCGTTCAGAAATACCATCAACGCCTAAAGAGCCAATTCTGTTACCCCGAGCATAAAGTTGAAGGTGTTTTAAAGTATGGTTAGTTGGGTGTTTCTCAAGCATACCTGTGATATTGGGCACAATGCTGAGTTTTGTATTTTTATCAGTAAAACCATAAATGGAAGCATCAGAATTGATCCCACAGAAAACCACAGGCAAATCCGTATTTTTATAAAAAGGCATAATGATATATTTAGCTGCATTATCATCAGCTGCAATTAAAACGTCAGGCTTAAATGCTTCAATGGCTGCTTTTGCTTTTACGGCCGCGGCTTGTTTTTCCTGTTCTGAGCGACGGCGTTTAGTGTCCATGTAAAAAATTTTTAACTTAATCCCCGTACCTAAAAAAACCTCCTTCACACCTTTTGTAATATCACGTGTCCAAGGGTAGCCATCATGATAGGAATGCAATAGCATCACCTTGCGATCCGTGTATTGTTCAGTCGCCCAAACAGTACTATGCAGCAACATTGCTAACAGCAAAATAAATCTTCTCATCATGACACCCTCCACATTGAAAATAGCATGTAAAACCACTATCCATAGCATTCACATGCTTGAACTTAAAGCAGATTTCCATGCAATATTTGTAGCTTATTCTTTTGGGATACCATAGAAATAAGCAAGGCATCTTTTAGTATTATTTAAATACAATTTGCTATCACGACAATCACTATCTCCGCGCCAGCCTGCGAAATATAGACCTTCTGGTGCAATAGTCGTCAGCGTAATGCGGGTGGTTGCACCTGTTTCTGGGTCAATGCGCGGAAAAACATGTGTGCAACTACCTTCACCACGATTACAATCAATACCAGCAGGTTCACTCACTACACGTCCATTAGGGCTACCAATAAATACACCAACATAATCAGGTTCTGGTGGTGGTGGGCCAGGGCTATCTTCTTCCTCTTCTTCTGTAGGCTCTGTTTCATCTTCAATCACAGTTAAACTGACTGAATCTCCATCATAATCTGTTGCAGCTGCATTTAATGTGACTGTTGCATTGCCTGTATAGTCATCATCATCAACGATATGAATGGCAAAACTATTTGATGTTATTTCACCATCTAAAATTGTGAAAGAGCTAGGAGAAACCGAGATTTTGTCGTTATCAGTGCTCAATGTGACGGTAATTTCACCATCAGAAGTTAAACGAGAAACAGTACCTGTTGCAGCATTGCTGCCATCATCTTCAAAAAATTCGGTATCTGTGATACTTAAGGTTAGCGCAGGATCAACAGAGCCTTCCCCTTCAATTAAGATGATATAAGTGCCTTCATCGCTATCGTCACTACGAATGGTCATTGTTGCACTTTGTTCACCGTTGCTGGTTGGCGTAAAAGTAATGACAAATGTTTCGGTTGAATTGGCTGCAATCGTAGTACTAGGGTGGGTGGTTATAGAAAATTGATCTGCATTTGAGCCTGAGATAGTCACGGGTGTACTATTCAATGTTAAATCAGCTTGTCCTTCATTTGCTATCGTAAATGTCATACCTAGTGAGCTACCCACTTCAACACGCCCAAAGTCTGTACCATCATCAGTGCTTGGACTGGTATCAGGGTTTTCTATTTCGATACCGTTACCATAAATAGCAATTTCAGGAATGCTTGCCGCAGTCACGTCAACATTGGCTAAAAAGCAATCATCATCTATATTATAATTTTCATTATCTGCTTCAAATAAGAAATTAATATAAATAGTACCCTTACCTTCAGCACCACTGGGTAAAGTCACACTTTGTGGTTGCCAACCTGAGTTGCTGGTTTGACAATCAAAATCTTCAATATCTTGCCAATTTGAACCATCTTCAGACCAACGTACAGTAACTTTATCGTCATCTCCTGAGCCATTGCGTTCATACCAATCAAAGTTAATACTGATGTTTTCGCTGCCTATGGTTGAAAAAGTTGGCAAAGTTAAATCGGCTTTTGCAGAGGGTTTGCCTTGATCTGTTACTTGAGATGCATTAAACCAAACAGTATCTTCTGATGAGTAGGTTTTATAGGCAATCAACTGCATTTCTTCTGTTTCAAATGGAAAGTTAGCAGAGTTATAGTTTAAATTAAAATAATCATCGGGATTATCTACCAATGAACGCATCCAACAACCTGTTTCATCATCAAAATCATCCGTTATAGGCAATATACCGTCACAAATCATCCATTCTATAGTGGTAGTAAAATTAGCATTATTGGGATCATTGGAGTCAAAATTGATTGCACCTGTATAACTGCCCATCGTGTCTGATGGAAACTCCAAAGTAAATAACTCTGAACTATTGCTTGCAACGGTTGTTGGGAATGTATCCTCTAAATTAATCGTGTCTCCAGTCAAACTAAAGTTAGTGTTCACTAAAGCATTATTGCCCAAATTAAATAATTTAAACTGTTTCGATACATCAGCATCTTGATTAAATGTACCTAAGTAATAACTCTCTGCATTTAAGTAAGCTGAAGAGTTTTGTGTTAATTGTAAAATAGCTTGAGTGGTTTCATCTTGTATACTGGCCAGCGCGTCAACTCTTTTATAAGTAATAGGGCTTTCTGTAATACTGACACCATTATCAACCATCCTTTGTTTAATCAGTGCTGCACTTAAAGAACTGTCTTTTTCTAACATCAATGCAGCCACGCCCGCAGCCATTGGTGAAGACATTGAAGTACCCGTATCCGCCGTTGTTGTGCCACCCATTTCAGTTGAAACAATATTCACTCCCGGTGCAACAATTTCAACTAATTCCCCCCGATTGCCAGAACTGTGTAATGCATCGCTACTGTTACTATTACCCACAGCAATCACATCACTGAGACATGATGGCCAATCAATTTCACTGGTTTCACTATTATTGCCTGATGAGGCAAATGGTATGACATCCAACTCGTTGGCAAGTTGGTTGAAAGTTTCGGTATAACTGGGGTAAGCGGTATCGCACTCACTGGCATCGCCATAACGGTTACTTAAACCCAAACTCATATTGATAATGCGAATCTCTGGGCTAATATCATCAAGGTTTGCAATTATCCAGTCGACTCCTGACATTAAATCCTCTAGTTGGAAATGCCCTGTACCATTAATCACTTTAACCGCAACAATCTTGGCATTTGGCGCAACGCCATCCGCTGAAGTGATAATCCCTGACACATGCGTACCATGCCCATAGTTATCTTCTGCACTATTGCTCTCACTGGTATTAGAGGGAGGGCAACCCGCATTAACAAAGCACTTTTCATCAACGATTGCCCCATCACTAAAATCACTATGATCTGTATCAATACCTGAATCTAACACCGCGACACTAATACCATCGCCAGTGTAACTGGTTGGACTCAGACTATGTACATCATCAGCATTTATTAAAGGGATACTTGTGGTCAAACTGGCTTGGCCTTTGGGGCTAAGCTGGATCACGCCCACTTTAGGATGTTGCTGTAAAATCGCTAAGGCCTCTTTATCAATATCTGCGACTAAAGCGGCAATATAATCATATTGGGTTGATAGTTTAAATTGATTGTCATCTAAGTGCGCCAATGCAATCAAGACCTCACCTTGCACCACTGCCACCGCTTCACTAATACGCTGTAATTTTTCTGATTTTGATAATTCTGGTCTTGGCTCTATAGTTTTTAATGATCGTATACGTCGGGTCTGTTTTGCTTGTGTTTCATCGGGTTCAAGGTCAAATGTCGTTTCTAAATTAATAATGACATGGGCGTATCCTTGATGATGAATTGTTTGAATCACATCAGGTTTAACCTGAGCAGCATATGAATATGGTATGTGAAATACTAATATTAAAAAAAATAAATACTTGAGTGTCTTTATATCCACAGTAATCTCTCCCTCAAACAGAACGGATTCTTGGACATTAGTATAGCTTTTTTGACAATACCTCGTTAGATATTTGACGTTAGGGGTTGTTTCAATAGGAAAAGAGGCAAATGCTGGGAATTCAGCAGGTTTAGATAAGTGATATTAGATACAATTATTGAAAGTATAAGTCATTTACCGAAATTTTATCGTACATAAAAAAGCTGGTTACGGTACAATATTGCCCTTGTTTCTTGCTGATATAACGCACTATGTTTAAGAGTATTGGGCTGATTGCAAAACGGGGCGATCCTCGAGTAAAAACGGCTTTGGAAAATTTAGTCGTTATTTTAAAAAATTATGATGTTGATATTACCATTGATGCGCCCAGCTCTCGTTTATTAGCACATCACAATATTAGCGTTGCAGCCAATACCGAAGCTTTGGGCATTCGTTGTGATTTAGTGATTGCGATCGGCGGTGATGGTACATTATTACAAGCCGCTCGCTTACTGGCCAAGCATGATGTGTGTTTGTTAGGTGTGAATTTAGGTCGTTTAGGCTTTTTGACTGATATTAATCCTTCTGAGATGGAAACTTATTTAAATGAAATTCTGCTCGAAGGCCAGTTTATTGAAGAAGACCGTTTCTTAATTTATGCTGAAGTATATCGTGATGGTCATTGCTTATCACATTGCAATGCTTTGAATGATATGGTGATTCACCGTTGGAATATGTCCCATATGTTGTCTTTTGAAACCACGGTCAACGGGCATTTTGTCAATCAACAGCGTGCAGATGGTATTGTTGTATCCACCCCAACAGGTTCAACCGCTTATTCACTTTCCGCTGGCGGGCCTATCGTTCATCCTTCTTTAAATGCCTTGGTTTTAGTCACCATTTGCCCTCATACATTAAGCAGCCGTCCAATTGTTATTGATGGTGATAGTTGTGTGCATGTCACGATTACACAGGATCAATCAGGTCAAGCGCAACTCAATGCAGACGGAGTATTGTGTCAGGAATTGATTCCCGGTGACCGTGTTGTGATTGAAAAACGCCAACATATTCGCTTGATTCACCCTCAAGGGCACGATCATTATTTAACATTGCGGGCTAAGTTAGATTGGGGTAAAGGGGTTTAAGTTGTTGTAAGTGAAAAGGGCTTGTTTAACTCAGCATTTTGAATCAGTGCTTACACTGAAGTTCATCGATTTTAGACAATCATCCAGCTTATACACAATAAAAAATAGGCTGGATAGAGCATTATCCAACCTATTCATCTACTCACACCACAATTATAATCAATGCAGTATGGGGAGGCATGAGTTGCAACTGTCGTAATGTCGCAACTATTCTCACTACACTAATTATTCTCCTACTGTAAATGGATGCTGCATAATATTAGAATGTAACGTCCACACATCATCAATATACTGTGCATAGAAAGTGAGCAACATATAATCGCCATCTAGTCCTTCAGGTAATACCGCATCAAAAACTGTATGTTGACGCTGTTCAGGACTCACTTCTAATTTAAACGGTTGCTGCGTTGTGGATAAGTCGCCACTGGTGGTTGCAAATAATAGCGTACCATCTGGCATTCTTAACGCTGCCCATAAATCTGTCATTTGTTCGCGTACCGTTGTTGGCTCTTCTACTTCGACTAAGAACCGATCACCTGCTTTATAATGACTTTGTACATCGGTGAATTTCACTTTTGTGCCTGTGTCTTCAGGTTCACCTTTATCCATATCTTCCAAGCGAGTGATTTTAATCATGGTCACAGGGTTTAAAAACCGATGTGATTGATCTAAAACCGATGTTGCTAAACCATCATCACGCGTCACCACACCCGTATGTGCTGTCACCATATCTGATAAATCATTGCGCTCAGCGTTGAACCCTTCGCCACCATCTGCAGGCCCAGGGATTGTGCCTTGTGCTTCTGTATTCAGCTCTGTACCCGCGTCATAAGCAATTGTGCGCATGGTCATACTATCGCCAACTTCCAAGCCCGCCAATGATTTTGCATTTAAACTGGTAAACGCGTCATTGGTATTAACCAACATGGTTGTCACACTTAAATATGGATAGACTTTATGTCCATCATCGCCATGGTGTGCACGTGTATGCTTATCATCAGCATCGAACTCTAACACCATGCTTGCCGTACCCCCCGGTGCAATCGGGGCTTCACCTGCATGAGTATGATAAATATGGTCACCCGTTGCTTCAGCTAAAAAGGCATTTGCATCACCACCCTCTGCTAGTCTTTCTAAACCTAATGTTGCAGGTTGGCCAATTTCCATTGTATGGTAGCCTTCACCATGTAATACAATCGCAAGCGGCGAAAGTGGCTGATTAGCTGTAAGGTTCGTAACACTGATTTCATAACGGGCTGTCTGCGCATAAGTTAAAGGAGCTGCAATTAAGCCAAATGCAAGTAAACTGCTGTAAGTTGCGGTTCTTAATGTGTTCATGTTACTGTTTCTCCTATCTTATTTAACAGTAACAGTGACGCGTGCAACAGGGTTTAACCAGCGATGTACACGACTATCAAGATCGCTCATACCGCCTGTTTCATCTGTATCGCCTAAAGTGTTACGGTGAATATGTACTGTATTATTGGTTTCTTCATCGGTCACACCTGTCGCACCTGTGCCTGTTCCTGGTAAATCTGCTGCAGGCATACCCAACATACCTACTTGGCCACCGTCCGCATTTTTGACTTCGTTATTCGCTTCAGTGCCCGCATCATAAGCATTAACGTTATATGTATACGTGCCTGCTTCTTCTGGGATATGGATTTTATTCAAGCCAATAAATGCATCATTACTAGGTAAAATCATAGATAAAACAGATAAGTACATATGCTGTGGGTTTCCATCCGTATTAAGCATCGCTGTTGTGGTTGCTCCCGGTGCTAATAAACCTTCAGCTGGATTTGTCACAGTATCTGCGTCCTCGCCATTGACCATACCGACTAAACCTGTCAAATCACCGCCCTCTGCCATGGCTTGTAATTCTGCTGATGCGGTTTGCCCTGCTTGAAAATAATGGATTTGTTCCCCGTGTGCTGTCACTAAAAGAGGTGTAAAATAATTACCGTACGTTAAATTAGTAATAGAAACTGACCATTCTGCTGCATGGCTCACATTCATCATTGCGACTGATAATACGCTGGCTTTAAGTAAAGTGTGACCGAATTTCATTGGAAATCACTCCTAAAAAATGTTTGTGCTGTTTTGTAGAGAAGTGAGTACATCATAGTTTTTTCTAACAACTTCGTTTTGTTCATTGGTTCAGATAAATTGTCCATTTGTTCACTTTTAAATTGTTTATGAAAATAATGGATGTATGCTGAGCCATAAAATTTTGTGAAGCCTTGATATATAGGGATTGACAGCTTTTTCTAGCGGGCAATAAAGGAGAGTCAAGTGGACATCTTAAGTGATATTTTAGATACATTACGTTTATCAGGTAGCTTATTCTTTCGTTCTGAACTCGAACCCCCTTGGGGCATTGATGTACCCGTAGAGGGTAAAAAAGCCATCTTACATATTATCGCTGATGGACATTGCTGCTTAAAATTGGATCAAGATGCTGAGCCAATCCCTTTGAGCCGTGGAGATTTGGTGCTGGTCACACAGGCACAGTCTCATCAGCATAAATTGTTTGATGCGGTTGATTCGCCTTATCACAAAGACCGTCAAGGCATCGTATGCGGCACAGATCAATGTGAAATTGTAGAAGGGCCTGCGGATTTATTATCTGAGTCTGCAGCATCAACTCGTTTGCAACCTGCGTTAACTGATAAAACAGTATTAATTTGTGGCTATTTTGATTTTGATGAGGAAATTCTGCACCCGTTATTTCATTCACTCCCACCCAAAATGAATGTTAAAACTACACAGGAAGTTAATTTACGTTGGTTAGACAATACGATTCATTTAATTCGTGATGAGGCTTTTTCTGAACGTCCCGGTGCAGACGCGATTGCGAATCGGATGTCAGAGATTTTATTTATCAAAGCATTACGGATTTATGTGGAAGAAAATTTAGAATCATTACGTGGTATTTCTGCGTTGCATGATCGTTACCTCAGTCGTGCATTGAATATTATTCACAGCCGATTCCACGAGGTATTGAATGTGCAAGAATTGGCTTCTGAAGCAGGTTTATCACGTACCGCTTTTTCTCAGCGTTTTACAAAATTAATGGGTATGTCGACTTCTCAATATATTACCCATTGGCGATTACAAAAAGCCAAGCAAATGTTATTGCAAGAGCAACATAATATTTTAGATATTGCGGTACAAATTGGTTATCAAACCGAAGCGGCATTTAATAAGGTATTTAAGCGGCATTTTGGGATTACACCGGGAGCTTACCGACGTAAACATTATTTATTACATGCACTTTAATTAAATTGGTTGATGTGGAGTGACGCTTTTAATCGGCTATAAGTTATTGGAAAATCTTGGCAACAAACGATGACTTAAAATACGCGCTTCACATCAAATTTTTGAGAAAAAAGCTTATCTCACCACACCTTCTTTAAATTGTGGTAAATCATCATGAATCTGATCCCATTCTGCTTTTGAATCAACAAAAATGTGAAAGCTAGGGTCTTGTGTAGGGACATCGTCCAGAATACCTAAGCGCAGTGCGTAAGTTTCGGAGTCATGTTTTTTGGAAAATAAGCTTGATCCACAGTTGCTGCAAAAGCCGAGTTCTGTATCTTCTGTTTTCCAGTAGTAACTGACATGTTCTTCACCTTCTAAGAATTTCAAATGGTCAAAGAACACAATACCTGCTGTAGAAAAAGCTGAACCTGTAAATTTTCGGCATTCGGAACAATGACAATGCCCCATTGCAAGAAAGCTATCAGGCACTTGAATTTTTACTTTGCCACAGAGGCATGAGCCTGTTAATGTTTTCATTATAAAACCCTCCGGATTATAGATAGATGCTCTTGTCAATATTATAGTAGATTCCTTATTCAAAAAACGAGGACTGCCAGTCCTAACATGTAAATGAAATGGGTTATAAATCTCTCCTGTCTAACTTAAAGTTAATGTCATATAATTTTAAAACGCTTTCAGGAAAGGGATTGCCATGTCTGCCACCACTTTTTCCCTCAAAAATAATCGACTTAGTTTAATTCATGCTGATTGGTTTGAGCATTTCGATGTTAATGATATGCAGGTTTTGCAAGACTGTAGCGAACAGTATTTAACTTTATTGGCACAGCGGAATCAGGATAATCGCGCGGATTTATTGGCGATTGGTGAAACATTAGCGCAATGGTTGAATCAATCGGGTTGGCTGGAACGGCTGTGGGATGATGTCGCAGAAAAAGTATGGAATGCGGTATTTCAAGTCCCCTCGCGTCCGAATGATAGTGAATCGATTTTTTTAAATGCCCCTTGGGAGTTGTTGGCGTGGGAAGGGCAGCATTTGGCCTTGGATGATTTCACTTGGTTTAATCCTATGCGACGGATTGGTGAGGCGAAAAAGACGTTGAAGCCCTCACCGTATCGATTGAATTTAATGTTTATGGCGGCTGCCTCTGAGCAAGTCAGTAGTTTGTCGTATGAAGCCGAAGAGTTAGCAATTTTGGATGCGACCCAGTCCCGTGATTTGGATTTAACTGTGGAAGAGACGGGCATGTTGAGCGAGTTGGCGGATGAAGTATCGCGTTATCAACCTGATGTGGTGCATATTTCTTGTCATGGTGGATTTGGTGAGCAGGGCAATCCTGTGTTGTTATTGGAAAATGAAGAGGGGCATCAGCAAACGGCTAATTTCCGCGATTGGCATACGCAATCCAGTTTAACCAATGTTGAAAAAGGGGTAGCACCAGTAACTTAAAATCTACACTAATCTATCCTTTTGTGTATTAATACTGGTAAAAGTATGGATTAACTGTGAAAATAGAAACTATCAATCCAATAAAATAGAAAACAATGCTATTAGCCCATAAAGTTGAATTGAGACCAACAAAAGAACAGGCTATCTATTTAGATAAAGCTTGTGGTTCGCGTCGTCATTGTTACAACCAACTATTAGCTTATTTTAAAGAAAACAAATGGTCTAAATCAGCTGCCTACCAATATTATATCAAAGTCATTCGCAAAAAATTTGACTGGTATACAGAAGTTTCTAGTCGCGTGACTCGCAACGCTATTGATGATTTAGATAACGCCTTTAAGCATTTTTTTAGACGAGTTAAACTCAATCAAAAAGCAGGGTTTCCACAGTTTAAAAAGAAAGATGTCAATGATTCTTTTGCACTTCGAGAAAAAGCTAAGTTTGGTGTTGACGAGCGTTTATTGCGAATAGAGAAACTCAAAACTAAAATAAAAATGCGCCAAAAACTACGTTTTAATGGCATTGCTAAACAAGTCACGATTAGTAAAAAAGCAGGGAAATATTTTGCATCTATTCTAGTTGAGACACAAGAGTATAACCCTAAAGATGTTGAGCGTGAATCTAGTGTTGGTGTGGATTTTGGGATTAAGAATTTAGCGACTTTAAGTACAGGTGTGGTTTTTCCAGCTAATCAGAAATTAAAGAAAAATTTAAATAAACTAAAGAAGTATCAACGCGTTTTGTCCCGAAAACAAAAAGGCAGTCAACGACGAGTGAAAGCCAAGCTCCGAGTCGCTAAATTACATTTTCGCATTAGCAATCAAAGACAAGCCGCGTTGCATGAATTAAGTGATTATTTGACCAGCCGTTTTGACCGCATTGTGATTGAAGATTTAAATGTTAAAGGTATGGTTAAGAATCATAAACTAGCTCGTAGCATTGTTGATGCAGGCTTTGGCTATTTACGACAACAGATAAAGTACAAAGCTGAACTACGCAATTGTGAACTGGTTATTGCTGATCGATTCTTTCCAAGCTCTAAAACCTGTTCCAAGTGCGGTCAAATTAAAACAGAGTTACGTTTAAGTGACAGAACTTATCATTGCAGTTGCGGTTTAGAAATTGACCGTGACCTCAATGCAGCTCTGAACTTAAACGCTTATGGTGTGGACACGTTACAGCCCACCTAAATGCACATAAGAGACTTGTAAGACAATACCTCAATTGCTAAGTTGATGACGATGTGAATAACTACCCTATCTAGATTAGTGTAGATTTTTAGTAACGGTTTGGTATTAGAGCAGTTGTATGGTTTGTTGTCGCAGCAGGTGCAGACGTTATTGCAGTGGTCGCAGGATTTTGTGATGCCGTTGCCGATTGAAGCATTGGAAAAAATACTAAGTGCAGAGGCGGTGCAGGGTTTATTTACTTTGGGTTTATGGGATGCGTGGCGAGATGAGGAGAGTATGCAGCCTGCGGCGATGTTAAATCGGTTGGCGCAGCGGTTGTGTGAGGATTTGGATGAAAATCAGGAACGAATGCTTGCACAAAAATTGTTATCACCATTGTGGGCAGTATGGCAGCCAGTTGAGCAACGGTCTCTTCAAGCAGATTATCAGTTGATACGGTTGGCGGTGCGGGTGGTGAATACGGAAGTTTTGCAAGATGCGGCGGGCTATGGTGTGCGTTGGGCACAGAATAATATCTCGTTTACTGAAGCCAAAGCATTGGGGTTGAAAAGTATTGAGTGTTTGGAAAAGGACAATATTGAGCCAGATAATCGTTTATTGCGTTTTACCGCAGAGAGTTGCCAACGAGTTGGGGGACAAGGTGATATAGAGCAAGCATTTGAATTACATCAAAGACGTTTGAATATTTTACCTGAAGACAAAGAGTGGGAACGCGCAGTAGCGGCAGGTGGTCTTGCTGACATCTTACAATCCCGTGGGCAACTGGACGAGGCTTTGCGGATAAGAGAAACCGAACAATTGCCCGTCTATGAACGCCTTGGCGATGCACTCCAATATTTAATTGTTCAAGCAAAAATTGCAATGTTACTTATGGAATTTAAGCCACCATATCGAAGCCGCCACCCTGAAGCCAATCAACTGCTGTGTGAAGCCCTGCACGCCGCACAACAAATGCGTATTCCCGAAGCGGAGCAAATTCAGCAGATTTTGCAACATTTTGACATGCAATGCACTGAATAACATATTGTCTGAATCAGGATTCACAGGATGAAAAGATTTTCGAGAGGCAATCCAGTTAATCTATCAATCTTAAAAATCCCGATTCTGACAACACAAAAATTAACTAGCTTTCAAGCACTGCTTAAACGCTTCAATATCCGTAATTGGTGCATCGCATTGCATACCTGTACATACATAAGCCACAATATCCGCTTGAGTTTGACGTACCACAGGCATATCATCTTCCAACTGTTTCGGGATTGCAAAGCACACTTGGTGCGGCTGCGCTGAAGCAATATAAACCGCTTTCCACTCTGCCACCAGCTCAGGTTTACCTCGTAAAATAATGGTTTGTGACGGATTCATAAATTCATTCAATGCCAGCAATAACGCACCGTGCGCATAAGGCAATTGCTCGATGTGCGCCCATGCCGCATTTAACACTTTTTCTGATGCCGTATAAAAACGCGCTTCCACCAATAAATGCCCTAAGCGATGTAACGCTGATGCAGCCACCCCATTACCACTAGGCATAGATTCATCTGCATAAGATTTAGGACGGGAAATTAATGCTTCGTGACTGTGTGCGGTAAAATAAAACCCCCCTTTTTCAGGATCGGCAAAGTCCGCGAGTAACACTTCAGCCAATTGAATCGCCAAGCTTAAATCTTGATTGCGCCAATCAGTTTGTAATAACTCTAATAAGCCATCTAACAAAAATGCATAATCATCTAAGTAAGCATTTAAGTGCGCTTTACCGTCTTTATAAGTGGCTTTTAAGCGACCACGCTCCCACATAGTTTGTTGGATAAAATCGACCGCTTTTTGCGCGGCTTGCACATAATCATCACGACCTAATACACGCCCAGCCATGGCTAAACCTTTAATCATTAAGCCATTCCATGACACCAAGGTTTTCTCATCACGATGTGGGCGAATTCGTTGCTCACGTTGTTTAAATAAAATCGTACATGCTTGATCTAGTTTTTCGTCAACAGTTTCAATGGGTAAATTGAACTTCTCGGCTAATTCACTGCGTTCGCGGAAAGTGTGTAAATGCCAAGCACCTTCAAAATTTGGTTTCCAGTTTAAGCCAAACTGTGTCGCGAATAGCTCATAAGTCTCTTCATCCAATAACTGTTTTACGTCTTCTTGTTGCCAAACGTAGAATTTACCTTCTTCGCCTTCAGAATCAGCATCTAATGTAGAATAAAAACCACCTTCTGGCGATTGCATTTCACGCATAACCCAATCAGCTGATTGTTGTAATACCCGCTTAAATAATTTGGCATCTTCAACGCGGTCAGTAAGTTGGCAAATTTGATAGGCTTTGGCGCAAACGCTGAGGAATGGGCCATTGTCATATAACATTTTTTCAAAGTGTGGAATCATCCATAATTCATCCACAGAATAACGGCATAAGCCGCCACCAATATGATCGTAAATGCCGCCCAATACCATTTTCTTAAGGCTAAATAAGGCCATTTCTAAAGTTTCAGGGGCAGCTTTACCTTGTTGCTGCATCACCCAGTAGTGATCGAATAAAAATTCTAAATTGGTCAAATGGGGGAATTTAGGCGCACCACCAAAACCACCATTTACAGAATCAAAGTTCTCGCTTAATTGCTCAATGGCCTCATGTAGCGGCGTGGCAGAAATATTAGCTTGTTGTTCAGAAGCTAAGTGCTCGTATTGGTGTAAAGCGGTGGCTAAAGCGGTATTTTGTTGCTGAATTTGCTCTTGGCCTTGTTGATAAAAACCTGCGACTTTTTGCAAAATTTCATTGAATGCGGGCAAACCATGACGCGGCTCAGGCGGGAAATACGTACCACCAAAAAATGGAATATGATCGTCAGGGGTTAAGAACATGGTCAACGGCCAACCACCTGCTTTTTGTGCCAACATGTTATGTGCTAACTGGTAAATCTTATCTAAATCAGGCCGTTCCTCACGATCGACTTTAATATTAATAAAATGCTGATTCATGATCGCCGCAGTTTGTTCATTTTCAAACGACTCATGTGCCATCACATGACACCAATGGCAGGCCGAATAGCCAATTGATAATAAAATCGGTTTATTTTGTTGTTTAGCCAGTTGTAACGCTTCTGTTCCCCATGGATACCATTGCACAGGATTATCCGCATGTTGTTGTAAATAAGGGCTGGTTTGATTCGCTAAAGCATTGGGTGCTGACATGGCATATTCCAATAGTAAGTGAGGCAATGCAGACATTATGGGGACGATGGTTAAGATGACAAAGTGTGCATCTCAAAATGGCAAAAGTTTGATGATTTTTTCGATGGGCAAAAAGTACCGCAATATGTCTAATCATTACTATTTATGCTTACTGCAGAGTCGGTGATAATAAATCGCATCAATCACAAACAACTTATTAGGAGCTATGTATGCAAGCTGATTTTTGGTTTAAGCGTTGGGAAGACAATGAGATAGGATTTCATGAGGAAGCGGTGAATCCATTGCTGGCTAAACATTTTCAGGCCTTATCTTTACGAGCTAACAGTCGTGTTTTTTTACCTTTATGCGGTAAGACTTCTTCTATTCCGTGGTTGTTGTCTCTTGGTCATAAAGTCGTGGGTATTGAGTTAAGTCAAGAAGCAATCGAGCAACTTTTTATTGATATGGGTATCAATCCAAGCATTGATGAAACAGGTGATTTTATCCATTATCATGCTGACAATATTGATATGTATGTTGGTGATTTCTTTAATCTCACGGCGGAAATATTAGGTAAGGTCGATGCTATTTATGATAGAGGGTCTTTGGTTGCGTTACCTGAAACAATGCGATTTCAATACACCACACATTTGAAGCAAATCGCTAAAGATGCGCCGCAACTACTGATATGTTATGAATATGATGAAACCTTAAGGGAAGGCCCACCGTTTTGTATTCGTCCTGATGAGCTTAACCAGCATTATGAATATACAATGAAAGTACTTGACCGTGTGGATAATACTGATTTAGGTACTGATGAGGTCGTTGTGAAAGAAATCGTCTGGTTGTTAGAAAAAGCGTAATATCAAAACAAAGTAGCCAATTCCACGTTGTGCTACTTGATCCAAGTGTCTCGAAATGACTGGGGTGATTGTCCTGAAAGACGTTTAAAAAAGCGGCAAAAATAGCTGGTATCTTTGTAACCTAATTCGATTGCAATGGTTTTGATCGTTTTATTGGTAAAGGCCAGCTCTCTTCGCGCTTCGACAATCACTTTGTCATGAATCAACTGAGTCACTGTTCTGCTAAATTGTTGCCGTGTGAGTTCATTCAATCGCTTATTGGTCATCGATAATTTTTCAGAGTAATAGCCCGTGTCCTTGCGCAAAGAAAAATCGGCATCAATCAATTTTAAAAGCTTTACCATTCTCATATCGGCAGCAGAAGGGACACTTTCATTGTCATCCAAATAACGCATTACATAACGTAAAAATCCAACCAGCAAGGTACTCATTAACTCTTTATCCGCATTGGCTGAATGCAACTCACGTGCAATAATACTGATTAAATCTCCCAGCTCTTTTTCACCTTGCTCATCAATCCAAACATAAGGTTGTTTAGACCGATTTTGTAGAAAGAGCCGATCTATCGGTAATTGATTTTGTGTATCGATGAATTCAGCATTGAATGAAATAGCAAACAATTTGTCGGGTAAATGGTGAAGCTCATGCACTTGCCCCGGTGTAATCAAATACATCTGGCGACGGGTCATTGGATATTTAACAAAATCGATGCTTTGAGAACCTTCCCCACTCAATACCCAAAATATTTCAAAATACTCATGGCGATGTGGCACGGGCGTTTGTGGCTTACAATTAATGTCGAGCAGCTCAACATCGAACAACTGGCCAGCTGGCAACCTTTTAATATAAATCATCTAGTCTACGTAATCTCTTGATAGATTCTGTTGATATTTGAGGGTTATGTTTTTGAATTCAATCAATGCCAAACGCTTAGGTTGCTGAGACTTTTGCTTAATATCATGAAAAAATCGAGCCCCTTCACAGTCTTTTCTAGTAGCTTCACAGATTTTCATTGAAAGTAAGAGGTTACTTAATTATGCTAAAAACGACTTTATTTACTGTATTGTTACTGATTTCGAATCTATCCATTGCAGGGGAAACACTCACTTTTGCTGATACCATTGGTAAATGGAAGTTAAGTGAACCTTACTACGATGTTCGCTACAAAATAGCTTCTTGGATTGTAGGTAGAAACAAAAATAGTGAGCAAATGCAGCTGGATATTAAAAGTGATTCGGATATTGTATTTACTCGAATGTTGAGTAAAGGTAGACTTCAGACAATTCAAGCAAGCCAAGTGCAAATCGTTGATGATGTTTATATTATTTGGCTACCATGGGAAAAGGGAGGAAAGTATAAGCTCGTACTGGCTGGTTGGGGTTCAAAATATTCTGATTCAAAGCGGCTCTTTGGCCAGATTTATTTATACAATGATGAAGGGCTATTTAATGGTTGGTCAGTGACTTTTGAGCCTGATACATCGGAGGTGAAACGGTAGACAAAAATAATTAGATTGGACTATTGATTAATAATTCTTAGTTTAGCCAGCTAACTATAGATGCTCAATATGTCTAAGTATGCAATACAGAGCATCTAAGTTGTGTTCTAACAATTAGGTATCAATTAATAAATCTCTCCTAAATTATATAAAAGCAGCTCACCTTGAGTTAACGGTACAGCTAACTGACAAGCCCCTTCATCACACTGAAAATCCACATCCCATAACGCATTACCACTAATGGTAGGAAGTTGAATTTTAAATAAAGCCTGCTGAGTTTCTAAATCCCAAAACCGCACGGTTGTATCGCCACTTGCCGTTACCAATTGAGCACTATCAGGACTGAAAATCGCACGATGAATTGTTTGCTCATGCCCTTCTAATACCTGTTCGATACGCCGTGCTTGAACATCATAGACTTTAACTAATTGATTTCGCTGCGTGATTGCAATCCGTTGGTCATCAGGACTAAAGCTTGCCCACATCACAGAACTATTAACCTGATCCAAATCATCAAACCGAGGCTTGTCCTCAATCCATTCTTGATCCAAATACCACAAGCGAGTGATACCATCACGGCTACCACTGACTAACTGTTTCCCTGTGCTATCAAAATCAACGCTGTGCACTCTATCCTCGTGTGCTTTAAACAAACGTCCTTGCTCTTCACCAATCGTAAATAAACCAATGTGACCATCATAACTGGCAGTAGCCACTGTTTTATTATCTGGGGCAAAGGTCGCGCTATAAATGGCTTTTTCATGTCCTGAGAAATTTTGTACAAACACTAAACCATCCGTAGTCACTTCCCATAACCGAGCCAAACGATCAAAGCTAGCAGAAATAAGATATTGCCCATTAGGGCTGAAATCTAAACGTTGTACATCACGTCCATGCGCTGCATATTGCGCCAATAAAACCCCATCAGCCGCTCGATATAAGCGCAATATCCCATCAGCAAAACCCACAGCAACCCATTGATTATTTGGAGAAATAGCGACAGAAGCTGGTTCACTTGGTAATGCAATACGTTGATATGGGGTATTGACATCCCAGCGCAATATTTTGCCATCATAACCTGCGCTGAATAACTCATTTTGCTGCGCATTGGAAATCAACATATTGATGCTAGCATGATGCCCTTGCAATACCCGTAAGGCTGCACCATTTTCCACATCCCAGATTCGAATAGTGGAATCTCGACTAGCAGACGCTAACAGTTTACCTTGTTGTAGGAACTTCAATGAAAATACATTATTAGTATGACCTTTAAACGCATAGGTTGTTTTGTCCGTAAATGAGTCAAATAGACGGACGACTGTGCCTCCTGTTTTGTCACTGCCCCATAGCGTTGCAATATGCTGATTATCAGGTGCATAATCCAATGCTAAAAAGCCTTTAAAACCACGCTCATTGCCTACAGGTCGACCTGTTTCAATATCCCAAATCATTAATGGATACCCTTTATCAGACACCGCAGCGACATGTGTATTATTTTTATTAAAGGCAATACGCGAGATACTGCCTCTGTTACCTGTTAAAACATTAAGTGGCTCTAAGCTTTTATCTTCTAACACTTTCCATAACTGTACTTGTTCTGAGTTACCGCCTGAGGCTAAATATTGTCCATCAGAACTCAATGCTAATGCATAAACCTGTTCCGCTGTTTGCTGGGTGCTAATAATTTCACCAGAGCCAGCAATCCATGTCACCAACTTGCCGTCATTACCTGCACTGATAACGCATTGGCCACCAGAATGAAATACAACGGCTTTAACAGTTTGCTCATGCCCAACAAATTCACGAATTAAATCACCTGTTTCCACATCAAATAAAACCAGCTTACCTTTTTCACCACCCGCAACTAAAAGCTGTTGGCTAGGGCTAATATCCAAAGCATACAAAGGTACATCTACACCTGTATAGGTTTGTATCGGTGAGTCACTCATCAGCTTGTTACTAAACCACTGTAATAAGTTCCGTGCATGAACACGAGATGCTGGTACTTTGTCATCTAAACGTTCTGAGGCCGCCAATAATTCACGCGCTTGGGCATAATCATCAATTTGTGCTGATAAACCCGCATGAGTGAGTTTTGACTGGAATAATTCCTCAGTACGTTTTTGCTCTGCACGTTCTGCTAAATGTTCTGCATGTTTGGCGTTTTCACTTTCAACATAGCTATAACCTGCTAATACAGCCAAGATAACGGCAATCAGTATCGCAGCTAATGCCACTATACGAGCGGAACGCAACTGACGTTCTTTGGCTTCTTGCTCCGCTTTCTCACTGGCTTTTAAAAATTTTAAGGCAATAGGAAACTCTTGAGCATCAGTAAAACGCTGCGCCCAGACTTTATTGGGGTGTTCCTGATCGCGCCAACGTGTGGCCAGTGCTAAATCAACCCCTGACCATAACTCTGCTTTATCTTGTTTCCAGCGCACGGCACAATCGGCTAAACGCAGATATAATTTTACAGACTCACGTTCTTTGCTAGTCCACGCCTGTAACCGTACCCAGTGGCGAATTAAACTTTCATGGGTAATATCGATGAGTGTGCTTGGTTTTAAAGCCACTTCTGGAGGCGGCATCAAAAATCGACGACTAGAACGACGGAATACGTCAACCACTTCGGCGACTTGTTGCCATTCTACTTCTGCCAATGTTGCCACATCGTCTAAACGAATTGGATGGCGTAAATCAGGGCGATCAATAATACTTTCACATAAATTTCTAAATAAAATCTCAGCAATGCGACGTTGTTTTGGGTTTAACTCTGTAAACGCTTGATCTGCATGACGAGATAAAGATTTAGTTAAGCCGCCTAATTCTTGATAATGGCTCAGTGTTAAGGTATTTTTACCTTTAGCCTGACATTGCCACCACATCTGCATTAAAACATGCTGCATCAATGGCAAAGGATCAGGATCATCATTCATATCATTGAGTAAATGCGTCACCAAAATTGGTTCAATTTCACCACCAAAAACTTTAATGGGTTGTTCAATCGCATCACGTAGTTGATCGCGCTGTAATCGCGGCGTTAAAAATAAACCTTGGCTAATCGCCTCGGGTAAATGATGAAATTGTTGACATTCACCTAAGAAATCTAAACGCATGGTGATGACGACATATACATTAGGATGTTGACAAGCTTGTAATAATAAAGCGATAAAAGCAGTCACATCATCACGATGAATACTGCCATATCTAAATAGTTCTTCGAATTGGTCAACTAAAATTAATAAATTGGTACGTGATGGCAAAGGGGTTTGTTGTAGAAACTCATGTAACCCGAAAGGCCCACGATATAAGTGGTTTGATTGCACATACACAACACCTTCAGGAAAAGATAATTTCCCATCAAATTGATTGAAATAGTCTGGACCTAACACATTGTCAGCGAGTAAGGCTTCGGCTAATTGTTGGAAAGGTTGGCGGCTAGGGTGCATCTCAGCGATTTTCCAGCGTGAACCTGCACTGGCAAATAAACCTTGTTCTAATGCTGATAATAGCCCTGTACGTACTAAAGAGGATTTACCACTACCAGAAGGGCCAACAACGGCTAAAAACTGCTTTTCACCTTGAGAGAGCTGCTCAATGAGTTGATCGATATGCGTTTCGCGCCCGAAAAAAATATCTGTTTCATGGCGCGCAAAAGGACGTAAGCCGGGATAAGGATATTCACTCATTGTTGTAAAGCCTGTATAAAATCTTGCAAACACTGGTCTGTTAGCTGCGTTGATGAACATTCTAATAAACGCATATTAGGCAAGTTCATATTTAACGGCGGTTTTTGCTGACTGAGTTGGTTGAATACAGCTAATACCTTTAACGATTGTTTTCGATTACCTTGTAAACGCCTGACTTCCCAAAGTTGCCCCCGTACCCATTCTGGTGTCGCTTCTCCGTAAAGTATCAATAATGCATCGCTATATAGCAAATTATTTTTTAAATCTTTACGGATTTCGGCTGCTTTGGTTTGTGGTGTAACAGGTAATGGTAAGGTATATGCTATACCATAGTTTTGTAAGACTTCACTGATTTGTTGCCCTAAGCTCATGTCATCAGGGTTAGCATCAATAAAGACTACAATGTCCTGCTCAGTTTGCTGCTGAATTTGTTGCAAGAATTGGGCTTGGTGCTGCCGTTCGGCCTCCATTTGTTGCCATTTAGAAATTTGTTGACTTACATAGTGTTGGAACTCTACTAGCCCCATTACGACAACGGTGTCTGTCATTAATAAGTCACGCTGATTTTGATCGGTAATGCTGTTGACATCTATAAACTGTGGTCGCCATTGCAAAATTTTTAGATTGGCTTGTTTAGCTTGTTGATACTGGAAAAGGGCATACCCCCCATCTGTTTTATCTGTCAGCAATTGGATAAATAGTTGAGATTGTTCTAAATCTTGGGTTAAATTGGGATTAAACCCTGTGCTGTTTTCTGGTAATACACGAATGTTTTGTTGAATTAGGTAACGCTTAATTTTGCTACGTTGTTCAATTAAATCTTCTGTAGCTGACGCTAAAAACACAGTTGTCATCGGTGTCGAATTTTCAACAGCAGGATGTACAGTTTGCCGCATAGATTTTAGTTTATTTACCATTTCTCGAGCCACGTCATCTAAACGTTGATAATATTCAAATTCGCGCTCAGGATTTGGCTTAGGTACACCCAGTTTGCGTATTTGCTGTGTCATCGTATCTCGAATCCAAAACGGATAGCCCATAATATGTTCTAATGATGGCGGCCTTTCATCGGGATCAATGTAGTCGTGTTCAACAATAAATATGCGTCCTGCATCCACACCTGTTGTGATAATGAATTGGCTTAAATCGCTCATACAGTAGGCAGAAGCTAAATAAGCAGGCGATAATATAATCAGTAATAACGCTGACTCAGATATGTTTTGTTGTCTTTTTGAAAGAAGCTGTGCGTTCGTAGGCTCAGTTGTATCCAGCCATAGCTGATAAGCATCTGATCGTCCCAGTTTTTGCCCTAAGTGATTCCTCAGACCATTTATTAGCGTTGAAACCCACCCCTGTTCAGCACCTGGTAAAGGTGTATTATCCACATGGGCATAACTCACAAAAATATCGTATTGATAACCATCAACAAAGCTAGACATAGTTACTCATCTTTTGAAGTTTCATTTTCTCTACTATCGGAGCCAATCAGTTCTTGACTATTTGGATTTTCGACAAAAGGGCTGACTAAGCGGATGTCGGCATATAAAGGGTTGCATAGCAATAGGGCAAGAAAAATACCACTCGTCAATATAACTACAATTAGGTTTTTGACTGCCGTACGGTGGCGAGTGATGTTGATGATATTCATGTCGGTCAGGGTATAGCATAATGCAAAAAGCAAGTCCTACAGGGTGAATGAAATCGCTTATCACTAGCAACATTTGTCATCTGGTCAATTTCAAATGCTGCAACTACATAGAAAAGCTCGAAATCTAATAATAGTAACAAACCATGCGATGATTCAAGCGTGAAACAAACTAATAGAAAAGAATGACATGATAATAGGAACGTTTGTAAGGTTTTTTCAGGGTTAATATCGCTAGAGCCTATATCGAGCCTAATTCTACAGTTTCAGTTCAGCTTTTTTATCGCTATAGATAAATATTACCCTCTGTTAATTTTTATGGTTTTTTAATAGTACGCTTTTTTAATTTAGGCATTTTTCAGCATAAATATTGTCTTTTTGTTATACCTCCCAAATTTATATTATAAAATCTCTATAGATAGTAAAACTATTCAAGTTAAATATAGCAGGTCGTGCAAACAATGTAACTACTAGGCAATATTAAAAATGAGTATATTAATTAATTATAATATTTAGTGGCAGATATAAATGATAGAGACTGATATCGTGTTATATGCTCGTATATTTATATTTCTATACAGCAAGTCAACTCTATTATACTGTATTTTATAGTACTTCATTCTATGTTGTTTTATCAGTAACAATATAAATTAAAAATTATCATACATCTCTCAAAACGCTTTATTACCTTGCTCTATTGGCTTTTAAACATTAATTATTTAACTTAACAAGCCATTTTCAAGCTATTTTGTGAGTAAATTAAGTTGTTTAAATAATAATTAATGCTATAATTGAAATTAGTTTCAGTAGTGTTCAATAATATCTCTTACACCATAGGTAAGAAAATACACTTAGATAGTTTAAGCATAATGTTAAACTAAGTGAAAATTGATTCACCTGAAATATAATAAGAAGGGTGCATGACACCCTACAATAAAACTGAATGGGGCTCAGTCAATATCACATTTCTAAAAAATGACATGTGGTTCTTTCATTACTACACTCCCCCGTTCAAAATTTAAATGATGGCAAACCTAAATTTTCAAGTTTAGGGAGGGTTATATGTCAGATAAACTTACACTGAAATTACTCGGTAAACCACAAATCTTACTGAACGATGAGCCTGTGATGATCTTCCACAAAGCTCAAGCATTGTTCTACTATTTAGCCGTTACAGGTCATGCGCATGAACGTTCTGCATTGCTAGAACTGTTATGGGGTAAGATCGAAGGTAGTGATGCAAAAAATAACTTGCGGGTTACATTGAGTCATTTACGTAAACAGAAACTTGGGGATTTTCTTGCAATCAACCGTCATAGTGTAGCATTCAACTATGGTTCTAACTATACATTAGACGTTGAAGGTTTAAAAAATGCACTACGCGCAACACCCAAAACTGCTGATTACCTTGAAAAAACCTTACAATTATACCGTGGGCCATTCTTAGAAGGTTTCCAAGTACCTGAAGAAAAAGTGTTTGAACAATGGGTTAAACAAGAACGTCAACACGTTCACAACCTTGTGGTTCAAACTTTATACAATCTTGCCTTACGCTACCAAGAACAACGTAATTATACTGCTAGTATTGATGCAATCAACCGTTTATTACGCCTAGAACCATATCATGAAGACGCACAACAAATGATGATGGTCTTATTTAATAAAACAGGGCAGCAAAGTGAAGCTATTGCACAATATAACCTTTATAGCCAGCAGCTTAAAGAACGTCGTGAGGTTGTGCCTACATTACAGGAAATCTTAGAAAACCGTAATAAAGCCTTGCAAACGCCTCGCATGGAAGACTTGGAAACACCTGAAGAAATTGAATCTAAAACGGTAGTACGTCATTCTGAACGCCGTCAAGTCACGTTATTGTATTGCCACATCCAAGACAAACAGCCAGAACTTGATCCAGAAGCATGGTATACACGCCGTCAAGCGATGCAAGCATTTTTAGCTAAACAAGTCAGCATGTTACGTGCAACACCTGTGCAGCAAGATGACTATGGTGCATTATTAGTGTTTGGTTGCCCACAAGAATATGAAGGTAGCAGCTTTTGGGCGGTGCAAGCAGGTTTAACGATTCAGAAAAACTTTGCACAAACAGAATTTGCTGAAACAACCCAGCTTTCAATCGGTGTACATACAGGTTTTGCGATTGTTGATATTGCGACCAGTGAAAGCAAAGTCGATGTTGATGTGATTGGCCCTCCGCGCGATCTAGCGCAACAGTTAGCGCGTCATGCAACACCAGAAGGCATTTACATCAGCCCTGAAACTTATGATATTGTTAAAGGTTACTTCTTAACTAAGACAGTTGAAAACCCATCTTATTCGAAAACTAATTCTACAGTTTACCAAGTATTAGGTGAAACTGGGGTACAAAACCACCTTGAAGCCTCTTGCGCCTTACAACGTAAAGCATTGACACCATTGGTTAACCGCCAGTTAGAATTAGAAACTTTATGGGTGAATTGGCAGGCTGCTCAAGAAGATAGCATGGCACGATTTGTATTCATTCATGGTGAAATGGGTGTAGGTAAATCACGTATCGTTCATGCCTTAATGGAACGTGTAACCAGCGAATATGATCGTAGCAACAAGCCTATGATGTTGAAAGCGCAATGCACGACTTTCTATCAAAATCAGCCATTACGTCCATTGATGTTAATGTTGCAAAACTTATGGGCTTGCCATTCTCAAACGATTTTAGCGGGTAGCATTGGTGAGTTAGCATCAACTGAAGATAGCGAACGTGCAGCAGGTTTAAATTGGTTAATCCAACAGTTAAACGGTGATGAAGTTGCAGAACCTTCAGACATTGATAATTTACAAGAACAAGTGGTGCAAGGTGTTTTAACATTACTACAACACTTAGCACAGACAGCACCAGTATTATTAGTGATTGAAGATTTACAGTGGGCAGACAATGCAACAATCGCGTTATTAAGCTTGTTGTTAGAACAGCAAGAATATGGCACGCAGTTGTTAACCTTAGTCACAGCACGCCCAGAGTTTAGACCGTCATGGCCACATTACTCACATACAACATCATTGCAATTGGCACGTTTATCAAACAAAGATACAGCAAGTTTGATGGATAGCATTTTAGATGGCTCTGATGTAGAGGAAGAAACACGTCAGAAATTGCTTGAACACAGTGACGGTATTCCTTTATTTGCTGAAGCATTAGCAAGGAGAGCGACTCAAACACAAGACTTTGATACTGTAATGGCGAACTTATTCCCACCAGTATTGTACAGCGCATTGATGATGCCATTGGATGAGTTGCAAGCTGCGAAGAAAGTGGCACAGTTTGGTGCAGTATTAGGTCGTGAATTCCGTTATGACACGTTAGTACGTTTATGGGATAGCGATGAAAAATCATTGCAAGCAGGCTTAGACAAGCTGGTTAAAACAGGTATTGTTTATCCTCGTGGCCAAATCCCTCAAGCAACTTACAAGTTTAATTATAGCTTGATGCAACAGGCTGCTTATCATTCATTATTACAAAAACACTTACAAAACATTAATGTAGAAAATTAGTTTCTCATAAATATTGTAAGTCATTAAACTAAGGAGTGGGCTTTATTGGTTCACTCCTTTTTTGCTTAAACGATTAAATCCACTTAATACCTAAAATTTGCTCGATATACCATTTGACACTGTTGTCATCATTACCTCGAGATTGCTTAATTGCACCTTTAAAATGAATAATGGCTTTTTGTTTCAGTTCTTCAGGAGAATATTCAATATCTTGGGCGGGTGTAAAATTATAAAGGCTTGATGGCAATAAAGAGAGCTTAATATCATCGAGTTGTAAATTTGCGTACTCTAGTCCTAACATATCAACCGTATTAACACCTATGACTTTCGCAATAGATAGTTGTCCACCACGCCACGCTCGAATCCCTTGAGGATATAGATTTCTTATTGATTCCTGTTTTTCCAGCAAATCAAAGCAGTTTAAGAGGTTTTGGCTAAATTGGATTGTGGCATCGGTATGTTTAGCAAAAATAACCCCTTCATTGTATGACATCAGCGGAAAAATTCTAAATGTCATTGCAATATCAAAGTCACTATTAAAAATAAAACTAATATCTTGGTTAAAAATAATATCTGTATCTATGAAGACCGTATCCTTATCAAATTTATCTGAAATTAAATAGTCGTGACGTACACGCATTCTTTCATACATAGGATGCTCTATACGAACTGGACTACGTACAACCTCATCAACATAAGTCATCCGTGATGCATCAAAATCAGTATATTCATCTGTATATAAAATCACTTTACAGTTAGGCATAAAGTGGTGTGCAACTTGAGCCACGTTATAAAGGATACTCTTGTAATCAGTATGCTTTGTAAATCCATATGGTGCTTTATCTGTATCAATATGGAAGAAGACAATATTGATTGGGTGTGAGATATTTGAATTGGGCGGGGTAATATTATCTTTTGTTATCTCAATGATTTTGCGTTGCATTGGGTAATTAATTTTTGCAACTTCATATTCTGCTTGAGTGGCTTTTAATTCTTTTTTATATTCTTTACTCTCAGGATATAAAGCCAGTGCTTGTTGATAATATAAAATAGACTTTTCGAATTGATTGACCGTACGATAAATATAACCAAGATTCGCATGAGAACGGTAATCAGTGGGTTCAATTTGTACCGCTTTAAGTAAGACTTCTAAACCTTGTTCATATTGCTCTTGAACAGTATAGATAAATCCAAGCATACGTAATGCTTTTATATCATTTGGTTTGATTTTAAGCAGTTGTAAACAAAGCTGTTTAGTTTCTTCTAATTGACCATTTTTATAGTGTTTGGCAATCAGCTGATATGTTTGCTCTATGCTGAGTTTCATGGCATTGCTTTCGTGAAGACAGGGATATTTATTGAGAAGGCAGGAATTAATCTTTTCTACAGCGTTCTGTAACCTTCAGTTTTTGGAAAGATACAAGCTAATGAAACGATTGTAGAGGTTGTTAAGAGTAAGTTGAACTATTTCTTCTTACCTTAACAACTTCACTCAACATCAAATCAGCTTATTCTTCAACACTTTCTACTTCTGTTGCGTCTTCAGCCTCTTCGTCACCAGCCAACTCTGCAATTCGCTCCACACTCACCAGTAATTCATCTTCACCTAGACGAATTAAATTCACACCTTGAGTGTTACGACTTACTACGGAAACGCCTGCAACACTGGTACGCACCAATGTGCCTTTGTTACTGATTAACATGATGTCATCATCATCTTGAACTTGAATCGCGCCAACAACTTGCCCGTTACGTTCTGAAGTCTTGATGGCAATCACACCCTGTGTGCCACGTCCTTTAGCAGTGAAATCATCCATCGGTGTGCGCTTACCAAAACCATTTTCAGTAGCCACGAGAATTGTACCTTGTTCTTCGGCAACAATCAGTGAAATCACTTTATCATCACCGATTAACTTGATGCCACGTACTCCTTGTGCTGTCCGACCCATCGCACGCACTGCATCTTCTGTGAATCGAACGGCTTTACCCGCATGGCTAAACAACATCACGTCGCGTTGCCCGTCGGTAATATCCACACCGATTAACTGATCGTCTTCATCCAAATTAATCGCAATGATGCCGTTTGCCCGAGGGCGTGAAAAATCAACTAATTTGGTTTTCTTCACTGTACCTTTTGCAGTCGCCATAAATACAAAGTTTTGCTCTGAAAATTCCCGAATCGGCAATACGGCGTTGATTCGCTCGTCAGCTTCCAATGGTAATAAATTTACAATCGGTTTACCGCGTGAAGTTCGGCTGGCTTGTGGTAACTCATAGACTTTGAGCCAATACACTTTACCGCGACTACTGAAACACAATAAAGTGTCATGGGTATTCGCCACAAACAACTTATCAATAAAATCCTCATCCTTGATTGAGGTTGCAGATTTACCGCGTCCGCCGCGTTTTTGCGCTTGGTACGTGGTTACAGGTTGCGCTTTGGCATAACCCTCATGCGATAAGGTCACAACAACATCTTCTTCAGTGATTAAGTCTTCTAAACTCAAATCTTGTTGGGTGTGAATAATTTCAGTAATCCGCTCATTGCCATATTCATTTTGTACCGCTTCAAGCTCTTCCCGAATCACTTCCATCAGACGACCGCCATCATTCAAAATCAACAATAGTTCATCAATTTTGACTAATAACGCGCGATATTCGTCTAAAATTTTGTCTTGTTCCAAGCCTGTCAAACGGTGTAAACGTAATTCCAAAATCGCTTGGGCTTGGGTTTCGGACAACTGATATTCTGTGCCGTGTAAGCCATAGATTGCCTCTAAATCCGCAGGACGTGATTTGTCAGCATCTGCACCGCTTAACATTTTCTCAACTAAACCTGCTTGCCAAGTGCGACCTAATAGGGCTTGACGGGCTTCTTGTGGGCTTTTCGCCGCTTTAATCAAGCTAATCATCACATCGATATTGCTTAAAGCGATGGCTAAACCTTCCAAAATGTGCGCACGATCACGGGCTTTGCGTAACTCAAACAAGGTGCGGCGGGTCACCACTTCACGGCGATGACGTAAGAAATATTCAAGCAAGCTTTTCAGGTTCAATAAGCGTGGCTGACCTTCAACCAATGCCACCATATTGATGCCGAATACGGTTTGTAACTGGGTTTGTTGGAATAAGTTATTTAACACCACCTCAGCACTTTCACCGCGCTTAAGGTCGATGACCATACGAATGCCATCTTTATCCGATTCGTCACGTAATTCGCTGATGCCTTCGAGCTTTTTATCTTTGACCAACTCGGCGATTTTTTCTAATAAACGTGCTTTGTTAACCTGATAAGGCAACTCATTGACAATAATGCTTTCACGACCATTGTCTTTTTCTTCGATTTCAGTTTTGGCACGAATATAAACCCGCCCACGTCCCGTGCGATAGCCATCCATAACCCCTTTTACGCCATTGACAATTCCCGCTGTCGGGAAATCAGGGCCCGGAATATATTGCATCAAATCTTCAATGGTGAGTTCAGGCTGATCGATTAAGGCAATACACGCATTGACCACTTCGCGTAAATTATGCGGTGGAATATTGGTTGCCATACCGACCGCAATACCACTAGAGCCATTGATAAGCAAGTTGGGAATACGGGTCGGAAATACCGTGGGTTCAAATTCAGATTCGTCGTAGTTTGGCGTGAAATCAACTGTTTCTTTGTCAATATCCGCCATCATTTCGTGGGCGATTTTGGCCATCCGTACTTCGGTATAACGCATTGAAGCAGCATTATCACCGTCAATTGAGCCAAAGTTACCTTGACCGTCTACCAGTGGATAGCGAAGTGAAAAGGTTTGCGCCATCCGTACGATGGTGTCATATACAGCGGAGTCGCCGTGGGGATGATATTTACCTAAAACGTCACCAACCACACGAGCGGATTTTTTATAAGATTTGTTCCATGCAATGCCTAATTCATTCATCGCAAATAATGAACGGCGATGCACAGGTTTTAAGCCATCACGAACATCGGGTAAAGCACGTCCTACAATTACGCTCATGGCATAATCAAGGTAGGATTGCTTCATCTCGTCTTCAATATTGATGGGGAGAATTTCTTTTGCAAATTTGCCCATAAGAGCTGATTATCCCTAAATTCTGTCGTAATTAAGAAAAATTTGTTTATTATAACATAAATCAGGCTTTTTTTCTGGATATGTATAAAATGTATATCGTGTTTAATATGATGAATTTGAAAGTTATTTTTATGATTGTGACTATTTTGTGACGAAGTAAATAAGGTTAAGACTGTAGGGCGTTTGTTTATGGGATTTTTGGTTAGGATAAATCGGTATTTTTTTGAGTGAAATCAAGGCGAAAATGTACTTGTATAAAATAGGGACATCGTTGTTTTAAAGTTGTGCGTAATGTATAAAATAGGTCGAAAAAAATGTCTTAAGCTGTTAAGCAATATTTTAATGTGCGAGTGGTAGAATTAAGTGGATTTTATGTGTGAAATATTTCCAAGATTGTGTGAATAGTTGCCCATTTTTTCAAATATCCCTAGAAGTTAATTCAGTACTTCTTTTAATCTATATTAATCCTATTCAAAAGACCAAAATCATATTTTCCATATCTAAAGATTTGCTTATTATTGAGGGATTAGAAAAAATTGAGGGGAATTCGATAGGCTATGAGATGAATGCCCAAATTCATTGTTGAACGAAATACAGAAATTCTAAATGACTTACAATGGCGTGAAGGCATCGTGCTATATAATCAAACTTTTCATGCCACCGCCACGATTAAAGCGGACTATAACGACAAGCACATTCAAATCTGGGTATCAGGACAACAAAAACGTGACTATTTCGCGACTATTCGTAAAACATTACATGATATTCACAACACATTCGAAAAAATGGAAGTGACTGAACTTGTACCATTGCCTGATACCGATAGACGTGGCGAAACCGTATACGAGACCTATGAAGACTTGATTGGACTATATGAAATGGGAGAAGATCGATACGTTTCTGGAAAGTTGAAGCAAGCCTATAGCGTCAAGCAATTATTAGATGGTATCGAAGATATAACGCAATATGTTCGATCAAGCAACACCATCAATATTCACTCAGCTTCGAGTTCAAATATTAATATTGGTTCAGGCAATCACCAAACGATAAAACACTAACCAGACAATACATTTAATACTTGTTGGTGCAATGCCTTATCACCTGCGGCAACCACGCGTCCATCAGAATCTAAGCCTAATGCCTGCCCTTGCCAATCGGTAATTACACCACCCGCTTGTTCAATAATCGGCACATGAGAACAATAATCATACGGCGATAAATCGGCTTCAACAACCAAGTCAACAAAACCCATTGCTAACAGCGCATAAGCGTAACAATCAGCACCATACAACGGTAACTTGATTTGCTGGCATAAACGCTCAAATGCAACTTTATCTTGGCCTTCAAACATCAACGGTGTGGTTGCATACAAAATCGCTTGACTTAAATTAGCACAATTTCGAACTTTAACCGCTTGTCCATTTAAGGTTGTAGGTAAATCAATACCACCAATCCAACGCTCTCGCGTAATCGGCTGGTCAATCATGCCTAAAATTGGCTGACCATGATGCAACAATGAGATCAGTGTGCCGAATAAAGGTTTGCCCGTAATAAATGATTTTGTGCCATCAATCGGGTCTAACACCCATACAAATTCCGCATCTTGATTTTCAACGCCCATCTCTTCGCCATAAATGCCATGCTCGGGATAGGCTTGCTGAATTAATTCTCGCATCACTCGTTCTGCTTCACGGTCGGCAATAGTCACAGGACTGCTGTCAGGCTTATCGTCCACGGCAACAGGGGTGCGAAAATACTGGCGAATCACCGTACCACTGGCATCCGCTAAACGATGGGCTAAACCAATAAACTCTAAAGGCAATGTACTTAACATAGAAATGTATCGCTGGTGGGAACTGGTAGCTTGTGATAAACCACCAGTTTAAAAATAATTACTTTTCGGTATCGTCTTCTGAGGAAGGCCGTTTTTCTTGCTGGATACGCTGATAAATCTCTTCTCGGTGTACTGCTACGTCTTTCGGCGCATTGACACCAATTCTCACTTGATTCCCTTTAACACCTAACACAGTCACTGTGATGTCGTCCCCAATCATCAGTGATTCACCAACACGCCTTGTCAATATTAACATAACAGTTCCTCCGTTAATTTTAGTGGTGCTCACTCCATCCTAAACACCTGTTATGCTGCAGCCTCCTCCAAACCGAAAGCAGAATGTAGAACCCGTACGCCTAATTCTAAATATTTCTCATCGACTGCAATTGAAATCTTAATTTCAGAGGTCGAAATCATTTGGATATTAATCCCTTCATCTGCTAACGCGCCAAACATTTTACTGGCAATCCCTGCATGTGAACGCATACCAACACCGACTAAAGAAATCTTAACGATACAGTCATCACCTTGTACTTCTCTCGCGCCTAATGTTTCAGCAATTGCACGTAAAATATCTTGTGCACGTTTAAAATCATTACGATGTACAGTAAATGTAAAATCGGTCGTCCCATCCGCTGATACGTTCTGAATAATCATATCGACTTCGATATTGGCTTCAGAAATCGGGCCTAAAATCTTATAAGCGATCCCCGGTTTATCAGGTACACCTAAAATAGTTAATTTTGCTTCGTCACGGTTAAAGGCTATGCCTGAAATTAATGCTTGTTCCATAATCTGTTCCTCTGGCACGATAAGCGTCCCTGAGCCTTCCTGAAATGATGAGAGTACACGTAAGGGTACATTATACTTGCTGGCGAATTCTACGGAGCGGATTTGTAATACTTTTGCGCCTAAACTGGCTAATTCCAGCATTTCTTCAAAACAAATTTTATCTAAGCGACGTGCATGAGGCTCAACCCGTGGGTCAGTGGTATATACACCATCGACATCGGTATAGATTTGACATTCATCTGCTTTTAACGCAGCGGCAATGGCAACGGCTGTGGTATCAGAACCGCCACGCCCTAGTGTTGTAATATTGTTTTGATTGTCGATACCTTGGAAGCCAGCCACCACAACAACTCGACCTTGATCTAAATCGGCACGGATATTTTTCTCGTCGATTTCTTCGATACGGGCTTTGTTGTGCGAACCATCAGTTTTAATCCCAACTTGCCAACCTGTGTAAGAACGAGCTGGGCAACCTTCAGAATCCAAAACCATGCTTAAAAGACTAATCGTGACTTGCTCACCTGTAGAGACTAAAACATCATATTCACGCGGATTAGGTGGGTCAGAAATGGATTTAGCCATGTCAACAAGACGGTTGGTCTCACCGCTCATTGCAGAAACAACCACGATGACATCATGTCCTTGCTCACGGGTTGCCATGACTTTTTTTGCGACATTGCGAATTTTATCTATTGAGCCAACCGAAGTACCACCATACTTTTGTACAATCAGTGCCATTGTTAGTCCTTTAATATTGGCTAAGCTTAAGCGTATTAAACACTATTTTACGAAAGAGATAAAGTCAGAAGTCATTTTTCAGAAGCATTGTGTATAAAATATATTCGATCATTGGCTCATGTTTAGAAGGACAGTGAGTAATACAATTTATCTTAACAATACATACAGTCTTTCTTAAAAAATAACGTCTCTGCAAATTATTTATAGAGATTGGATTAAATCTAGGGCGTAATGTGATTTTTTCAAATAATCATCAATACATTGTAACACCATAGGACTGCGTAAATTATCAGCTTGTGCTACTTCTTCGCGCGTCATCCACACCGTTCTTAAAATACCTGTATCCAACTTGCGTTGCGGTTCAAATTGACTGTGTTGTCCTGCAAACGCAACTCTCAAATAAGTCACCTGATTCGTGCCTGTGTAAGTATAAATACCTGTAATAGCACTAGGCTCAAAATGCCATGCTGATTCTTCCAGTGCCTCACGACTGGCTGCCTCTGCTAAGGTCTCATTCTGCTCCCAATGACCTGCAGGCTGGTTTAATACAACCTCTCCATCACTTTGTTCTTCAACTAATAAAAAATGCTCATTGTCACAAATAATCGCGGCAACCGTCACATGTGGTGTCCAATCCATAATTCAATCTCTTTAAATCTAAAATACTGCGGGACGACTCGTTTTCAAAGTTCACTTAAGATAATTTGATTCAAGTGATGCGAAACCTATATGTGGGGTAAAAGCGATACTCTTGCTCCCCACACATTGGTACAAGGTGATTTAATCTCGACGCAACCGATCGGATACAGCAATCGGAGTCGGGTAATACATCACAATATAATAAGATGAAGCCACAAATGAAATAATGGTCGCAGCCTGAATCACGTAAGATGCTGCTTCTGAAATCAATGCCGCATTAAATGCAACCATCGCAATTAACAAAGCAAATTCACTGATTTGACCTAAACGCACACCCATTTCTAAAGAGAGTTTTGGTTGCTCGCCTAAATTGACCAATAACACACGGAATAAAAACGGCTTCAATAACAACATTAAGCTGGCTAATACAAGTGCAGGCACGATGACGGTGTATAAAATCGCTAAATCTAATTTTGCGCCTAAGGTAAAGAAAAACATAATCAAGAAGAAATCACGTAATGGTTTTAAACTTTCAGCAATAAAACGGGTAATCGGGCTACTCGCCATCGCAACACCGCCAAGGAACGCACCTAATTCATGTGATAAACCCATAACCACCCCCATTTCTGCCATACCTAAACACCAGCCGATGGTCATCAAAAAGATGTACTCTTGAATTTTGTCAAATTTACGAATTAGCGGGAATAGAATGTAACTGGCAAAAGAAAGAGCGACTGCTTGTAGTTTTGAACCTATGTAAACTACTTGTAATTCGGCATATGCTGCCATAGGTATGTTTTTTTTTTTAAAAACAAACTATTACATCATTGGTATCGTTTACCGTTAGGAACTAAGTTTATAATTTTCGTTCTTTATTCGTTTATTTTCCCTTTAAACCAGAAACCAATACTTCACTAATAACAACAACAAAGGAGAACTACGGCGACGAACAGGTAACCTTGTATTATGTAGGGAGAAAGACTCCAACTTGTGGAGTTACTAGGGGCCATCAACACATATTCCCCGCTGCCCCGCTTACTGGACGTTTAAGGGGGGAGGGGGTAAGGGGGAACGGTAGTGTAGGGCATTTTGTGCAAAAGTCACGAAAATCAAGAACGTTGAAAGGAAAAAGCAAGTACGCAGTTAGTTCAGCGGAACAGGTGAGGTAAAGTTTCAGTTGATCTTAAGTCTTTTCAAAGTTTTTAAGTCCAAATGATGTTGATT
>JAOXRS010000062.1 GCA_025800385.1 Candidatus Albibeggiatoa sp. nov. NOAA
GCGAATCCCGTTCGCGTCCCTGTGTTTGGGACAAACTGTCATGTGTAGCTGACATTCTTGTGCGACGAAAATGCCTCATAATAAAAGGAACAGATGGGTAAGTAGCTTGTAAGATTTACATGTTAACCGGCGTTCAATCACGGAAAATATCACTTTACCAGTACTCTCACCTGCACGGGCAAGCAATAGTTTCCTTTCGCTATCGATACTTTCAATATCCGTGAGAATATTGTTGCAAGACTTCAGGTGTGCTTTCACATCCCGATCACCCCGAACTGCGTTTGGAGTTTCCGGACTTGGAGCACAAGCTCTATCAACAAGAGAAGCAAAACTGCACAAGGACATTATTATGCATAGAGTTGGGTTAAGCCAATGTCCTCATGCCCTAAGATTGTCGCAAGACATGCCAGGCCACGTGCGCTCTTTGAAATTAAACAAACAAACACAAAATTGCAACATTTGTTGCCGTACGTACATGACTCGGTTTGTAAAAAAATATGCTGGCGCGTATAATATTAATAAATCGACAAGACGTAGCCTTA
>JAOXRS010000129.1 GCA_025800385.1 Candidatus Albibeggiatoa sp. nov. NOAA
TCCGGATTATAGGCGCCTGTTAGGGAAGAACACTAAAAATAATTGTTCAATTTGACATAAAGACTGGATTTTGCTGCTCCCAAAGTTTTTCATTTGAATAGGTCGTCGTTTTATCACAGATTTGACCTGGTATGTTACAAGCGAGACGCGTTAAAATCGGCCCGATATTTACTTGTATCCATAATCAAATGCACAGCTGTTTTACGAATAAAAGAATATTGAAAATTTCTGCATTGTATTTGTGTTTGCAGATATCTGTGATCCTGGTTGGAGCTATTTCAATGGCTTTTGTTACTATACAAGTGAAACCTGCACAAACTGGACAACAGCACTGAAAAAATGCCGCCAAGAAAACTCAGTTCTTGTTGATGTCAACAACAATGAAGAAAATGTTTTTCTGCAACATCGCCATAATGGTGAAAAGTCGTGGCTGGGATTAAATGACATGTCTACAGAGGGCCAATTTACTTGGGCGGATCGCGGAGCTGGGAACTTTACAGCTTGGGCCCAAAACCAACCAAACAATTTTGGGGAAGAAGACTGTGTACACGCACTTGGTGTGGGACACAACTATGGATGGAATGACGTGAAGTGCACTGACTGTCATCAGTTTACTTGTAAGAAAGGTAAGATGTACAAAAAGTAAATGTCACATGATCCTCCCAAACAACGTAAGAGGTGAACATTCATGTGGCTGCACGTGCTCAGGGGCATCTTCACCTTCATCATTACGTCGCTTTAGGGGCAATATAAGCTGTTATAGATGCCATCAAATCATTAGATGTTGGCAAGTTGCAAATGA
>JAOXRS010000147.1 GCA_025800385.1 Candidatus Albibeggiatoa sp. nov. NOAA
CACTCACCCGGACGATCATACTAGACAAACTGTTTATATAATGTCAACGTTTCTAGCTGGTTCTTATTTGCCCTGGTAATGAAGGCCTACTCTGGCACCTTAAGTCGCCGTAACTTTGGGCGACTTTAGGCAATTTAAGGCGACTTAAGCAAAATTGACGAGAAAATCATAGCGACTTTGGGCGACTTAAGGCGACTTTAGGCGACTTTAGGTGACTTAAGGCGTTCAAGGCGACTTAAGGCAATTTAAAGCGACTTAAGGTGATTTTAGGCAACTAAAAATAAATATATATTTACACCTCATTGCAGCCTGACATCACCTCAACTTACTTAACCTATTAGCAGGCTCAGTTGTGCAAGCATTTTGGCAGCAGAGATAGGGAAGGAGGAAATACAGTTTCCTCTGCCCCATTCCATGTTCTGGCTGGCTCTAATGGCTTGCAAATCGCGACTCAGCCACCAAGATGTTCGTGCAAAGCGCCGAACAAGCGAACCTGCTCATAGATGATAACTTGTTTGGATTACTTTGTGTTATAAATAATAGTGTCTGATTCAACACCAGTCCATTTACATTACTTTGGATTTTTGTATGGTTAGGATGAACCTGTTCATGTGCATGGAGGCCAAATGTTGATACAAAACATGTTAAGACAGTCAAAACTCCTGTAAGCAGAAACCAAACGGGAATCAGAAAATGCACCCGTAACTACATGTGGCCACTTACGGGAATATGAAATACCGAGTTGGTATGAGAATACCTTCAAACAGGGTCAAGACCATCAAGGCGGTCATAAGTAGAGCTGTCCATGACCAGTTAATTGTCCCTTAAAAGAGCTTGGACTGTGCTGTCTAAATTAAAGGTA
>JAOXRS010000150.1 GCA_025800385.1 Candidatus Albibeggiatoa sp. nov. NOAA
TCATCACTTGTAATATTAAACTTAACTATGTTATTGGTTTAGCATTTGGATAAAGCCTCAAGTCAACAAAATGATGCTCGCAAACGACATCACCAGCAAAACGATTCAGCATAGCACTGATATTTTCTTTGTTCAGTAGCATTTTTATATTCACAAGGCAGTAGCCACACAAAATCATTTAGTCTTTTAGGTGGCATTGTAAGTTACTAGTCATGAGACTATTTTCAATTATATCTACAGAATCAATGTAGATATGCAGCTGGTGACCTCTGCAGCCATCATCAGCTTGGTCAATATAACAAGATATGCTGCTAGGCTCGCCTTACACCTGTTTGGGCTTCCTTTCCGCACTTTTTATTCAGTTACAATCATAATAATTTTAATAATCCAGGGTGTCTAATTCTTCTCAACAGCTCATATTGGAACACATGGTAAAGAGGAGGATTTAATCCCGGGACCTCCGCTGCTGTATCACCTGTGCTTGATAGGAATGCTGGCAACCTATTATTAGCCGAATGTATGTGAAACAGGAGTTGTCATTACACAAGATGATACTGTATGCTGTACTTTAAACTCTCTTCCATACTAATGCTTGATGTCTCTAACAATTCTGCACCGCCTAGCATCTCTGATATGTTCACTCCCACAGGCCAAGTTCATAAATATAATACCCGATCCTCTTCATCAGGTATTTTCTATCGTTCATACTCTCGACGTAATCATCATAAGAACTTGTTTGCTAGCATTGGAGCAAAAATTTCGAGCAGTGTCCCTGCCAATTTGAAAAAACTTCCAAAACATACTTTTAAGACGAAAATACACAATCTCTTATTTCTCAATCTTCAAAATCAGGATAGTTATGCTGACATAGACAATTTTATCTATGAAATAAAGAAAACACCATCTTGAAACATACTATTTATATATATAATTTTTTTTTACTCTCTAGCTTGATCAGCTTTGGATATAAGTCTCTAATATTCTCTTAGTGCTGTTTCTTTTGTTTCTTTTGTTTTAATTAATTTATTTATTAGATACTATATCTTTGTAATTTCTTTAATCTGTTGTTTATTTAAATATCTACGTACCTGCCTACCACGAATAGCTTTGCTAATTGTAGGCAGGTATATGTGTGTAAATATGAATTAGTATAATAAAAGTGTTGTTGAATAGCTCAACAATGGCTAATTTGTCTATTATTATGTGTCTGGAAGTGAATGCTCAATTTTGAAAGAATAACATTCTCATGAATCTGGAACTGTTAAGCCCACCTCCCCCCCTCCCCACCCCTCAATCACCCACCACTGTGGAATGTATTTTTTTCTTTAAAACCC
>JAOXRS010000151.1 GCA_025800385.1 Candidatus Albibeggiatoa sp. nov. NOAA
TTCAATCATTTACTAATCTGGCTGCCAGCAATCAACAGAAAAGCTAGCGAAACAGCGCAAAGGGCAATGTGGTCGGGGTAGATGCCCGGGGGGGGGCGGAGGGCTACTTCCTAGTAACAGGCTAATGGGAATGTGCCGCTAGATGGGGCCGCATTTTCACCACTGGATTGACTATAACGGGGGTTGCATTTTCAATAGAGTTACTAGAATAGGGTCGCATATTTTGGGGGGAGGAGTGAGAATATTCTGGCAAGTAGGGATTTCGGCTATTTTATAAATATAGGACGATTTGCAGTACAAATATGAGAGCAGGGGGGGCTGGCAGCGGGGTCTGGACCCGAGGTTCTATGATTGCACGAGAAAAGAAATTCAGCCGAGTGAGACTAAGTACTAATGCGTGGAAAATAAACATGGCGGACGTTCCGTCGATAGTTGTTATCGAAAATCTTTCGTGGAGTTCTTCAGTCAATCGGCTACTGTTAGTCTTTACTTGCTTTGGTGAATTTGGATCTACTTTGGGGGGAACCGCAGACGTCTTGGATGGAATCAAAACGCTTAGTCGAGGAGAATTTAACCGCCGTAAGCACATGTTCACATTTGACGGAGAATTAATTTGCTGAAAGGTTTATATTGCCGGGCCCTGGTATTGTGATTTCTAAGTTAGTTAACTGGGCTTTTCGGACAAACATTTTGCATCGGGAGAATGTGCGAACTGATAGAAAATAATTTAACTTGATTAGACTTCGCATAATAAGTTTCATAATCGAATGATATGGTTTGTATTTTCCAATATAACATGTCAACCAATACTCTCCTCTTCTGTACTTCTCAGTTGTGTATTAAATATAATATTATATTATGAACGCATCAGGTTGTTGGTCTTGTCAGTTTTTTAACCTCACCGAATGAGTCCCACTCATTGGCACAATTTCATCAAAACAGGGCTAAAAATTATGTAATTTTGGAAC
>JAOXRS010000172.1 GCA_025800385.1 Candidatus Albibeggiatoa sp. nov. NOAA
AACTAATTGATTCAAGCAATAAATCAGTTCCGAAAGTAGAGTCCAGTTGTGCAGATCCTGACTTGTGTGCTAATACAGAAGAGCTGAGTCCTGACCCGTGTGCTAGCGCGAAACCAACGCAGTCACAAACAGTCGACCATAACAACTTTGGCGGCGATACCAATCCAGATTTGTAACACACTGTTTCGACTGACGCGTGCAACTCACATTAGGCACAAGCCAGAATGGTCTTGTATTTTGAATATGCAAATGGTATACATCTACCCATAAATCTGTTGGGTCTGATGATTAATGGTTTGCAGTTTTCACATGACAACATTTTATATGTACGGATATATTGGTAAAGTACACATTTGTTCTGACTTGTAGGTGGCGAGAATTATTATTTAACAAGAGTTAGTGCCTGTGGAGAACAAAATTCTTCTTCTTGCTATTTTGACACTCTATTTGTGTGCAAGTTTTATTTTTATCAGTAATTACATTGAAAAGCAAACAACAAATTAGAAAAATGAAC
>JAOXRS010000175.1 GCA_025800385.1 Candidatus Albibeggiatoa sp. nov. NOAA
AGGTTTAATTCATAATCACATTGATTGGTCGTACATGTCTCTGCTTGTAGCCCTGTCATAACTAAGCATAGATAGCTAAAGATCAGCCATCGTTTCCTAAAGTAAGTAAACATGCGGTTCTCCGAAATTCTTTAATAAATAATAAGGAGATTAGCAGGGAATTAGGGAATTGCAATTTTTGAAAACATTTTAATTAGTAAAAGATAAAAATGAGGCATAAAAGTGTATTTACACCTCAAGAATTGGAGTGTTACTGGATAATTTCAGATAAAGACCATGTTTGAGTCAATTGTTTCTCAACAGGGGTTTCACGGCCAAATGACGGTGGTACAGTCATTCCTTTGACATTGACAACCAATGTATCAGCATCATGACCAAAAGCGATATTAATCACAGGATCATTATATTGTTTTAAGTAACCAACATACTGATTTTCTTCAAAGTCATATAATTTGACATAACCGTTTTCTGTGCCATAAGCCAATATATTTTGTGTTGGATGGGTCGAAATAGCCGTAATCGTTTGTTGATCCTGAATTGCCTTGATTTGTGTGCCTGTTTCAACATGCCAGAAACGCAGCTCATCACCTGAACTCATAGATATAATGATTGAACTATCTTTACTAAACACAATATCTTTTACATCATCAATATGAGCAGAAATACGATTTATTTGTAAGCCTGTCACCGTATCCCACACGTAAATGTCAGTACCAGCAGTACTTGCGAAAACGTTACCGTCTGGCGACCAAACTAGGTTACGCACAGGTGCATCATGAACCAATTTTGCACGCTCAATGCCTGTTGCCGTATCCCATGCATAAATTAAATGATTATCTCCAGAAGCCGCAATCATGGTTGCATCAGGACTCCATGAGAGGAAATAAGCAGGAAATACGTGATTAAGCGTTGTTTCTGTGTCTGCTTCTACATCCCACAGATGGATTTGTCCTGCATAATCGGAGTAAGCCAAAATAGCTTGTTGAGGATGCCAAGTGACTGAATAGATTTTACTTGGATTTTTGTAGTTAACTCCTTCACCTGTTGCTGTGTTCCACACTTTAATTCCATCCCAGCTGTGCATACCTTCAGTTGTTAAATTAGAGTGCATCATGGCTAATAAAGGTTGTTGAGGATGTACAATCGTTTGGCGGTTTGGAGCAATTTGAGCTGCAACCGTATTTAATTGAGCAAATTGCGGGATACTTTCAAAGCTGTTTGCATCTAATAAACGCAAGCTATTGTGTTGGAGGTGAGATAAAATGGTTTCATCAGGACTATACGATAAGGAAACATGCTCATCTGTTTGATAGATTTTTTCACCTGTTTCCATATCCCATACGATTTCCTGATAATTTGGAAAATTACTGTATGTCAGTATCAGTTTTGTTTTATTTTCACTTAACTTAACTGACAGTAGAGAAGACCGACATTCAGAAAAAATATCAGGAATTTGAATAATTTCTCGCAATTCAACTAAATCATATACATGCAGCATACAATCATCAGATGATTTATTATTTGAAAGATAAGTTAAATATATAAATTCTGTCTCATAACGCCTATAGTATTCGCCTTTAAAACTTGTGATTTTGGTTTGAGTTTTAGCATTCCACACATGAAATATATCATCATTTTTTAGTAGAAATATTTGCCCTTGATGCATTATATATTGACCATTAATGCGCTTTTCAGCTAGCTCGGTCAACGTATCAATATTCCAAAAACGCAAAGTGGTAGTTGTATCACCTGGAAAACGATATGGGTTATTAACCATAATGGTCTTGTTATTAGAACCTTCTAAAAATGGATTTCCGCTTGCTAACAGGCCATCAAAACTATCAACCTGATATTTTCCATCTTGGTAACGGCCGACATAAGATGACGCACTATCTGTATCAGAAACACTAAAGACTAGATATTTTGAATCAGGTGTAAACATCGCATTGGATACACTTCCAGGGATGACGACAAGCATTGGTTGAGTAGAGATACCACCACTAACTTGGAATAATTCTGTACCTGTCTCAACTTCCAATATCGAAGTATTTCCAATTCGATCATTGAGGAAAAATAACTGATTATCAGGCGAAAACTGCACATAACGAGTATCGTTTAAATCAAGCCCTGGTAATAAATAATGTCTATCGAGTTGCACTTCCGTAAGTTTGGTGCGAGTTGCTACATCCCAAAAACTGATGGTGCTATTAGAACTTTTATTTTGGCTGGTTACCACTGCAAGCAGAGTTTTATCCTTGCTTAAGTGTGTGAAATTAATTGTTTCTGAGAATGTTTGCAGTTGACCTATTTGTATATCGTTATCAATTAACGTTAGCGTATTGTCGTCTGATACAGATACTAATAAACGACCATCACCACTGATACTAGATGCAAATGATTGATTTTTTAGTGGCATTATTTGATTAATATCTGTTTTTGATGTCTTGTTATTTAAACTGCTATTAGAAATATCATAGGTGATAAACCATGGATCGACAGCTGTCCACTTTGTATCAAATGGGTATGGATTGTCATCAAATAAAAGCTGACGGGCGTTTTTGTCAAAAATGAGGCCGTTATCAAATGATTTGATTTGACTTTGATCGAAAAAAGTCACATTGTCTATAAAATTTAAGAAATCAACAAATGATTGTTTCACTACAGCAATTTTGCTTGTATCCCAAATACGAATCGTGTTGTCCCAAAGTGCTGCGATTAATCGTTGGCCATCCGATGAAAAAGTTGCATCCATTGCAAACTCGCCTTCCAATGTCGCAACCAGCTTCTTAGTTAGACGATCTTGTAATTTGAGTTTTAAGCCAACATCTGTATAGGGTATATTGTCGAAAAAAAACTGCTCATTCATTGCAAAACCATAATCATCAATTTTAGAAAACCAGCTAGGCATTTCAACTAATGGTGCTGTTGTTTGAGCTGCTATATCCCATATAAAGCTTTTTCCATTCGATGAGATAGTTATCATTTGTGTGCCATCAGGACTAAATTGAGCTGATAATATGCTTGCTTGTTTGGTGGGGACGTTATTAATTTCAGTTTGGGTTGCGATGTCCCAAAATATAACAAAGCTAGGGCTAATAGCCGTTAGCTCAGATGTGAGACCATAACCTCCTCCTAAGTAATTATTAAATACTATAGCTAGTGTTTGACTGTCAGGACTGATTGCAAGTGCACTAGGCTTGGTATCTGTTAACTTGGTAATTTGATTACCTGTTGCTGTATCCCATAAGTAAACACCTTTCGTGTCATCATCTCTTGTATTCTCTATTTGAGTAACGAGCATTTTATTATCAGTACTAAATTGTAATAAGGGAGACCTGTAGTAGGCATCGAACAAATGATTCTTATCAATTGATGAAATTTCTGATTGAATACTGCGGGTTTGTGTATTCCAAATAATGAGTTTACTAGATTGATAGAACGCCAATAAATGGCCATCTGGACTAAATGCAGGTACAAAGTAATATACACTATTAAATGCTGCTACTTCTTGCTGTGTTGCCACATCCCAGAGCTTTAGTTCTTGACTAAAAGGGTTATTGGCTAACAAAATATTCCCATCAGGACTAAATTGCACATTAATGCGAGCTTCTTTATCTGTATTATTAAAAGCTTGTGTGGTTGTGTATAAGGTTTGACTCTCAATGTTCCATATACTCACACGACCATCTTTAAATACTGCAGCAAGTAAAGTGTCATCAGGATTTGTCACCAGCATATCAATTGTGGATTCAAATTGAGTAGGAAAAATAATCTGCCCAGCATTGGCATTAGTGACTAAGGTCGACGCTTGAGGTTGAGGGATATAATCAAAATTAAGCAAAGGTTTTGATGCACCTAAATCATCATACTCATCAGCAAAATAGTTAGACAATGTGGCTTGTCCAGCATCAAGTACATTGAAATACAGAAAACCAACTTGGTCGCTGTTCGGCTCAATCCATCCACCAGCCGAGTGATATATCAACCCATTACCTTGAATCAGTAACCCAACATAAGCAGCATTGGTATTTTGCAAACTGATAATGTATTTGCCTGCGACTAATGGTTCAGTGGAAGTTAGTTGTTCTGAATTTAACGTGATTTGTCCAATTGAAACATATTCATTCTGTTGCAATTGTTGAATGTTGGCCTGAATTGATTGCGTTGCATCAGTGTAGTTGAATAAAGTTAAGCTAAGCGATTGTGGTTCAGTAATGGAAAAGCTAATCCAATTGGGTGAAGCTCCATCTGCTTGTAGGTTTGTACCAAAACCAATGCCTTGAGTATCAATTTTTAAATTAGATTCAGTGGGGGGCAATATAGATATACCCCATACGCCAGCTTGTCCATTTTCATCAAGGGTAATTTTAGAAACGTAAGTACCTTGCTCAAGGTTTAATTCATAATCACATTGATTGGTCGTACATGTCTCTGCTTGTAGCCCTGTCACAACTAAACATAGATAGCTAAAGATCAGCCATTGTTTCCTAAAGTAAGTAAACATGCGGTTCTCCGAAATTCTTTAATAAATAATAAGGAGATTAGCAGGGAATTGGGGAATTGCAATTTTTGGAAGGATTTTCTGTTATGTATAATTAAAAATCATGAATACTAGGTTAAAATTAAACCAGATCAGTTTTGTATAAAAACCAAGGTTATAAGTATCCATATTTATTATATTGTTATATTTACTACAAACCTCAAATTTCCTTTCTTTAAAACCTGTCTTTTATCCTACAATATATTTTCAATATACTGATTTAAAAATAAAAATACCGCTGGCTTACCCTTTGCTATAACTGTATATAACGAACCGTAGTACAGGACAAGAGCAACATGTCACAGCGTAACATCATTATTGACGACACCACTTTGCGCGATGGCGAACAATCCGCTGGTGTCTCCTTTAGCCTCGATGAAAAACTTTCCATTGCCAAAAACCTTGATGCTTTGGGCGTACCTGAATTAGAAATCGGGATTCCCAGCATGGGCAAAGAAGAACGTGACAGTATTCGTGCCGTCGCTGATTTGGGTTTAAACGCGCACTTATTGGTCTGGAGTCGGATGCGTGAGGACGATTTGGAGCTATGCCGTGATTTGGGTGTAGGTATGGTGGATGTGTCGATTGCGGTGTCTGATTTACAAATTCAACGCAAATTAGGTAAAAGTCGTGATTGGGTGTTAAAAAATATAGATTGGCATATTCGCAAAGTGTTAGATATGGGTTTAGCTGTAAGTATTGGCGGTGAAGATGCGTCACGGGCTGATATTGATTTCTTAAAGCAAGTTGCTGAAGTCGCACAAAATGCAGGTGCACAGAGATTTCGCTTTGCCGATACGGTGGGGATTTTAGAACCATTTGCGGTATTTGAAGCGATTAGCGATTTAGCCAGCGCGACTGATTTAGAAATTGAAATGCACGCACACGATGATTTAGGGCTGGCGACGGCAAATACTTTGGCAGCGATTCGAGGCGGCGCAACCCATGTCAATACGACAGTGAACGGTTTAGGTGAACGCGCGGGCAATGCAGCATTAGAAGAAATTGTGCTGGGCATGAAACGTTTATATAACCAAGATTTAGGGATTAATCCTTTAGGTTTGGCGGAAATCTCACAACAAGTGGCAGCTGCATCAGGTCGTCCTTTACATTGGCAAAAAAGCATTGTCGGGCCGGGGGTTTTTACCCATGAAGCAGGGATTCACGTTGATGGTTTGTTAAAAGACCCGTTGAATTATCAAGGTGTTGATCCCGCAGAATTAGGACGTAAACACGAATTGGTTTTAGGCAAACACTCGGGCACACATACAGTGATACAAGTGTATTCAAAAATGGGGATTCAGGTTACGCGCGAGCAAGCCACGGTTTTATTAGGTGAAATTCGCCGTTTTGTGAGTCAAACCAAATCACGTCCACAATCGAATTATTTAGAATCACTTTATATGCGTTTGAATACTAACGGGCTTTCGACTGTACATTAAGCCACTTTACGGAGTCATCCAAAATGGAAACAGTTGTGGAATATCCAGAAATTGAGCATGAGTTAGGTTTGTGGGAACAATGGAAAGAAGACATCTTATGCGTGTTTGACCGTGATCCCGCTGCCCGTAATTGGTTTGAAGTATTAACGACTTACCCCGGTGTACACGCAATTTTGATTCATCGTTTAGGTCATGCTTTGTGGCATCACGGCTGGCGTTATCCTTCACGTTTATTGGCGTGGTTCAGTCGTTTGGTGACTAATATCGATATTCATCCCGGTGCAGAAATCGGTCGTCGCTTTTTTATCGATCATGGCATCGGCGTAGTGATCGGCGAAACCGCGATTATTGGCGATGACTGTACGCTATATCACGGCGTGACGTTGGGCGGGACATCGTGGAATAAAGGTCGTCGACATCCTACTTTATGCAACGGTGTATTGATTGGTGCAGGCGCAAAAGTCTTGGGTGCGATTACATTGGGCGAAAATGTCCAAGTCGGTGCAAATTCAGTCGTAATTAAAGACGTTCCCGCAAACAGTAGCGTGGTGGGTATACCAGGGAAAGTAGTGAAACGTAGCAGCCGTAAGCCACATCCAGAACATGGGGTTGATTTAGAGCATCACTTAATTCCTGATCCTGTCGGTCGTGCCATGAGCTGTATGTTGGAACGGATTGTCGAGTTAGAAAACCAGCTTGATGAAGTGAGCAAACTACCCGTCAGCAAGAAAATTGATATTGTTCCAGAAGAAGATAACTGTCCTAGCTGTAACGCGGCAGATGTCTGTGTGACGGAGCGTGCCTAATGGATTTATTCGATTTTGCGGGTACAGAACAAGACGACTTATATTTTGAAGAAGACCAATTGCCAGAAGTATCTGAATTATTAGAACAAGCAGCAGAATTATATAGCGAAGGCGGTGGCGAAAAAGAGTTATTACGCGCTTATTTTCTTGCCCCAGAAAGTTTAGCTGTGTTGGTGTCATTGTACCGTTATTACTATTACCAACATCGTTATCAAGATGTATTAGTGGTTGCCAATTATGCACTTAAAGTCAGTGGGCAACGTTTGGCATTTCCTGAAGATTGGCGGGAGTTACAGCCTGAACATGTAAACGCGGAAAAATCGATGGGCTTGATTCGGTTTTATTTATTGGCGTTGAAAGGCGCGGCGTATGTCAAATTGCGAGTTGATGAATTGGATGAAGGCGAACAGATGCTTGATAAAGTGTTATCGCTTGACCCAGAAGACCGCTTAGGGGCATCTGTATTAAAAGAGGTGTTGGACGAACAGCGCAGAAAGCCACGTTTAGTGGTGTCCAATCCTTAAAGCTTGAAAACAACAAATTCATGAATATTAATTAGTTAAGGGCGAAAAGCCCAAATATACAACGAGGATTTTACCATGAGTGAGTTAGAAGATTTCCACGATGACTTAGAAGATTTAGCGTCAGCCGAAGACTTTTTAAATTATTTTGAAGTGCCTTACGATGAGCCTACCGTGCATGTGAATCGTTTGCATATTTTACAGCGTTTTCATGATTATTTGGATGAAGCGGAAAACACCATACCTGAGTCGGTGATAGCGCGTCGGGCACATTATAAAGCCTTGTTAGAGAAAGCCTATCAAGATTTTGTGGATTCGGATGCATTGACTGAGAAAGTGTTTCGGGTTTTCCATATGCACGAAGCGCAGGAAGTTAAAATTTCCGTGGATAGTTTACGCCAGCAGTTGAGTTAAGTTTTCTACAGACTTGGCAATCTTTGTCGATATTCAAAATAACAGGATTGCCAATTGTCTCCATTTTCCACAAAAAAGCGCAACCATAATCTTGCCAAACCAACACAAACACTCCATATTTACATCATGAGGACATAACCATGCAACCCCACTACGAATATGGCGCAGAAGTCAGAGTGATTCGTAACATCCGTAATGATGGCACGTTTGCAGGCAAAGAAACAGGTCAACTCTTAGTGCGGCGTGGTAGCATTGGTTATGTGAAAGATGTCGGCACATTTTTGCAAGACCAAATTATTTACTCAGTGCATTTTTTAGAACACAACGTGGTGGTGGGCTGTCGAGAAGAAGAACTCATCGATGGCGATGCCCCATGGACACCGAGTAAATTTGAATTTAGAGACAAGGTTAAAGCCAAAGTGCCGTTAGGTATTCAAGGCAATATCATCGTTGAACACGGTGAAGAAGGTGAGATACTCAAGGTGTTACGCGATGCGCCCAGTGGTGTTGCCTATCATGTCCTCTTTCCCAGTCGTCAATTACAAGTACCTGAAACTGCTTTAGAAGCTATAGAGGAATTAGAATGAGTGTTGCTTTACCCGCACCTGAATTACGCTATCTTGCATTACAAACCGCGTTGGAAGTTCACGGACGTGATTTAGCTGCGTTAAACGAAGATGAAATGGAAGAAATTACCGAAAACGTCAAACTCCAATATCAATTACATAGTTTCATACTCGGCTCACCACAAGCAGCAAGCACGCTCATCAGCGAAGCACAACTTGAATCCAGTGTAAATTCAATTCGTGAACGCTATCCCAATCAAGAAGAATTTATCAATGACTTGGCGCGGAACGGTTTAAATATCGATTTACTCAAGGCTTCATTACGTCGGATTTTACATGCAGACAATATCTTAGTGACAGTTGGTCAGGACATTGAGCCTGTAACAGATGCAGATATTCGTGCGTTTTATGCCAAATACCAAGATCGTTTCAACATGCCAGAAACCCGTAGCGCACGCCAAATTTTGATTACCATCAATGATGATTATGCAGAAAATACCCGCGAACAAGCCCAAAAACGCATTGAAGCTGTAGCCCAAGAATTAGCTGCCAGCCCTGAGCAATTCGCTACTTTGGCACAAAGACATTCCGAATGCCCAACCGCCGCTGAACAAGGCAAATTAGGCAGAGTGCCTCCAGGGAAATTATATCCAGAATTAGACAAAGTCTTATTTGAGCTGGAAGAAGGCAATATCAGCGAGGTTTTAGAATCAGAGCTAGGTTTTCACTTACTACTCTGTGAGCAAATTCATCCAGCCGAAAAAGTCACTTTAGAACAAGTACGCGACAAAATTGAACAAAGCTTAACGCAACAGCGTAGCAAACAGTTACAAGCACAATGGATTCGTTCACTAACTGGACAAACTTAAAACGAGTCGGCAGTCCTAACTTTTACAAAAAATAATAATCGGGCTGCCAGTCTCAAAGCGAGAGGATTTTCATCATGGATAAAAAAGAAGATAAAAAACTACCGCCAGTGTGTTCCTTTTGCGGTATCGAACAAAGTGCCGAAACCCCTTTAATCACAGGTAGCGACGGCTATATTTGTGAATCGTGTGTTGAATTGGCGCACCAAGTGATTAGCAGTTGGGGGCGTAAAAAAGCCTTACGTGAAATTCACAGTCCACCACCGCAAGAAATTAAAACTTTACTCGATCAATACATTATCGGGCAAAATTTAGCCAAAGAAGTGTTATCGGTCGCGGTATACAACCATTACAAACGTTTACGTCATGGTCGCCAAAGTACAGCATTACACGGCAGTGATGAACATATCGAAATCAGCAAATCCAATGTGTTATTGCTAGGGCCTTCGGGAACGGGCAAAACCTTACTGGCTTCCACTTTAGCAAAAATCGTTGGTGTCCCATTTGCGATTGCCGATGCAACAACTTTAACTCAAGCAGGTTATGTCGGTGAAGACGCGGAAAGTATTTTAGTGCGTTTACTTGATGTGGCTGATGGCAATATCGAACGCGCCGAATGGGGTATTGTGTACATTGATGAAATCGACAAGTTAGCCCGTGTGTCTGAAAGTGCGGTCGTCTCTCGTGATGTCGGTGGAGAAGGTGTACAACAAGCTTTACTCAAGTTGATTGAAGGCACACAAGTTAAACTGCCTGCGAAAAATCAACGTCGTGAAGATGGTAAAACTGTGACGCTTGATACGCATAATATTTTATTCATCGTCGGTGGTGCATTTGCTGATTTAGAACAACATATTACCCAACGCGTACAGCCAAAACAAAACAATATCGGTTTCCATACTGCATTTGATGAAGCGGATAAACTGAGTCCTGAAGAATTATTGGCTGAAGTCCAGCCTGCAGATTTACGTCGTTTTGGTTTAATTCCAGAGTTTATCGGGCGTTTGCCAGTGATTGCGGTATTGGAAGAGTTAGACGAAGAAGCTTTAGTGAAAATTCTCACTCAGCCACGAAATGCATTAACTAAGCAATATCAGCAACTTTTCGCTTATGAAGAAATTGGTTTAGACTTTACCGAAGATGCGTTAAAAGCGATTGCCCGTCATGCTTTAGATCGAGGTACAGGCGCACGTGGTTTACGCAGCATTATGGAGCATTTACTACGCCGTCCTATGTTTGAATTGCCATCACGTAAAGATGTAGAACGTTGTGTTGTGGAAGAAAGCGCGGTTGAAGGTGAAAGTGAGGTTCATCTTGAATTAAAAGATGGTCAACCGATTTCGGCAAATAGTTAATAACGTATTCCTAGTTACTTGTGTTATGGTAGCTAGGTATATTTGTTGTTCTGCTAGGCTGAAATATAATGAAAGAATTTAATGAAATCCCTTTTCATGATGCTGCCTTTAAAAATATCTTAATTAACTGGGAGTCAAAAACCATTACTTTTGAGATGATTATTTTTATCAACTCGCAAAATAAAAGAGCAAGACTATATTTTGTGACTTTCAATGATGTTTCTCACTTCTTTATGCCTCATCATTCTCCTTGGGGTGATTCCGTTTTTATAAACTCTGCGTCTCGCAATGGTAACATTTACCTATTTAATATGCAAAGCGGTGATACACTTGAGATTCATGCTGCTGGTTTTAAATTAATACCACATGAGTAGTGTATATTTTTTAGGAATTAAATTTTTTGCCCATGAATTGGTTAGCACATATTTTTGTTTCAGAGCCTGATATTCATTACCAACTTGGTAATATTTTAGCTGATCCTATGAAAGGTAGAGTCTGGACAGGCATACACCCGCAAACTTTGGCAGGCTTTGCGAGACATCAAAAAATCGACAAATTCACCGATTACCATTATTGTTTTATTGAGAGTAAGAATAGATTAGGTCAGCGCGGTTTATTACGAGGTGTTGTGATCGATATTGTATACGACTACTTATTAACCAAACATTGGCAAGTGTATACAGATGCACCATTTGAACAATTTATTGCAAATTTTTATCAGCAAGCTCTTACAACAGTCAAAAATTATCCCAGCCAAGCAGAAATATTTATTAACGATATTATAGAAGCTGATATTTTACGTAGTTATCATAATTTAGATGGTGTTAAGCTCGCTCTACAACGTATTGACAGAAGACTTTCCACACGACTACTTAAAAAAGAATCTGCTAGCCAATATTTTCCTGAAATCCAATTACAAATAACAGCGATAGAGAAAGATTTTCAGCAGTTTTTCCCTGAATTATTGGGGTATTTTGAAGGAGAAAATACCTAGTTTTTTACAAAAATATAGCATTTGATATTCAACAATAGTTGTTTCCCCTCACTCATATTCATTTCTATCAAAGAAATATACATACATACCATAGTAAAATAAGCGTATAAATTAGTAAAAAATGCACAAAATTTACAACTAAAGTTGTAAATCCTACAACTTTAGTTGTATTTATTTTAATTGAATTAAACTTTATTATTAACTTGTCGGCTGAAATATACAAATTCACATTCTGTACTCAGTTGTACATATCCATAAATGGATAAGATACTAACTTTATGAAATAACTGCTTAAAAATGCATGTTTTTAGGAGGAATTATGACTGAATCTCTTATTGATATTTCTATACGTGGTATAGATATTGAGTTAGACGGTGATATTGTACGATTACTTGATCACAAAGCTGTGAATTCACTGGTGAGAACTAATAGTGGGCTGGATATTACAGTTGGGGGTACTGAAATCACTGTACCAAATGAACAAATTTCTATTGATGGAATAGGGCGAATCGTATTTGTGAATGAGGAAATAGCTAATGCTATTAAACAAGAACGAGCTAAAGATACATTTAATCCTCCAATATTCATGCGCAGATGTGGAAACAGTGCATGTGGTGGGGGCTATAAGTAATTTTTTGAACCAGTTTTAAATTTTGTGATGCTTTTTTATAGGCATCACTTTAATTAGGTTATGAGTAAAAAGGAGAAATTTATGTCTGATAGTAAAATTGGGAATTTAAAGCTCTCATATAAAGAATCGAATAACCTACATCTTATTTTAAATCCAACAGAGAAATGTAACTTTAGATGTACTTATTGCTATGAAAATTTCGACATTGGAAAAATGACTTTTAATGTTGTTAATGGGGTAAAAAATTATATTTCAAAGCAAGCACCGCTATTAGACCATCTTAACATAACTTGGTTTGGTGGTGAACCTACCTTAGCAGTAGACATTATAAAGAACATTTCTGAACATGTAATAAGGGAAACTTCGAAATTTCAACACTGTAAGTATAGTGCTGATATGAATACAAATGGCTTTTTACTATATAAGGATGTGTTTCTTGAGCTTCTTTCTTTAGGTATTAGAGGATTCCAGATTTCATTAGATGGAGATGAACAAAATCACAATATAACTAGAGTTCAGGCCAATGGGCACGGGTCTTACTCTCAAATTTTGGATAACCTTGCCAATATTGCCTCTTTATCAAAAGAAGATTATCAGTTTGAAATTATACTACGCATACATGCTCATCCGAACAACATTTCAGGAATAGAAACATTACTTTATCATTTGTCTACTTTAATTAAGGGTGATGACCGTTTCTTCTTATTTTATAAAGAAGTAGGGCATCTTGGTAGTTTAAATGATGAGTATTTTCCTGTTTTTATGGGTGATCACAATTACTACGAAACCTTTATAAAATTGTGTAAATCTCTTGGTTTGCAATCTATTGGTAATGACAAAATGCCCTATTGTTACGCCTCTAATCCTAACTCTTTTGTGATTCGACCTAATGGTTCCATAGCTAAATGTACAGTCGGTTTTGATGACTTTGGCAATCATGTGGGGAGTTTATCGGAGAATGGAGAGTTAAATATACAGAAAAACAAATTTCAGCCTTGGCTACATGGGATGATAGCTAATATTGATGAATTCAAATATTGTCCTAAAGAATACGTTAACTCACTACCAAACTCCTCTCAATTATAAGCTAAAAACAAGTTTATCTATCTAGGTAAAAAGCTTATAAATTAGCAAGCAAGATAATTTTTCAGTATAAATTTAACATGGATATTTAAAGTAATGAAAAGACCACCAAAGTATACACCTAATGCTTTAACTGAACCTGCTAATTATGGTGTTTTAAAACAATTAGAAGGTGTATGGGTTAATCATAACCCCACCAATAACAAAACAGGTTGGGGGCTGCATACTACCTGTATGCCATCTCCTGGAACTAACTCAGAAATGATTCCTGGAAAATTTCATTTCCTTTGTGAAAACTATACAGAGGAACTCACATTTACATTAGTACCTGATCGAGTGCGCAACCGTGGGGGTACTAATGAACAGTTTTGTGATGCTGTAAAATATAGCCAAAGTATTAAAGATTTAAAAGGAAAAAGACTCCATGAAGAAAATGGTATGTATCTTTGGCTTAATACAATATATAACCATCCTGCAGATGAAGAATCTGTAGCAACTGATCTTGGAAAACCTGAGTTATGTTCAAGGGATGGTTCTCATGGCCCAGACTTCAAGCCATTTTATTCAGTCTCTCGTAGTGGTACGATCCCTCATGGTAGCACTATTCAATTGATTGGGCATGATGATCCTAAAGAAAATGGAAAGCCACATTTTCCACATGGCGTTCAAGCATGGGATTTTGATCACCTTGCTATCAGTCCTAGTATGGGATGTGCAGGTACATGCCAAGACAATAATCCAATGTATATTGATTTAGATAAGCCAAATCCTCCGATTCTTGAACAATATACTAAACGTATTCTTACACATGAATTGTATCCGTACTCAGTTCGCCCTGACCTCCGTCTGCGTGATGCCATCAAAGATCAGAATATAATAGATTATGTTTTTATTCATATGGCTACAATACAAGATGGAGGTGCTCAAGGGGGAATCATAAATACTCCTTTTGTGCAAAAGTTTACCCCTGTGACTGAAATGCAATTTCGAATGTGGATTGAAACTGTAATTGAAGATGGTAAGAAAATTTTTCAATTACAATATGAGCAAATTCAATATTTTGAATTTCATTTTGGCAGTAATGGGGAGACCACTCGTTGGCCACATATCCAAATAAACACACTTCGTAAAAAAGAATAAGCTAGGCCTATTTCTTCTATGTATCCCGTTCCCACATACCAGCTATTTCAATATATGAGAACGAGATACTACCTTAAATTAAGGCACAACCGTTACATCTAAACTGGCATCGTTATTACCCCAATCTGGATCATTTGCATCTGATTCAACTGAAGTATAAGCTGTTGTTGTACCTACGGTTTGCATTCTCACACCAATCGTACGTGTGCGATAAGAACCTGAATTCAGCGTGCCAAATCCACATTCCACATCACCATTACCATTGATACTGCAACTAGAAGGTTTTGAATGTAACGTACCATCTGACGGCAATTCAAATACCATTATGGCATTAGGCGCAGGGGCAGGACCATCGTTGTAACTACGGATACGATAATTTGCGACCCGTCCAACACTTGGGTCACCACTTGGATAAGATTTAGAAATCGTTACCCGCATATCAGCACCGCTTGCAATGCTCAACTCAATGGAATCTGAATTGTTAGACGTATCAGGATCAGTTTCATCACCGTATGAATAGACAGTCGCTGTTGTATCCCACGCATCCAATACCCGTACACCGACATCGCGCGTGCGTTGGCTGCCATTTGGAATTGAACCCACATTACACACCACATCACCATCAGTATTTAAGCTACAACCGCTAGAACCCCAAATCCATTCCGCTTCAAACGGTAAAGATAAAGTGGTTTCGACATTGGTTGCATCGCTGCTGCCATCATTCACAGTAACAAAACTAAACTCAATGCTTTCACCAACGGCTACACTGGTTTTACTACTGGTAAAGCTACTGATGCGTAAGTCTGCACCACCTGCTGGCGCGGTATTTTTGTAAGTTGCATTAATAGTCGCTGCTGATGCTGGCATGGTCACTGTTGTCGTTGCTTGGCTGACATCCGCTAAAATACTGGTGTCACCTGTCCAAACGTCAAATTCTTGGCCTGATGGTGCTGCATCTGCTGTCACCAAAACTTGCGCCGCTTCCGCATAATCACCGTCACCACTACCGCTATTTACAGTTAAAGTATATAAAGTTGGAGCTTGTGTACGATAAGTCGCTGTGACTGTGACCGCTGCCGCTGGCATAGTCACTGTGGTTGTGGCTTGGGTTGGATCGGCTAACACGCCTGTATCACCTGTCCATACATCGAACACTTGACCTGTTGGTGCTGCATCCGCTGTGACTGAGAGTTGAGTACCTTCAGTATAATCACCGTCACCATTGCCACTATTTACAGTTAAAGTATATAAAGTTGGAGAAGCAGGGCGATAAGTTGCTGTGACATTTACTGGCTCAGGAGGCATAGTCACTGTGGTTGTGGCTTGAGTTGGATCAGCTAATTGACCTGTATCACCTGTCCATACATCAAATACATCTCCCGTTGGTGCAGCATGTGCTGTAATAGTCACTTGTGCGCCTTCAAGATATTCACCACTACCTTCACCATTAAGCACATTTAAGGCATAGATGGGCGGACTTAATCCATCACGATAATTACGACTGGCAAATAAGTTGGCTAAATCAGCATTGTAATGGGTCGCATTTGGGAAACCGAAAACGTTGTAATAAATCCCCCAAGGCGCACTATGGTAATGGAAATACTGCGCGTTCAAGTCATATGTATCCATAATGTCTAACATATCAGATACCCATGCTAAACCACCGCGCCCATTGAAGTTTGCCACCGCTGTACCGAATTCACCGATATTCACCGGCACATTCGCATCGATATAGAATTGCAACTCATCGTTATCGAAGAACCCTGTCTCTAAAGATGCTTTGGTAAATGGTCTTGGCGTATCCCATGATTTAAAGCCTAACCAACGTAAGCCCAAGTTTGCACCTGAACCCGCGACATTTGTGCCTTTCATCCAGCCGCTGATACGATATTGATGACCTTGTTTGACTGAGAAATTTAATTTTGTATTGCCAATCGCGTATTTGCCAGAAGTAGAGCTTAGGCTTAAAGATTTGCTGCCAACATGTGCTGTGCTAGATGTACTCTTGCTGCCGCTGCTACCAGAATCTAACGCTAAACCTTTCCAATCACTGGTATCAGACAAGAACGGATCACGCGCTGCATGGGTTTCGTATAACATCCACCAAGCACTTGGCTCAGGGTCTGGATCGATATGTTGAATCCGACGTACAAACTGACCCGCTGTATCATATTCATCAATCACGAAATCATCAAATAACACTGTACCGCTATTGCTATCAGAAATTAAAACAGGTGTTGCACCCCATGTATTGGTATTTGGCGCGGTGAACAATTGCCCTTCGTACCACGTCCAGTCCGTTGTACCCGCTGTAATTGAACTGTTTTCGCTGTAGCCTTCAACCACTGAATCCCACGGTTGAATGTAACCATTGGCATCAGGATACACTAAACCATAATCGCCATAACCATAGTGATAACCCAAGGCGGCACTGTAATACCAAGGCGCGTATTGATGGAAGTCGTACATCACATTGCTTTCAGAATCATTGACTAAGAAAGCACCTGTATTATTGTCGCCGTAATCGATTTCAACAATTAATAAATGGTTAGTATCCACGGTACGAATCGCGTCGACTAATTCTTGACTGTAAGCAATCAAATCGCTGGTATCGGGGGCTGCGGGTTCGTTAAAAATATCGTAAGCAGCAATCACCACTTCATCTTTATAACGGCTTGCAATTTCTGTCCATAAGGCTTTGGTACGGGCTTTTTGATCTGAATTACTCCAGAATCCACCGCTATATCCCGGCCCTTGGAATCCGCCATGTGGCGCGTGCATATCTAAAATCAAGTAAACGCCAGCATTGCGCGCCCAGTTGATATTTTTATTTAACCAATCCCAACCTGCTTGTTTATAGGTATAAGGATTGTTTTCGTCTTCAAATAATTTCCACCATAAATCCAAACGCACCACGGTTAAGCCCATGTTTGCCACGTCTTGATAGCTGGATGCATCGTAATTGTTGCCGCTGAAAATAGTGTCTGCATCTTCGCTTTCATCGCCATAGGCATTGAAGTTGACACCCATTAAACGAATTGGTGCATTGGCAGCCCCAACCACTAATTGACGACCTTGTGCACGGACAAAATCACTGCTGGTATGTGGTGTGGTGGTATAAGACTCAGGCGCATAAATTTCTACATCATCGACTAAAATATCGGTTCCCGCGTCAGGGCCATGAATGTACAAGCTCAGCGTAGACACAGTACCTGTTGGTTGATAAGTAAATTGACCGAATAATTTAATCCAGTTGTTGACGTTTTCAAACGCGCTGGTATCGATGCTAATGTATTGTGTGCCAGCACCATCGGTTTGCTTGATGTTCATTTCAAATTTAATGCTATCGGTCAACGTGCTATCGCTAATATCAAAAGTGATAGGATTGGCTAAACGCACCCATGCACTGATGTCGTAAGTGACTCCTGCGGTTAATACACCGTTTAGGTCTTGGCTCACACCACCATAAGATGCAGTTCTACCGCTGACTAACGCACTGGATGTGCCTGAATGGGCTTCGCTGCTGCTACTTAATGAACCTGCCCCTGCAAACACAGACCAATCTTGGCTAATCGGTTGGGCTTCAAAACTGGGATTGGTGACTAGGTTGGTTGCGTGAACCGATAGGGTGATTAGCATACTCGCCAGCAAAAAAGCCAGATGCTTTAAATAAGGCACTCGAAAACTTCGAGCAAGATTGAATTGCATACTTCTACCTCGAAAATATTATTGAAAAATATCATTATTATCAAAGTGAATAATGGTCACTACACCGATAAACTCAGGACATAAGCTAGGTGGATAACAGTAAAGCAAGTGATTAAATTTTTTAATGCTATCCAGAGATAGCTTATAATAGCCTTGCTGTTAAAGGGGTATTGGCAATAAAACTAGCAGTAATATGGGAATTGGGCAAGGAGACAGTAGAAAAAAGTCTTTATTTATTGTGTGAAAATTATTATTTAATGTTATTGTGGAGGATATTTTTAAGATATTCAATAGAAATAACTGAGTTTAGTTAGGAAATCCAAATAGAACAGTATGTACATATATACTCCTTGGCGATCAAATGACTTCCTACATATTGAGGAAATGGTCTTGAATAAGAGGCTGCTAATTGATCCTTTAGATACAGAATCAGACCATCCATGTCGTCTTGTTAATTATACACAAAATTATCAAGAGTTTAGATGTTTATTAGATAGAAATGTAGTTTCTTATCTTATATCTCTAACCGCAAGACATGAAGTAAAGTCTGAACTCCGTTATACTGCTGCATTGCAGGCATTTTTAAATATTGCTGAAATTCAGTCAGACCCTGGTTTGGCATACCATGAGTATATGGATTCTTCTGGCATTGAAAAAGCAGATAAAGAACTAGCTCTTTTTAGAGCAGCAGATAATGTAAATGCAAATTATTATGTGGATTTAGCTTTGGGAAATATTACTAGTATTCCAAAAGTTGCTATTAATACCTTCTCAAATGGAGAGCTATTCGACAAAGCAAAACAGCAGCCACCGAAGCTAAAATATTTTGAAGCAAACAAGTTATGTGTAAAAAAAGCACTAATCTTAAAATCGTGTGGCTACACTGATTATCAAGTTATGCTAGAACTGGTAGATTGGGTTAAGGATGAATATCTATTTACTGCACCTGCATTTCATTTTTTATCAATTTATTTTAGTTCAAAGAGAATTTCAAATATGTTGAAGTCTCATTCATTAGCTGGAGTTGATAATGCTGCATGGGATTTATGTCTTGTTCAGGAACTCATTTCTCGAAACAAAAATGATCCTACTCATGTTAGATGGCTACTGAGTACTTTTGATAAAGCAATAAAAGCAACAATAGATTTAGCATTTAAAAAATATTATGAAGATATTGATAGTTATATCTCTAGGCTAGAACATTCATACTCAGAAATGTGGGGACGGAAAAATGGGCACGGAAAAAGGCTTTTAAAAAAACTTAGTGATTTCCGTAATTCAGCGAATGATGAAAGTCGGAATATTGTAAAGTATGACTGGAGCTCAGAATATATTCTAAGTCTTAGGGAGTCAATTGATAACGAATTTTGTGATAAGGTTTTAGCAAAACAAAGCTAGCTCGTTACCAAACTGAGTTTGAGAACAAGATATTAAGTCTTAAACTTATTTCTTATTGACTGCACTTGAGTAATTGAAAAGTTACTACAAAGATAACAGTGTTATTTAGCAAGCTTAATGAGTGTTTTAACGGTTAAATCTTTTGCGCAAAAATATCTTCCATTGTTTGCATAAAAAGTGAGGCAGTATAAGCTTCTTCTGTAATAAGGAAATATAGTTGATTCTGTCTAAGTAGATAGTATTGAAGAATACCGGTATGAAACGTTCATTGATTTTTATATATGATGCTATACTTTTTATTGTACTTGTTATTGCATTTATTACGCTGCTGTTTTTATCAACATTCATTGTGGCGTTTAACCCTATCATCACTTCTTCTTACAATAATTACACAGAAATTATAAAAAGTGATGTCATCAAAAAAGGATGGTTTCCTCCTGAAATCTTTCCAGAATCGGCATATGATATCTTTGAAAAGCACAATATTGACATTAGTGTTGGGGCTATCCAATTTTACTTTACAATTTCAGATACCCAGTTTATTCATGAGCATTTCCAAAAAATAACATTTAATAATCATACTCCCCTACGATCTTTAATAAGAATAAATACAATAAAACATAGCCACCTTTATATTGGTAAAAAAATGATTCAAATTAGTAAAGATCAATTTCGACAAACTTATCTGCTGATTAACTGGAAAAAGAAACGTGCTATTTATTGGTACTGAAGGTTGTTTTGTCAATTACAGGAACTGTACTGTTATATTAAGCAATTATAGATGAACAAATGGCTGAGCTTGCAAGGCCTACATTTAAGAGCGAGCGAAAAATATTAACTAGGATAAGTTGAGATGATAGATTTTTTTGTTTCAATGACTTTTATGGCCGTGGCTTTCATACCTTCGTCATTTATTGCTGCTCGGATGATGAGGAAAATAAAGCAAAAATGGTATGCTGATATTTTTCTAATTGAGGTAGTATTAGTAATTTCTCTTATCACTTTTCTACCCATAGCACATTTTGGTATTTTAGATAAAGATATTACAATGGATTTATTTATGGGTTTTTGGTTAGGCAGTTTGATAGGCGGTATACAAAAAAGGGATAGGGAAAAGCAAGCCATGAATTAATAGTTTAATTGGAGTACAAAACTTATCTTGTTATAACAAAATAAACTCCATACTCCATACTCCATACTCCATACTCCAAAAACAAAAGACTACTTATCGCCCGCCAAATACAACCAAGTGGATACCACAGTATCAGGATTTAACGACACGCTGCCAATCCCTTCATCCATCAACCATTTTGCAAAATCTTCATGATCTGAAGGCCCTTGTCCGCAAATACCAACGTATTTACCTTGCTTGCGACACGCTTGAATCGCTTGATGTAACAAAGCTTTCACCGCATCATTACGCTCATCAAATGAGTACGCCACCAAACCAGAATCACGGTCAACGCCTAAAGCCAACTGGGTCATATCGTTTGAGCCGATAGAGAAACCGTCAAAATATTCTAGGAACTGTTCCGCTAGTAATGCATTCGATGGCAATTCGCACATCATGATTAAACGTAAGCCATTTTTGCCACGCTCTAAACCATTTTGCGCTAGTACTTCAATCACTTGTCTGGCTTCATCCACAGTACGCACGAAAGGTACCATTAATTCCACATTGGTTAAGCCCATTTCATCGCGGACTTTGCGCATTGCCTGACATTCTAATGCAAAACAATCTTGGAATGATTCGGAAATGTAACGAGACGCGCCTCTGAAGCCAATCATAGGGTTTTCTTCTTCAGGCTCATATTGCTTGCCGCCGATTAAGTTTGCATATTCGTTAGATTTGAAATCAGATAAACGCACAATCACAGGTTTCGGATAAAACGCGGCTGCCAAGGTTGATACGCCTTCCGCCAAACGATCCACGTAAAAACTCACAGGGTCTTTATAACCACTGATATGTTTTTGAATCTGCTGTTTAATTTCTTCAGGTTGTGCATCAAAATTAAGCAAGGCTTTAGGGTGAATCCCAATCATGCGATTAATAATGAATTCCAAACGCGCCAAACCAACACCCTGATTAGGCAAACTCGCGAAGTCAAAAGCACGGTCAGGATTGCCCACGTTCATCATCATCTTGAATGGAATGTCTGGCATCTCGCCTGTGTCCGAAGTCGTCACTTCATATTCAAGCTCGCCTTTGTAAATATAGCCCGTATCGCCTTCCGCACAAGACACAGTCACCATTTCATTATTCGGCAATTTATGCGTCGCATCGTTACAACCCACCACCGCAGGAATCCCCAATTCACGCGCAATAATCGCTGCATGGCAGTTATTAACCATCACAGGCGTATAATTTTCGGTGAACACGATATAGTTATGATGATCTTCGACCGTGATGTTATACACCCAATCTTGACCCAAATCCGCGACTAAATTCACCCGCGCTTGACGCAAATCACTGTCGATTAAAGTCTGTAAATCTTGTGTTAATTCAGCATCATCCAATTGTTCCAATGCTGCATTTAAACCTTGCTCATTCAACAAGAAATTGTTTTTAATCCGTTTAGCAATGTCTTTATCCGCCGATTCAGTAAATAACTGGCGAGTGTTGAAATAACGGATACTATCTTGTGATTCAGTGACTTTGATGTGTTGGGTGTAAGTGGAAAGTTGTTCGAGTTGCTCAGCAATGGTGATGGTGTGTTGATGCGGCTGTTTCATCACTTGTGGTACGATGCCGACGCGTAAACATGCCACAATTGCGGCTTGCAAGTAATCGGATTGAGTTACAGTAAAGCTGATTTTGCCTTGTTTTTCATAGCCCGTACCATCAATCAAACCTGCTAAGAATGAGTATGCTAACTGCTGGTCAGATTTCATCAAGCTAACGATGAGTTTTTGCGCATCAAGTTCGATTTCTTCGCTGTAGGCTTTCAACGAGCACCAACTTTCGCCGCCGACCACTTTATTGCATTCGACTTGCTGTTGTTGATAGGCTTCGTGGATGTGGGTTTGGGTATTTTCAATCAATTGCTGTTCGATTTGTTCGCGACTGGCAATCGAGCTGACTTGTGATTTTTCGCCTGTCGCCACTTGTCCCAACCAGTATGCCAATTCGCATTCTTTATCCGTTGAGCAGTGAAGTTGTGGCAATTGTTGCGCTAATAACAAGCAATCGTCGTTGTCTAATAAATTTTGAATTTCCGTATCAACCAGCTTGCCTTTGGCTAAATTCAACATTTTGTGGTCAGGCGTGAGCTTCAAAGTATTGTCAGATAAACGCCCTGTTTGCGGTACGTTAATTTGAATCAAGCTGCTCATTTTACGCATCGAATCAGTGATACGCTTCCACTCAATTTTTAAGGTTTCACGATTCAACGAAGGAATTTTTAAGTTTTTAAACCCACGTTGATAAATGTCCGCAAACGTCATAAAACCTTGGTTGGTCAATACTTGGGTATCACCCGCAAAACATGTACGACCGCCGCGATTGGTGACGATAGCTGACGCACGTTTCATCACAGGTTCCCAATCTGGGTCAGTCATGTCAGTAACCAGTACATCGCCTTTTTGCACCAAGGACATTTCTTTAATATTGTGAATAATCCGTACAGGGCCTGTGCCGATCTTCTGCCCAATACTGCGCCCTTCAACTAAGACATCGCCTTTTTGCTTGAGGTTAAACCGTTCCACTGTCGCGCTATGGGTTTGACTTTTCACGGTTTCTGGACGCGCTTGCAAAATATAAATCTTGCCGTCGTTGCCATCTTTACCCCATTCAATATCCATCGGGCGTTGATAATGGCGTTCAACAATCAAGGCTTGGCGGGCTAACTCTTCCACATCGGCATCGGTAATCGAGAAATTAAAGCTATCTGCATCAGGCACTTCTACGGTTTTGGTGCTACCTGTTTCACCATAGACCATTTTAATCACTTTGCTGCCACGGTTACGGCGTAAAATCGCGGGACGACCTTCTAATAAAGTGTGTTTGTGTACATAGAATTCATCGGGATTGACTGAACCTTGTACCACGGTTTCGCCCAAGCCATAAGAAGAAGTAATAAACACCACATCTTGGAAACCAGACTCAGTGTCTAAAGTAAACATGACACCGCTTGAGCCAATGTCACTGCGTACCATACGTTGGATGCCAGCGGAAATCGATACATCATGATGTTCAAAACCTTGGTGGACACGGTAAGCAATCGCGCGGTCATTGTATAAAGAGGCAAATACTTTTTTCACGGCATCTAATACGCTATCAACGCCGACCACATTTAAGTAGGACTCTTGTTGACCTGCAAATGAGGCATCAGGTAAATCTTCAGCTGTGGCAGAGGAACGCACCGCGACACTGATGTGGCTGCCTTCGGTATCTAAAAGTTGTTGGTATTGCTGGCGAATCGCCTGTTCTAATTCAGATTGGAACGGGGTATCCATCACCCATTGACGAATTTGTTGCCCGACTTTGGTTAGGGCTTCAACATCTTCAACATCTAAACTGCTTAAGCTGTCATAAATCCGTTGTTGTAAATTGTTTTGTTGAATGAATTGGTTAAACGCGGAAGCGGTGGTCGCAAAACCATTGGGCACACTTACACCTAAGTTATTTAAATGGCTGACCATTTCACCAAGCGAAGCATTTTTACCGCCAACGGTTGCCACATCGCCTAGCGTAAGCGAAGCAAACCCAATCACATAGCTTTGCACGGTATTCTCCTTATTTGAGGGCGCAATCATAAACAAACCATTATAACTTATATATATTATTTTATGAAAACCATTAGATTTATTTATTGATGCTCGATTGAAAACGGGGGATATGTGGTTTATCTATATTGGGAAATATGGAGAAAAATCAAATTTACATATGATTACTAGGTTATCATTTTCTCATTAATTAATAGGGCTAAATTTATGCGTAACAGATTAACTTCATTTGCTATTGTAGGATTTAGCATTTTATGGCTTTTGAATTATGATTATTTTGGTCTCATGTTCTCTGCAATACAGACAGATATGAAAACTCTCCAACAAATTGAAAGGGAAATATGGCCAGTTAGTGCATGGTTAGGGGTAAGACTTAAGAAAGTCAATTTAGATGATATCATTACTTGCTCAAAACCAGTTCAAAGTACTTCTAATTTTGAATATGAAGAAAATGGACAGCTTTATCTGTTTAGCAATTTTGATAATATTGAGTATGAAGAAGGTAGACAGCGGTGTAACGGTTATGCAATCAATGAAAATAATCAAGTTGTTGGTTTAAATTTAGATAGCATTAACCTTTCAAAATTTCCTAATTCTATAACCAAACTAAAAAATTTAAAAAAATTATCACTACATAGTAATAAAATTACTGAATTGCCTGAATCAATTGGACTATTGCAAAATTTAACCGCTTTAAAATTAGAGGAAAACCAACTAAAAGGGCTACCTAGATCATTTAGCCAATTACAAAACTTGAGTGAACTCAATTTATATAGTAACCAGTTAAAAGAACTACCAGTGTTGTTTGGAAAGCTACGAAATTTAGAGGAATTAGATTTAAGTATAAATCAGCTAAAAGTGTTACCCATGTCATTTGAGCAATTGCAAAATTTGCGAGAATTGTACTTAAGTGTAAACCAGTTAAAAGAGTTGCCAGCATCGTTTGGGCAACTACAAAAATTAGAGTGGTTAAGTTTAAGCTCAAATCAACTAACAGAGTTACCAAAGTCATTTGGACAATTACAAAACTTAAGTGTTTTAAAGTTAGATCAGAACCAGCTAGAAGAGCTGCCAATATGGTTTAAACAACTACAAAGCCTAAGTTCTTTAGAGTTACACTATAACCAATTGAAAGAATTGCCAACATGGTTTGGGCAGCTGCATAATCTGCGTGGATTAGATTTAGATAAGAATAATCTCAAAGAGCTACCAGCATCACTTGGGCAACTACATAATCTGTATAGACTAAGTTTCAGTAAAAATGATATCAAAGAGCTACCAGCATCGTTTGCGCAACTACAAAACCTAACTACCTTACGTGTAGGAAAGAACCAATTGAAAGAATTACCAACATGGTTTGGGCAATTACACAACTTACGGTGGCTAGATTTGAGTGAAAATCAATTAAGAGAGTTACCAATGTCGTTTGGGCAATTACAAAACTTAAGTGTTTTAAATTTAGAGCATAATAAGTTGAAACAATTACCAGCATCATTTGGGCAATTACAAAGCTTAACCGACTTATCTCTGAAATATAATAAGTTAAAAGAGCTACCAGAGTCATTTGGACAATTGCAAAACTTATATAAGCTATATTTGAAATATAATAAGTTAAAAGAACTACCAGAGTCGTTTGGGCAGCTGCAAAACTTAGTTTTTTTAAAGTTAGCACATAACCAGTTAAAAAAACTACCAGAATCGTTTGGGCAATTGCAAAAATTGCAGTATTTAAATTTAGAATTTAACCACTTAACAGAACTACCAACATCTTTTGGACAGTTACAGGTACTAGATTCTTTAAATTTAGAATTTAACCGCTTAACAGAATTACCAACATCGTTTGGACAACTAAAAGAGTTAGAGGAATTAGATTTAAGTAACAATCAACTAAAAGAACTACCAACATCGTTTGGAAAACTAAAACATGTAGATGAATTAGATTTAAGTAGCAATCAACTAAAAATGTTACCAGAGTCGTTTGGGGAGCTGAAAAGTTTATGGGAGTTGGATTTAAGTAATAACCAACTAAGAGAGTTCCCAGAGTCATTTGGACAACCAACATATTTTAGGGAATTAAAAATTCCAAATTATTTGAGGAAACTAGACTTAAGTAACAACCAGCTAAAAGAACTACCAAAGTCGTTTGGACAATTGCAATATTTAGATCATTTAACTGTAAGAGGCAACCCCCTAGAAACACCACCAATAGCAGTAATAAAAAAGGGAATTCCTGCTATTCGTGAGTATTTTGAACAAGATACTAAGTAAGGATTGAATGGACAGAATATTGTCTGAATCTGGAGTTTTCAGGATGAAACCTTACCGATATTTTAAGATTTCATTCTGAAAAATATCAAATACTTACTAGTTCATTAAATATTTCATAAATACCTTAGAATTACGCTGAAAATTATATAATTCCTGACGTTCAGTGGGTAAGGCATTGGGTGAAACCTCAACAAACCCACGTTCAATAAACCAATGGGCAGTACGTGTCGTGAGTACAAAAATACTTTTTAAGCCCTGCTTTTTCGCTAGCAACTCCAAATAAGCTAGAATTTCATCACCCTTGCGCATACCACGATATTTCTCGTGTACAGCAAAACAAGCTAACTCTGCGGTTTTTTCTTGAGCAAATGGATATAAAGCAGCACAAGCGACAATCATCCCATCCCGTTCTTGTACCGTGAACTGGTCGACTTCCATTTCCAACTTTTCCCGTGAACGTCTGACCAATGCCCCAGCTTGTTCCAGTGGCTGAATCAACTCTAATAAACCACCAATATCTTGAATTGATGCTTGACGGGTATTTTCATAAGGATCATAACTGATTAATGTGCCAATGCCATCACGACTGAATAACTCTAATAATAACGAGCCATCCACTTTTTGCGTAATCAAATGCACCCGCTCCACCCCGTTACGACAAGCCTTGATAGCATTTTCCAATAAACTGCGGCTATCGTTATCTAAAGTTTTATTTAACCATTTTTGTGCTTCTATAAAAGTGAGTTGACGAACAAGTTGATTGTCATCGTCTATTAAACCTTCATTTTCATGTAAGCAAACCCATTTGGCAGCGCGTAACTCAATTGCAACCGCTGTGGCGACTTCTTCTGCTAGCAAGTTAAAGATTTCGCCTGTTGGAGAATAGCCCACGGGAGGAATCAGCACGATTGCATCTTTATTTAACTGGTGCGTAATACCATTGCTATCGATTTTGCGCACTTCACCCGTATAGTGATAATCCACACCATTCTGCACACCCAACGGTTTTGCCATCACAAAATTACCCGATACGACCTGAATTTTTGTATCTGAAATCGGCACATTACTCAACCCCATAGAAAGATAACTTTGAATCATCAAATTGACTTCGCCACAAGATGACAGCACACATTGTAAAGTTTGTTCATCCGTAATACGTCGCCCGTTCGCCAGCTTGCTCTCTAACCCTCGTCGCTGTAATGCTGCATCAATCTGTGGTCGGATACCGTAAACAATAATAACGCGAATCCCCAATACATTCAGTAAAGCAATATCTTGGATAAGCTCTTTAAAGTGTGGATGTTGCAATGCGTCGCCATCAAAACTAATGACAAAAGTACGACCGTGGTGCATGTAAATGTAAGGGGATGCAGTACGAAACCAATCAACAAAGTGTTGGGCTGCTTGAAGTGTTTGTTGTGACATTTCTAGTTTTAATATGTTTTTTCAGCGTATAGAGGGGTAAATGTTAAAAAGAAGGTGTAAAAATAATATTGCGCTCAGGCTCTGCTACTGGGTCTTTTGGTGCAATTTCTGGCTCAACTTTGGGTACAACCTCAGGCTCAGGTGTCGGTTGAAGGGCTAATTTTAAACGTTCGCGTAAATGTAATAAACCCGCATGGGCAGGAAATAAAGCTAAACCTTTGTCTAGCCACAAATTTGCTTGAGTAAAATTCTGTTGCTCAAATTGCTGATGGGCTAAGGTTTCATAAGTGGAACTGATTTGTTTTAAACCCTGTAATGCCGCTACATGGTTTTTTTGCTGTTTTAGTACTTTTTGATAAATTTGGTAAGCCAATTCGTATTGCTGTTGATTCATTTGTTGTTGTGCACTACTAAGCAATGTTGTAATCACATCAGGCTTTTGTGGTTTAGGCGTAATATCTACAGGTTTGGGTTGCTCAGCAATAGTCGTTTTTTCTAAGTTGTTTTTTAAACGTAACAATTCACTATGATTAGATACAACTTTTAAGCCTTTTTGTACAAACTGCAGGCGTTTTTCTCGATTTTTTTCATTTTTTGCTAGTTTTACATATGCATTAGCGATTTTTTCCAAGCCCACGAGAGCATTTGGATGATTGGGCGCAAGACGCAATATTTGCTGATACGTTGCATAAGCATTGCGGTTTTCAGGCTCGGTTAAATACAAGGCATTCAGTTGTTTTTGTGCCGTTTTTAGTAATGTTTGAATTTGTTGCTGTTTATTTTGATCGATGGTTAAGGTTTGTTGCAATGTAATCAGCTGTGTATTTTGTGGAAATAAGGCCAAAGCTTGTTGAATAATGTCTAAACGCTGTTTTAGATCAGTTTTTTGATTTTTTGCCTGATCGATAAAAATTTGCTCAATCTTATCTAATCCTTGAATTGCAACAGCTTGATTTTGCTCTAACTCTAAAACAAATTGATACTGTTCATAAGCGGCTTTATACTCTTTATTGTCTATATATTGTTGTGCTTGTTGTAAAAATATTTTTATTTGCTCATTGTTATTTTGAATTTTGATTTTGTCTGTGATCTGTTGTTTTAACGCAATAAGTTTTGTTTGATTTGAGAATAATGCTAATACTTGATCCATTTGCGCCAATATTTCAGTTAAACCTTGCATATCTTCAGATGCTTGTTGTACTTGCTGCTCAAAATAATGGTCGATTTGTTGTAAACCTTGCCTTGCCTGTTGGCTATCTGAATCATGAGAGAATACTTGATAATAGGTTTCAGCGGCTAATACCATTTGCTGTTGTTGTAAGTGCTGCTTGGCTTGCTTCTCTAAAGCAGGTACAGGGTTATTGATAAAGTGCTCAAAAAACATATAGATAGGCAGGATTAACACGGCGGCAATCGCTAACAATGCAATAGTTTGAGCAAAATAAGCAGGATATTTCGATTGTGAGACAATTTTTTCTGGTGACACTTCCTGACCGAGCAAAGCCGCTTTAAATGTAGCCACTGACTGAAAACGGTGTTCAGCTTTAATACTCAATGCCTTATCAATAGTCTTCACAATCGGTTCGGGAATATTTAAATTAGGATAATTTTTAAGAGGTACTAAGCTGTCTTCATAAAAACGATCGGTTGCAGCAGGCGGCAAACTACCGACTAACATCACATACATCAATGCACCGCAAGCATAAATATCCGTCCATGCACCAACTTTACCTTTACCTGAATATTGTTCGATAGGCGAGTAACCATGTTTAAGCACTAAATCCAAGCTACGGCTATTTTCCCCGACGATGTGTCGTGCCGCGCCGAAGTCAATTAAAATTGGTGTGCCATCGGTCAAAATATAGATGTTATGTGGTGAAATGTCTCGATGATAAATTTGTGCCGCATGAATTTCTGATAGCGCGTCCAAAATCGGCAACATAATGTCTAATGTTTGATTGACCGTCAGCCTACCATTGGACTGCATCAAAATATCGATTAAGCTCTGTCCCTCTAAAAAATCCATCACCATGTAACCTGTTTGATTTTCTTCAAAATAGTTGTGCACATGGACAATATGAGGATGGTCGAATTTTGCTAAATTCCGCGCTTCATATAAAAAAGAAGTTAAACCCTGTAAAAATGCAGATTCTTGTTGCTTAATCGGTAGGATTTTTGCACTGACAAAGTCTCGAGTTGCCAAAGCGGTGGGCATGTACTCTTTAATTGCGACTCGTTTTTGCAACCACACATCTAAACCGATATAAGTGATGCCAAAGCCACCTTGTCCTATGCTCTTACCTATGACATATTGTTCTTGCAGCAATGTGTAAGGTTTGAGATATAACGGATGGGGTTTGTAATGCCGATTATCCTGACCACAATGCGGGCATGTATGCTGATTTTGTAAGAGTTGCATACAGTGAATACACAATTCATGAGGTGCAAGTTCAGGGGTCATGACATGGTTTTCGGTTATTCGATTGAACGTACTTTAATGGATTACTATAACATATCTTGTAAAGTCAGGTTTTGTCACTATAACTGAGCTACTCAAAAAAACAGTGAAACAAATCATGTCATATCGCTGTCATTTTAATTGCATAGTCTAGGCTTTTTAAAGTTAATTAATCGTAGAATGGAGGCAGTATGCTACAAAAAATAAAGCAATTCGCTACAACCACTTTAGCAGCAGGTTTGTTAACTGTTGCACCGATGAGTCAAGCGGATTGGCAGCAAACCATGAAAGACTTATGGGGTCAAACTAAGGAGACCGCACAGCAAGGTTGGGAAGCAGTTCAGCCTAAAGAGCCTGTGGAGCTTGGCATCGCGTATGGCACTGAGAAGAAAAAATGGTTGCAATGGGCTGTAGAAGAATTTGCAAAAACCCCTCAAGGCAAGAACATCAACATCAACTTGATTCCTATGGGTTCAGTTGAAGGGGCTAAAGCTATTTTAGAGCAAGACAAGCGGATTCATGTTTGGTCGCCAGCCAGTAGCTTAATCCAAGACTTATTGGTGTCTAAGTGGGAAGCAGAGCATGGCAATGACCCGATTTATTCTGATGCGCCATTGGTATTAACGCCGATGGTAATTGTAATGTGGAAAGATCGTTATGAAGCATTTATGGCTAAATATAACGAAATGAATTTCAAAACATTTTCTGAAGCATTACAAGAGCGTACAGGTTGGGCAGCGATTGCAGAAAAACCAGAATGGGGTTTAGTGACTTTTGGTCATACGATGCCAACGCATTCTAACAGTGGTTTATTAGCGTTAGCATTAATGGCTTATGATTATGCTGATGTGTCTCGTAAGTTGAAAGCTAAGCATATTATGGATGAAGGCTTTTTAACTTGGATGGAAGAAACTCAAGATGCAATCAGTGCAGACGAAACCAGTACAGGCAACTTAATGCGTACGATGTTACGTTATGGCCCTTCTAAACTGAATGCCATCATTGTGTATGAAAACTTAGCGTTGTCTAACTTAGGTTCTGCAAAAGGTCGTTGGGGTGAAATTGAGGTGATTTATCCAAGCCGCAGCGTATGGAATGACAATCCTTATTACATCTTAGATGTTCAATGGTCTGATGAAACGCATAAAAATGCAGCTAAGTTATTCCAAGATTTCTTGTTAAGCAAAGTGGCGCAGGAAGAAGCGCGTGATAAATACTTGTTCCGTCCAGCTAACATTGATATTCCTATTTTAGGTGGTGGCAGTGCATTTGACGCATTGAAAGAGACAGTGCAAATCGATGTGCCTACAATCAGTCGCCCTAAAGCGCAAGTGTTAGAGCAATTGATTCAAGTTTGGGAACGTAATCAATAGTATTTGTTAGTGAGTGTAAGATATACATTTTGCACTCACGTTCAACATGATATTACTCGAAATCTACTGCTACAATCCTTTCATCATTCCATTTCTAAGTCATCCAGCACACTATCAATCCCTGCTTGTGCACAGTCTTCATCGATTTTTCCAGAAGGTGCACCGCTAACACCTACGCCACCGAGCAATGTGCCTTGGGCTTGAATCGGTACGCCGCCACCGCTAATGAGTAAGTCATCAATTTTAGGTACAGAGAATGGAGAGGTAAAACGGTCTGTTAAATTGGATGTGGCACTGTTAAATGAGATCGCTGTATACGCTTTTTTGCCGCTGACGGTTACAGTAAGTTCTGGTGCGAGTGTGTCACGTAATACGACTTGTGTTTGGCCACTACGGTCAACGACGGTTACGCCAACTTGGTAGCCTACTTTGCGACATGCTTCAATGGTTTTTTGGGCAATGGTTGTTGCTGTTTCTAAGGTGAGGCGTTTGGTTGAAATGGTTAAAGGGGGCTCATCAGCGGCTTGTGCTAATAAAGGGAGTGCGAATAATCCACATAGTGCTAAGTAACGCATGGTTTTTCCTCAACTTCATGGTGGTAGTAATCAAGGGTTTATTATAATCAAAATTGTGAGTATAAAATCAAACTGATTATTAAGGCTGTTTGTCTCGGTATTTTTGTGCAAAGTGTTCCAGTAGTAAGCGATGGATAAAGATATAACCACCACCCACACGACGCAGTAAGATCAGTTTTGTACAGTGCTCTAGTAAAGGCACAGCTTTAAAAGGAAAGGTTTTAAACCAGTGTAAGGTTAAACGTAAGCTGTAATGTTGGATAATCGACTCACCACCATAAGTAAGAAAGCCACTTATAAACCCAATACTCAAAATCAGCAATAAGTTATTGACTAAACTCCAATCATTTAAATTAAAAAACCACATTGCATATCCAATTATTCCAAATAAAATACTCCCAGTAAATCCTACAAACAGTGCATTTTTTAATGTAAAACGTATCCCTTGATTTGGTTGAACTTTGGTTTCAGACAATTGTTTTTCTAAACCCGCATTTATTAGCCCTGTAATCAGCCCTACAACCAGCCCTACAACCAGCCCTACAATCAGCCCTACAATCAGCCCTATAATCAGCCCGTAAATCAGCCTTTGGCTCGAACCTGCTAACCAAGAAACTTGCATATTTTCTAACATAAACACTGATTGACCATGCTGCTGCATTTGAAACCCTAACCAGCTTAATTTATCTTTGATGTATTGTTTTGTATAAGGTTGTTCGTTACCTTTTCTATCGATTGCTTTTTCAATATATTGCTCAAATAGCTGCGTTTGTCGTTGTGTGCCTGTATCACCTAAAAGAGCAGGAATTGCATCGGCTGATACATCCGCATAAGTCAAACTCATCACCCCCAACATCAATGGCGAACCTGCTAATTTGCAAGACTCGGCATCTGTGTCCAACAACACCCGTAACGCTGCCAAACTGTCTCCCGCTTGCTGTAAATAATCGCCAATTTGCTCTTGAGTCAAAGCCTGTAAATTCACCGCACAACGGAATTGCAAATAAGTTGATAAAGCCTGATATTCTGCTGCCCGACAACACACCACTGCGCCCGTCACTTGATAACCACTGATAAAATCATTGATCGCTGCCACACAATTGTCACGAAACTCCGCTTTGACCTCATCCAAGCCATCTAACAACGGTAAAATTTGCTGATGCTTTAACCAACTGACACTTAAATCTTTATTCACTGTATATTTTTGTTTCAACTCATCAATCAACCACTGATGTAAATCCTGATATTTACCCGATGACCAACTGGATAAATTAAACACCACAGGAATAGGTTGCGAATGATCTTGCTTGGCTTGCTGAATTAAATCCTTGGCTAAATCTAATAAAGTCGTGGTTTTTCCCGCCCCCGGATCACCTAAAATCACTAACAAACGCTGATGCTCAAAAAAGATTTGGCTAATTTTGGTGTCATATGATAAAGGTTGGGGCTTTTGATTAGGTACTTCGTAAGTTGCACGTAAAGGCTGGTGTAATTTATCTTGCTCAAGCTGCTTACCTAACTCAATCCACAGCTCTTTATGCAATGCATGTTTTAATATTCCATCAACCCAATATTCTTCCACTTTATCCAATAAAATACGTAAATTTTTATCCTCAATATTGGTTGAAGCCGATGACGTTGTACTCTCACTAGAGTTTGTATCTTGTTTATTATGATTGCCTATATTAAGGCTTGCGTTCTTAACATCACCTTTAACAATAATAGTAGGGTGGCCTGCTCTTTCTTGTAAATTATCGTCCATATGCTTGAACCCAAATGAAATAGTGTGCAGATTAATTAAAATGATTATAAAGAAATTATCAACTTCGTACACCGAATAATATTAGTGTTGTGTTTGTTTCTTGATAAAATAGACGGCAAATATTAATGATGATAACGACAAACAATTATGCTAACTCCTGTCATACTCTCTGGTGGTATCGGTAGCCGCCTGTGGCCACTGTCCCGTGAATACTATCCTAAACAACTACTTGCACTGGTTGGCGACAACACTTTATTACAAGACACCAGCCTGCGCCTCAACGGACTGCCACAACTAGACAAACCCATCATCGTATGTAACCAAGTCCACCGTTTCCTTGTCGCCGAACAACTACGTGAAATCGAACAACCCGCAAGACGCATTATCCTTGAACCGATTGGCCGTAATACTGCACCCGCCGTTGCTATCGCTGCATTCCAAGCCTTAATTTACGATGAAAATGCCACCTTATTAGTATTGCCCGCCGACCATGTAATCCAAAATACCGAGGTATTCCGTGAAGCCGTTAGCGCAGGCTATCCATTAGCGCAGGAAGGTAACTTAGTCACATTCGGCATCGTGCCTACCCATCCTGAAACAGGCTACGGCTATATCAAAACCGAAGACGTATTAATCCCCGATACAGACGCATTTAAAGTTGCCCAATTCGTCGAAAAACCCGATTTAGAAACCGCCGAACGTTACGTACAATCAGGTGATTATTATTGGAATAGTGGCATGTTCATGTTCAAAGCAGAACGCTATTTACAAGAATTGAAAAAATTTAACCCCGATATGTACGGCGCATGTCATCAAGCAGTTGAAAATGCCATCGAAGACATTGATTTCTTACGCTTAGACGAAGCCGCGTTTAAACTCTCGCCAAGTGATTCAATCGACTATGCTGTGATGGAAAAAACCGAAGATGCGGTTGTAATTCCTTTAGATGCGGGTTGGAATGATGTGGGTTCATGGTCTTCATTATGGGATATTTCCGAACAAGATGCTGACGGCAATGTATGCCACGGTGACGTATTAACCCAAAATGTGAAAAATTGTTACTTGCGCTCTGAATATCGTTTAATCGCGGCGATTGGTTTAGAAGATCATGTTGTGGTTGAAACAGCTGACGCGGTAATGATTTCGCATAAAGACCAAGTGCAAGATATTAAAAACATTGTCACCGAACTCAAACAGCAAAATCGTGAGGAAGTAAATTTACACCGTAAAGTGCATCGACCTTGGGGCACGTATGAAAATATCGATGTCGAATCTCGGTTTCAGGTTAAACGCATCATGGTCAATCCGGGAGCATGTATGTCGTTACAAATGCACTATCATCGTTCAGAACATTGGATTGTGGTGAAAGGTACGGCCAAAGTCACGTGTGGAGAAGAGGAATTTATTGTGACCGAAAACCAATCCACCTATATTCCTTTAGGGACAAAACACCGCTTGGAAAATCCTGGAAAAGTCCCATTAGAAATCATTGAAGTGCAATCAGGTGGTTATTTGGGTGAAGATGATATTGTCCGTTTTGATGATAATTACGGCCGAACATAACCCATTTGCAATTCCCTGTATTAAAAATATTTTCTTACTTTTAGGGCTATTTATTTTTAACGATATGTAGTCCTATTAAAAAAGTAGGATATTGTATATTTTTGCTATAATCATTATATCGAGTTGTTGTTCATCTCTTCACATTTTTAAGAAACCTCATGACGTATCCCACTGTAGACAAAACAAAAGTTTCTCAATCTTTCAGCCAAGCCGCGAACGATTATGAACAACACGCCTTTATTCAACAGAAAATTGCCGAATATTTAATCGAACGCCTAGATTTTATCAAAATCACCCCTAACAGCATTTTAGATATTGGCTGTGGCGCAGGGCGTATGAGTCGCCAACTGCATCGGCGTTATCCTGATGCTATGGTATATGGTTTAGACATCGCTTATCAAATGGTGACGCAATCACGCCGACATGCACCCAAACCATGGTTGTGGCTCACACCGAAATTGTCCTATGTATGTGCAGATGCTGAACGATTGCCAATTGCAGATAACAGTATGGATTTAGTTGTTTCAAATTTAACTTTACAATGGTGTGATGCTAAAACGGTATTTGAAGAAGTAGCGCGGATTTTAAAACCTGACGGTGTATTTTTATTCTCAACTTTAGGCCCTGATACATTACATGAACTGCGTCAGAGTTGGGCGGCCGTTGATGAGTATAGCCATGTGAATTTCTTTTTAGACATGCATGATTTGGGTGATGCATTATATCAATCTGGCTTAAAAGACCCTGTGATGGATGTGGATTGGTTGAATTTTAAATATGATTCCGTTGACGATATTATGCGTGGTTTAAAAGCGATTGGTGCACACAATATTACGTCACAACGGCCGCAAGGTTTAATGGGAAAAACCAAATTTAAAGGCATGATTAAAGATTATGAAACCCGCCGCACTGAGAAAGGCTTACCTGTAACTTATGAAGTAGTGTACGGTCATGCGTTGGGACAAGTTGAACAACCTGAAACCATGCATAATGGTGAAGTGACGATTTCAATTGACCAAATTAAACGCTTACAACCTACCAAACCACAGTAATTGCGTTGCGTTCTGTGTCAGCTGAGACTTCCACTTTTTGACACAGAATACAAAATATTAAACGCGCCAAGCCAAAATCAAATCCATTACATTTGTCCCCGTTTCACCTGTATCAATTAAATCTCCCGTTACATCTAAAAAGCTGCCTGTATCGGCTGTTTGTAAATACTCATCTGCTTCCAAACCCTGCGTTTTTCCTCTATTAATCGTATCTCCATCAACCAATGCGCCTGCCACAAGATGACTACCATCATTACCATCGGTGCTGCCTGCTAAAACAAAATAGTGTTCGTTATCCACAATCTGTTGTGCAATGGTTAAAGCTAAGGTTTGACAGCGGCCACCTCTTCCTATTGTTTCAGGAAGCTGCACCGTTGTTTCACTTGACCAAATGTATAGCCCCGCATTTTGCTTTAACGTTTGCACAATCATATCAGCCGCTTCAAATACATCACCCACCAATAATTCATCAGCGCAATAAATGGGTTCAATCTCTAGTTTTTTAGCCATATCCAAAGCAGCTAAACGCCCAATACGAGAACTGGCCACGATGTTATGTTCAATGTTTAATTGATGTGCTGGTGGAATTTGTTTAACAGTACAAGGCAATGCTAATTCAGTAAAAATATGTTGAATCTGTGTTTGCTGGCTTGCATCCAAAGGCTTTGGCGTGACTAACAACCCAGAACCAATGATAGATAAATCATCGCTAGGCACATCAGAAATATACAAACCAAGCACTGTCTGTTGATGAGGGTGAAAATAATTTGCGAGTCGGCCACCTTTAATACAAGACAATTGTTGTCGAATCGCATTCATTTGCTGAATATCTAAGCCAGAACTTAACAAATATTGATTGACTCGTTGCAAATCCTGTAAAGATAAATCATCAGGCAAAACCTCTACTAAAGCCGATGCGCCACCTGAAATGAGGCAAATTACTGGTGTTGTTTGAGGTAAATTTTGCAGAAAGGTGATTAACTGCTGTCCTGCATCAATGCTTTGCTGGTCTGGTACGGGATGATTAGATTCTAAACAAATAATCTTTGATTTTGTAAATGCTTGATTGGGTGTCAATAATCCCTGTTTTGTAATCAATAAACCTTGTTGCACTTGCTCACCCAAAACATCCAACGCTCCCAACATCATTGCAGGCGCAGCTTTACCAATAGCAATAATAGCAGGTGGTTGGTCAAAAGCTTGATGCTGACGTAAATAGCGTGCAACAGATTCTCGTCCATGCACGGCTTTTAAAGCATGATGATAAATTTGTAATAATTGCTGACGGTGAATAGACATATTAAATGCGCTTTTTGTTAACCATATTCAGTATATATTAATATTTTTGGAGAAAAGAGATAATACTTTGTTTCATCTGAAAATATACGACTCTATTGTTAATGGAACACGCACTATAAAACATCGCAATAACAGCAAAGCTTGTATAATGAACTAACGCAAAAAAATATGGATGCATAGCATGGATAAAACGATTTTAGTTGTTGGTGGTGCGGGTTATATCGGCTCTCATATGGTTAAAATGCTGCTGGCAAAAGGCTGCCAAGTGGTTGTTTTAGATAACTTATCAAATGGCTATCGTAATGCAGTTGTTGGAGGAGATTTTGTTTTTTGTGATTTAGCTGATAAAGCCAATTTAGCACATATTTTCCAAGCGTATCAATTTGATGGTGTTATGCATTTTGCCTCTTTTATTCAAGTTGGTGAATCAGTGCAAAATCCCACAATTTATTATCAAAACAATGTCGCCAATACACTGAATTTGCTTGATACCATGGTTAAATATGAGGTGAAAAACTTTATTTTCTCTTCAACTGCAGCGATTTTCGGCGAACCACAAGCTGTACCATTAGATGAAACCCATCCCAAAAATCCAATTAACCCTTATGGTTTGTCCAAACTGATGGTTGAGCAAATTCTACGTGATTATGAAGCGGCTTATGATTTGCGTTCAATCTGTTTGCGTTATTTCAATGCAGCAGGCGCAGACCCAGAAGGACAATTAGGGGAACGGCATGTGCCTGAAACCCATTTGATCCCATTGGTACTACAAGCAGCCAGTCAACGCCGTGAACATATCACCATTTTTGGCCAAGACTACGATACACCAGATGGTACATGTATTCGAGATTACATTCATATCAATGATTTATGTCAAGCACATTGGTTGGCATTGCAGCAACTTTGGGATGGCAGTCGATCAACAGCTTTCAATTTAGGTAATGGCGAAGGTTTTTCTGTGCGTGAAGTGATTGATGTGGCGAAAAAAGTGACAGGGAAAGATATTCCAATCATTGAAGGCCAACGGCGTGATGGTGATCCTGCGCGTTTAGTGGCTGATGCAAGTTTGGCGAAAAACACCTTGAATTGGAAACCACAATTTGCTGATTTAGAAACCATTATTACTCATGCATGGACGTGGGAGCAGCAACATGGCATTAAGTGGTAACTAGATACCAAGGCCTGATGAGGTCATGCTTTATCAGGTCTATCACTACAATGCACCAAATCTCAATGAAGTCTATCTCTTAAATCTCAAACATTTTTGAAATCAAGGCTTGTCAATCTTGTATCACTTTAAAATAAAACGACTATAATATAAAAAATATCAATCCTTAATAAATATTTTTAAACTATGACTCAATTTGTTAAACCACCTAAATCTTTATTGCGTTATGTTGGACGAGCAATTGCGGATTATAAAATGATTCGTGATGGTGATCGATTATTGTTGGGCTTATCAGGTGGTAAAGACTCATTGTCGTTATTGCATATTTTGCATCATTTCCAACGTCATGCACCCATCAAATTTGATTTAGGTGTGATTACCATTGACCCCATGATTGACGGATTTGATCCCAGTGGTTTAAAAGATTATGTGCCTAGTTTAGATTTGCCTTATTTTTTCCAATCGCAACCGATTATGGAAGAGGCGAAACAGAATTTAAAAGGTGATTCTTTTTGCGCATACTGCTCACGGATGAAACGGGGCATTATGTACACTACCGCGCGTAAGGAAAATTATAATGTGTTGGTTTTAGCCCAGCATTTAGATGATTTGGCCGAAAGCTTTTTAATGTCAGCTTTTTTCAATGGCAAACTGCATACAATGAAAGCCCATTATTTAAATGATGCAGGCGATTTACGGATTATTCGTCCATTGGTATATATCCGAGAACGTCAGACCCATAGTTTTGCTCAAGATGCGAACTTGCCTGTTGTACCTGATAGCTGCCCCGCTTGTTTTACTATGCCAACTCAACGTGAACAGATGAAACAATTATTATTAGGCCAAGAAAAAAACCACAAGCATTTATATAAAACCTTATTAAACACTATGCGCCCGTTAATGGATGATGATGCTGTTTTAAAAGGTGATAATTAGTTGTTTTGTTGCTGAGATAAATGATAATAATGCTGTAGCTGCTGCTTAAGCTGTTGACCTTGTTGATTATTCGGATTAATTTTTATACCTTTTTCAGCAGCTTCTAGGGCAGCAGGAAAATCACCTAACTGTCCTTTTATCAAGGCAATTTTGAAATACACATCATCTAAGCCATGCTGGCGGCTTTTATCTATATTTTGCAAGATTTTTTGTAAATAGAATAATGCTTTGTGTAACTCACCTAACTGCAAGTAACTGTTCGCCAATCCATAATCACAGCGTATGCAATTTTCAGTTTGTTGTGCATTTTGCTGATAATAATGAATCGCTGCTTGGTATTGACCGTGCTCAGCATACGCCGTGGCTAACGAGTCTTGAATTTCAATATGATTGGGATAAGCTTGATTAGCCGCTTGCCACAAATGTAAATTATCTTTCCAAACCGTCATTTGTTGTTGAGATAATTGAATAAAACCCACCATAATAAGAAATAAGCTGATTTTTGCTATAAATTGCCATTTTTCCGAACAGTGTATACAGCCTTTAATAATGCCAATACCAAGTAAGATATAAAATCCAACCATAGGCAAATATACAAATTTATCTGCACCCGCAAGCTCTGGGTTGAACGTGACGATATTGAGCATAGGAAATAAGCTGACTAGGAAAATCAACCATGTCACCCAAATTGCAGACTGCTTGTATTGTAAGTATAAATAGAACAGTAATCCTGTTAGTAAAGCCAATATGATAATGGGGTAAAAACTGGCATTTATAGAAAATGGGTAATAAGGGGATAAACCCAACGGAATAATAAACTTACCAAGATAAAACAAAATCATTTCAGCTGCATTGAATATGCGGATATCCATACTAATCGTTGTTGTACTGATAATACGATCATCAAGTAAATGTGCATAAAATACCATTCCTGCCGTTAATATCGCAAAAAACCAAAAAGGCCATTTTTCGAAAATTGCAAGATAAAATAATTGCTTAATAGATTGAATTCGTTGCAATAAAAATATATCCAACATCAATAATACAATGGGAATCGTCATCGCTACAGGTTTAGTCGCAGCCGCAAGCGCAAAACTAATCACTGCCAACCAATAATATGTTTTTGCATTTGACTGCGTGTAATGTAAATAGAACCAAACAGTTGCTAATATAAAAAATAAACTCAGTACATCTTTGCGTGACGCAATCCACATTACAGGCTCGACATGTTGCGGGTGAATCACGAATAGTATTGCTGCAATCCCCGCTGCTAAATATCGTTGTTTTTCGGAAAATGTTGCAATTGGTCTGATTTTTAGAATAAGTAGCGTTAGGAAGAAAATCCAAATACTATTGAATGCGTGCAAAACAATATTGCTGAGATGATAGGCAAACGGGTTTAAACCTGAAATTTGATAGTCGATTGCGTAAGAAAACCACAATATTGGTGCCCAGACAGCAGCATGAATGGCGGTTAACATCCAATATAAATTGTCTAAGCTAAATGATTGAATATGCGGATTTTGAACAATATAACTGCCTTCGTCCCATTGTACATAATCATAATATAACCCCTGCCAATACATGAGTAACGTTATTAAGCCAATGACACTGGCAAATAAGGTAAGCTGTAAGTTTTTCATGTATCTCTCAAGGGCTTTGTGGCAATGAGTTATTTAGCTACGTTGTTGTTCAAAAATCGCTCTGACTCGGGCTAAGTCTTCAGGCGTATCAACAGAAATATGTGAGTGTTCAGTTGGATAAGTATAAATGCCGAATCCTGCTTGTAAAAAGCGTAACTGTTCTAAGCGTTCAATATTTTCCAAGGGACTTTCAGGTATTTGCGCATAACTTTCTAAAACATGCCGTCTATAACCATACATACCTAAATGGCCAAGAAATTCCACTTTTTGCTGCCATTGCTCATTGTTTTCCGCATCACGCACATAGGGAATCGGGTTGCGAGAAAAATACATTGCATAACCATCATGCCGTACCACCATTTTCACCACATTCGGATTAAAAATATCTTCGGGTTTGATTTTACAAGCAGGGGTGACAATATCAGGCATTGGTTCAGTTGACTCAAATGCATCCACCATTTCATCAATCACTTGCGGCTCTAACAAAGGCTCATCACCTTGCACATTGATAATAATATCTGCATCCAACTTGTCCACAATCGACACAATGCGTTCTGTACCTGATTGACACGACTCATCTGTCATCCATGCTTTGCCGCCCCAAGACTCCACCATCTCAGCAATTTCAGGCGTATCAGTTGCAACATGCACTTCTGCAATTTTCTTGGCTTGCAAGCAACGGTGATACACATGCCAAATCATCGGGTGACCTTTAATATCAACCAGTGGTTTATTCGGCAAACGGGTTGAAGCGAGTCGGACGGGAATGACAGCAATGGATTTAGACATGAGCGTTCCTTATTCTTGTTTTTCTATTAATATTTTTAAGCGTTTTGCAACCAAGTAATTAAGTCTTCAGGCTGGTTTAAGAAACCTGTTGCACCCCATGTATCGGGTTGATCGTCATTGCTAAGATAACCAAATAAAGCAACAAAAGTTTGCATACCTGCTCGTTGACCTGCTTCAATATCACGCTTTGCATCACCAATATAAATACAATTTTCGGGTTTGGTGTCTGCTAATTTACACGCATGTAATATCGGTGCGGGATGGGGTTTACTCTCAGGCAAAGTATCACCACTGACATTGCATAGGCTACGGTTTGTTAATTGCAGTTTATCTAATAATGGATCAGTGAAATGCTGGTGTTTATTAGTCACAATACCCCAACCTTTATGATTTTGGTCGATATATTGTAAAACTTGTTCCATACCTGCAAATAAAGCACTTTTATCCGCAATATGTTTGGCATACACATCTAACATCTGCTGATGCAAATCATCAAAATTGGGATAGTCTTCCGAACCCAAGGCAAAACGCAACATTGCGCGTGCACCGTGTGATACCGAAGGGCGAATTGCTTCCAAACCTATTATTGGCTTGCCTTGCTCTTGCAGTACCACATTCATGGCATGAGCTAAGTCAGGCAATGTGTCAACCAATGTGCCATCTAAATCAAATAAAACCGTTTCTATTTTCATTCTGGTTGGGTATGGGCTAAATAGTTGACGGAAACATCTGAACCTAACCAATAGTTTTTGCTAAAAGGGTTATAGCTCATGCCTGTAAAATTACGTACTTCTAAGCCTGCTCGACGCGCCCAACTGGATAATTCAGCAGGTTGAATAAAACGTGCATAATCGTGTGTGCCACGCGGCAATAAGTTCAATACATACTCTGCACCGATGATAGCAAATAGGTAGGATTTCGGATTACGGTTTAAGGTTGAGAAAAAGACGTGACCATCTGGTTTTACTAATTCTTTACAAGATTGAATCACCGAATATGGTTCGGGTACATGTTCCAACATTTCCATACACACCACTACATCAAATTCACCTGCATGTTGTTTGGCAAAATCTTCTGCTGCAATTTGTTGATAATCAACTTGTAAATCGGATTCAAATAAGTGTAATTTTGCTACGCTTAAAGCGGCTTCACTCATGTCGATGCCAGAGACTTCCGCGCCTTTCGCTGCCAAGCTTTCGGATAAAATACCGCCGCCACAGCCGACATCCAGCACTTTTTTACCTGCTAAGCTGCCAACTTTTTGTTCAATATAATCCAAACGCAATGGGTTAATGTCATGTAAGGGTTTAAATTCACTTTGAGCATCCCACCAACGCGCGGCTAATGCAGAAAATTTGGCAATTTCTCGTTCATCGATATTTTGATTAACTTGACTCATAATCGTTTCCAGCACCTGAATATACAGCTTGCAACGGTTTGCAATAGGGGTCTTGTATAACACATCTTGGCTTGGTTTGATAGGGTTAGCTAACAAATGCAGGCAAAGGGTTTTTACCATCAAAATATGTGGCTGAAAAACAGTAGCTCAAGCATAAAATAACACTTTACTGTCACAGCCTAAAAATATAAGCTTATGTAATCTCAAGCAAAGCTACTCAAGTAGGTGCGGTATGCGTAAAATATTAACACTTTTATTTATTTGCATATGTCAGCCAGTTTTTGCAAATAACCTGAACGATTCGACAAAGTTATTCGACTGGGCAGAATCAAACTATCCGCAATATTTCAGCCCTGCCAAGCAGCCGACCACACCAATCAGTGGCCTGTTAGCCCGTTATTATCCTGATACACAAAATTATCTAGCCACGTCACACGATTATGATGTGTATGCCTATAGTTCAAGCACAGGCGGTTTGTTGTCACTTGGCAAAATGAGCAATTACGTCACCGTATCAGAGCAAGCTTATATCAATGGGCAAATTTATACAGTCAATGAAAGCCAGCCATGGGTAGAAGCAATGTTGATTCGAGAAGGCAAAATCATTGCGATTGGTGATAACCAGGTGATTCAAGTACAGGTCAGTGACAATACGGAAACAATTGATTTAGACAATGCGATGGTGTTACCGGGGTTACATGATGTGCATTTACACCCATTGGAAGCGGGATCAAAAAGTTTTCAATTTACACTAGATACCGAGGAAACCAATCCAAACAATTATATTTTTGATATAGAAACAGCACTTGTGCAAAATCCCGATTCAACTTGGTTATTAGGCTGGGGTTTTGAACTGCATACATTATTAGATGGTGTTGATCGAGAGCCAATTAAAATCTTGGATGAATTATCGAGCACCAGACCTATTGCGATTATGGAACAAACTTCTCATGCGATGTGGGTGAATTCGAAGGCGTTGGCAGTAGCGAACATTGATGTAAATTCTCCCAATCCTGTTGGTGGTGTAATTATGAAAGGAGAAGACGGCCAACCAAATGGCTTATTGATTGATAACGCAGGTAATTTGATTGTTGATTTAATTGTGGCTTCGATTCCAGACAGTGAGCAAAATGATTATGAAGGTTTAATCAATGTTGCACTGCCCACTTTAGCTGAAAATGGTATTACTTCGGTTTGTGATGCCAGAACTTACTGGAAACGTAATCATCATTTAACTTGGCAACGAGTTGAAAATGAAAATAAATTGACTGTTCGGGCAAATTTAGGATTGTGGTTATATCCAACGGAAGATGATGCAACCCAAATCGCCAAGCTGAAATCTCTTTATGCTAATGATCCTCGACGTTTGTTAAAAATCAACCAAATCAAACTCTATGCGGATGGTGTGGTGTTAAATACAACCGCCGCCATGCAAACCGATTATTTAATTAATCTGCTCGATATTGAACCCAATAACGGCGTAAATTATGTGTCTCAGAATCGTATTGCAAAATATATCGCAGAGTTAGAGCCTACTGGTTTTGATTTTCATATTCATACCATTGGTAATCGTGGTGTGAACGAGGCGTTAAATGCGATTGAGCAAAGTGGTTCAGCAAAAGGTAGACATCGTTTAACCCATGTTGAGTACGTAAATCCAGCAGATTATGTGCGCTTTAAGCAATTAAATGCCACAGCTGATGCACAAGTTGCGGGTAATTTTGCCCAGCCTTCACATTGGCATGAGAGTGATAGTTTAATTGGTGCAGAGCTGAATCAAGCAGTGATTCCGATTAAAAGTTTGCTTGAAGCTGGCGCAAGAGTGGTGCTCAGCAGTGATTGGGATGTCAGTGATGTCAATCCATTTATTGGTATACAAAACGCAGTAACACGCGACCCGCAGGCCATTAGCCTATCAGAGGCAATCAAAGCGTATACAATCAATGCAGCTTATGTGATGCGACAAGAACATTTAGTGGGTTCGTTAGAAGTAGGGAAAGAGGCTGATTTTATTATCATCGATCGAAATATATTCAATATCCCACAAAATCAAATTAATCAAACCCAAGTATTAGAAACTTATTTAAAAGGTGATTTGGTTTATCCTAAGTAATCATGTAAAGCTTGGTGAGGAAGAAGGATCAATAAAATTAAAACTTTGCTGATTTTATAAAATCAATTGTCCAATTGTTTATATATTTGTGCCCCAATAATAAAAAATGAAACAATTCTTGTTTTACAGAAAGAATAGGCCAATTTCTGAATAAAACCAGAACTTTACAATATTTTATATCTTGTCTATTTATCCATGCCCCACAGCTTAAAGTAAATGATGACTCAGGAACAAAGGCTTGAAAAGTTTCTTGCTTAAAATCTTCCGTTAGCTCGAAGAAGAAATTGATTTGAGCATGTTTTACTATTTTTATACTGTTAATTGAGGGCGTTTCAACTAGTGAGAAACCAAACTCTTTGCAAAACCAATTCATTACAAAGTCAATGTCAGTCATATGTTTAGCTAATTCTACTTGCTTTGCAATAGTTTCTTTATTTGCCTTTTCTGAACGTGGCTTATGATCTCCAAGCTTACTAAAACAGCCTTCTTGCTTTAAAGTTTCTACAGTCCATTGATTTATAGTGGTATATTCATATTCAAGAAAGCATTCTAAATTCTGCTTTATAACAACAAAAGGTATCTGTCTGAAACATTTATTTGTTTTTCCATATCGAGTTCCATCAATGTCAACCCATCCGCCTACAGTAATAGAGTATGGGATTTTTTGGTAAAACTGAGTAAAAAAGTCGCGTTTGTGATTTAGCTCCATTTGAATATCAATGCATAAATTGATCGCTTTATGGTATTCGATACGCCTTCTTGGGTATCTACCCAACATAGTATGTGCTATTTGAGTAAAATTATATTTTTGACAAAATTGGTCTAAAATTGGATCGATTTCCGATAAATGTGTCCCTAGATTTTGAAACTGTTCAGCAGTTAACATACGTGTTCTTTATCAAAATGAAATATATGGCGTGCTAAGCTCAACTTAAAACACGCCAATTATTTAAAATAAGTTGATAATAAACCCGTTACACTTTAATACCATCCAATTGTGCAACAGTATGAATATCTTTATCACCGCGTCCTGATAAATTCACGATAATAGTTTGATCTTTACGCATTTCTGGCGCAAGTTTATTCACATAAGCTAAGGCGTGGCTAGACTCTAATGCAGGCATAATGCCTTCTACGCGAGTTAATTGGTGGAATGCAGCTAATGCTTCTTCATCAGTGACAGATACATATTTAGCGCGACCAATATCTTTTAACCAAGCATGTTCAGGGCCTACACCGGGGTAATCCAAGCCAGCAGAAATTGAATGTGTTTCTATAATTTCACCATACTCATCTGCCATCAAATAAGTGCGATTACCATGCAATACACCCGGTTTACCCGCACATAAAGGCGCAGCATGACGACCTGTTTCAACACCATCACCACCCGCTTCAACACCATAAATTGCAACCGACTCATCATTTAAGAATGGATAAAATAAACCAATCGCATTTGACCCACCGCCGACACAGGCGACTAATGCATCAGGTAAATGACCCGCTTGAATTTTAATTTGTTGACGTGCTTCGCGCCCGATAATCGCTTGGAAATCACGCACCATTGCTGGATAAGGGTGTGGGCCTGCCACCGTACCAATAATATAAAACGTGTTGTCGACGTTAGTTACCCAATCGCGCATTGCTTCATTTAAAGCATCTTTCAAAGTCTTAGAACCTGAAGTGACGGGCACAACTTCCGCACCAAGTAATTTCATCCGATACACATTCAAAGCTTGACGCTTAATATCTTCTGCCCCCATATACACAACACATTCTAAACCCATACGTGCTGCCACCGTTGCCGATGCTACACCATGCTGACCTGCACCCGTTTCGGCAATAATACGGGTTTTACCCATACGTTTTGCTAATAAAGCTTGTCCAATCGTATTGTTAACTTTATGTGCACCCGTATGATTTAAATCTTCACGTTTTAGATAAATCTGCGCTCCGCCCAACATCTCCGACCATCGTGCAGCATGATAAAGTGGTGACGGTCTACCCACAAAATGGTGTAAGTCATCATTTAATTCAGCTAAAAATTCCGAATCATTTAAATATTTTTCATAGGCTAAGCGTAATTCTTCAAGTGGCTGCATCAAAGTTTCTGCAACGAACTTGCCGCCAAAAATACCGAAATGGCCTGTTTCATCGGGAAATGTGTGTAAGTCTGTACTCATGATGGTTGACTTCCTTTAATAAATGCTGCGATTTTCGCTTTATCCTTAATGCCTTTGGCTTGCTCAACACCGCCGCTGACATCCACAGCATAGGGCTTCAATTCTTGTATCACTTGGGGCACATTTTCTGGTGTCAATCCCCCTGCAATAATCAATGGTTGGCTGCAGTTTTCTGGCACAAGTTGCCAATTAAATGCTTGGCCTGTTCCGCCTTGTACACCTTTGACATAGGTATCGAGTAGAATAGCTTGAGCTAAATAATGTTGTTGAGCAAAGGCCTCAATATCTGTAGATTCTTGCACTCGCAATGCTTTGATATAGGGGCGGGCAAATTGTGTACAATATTCTGGGTTTTCATCGCCGTGAAACTGTAAAACATCCAAAGGTACATGATTTAATATATTTTTCACTTCATTGGCATCAGCGTTCACAAATAAGCCCACAGTTGTGACAAACGCAGGTAACGCATGAACAATGGTTTTGGCTTGCTCAATATGCACCGCTCGCGGACTTTTGGCGTAAAACACTAATCCAATCGCATCTGCACCTAAATGAGCAGCATCGATTGCATCTTCTGGACGGGTAATCCCACAAATTTTAACTCTGGTGCGCATCTTTTTTTCAATTAACAGTCATCAATTCAGCAATTATTAACTAAGCCTGAATAATTATCAATTTTTCCCTATAACACTTTTCAACTTTACACAATCATTTATATTGATTTGAACTTCATTGAATATATTTTGTAAACAGCTTCAAAAATAAATCGTTATAAATAAAACTAGACACACATTTTTATTGTTGTTAGAATGCCGCGCTTAAACTGCTTATTTACAAGGACGTAGACGAGTGGTTTAACCGATGGAGAGGTGTCCGAGTGGTTGAAGGAGCACGCCTGGAAAGTGTGTATACGGTCATACCGTATCGAGGGTTCGAATCCCTCTCTCTCCGCCAGCAATGGTAACCCGTGCTGGTCCCCTCGCATTGCTATATTGCAAACCCCGTCAGGTCCGGAAGGAAGCAGCGGTAGTGATAGATGCAAGTGCCGAGGTGTGGCTGGTATAGGTTGCCGCCCATCTATTGAAGTCATCAGGCTATGTCTTATCAAGTTCTTGCACGAAAATGGCGGCCTCGTAATTTCCCTGAGATGGTTGGACAAATGCACGTCCGCCAAGCTCTCACGAATGCTCTCGAAAATCAACGTTTACACCATGCTTATTTATTCACGGGCACACGCGGTGTTGGCAAAACTACAATTGCACGGATTTTTTCCAAATCACTAAATTGTGAATCAAAAGGTATTACTGCTTATCCTTGTGGCGAATGTGCTGCGTGTCAGGAAATTGATGGCGGTCGATTTGTTGATTTGATTGAAGTGGACGCGGCATCACGCACCAAAGTTGAAGATACACGGGAAATTTTAGAAAACGTACAGTACGCACCAACCCGTGGCCGATTCAAAGTTTATCTCATTGACGAAGTACACATGTTGTCGACCAGCAGTTTTAATGCTTTGTTAAAAACTTTGGAAGAACCACCGCCGCATGTTAAGTTTTTACTCGCAACCACTGACCCACAACGTTTGCCTCCAACGATTTTATCGCGTTGTTTGCAATTCAATTTAAAGCGCATTCCATTAGAGCAAATCGATTCGCATCTGACTTATATTTTACAGCAAGAACAAATTGAGTTTGAGCCACCTGCATTACAATTATTAGCACAAGCCGCTGATGGTAGTTTGCGCGATGCGTTGAGCTTATTAGATCAAGCGATTGCTTACGGTGGTGGGCAATTGTCATTGGCTGATGTCAGTGCAATGCTGGGGACGTTAGATCAGAATACGGTTTTAAATTTACTTAATGCTTTGGCTGCACAGAATGCGCCTGAGCTACTAAAGCAAGTCGCACAATTAGCTGAACAAAATCCTGATTTTAGGGCTGTATTGGCAGATATGCTGTCATTTTTACAAAAAATTGCTTTAACGCAAGCTGTGCCTGAAAGTTTAGATACTCAGCAAACACATGCAAATGATATTCAAGCCTTAGCGCAACAACTCAAGCCAGAAGATACTCAGTTATTTTATCAAATCGCTTTGTTAGGCCGTCGAGATTTACCTTTGTCGCCAGAGCCACGCGGTGGTTTTGAGATGATTTTATTGCGGATGTTGGCGTTTAAACCTTTAAAAGCAGGGCAACAAATTAAAACTGCTAAACAGACACCTGAAAATCAGCCAGCTCAGCAGCAACCTGTACAAACACCTCCGCCAATTGTAGATCATCAACAGCCTGTACAAGCTCCACCACCTATTGAGCAATACCAGCAATCTGTACAAGCTCCGCCACCAGTTGAACAATACCAGCAATCTGTACAAGCTCCGCCACCAGTTGAACAGTATCAGCAACCTGTACAAGCTTCACCATCGGTTGAACAATATCAACAGCCTGTACAAACACCACCGCCAGTTGAACAATACCAACAATCTGTACAAGCTCCGCCACCTATTGAGCAATACCAACAGCCAGCACCTGTAGCAACCGATTACGTGCCAACAATGCCAACTTATGCCCCGCCTTCAGACGAATGGGGACAATTTGCAGCTACTTTACCAATGGGTATGGTGCGGCAATTAGCGGAAAACTGTGCGTTGCGAAAAAAGGAAAACAATACTTGGTTTTTGGGCTTAGCACCCATACATAAAGCATTACAATCCCCAAAAAGACAAACAGATTTAGAAGCGGCATTACAGCGTTATACTAATCAACAACTCAAAATACATATTTATATTGAACGGGATGATATTCAAACCCCTGCTCTTGAACAAAAACAAATAAGAGAAACCCAGCAACAATACGCTGAATCTCAAATCCAACAAGACCCCTTTGTCCAAACTTTGCAACAACAATGTGATGCACAAATTCAAAGTGTCACGCCCGTCGTTGGTGAAAATGATACAAGCCAACAACAAGATTAATCTGCTATTATTATCGAGAAAGTAGACAAGGGACTTAATATAATGAAATGGTATCTCGCACTCTGTGCCAGTTTTGTAATTTCAACATGTCAAGCTGAACAAGTTCCAGCAAGTAATGTGGCTGAAACACCAGCTATTCAAGTTGCTCAAGAAGAAGCTTCAGGCTCTTGGTGGGATAAAGCCAAAGGCCTATGGAGCAGCAGTGACTCTGAAGAGCAAAATGCTGAACCAGAACCACCTGCTGAAGAAGTGGCACAGCCTGAAAATGCTGAAGAGGATTCAAAATCTTGGTGGGGTAAAGCCAAAGATTCTACGGCTGATATGTGGAATAAAGCTTCTAGCTATGTTAGCTCAGATTCCGAAGAAGAAAATCAACCGATCACACCTGATGAAGAACCTACCCAGCAAGCTGATCGTAACCCGTATTTTGGTAAAATCTGGGATGAAATCACGCCTCGTATTAGTGAAATTCTTAGCCTTGAACAAAAACAAGAAAGCCTGCCAGATAAAGCATGGTTTGTAGAAACTAAAGAAAGTAATCAAAGTAAGTTAAATGAGTTGCTTGATGAAGCGGTTGAAATTTTATCGTTATCAGAAAGTAATCAAATCCGTCAGCAAATCCGTGACATAGAACAAGAAATTGTTGAATTGAAAAATACGATTGCAGACTATCGCCAAGCACAAGTCAGTGCACCTGTTGAATCAACTTGGAAAACTACAGTTGAAGACTACAATGATAAAATTGTTAATGTACAGGATCAAATTGCGCAGAAATATCAACAAATTGATGACTTAAAATCTGAATTTGGTCAGCATTTACAACAATTAGGTGTTCGCCTGACTGACGATCAATTAGATGTGCTGTTTGCCAGTGTGGTGGGCGATGATATTATTCAAGCCAGTTTAGTATATGAAAACGTAAAATTGGTTAATGAACAGCTGATGAAATTAACGGTTGACAGTGAAGAAGAGTTCACAATTAGCAAACGTTACTATGGTATGTATGTTGTTTTACTCAAGATTCTATATCACATGCAGGATGGTTTTGTAGCAGATATTGATAACAAATATGTACCTAAAATTTCAGACATTGTAAATAATGTGCAAACAATCAAAAATAAGACACAAAGTTTATTAAACAAAAAAGATAGCAACAATCATCGTGAGCACTTATTAGCAAACTTAGAAGCGCAAAAATTAACCCTGAAAACAGCTAATTTGTATAAACAACATTTAACCAATCAACGCCAAAAAATGTTGGCTGCACGTGATAAAACCTTAGCTGATTTATTAGTTGCAGAAAACACCTTTGCAACAGTGACAGTGAGCAGTGAGTTAGTGAACTTATTACGCACTAGTCAAAAAGCGTTTGAGTTACTACAAAATATGCAAACGCCTGACTTGTTGATTTTTGAGAACTTACAAATGAAACAAGAATTTGCAGTCTTGACTGAAAAGTTGAATTCTTAATTCTGAGGGACTAGCAGTGCTTTGTTCTGAGGTGCTGCTGGTTCTACATTAACTTAATACAAACATGACAACACTATTTGATTTTATTCTGCGCTATTTTCACGCAACATGGTTAGGTTTTATTGGCCCTTTTCGAGATGCTTACACCCACCGTTATTTACTTCTCTTATTAATTAAACGAGATATTGTTAATCGTACATCGGGCACATGGCTTGGCGATATTTGGTTATTTATCCAACCTGCTTTGCAAATCGTCGGCTTCTGGTTTTTGCTGGATATTGTATTAAAAGTCAAATTTCCCAATAAAGTCCCATTTGTTGACTATTTCTTATTGGGGATGTTGCCATGGTTATTTATTTCAGAAGTGTTGTCGCGTAGTTTAACTGTATTACGTGAATTTGGTGGTTTATATCAACGCGCTGTTTTTCCTACCATTATTTTACCTTTATTACCTTTGAGTCTTTCAGCGATTTTATACAGTGTTGTGATGGCGGTTGCCACAGGCTTACTTGCAGGCTATGAGCACACATTATCTGGTTTCATCATCATTTATGTGATTGCGTTGTGGATGATTCCGCTTTGTTATTTGTTAGCTGTGATTAGTCTATTTTTAAAAGATGTTGCACAGTTATTTCCCTTCTTAATCACAGTGACTTTATATCTTACCCCGATTTTATATTTGCCTGAATTAATGCCTGAACCTATGCAATGGATTTTAATCATCAACCCAATTGCTGATATTATGGCTTTGATTCATGCCGTGACACAGGGCTTAGCATGGGACTGGTGGAATGTAATTCGACCCCTTGCATTTTGGCTAATTTTACTAGGGCCTGCTTGGGCAATTTATCACCGTGCTCAACCCCATATTCGGGAAATGTTATGAGTCTATTTTCGGCAATTGCACAATAAACATTGCGCCTTGGTTAGGTTCGGATTCACACCACACATCACCATCTAAAGCTTCAACCAGCTTTTTCACAATGAACAAGCCTAAGCCTGTTGAATGTTCTTTATTGGTAGGTTTATTGGATAATTGCTGAAATTTACCAAATAATCTATTTTTATCTGCTTCCGTAAACCCAAACCCTTCATCTTGAATTTTGAAATAAATATGCTGCTCAGACTGTTCTAATGTCACATACACATTTTTATCAAATGGAGAATATTTAATTGCATTGGAAATAAGGTTATCTAACACTTGATAAATGATATTACTGTCAGTGTATACAGGACATGTTTGACAGTTTTGCATCAATAAATGCACTTGAATCCCTTTTACTTTGGCTTGATGCTGATGCATGTTGACCAATTCAGTTACTAAAATATGTAAATTTGAGGTGCTTAGGTTAACTTTAATTTTGCCTGATTCAATACTATTTACATCTAGCAAATTAGTAATTAAATTAAACATTTGTTTAGAACTACGCTGAATTTTGCCCATACAGTTGATAATTTCTGCTTCGGGCATGTCATGTAAATCTTCCTCAACTAACTCAGCTAAACCTTGTACAGCACAAAGTGGGCTTTTTAAATCATGAGCAGTAATTGCTAAAAAGTTATTTGAATCCTGTAACATCCTGTTTTTATGTTCTAAGTCGACAAAAGTATTACATAGTTGTTGTGACATATAATTGAAAGATTCAACCATTTCACCAACCTCACCGTGACTATCGACTTTAATACAAATTTCTTGTTTTGGGTTGGCAGCTTTTTGTTGCATAAATTGCGCAACCGATTTGATTGGTTTTTCAACAATATATTCGAATACAAAATAAAATAATGTGGCAATAAATGCAGTCAGTAATACAAAAGTAAATAGTAATTTCCATAAGGTATCAGAAATATCTTGCTGTAACTCTTCAATGCTGACGTAAATAATGAGCGCACTGACCAATTCACCTACTTCCCAATTAAATCCATGTGTATTGCCATAGCGTTTGATTAATACAGGTGGCATATTTTCTGGTTTGCCGTGGCAACTGAGACAGTCAGGTGTGATATAGATAGGACGAGCAAGGAATAGATTCTTTTTATGATTGACTTCTCGATAGCCCAAAAATTCCTCTAGGTCTGTATTACTTTTAAATTTTTGGATAATCTTGGTTTCAAACTCATCTGCTAAGTTGTCTAAATTTAGTGGACTTATTGTAGCTTGCTTGTAATAATATTCAGGCATTTTTTGATTAAAGATGTCTAAAACTGCTTTTGTAAAAAAAGTAGATGAATTACCTTCAAATAGAAAATCATCAGGCAACTTTTGTTGCAAGGTAGGGCGCAAATAATCTCGGATATAATCCCGACTGGCTTGAGAGAAATTAATCACCATTTCAATTCTGTTACGTGCTTCCTTTTCTAACAAAGTTGTTTGTAATTGTTTTAAATACCAAGCACCTGTAGACATAATGATAATTAGAAAAATGAGACTAAGTGATGCAAATTTGAATTTTAGGGACATTTGAAAAGATCGCCAATTCAGACCAATCTTTACTAATAAAACATTTCGTAGTCAATTTCTAATATAATATATTTATATCACAATCTTTAAATCACTCTATACCCTCATAGAACAGAAATATACTAGTATTATTTGATTTAATTCTGGTAGAATACCGCACTTGATGATTTGTCTGCGTGATTGACAGATCACCACCGAATTTTAAGTTTTATATTGATGTTGTTGAATTTGCGCGTATTTTTCATATCTCGTCGAACAAATTTATTGATACCGAGAGACTTGCAGCATCTAAAAATCAGTAAACAGGTCGCTTGATTTGAGGTATGATATATAAAAAATCGTAACTCAGGCCATAAATAAAATGAATGGATGATACAGAATGGCAACCATTGAAATAGACGGTAAACCATACGAAGCACAACCCGGTCAAATGTTGATTGAAGTGGCAGACGCAAACGGAATTAATATCCCGCGCTTCTGTTATCACAAAAAACTTTCAGTGGCAGCGAACTGTCGCATGTGCTTGGTCGAAGTTGAAAAAGCACCTAAGCCTATGCCCGCTTGTGCAACGCCTGTGATGGATGGCATGAAAGCGTGGACGAAGTCTACAAAAGCATTGGCTGCACAAAAATCTGTGATGGAATTCCTACTCATTAACCATCCTTTAGACTGTCCTATCTGTGACCAAGGTGGTGAGTGTGAGCTGCAAGATATTGCGGTCGGTTACGGCGGTGATGCGTCTCGCTATCAAGAACAAAAACGGGTGGTATTCGACAAAAATATCGGCCCTCTCATCGCAACAGAAATGACCCGCTGTATTCACTGTACGCGCTGCGTCCGCTTCGGTATCGAGATTGCGGGCGTACAAGAGATGGGTGCAACAGGTCGTGGCGACAGCACATTAATCGGTACTTATATCGAGAAAAGTGTTGATTCTGAATTATCTGGCAACGTGGTTGATTTATGTCCTGTGGGTGCACTAACTGCAAAACCATCTCGTTATGTAGCGCGTGCATGGGAAATGCAACAAGCTGAGTCAATTGCACCTCACGATAGCTTAGGCTCAAACGTCTATGTTCATACCCGTCGTGGTGAAGTGTTACGGGTTGCACCAAAAGACAACGAAGCAGTAAACGAAGTCTGGTTATCTGACCGTGACCGTTTCAGTTATCAAGGCTTAACAGCAGAAGACCGTTTAACCAAGCCAATGATTAAGCAAGACGGCGAATGGCAAGAAACTGATTGGGAAACGGCGTTAGCTTTTGCAACTGATGGCTTAAAACAGGTTATGAGTTCCAATTCTGCAAGCGATGTCGGTGCGTTAGCCTCTCCTACAGCAACTTTAGAAGAACTCTATTTATTACAAAAATTGATGCGCGGTATTGGTGTGAATAATATCGATCACCGTTTACGTCAAACTGATTTCTCTGACCAAGATGCAGCACCTTTGTATCCTTCTCTCGGCCAATCTGTTAGCGATATTGAAGCCAGCAACAGCATTTTAGTAATTGGCTCAAACCTTCGCAAAGAACATCCTTTAATTAACCATCGTGTTCATAAAGCATCGAAAAAAGGTGCAAGTGTTAGCTTTGTGAATCCAGTTAATTACACTTTCAATTATAAAGTCTCTCATCAAGCGGTTGCTGCCCCAGCAGATTTGGTCGCAACATTAGCAGGTATTGCAAAAGCCTTAGGTGCAGAATTACCAAGCGCATTAAGCAATGTCAACGCGGATGAAACTCAAACAGCGATTGCTGAAAATCTCAAATCAGGCGAAAGCAAAACCATTTTATTAGGCAATATCGCAGCACAACATACGCAAGCTAGTGCAATTCGTGCCTTAGCAGTTGCCATTGCAAAAGCAACAGGTGCAACTTTAGGTTACTTAGCGGATTCTGCCAATAGCGCAGGTGCTTGGTTAGCAGGTGTGTTACCACATCGTAAAGCCGCAGGCGCAACCAGCGATAAAGGTTTAGATGCGCAAGCAATGTTAAGCAACGGCTTAAAAGCGTATATCTTACTGGGAACAGAGCCAGAATTAGACAGTAATGTTGCGAGCAGCACAGTGGTTGAAAACTTAACTCAAGCAGCGTTCACAGTCAGCTTAAGTGCGTATGCCAGCGAAACAACTAAAGCCTATGCAAATGTATTATTACCTATCGCAGCATTCACTGAAACTTCAGGTACATATGTAAACTTAGAAGGTCAATGGCAAAGTTTCGACGGCGTGGTTGCACCAAAAGGTGAAGCGCGTCCAGCTTGGAAAATCTTACGTGTATTAGGTAATTTATTCGATGTAAATGGCTTTGACTACACAGATTCAACGCAAGTACGTGATGAATTAAAAGCAGCAGTCGGCGACAAGCAAGCAGATAACAGCACGGCAGGTCAAATCGCAAGCATCAATGGTGCAAGCAGTGACATTCAGTTAATCGCTGAAACTCCAATGTATGCAGTTGATAGCTTAGTCAGACGTTCAAATGCGTTACAAAGCACAGCCGATAGCAAACGCACAGGCAATATTTATGTGAATCCAAGCTTGGCACAGCAAAAAGGCTTAAGTGAAGACGGTTCAGCAAAAGTCACTCAGAACGGTACAGAAATCACGTTACCAGTCATGATTGATGAGCGGATTCCTGACAACTGCGTGCTTTTATATAGTGCTGAAATCAGTGCTAACGGTCAAATTGACGTGAGTGCAGGTTAATAAAATCTAATTTGCAAACTGGCGACTTCAAGTAGAGTTGCCCGTTTGTTTAAACTCCTTTCATCACACAGAATTAAGTTAATTTGCAGAATGATGAGCAGTGCTTGTGATGTTCACAATCTCCAGAACGGTCATCACATTGACGAATTTTAAAAACTAAACGGAACTAATCAGTATGTGGGACATTGTTTACAACAACTCACCCTTTCCTTATGAGGTGACCTTTGTTTTAGTGGCACTGGTTCAAATCTTAATTTTGATGCTTCCGCTCATGGGTGCTGTAGCTTATTACACACTTGCAGAACGTAAAGTTATTGGTTTCATGCAGTTGCGTATTGGCCCTAACCGTGTAGGTTTCTTTGGTCTTGGACAACCGCTGGCTGATGCGTTCAAGTTGATGTTTAAAGAAATCGTCATTCCATCCAATTCGAATGCATTTCTATTTGTTATTGCTCCTATCTTATCTTTAGGACCAGCATTAGCAGCGTGGGCAGTTATACCCTTTGCAGATGGCTGGGTTGTATCTGACATCAATGCAGGCTTGTTGTATATTCTTGCGATGACATCTATTGGTGTTTACGGCGTAATCATTGCGGGTTGGGCATCTAACTCAAAATATGCGTTCTTAGGTGCGATGCGTTCAGCAGCACAAATTATTGCATATGAAATTGCCATGGGCTTCACTTTAGTCGGTGTATTGATGATGGCAAACAGCTTGAACTTAGGCGACATTGTAAATGGTCAAGCGGGCGGCATTTGGAACTGGTACTTCTTACCATTATTCCCATTATTTATTATCTATTTCATCTCAGGTGTGGCGGAAACCAACCGTGCGCCATTCGACGTAGCAGAGGGTGAATCTGAAATTGTTGCAGGTTTCCATATTGAATACTCTGGTATGTTGTTCTCAACCTTCTTCTTAGCTGAATACGCGAACATGATTTTAATCGGTATGCTTGCAACCTTGATGTTTATGGGTGGTTGGTTATCTCCGTTCCAAGGTACACCACTTGAAGCAATGTTTGCCTTTGTACCTGCAATCGTTTGGTTATTCGCGAAGCTTTCAATTTTCTTACTCTTGTTCTTATGGTTCAGAGCGACTTTCCCTCGTTACCGTTACGACCAAATCATGCGCTTGGGTTGGAAAGTTTTCATTCCTATCACCTTAGTGTGGATAGTTATTGTTGGTATCGCTAAATTAATGTTAACTGCCTAAGGGGAATTGTAATGAGTGCTGCGGTTAATTATGTTAAAAGTCTGTTTTTATGGGAATTACTCAAGGGGATGCGCTTAACAGGTCGCTTCTTCTTTGAACGTAAAATCTGTATTCAGTACCCAGAAGAAAAAACCCCTATGTCGCATCGTTTTCGTGGTCAACACGCATTAAGACGTTATGCGAATGGCGAAGAACGTTGTATTGCATGTAAACTATGTGAAGCGACTTGCCCCGCGTTGGCAATCACAATTGAGTTAGGCGAACGTGAAGATGGTACACGACGTACAACACGTTATGATATCGACTTAACCAAATGTATTTTCTGTGGTTACTGTGAAGAGTCCTGTCCAGTTGATTCAATTGTTGAAACGCCTATTTTTGAGTATCACGGTGAGCAACGTGGCGATTTACTCATGACGAAAGAAAAATTATTGGCTGTGGGCGACAAAATGGAACAGCAGTTAGCGGAAGACCGAGCTAAAGACGCAGCCTATCGTTAAAACTTTTAAGGAATAATATAATGAGATTTGGGACTGGCAGTCCTTGGCTTTGGATATACTGTGTATATGGCAGGCAAAAAGTTGCTAGTCCTGTAAATTAGAAAAATGTCTCATTCCTAAGGAGCATGGTTATGCGTTGGTTGATTGCAGTTTTATTATTCTCTTCAATAAGCTTATCTGCGTATGCAGCAGAAGAAAAAGACAAGGCTTATTATCCAAGTGGTGCGGTGCATTTTGAATATGCGCGTATGAATGGGCGTTTGCACGGTACGACCAAAGAGTATTTTGAAACAGGCGAGCTTAAAGCTGAAGTTGTCTATAAAGATGGTAAGTTGGAGTCTAAGCGTGAATTTTTGCGTAACGGCAAGTTAAGTAATGAATTGCGGATTACAGGCGGTAAGAAATATGAGACGCAAATTCAATACTACCCAACAGGTGAATTATTCCGTGAGCGTTCGTTGGTTAACAGCGTTCGTGAAGGTTTAGAAACCGATTACTATCAAAACGGCAAGAAAAAAGCCGAACGTCGTTACGAAAATGGTAAAAAAGAAGGTAACTCAAAAGGTTATCACAATAATGGTAACTTGCAAGGTGATTGGTGGTTTGAGAATGGTGTCCCAGTACAAGCCACGATTTATTACCGTACAGGCGAAAAATGGCTTGAGCACGAAGCATTCGACGAAAAAGGTAATTTGAACGGCATTACTTATGAATATGGTAAAGACAGTGGCTTAATTGCACGTCGTTTTTATGAGAATAACCAGATGGTTCGCCGTGAACGGATTGAAGGATTCATGGATCGGGTCATGATTTTCGTGAGTGACATATTCACATTTTAAGTTTAGATAAAACTCGTTGCTACGCTCTGCGTAGTAATGCAGCCTTGACGCTTTGCGTCATATTTAGAAAGTAACGACGCGGAGCGTCTTCACTGCATTCCAACGGAGACCGCTGGAACGAGATGACTGTAGGCTGCCAGTCTTTAAGACTTTAGAGTTTTCAAAGGTTTCAATTTCAACAGTGTAAAGTACCACAATGATAGAGAAATACATCTTTTATTTTTTCGCCGCAATCCTAATTTTTGCAGCCACAAGGGTGATTACTGTTAAAAACCCTGTTCATGCTGCATTGTTCTTAGTATTAGGTTTCTTCTCATCCGCAGCAATATGGATGTTGTTACATGCTGAATTCTTAGCTATCGCGTTGATTGTCGTCTACGTGGGTGCGGTGATGGTGCTTTTCCTGTTTGTGGTCATGATGCTCGACATCAATATCACCGTGGTGCGTGAAGGCTTCGTGCGTTACTTCCCTGTTGCCATGTTAGTGGGCATTATCATCTTAATCGAAATGGGTTTAGTGTTATGGAATGCCAATGCAGGTTTAGCCTCACCTGAAGCCATCAACGCGTTTGCCAATTCCGAATTACCAAATACTGAGGTGCTCGGTAACGCTTTATATACTGTCTATGTTTATCCTTTTGAGATAGCCGCAGCGATTTTATTAGTCGCAATGGTAGCTGCAATTGCTTTAACCATGCGTGAGAAACGTCAACACAAATATATTCCACCAGAAAAACAAGTATTCGTGAAACGTGAAGACCGTGTGCGTCTTGTGAAAATGGCAGCAGAACCGAAGGACTAGACTCATGTTAGTGTTATCTGATTTCTTAATTTTAGGCGCAGTATTGTTCTGTTTGAGCGTCGCGGGTATGTTCTTAAACCGCAAAAACATGTTAATCATTTTGATGTGTATCGAATTAATGTTGTTATCTGTCAATATGAATTTCATTGCTTTTTCGCATTTCAATGCAGATATTGCGGGTCAAATCTTCGTATTCTTTATTCTAACGGTGGCAGCGGCTGAATCTGCCATTGGTTTAGCGATTCTTATCGTATTATTCCGTAATCGTGGCACGATTAATATTGAAGATTTGGATTCAATGAAAGGGTAATGAATTTTTGATTGGTACTCAGGGCTGTGTTATTCAAAGGATAGCCAGTCCTAGTGAGATACTGACAGATTTCAAGTTATTGGGATAAACATTTATGCAAAATATGGAAAACATATACCTAGCCATTGTGCTAGCACCCTTAATTGGGTCGATAATTGCGGGACTGTTTCCCGTGAGCCGCGCAAATGCACATCGCGTGACCATTTTAGGCGTTGGTGTTGCATTTTTCTTGTCTGCTTATGTATTTAAGCACATCGTTTTAGATGGCGGCGAGATTTATAACAAAACCTTATATACATGGTTAGCGATTGGCGACTTAAAACTAGAAGTAGGCTTCTTAGTTGACCAATTAACTGCGACAATGATGATGGTCGTGACTTTCGTTTCTTGGATGGTTCACATTTACACCATCGGCTACATGGAACACGATAAAGGTTACAACCGTTTCTTCAGCTACATTTCATTGTTCACTTTCGCAATGTTAATGTTAGTCATGTCTAACAACTTCATGCAATTATTCTTCGGTTGGGAAGCTGTTGGTTTAGTGTCTTACTTATTAATCGGTTTCTGGTATACAAAAGAAACAGCCGTTTACGCAAACTTAAAAGCATTCTTAGTTAACCGTGTCGGTGACTTTGGTTTCTTATTAGGTATTGCTTTAGTGTTAATGTACTTCGGTAGCTTGAACTACAGTGAAGTATTCCATTATGTTGAAGCTCACGATGCTGAACTTGCAAGCAAAACAATTGAAATTATCCCAGGATACGCTTGGGGCTTAATGACGGTTATCTGTATCTTGTTATTCATCGGTGCGATGGGTAAATCTGCACAGTTCCCATTACATGTTTGGTTACCTGATTCAATGGAAGGTCCTACGCCAATTTCTGCATTAATTCACGCGGCAACAATGGTAACAGCAGGTATCTTTATGGTGGCGAGAATGTCACCGATGTATGAGTTAAGCACTACAGCGTTAAGCTTCATCTTATTCACAGGTGCAACCACTGCATTCTTCATGGGCTTACTTGGTTTAGTGCAAACGGATATTAAACGTGTTGTGGCGTACTCAACCTTATCCCAGTTGGGTTACATGACCGTCGCATTAGGCGCATCTGCTTACGGCGCAGCGATTTTCCACTTAATGACTCATGCTTTCTTTAAAGCCTTATTATTCTTAGCAGCGGGTTCAGTCATCATTGCGATGCACCACAAACAAGATATGCGTGACATGGGCGGTTTGAAAAAATACATGCCTATCACTTACTGGACTTCGTTAATTGGTTCATTGGCATTAATCGGCTTCCCGGGATTAGCAGGCTTCTATTCTAAAGATGCAATCATTGAAGCAACACACGCAGCACAATTGTCAGGTCATTTCGGCTGGACAGCTGACTACGCTTATTATGCTGTATTATTAGGTGTTTTCATTACTGCTTTATATTCTTTCCGTATGTTCTTCTTAGTATTCCACGGTGAAGAGCGCATGGACGAGCACACGAAAGAGCATTTACATGAAACCCCTTGGGTGGTGACATTGCCATTAGTTTTATTAGCCATTCCTTCCATTGTCATGGGTGCAATTGCGATTGGCCCAATGTTATATGGTCATTATTTCGGTCATGCGATTCATGTAGCACATGGCGAACATGCTCATGCTTGGCACGGGGTATGGGAATTCACGATGCACGGTTTAATGATGCCGCCGTTTATGTTAGCGATGGCTGGTTTAATTGCTGCAATTTTGATGTATTTGCCATTACCATTTATCCCAGCGTTTTTCAGAAAAATCCCAGCCTTCTTTGCCACAGCATTGAAGCCAATTCACTACGTGTTAGAACAAAAATACGGTTTCGACCAATTTAACGAGTGGTTCTTTGCTGGCGGTTCACGCGGCATCGGTAGCATCTTGTGGAAAGCGGGCGATGTGACCTTGATTGATGGTGTTGCAGTTAACGGCAGTGCAAAATCAGTCGGTTGGTTAGCCTCAGTGGTTCGCCATTTACAAACGGGTTATTTGTACCACTACGCATTTGCCATGATTATAGGCTTGGCTGTGTTGCTCGGTGTGTTTGTTCTCTAAGGCATTGAAAAGGAATACAACGAATGTTTACTGATTTACCACTACTCAGTTTACTGCTTTGGCTACCGATTATCGGCGGCTTTTGGGTACTAGCTGTTGGCGATGAGAACAATTCTACTGCGGCAAAAGGTGTTGCATTAATGGTGTCGTTGGCGACGTTTGTGTTGTCATTGCCATTATATTTTGATTTTGATACAGCAACTGCGGCGATGCAGTTTAGTGAGCGTTATGCGTGGATTCCCGCGTTCAACATTTATTATCACTTAGGTGTTGACGGTTTTTCTATGCCATTGATTATCTTAACCAGCTTTAGCACTGTGTTAGTGATTTTAGCGGGCTGGGAAGTGATTCAAAACAAAGCTTCGCAATACATGGCGGCGTTCTTAATCATGGAAGGTTTAATGATTGGTGTGTTCTCCGCATTAGACGCGATGTTCTTCTATGTGTTATGGGAAGCGATGTTAATTCCGATGTTCATCATCATTGGTGTTTGGGGCGGGCCTAACCGTGTGTATGCAACGATTAAATTCTTCTTGTATACGTTCTTAGGTTCTATCTTCATGTTGGTAGCGTTGATTTATTTATACAATGTCTCTGGCAGCTTCGGGATTTTGGATTACCACAAGCAAACGTTAGGCATGACGGCGCAAATCTGGATTTTCTTGGCATTCTTTGCAGCCTTTGCGGTGAAAGTACCGATGTTTCCAGTGCACACATGGTTACCAGATGCTCACGTTGAAGCTCCCACAGGCGGTTCAGTGATTTTAGCAGCGATTATGTTGAAGTTAGGCGGTTACGGTTTCTTACGTTTCAGCTTACCGATTACGCCGGACGCAAGTCGTGAATTAGATTGGTTGATTATCGGCTTATCTTTAATTGCGGTGGTCTACATCAGCTTTATCGCTTTGATTCAAAAAGATATGAAGAAGTTGATTGCCTATTCTTCAATTTCTCACATGGGTTTTGCTACATTAGGCTTTTTCATCGCGTTCATGATTTATAACAATACGAATTCGTTGGAAGGTGGTGCAATGGCAATGCAAGGCGGCATGATGCAGATGATTTCGCATGGTTTCATTTCTGGTGCGTTATTCTTGTGTGTTGGTGTGTTGTATGACCGTGTACATAGTCGTGATATTTCAGCGTATGGTGGTGTAATGAATACAATGCCTCGTTTTGCGATGTTCGTTGTCTTGTTTGCAATGGCTAACTCTGGTTTACCAGGTACTTCTGGTTTCGTTGGTGAGTTCTTGGTGATTATCAGTAGTGCGCAAGCGAGTTTCTGGATTGCATTTACAGCAGCGACGATTTTGATTTTAGGTGCAGCGTACACGTTATGGATGGTTAAGCGTGTCATGTACGGTGAAGTTGCTAATGAAAATGTACAAAACTTGGAAGATTTGAATGCACGTGAAACCTTGATTTTAGGTGTTTTAGCGGTTGCAGTGTTGGCATTTGGTATTTATCCAGCACCGATTTTCGAAGTGATGGATGCTACTGTGATGAACTTATTGGAGCATATTTCTGTATCTAAGCTTCCATAAGTATTGACTTAAACCCTTAGGCTAATGATTGTTAGTTTAAGGGTTTGTCATGATTTGAGAGATTAATTATGGCTCGTTGGTGGAAAGAAATTTATAATTCCGATAAACATAAAAACACGATGTACGGAATAATAGATGGTCAATATCAATATAATTTTGATTTTTCAAATTCTGATAATTTAAGAAAGCAGTATGTCATTCATGTTGAGGTAGTTGGTTTCGGTTTTACTTTTTTATCACTAAGACAATTAGAAATATGTATTCAGTATTTCAGTCAAAAAATCCGTAAAAGCTCAATGATACCAAGTAATAGCATAGGAGTTGCAGATTATTGGGAAGTGCAAAGGTGGTATGATCGATTACCAAAAGGAATGACAAATGAACATAAAAGACCAAAAATATTAAAAGCATTGAATCAGGCATATCAAGAATTTAAAAAAGATAATAAATATATGCCCGTAAGTAATATATAAATAGGCTTCACAATGCAAATTTCCCATCTTGACCACTTAGTATTAACAGTGAAAGATATCCAAGCGACCTGTGAATTTTATACAAAAATCTTAGGAATGCAGGAAGTCACTTTTAAACAAACAAGAAAAGCACTGGTATTTGGTCAGCAAAAAATTAATTTGCATCAATGGAAAAAAGAATTTGAACCTAAAGCGGCGTTACCTACTCCAGGTTCTGAAGATTTATGTTTTATTGTAAAAGATGACTTAAATACAGTCACTCAACATTTAGAAAAAAATAATATAAAAATGATACAAAAGCCAATTCAAAGGACAGGTGCAGTTGGCTCAATTCAATCGGTTTATATTCGTGACCCTGATGGCAATTTAATTGAATTATCAGTGTATGAATAAAACCACGTAAGGCGAGTAAGTTAGTTTCAATCATATCTATAGGATGGAAGACGTGAAACGTGCAACATTATGGATGTCTCTACTTTCTTGCTTGCCCTTGTCGGTGGCTGCTGAAATCGATTTTTCCGATGCTTATGTCGTGCAAGAGCAAAACGCATCAGATCAAGTTACTTTAGGCGGGTTACGCACATCAGGTGCAGAAACTGAATATCAAGTTAACTTTGAAGTTGTTGATAATATATTAATTCCAAAACTGGATAAAATTGAAGCAGAAAATCCAGACAGTAAAAAATCCTTGTGGCATATTTATAAGTTGTTGCAATCAAAAACATGGGTTGATTTAACACATGCGTTTGATAGCGATATTCCACACTGGAAAGGCTTTGAGCCGATGAGAACCACGATTTTATACAATTATGCTGATGGTTTTCTAGTACATGAATATTGCCATGTTGGACAATGGGGCACACATGTTGATCCACCTGCGCATTTTCATGAAGGGTTGCGCACCCAAGATCAAATTGATGTAAAAGAAATGTTAATGCCATTGGTTGTGATTGATGTGCATGAAAAAGTGGCGGAAAATCCTGATTATCAACTTACGATGGAAGATGTTCAGGCATGGGAAGCCAAACATGGTGATATTCCTGAAGGGGCATTTGTTGCGATGCGAACTGATTGGGCTAAACGTTGGCCTAGTCAAGAAGAGATGCAAAACGTAGATGATGAAGGGATTGCGCACTACCCCGGATGGTCGCAAGAAACATTAACTTTCTTATATGAAACGCGCAAAATTACGGCATCAGGTCACGAGCCAACAGATACAGACCCTGGAATTTCAACCAGTCAAAATGATTACTCTTTGGAGTCTTACATTTTAAAACAAGATAAATATCAGATTGAATTATTGGCTAATTTGGATCAAGTACCTGAAGCGGGTGCATTGGTTTCAGTCACTTGGCCAAATGCAAAACAAGGCTCAGGATTCCCAGCTCGCGTGTTTGCTATTTTGCCGTAGCTGAATGGCTGACTATCAGTGAGTCGGATAATAAGCCAGAGTAGACTTACAAACAGACTTAAAAAGATACATTATATTTGAGGAAACTATTCATGGATTTTAGCTTTAATAGTGCTGAATTATTCGTGCTTCTACCAGAGATTATGCTACTGACCCTAGCATCATTGGTATTAGTTATCGATGCCTATGTGCCAGACAATGCACGTAATTTTACTTATCAGCTTTCTCAAGGCTCCTTGATTGCAACAATGTTAGGCGTGTTTGCATCTATGCCACAACAAACAACCTATGCAATGAGCGGTACTTATGTATCTGACCCCATGGCGGCGATTTTGAAAATTGCGATTTTAGCAGTCGTATTCTTCGCGTTTGTCTACTCTCGTTCTTACTTACGTGACCGTAATTTCTTCCGTGGTGAATACTATGTTTTAGGTTTGTTCGCGACGTTGGGTATGATGATTATGGTATCTGCGTCTAACTTATTAACGATTTACTTAGGCTTAGAATTATTATCCTTATCTATGTATGCAATGGTCGCGATGCACCGTGATTCTAAACCTGCGACAGAAGCTGCAATGAAATATTTCGTATTAGGTGCAATTGCTTCAGGTATGTTGCTCTACGGTATGTCAATTATTTACGGCGCAACAGGTACATTAGATTTAGCAACGTTAGCAACGACAGCGACAAGCTCAGGCGAAAACGTCCAAATGTTGATGTTTGGTTTAGTATTCTTAATCGTTGGTTTGGCGTTTAAATTTGGTGCTGTACCTTTCCACAACTGGATGCCAGACGTTTATGAAGGTTCTCCAACAGCAGTGACTTTATTTATTGCTTCTGCACCAAAAATTGCAGCATTTGCGATGTTAATTCGTTTATTAGTTGATGGTTTAATCGGCTTGAAATCTGGCATGGCTGGCGATGTTGAAAGCGTTTATTTAGGCTGGCAAGGCATGTTAATCATCTTAGCTGTGTTATCTATGGTACTTGGTAACTTGGTTGCGATTGCTCAAACCAACATCAAACGTATGTTTGCTTACTCTACAATTTCTCACGTTGGCTTCTTGTTCATGGGTGCATTGACTGCAACTGAAACAGGTTATGCAGCTTCTATGTTCTATGCGATTACTTACGCAATCATGAGTTCAGCAGGCTTTGGTATGATTATCTTGTTAAGTCGTGAAGGCTTTGAAGCAGAAAATATCTCAGACTTTAAAGGCTTAAATGAGCGTAGCCCTTGGTATGCATTTTTGATGATGGTAACTGTATTATCAATGGCAGGTGTGCCTCCAATGGTTGGCTTCTGGGCTAAATTAGCGGTATTAAATGAAGTGATCCAAGCTGGCTTCTTATGGGTTGCTATCGTTGCAGCTATCTTCTCTGTTATCGGTGCGTTCTACTACTTACGTGTAGTTAAAGCGATCTACTTCGATAAACCTGAAGAAGGCGCAGCAGAGCTTATAATCAATGAAGATAAAAGCTTACAAACTGCGTTAAGCGTGAATGGCCTTGCAATTTTAGGCTTAGGTTTCTTCCCTAGTGCACTATTAACAATCTGTACTGCAGCACTTGTAAGTTAACCCTTCAATATATAAAGAGACTGTTTTACCTAATAAGGCAGTCTCTTCCTACACCCAATATCACTTCCTCCTTTTCCTTAGTATTTAATAATATATTGATCAATTATAGCCAGTAAACTTTATTAGTTGACTTAGTTGCAATTTGAACATTAAAAACTTCACACTGTATTGAAATCTAAATAAAACTTGATAATAAATTGTGGTTGTTATGAGATATTTTGATAGAGTGATGGGGTTATAGTCTGATAACATAAAGCCTTGTTTTAAAATGTTATTTTGAAATCTAGTAACTAGACCTATTAAAAAACATCAGATTTTTTGTAATTCACGATTGACCACATCAATACTTGCCATTATACTGCTTTCCTTGTGTTGGCTACTATGCCACTATGTTGGTTTTTCACAACAGTTATTCACTTTAATATTAACTAAATGAACGACGCAAATAGGTTACCTCTCATTGATACTGGCGCAAAAGCCATCTTTTCTGCACTCTCTTTATGGGCTGCTGCAGTGAGCCTATTTTTCCTTTATATACAGGGAGAGCTTGCCGCACAATCAGCTTTATTCGGTACGTTCATTGTTTTCTTCAACGTCTGGTTAACCCAGCGTAAACTTAGAATCGCTATCCTCCTTTCTCAGAATTCTCCAGAACAAGCTGTAGGCACAATCTACCTCGCGGCTGTTCAACGTTTTGCTTTCACATTATTGTTTTTCATTATTGGTATGGGCTGGATGAAATTGATGCCTGTGCCGATGCTTATTGCGTTTGCAGTAGCACAATTCAGTTACTTTTTTACTGGGCGTGACCATATGGAAATGTTATCAGTACCGCCCGTACAAACAGTTTCAGATTCTAAATTAATTAAGCATTAGGGAGCAACTGACGTGGCTAGTGACGCACATGGTGAAGTTACTGCGGTTGAGTATATTCAGCATCACCTTACCAATTTAAGCGTAGGTGAAGGATTCTGGAGTCTCAATATTGATACTTTATTCTTTGGTATCGGTATCGCATTATTAATGGGCTGGGTTGCCAAGAAAGTTGGTGATAACTTAAGCCTAGAAAAACCTTCGGGTTTGCAAAATATCATTGAAGTAATCTTGGAATTTGTTGATAACCAAGTCAAAGATTCATTCAATGCACACAATCCTTTAATTGGTCCTTTAGCGTTCACCGTATTCGTGTGGATTTTCTTAATGAACGCAATGGATTTAATCCCAGTTGACTTATTGCCAATGGCAGCAGCTGCGGTAGGTATTCCTTACTTGAAAGTTGTACCAACAACAGACTTGTCAGCAACATTCGGCTTGTCATTCAGCGTATTAGCTTTGATTATGTACTACAACTTCACAATCAAAGGCCCTGTGGGTTTCGTAAAAATGTTCTTATTCCACCCATTTGCGGCAAACAACATTATTGCTAAAATCATCTTAATGCCAGTCAACGTGATGATGACAACGATTGAAGAATTAGCAAAACCAATCAGTATGGGCTTACGTTTATTCGGTAACATGTTTGCGGGTGAATTGATTTTCATTTTGATCGCGGTTTTACCTTGGTGGATTCAATGGGCACCAGGTGGCGCGTGGGCAATTTTCCACATCGTGGTGATTACCTTACAAGCGTTCATCTTTATGTTGTTGACGATTGTTTACTTGAGCATCGCGCATCAATCTATGGATGACCATTAGTTGAGATTTAGGGCTGCTGGTTGTAAAGCTGGCAACCCAACTTGTAGTACACAACAGACTTTTATTCTTTAGTATCATTAACTTTAATTTAAGGAGAACTCACATGAGTGCTGAAATTATGACCCCAGATGCTATGGCGCAAGTAGGTGCTGTTTACGCTAACACTGTTTTAGTTGTAGGTATCATCTTAGCGGCAGCGGCTTTCGCTTCTGCGTTCGGTTGGGCGATTATTTGTTCTAAATATTTAGAAGGTATTGCTCGTCAACCAGAAATGCGTGCACAATTAATGGGTCAAATGTTATTTACTGGTGGTTTGATGGAAGCGTTCCCTATGATTGCTTTAGGTATCGCTATGTTCTTCACTTTCGCAAATCCGTTTGCTGACGCGGTTAAAGCTGCCATCGGTCTATAATCGAGCTTTTTAAGCTTGGTTAACTAGACTGGAGGTCTATCAGTGAACCTAACAGCAACAATATTTGGTCAAATCGGTACATTTTTAGTACTAGTATTCTTCATCAATAAAGTATTGTGGAAACCCATGATACAAATGTTGGAGGAACGGCGTGCAAAAATTTCTGATGGCTTAGCTGCAGCAGAACGGAGTCAACATGATTTAGAGTTGGCTCAACAAAAGTCTGCTGATAAATTACGCGAAGCTAAACAGAAAGCGGCTGAAATCATTGCAAAAGCTGAAAAACAAGCTAACGAACGCATTGAACAGTCGAAAGATGAAGCACGTGACGAAGGGCAGCGTCAATTAGATGCCGCGAAAGCTGAGATTGAACAAGAAGCCAGTCGTGCTAAAGAGCAATTACGTGAAGAAGTCATGGCAATTGCTTTAGCGGCGGCAGAAAAAGTTTTAGCGCGTGAAGTTGATGCCAATGCTCACAATGACTTTGTGAAGAAAATGATTCAAGAACTGTAAGGCGGTAGCTATGGCAGAACTTTCCACCGTAGCACGTCCTTACGCAGAAGCGATTATTAACTTAGCAGCGGACAACGATGCTTTAGATAAATGGTCTGATAACTTAGGCTTTTTATCCACTGCAACACAAGATGCGTCTGTTGCTAAGATGGTTGCCAATCCAAACGTTGATACGCAAACATTGACTAAAATTTTACTTGATGTTTGCGAGTCACAAGATGACGGTGTCAAGAATTTAGTTAAGACTTTAATTGACAATCAGCGTTTAAGCGTTATACCGCACATTGCGGTTGAGTATGAAAAGTTAAAAGCGGAAAAACAAAATACGCTTAAGGCAGAGCTGGTGTCAGCGTATGAAGTGACACCTGAACAGCAACAGGAGTTGCAAGCCGCTTTACAAAAACGTTTTGGCAAACAGATCGATATGAATATCAGTGTTGATGCTGATCTTATTGGTGGCTGGGTTATTCGCGCAGGCGATGAGGTCATTGATGCTTCTGTTAAAGGACGTTTGCAACAATTGGCTACAGAGTTACGCCAATAAAAGCGAGATTTAGAGAATATGCAGCTTAATCCATCAGAAATCAGTGAACTGATTAAAAAGAAAATTGAAAGTTATGATTTAGGAACAGAATCTCGTAGTGAAGGTTCTGTTGTTAGCGTAACTGACGGTATCGTCCGTATTCACGGATTAGCAGATGCGTTACAAGGTGAAATGCTTGACTTTGGTGAAGGCACTTTCGGCATGGCATTAAACCTTGAGCAAGATTCTGTAGGTGCGGTAGTTTTAGGCCCTTATGAGCACATTTCAGAAGGTCATACCGTAAAATGTACAGGTAAGATTTTAGAAGTGCCTGTTGGTACTGAGTTATTAGGTCGTGTTGTTGGCCCATTGGGTAATGCTATCGACGGTAAAGGTGCGACGAATGCAGCACAAACTTTACCTTTAGAGCGTATTGCACCAGGGGTTATTAGCCGTCAATCAGTTGATGAGCCAGTGCAAACAGGTTTGAAATCAATTGACTCTATGGTACCTATCGGTCGTGGTCAACGTGAGTTGATTATTGGTGACCGTCAAACAGGTAAAACAGCTGTTGCAATCGATGCGATCATCAACCAGAAAGGTACAGGTGTTAAGTGTATCTATGTTGCGATTGGTCAAAAAGCGTCTTCTATTGCAAACGTTGTACGTAAGTTAGAAGAACATGATGCGATGGATCACACTATCATCGTAGCAGCGTCAGCTTCTGAATCAGCAGCGTTACAGTTCATCGCACCTTATGCAGGTTGTGCAATGGGCGAATACTTCCGTGATCGTGGTGAAGATGCGTTAATCATTTATGATGATTTGACTAAACAAGCTTGGGCTTATCGTCAAGTATCATTGTTATTACGTCGTCCTCCAGGTCGTGAAGCATATCCAGGTGACGTTTTCTACTTACATTCTCGTTTATTAGAACGTTCTGCGCGTGTTAATGCAGATTACGTTGAGAAAATGACTAACGGTGAAGTGAAAGGTAAAACAGGTTCTTTGACTGCATTACCAATCATTGAAACGCAAGCGGGTGACGTATCGGCTTTCGTACCAACTAACGTAATTTCAATTACTGACGGTCAAATCTACTTAGAAACTGATTTATTCAACGCGGGTGTTCGTCCAGCGATTAACCCAGGTTTATCAGTATCTCGTGTAGGTGGTGCAGCTCAAACTAAAATCATCAAGAAGTTAGGTGGTGGTGTTCGTTTGGACTTAGCGCAATATCGTGAGTTAGCGGCGTTCGCACAGTTTGCATCTGATTTAGATGAAAATACGCGTAAGCAAATTGAACGTGGTCAGCGTGTAACTGAGTTAATGAAGCAAAAACAATATGCACCATTAAGCGTAGCTGATATGGCAACTTCATTATTTGCAGTTAACAAAGGTTACATTGATGAAATTCCTGTAAACAAAGTATTAGCATTTGAACATGCTTTACATGCTTACATGAACAACAGTCAATCTGACTTAATGAACACAATTAACGAGACTGGTAACTACAACGACGACATCGAAGGCAAGTTAAAAGCAGCTTTAGATGATTTCGTTGCTAACCATACTTGGTAATTTGTTTTTGTGCGTACAAGGATGTATGCACCGTCCTCATATTTCGGTATGGGGACTTGCTGGGATGCTTTATCTTAGCTAGGAGTAAGTGATGACTCCAAAAGATAGAAAAATATTAAAGGTTGTTTTTGAATAAATTATATTAATTAGAATTTTGTTACTGGCATTTGGAATAACGATAGAGAGTGTAGGATTTTTTCTTATCATTGGAATGATTGTTTTATTGATAAATCTAAAATTTAATAAATAAACGTGAAACTAAAAAGATTTAAATATAGTCCGGTTTTAGGCTGGTCAGTTAGCAGATACGAAGTATTTCAAACTTGTAAACGGCGATATTTTTATAATTATTACGCAAAATATGATAGTGAATTTACACGCGAACAAATTGATTTTCTAAAGAAATTAACCACTGTTCCGTTAGAAGTGGGTAATATAGTCCACGATATACATAAAAAATTATTAGAACGGTTGCAAAAGACCACGCAAACTTTAGATAGCAAGCGATTCGATGAATACTGTTATAAGTTAACTAAAGAATATTGCGAAAATAAGACGTTTGCCGAAATTTATTACCATCAGCAAGCGCAAATTAAGATAGATGAAATATATGAGCAAGTTCGGTTTTGTGTTCAAAACTTCTTGCAAAGTGAACGATTTCACTGGCTCTTTGACAAAGCGATAGCACGCAGTAGCGAATGGTTGGTTGAACCTGATGGATTTGGTGAAACCCACATCAATGATTTGAAAGCTTACTGTAAAGTAGATTTTTTATTTCCTGTAGGTGATGACTACTTTATTTTGGACTGGAAAACAGGCAAACCTGATACAGCAAAACACGCCAAGCAATTAGTGGGTTATGCAACATGGGCAAGCTATCATTTCGATGCAAAACCAGAAAATATTAAACCATTGGTTTGTTATTTATCGCCTGAATACGTCGAAGTGCCTGTAACCGTAACTGATGCAGATATTGAAAATTTTGCAGAACAGGTAAAAACAGAAACCGAAGAAATGTATCAACACTGTACATTTGTGCAAGAAAATATCCCAACAATCAAGTCAACGTTTACGCTGACAGAAAATACAAAGTTGTGTGAATATTGTCATTTTCGAGAGTTGTGTAATAGGTAAAAAAACTACTAGATCGTGCTTATCAATCATGCTTTGTTTCAATTTAATAGCTTTAGCTTTCAAGTACGATAAATAATAGTTTTGTAGGCAATAAGATATTAAGCATAGACCAAAAAATAATATTTAAAGAATCAAACTAAAATTCTCAAACTTTTTAGGACTCACTTATGGCTGGTGCAAAAGAGATTCGTGGCAAAATTGCGAGTATTAAAAACACTCGGAAAATTACTAAAGCGATGGAAATGGTCGCGGCCAGTAAAATGCGTAAGGCGCAAGACAGAATGCGTAAATCTCGCCCTTACTCTGAAAAAATTGGCAATGTAATTAGCCATCTTGCTCAAGCTCACCCTGAATATCAACACGAGTACATGCAAGAACGTGAAGTAAAACGTGTTGGCGTGATTGTCGTGTCTTCCGATAAAGGCTTATGCGGCGGCTTAAATACTAACCTTTTCAAAACATCTCTTAACCAATTACAGGAATGGGATGAAAAAGGTATTGAAGTTGATATTTGTGTGATCGGTAACAAAGCCAGTGGTTTCTTTAAACGTATCGGTGGCAATATTGTCGCACAAGCAACGCACTTAGGTGATTCGCCTCAATTAGAAGATTTAATTGGTTTAGTAAAAGTCATGTTAGATGATTATAGTGATGGCAAACTTGACCAAATTCACTTAATTTACAACCACTTTGTCAATACAATGACCCAAGATCGCCGCGTACACCAATTAGTACCCATTAAAGCGGTTGAAAATGATGAAAACTTACAACAACATTCTTGGGATTATTTATATGAACCTTCAGCAGAAGAAGTCCTTGATGGCTTATTAATGCGTTACGTTGAATCTTTGGTATATCAAGGTGTGGTTGAAAATATCGCATGTGAACAAGCGGCACGTATGGTAGCAATGAAAAGTGCGTCAGACAACGCGGCAGACCTTATCGACGAATTACAATTGGTCTACAACAAAGCCCGTCAAGCAGCGATTACCCAAGAAATTTCCGAAATTGTTGCGGGTGCAGCAGCCGTTTAATCAGATTTTAGTTATTAGATAAATTTTAAATTTGCAAGAGGAACGAGTGATGAGTTCAGGCAAAATTGTCCAAATCATTGGCGCGGTCGTGGATGTACAATTTCCACGCGAAGCAATGCCTAAAGTATATGATGCGTTGTTAGTAGATGAAAAAGGTTTGACTTTAGAAGTACAACAACAGTTAGGTGATGGTGTTGTACGTACTATTGCAATGGGTACAACAGACGGTATGAAACGTGACACTGCCGTAAGTAACACAGGACAACCTATTCAAATGCCTGTCGGTCAAAAAACATTAGGCCGCATCATGGACGTATTAGGTAACCCTATTGATGAAGCGGGCGACATCGGCGAAGAAGCACGTTGGTCAATTCACCGTAAAGCACCAACTTTTGAAGAATTAGCAGCTTCTAACGAATTATTAGAAACAGGTATTAAAGTAATCGACTTGGTCTGCCCATTTGCTAAGGGTGGTAAAGTTGGTTTGTTCGGTGGTGCGGGTGTTGGTAAAACCGTTAACATGATGGAATTAATTCGTAACATCGCGATTGAGCATAGTGGTTACTCTGTATTCGCGGGTGTTGGTGAACGTACTCGTGAGGGTAACGATTTCTACCACGAAATGAAAGATTCAAACGTATTGGACAAAGTATCCTTAGTATACGGCCAAATGAATGAGCCACCAGGTAACCGTTTACGTGTTGCATTATCTGGCTTAACAATGGCAGAATATTTCCGTGATGAAGGTCGTGACGTATTATTATTCATCGATAACATTTATCGTTACACATTAGCGGGTACTGAGGTATCAGCATTATTAGGTCGTATGCCATCTGCGGTAGGTTATCAGCCAACACTTGCGGAAGAAATGGGTGCGTTACAAGAACGTATTACTTCTACTAAGACTGGTTCAATTACTTCAATCCAAGCGGTATACGTACCTGCCGACGATTTAACTGACCCTTCTCCAGCAACAACTTTCGCTCACTTAGACGCAACTGTTGTATTATCTCGTCAAATCGCTGAATTAGGTATTTACCCTGCGGTTGACCCATTAGATTCTACAAGTCGTCAGTTAGACCCATTAGTTGTTGGCCAAGACCACTATGACACTGCACGTGCGGTTCAAGGTGTGTTACAACGCTATAAAGAATTGAAAGATATTATTGCGATTTTGGGTATGGACGAATTATCTGAAGAAGATAAATTAACCGTTGCTCGTGCTCGTAAAATCCAACGTTTCTTATCTCAGCCATTCTTCGTTGCAGAAGTATTCACAGGCTCTCCAGGTAAATACGTTTCATTGAAAGACACTATTTCTGGCTTTAAAGCCATTGTAAATGGTGAATATGACCACTTACCAGAACAAGCGTTCTATATGGTGGGTTCAATTGAAGAAGCCGTTGAACGTGCGGAATCAATGAAGAAATAATTTTCATAGGAATGACTAAGTAATACATCGTAGAATTGACAGTCCTACAATATATAAATTTCTGAAGCTTGAGATAATCTTGAGCTTCTCAATATCCCAAATAAGGGCGTTTATATCTTATGGCAATGACAATTCACTTGGATATTGTAAGTGCAGAAGCCGAAATTTTTTCAGGTCATGCAGAGATGGTGATTATTCCTGCCGTCATGGGTGATGTGGGTATTGCACCTCGTCATGCACCGCTTCTAAGTCCAATGAGAAAAGGTAAAGTACGGGTACTGAATAATGGTGAAGAAGAGGTTTTTTGCGTTTCGGGCGGTATGTTCGAAGTACAACCTCATGCCATTACCGTTTTATCTGATGTAGCTACCCGTATTAATAAGCGTGATGAGAACTGCCCATTCTAGTATGCTTAGTCTTTCTATATAGAGGAGTCACATCTTATGACAATGACAATTCACGTAGATGTCGTGAGTGCAGAAGCTGAGATTTTCTCAGGTCTTGCTGAGATGGTGGTCATCCCTGCAAGAATGGGCGATGTTGGTATTATGCCTCGTCACGCACCATTATTAAGCCCAATGAAACCGGGTGAAGTGCGGGTAATGAAAGAAAACGGTGAAGAAGAAGCATTTTATGTTTCTGGTGGTATGTTAGAAGTACAACCACACACTGTGACCGTCTTAGCAGATACAGCCATCCGTGCGCATGATCTTGATGAAGCAGCAGCATTAGAAGCCAAACAACGCGCTGAAAAAATGTTGACTGATAAGCAAACTGATGTTGATTACGCAAAAGCACAAGCTGAATTGGCAGAAGCAATGGCACAATTACAAGCTTTAGAGCGTCTTCGCAAAATGGCACATCACTAAGATTTGCTTTACACCCTGCTGTTCTGGTGGGGTGTTTACATTCCCTATTCTAATTACATTGCTTGTTGTAAGTTCCTAATGAATTCTGCTAGCTCAATTTTGTGGTTTTGAATATTATTCTGGCTCCAGTATAGTTCTGTAAAGTCAGTGGTTTCGCTATCTATTGCCATTGGTTTGGTTGGATAACGAGAGCTTTTACATTTATCAAGCAGGCTTTGAATCAAAAGTCTATTTTCCCAAGTTTTCGGATAATACCCTAAAAACCATAAGCCTTTACCTTGTAGCTGGGTAATTAAGTTCTCTGGAATTAGTTCATTGATTTCTTTAGCAAATTGAAAATAATCTGTTTCAGATAAGCATAAAGTACTGCCATTGGCTGCTCGTAAATGTGCACACCCCATAGATTTGTAAATGATCGAATATTTTTCTAACAACTGTCCACAAGCAATTTCATTATTCATCCGTACTTCTATATCCAATGAATCGTAAGCAGTAAGTAAAAATTTACCTGCTGTATCGCTATGAGGGGCAATAACAATATAAGGCTTGTCTTGTTGCTCAAAGGTTTTTTCTAATTGGTTGTCTTGGCAAGTAGAAAGAATAACAATATTTTTTTGCACTTGAGCCAGTAGCTCACAAAGCTGTAGATAGGTCGGACTATGTTTTAAATTGAATAGTTCATCTTTAATTTTATCTTCTAAAGTAGCACGGCCTTGATATTCAACAAACTGACACGCTTTGGGAAAATCTCCTTGGAATTCGCTAGAGTCAGCTAGCTTTTCAATTAAGGCTTCTTGTACATTAGATGCAATAAAAACAGCTGTATTACCCCGGTTGAGTTGTTCCCCCAAGTTATCATAATCTAATTGACTCGCTTTTTTTACTTGTTTTGGCTTTATTTGGTTATACCAATATTTCTCTAAAGTTTCTGCTGTAATGCTGCTATTAAGAAAATTTTCTAATAGCGTTAAAAATACCTCATCTTCTTTTAATAAACTTTGATTTTTTTCCAGCTTATTAAGGTATTTACTACCTATGAAATCATTGAAAAATTGTTCATTTAATTCATTTGACAGTAGTTTAGTAACAAGCCCTTCTGTGACTTTCTGAATCCGTATTTTATTTTTTTGTTGAGGTGTTGTTTCCAAACTAAGCAACGGAATATTATTTTTTTCATTGCCTAATAGATTGGGAATAGGAACAGTTGTTTGATGTTGTGCATTGTATTGGTGAGCTTGTGTTTCTAACCAACGATATAGATCACTAACACCTAGATTCTCTGTGTTTGTTATTTTAGTTTCGTGATTGGTCAAAGCATCATGGATGTGATAAGTGAGAAAACTGGCTTTCAAATCATCGATTTCTTTGGCTTTTTCTAAGCGTTCGCTGGCAGTTAAAATACGATAGCTTTCTGAAATATCAAAAGACCATTCTTCAGTTTTAATACCTGCGTGACAACAATCTAAGATAATCAACTTATGTTTTGCTTTACAAAAATCTAAACTTTTAGTGATTTCGCCAATATCTAATAAATGGGCTTGTTTTTGTAATTGTTCTCCTAACACTAAATGTAATTTTCCTTTGACTAAATGCCCATGCCCTGAGAAATAAATAATCAGGGTATCTGTACTTTTTGCAGTGTCAACGAAGTCTGTGAGTTGTTCTAATAGCTTAAATTTATCATGATCTGCAATGCTTATTTTGTAGTCGTGTTGACGTAAGGCATGAGACATTAAGTCTACATCTTGTGCCGCATATTGTAATCCTAGGCTGTTGATACCAATTAGAAAGGCTTTATTCATCGTTTTTTTGCGTGCTGAATTTAACTACAATACCATTGCCAAAATTAAACTCTAAATTTTTATCATATTTTGCACTATCTGGTTCTAACATTTCAAATCGTTTGACTATTTTTACGTAAGGTTTTCCGTTCACATCGGTCATAACATTGCCGTCAGTATCTCGGATTTCTACAGGTTCGGAAAATGAAACATAGACAGGTTTCTCATGTAAAGTGCGAATAAGACGTGAAACACTTAAAATCACCCCTGTTGCAGCTGCGCCTGTGGCTAGAATAATCGGGACAATGCCTTTTGAGCGTGCCCCTTGTTGTGAGAAAGGTAATATGCCATTTTCAACCTCTGCATCAATTTTTTCTTGTTGTACAACATCATCTAATTCAATTGCATTATCTTGTAAAATTTGCTGTATTTCATCAGAAAATTCAAAGTAAAATTGATGGGTTGACATAGTTTATTCCCTATTTTTGTAGTAGTGCTAATAAATTTGGCTTTCTGCCTCTGCTAATTCATCTTTAAAGCGTTCTCTGAGTTCATCAATGTTGAGTTGATTTAGGCGGTGGTCGAGCATCGCTTTTGACCATTCGATACGTTGTAATATGGCTTTGTATTGTGGAGTTTGTTGTTCTCGTTTTTGGTGTTTTGCAAATATTTCTTCAAGTTTATCTAAATCTTTTTGTGTGCCGACAGCTTCAAGGCTGGTGAGGCTTAGGTCGATGGCGCGATAGGTGGCGTGGCGGATGTAGGCTTGGTCGGTTTTGTGGTGTAAGTCATAGATTTTTTCAAATAGTTCACCGCCTGAAAGGGCAGTATCTTGTTGTTCCATCATAAAGGCGAGTCCTTGCCATGCACCTTGGCGAACGTTTGCCAGTGGATGGTTGAGGAGGTTGTTTAGTGCGTATTGCGGGTTATTTTGTGTGAGGCTGTAGGCAATACGACTTTCCCAGTAGGTATATTTCCATTCTGAATCAGTTTGTTGTTGTCCACATTTGTTTTTATCAGTTTTGTGTTTTTTGAGGGTTTTACGCCATTGTTGTTTTTCTTGGGTTAATTTATCCAACTCTTGAATTAAGTAGGTTTTTGCACGGTCATTACGTTTTGTTGCAAGGGCATTGAAGCTGGCAAATTTAAACGATTGCATGTCATTATCAAAGTTTGGTTTTTCCAGTATTTCAAAAATAAAATCAGAGATTTCTTGATGGTTGATTTTATCTAAATTGCTAAAAAGTTTGAGTCTTGACCAAAAATCAACTTCTTCATTTAAAATAAATTGTTTAAATATTAAATAAAATACTTTTTTGTTATTTTTTATTTTCAATAAATTTACCAAGTTTTCAGCAATAGCTTTTTGAATTCTATTATTGTCAATATATTGTTTAGATAATGTTGAAAATAATTCAAATTTGCGCTTTAAAGATATAGAGTTAAATTCTGTTATATCCTCAATCAAACTAATAATATCACTGATGCTTTTGTGTTCTATATCTCGTATTTCAAAGTAAAATTGTATTTTTTCGTAAAAAATTTCATTTAGTTCTTTTTGGGAAAGTAATAAATTATAAAGTGCTCTAGTAGCACTATCTTGGATTTCTAAGTCAAAGCTGTTATTGGCTAAAGATGCTATCAAAGGTAGTATTTGCTCATTATTTAATGCTTCTAATGCCTCAATAGAACTGCTACGCACATTCCAATCAGAAGAAAAATCATTGAGTAAAGGGGTTAAATGAGGAAAAGCTTGTGTATTACCTTTGTATCCCAATATACCTATAACATTAATTGCATCTTTTTGAGTTTGCCAGTCAGAATCACTAAGTAAAGGGGAAATCAGATATAAATCTTGACTGTTACCTAAAACTCCAATTGCACGAACGGCATTGCTTCTAACAGATAGATTAGGATCATTAAGTAATGGAATAATAGATGGAAGAGCTTGCTTATCCCCTAAAACTTCAATTGTCTTAACAGCAGTACTTCTAACATCTGAACTGGGGTCGTTTAGCAAAGAAATAATATCTGCTAAAATTTGCTTGTCCCCTAAAGTTTCCATAGCTTTAACCGCACTGCTACGAATTTGTGAATTAGAATCACTGATTAGAGGTATAGTAAGATAATAGCTTTGTTTATATCCCAAGGTACCAATAATATCAATTACATTACTGTAAGCAGAGGGGCTTGAGTCTTTAAATACATAATCTTCAAATAAGGGATTTAAAATAGGTAAGACACGTTTATCTCCCAAAAAGTTAACAGTGTCAACTACACTCAACCTAACGTTCCAATCAGGGTTAGTAAGTAATGGAATAATATGAGAAAAAGCTTGCTTATATCTTAAAGAGCCAATAGCTCTAACCGTATTACTTTTAACCTCAAAAGATGAGTCTTCAAGTAAAGGGCTAATAAGAGATAATGCAGATTTTCCATCTAATATTTTAACTATTGCATTAGTTGTAACTACACGAACTTGAGAAAATGGATCATTAAGAAAAGGAGTTATTAGGGGTAAAACATGTTGATTATCCATTTTGCCTATTTCTTCAATTGCACTACTACGTACTTGCCATTTAGGGTCGTCGAGAAGAGGTACAATGAGTGGTAATGTTTGCTTACTACCTAAACTACCAATAATATTAATTGCATCTCTACGTACTGCTTTATTAACAGAACTTAAAAAAGGAGTTATTAGTGATACAGTTTGTTTATTGCCCAAAGTTTTAATTGTATCAACTACACAACTTAGCCCCCATTCATTGGAATCATGAAGCAAAGGGATAATATCAGGTAAAATTTTTTCACTTCCAAAATGACGAACAATACTAAGCATATTACAACGTTCATCAGGATCAACATTATCAAGTAATGGAATAATAATTGGTAGAATATCTTTATTGCCCAGTATTTTAATTTTTTCTGTTGCCTTATTCTTCAGCTGCCAATCAAAATTATTTTCTTTATTTTCAAGTAAGGAAATTAGATAAGGGGTAATAGATTTATCTCCTAATTTAACTAATGCCCAAATTGCTTTTTGTTTTAGAGAATAATCGCTAGAGGATAAAAAGGAATATAATCTAGAAGTAAAAGCTTGATAGTTTAAATTTCCTATAGCCTCAATCACAGTAGATTTTAATAACTCATTCTCTAGGGCTTCTAAAAGGTAGGCTTCTGCTATTTGAACTTTTAATGCACTTAATTTTTTAATTGCTTTTCGTCGAATCATCATATTTTCATCAGCTAATAAATCAATTAAGAATTTTTCAGATACTCTTCCTCCTAGTGCAGCAAAGTAGTCAATAGCTAATAAGCGAATACTCAGATTTGGATGATGTAATAATTCTTTATTTAAAAACAAAGGTATATAAGGAATAGTACCAAGAGAGTCTCTAATTTTTGAAGAAACTACTCTATTGCTATTGGCAGCAGTTAAATATTTAATTAATAAATCAATTCCTTCTCGTGTATTAAAGAATTTCAAAATATCAACAAATTGCTTTGAGCGGTCTAAATTATGTTCATAAATAGCGCAACTTACCATATCATGAACCGCCTTATCCAAATAGCCCGCATCATAATAAGCCTGTACCCGCTCTACTAACGGCAATTCCTCAATCATCTCCTGATGCACATGCTCAATATCCCAAACCCCTTGCACATCGAATAACTTATCTGGCTCAATATCCACACGTGAATATGATAGTTCATGCAAAAATTTGTGCTGTCCCCACATATCAAACCCATCATGCCGACCCTGCCACACCTGCACAGGCGCATTCACCCCTTCAGCAAAATTCACCTTCACATGATAATGGGTGCTGTTATCCCAATAATCATAAATCCCAAACACCACCGCACCGACTAACGCAAATGCCGCAACCCCCTGACCAATCCGATACATCCGATGCCGAAACTTAAACTGCTCATTCCAGCGATAAATACTGTGCGAAAACATATCATGATACAACTCATACCATAATGTCTCCTTGCGCTTTTGCCGCCGTAAAACCCGTGCAGCCTCCAACTTATCCAACACCTCACCTAAGTCATAGCTTGACACATTTAACAATTTCGCCAAATCAGGCAACGGATGCGCAATCTTAGTCCCATGCTTATTCACCAAATGATTAAACGCATCAGACGCAACTTTTTTCTGAGGATATGAAAAAGTCTCTATCTTATCCTTAAAATAATTCTCCAATAAACCAACCGCTAAACCCTTACGCTGATATGTCGCCCGCTTAATTTCCTTATCCGCACGACCTCTGTCTAACTCCCACAACTGCTGACACACAATCTGCAAATGCGGTGGCTCTACCAACTCCGCCATCACCCATTCTTGCGATTGCGAACCCTCACGCTCTACCTTCTCCCGTTCACTCAAATCCTGCACCAACGCATCCAACAAACCCGCCTCATAATGAAAACCCTGCTTTTTCAAAGGCTGCTCAATCGCCATCCGTGCATTGGCTAAACTCAAACGTTCCAACCGATAAAAATTATCAATCAAAAATGTTGGCATCACCTCTTTAAACGCATTCAACTCCAAGGCGAAATCTTCCCGCATCGCAATCACAAATGTTGTATCGGTCGCATTATCATGAACCGCCTGTGCAATCTCCTCGACAAACTGCCTAAAATTATCCTGATGATATTTCTGATAATTAAAAAACTCTTCAAATTGATCCAAAATTAAAATAAAAGGTGCAGAGGTGAAAACGCTACAAATCCGTAGGAAAGGCTTTAAAGGTAGGGAAAGATCAAATTCAAAATCGGGAGTGACTCGACCATTATCGCGTAAAATTTCCGCAATATGTGATTTCAAATTTAATAAAGGTTGTTCAACCCAATCGTTGTAATATACCACGTCATAACTGTTTGGCGACTCAGTCAAGGCAGGCAAGACCGCCGCACGTAACAAAGAACTTTTACCCACACCACTGGCCGCAAACAAAAAAGTCAGCTTGTGGATCAAAATCTTATCCATCAAAATCCGCTTTTCAGTTACGCGACCATAAAAATTATCTTTGTCTAACTCAGTGTAAGGTTGTAAGCCTTTGTAAGGAGTATCCATAATGAAATGCTTTAACTTAGATCATGTAAAATCAAGACAGCCTGTGAGTAAGGTTATTGCACGATACATAGCCAAATCATATCAGATTCATATAAAGAAAATATACCTAAATAACTATAAAGCATGACTAATAAATATCGTTTTCAAAAATATTAACCAAAAAATAATGGACTCATAAAAGAACTTGTAAGTTCACATAAATGACCAATATCATAAATTTGTAACAACTTTGGCTGTCATTATTAAATTAAACACGTTTTACTACAATTGCACATTGCTAATTTGACACCGACTTGATAAATTAGCCTGTCAAGATTTTTCTTTATAGAATACTTAAGGAGCACCTAGCACCTCATGGCTCGTTTAACCGTTGAAGATTGTTTGGATCATGTTGATAATCGCTTTAACCTTGTACTGTTAGCCAGTAAACGCTCGCGACAAATCTCAATGGGCGCAAATCCACTTGTGCCAGAAGACAAAGACAAGCCAACTGTGATTGCATTACGTGAAATCGCTGAAGGCAAAATCACCCAAGATACTGCAGATAAATCTGGAGGCAGGGCTAAATAAACTATGTCTGACTCGCCGCCGATAGGACCACCACGTCTTTACATTAATGATTTATGCCAGCTGCTTGAAAGTTACCTCCCGCAAGAACAAGTTCAAGAAGTCTATCGTGCCTACGTATTTGCAGAAGAGGCACATAAAGGACAAGTACGCCGTTCTGGTGAGGATTTTATTCACCACCCCATTGCAGTGGCTTACAATTTGGCACAATTCCAGATGGATATGGAAGCACTGTCGGCAGCGTTACTACATGATGTCATCGAAGATACAGGCATCAGCAAACAGGCCATGATTGAAGAGTTTGGCGAGACTGTTACGGAACTTGTTGATGGTGTCAGCAAACTGAATCGGATGGAATTTGAGACCCGTGAACAAGCTCAAGCCGCAAGTTTCCGTAAAATGGTATTAGCGATGAGTCGTGATATTCGGGTGATTATCATTAAACTCGCAGACCGTTTGCACAATATCCGTACTATTGGAGTGATGAAGCCTGCTTCTCGCCGACGTATTGCCCGTGAGACTTTAGATATTTATGCACCGATTGCCAGCCGTTTAGGCATGAATAATGTGCGATTAGAGTTAGAAGATTTAAGTTTTGCAGCTTTATATCCTTTGCGCTACAAAACGATTAAAAAACGCTTGGCGCGAATTCGAGATAAACGCGATGAGCATTTTAAATCGATCACCGAAGCACTGACAAAACGCCTAGAAACGTATCATTTCCCGTATTTAGAAATCCAAGAGCGCGATAAATATCCCTATACGATTTACAAAAAAATTCGTGAATCGAAACAACTCACATTAGCCAGTAAATATCGCACTTTTCAGCAAATTACCCGTTCTTATGGTTTTCGTGTGATTACCGATAGCGTTGACAACTGTTATCGAGCTTTAGGTGGCGTACATAGTTTGTATAAACCTGTACTGGGCTGTTTTAGCGATCATATTGCAATTCCTAAGCTAAACGGCTATCAATCACTGCATACCATTGTTTTAAGTGCAGAGTCAGGTCAACAGGGTCAGCAAATCGAAGTACATATCCGTACCCAAACCATGCATGAATTAACCGAGTACGGCGTAGCGGCTTATGGCTTATATAATCGGCTGGATGATACGCAAAATAGTGCAGATATTGAGCATACTAGAGAGCGGGCGACTGCATGGATTAAAAGTCTGGTTGACATGCAGAAAAACGTGGAAGACTCACTCGAGTTTATTAACCATGTCAAAAGTGATTTATTACCAGAAGAAGTCTATGTTTTCACACCGAAAGGTCAAATTCAGCAATTACCGAAAGGTGCAACAGGTTTGGACTTTGCCTATTCAATTCACAGTGCTGTGGGCAACCGCTGTATTGCCATTAAGATTGATGGCCAATACGCACCATTATATAAAGCACTAAAAAGTGGACAAACAATTGAGGTCTCTACCGCCGAATGGGCGCGACCAAGCCCTGACTGGTTAGATTTTGTCATCAGTGCTAAAGCACGTAATCATATTGTGCATTATTTAAAAAATCAAAATGCAAACAAAGCAATTGATTTAGGCAAACGCCTATTAAGTAAACAGCTATTAAAATATGGCTTATTTGCTGACAATGTTGAATCTGCCCAACGTGAACATCTCATACAATATTTCAAAACAGATACTTGGGAATGTTTATTAAAAGAAATCGGCCTTGGGAATTTGATGGCCATTGTTGTTGCTAGTCATTTTGACCCTGAAGCGGATACAGATTCATTATCGAAAGAACCCAAGCATACAGTTAAACCTTTGATGATTACAGGTGAAGAAGGGCGGGTTGTCACATTTGCACGTTGCTGTCGCCCAATTCCGGGGGATGAGGTAATTGGTTATCCATCTGCGGGTAAAGGGATTGCAGTTCATACCAGTCAATGTAAAAACATCGCGACCACACGCCATACGCAACCAGAAAAATTCTTACTCGTCACTTGGAGTAAAGATATTAAAGGTGAATTCTTAGTTGATATTCAGGTAGAGGTCAGACATGAACGTGGTGTTCTTGCTCAAATTAGTGCCTTATTAGCAGATATGCACGTTAATATTGAAAGCATTTCAAACGAGAATAAAGACGGTTTATTTAGTATTTTACGCCTATGTCTTGCCGTACATAATCGCAAACATTTAGCAGATATTATGCGGGCATTGAAACGACTTGATATTGTTACGCGTGTACAACGTTATAAACACTGAGCTTGTTGATTATCTTGTTAAAACTATCCATATTTTTTGCTTGGGGATGATGCCAATAATTGTTTTAATTTATTACGTGCTCGATATAGTCGTGTGAGCACAGTATTTTGGTTTAGCTCTAACAGTTCGGCTATTTCGTTTGCTGTAAACCCTCCAATTAATTGTAATAACAAAGGTTCTCGAAATTCTAAGTCTAATTGAGCAATCGCTTTTTGTAGTATCCTTTGTTCGGCTTGCTGCTCTGGTGTTGCCCCTTCGGCAAATAAATGTGTATCCTCAATATTAACCATTTCTGGGCGATACTTTTCATATAAACGCGCATGTTCACGGCGCAAAATTGTAATTAGCCATGCTTTGGCTGATTTCTCGTTTTGCAAATGGGCAAATGAACGCCACGCCCGCATATAAGTTTCCTGCACAAGGTCTTCCGCCACGCTGCGATTATGGCACAGCCAATACGCATAACGATACAAGTCTGCGGATAATGCACGCACAAGGGCTTCAAATCGCTGTTCTTGATTGTTCATGTTAGATAAGACCTGTGAGGGTAATTTTTTATTCCCAAGGTATGTTGTTATTTTGTTGATTAAATATAATTAATAGTGGAATATAAACAAGTATAAAGATGGTAAGGTTTTGTTATCTTGTTTGATATTTGATAGAAGAGAACGAGTATGAATGCTAGACAAGCTGCAGTTATCTTTTTACTTATCATATCACCGATATTGATCCCCATTATTCTAATAATTGGGTTTCATATCATAGACTTTATTATCATACCTTTTTTAATTGTGATATATTTTTACGATATCATATATATTTCACTTTTAAGTTCCTTGCTTAGTTTTATCATTTCATTTATAGGCTTTCGTTACTTTTTGAATTTTATAAATTCATTCAAAAGTCCGTATTTGTTTTTGCTTAAAAAATTTCCATTTATTATCAACATGATTCTTTCTGTATCTATTGCTTTCAATGTGGCTATGTATGGAGGAAGATATGAAGCAGAACAATTTATTGACAAACAAGCTTTGCTGCAACTAAATAAAAAGCCATCATACACTCATATATGCTTAAAAGGCCTTTTTCAATTTTGTCCCCTTAGATGTGAGAACATATGCTTTAACCCTCATTCACTGGTTGAAAAAGATAATAAATGTTATTTCTGGAGCTTTAGATATAGAAAATTTTTGTCACTACCAGAGAGTATTTGTCGAAATGTACGATGGTAATAACAAGAAGCACCTTTACCCATTTCTTATTTTCATGGGGAAAGTCCTATAAAAGCTCAATATTATGCGATTAGAGAGGGAATTAAAGTAAGATTTTTTATTTAAAATCAACAGATTGTTGAGAAAACTGGCAATTACTATCGTTACAAAATAACTGCCAGTCTTTAAAGAATTTTACTGATTCAATTTATCAGTTAATACCGCAAATTCCTGTTTCATTTGTAAGTTTTCAAAAATGAGCAAGTCAGGGGTTTGCATGTTTTGTAATACTTCAAATGCTTTTTGGCTGGTACGTAATAAGCCAACCAATTCGCTGCTCACAGTTACTGTTGCATAAGTATTTTCAGCTACTTGTAAGTCACCAAAAGTTTTTTCACGCGCAGCTACCATTTTTTCCCGTTGATTCAGTAAATGTTCTTCATACAAATCAGCCGTTTTCAAGGTCAACTCTTGTGCTTCTAAGTTTGCCGTTAAATGTTCACGGCGTTTTGGATCATGTTCGCGACGTAATAAACTTTGTGTGGAAGCCTTAATCGTTTGTACTTCTTTTTCAATTTCAGCGATTTTCGGTACATATTTGTTATCAACGTCTTGAATAAAGCTATCCTGCATGTGGTATAAAATCTTCACCAACACAACGTGCATACCGTAATAACGTTTGCTGATGGTGAAATCTTCCTCACTGCTGATGGTCAATTTCATCAATTGCTCATTTACTAACTTCACGTTTTCATATACTAAACTGGCTTGAATAATATCATCACCCACGACACTCGAGAACAATACATCTAACTGTTCTTGAGATAAGCGAATACCGATTTTTTCTAAACTTCTACCGAATTCAGTTTGCAAGTTAGTAATTTGTTGTTCTTTGTACGCAATTTGTTCTTTTGCACTTTTGATCTTTTTATCATAGCCATCAACGGTTGTTTTCCATGTGGAATCCAATGGTGCGCCCACTTGAGCTTGGCGATAATCAGCAATATTTGATTTTAAGGTTTCAATATCTTGTTCTAAACCACGAATTTTCTCTCTGATTTGGTTACTTTCGGATAGAGATAAGATTTCAACCGCTTCATCTAATAATTCATCCAATTCACTTTGTGTGCTTTTTTTAGATTCTCCAAGCCAACTGGTTTCTGGTAAGGTTTTGCGTTTTTCTTCAAGGGCTAACACTTTGTTAATACGAGGTGTAACACCTTGCCAAATTTGTCCAAAATAAGGGTTGCGGCCTGCTTGTTGAGTGGCTTCTTTATCAGGTGCAGCTGGGCCTGTTTCTAAGCCTACATATCCGCCGACAGATTCTTTGGTTTTATTCCATAAATCAGCGGTTGAGCCTTTGGTTTTATCCCACCATGAGCTGTCATTGCTATCAGGTTCTGGCTCTTTAACAACAGCAACGTCAGGAATTTCTGGCTTAGGCGGTTGTGGTTTGGTTACTGGCTCTACTGTTGGCGGCGGTCTACCCCATAAAGATTCTGAATAGCTTTGCTCAGGCTCATTAACAATGACTTCCTTGGTGGTCTGAATTTCTTCAATCGTTTTCGTCTTGACTTCTTCAACGACGACATCAGGCTGGGTGATTTCAGGTTTCGTGACTGTAGGAGTCGCAGGTTTATTACCAGATGAGATGATGGGAGTGGTTTGACAAGCGGCCATCAGCAAACTCATACAAAATATGAGATACCATTTCATTATTAAATCCCTTTTTTTCAAAAAATGAGTGACTGTGCTGGGTTATTGCACCAACGATAGACGCAACAGTTTAAATTTTTATATTACATTGTTTTTACAGGATTTTTGTTGTGTAAAAATGATGCAATTGGAAATTCAATATACCGTAACGATGGGTCTAATTCTGCTAATGTTTCGGGAAATTGTAAAGCTTTATGTGCGGGGGTGGGTATTAGGTATTCTTTTCTTTCACATTTAAATTTTACTGGGTAATGCCTGCCAACTTGTGCTATTTAATATTTTGCCTTACCTGGCTATCCATCTCATGCTCTTTTCCAATCGCCATTACGCTTGAGTTGGTTGTCCTTGTTGATAGCGTATTCATGGCAGGCATTACCGAGTAAAACTTCTTACTGAATTATCTTCACACGCACACAAACCTCACTCATTTTATTCAAGTGCTATGCGATTCATAATATAATGTTGTTCTTTTTAGAACTATATTTAATTTTACTAGATACCAATATAGTCCCAAATAGGGATTTAGTCAACAAAAAATAGTCCCAAAAAAGACCTTAAAAAATAAAAATTATTAAAAATAATGGGTTGAAAAGAAAATAAAGAGGTTAAAGAATGAAAGAAGGTATCGTAGAGCGGTTAAAAATACTTATAGATCATTCATCAAATGGAAATAAAAGTGCTTTTACAAGAAAAATAAATGTATCATTGAGCACTTTCAAGAACTATCTGGACTCAAAAAGGACTGATATTGTTAGTGCTGAGACCTTAATTAAAATATACGAGGCAACAAATGTTAATATAACTTGGCTGTTAACGGGCAAAGGGGAAATGTATTTAAATGGGCAAGAACAAAATTTTGATCTTGAAAATATCTTGCAACATTTAACACCACAGCAAAAGCAAGAATTATTAAACCGCTCCCAAGAAATGTATTTGATGAACAACCTCAAACAACGGGTAGAAGATATGGAAAAACGCCTTGATGAAAAATCTTAGCGTTATCACACAACCCCATAACGAAAACCTTTTTTAATCCAACGCTGAATTAACTGCTCACATTGCTCAGGGTAATGCTCTAACATCCATTGCCCTGCTTGTGGGATTTCTGCAAATAACCCTTTGTCTTTTTCCAAATCCGCCACTTTCAAATTTAAAACACCCGTTTGCCGTGTACCTAACACTTCACCAGGGCCGCGAATTTCTAAATCTTTTTGCGCAATGAAAAAACCATCGGTACTGTCCCGAATTGTGCCTAAACGTTCTTGGGCGATTTTCGATAGTGGAGCTTGGTACAACAGCAAACAATAACTTTCTACCGCGCCACGTCCAACCCGTCCCCGTAATTGATGCAATTGTGCCAACCCTAAACGCTCAGCATTTTCAATTACCATGACGCTAGCATTCGGTACATTCACACCCACCTCAATCACCGTGGTCGCAACCAATAAATCCAACTCAGCATTTTTGAATTGCTGCATGACTAATTCTTTATCTTTAGAACTCATACGCCCATGCACCAAACCGACTTTTAAGTCTGATAAGCGTTCAGTCAAATGTTGCGCAGTATCTTCAGCAGCCTGCAATTGCAAACTTTCCGACTCTTCAATCAGCGGACATACCCAATATGCTTGCTTACCCTGTTTACAAGAGGCATGAACCCGTTGAATCACATGATCTCGTTTCGCATCGGATACAACCGCAGTTTGTACAGGTGTGCGCCCCGGAGGCAATTCATCAATCACCGACACATCTAAATCTGCATACGCGGTCATGGCCAAGGTACGCGGAATTGGTGTGGCCGTCATAATCAGCTGGTGCGGATACATATCACCTTGTTTGCCTTTATCACGCAACGCCAAACGCTGATGTACACCAAAACGGTGTTGTTCATCGATAATGACCAAACCCAACTTGTCGAATTTCACATCATCTTGAAATAACGCATGTGTTCCAACCGCAATATGGGTAATACCTAAAATCAAATCTTCCAAAGCATTACGACGTTTTTTCTGGGTTAAGCTGCCTGTCAACCATGTCACTTTTAAGCCCAACGGCTCAAACCATTCTGCAAAGGTATTTTTATGTTGTTCCGCCAATAATTCGGTCGGTGCCATGATTGCCACTTGATAGCCTGCTGCAATCGCCTGTAATGCAATCAACGCTGCTACTACGGTTTTACCTGACCCCACATCACCTTGTAATAAACGCTGCATCGGTTTGGCTTGGTGTAAATTAGTGGTCATTTCATCGATGACTTTTTGTTGCGCTTTGGTCAAGTCAAATGACAATTGCTGCATAAAACGTTGTACTAAATCATTTTCTGGCTCGAATATCGGCGCGGTATGTTGCTGTGAGTGTTGATGTAAGGCGCGTAAACTCAAATGTTGGGCAAGCAATTCCTCAAATGCAATCCGTCGTCGCGCGGGATGAGTCGATGGATCAATTTCAGTTAAACGTTCGCTGGGCAAAGGCTGATGTACGATTTTCAATGCCTGATTTAAGTTCGGTAATTTTAAATGTAATAATAATTTTTCTGGCAACAATTCGGGTAATTCAATCAATAAGGCCTGTTTCATGACCGAATGCCATTGGGTTTGGTTAAAATTGCTGACGCTGGGATAGATTGGTGTGAGATGGTCTTTTAATAACTCAGACTCTTGAACTTCTTCAATTAATTCGTAAGTTGGGTGTACCATTTCTAAGCATTGATAACCTTCTTTGACTTCACCAAAACAGCGTAATAAAGGTCTTTGTTGTAATTTTTTTACTTGATTGGGATAAAAATGAAAAAAACGTAATGCGACTATGCCTGTTGCATCACTCAGCCGACAGCTTAAAATCCGCTTTTTGCCTTGTTTGACTTCAACTGATTCAATCCGCCCTTCAATTAATCCTAATTGCCCTGTTTGTAAAAACCGAATCGGCACAACTTGGGTGCGATCTTCATAGCGCATCGGCAAGTGAAACAGTAAATCATCGACGGTATAAATGTCTAAGCGGGCGAGTTGTTCGGCGGTTCGTGCGCCAACACCTTTTAATTGGGTAACGGGGATGGACATGTTTTTTATTTGGCTAATATATTTTATTTCTTACTATAACTTAAGTCTGCTGTGTGATATAGCTTTTTGCATAAATGATATGCCTTAAACCCAATATCTTCTATAGCTAAGAAATTAATAACTTTGGTTGTATCAAGTATTTACATTGTCTATAGTTTTGGATAATACAATATTGTTCCATTTTGATCCAAAGACTTTTAAGCTTTTATTTATATTCAATATTTACGACACTCATAAGACAACCTATTTTTGCCTATAAATAACTTGGGTTGATACTTTAAAGGTTGGTCATGTTTTTGCGACATTAAATCATTATTATTTTGTATTGCACTGAAAAAAATGCTAGCTTTAGCAACTTGAAAATGGATGGAATTAATTATGCAGAATTCACCTCTTAGATTTAGTTTATTAATCATCGGGTTAGCGGGATTAATATTTTATCTGGCTTACCAGTTTGTTCCTCCACCACCACCCTCAGAAATTAAAATAGCAACAGGACGGGAAGGCGGTGCTTATTATAATTTTGCTTTGCAATACAAACAGCAGCTTGCAGAAAAATTTAACGTTAAATTAGAAATTGTACCAACGGCGGGTTCTGTTGAGGCAATTACTGCATTAGCCAATAATGAAGTTGACTTTGCGTTTGTACAAGGTGGGGTCGCTAAAAACATAAAAACAATTGATAAAGAGGGGTTAGTATCTGTAGCAAGTTTATTTTACGAACCACTTTGGGTATTCCATCAATCCAATGTTTCAGCACGTTATTTATCTGACTTTAAAGGAAAACGTATTGCTGTTGGAGAGCTTGGTAGTGGAACAAGACCACTTGCTGTACATCGCCTTAAAAATAATGGGGTAACTGCTGAAAACTCTACATTTCTCAATATCCCGTCAGCGGAAGCCGTTGAAAAGCTAAAAGCGGGAGAAGTTGATGTGGCTTTCTTTGTGACTGCGCCAACATCAAAATGGATTGCCGAACTGATGGCTTTTCCTAATATTGATCTGATGCACTTCGAACGTTATAAAGCCTACACAAGACGTTTTCATCATCTGAATCATGTTGAAATTAATCAGGGAAGTATCGATTTAGAAAAGAATTTACCTGAAAAAGATACTACTTTAATTTCAGTCGCCGCCAGTTTGCTTGCCCATAAAGATATGCACAGTGGCTTGATTCGGGTGTTTTTGCATGTGTTAAAGCCCATTCATGAAAAAGGTGGATTGCTAGAGCCTTCAAAAACCTTTCCAACAGATGAGTATTTGGAATTACCTTTACACAACAGTGCAAAACATTTCTTAGCACATGGGCCTTCTTGGTTAGAGAATTTCTTCCCATTGGGTGTGGCAGTGCAATTGGAACGTCTCAGCATTATGATTATTCCATTGTTGACACTTTTATTACCTTTACTTAAAGGTGCATTCCCTATTTATCGTTGGAGTATTCGATTCAAAATCTATCGTTGGTATCAAACCTTGCGTGATATTGACCAAGAAATTCAAGATATTGAGGCACTAAAAATAGATGTCATTGAAAGTAAGATTGCTCAATTAACCAGTTTGCGCTGTGAGTTAGCAACACAAAAACAAGCATCAATACCACTGTCTTATATGTCTGAGTTTTACACTTTGCGTGTACATATCAATCTCATCTTGCAGCAGTTGAAGGAGCAACAACAACATTTACGACAATTAGCAAGCTAAATGTTTCATGCTTCTTTAAAACACTCCAAGCCTAAATTCTTGGGTAGAGGAGTGTTATCTCCCAAATCGACAGGCTTTACTTTGTTAGAGCTGTTGGTGGCTTTGGCGATTTTTTCCATACTTGCGGCAATGGCATATAGTGGTTTAAATGCAGTATTGAATGCACGAGAACAAACTACGCAGCAAGCAGATGAATTGGCAAAGCTACAAATGGCGATTCATTTTATAAGCCGAGATGTACAACAGTTTGTTAATCGCCCAATTCGCAACGAGTTTGGTGATTTGCAACCTGCCTTACTTGGAAAAATCGACCAGCTGGCTTTTACTCATGCTGGTTGGCGCAACCCTACACAACAAAAACGTAGTCAATTGCGTTATGTACAATACTTTGTTGAAAATAAACAACTTTGGTATCAATACTGGTCAGTATTAGATCGTGCTCAAGATTCAAAACCATATCAAGTTAAATTATTGGATGGTGTTGAGCAGATGCAGTTAGCATTTTTAGACGAAGCAAATAAATGGCAAACCTCTTGGACAATTTCACCTCAAGGTGCAACGCAAGATAGCCGTTTAAATTTAGTGCCACCACGCGTGGTTAAACTCACTTTAGAAACAGAACGCTGGGGAGAAGTGCAACGTTTATTTGCTTTACCTGAGCTACCTACCTATTCGACACCAGCTGTCACAAAAAATCAGCAAAATACGCCAGACCGAGAATTAAACAGTATTGAAACCACTCAATAACAATTTTTCCTTAACAATCAATACAATAATTCCAGATTAAAATCTTA
>JAOXRS010000073.1 GCA_025800385.1 Candidatus Albibeggiatoa sp. nov. NOAA
CTTGGACACAATCAGTTGAGAGATGTCTCGCCTTTGGCCGCTTTAACTGCCTTAACTTATTTAAATCTCTTTGACAATCAATTGAGCGATGTCTCGCCTTTGGCCGCTTTAACTGCCTTAACTTCTTTAAATCTATATAACAATCAATTGGGCGATGTCTCGCCTTTGGCCGCTTTAACTGCCTTAACTTATTTAAATCTATATAACAATCAATTGGGCGATGTCTCGCCTTTGGCCGCTTTAACCAAATTAACAACATTAGATTTATGCAATAATAAATCTGTACAAAGTTTAAAAAGCTTACTACCTTTAATTGAACAAGGTTTAGAGGTAACAACAAATCAGTCTGCTAACACAGGTTTAATCATCGCAGATTGTCCCATTACTGAACCTCCACAAGAAATCATCGAACAAGGCAATGCAGCCATTCTGGATTATTTTAAACAAATCGAACAACAAGGCGAAGAAACCACCCAACTATATGAAGCAAAAATGATTATCGTTGGTGAAGGCGGCGCTGGTAAAACCACTTTAATGGAAAAACTGTTTAACCCAGACTATGAAGTACCACAACCTTCTGACTCCACACTCGGCATCGTAGTGCGTGAAGGCTGGTCATTTCCGCTTGAAGACAATCCAGACATTACATTTAAAGCCAACATCTGGGACTTTGGTGGCCAAGAAATCCAATACATGACCCACCAATTTTTTCTTACACCCAGCGCACTGTACGTACTTGTCTCCGACAACCGCAAACAAAATACCCGCTTCCCTTACTGGTTTAAAATCATCCGTTTACTCAGCGAAGAACAAGGACATTACAGCCCTGTCATCGTCATGCCCAATAACAAAGAATATAAATCAGGCGGCGACTTTGACCTTCCAACATATCAAAAAAATTATGCTGAACTGGACATTCAACAACAAACCGTTGACCTTTCCAAAAATGATGAACGCTTTAAATGGCTTCGCAAACTCATCCAACAACAACTAACGAAACTACGCCACGTCGGCAACCCACTGCCACAAAAATGGAAACCGATTCGTGAACAACTACAACAACTAAATGAAAACCATATTTGCTTTAAACAATACCAAGACATTTGCCAACAACACGGCATCCACGAAAAACAAAGCCAACTCACCTTAAGTGGATACTTGCATAAACTCGGTAGCATTCTGCACTTTCAAAACGATGTACAACTGCGCAACTTCATCATCTTAAAACCACAATGGGCAGTCGATGCAGTGTATAGCATCCTAAAAGATGAAACCGTCAAACAGCAAAATGGTTATTTTACAAGCGAATACCTAGACGAAGTTTGGGATCAATATGACTGTGCCGAACAACAAAACTTGCTGAATCTGATGAGCGCGAAAAACTTTGAAATCTGTTATCCGCTTGAAACAGAAGGTTATATTGCCCCACAACTGCTGCCCGAAACCGCCCCCAACTATACTGAATGGGATTTACAAGAAAGTTTAAACTTCCGTTTTCAATACAGTTTTATGCCAGAAGGGATTGTGACCCGCTTAATTGTGCGCTTACACCAATTGATTCATCAACAATTAGTGTGGCGAAAAGGCGTGATTTTGGCCGATCATCATTGCCAAGCCCAAGTCATTGAACAAGAAAGCCGCAGCGGTTTAAACGTGATTGATATTGCAGTGCGTGGTAATCCCAATGAACGAAAATATCTATTAAGCAAAATCTGCGATGAAATCCGTGCGATTCACCAAACGTGGTTTAAAAATATCGAAGTCGATGAAATGATTCCATGTCACTGTGGATCATGTAAAACCTCGGATAATCCTCATTTTTATAAAGTGAAAAAACTACAAGCTCGGAGACAACAAGGCCACAAAACCGCCGAATGTGATGAAAGCTTTGAAGATGTTTCGGTATTAGGTTTGCTCGAAGGTGTATTTGAAAAAGCAGAACTAGAGCAAATGAGATCAGAAAAAATACCAGAAATGCATGTACACAACCATATTCACAATCGAAACTTAAACATTGCAGGAAATGCTGAAAATAATAATTTAAATCAAGGTGATAATATCCAGCAATTAGCCCAACAATTTGACAATCTCACGCCAACGCAACAAGCACAGATGTTGGAAATGCTGCAAAACAAAGCATAAATCTACTGGCTTTTGAGCAGGACTAAACAGATGGTGGGATACAATGCTTTAATTCTGCTTATCTGTTAAATCCGTTGTATCTTTTTCAAATCCACACAAATCTTGCAATTATTCCATTCTGGTCTATACCTTAATGCAATCCTTTTAATTTTTTTGGAACCCGTATTATGACAATTCATAGACCTTGGCACATTTACGGCCTGTTGCTGTATTTGTGTTTTAGCCCCTTATTGCTTCACGCTAATGAATGTACCCAAAATCAATGCACCTATAACGTTGATATTTCAAAGGACAACTGGGGTGATGGCCATTTGGTCATTAATGCTGCGCTGCCTGATGGTGGAAAAGCGGGCATACTCGGCCTATCCGTTTCCGCTGACCCAAGTACCACAATTGCTACAAACCAAAATAGCTATTTAAATATAAACGCTTACTCCCGATCAAACCCATCGCAGAATGTACCATTTTGGGTTAATTTCACTCTATTTAAACCACAAACAGTCTATTTCAGACTTAAGTCTATATTTCTGCTAAAGGGAATAGATGCAACAGAGCCACACTTTCTCTCTTTATATCGCTTTGAAAATGGTGAGCGGATTCCCGTGCTTGAACAGCCTGTTTTAATCAGTATGGAACATAAATATAGATATGAACAACTTTTAGAAACAGGTGATTATCTTGCTGAGATAACAAGTGTAGATGGGCAGTTATCAAATGTAAGTTTACATATCACAAATACATACATGTTAATGAATACAATTGGCGGCTGGATAGAACCCAAGTCTAATGCACGGTTTTCAATATCAACTAGACTTTATAAACCTACCTCTCTCCAAGTCACAGTATTATTTGATAGTAGTTTTCAGAACCTTGGCGCATCTAAACCTATTGTATGGGTTGAAACTGATACTGATACTGATGTGCCGCAACTCATCTGGCAAAGCCAAGCACTATATCCTGATTCTCCTGACTTAGAAATCATCCAACAGCTTGAGCAGTATTACAATATCAAATTTATCCATGTTGATGAGTTAGGAGAAAAACGCTTTACTTACACGCTAAATGCACAAAAGCAGGTCACAGGTTTAAATATGTATCGTATCTCTGTTTTAGCAGATAAACCTGAATTGATTTTTGCTCTCACCAATCTACAAAAATTGCATCTAACTGGGATAGCTTCAAGTAGTAATGATGTCGGTGCAGTTAAAACGTTACCAGCGGGCATTGGCAAGCTTTCCAATCTAACCGAACTAAAATTAAATCGATATGGTATCGAAACATTACCACCTGAAATCAGCCAATTAACCCAGTTAAATACACTGATTTTATCCAGTAATGCTATAAAAAATGTGCCCGCTGAAATGAGTCAATTAGAAAATCTAAAAACCCTATCTTTAGAATATAATAGCCTGAGAACAGTACCACTTGAAGTATTCCAACTACATAGTCTGGAGCATTTATTTTTAAATGATAACCATACGCTTGAAGCACTACCTCCAGAGCTAAGTCAATTACAAAATTTAAAAAGTTTATATTTACAATTAGGCTTTTTTTACGGTGGGGCAATGAAGACACTTCCTGCAGAAATTGGACAATTACACAATTTAGAGGTATTAAATGCATCTCAACTACTTTTAACCAGCTTGCCACCAGAAATTGGACAGCTAACCAATTTGACTAAGTTAATCCTTGATAACAATGGCTTACAAGCATTACCACCAGAAGTTGGTCAGTTAATAAATTTGACAGAACTAACCCTTTATCTTAATAAGTTACAAGTATTACCATCAGAAATTGGTCAGCTACAAAACTTAACTAAACTAAATTTAGGTTTTAACGATTTACAAACTCTACCATCAGAAATTGGACAATTAACAAATTTAACCGAACTAAAATTTTCTAGTAATGATTTGCAAATTCTGCCATCAGAAATTGGACAATTAACAAACTTAACCGAGCTGAATTTTTCTGGTAATGATTTACAAATTCTGCCATCAGAAATTGGACAATTAACAAACTTAACCGAGCTGAATTTTTATGGTAATGATTTACAAACTCTACCATCAGAAATTGGACAACTACAAAACCTAACTAAACTGAATTTGGGTTTTAATAACTTACAAACACTGCCACCAGAAATTGGCCAGTTAACCAATTTGACTAAACTAATTCTTGATAACAATCAGTTACAATCATTACCATCAGAAATTGGCCAGTTAGAAAACTTAACCGAGCTACACCTTAATAATAACCAGCTACAAGCACTGCTACCAGAAGTGAGTCAATTGACTAATTTGCGTGCTCTTTCCTTAAAATCTAACCCTTTGCAAAGTTTGCCGATAGAAATTACCCAATTAAATGACAATATTGCATTATCTGTCTCAGCTGATTTGTCATTGCCACCAAGCATTGTGATTAATAGGGGTATGGGGGCGATTCGTAACTATTTTGAACAATACCCACCTTCACAACTTGATACTGATGTGATTCAGCAATTAGCTAAAATCATTGGCCGGCCTTTAACACAAACCACGCTTGCTAAAGTGATGGGGGCAAGACACAGTTATGCCTTAGATGAAAATAACAATGTGGTGGGTTTGAATTTATCACGTTTGCAGCTATCTGAACTACCAACAATGATATTTGGATTGGATAAATTAACCCATTTGTCTTTAGCACACAACTACCTCCAGCAATTACCTGATTTGGTTGAGTTATGGGCTAAATTAATACAATTAGATGTTAGCGATAATTGGTTAACAAGCATTCCACATCAGATTACTCAATTAAAATCACTAGAAACACTAAACTTGAGTGGTAATCAACTGACTGATTTGCCTGATAAAACAGAATCATTACTCAAGCTCACAAAACTTGATTTAAGTCGTAACCAATTTCAGTACATACCTGATGAGATAAATAAATTTTCTGCACTACGAGAATTATATTTAAGCCAGAATCAATTGCTTGATTTAGAAGGTATTAATTCTTGGTATTTAAGAGAATTAGAAATATTGAATGTATCTCAAAATAAATTAACGGAACTATATGAAGGAGTTGGTTCTTTATCTACTTTAAAAGGCCTATATTTAAGTCAAAATCAACTCACCCATTTGCCAGCAAATATATCGGAGTTACAGAATTTACGCATCTTATGGTTACAAGATAACTCATTTGAAACAATGCCTAATACCGCATTAGCGGGACTAAACCCATCAACTTTGATTTGGATTGCAGATAATGAATTAGATAGCCCCACACTCTATCCTTTGGATCATTTTGGTCTCCAAACTGTTGCTGAACACTTTGCATCTTCACCTACGGAGTTGGATATGCTTTATCAAATATCCCAAGAAGCAGGTCGATCTTTTCAAGAGATGGAAGCAGGCAACCGTGAAAGTGATATGTGTGGCTATGTTTTAAATGCGTTACAACAGGTGATTGAGTTAAATTTATCTGGGTGTTATTTTGGGCAAAAAATGCCATCTAACATATCAACATTAACACATGTGCAGGCTTTAACTATGCATAAGTCAGGTATGCATTCATTTCCAGAAGATATTAGACAGTGGCAAAACCTAGAATATTTATATATAAAAGACGACTATTTTACAGTACAAGGCCTTGAGCCTATCGGGCAATTAACAGGTTTAAAAAAATTGGAGCTTTATGATAATTCACGCTTAAATACCTTGCCTAGTAGTATTGGTCAGTTAAGCCAGTTAGAAACATTGATTATTAATGATGACAGTTATTATGGTAGCAATCTAACTACAATACCAGCTGAAATTGGCCAGTTACATAATTTGACCTATTTGGATATGAGAAACAATGTACTAATTACACTGCCACCTGAAATTGGCCAGTTGCAAAGCTTAACGGAGTTAAATTTAAGAAGAAACCAATTACAAAATTTACCACCTGAAATTGGGCAGTTACAAAGCTTAACTGAGCTAAATTTAGGAGGTAACCAATTACCAAGCTTACCGCCTGAAATTGGCCAGTTGCAAAGCTTAACGGAGTTAAATTTAAGAAGAAACCAATTACAAAATTTACCAGCTGAAATTGGCCAGTTGCAAAGCTTACTTGAGTTAAATTTAGAGTATAACCAATTACAAAGCTTGCCACCTAAAATTGGGCAGTTGAAAAGCCTAATTGTGTTAGATTTATACTTTAACCAATTACAAAGTTTACCACCTACAATTGGACAACTGCAAAGCTTGACGGAGTTAGATTTAGAGTATAACCAATTACAAAGCTTACCGCCTGAAATTGGGCAGTTGAAAAGTTTAACAAAGTTAGATTTAAGTTTTAATCAACTCACTTCATTACCTGCCGAAATAGGGCAATTAGAAAGCTTGGATCGATTATTTCTCCTCTTTAATTTTTCTCTTAAATCATTGCCAACGGCGGAAATGCTGCAGTTGCATAATTTGACTTATTTGGATTTAGTGTTGACTGGTATAAGAGAAGCACCACCTGAGTTAGCGGCTTTGCCTAACTTAAAGGTTCAAATTGAGCCATATGGTATTTGGGCACCATAATACTTAAAGTTGAGTAACCTTGAACATGTGGTTGCTCAACTTTAAACAATACATATAATTCCTTGTTCCACTCTAAATCCAGCTTAGTTAAGTTTGGAAGTTATTTAATTTCAGTCTAATTTCTGGTAGCAAGCTTTGTAATCAACAACCTAACATTGAGGCTTTGCATAAGATACTAACAAAAGTTATCCATTTTTAGCATATATCTCGTTTTTTCCTGTTAATCGATTTAAACTAACCTTTCACTAACATATTGACGTGCTCATTTATGTCTAACCAAGCTTCAGCAGAATCTAATCAACAAAACGGCATTCATATTAGCGAGACTAGCGGTGATGTATCCTTGCACGCAGACGGCGATATTATTGCGGGTAACAAAACCGTTATTCAAAATATTATCCAACAAGCGGTTAAACAACTCACCAGCACACCCTATAAATTCCTCGCTTCTTACGATATTGCCGACCGTGATATTTTTTACGGCCGTTCAGCTGTGGTTGAAGCGTTGGCAAGCAAAGTGCCACGCTATAAAACGTTAATTATCAATGGTGCATCGGGTTCAGGTAAAAGCTCGCTGGTCAATGCAGGCTTAATCCCCAGACTGGCAGACAATGACTACAGCTATATTTCGTTTCGGGAATATACTCACCCTTTACAACAACTATGCGATTATCTCATCCAACATAGCAACCTCGAGCGTGAACAAACTTTAACAAACTGTACGCTATTGCAACTGTTACATGCTTTTCGTGATACCCAAAAATTAGTCGTGATTTTTGACCAATTTGAGCGTTTTCTCGTTAATGTGCCTTCTGAATTACGCCACGAATTTATCAAAGCATTACAAGACTGCTTAAACAGCGACTTAACTGTACAAGAGATGAATTTTGTTTTTGTGTTACGTCAAGATTTCTTTGGGCAAATGGTGTCAGAAATTGAAAATATTATCCCCCAGTTTCTAAATGAGTCAGCGCATGTCAACCTGCAGCCATTAAGTCAGCAAGAAGCGCGAGAAGCCATTGTGCAACCGCTAGAAAATCTCAGCCTTAAAATCATGTATGACCAAGAATTTGTTGATGAGGTTTTATTATCAGGGCTGATGGCGCATTCAGTGGAACATACAGGGATTAATCCACCGCATTTGCAAATTGTCTGTAACCAACTATATGAAACTGCACATAAAAAACTGCAAACCAGTGGCTCAGCAATTATCAATAAAACACTTTATGAAAAATTAGGTGGTGTTGAAACGATCTTGCAAACCTATTTAGATCGAACTGTAGAAGAGATCACCCATGATCCTGAAAAAACAGCGGTTGTGCGTTCAATGCTAAAAGTGATGATTGAAACCGTGGGCACTCGTAAATTTGTGTCATTGGAAGATTTACGCCGTGCGTTACCTGATGTGGTCGAAGTCGAAGTGATTCAATTTTTAGATAAATTACGCGAACGTCGAGTGGTTGAATTACGCCAACCGCACTACTCATTATCACATGAATTTATGGTTGAAAAAGTACGCAGTTGGTTTGATGAACGTGAAATGGCGCGGCAACAGGCATTAGAAACCTTACAACGCGGTATCACAGAGTGGCAAGTGTCAGAAGCGTTATTAAATGAAAAACAGGTAGCTACCATTCAGCATTGGTTAGCAGATGATTTGACCGCAGAAGAACGACAACTATTAAATAATAGCGAACAGGCTTACAAAGAAACGCAACGCCGCGAACAAGCACAAAAACAACAATTGGCTGCATCAAAAGCCGCCCGCCAAAAAGCTATTTTAGTTGGATTGGTCGTCGCTGTTATTTTAACCGTCGTTTCGGTCTTTTTCGCAATGACTGCCAATGAGGCAAAACAAGAAGCCACAGAGCGTGCCGATACGCTGTTTCTTGAAAAATTAGGGACACAGGCTATTTTGGCCGCTCAATTACCCAGTGTCAGCAATGGTTATTATGAACACGCACTATTACTGGCAGTACAAGCGTTTAAAGAAAAAGATACGGCAACCACCCGCAGCAATTTATTAAGTGTATTACAGTCAAAAAAACAGCGCAAAACGTTCCTATATGGACATACAAAAGGAACAAATGGCATGGCACTCAGTCCAGATGGGAAAATCCTTGCTTCAGGCGGTGCAAATCAAACAATTCGGTTATGGGATATAGCTACGGGGAAAATGCTAAATCAATTTTTGATTGGACACACTAGTAACATATCTAGTCTTGCTTTTAGTCCAGATGGAAAAATCCTTGCCTCAGGTAGCGATGATCACACAATTCGACTGTGGAATATCACAACAGGCCAAGCTTTAGGCCAGCCTTTAACTGGGCATAGTAGACAAGTCAGTACGGTCGCTTTCAGTCCAGATGGGAAAATCCTTGCTTCGGGTGGACAAGATAATGCAGTTAGACTATGGGATGTCACAACAGGTCAAGCTTTAGGTCAACCTATGGGTATGGCTGTAGATTGGCCTCTCAGTAAAGGGTTCTTTTGGATGAGTAGTGTTGCATTTAGTCCAGATGGGAAAACCCTTGCCTCGGGGAGTTGGGATAAAACGATCAGATTATGGGATGTAGCCACAGGACAAGCTATAGGCGATCCTTTCATTGGTCATTCTAGTGTTATTTATACTATTGCCTTCAGCCCAGATGGGAAAACCCTTGCCTCAGCAGGTGAAGATAATACGGTTAGATTGTGGGATGTAGAAACAAGGCAAGCCTTAGGAAGACCCTTAACTGGGCATACATCTGGTGTGCTTAGTATTGCTTTCAGTCCAGATGGAAAAATCCTTGCCTCAGGCAGTTGGGATGAGACGGTGAGGTTATGGGATGTAGCAAAGGGGCAAGCCTTAGGCCAGCCATTAGGACAATCTACTGCAGGGCATTCTCGAGTTATTTCGAGTATTGTTTTCAGTCCAGATGGTCAGACCCTTATTTCAGGTGGCTTCAGTGACATGATTAGCCTATGGAATATAAAAGCAAAACACGTTTTAGATAAGCCATTAACGACATATGATGGCAGAGTTTATGAAGTGGCTTTTAGTATCGACGGGCAATTTCTCGCATCAGAAAATAGAGATAATACCGTTGGCTTATGGAATGTTACAACGGGAGAAGCATTAGACTCACCTTCGGTTGAGCGTATTAGAGCAATCAAAAATATGTCTTTTCCAGATTCAGAAAGAAAAACATATGCACCAGTCAATGAAGACAATACGATTAGCTTATGGAATCTATCAACTGAGCAGATGATAGGACAACCTTTAGTTGGGCATACTAGTAAAATTAGATACACAGCCTTCAGTCCAGATGAAAAAATACTCGCTTCAGGAGATGAGAACGGTATTATCATATTATGGGATGTAGCAACAGGACAGGTTTTAGACCAGCCTTTAATTGGACACTCAGATACTATTTATAGCCTCACATTTAGCCCAGATGGAAAAATACTCGCATCAGGAAGTTCCGATAATAACGTCAGACTATGGAATGTAGCAACAAGACAAGCTTTAGGTCAACCACTAGCAGGACATTCTAGCTCTGTTTATACCCTTGCTTTCAGTCCAGATGGAAAAACCCTTGCGTCAGGCGGTGAAGATGACACCATTAGATTATGGGATGTAGCCACAGGTCAGGTTTTGGGTCAACCACTGGAACATGCCATTCAAGTTAATAGTGTCGTCTTCAGTCCAGATGGAAAAACCCTTGCGTCAGGGGCTGGGGGCGGTGATAAAACCGTGAGATTATGGGACATTGATTCTGCATCTTGGGTAAAAAAAGCCTGTGCTATCGTCAACCGCAACTTCAGTCATCAAGAATGGCAAAAATACATGGGTGATCGCCCACATCAAAAAACGTGTCCAGATTTTCCTAAAGATACCCTAGGAGCAATCAAGCTGGCTGAAGAAGCCCGTAAACTCCTTAGAGAAGACAAAATCGAACAAGCTAAAGCCAAATTCCAACAAGCTAGAGAATGGGATGAGAGTGTAGTGTGGGGTGATGAAGACTTATGATTGTTGAATAGGGTGAAATAAAAGTCTGTCTATCCCGTTACTTGCTACATGCCGATAAAGTCAAAAAAGGATATTTCATGAGCCGCGATGCCCTCGTGATAGGAATCAATTTATACAATGAGTTACAGCCGTTAGAAAAGCCTGTGAATGATGCAGAGGCCGTTGCACATTTGTTAGAAACTCAAGGTGGCTTTCGGGTCAAGCGTTTACCTTTATCGGCGGCACAAAGCATTGATGAAAAAGGGGTGCTCAGCTTTGCAGAGTTAGAAAAAGCAATCTGTCAGTTATTTGCGCCTGAAACTACGGATAACTTGCCTGATACGGCTTTGTTGTTTTTTGCGGGACATGGCTTGCGTCGAGTCATGGCAGGTGTGGCTGATGGATATTTGGCGACCAGTGACAGTGATCCAAATAAACACCTGTATGGCTTATCTTTAGAATGGCTGAAAAAAGTATTACAAAACAGTCCAATTAAACAACAAATTGTATGGCTAGATTGTTGTTTCAGTGGTGAATTATTGAACTTTGACGAGACGGCATTGGGCAATAAAGAGGCTTATGCACGGTGTTTTATTGCGGCATCACGGGATTATGAAGAAGCATATGAAAGTGTGTCTAGCAAACATGGTGTGTTGACCGAGGTGTTATTGCAGGGCTTGGCCGCTCAACACTCAGTGGATAATTATGATTTAGCCGACTTTATTCAAACCAAATTAACCAGCAGTGTACAAAAACCGTTGGTGCGCAACTTTGGACGGATTATTTTAACCCAAACTATAACTGATCTTGAGAAGCAACCACTCAGTGGTGAATGTCCTTACAAAGGCTTACGTTTCTTTGATGAAGCCGATGCAAAGTATTTTCATGGCCGTGAAGCGTTGACCGAGCAGTTAATTGATGCGGTGCGTAGCAGTCACTTTTTAGCCGTGTTGGGTGTATCGGGCAGTGGCAAATCATCAGTGATACGAGCGGGTTTGTTGCATCAGTTACGCTTAGGCAAACATTTAGGCGAAAGTCGAGACTGGCATTTGTGTAAGCCATTTACCCCCGCACAGAATGAACGTAAACCATTAGAAAACTTAGCACAAGCTTTAGTTGATGACGATTTGCCACCAGCGACTCGTTTAAAAGAATTGGAAAGTGTGCTGCATTTCTTGGCCAAAGGTGCAGCGGGTTTGCAGCAATTGTTGGATACGATAGATGCGCCGCGTGTGGTGTTGGTGATTGACCAATTTGAAGAGTTATTTACCCGTTGTGATGAACAAGATCGAGAGCAGTTTCTAGCTTGCATTTTGGGCGTGCTGCCAGAGCCAAATGCTACAGTTGATAAATTGTGTGTAATCTTGACTTTACGGGCAGATTTTTTAGGCAAATGTGCTGAGCAAGATTATTCAGGTTTAAACACCTATTTGGATGCACATAGAATCACAGTTACGCCCATGACGGAAGCGGAATTATCGGATGCGATTTTAAAGCCTGCACAGGCGGTGGGTTTGGAAGTCGAGCCTGAATTGGTCACTGCGATGTTGCAAGATGTGGATGCTGCCAGTTTGCCGTTATTAGAATACAGTTTGTGGGTGTTGTGGGAACATCGGCGGGTCAATCGGTTGACGGTAGAGGATTATATACGTGCAGGACGGGTGCAGGGCACATTACAACAAAGTGCAGACAAGGCTTATGCAGATTTGAGTGCAGAAGAACAAACAGTGGCGCAGTGGATATTTTTGGGCTTGACCCAATTAGGTGAAGGCACAGAAGATACGCGAAAACAAGTATTTAAACAGGAATTGGTAACAGGGCGTTATGCTGAAGAGATTGTAGATAATGTTTTGAATAAATTAGTGTCTGCACGGTTAGTAGTTGTGGATAGCTGGGATAGTCGCGGGGATGATAAAGCCTTAGTCACTGTCGTGGATGTCACGCATGAAGCTTTGATTCGGCATTGGGGGTTGTTACGGCAATGGACAAATGACAATCGTGATCTTAAGCGGTGGAAAGATGATTTAGCAAAAGATAGGCTGGTATGGACACGGGCAGGTTCTCAAGATGATGATTTATTGCGTGGATTCAAGTTATTGCAAGCTACAGAATATTTGGAAAAATATCGTGACAAGTTAAATTACGAAGAAGTCGAGTTTATTACTGCAAGTATTCAGTTACAAGCACAGCAAGAAGCGATACAAAAGCAACAACAAATCAGACGCAACCGTTTAACAATAGGTGCACTTATCACAGCTGTCATATTTGTTATCGGGTTGGCTGGGTTTGGGTTGTATGCTGATTCCCAACGCGTCGAAATTGAGCAGCAAAAACAGGCAAAAGAAATTGCACTGGAGCAAGCTAAAAAATCAGAACAACAAGCAACCAAACAAGCTGAAATGTTGTTTCTTGAAAAACTGGCAGCACAATCAACCCTAGCTGCTCAATTGCCCAATACGACGAATGGTTATTATGAGCACGCTCTATTGTTGGCAGTACAAATTTTTAAAGAAAAAAACAATGCAACAACGCGTAGTAATTTATTAAGGGTATTACAGTCTCAACAACAGCATCAACGGCTTTTATACGGGCATACGGATCAAATTTATAGCATGGCTTTTAGTCCCAATAATCAAGTTCTTGCCTCAGGTAGTTGGGATAATACAGTGAGGTTATGGGATGTGGCGACGGGGCAAACTTTAGGTCAACCCTTAACAGGACATTCCAGCTCAGTGATTAGTGTGGCTTTTAGTCCAGATGGAAAGACATTAGCCTCAGGCAGTGTAGATAACACAGTTAGATTATGGGATGTAGAAACAAGAAAACCTTTAGGTCAACCGTTAACTGCACATACACATACGATTTATAAAACCATTTTTAGCCCAGATGGAAAAACGCTGGCTTCTGCAAGTCGGGATAAAACCATTAGATTATGGGACGTGGCAACCAGAAAACCTTTAGGTCAACCGTTAACAGGGCATTCCGATACAGTCACTAATATCATTTTTAGTGCAGATGGCAAAATACTGACCTCAGAAAGCAAGGACAACACAATCAGGCACTGGGATGTGGCAACGGGACAAGCCTTGAACCAATCTCTAAATGGGCGTTCTCGTTATATTACACATTCAGCTTTTACACCCGATGGTAAAACACTGGCTTTCGGTGGTAGAGAAAACCTCTCGGTAAGCTTATGGAATGTTGAAACAGGACAAGCTTTAGGCCAACCCTTAAGCAAACATACTAGTGTGATTTCTGGTCTTGCTTTTAGTCCAGATGGAAAAACGCTGGCTTCAGGCAGTTGGGATAAGACAGTAATACTGTGGGATATGAAGACGGGACAAGCGTTAGGTCAACCTTTAAGAGGACACTCTCATTATGTCACGAGTGTCGTTTTTAATTCAGATGGGAAAGCACTGGCTTCAGGTAGCTCAGATAATACGATTAGATTATGGGACATGATGCCACAACCAACCTTACTCGGCCAAACTTTCAAAAGCTCTGATTTTATAAGCAACATCACTATCAGTTCAGATGGTCAAACCCTCGCATCTGGGAGTATGGATGGCACAATCCACATGTGGGATACCACAACAGGACAAGCTTTGGGTCAACCTTTAGTTGGACATACTGATAGCGTAAATAGTGTCGCTTTTAGTCCAGACGGTAAAATCCTTGCGTCTGGAGGCAGCGATAACACCATCAAGTTATGGGATGTAGCAACTAGACAGGTTTTAGACTTGCCCGTAATGAAACATACTAATTTCATTCTTAGCATGACTTTTAGTCCAGATGGTAAAACCCTCGCATCTGGAGGAGGTGATAACACCATTAAGTTATGGGATGTGGAAACAGGACAAGCCTTAGACTTACCTTTAATGGAACACGCCGCCTATGTTTTTAGTGTTGTGTTTAGTCCAGATGGTAAAATCCTCGCCTCTGCGGGAGGTGATAAGATTATCAAATTATGGGATGCAGCAACAGGGCAAAGCCTAGCTCAACCTTTCAAAGGACATCTTCGTGGGATTCATAAAATAGCATTTAGCCCAGATGGGGCATTGCTTGCTTCCAGCAGTGGTGATAGCACAATCAGATTATGGGATGTGGCAACAGGGCAGTCTGAGGGGCAGCCGCTAAAAGGGCATTTTAGTGCAGTTCTTAGTGTGGCTTTCAGTCCAGATGGCAACACGCTCGTGTCAGCAGGTGATGACAGTATGATAAGACTATGGGACGTGGAAACAAGACAAGCCTTAGGCCAGCCTTTTAGGGGAAATTTGAGTTATGTGACTGATGTCAGCTTTATGCCAGACGGTAAATCTATTGCGTCGAGCAGTTATAACACGGTTCAATTATGGAATGTAGACCTAGAATCATGGGTGAAAAAAGCGTGTACTATCGCCAACCGCAACTTCAGTCATCAAGAATGGCAAAAATACATGGGCAACCGTCCGCATGAGAAAACTTGTCCAGATTTTCCTAAAGATACCCTAGGCGCAATCGAACTGGCTGAAGAAGCCCGTAAACTCCTTAGAGAAGACAAAACCGAACAAGCCAAAGCCAAATTCCAACAAGCTAGAGAATGGGATGAGAGTGTAGTGTGGGGTGATGAAGCATTATAATTGTTGAACAGGATTTAATGGATAATGAGATAGGCATGATGATGCTTTAATCTTATTTGTCCTTAAACCTGTATCACCTTGTTCCCAAACCTGAAATTTTTTACTCTGTGATCTAAGTCACAGATAGCCATGCTAAATATTGCGATAATGCGTTGATACGCCATCCTATTGTTCCTAAGGAAAAAATCATGACAACAAAACACCCTAGGTACATTTACGGCTTATTGCTGTATTTGTGTTTTAGTCCCTTATTACTTCACGCTAATGAGTGCACTCAAAATCAATGTGACTATAGCATACACATAGACAAAGAAATTTATGGTCGGTATGGTGCATTTATTACTTTAAAAATGACGTTACCTGCTAACGGTAAAGCAGGTATTGTCGGCGCAACATTTTCCAAGATACCTGACTCAGATACTTCAAGGAAAACCACGTACCGCATACTCAATCACTCAACATCTAATCCATCAAATAATGCACCACATCGCATCCGTTTTTCTGTATTAGAGCCTGAAATCATTAAGATCAATCTCACTGAAACAACAGATGATACCCCAAGACAATTATCGCTTTATCAAATTCAACAAGATGAGCAAATTCTTATTTATGAACACGTTACCTTTACAGCACTTCCAGAAAATACATCCTCTTTAGAAATAACAAGTAGCTTTTCAGCTAACATTGATGCACAAATCATCACACCTGTTTTACAAGCTGGGGAGTATATGGCTGAATTAACAAGTGAACAAACCGTAGAACAAACAATATATATTCAAGGGGATGTTGTATCAAAAACCCAAACAGAAGGCTGGCTAGAACCAGATGGTACATACTCAATTCAAACTGCTATTAACGAACCCAGTACCATACAACTTAGTGTACGTTTTGGGGATAATTATAATGTAGGGGCATCAAAACCATTGATGTGGCTAGAGTTTCAGATTTCTGGTTCACCATCATCTCCTCAAGTCATATGGCAAGACCGTATTCTTGAACCTATTTCGCCCGATGTTGACATCATTCAACAACTGGAACAACAGTCTGGCATAAAATTAAAGCAGTTTGATGATATAAATTTACTGGATAAAAACAGCTATACCTTAGATGCACAACATCAAGTAACTGGGCTTAACCTTTCTGGCGTGGTGAGTTTAGCAGACATACCTGAGCTTGTATTTTCTTTAACCCAATTACAAAAGTTGCAAATAAATGGGGCAGGCTCTGCCGCTGAGGACGTTCAAGCAACAACGATTTCACCTAAAATAAAGCAATTGGAAAATTTAACAGAATTGGTTATTAACCATAACAAACTGTCAAATATACCAGCAGAAATTGGCCTATTAAAAAATCTAACCACGCTGAACTTAAGCTATAATAAACTAACTGATTTACCAGCAGAAATAGGTCAATTACAAAACTTAGAAACACTTATATTAGAATCAAACTACACACTACAAAATCTACCTCCAGAAATAGGTGCGCTCACCAACCTCGTTAAATTGGACTTATCTAGTCTGTTATTACAGAGCTTGCCTTCAACCGTGTTCAATCTAACGAATTTAACTGAATTAAACTTAGGCGGTAATCAACTACAAAGCCTGCCCCCTGAAATTGGACAGTTACAAAGTTTAGACAATCTGAACTTAAACGGTAGTCAACTACAAAGCCTGCCCCCTGAAATTGGACAGTTACAAAATTTAACCAGCCTAAGCTTGGTCTTTAATCAATTACAAAATTTGCCTGCAGAAATTGGACAATTGCATAATCTAACCAGTTTGAATCTGAATTATAATCCATTACAAAGTTTGCTAGCAGAAATTGGGCTACTATATAATCTAACCAATTTGGATATCAGTTTTACCCAATTACAAAGCTTGCCAGCAGAAATCGGACAACTACAAAATCTCACTCGACTTAAATTAAAAAATAATCTGTTACAAAGTTTACCTTCTGAAATCGGGCAATTACAAAATCTCACTCGCTTAGATTTAACGATCAATCAATTACAAAATTTACCACCTGAAATCGGGCAATTACAAAATTTAATTCGCTTAGATTTAAATAATAATCAGTTGCAAAGCTTGCCAGCGGAAATCGGACAACTACAAAATCTCACTCGCCTAGATTTAAATACCAATCAGTTACAAAACCTTCCTGCTGAAATAGGACAATTACAAAATGTAACCAATTTGGATTTAAGCGGTAATCAATTACAAGGCCTACCTTCAGAAATTGGTCAATTGCAAAATTTAAAACAACTCTATTTATGGAATAACCCATTGCAGAGTTTACCGCCTGAAATTGTCCAGTTAAACGACTCATGTTACGTAAGTATATCGTCAGATGCACCATTGGTATCGCCTCCTGCCCATATTGCAACACAAGGCATTCCCAGCATTCGCCAGTACTTTACATCACTAACGCCTCAAGCTGATAGTTGTACATCAAATCAATGTGATTACAGTATTTACTTTGACAAGGCGGGTTATTATGTTGCTAATATTTCATTACCTGAATTTGGACAAGCTGGGATGTGGGGGATGGCCATTGTACTTAGCTCCGATGGTATAAAATCCGCAAACCTTAGTGGTGTCAGTACAGGCTCAAGCACAAATGTAAATAACGTGTTACCAAGTTGGATTGCGTTTTATCTTGCTGAACAACAAATCATCAATCTGACTCCTTATAATTATTTATATCCAGATCAACCCGTTTCAATTTCGTTGTTGCAAAGTAAGAATAATGGGCGTACGACCTTTGCTGCCCCAACAACCATCAACCCACAGCAAGCCTTTACATTGCCTAAAATATTTTCGGGCTTTTATGTAATTGAAATCAATAGCACGAACGAACAAGATATTTATGCAGGCCTCGCAATACAAGGTAGGAATATGTCAAATATTCTCAATGGTGGCTGGGTTGAACCTACCAACATAACAGAAGGCTTTGTGTCTTTTTATGTTTCCGCTCCAAGTTTTGCACAGTTTAATCTGCTATTTGCTGATAAATATGCCACTTTAGGCGCGAGTCAACCACAACTTGAAGTGCAATATATCGAGCAAGCTTCTGGTGAACGGACATCTATTTGGAGAGCATCCGCTGCAAACTAAGATCCAAGACACTGTAAATGTACCAAGGTCTATGAATTGTCGTAATGCGGTTTCCTAAAAACGAATTAAAAAGGATTGCATTAAGGTATAGATCAGGAATAGGTAATTGTAAGGTTTGTGTGAGTCTGAACAAGATTACACAGATTTAAAGATAAGCAAAATATCTTGTCTATCTCAATCATCTATTTAATCCTGTTCAAAAACGACTACTGGTTAGCAAAATACTCCCGAATCGCTGGAATGCCTTGGCCAGCAATTTCCAATGGCGGGTTAACTAATGGATTGCCGTCAATAAAAATATTCATATTGGCAGTTAATGCGTCATTCGGTAAAGGATTAGGCTTAATAAAAATGTTCACATCATCTGACAGGTTTGTAATTTCAACAGGCAATGTAGTTAATTGATTATTGGACAGGTGTAAGTTCGTTAATGTCTGTATCTGAAAAATCTCTGGTGGCAATTCAGTTAACTGGTTGTTCCATAAATATATATCGGCCAGTTTTTGTAATTGTTCAATACCAGCAGGCAAGCTAGTCAGAGCATTATTACTTAGTAATAACCTTGTTAAGTTTTGCAACTGACCCATTTCAGGTGGCACACTTGTTAACTGGGGATGGCTTTCCAATGTTAAGGTTTCTAAGTTTTGAAGTTGCCCAATTTCAGCAGGTACTGCGTTAAAGTTAGGACTGTTGGATACATTTAAATCCGTCAGCGCGCTTAATTGACCAATTTCTACAGGCAATGTTGTCAACTGGGTATTGACCAAATAAAGAATCGGTAACTTTTTCAATTGACCAATTGTAGTAGGTAATGCTTGTAGTGGGTTTGTAGCTAAGCCTAAACTCGTAATATTTTGCAAGTTTCCAATTTCATTCGGTATGACGGTTAATTGATTCTCTGATAAATCTAATGTAACCAAGTTAGTTAATTGCCCAATTTCTGCTGGTAAAGCCGTCAGTTGATTCTCTGATAAATCTAATGTAGTCAAGTTAGTTAATTGCCCAATTTCTACAGGTAAGACTGTCAATTGATTCTCTGATAAATCTAATGTTGCTAAGCTTGCCAATTGCCCAATTTCTGCAGGCAATGCTGTCAATTGATTCTCTGACAAATTTAATGTAACCAAGTTAGTTAATTGCCCAATTTCTGCAGGCAAAGTTGTTAGTTGATTATTCTGTACATTTAATTCAGTTAAGTTTGTCAATTGGCTAATTTCGACTGGTAAGGTTGTTAAGTTATTGTAACGTAACAGTAATGTTGTCAAATGACGTAGTTGTCCCACTTCAGAGGGTACAGCATTTAAATTGGTGGTTTGCAGATCAAGTGTTGATAATTTAGGCAGTGCTGTAAGTGATGCAATTAAATCTGCTGAAAAGTTTTGACTCCCTCTTAAGTTAATACTTTCAAGGCTTTGCAGTTGTGCAATTTCAGGTGGTAGTGTGGTTAAATTGTTAAATGATATATTGAGTTCGACCAAATTCGTCAATAATCCAATCTCAGCAGGCAAGCTTGTAATACGGTTACCTGTCAGCTCTAAATGGGTTAAGTTTGTCAATTGTCCAATTTCAGCAGGTAATGTTGTTAAACCCGAGCCTTTGATATGTAAGTGTTGTAAATTCGTAAGTTGAGCAATTTCAGGTGGTATCGATGGGATATTAGTTGTAAATAAATTTAACCACGTGAGGTTTTTCAAAGACAATAAAAGTGGTGGAAATTCTGCAGTTTGCAGACTTAAGCTTAAACCAATGATATTACCATTATCATCTAAAACATAACCTGATGGGTCAAACCATCTTGAGACAGAATAGGTTGCATTTTCTAACTCTTCCATTGTTATTTGATTAACAAGCTGTGTATTTTTCTCACCTATCGCATATTCTTGCTTAATTTGTTGCAAAATCTCTACATCAGATAAGCCCACAGGATCAGCAAATCCGTTATACATATGCCATAGCGACTTGCGTTCTCCAGATGCTGCATCAATCGCTTCAATATCAAGTTGTGGCTGACTTGCACCTAAATTGGCATAACTATCACTAAATGCAAGGCTAAACTGTACCGTGCTTGGGGCGGAAATATAAAACGAAATAAAACCTTCAGGTATATTCGTTGGCTCAACCCAGCCTCCACTAATGATATTCGACATTTTTTCACCTTGAATCGCTAGGCCTGTATAAATATCTTGCTCATTGTTGCTAGTATTTTCGATGACATAAAAACCTGCATCCACTTGTGGCATAGTGAAAATTTGTTGTGGATTAATTTCTGTTGGCTCAAGAAAGGCTGTGCGACCACTATCTGCATTTTGTAAAAAAGAGGCTGAGATAGCTTGTTCAGGATATAAATAATTGTAGGCTGTTAAATTAATGCTTTGTGGCTCAGCGAGATAAAACGCGATCCAACTGGGTAAGTTATTTTTTATATTGGTGCTAGAGCCTGTGCTTAAGTTATCTAAACTTACTGATTCGCTATTACTGGAGCTTATTGACATTGCCAATCCCCACATCCCTGCTTGACCAGAGGCAGGTAATGAGACATTGGCAACATAATAACCTGCCGTATCAAACTGAATACTGTAGCTACATTGATTTGTTGTGCAATCATCGGCTTGAAGCAATAAGGGGTTACAGCACAAATACAGCAATACACTGTAAATGTACCAAGGTCTACGAATTGTCATAATGCGGTTTCCAAAAAAATTAAAAGGGTTGCATTAAGGTATAGACCAAAAATAGGTAATTTCAAGGTTTGCGGAAAATTGGATAAAATAAAAATAGATTAAAAGATTAAACATAACATCCTACCTATCTCATTACCTGTTTAATCCTATTTGAAATATATTATTGATTAGCAAAATATTCTCGAATTGCTGGAATACCTTGCTCAACAATCTCTAATGGTGGTGTAACTAATAGGTTATGTTCTACTAGGTGTAATTCAGTTAAGTTTTGTAACAGCCCAATTTCAGGTGGCAAACTTGTTAACTCATTATCATATTAAGAATTATAGACTCTTTGATACAAGGCAATTTTTAACTATATTGTACTCATTAATAATAAACACCTCATAAACCTTGCAATTATTAATTATTGGTCTATACCTTAGTGCAACCTTTTTAATTTTGTAAGCAGAAGCATTATGACAATTTATAGACCTTGGTACATGTGCAGTGTTTTACTGTATTTGTGCTTTAATAGTGTATTACTACAAGCAAATCAATGTACTTCAAACCAATGTGATTACGCTTTAAGAGTAGATCAGCCTGGTACTTACACCGTGAGTGCCGCCATCCCTTATGGTGGAACAGCAGGTAGATTAAGCATCAATGTTAGCACTGCTCCATACGCTTCAAGAGTGTTCACCTCTAACTCTATTGCTAATTTGTCTCATTCAGATCATTGGGCAAGCTTCACCGTTTTAGAGCCACAAACTATTGTTGAATTTATACCTCATCACTTTCAATCTCAAACTGTTTTAGTGTCGTTATATCGTATTGTTGAAGGTGAGCAAGTGGCTATCTATGAATTTTCGCCCATGGATGCAGGTCAGGAATATACAACACCTGCTTTAGACACAGGAGATTATCTAATTGAAGTCAATAATACTGATAATGTAGATGCGTTAGTTGGTATAGATTTCAAAAGAACGTTGTCTGTTGAGTTTCAGTCAGCGGGAGGATGGAGTGACCCCAGTGCTAAAGATAATTTCTTATTGTTTGATAGTTATGCTTACGCAAATACAACTCAACATCGAGCAAACAGCTTTTTATTTTCGGATACGTATGCAACCCCAAATACGATGAAACACGCAGCAGAAACATTTGTCGTGGTTGATGCTTATTCTAGTATCAATACAATTCAGTTCAGTGTGTTATTTGGCGATCATTATCCTTCAGGTGCATCACAGCCTATTATGGTAGTAAAACAACTCAGGGATTATGCGCCTTCTAAAGTAGTTTGGCGTTCACTTGAGCAACAACTATCCAATAATGTCCTTTTTCAACAGTTAAAACAAGAACTGGGAAATAGTTTAACGCAGCGTATCGTAACTGATGCTCAGCATAATATTATAGAATTAGACTTATCACACAGAGGTTTATCACACATACCACAACAGATTTTTGCCTTAAAGCATTTGAAAAAGCTGAATTTATATGCTAACCATATTGCTGTATTGCCAGCAGAAATCGAACAATTGAGCCAATTAATTGAGTTAAATCTGGAGCGTAATGATCTGCAAGTCTTGCCACCTGAAATCGGGCAGTTACACCACTTAATTAAATTAAATATAGGAGGAAACCCCTTACAAACTTTGCCAGCAGAAATTGGTCAGTTACAAAGTTTAATGGAGTTAAAGGCAATACATAATCAATTGCATACTTTACCACCTGAAATTGGGCAATTGCGTAATTTAACCTATCTTTACTTATCTACTAATCGCTTACAAACCTTACCAGCAGAAATTGGGCAATTACACAATTTAATCAAACTCAATTTAAATAGTAATCTATTACAAACATTGCCACCAGAAATTGGGCAATTACATAACTTGGTAGCTTTGAATTTATATAGTAATCAGTTACATACTTTGCCATCGGAAATTGGACAATTACAAAATTTAACTGATCTCTATATGCATCGCAACTGGTTACAAGCTTTACCACCAGAAATTGGCCAACTGCAAAATTTAAACAAATTAGATGCAGGGCGTAATCGATTTACAACATTACCAGCTGAAATCGGGCAGTTGCGTAATTTAACAGTATTACATCTGGCAGCTGGTCAGTTACAAACCTTACCAGCAGAAATTGGCCAGCTACATCGCTTAACTTCTCTTGATTTATTCCGCAATTCGTTACAAGCGTTACCAGCTGAAATGAGCCAGCTACACAACCTAACACGATTTACGATAGAGCAAAATCAATTACTGGCCTTGCCTGCAGGGTTTGGGCAACTACAAAATTTAGAATATTTAAATTTAGGTAATAACCAATTGACGTTTTTACCAGCTGAAATTGGGCAGTTAAATCAGTTGGAGATACTTATTTTAGAGCATAATGAATTAACCGCCTTACCAGCTGAAATTGGGCAAATGTCAAACTTATCAAAGCTCAACTTATGGAATAACCAATTGACGGTACTCCCACCAGAGTTGAAACAATTACAAAAGCTCAGCGCACTTTCTCTATGGGGTAATCATTGGGTTGTGCCACCTCCATTAAACATTTTATGGGGTAATCAAGTCATTCAGAATTATCTGGCCACTCAATAAATAGCTTTCATTCGGGGTAGCGCAATGTTGCCCCTTTTTTCATTATTTGATTAAACAGAATGATTTAGAACAAGATTAATCAATTTATAAAATCAATAGCCTTGTTTGGGCAGCATAAACCTTGCAATTATTGAATTCTAGTCTATACCTTAATGCAACCATTTAATCTTTTTGGAAAAGCATTATGACAATTTATAGACCTTGGTATATGTACAGCCTGCTGCTGTATGTGTGCTTTAGCAGTGCATTGCCTGCCGAAACCTGTACCGAAAATAGTTGTAGTTATACATTAAAAATAGGGGGAGCAGGTACTTATCAAATTAATGCCTTTTTACCATATGATGGTAAGTCAGGTGTTTTAGGATTAAGTTTAAGTGCAGATTCGCAAAGTTTCAGCCATTTCGCGACCAGTTCCATTGCTCATGTAGAACAATCTACCACGCAGCAGACCAGCTTCTCATTATCAGAGCCACAAATTATTACCCTTATTCCTTATAACTACACCGACGAAACTCAGAGTGTGTTAGCTGCGTTATATCGCATTGTGGATGGCGAGCAAATTGCGCTTTATGAAACAACATTGATGAAATCAGGTCAAGCATACGTGACACCTGAATTGGAAGCAGGAGATTATATTGCCAACGTAACAAGTGCTGATGGCTCAACGATTCAAGCAGGTTTAGAGGTCATTGGTCATCGTATTGAACTTCTAACCACTATTGGTTGGGCTGATGCTGATTTGACGGAGAGTTTCATTATCTTTGATAGTTATGCGAATGCCAGCACAATTCAAATTGGTACATGGTTTGGAAATACTTCCCTTTCAGGTGCATCACAACCTCTGGTTAATATACTACATATTAATGAAGACAATGAGTCTCAATTGGTATGGGATTCATCGTTACAACAGACCGCACCTAATTTTGAAATTATCCAGCAATTAGAGCAAATCACCCATCAGCCTTTGACTCAAACCAGTATTGATAAAGTCATGGGAAATCGAAATACTTATGCTCTGGATGCAAATAATCATATTATTGGGTTAAATTTATCGCGCTCAGGCTTATCTATTATGCCAGAGGTGATTTTTTCCTTACCGTATTTGACCCACTTGTCATTATCCGACAATGCAATTTCACTATTACCATCTAACATTGGACAATTAATATACTTACAACAATTAGACTTAAGCCAAAACAACCTCTCTACATTGCCTAACACCATCGGAAATTTAACCGTATTGCGTCAACTTATGTTAAGTCAAAACCAGTTACGTCATTTGCCCTCAGAAATAGGCGCGTTAACTGCGTTACAAGCGTTGTATCTCAGTAAAAATCAACTCGAAACATTACCTAGTCAAATTGGGCAATTACAAAATTTAGCATTTCTCAACTTATATCAAAATCAACTGACCTATTTGCCCACTACAATTGGACAGTTAGACGCATTAAAAGGCTTGTATGTGGCGAATAACCAATTGCTTACCCTTCCTCAAACAATTGGTGATTTACAGAATTTAAGTATTTTTTGGTTACAAAACAATCAGCTCAAAGCACTACCCAAAGAAATGGCAAATCTTCAGCCGAGCACATATATTTGGGTGTTGAATAACCCATTAGAAACGCCAAATCTTGAGATTGCTGGACAAGGTATTGATGCGATTCGTGACTATTTTGATGCTTTAGCAGAAGGGCAGGTCAGTGATTTAGAGATCATTCAACAGTTAGAGCAGGAAATAGGTCTGACTTTAGATTCTCGTGTTACGACTGATGCACAGCAGGTTGTTAAACTTGATTTGTCTCGGCTTGACTTAAATCAGATACCAAAACAAGTTTTCTCTTTGCAGAATTTGCAATCTCTTAATTTAGATAGAAATAACCTTGCAATACTGCCGCCTGAAATTGGTCAATTGAGTAATCTTACAGAATTAAATGTATATGAGAATCAATTAACCTCTTTGCCTCTTGAATTAGGACAGTTACAAAGCTTAGCCATACTAGGGCTAGGGCAGAATCAATTACAAAGTATTCCGATAGAACTATTGACTCAATTACAGTATTTAACCACTCTGTATTTATACAATAATCAAATTGCAAGCTTGCCTTCCGAGATTGGACAATTAAGAAATCTTACCGTGTTAGATTTAAGAGCAAATCAACTGGCAATCTTACCTCCTGAAATTGGACAGTTGCAGTATTTAACGGCACTTTATTTAGGGAATTTATTCTTCTTTTCAAAAGTTGGGGACAATCAGTTAAAACAACTTCCTGCTGAAATCGGTCAGTTGCAAAACTTGGAAATATTAGATGTAGCACGCAGCCAATTAACTGCTTTACCCTCAGAAATTGGTCAGTTGCAAAATTTAAGAATATTATCTTTAGATAACAACCAATTAACCACGTTACCAGTCGAAATCGGTCAGTTACAAAACTTAATTTCCTTAAATCTGGAAGGAAACCAATTGACAGCTTTACCACCTGAGATTGGACAGCTGCAAAGTTTAGCTGGGTTATATTTATATAACAACCAATTACAAAGCCTACCATCTGAAATCAGTCAGTTACAAAGCTTAACACAGCTTGATGTAGGCACGAACCAGCTTAATAGCTTTCCACTTGGAATAACGCAGTTACAAAACTTAGAGTCTTTGTCTGTGGCTGATAATCAACTACAAAGTTTACCGCCTGAAATCGGACAGCTGCAAAACTTAGTCTCATTAAAGTTGTTAGAAAACCAAATAACTGCCTTACCGCCTGAGTTTGGCAATTTACAGAGTTTAGTTACGCTATTTTTACGGGATAACCAGTTAACTGCCCTACCGCCTGAATTTGGCAATTTACAAAGCTTAACAGAATTCGATTTAAGCAATAACCCTCTCGTTACACCGCCTTTAGAAATTATACGGCAAGGTACTGAAGCAATTCGTCATTACTTTAGTGAATCATTAGAGGAAACGCATGAACCAGAAGAAGTCAGTGATTTAGAGATTATTCAACAGTTATAGCAGGAAATAGGTCTGACTTTAGGCTACGTGTCACAACCGATGCACAGCAGAAAGTTACCTACTTAGACTTGTCAGACCTCAATTTAGAACACGTGCCCAGTCAGGTGTTTGCTTTTACCATATATAAGGTTTTACCTTTCTTTAAAACACACAGGGATAAGCAACGTTAAAATGCTTGCCTATCCCATCATTTAGCTAAATCGTTCACAAGACATTATCGGTTCACAAAAAAATCTCGAATGGCTTCAATCCCTTGCTCAGCAATATTTAAAGTTGGTATTTTCAAAGGATTGCCCCATATCCACAGCTCAGTTGATGGATGTAGTTCGACAAGTTGAGGTAGATATTCCAACTGATTATTTTGCAACCATAAAACCCTCAAATTTTGTAATTGTCTAAATTCTGAGGGCAACGATTCCAATTGGTTTGATCCTAAATACAAACCTGTTAACTGTTGCAATTGGCCTATTTCTCTGGGTAAATAGACCAGCTGATTATCGTACAGGCTTAAATACACTAAATTTTGTAACGCGCCAATTTGTCTACTGATGCGTGAAAACTGATTCCAGCTTAAATATAATTCCTCAAGCGCAATTAATTGCCAAAATGTTGGAGGCAATGCTCGTAACACATTTTTACTTAAGTCTAGCCGCTGAATATTTAATAACTGGCCAATTTCATCAGGCAGTCGCTTAATTTGATTATCGCTTAAATCTAACACTGTTAAGTATTGCAATTGACCTATCAACGCAGGTAAATCAGTGATGTGGTTTTGCGCCAAGGATAAAACTTGTAACTGCTGGGCATTAAAAACAAAATCAGGAATGCTGGATAAGCCTGCTCGGGATAAATTCAAACCAATCACCTGATCGTCTGCATCAAGCGCGTAACTATAACGATGCCCCATGACATGGTTTAGTGACACTTGAGTTAAAGGTTGTCCGATCAACTCAGCAAGCTGTTCTAAGGTCTCAACATGTGGCAATACAATGGGGGTAGTAGGCTCAATCGTATGCTCTGTAAAATAAGTACGAATGGCTGAAATGCCTTGCTCTACAATCTCAGGCGGTGGGGTTTGTAAAGGGTTATCTTCCAAATCAATATTGGTAGCATCATTAAGTTGTCCAATTTCAGGTGGCAAGGTTTCCAAATAGTTATTTTCTACACCTATATAACTAATATTATCTAACTGTCCAATTTCCGCAGGCAAAGCATACAACTGGTTATATTCTAAATGTAGCATATCTAAATTGCGTAATTGCCCTATTTCTGCTGGCAAGGTTTGTAATTCATTGTGAGCTAAGCTTAATATATTTAAATTGCGTAACTGTCCAATTTCTGCTGGCAAGATTTGTATGTCATTACTACTGACATAAAATGTATGCAATGCCGTCAACTGTCCAATTTCCACAGGCAGTTCTTTTAACTGATTAGAAACTAGATTTAAAACTTGTAAATGCTGTAGTTGACCGATTTGTGTAGGCAATACGGTTAAATGATTATTATCGACATTAAGTTCTATCAAAGATTGTAGCTGTCCAATTTCCGTTGGCAGGCTGTGAAGCTGATTATATGATAAATCTAAATGCGTCAAATTCTGCAATTGGCCAATCTCAACAGGCAAAGTAGTCAGTGAAGCGTACTTCAAACTTAAATTAACCAAATTTTGTAATTGACCGATTTCAGCAGGTATAGCAGTGAGTTGAGAATATTGTAAATCCAAGTGAGTTAAATTTTCTAACTGAACAATCTCAACAGGCAGTTGTTCTAGTTCAGAATGGGCGATGTCCAGAACAGTTAAGGTTTTAAGTTGCCCAATTTCTGGCGGTAATGCCTTTATACGTGCTTTAATCGTTAGGGTATCTAAATGAGGTAATTGAGTAATGGGAAGTAGAGACGTTATGTTTGAATTTTGTATCTTCAAGCTCAACTCAGTTAAGTTCGTTAGTTGTGCAAACTCAGATGGCAAATTAAAGTTTATGTCATAGTCGTAATTGAAAATATTGAGGTGGGTTAAATTTTTTAATTGCCCAATTTCTGCGGGTAATGCTGTAATTGAACTATACAAATTTAAATGGGTTAAAGCTGATAACTGGGTAATAACAATAGGTAAGGTTTTAACCTCACTTGTAAAACTTACATCTAAAATAGCTAAATTTTGTAGCTGATTTAATTCTGTGGGTAGAGATTGAATCAAATTAGATGATATGAATAATTCAGTCAATTTCTTCAGGTTGCCAATCTCAGGCGGTAAAGTGGTTAGTTGGTTTATTCCAGTACGAAAAAGCGTTAAATTTTGTAACTGCCCAATTTCGGCTGGCAAGCTGGTTAATTGATTATGATTAATATCAAGGCTTTCCAAATGGCTTAACTGCATAATCTCTAGCGGTAGAGTTGCAAAATAATTATTATTTATGTTGAGGGTTTCTAAACGATTTAGTTGCCCCATTTCGGTTGGTAAGGCGGTTAATTCATTATGACTAATATCAATATGCTTTAAATGGCTTAGTAATCCAATTTCAGGTGGCAAACTGGTTAATTTACAGTGATTCATAGTAAGGTCTTCCAAGTGACCCAATTGCTCCATAAATGATGATAGATTGACCAATGGTTGCCCACTTATATCTAATACTTTCAATGCTGTTAACGCGCTTAAGTCAGTATCTAAAGTTTTTAATTCATTGTTTTTTAAATTTAAAGTGTGCAGGGCTGTGAGCTGAGTGATTACAGGTGGGAATTTCTCAAATTGGTTATATGATAAATCTAATATCTGTAAATGTTTAAGTTGACTCAGTTCTAATGGCAACTCACGTAATCGTTCAGCTCTAGGTCTATAGTGCGCTACATTAAGAACACGTAATTGTTTAAGCTCTGCAATTTTGGGGTGAACCTCTAATAGTGTGGTCTCATAAAATGAAAGTTTGAGTAGGTGCTTTAGTTTGAATACAGTTTCAGGGATTTGGGTTATATCTAACCTTTCTAACATCAACCCAACAACTCTATTTTGTTCATCCAACACATAACCCGTAAATGTCACAGGATCACGAAAAAAGAAAAAACCGCTGGGTACAAACGTTCTAGTTGTTATCGCATCCAATTCCATAGTATCGGTCAAATCAGTCAATTGAATCCCTAACTCTTGTTCTAATTGTTCGATAATGTCTAAGTCAGATAATGTTTGTGCTGCGTCAGCTTCCCAAATATACTCTCTTGTTCCATCAGTATTAACCCATTCAGCCGATGCCAAAGGTTTTGATGCACCGATCGATTGATAATAATCGCCAAAAAAGCTGTTTAACTGAATTTCGCTTGGCGCATCTATATCAAATGACACAAAGGTTTGTGCTGCATTCGGTTCATTCCAACCAATCACTGCATTTAATAAAAAGTGATCGCCTTGTGTGACTAGGCCAACTTGAGCTGCTAAGCTATCTGCACTGCCGAGTTCTACAATATATTGTCCTGCTTCTAATGGTGGCGTGGTGTATTGTTGTCCTGATTGCTTAATGGCAGGTGGTAAAAAACCTCTGCGATTGCCATTCACAACTTTATATATAAAGAGCTGTAATGGTCTTGCTGCATCTGTGTAGTTATAAGGTGTGAATTGAATGGTTTGAGGTTCTGAAATTGAAAAAACAACGGTATGTTGTGTTTCATTGGCTGTTTGGGTGTGTGAGCCTGTAGCCACTTGTTGAAATGGGACTGGGGTGTTGAGTTCAGATTGAACAGATAAATCAAATCCGATGACACCTGCTTTCCCCTCATCGGGTAATGATATATTAACGATGTAATTCCCTGTTTTATCTAGTTTTAGATTGTGAGTACACTGGTTTACCGTACAATCATCTGCTTTAAGCAATACACTGCTCACGCACAAATACAGCAGCACACTGTAAATGTACCAAGGTCTACGAGTTGTCATAATGCTGATTCCAAAAAGATTAAAGGATTGCATTAAGGTATAGACCAGAATTCAATAAAAGCAAATTTTTGGAATGATAAGTTATGAATGATGAGTGATGAATTTAGAACAAGATGACATAGGTTTCAGTCAACCTATCCTTTGTTTTGAAACATTGCCAGCATTTGTGCTTGTTGCTCTGGCGTGAGATTGGCAAGTTGTTGAGCTAATTGTTGTTGCACGTTATCACCTTGATTGATATTACTGTTTTCGATATTGCCTGCATTATTAAAGTTTCGATTGTCATTATAAATATGAACCCCTGGTAAATTACCTAATTTAACTCGCTTTAATTCATCTTGTTCAAATACGCCTTCGAGTAAGCTTTTCACGCCCACAGTTTTTAAATCTTTTTCACATTTGATTTTTGGTTCAGCTTTATCGATGTATTTTTGTAGCAATGTAAATTCGTAAAAATGTGGTTGGCTGGAATCTTTGCAATCATCACAATGGCACGGAATCATTTCATCGACTTCGATATTTTTAAACCATTTTTTGTGAATCTCGCGGACTTCTTCACGAATTTTACGTAGTAAATATTTACGTTCGTTGGGATTACCACACACTGCAATATCGATTACGTTTAAGCCATTGCGGTTATTTTCATCTTCAATCACTTGGGCTTGGCAGCCGTTGTCAGTTAATACTACGCCTTTGCGCCACACCAGTTGTTTATCATTTTGTTTTAGGATCAGGTCGTGTAAACGCACGATTAAGCGGGCTAAAATCCCTTCGGGCATGAATTTGTATTGAAATCGAAAGTTTAAATTCTCTTTTGAATCCCAGTCATAGATTGGTGCGGTTTCTGGGAGCAGTTGCGGGGTGATATAAGCATCATCAGATTCGCAGGTCAGCGGGTAACAGATTTCGAAGCTGTCGGCTTTCATCAAGTTAAACAATTTATTGCGTTCGGCATGGTTGTATTTTTCCCAAATGTTGTCCAAGTATTGGCGGGTAAATTTGCCGTGCGCGTTTGCTACTTGTTTGTCGGTAAGCACGCTGTATACCGCATCAACTGCCCATTGTGGTTTTAGGATAATGAAGTCGTATAAGTCGGAATTATTTTGAAAATGCAGAATACTACCGAGTTTGTGTAAGTAGCCACTGAGATTAAGTTGGCTCTCTTCTTCATCAATGCCGTGCTGTTGGCAAATCTGTTGGAATTCGCTTAAGCAAATATGGTCTTTATTTAGTTCACGTAAGGCTTCGCGGATCGGTTGCCATTGTTTGGGGAGTTGATTGCCGACGTGGCGCAGTTGGGTTAAGGCTTTTTGGATGGTTTCGCGTAGCAGTTGGAAGCGTGTGTCATTTTCAGACAGGTCAACATCGCATTGTTTAATATCGAGTTCGGGATAGTGTTTTTGGTATAGCTTTGAGTCAAAGTTGCTGACAGATTTGTGTTGTTTGTCGTTCAGCATCACGATGATGGGGCTATAAAAATTGTCTTCTTTGCTGAGCAAGCGAATGATTTTAAACCAGTAGGGAAAGCGGGTATTTTGTTCACGGTTATCGGAGACAAGAATATATAGTGCGCTGGGGGTGAGAAAAAATTGATGGGTCATGTATTGGATTTCTTGGCCACCAAAGTCCCAAATGTTGGCTTTAAAGGTAATATCTGGATTGTCTTCAAGCGGAAATGACCAACCTTCACGCACTTCAATACCAAGAGTGGAATCAGAGGGTTGTGGCACTTCATAATTTGGATCAAACAGTTTTTCCATTAAGGTGGTTTTGCCTGCACCGCCTTCACCGACGACAATTAATTTGGCTTCATACAGTTTTTCAGTGCCACCTTGTTGTTCGATTTGTTTAAAATAGTCCAGAATGGCTGCTTTGCCTTGTTCAATGAATTCTTGGGGTGGTTCAGTGATAGGGCAACCATTGATGATTAAGCCTGTTAAAACCCAGCCTGTTTTTACTTTTAACCCTCGTTCAATCAAAGGCAGTAAATTTTTTAAGCTATATATAGATTCATTATTGCTTAAATCTAATTTTTGTAATTTGGTTAAAGTGGCCAAAGGCGAGACATCGCTCAATTGATTGCATCCAAGGTCTAAAGAAGTTAAGCCAGTTAAAGCGGCCAAAGGCGAGACATTGCTCAATTGATTGCGTTCAAGATATAAAGAAGTTAAGCCAGTTAAAGCTGCCAAAGGCGAGATATCGTACAATTGATTACGTTCAAGATATAAAGAAGTTAAGCCAGTTAAAGCTGCCAAAGGCGAAACATTGCTCAATTTATTGTTATATAAATTTAATGAAGTTAAGCCAGTTAAAGCTGCCAAAGGCGAGACATCACTCAATTTATTACCAGATAAACTCAATTCCTCCAACCAATCCAACTCAAGCAACTCAGGTGGCAATTCCGTCAAATTACAAAAGTCTAAATCCAAATAGGTTAAACGCTTTTGTTTTGCCTCTGCAATCCTCTGTAATGCTTTTTCTGACATGATGCCATTTCCATTTGGTTGTCTGAATCAGGATTTTCAAGATGTAAGGATAAACAGGATGAGATTGTAGAAGAGCCTAAGATTTGTGGCAATACTTTAAATTTAATTCTGGAAATCCTTTAATCCTGTGAATCCCGATTCAGACAATGAACAAGATTAAAGCATCCTGCCCACTTAATCCCTTTCAAAAACAATTACTGATTAGCAAAATATTTTCGAATGGCTGGAATGCCCTGCTGAGCAATATCAAGTGGAGGGCTGATTAACTGTGTATTGCCTCCAATATATAAGCGCAAATCATCACGCAAATTGCCCATTTCAGGCGGTAATGCAGTAAGCTGATTGTTGCTCAGATTTAAATAGGTCAGATTTTGTAATAAGCCAATTTCTGCAGGCAGGGTTTGTAACTGATTACGATCCAGCACTAACTTTGTTAAATTTGATAATTGACCAATCTCTGCTGGCAAACTTGTTAATTGATTCTGCCTCGCATTGAGATAAGTCAGATTTTGTAATTGTGCCACGTTAGGCGATAACGCACTGATTTGATTGTTAGATAAATGTAGTTCGGACAAACTAGGTAACGCATACAAACTATCAGGCATGGAAGTAAAGTCGTTATAAGATAAATCTAGTATTTGTAATTGCGTCAACTGGCCAAAACTAGCAGGTAACGTTGTAAGATGATTATTGTATGCAATCAGCTCCGTTAACTGAGGTAATTGACTAATTCCTTCAGGCAATTCATACAAATAATTATGTACTAGATTAAGATGTTGTAAATTTACTAATTGATTTATTTCAGATGGAATATCCACCCGTTCTACATTGACATAGGCCGAACGTAAATCTAATGTTTGTAATTGGGTCAATTGAAGTATGGCGATGGGAAATTGGCTAAGATAATTCGAGCTTAAGTCTAATGTAGTTAAATCTTTAAGTTGACCTATTTCAGTTGGAATATCAGTTATATTAGCTTGATTTAAAATAAGTGTTGATAGATGTGTAAGCAATGGAACTAAAGGTGGGAAGGATTGTTCCTTAGCAGTACCAACATTAAAGTGATTTCCAAGACTTAATGCAATCACATTATTTTTATCATCGATATCATACTTCTGACCTACTTCACTTCCTACCCATGTTGTATAATTTCGAGTAGCAATATTATCAATGTCAACGCGGGTTGATGCCTTAAGTTGTCTTGCTATTTCTAAATCAGACAGTGACGTTTGCCATACAGTTTGTCGTTCACCAACAGCATTGATAAAGTCAACATGAATTAGGGGCTGGGTCGAACCTTGCCTTCTATCATCATTAATGAATGTATCACTGAATGACAAATCAAATTGCACCGTGCTGGGTTGTAACAGGGAAAATGAGATAAAACCCTCAGGTGAATCAGGGTCTATCCAACCGCCATTGCTAATACTAGACAATTGATGAGCTTGTACTGATAAACCTGTGTGAAGCTTACTTTCTTTATAATAGTAATGGCTTAATTCTTTATTTGGGTTGGCAATCTCAGCAGTATAAAGCCCCGCCTCTAACAAAGGTGTCACAAGTGTTTGCTCAGGATTAACTAAAGTAGGTTCATAAATAGCCATTTTTTCCGTTTCTGTGTGACGATATAAAGCGGCCAATACAGCTTGCTGGTTATCGTCATAGTTATAAGGGGTTAAGCTCACAGTTTGAGGTTCAGAAAGACGGAATGTTGTCCAGCTTGTTGAAATATCAATAACCCTGCTTGTGTTGCTCGTTTGTAATGCAGCTGCTCCCGTATTAATACTTTGTAATGCAACAGGTTGATTGTCTGCAGAATAAACTGACACTGCCAATTTCCACATACCTCGTCCCCCAGACTCAGGTAATGAAACTTTGACCAAATAATAGCCAGCTTGGTTAAAAGGCACAGTGTACTGGCATTGATTAAGGCTGCATTCATCAGCGTGAAGCAATAAAGGGCTTATGCACAAATACAGCAATACACTGTAAATGTACCAAGGTTTTTGAATTGTCATAATGCATTTTCCACAAAAATAAAAAGGATTGCATTAAGGTATAGACTAGAATCCAATAATTGCAAGCAGGCTGTTAATGATAAATGATGAGTGATGAATTTCGAACAAAATACACAATGGATAGGCAGGATTAAAATAGACTATTTATCCTGCCATCCTATTCAAACCTCCACTATTGCTGCCCACTCTCATTTGTAAAATATTGGCGAATAGCTGGAATGCCCTGTTGAGCAATATCCAATGGTGGTTGTGTGAGCGGGTTATCATCTATCAACAAACTTAAGCGGTAAGGCAAATTCCCAAACTCAAACGGTAAAGTCGTCAACTGATTGTTGTTTAACTTTAAGGTATATATACTCAAATTGCCCATTTCCGATGGAATAGTCATCAATTGATTATTGTTTAAAGCTAGATCGGTTAAGCTTGATAAGTTACCAAGCTCAGGTGGCAAACTCGTCAATTGATTATTGTTTAAAGCTAACTTACTTAAGTTTGGTAAATTGCCAAATTCAGGCGGCAAGCTCGTCAACTGATTATAGCCTAAATAGAGTTCTGTTAAGCTTAGTAAATTGCCAAATTCAGGCGGTAAACTCATCAACTGATTCTCTCTTAAATAGAGTTCTGTTAAGCTTGGTAAATTGCCAAATTCAGGCGGTAAGCTCGTCAACTGATTATTGTTTAAATCTAACCAATCTAAGCTAGGTAAGTTGCCAAATTCAGGTGGCAAAGCTGTCAACTGATTATTACTTAAAATTAACGATTTCAACTTTGGTAAATTGCCAAATTCAGGTGGCAAAGCCGTCAATTGATTATTGTATAAATTCACCCAATCTAAACGTTGTAAGTTGCCAAATTCAGACGGTAAACTGGTCAATTGATTACTCCTTAAATCTAACCAACCTAAGCTTTGTAAGTTGCCAAACTCAGACGGCAAGCTGGTCAATTGATTACTTCTTAAATCTAATCTTTTTAAACTTTGCAAGTTGCCAAATTCAGGCGGCAGACTTGTCAATTGATTATATTCTAAGTGGAGTTCTACTAAGCTTGATAAGCTCCCCAATTCAGCAGGTAAACTGGCCAACTGATTATAGTCTAAATAGAGTTCTGCTAAGCTTGGTAAATTGCCAAATTCAGAGGGCAAAGCTGTTAATTGATTATAGTCTAAATAGAGTTTTATTAAGCTCGGTAAATTACCAAATTCAGGGGGTAAACTGGTCAATTGATTATTTTCTAAATAGAGCTTTGTTAAACTCGGTAAATTGCCAAATTCAGGTGGTAAAGTCGTCAATTGATTATTTTTTAAATTAAGCTCTGTTAAGCTCGGTAAATTGCCAAATTCAGAGGGCAAAGTCGTCAATTGATTATCTCTTAAATAGAGTGTTGTTAAGTTTGATAAGTTCCCAAATTCAGAAGGTAAAGTCGTCAATTGATTATTTCTTAAATAGAGTTCTGTTAAGCTTGGTAAACTGCCAAACTCAGGCGGTAAACTCACCAATTGATTATATTCTAACTGTAACAATGTTAAGCTCGGTAAGTGCCCAAATTCAGGCGGCAAAGTCGTCAGCTGATTATGATCTAAATAGAGTTCTGTTAAGTTTGGTAAATCTCCAATTTCAGGTGGTAGAGCTGTTAATTGGTTAGATATTAGGTTTAGCCTAGATAATTGTGGTAAATTGCCAAATTCAGATGGTAAAGTGGCTATTTGATTATCATTTAAATCTAGCCAAATTAAGCTTTTCATATAGCCAATTTCAGCAGGTAACGTTGTTAATCTGTTACTAAACAGTAGTAAATCTCTTAAACTTTGTAAGTCACCTATTTCAGCAGGCAAAGCTGTCAATTGATTCCCCTGTAAAAGCAACTTTGTCAAACTTTGTAATTGTCCAATTTCAGATGGTAAGCTGGTTAACCTGTTACGGTGCAAATATAACTCTCGTAGAGTTTGCAAATTCCCAATTTCTGGTGGCACACTTGTCAACTGATTGTTATATAAAAGTAGAGTAATTAAGCTTTTTAAATTGCCAATTTCGGATGGTAAACTCGTTAGTGCGTTATTACTTATCTGTAGATGCATTAGGTTTTGTAAGTTACCAATTTCTGGTGGTAAAGTCGTCAACTGGTTTCTATATAAAGCTAAAGATTTTAAACTTTGCAATTGGCCGATTTCAGGAGAAAGTTCGATAAACTTATTATGGCTTAAGTTAAGCTTTTCCAAATGTTTTAAAGCCGAAAGGTATCGAGGAATATAAGTTAAAGATAAATCAGACAAATCTAACTCAATCACTTGCTGTTGCGCATTTGTGGTAAAACGTTGCTGTAGATTTTCTCTAATAATTGAGCTGATCTGATTGATAACCTCCAAGTCCGTTGCACTATCTTCTGGTGGATTAAAATAGTTACGAATCGCGGGAGCACTATTCCAAGATAAGTCAGGTAACGAGGGTATATTGATAGGATTATTCCATAAATACAGCTCTTTTAAGCTTTGTAATTGCGCTAACTCAGGTATCAGATTTTGTAACTGATTATCTTGTAAATGCAAATGGGTTAAGTTTTGCAACTGACCAATTTCAGTGGGTAAAGCTGCTATTTGGTTGCCCTGTAAATTTAACCAAGTTAAGTTTTGTAATTGCCCAATTTCAGCGGGTAAAGCTGCTATTTGATTCCCATTAAAATACAGCACTTCCATATTTTGCAATTGCCCAATTTCAGCAGGTAACCCCGTTAATTGATTATCCTGCACATGTAACTCTGTTAAGTTTTGCAACTGCCCAATTTCAGCGGGTAATGTTGTTAATAGATTATTTTTTAAAAACAACCCTTCTAAGTTCTGCAACTGTCCAATTTCAGCAGGTAATGCTGTTAACTGATTGTTATGCAAATCAAATAATTTCAAGCTTTGCAATTGCCCAATATCAGTGGGTAACGTTGTCAACTGATTATCATGTAAATGCAACTCTGTTAAACGCTGCAAGTTACCAAACCCAAATGGCAAGCTTGTTAGCTGATTATTTTCTAAATAAAGCTCTGTTAAACTCGGTAAATTTCCGAACTCAGGCGGTAAAGTCGTCAGTTGATTTTTTCTTGCATATAGCTTAATTAAGCTTGGTAAATTCCCAAATTCAGGCGGTAAACTTTGTAACGGATTAGATTCTAAAATAAGTTTTGTTAAGCGTTGTAAATTCCCAAACTCAGGCGGCAAAGTGGTTAATTGATTTTCTTGTATATGCAATTCAATTAAACTGGGTAAATCCCCAAATTCAGGGGGCAAACTGGTTAATTGATTGTTATTTAAATACAAGCGTCTCAAACTTAATAAATTGCCAAACTCAGAGGGTAATGTAGTCAATGCATTATCTTGTAAATCCAGCCAAATTAAGCTTTGCAGTTGACCAATCTGAGATGGCAAACTGGTCAAATCACTAGAGCTTAAATCTAATTCAGTTAAACGTTGTAAATTGCTGAATTCATAAGGTAAGCTTTGCAACGGATTAGATTCTAAATTGAGTACTGTCAAGTATTGCAAATTGCCAAATTCTGGGGGCAAACTAGTTAAACTATTATATTGTAAATATAATTCTCGTAGATTTGGTAAGTTGCCAAATTCAGACGGTAAGCTGACTAATTTGTTATTTTCTAAATATAAATGTGTTAATTGCTGTAAATTGCTAAAGTCAGGGGGCAAACTGGTTAATTCATTGTATCTTAAATTGAGTATTGTTAAGTTTTGTAAATTGCCAAATTCAGGGGGTAAGCTGGTTAATTTATTGCCATTTAAATATAAGTGTATTAATTGCTGTAAATTGCCAAATTCAGGGGGTAAGCTGGTTAATTTATTACCATTTAAATATAAATAGGCTAAGTTTTGTAATTGCCCAATTTCAGGCGGCAACGTTGTTAGCTTATTATCATTTAAATATAGCCAAGTTAAATTCTGTAATTGATATACTTCAATTGGCAAGGCAGTTAGCTTAGCACTACGGAGTTCTAACCTGATTAAATGTTGCAAGTTACTAAACTGAGGTGGAAGAGTTATCGATGGGTTATTGCTTAAATATAAATAATTTAAGTTTTGCAATTGCCCAAATTCAGGGGGCAACGTTGTTAATTCATTACCACTTAGACTCAACACCGTTAAGTTTTGCAACTGTCCAAATTCAGGTGGTAAAGTGGTTAAATTATTGAAATTTAAGTTTAGCTCTGTTAAATGTTGTAACTGCCCAATTTTGGGTGGTAATACACTAATATCATTGAAATATAATTCCAGAAAAACTAACTTTTTTAACTGACTAATTTCAGGTGGGAGTGTTGTAATTTTGTTTTGAGTTAGAATAAGCTTTTGCAAATGTTTTAAAGAAAAAACTGGCTTTGGCACTTGAGTTAAAAATAAGCGAGATAAATCTAATTCAATCACTTGTTGCTGCACATTGACAATAACACGCTCGTCCAAATTTATGCCCATTTCTTGTTCTAACTGTTGGATGATTTCTAAATCACTGGTGTCTTCTGGCAAAGTATCAAAATATGCCCGAACCGATGCAATGCCTGATGTTACAATCTCTAAACTGGGCTGTTGCAATGGATTCCCCGAAATCTCAAACTGCGTTATTGCCTTGAGGCCTGCTAATGCTTTAGGCAAGGTTGTAAGCTGGTTATGTTTTGCCCATAAACTTTTTAAGTTTTGCAAACCACCTATTGTATAAGGCAAATTAATAAGCTGGTTATTCGATAAATATAGTGCTTTCAGGTTTTTTAACTGGCTGATTTCTACAGGTAAAACAATGAGCCTGTTTTGAGATAAATTAAGTGTCGTTAAGTTTTGTAATTGGCCAATATCTAATGGCAGCGTGGTTAATTGATTTTGAGATACATTAAGAGAGACTAAGCTATTTAAATATTTTATTTCTGAGGGTAAGGCAATGAGTTGGTTTGCGCTTACATTTAATATTTGCAATTTAACAAGTTTGCCCATTTCTTGAGGTAAATAGCGTAATTGGTTTTGATTCAGCTTAAGTTTGCGTAGCGCAGTTAACTGATTAATGGTTTGTGGCAGTCTCAAAAGTTTATTATTACTTAAATCCAACTCTGTTAGATTTTTCAATTGCTTGATGTCATGAGGTAATTGCGAAATACTGTTTTTAGATAATGACAACTTAGATAAATAAGCTAGGGAAAAAATCGCATCAGGAACAGTTGATAAATCAGATTGAGACAAATTTAAGCCCGTAATATGATTATTAACATCTAACACGTAGCTATTTTGCTGCTGCATAACTTTATCAAGTGTTGTTTGAGTTAAAGATTTGCCTGTCAATTTTGTGAGTTGTTGAATAGCTACATCACTGGATACATCTTGTTGTAATGATGAATTCCATACCAATGTTTGTTCATTGCCATCGATGTGTGTAATCTTAACGGTTGGTTGTGATGAACCCAGAGGGTAACTACTCCCAAATAACGTGCTCATTTGAATAGTGCTTGAGTGGGTTTCAGTATCAAAAATGATCGAGCTTGTGTTTGAATTGCGTTCAGCCCAACCACCAGTGGTTTGAAATTTGATATTGTGAGCAATAACTTCTAAACCTGCTTGAATAGCCGAACCATCTGTACTGGTTATTTCAGCGACGTAATCGCCTGCTTCCAATTCTGGCGTGATATGTTCTTGCCCTGAGTTCATTAACGTGGGTTCATAAAATGCAATGCGCTCTCCATTAACAATACGGTATAACGCAGCCAGAATACTTGGTACTTCATTTTGTTCTTCATCACTATTAGTATCATGATAAGGGGTTAAAGTAATGGCTTGCGGTTCAGGTAGCGAGAAACTAACCCAATGTACGGTAAAATTTTCTGAATTAGAAATAGAGCGGGTAGTGAATTGATTAAAGTTTTGTGAATGAGCGTTTAAGCTGATACCTAAAACCCCTCTGACTCCACTGTATGGTATAGAAGCATTAAGTTGATAACGCCCAGTTTTTTCTAATATTAAGCTGTAATCACAACGGTTTACCGTACAGATTTCGGCAGGCAACACACTGCTAATAAAGCACAAATACAGCAAGATACTGTAAATGTACCAAGGTCTACGAATTGTCATAATGCGGTTTCCAAAAAGGTTAAAAGGATTGCATTAAGGTATAGACCAGAATGGAATAATTGCAAGTTTTGTGTGGATTAGAACAAGATAAAACAGATTTAAAAATAAGTAGGATTAAAACATCATATCCTACCTATTTCATCATCTATTAAATTCTGTTCCAAAACAAACCAGTAGATTCATCCTTTTGTTTGAAATAGCCCAGAATTGCCGCATTGCCTTGTTCGATGATTTCTTGTGGGGGGGGTCGGTGATGGGGCAATCTTTAATGATTAAACCAGTATTGGCAAACCAGTTTGTTGTTACTTCCAAACCTTGCTTAATCAAAGGCAATCAACTGTAACGCCAGCTCTGACATGATGTTATTTCCATTGGGTTGTCTGAATCAGAATTTTCAAGATTTAAGCATGTTTTGAACATTGTCGACGTTGCCAAAAACGGTTGTCTGCCCAACGGGTTTCACGCTGGTAGTAAGTTTGCCGTTCTGTTAAATACTGTTTTAATGCATTTTGCAAATTATTTGCATAGTTTGGGATTGCTTGCTTATCACCCTCCATTGAGGCAATTAGTGCTTCAGCTCCAGAAATACCATCCGCCATTGCACAATGAATGCCTGAAGAAGTGAGTGGATCAAGACCGATTGCGGCATCCCCCACGGCCAGCCAACCCATGCCCGCCACCTGACTTAAATAACCAGAATGTGCAGGATAAGCCATAACAGAGGTTGAAATTTGATAAGGCTTTTTGAGTTGCTTTTGTACTTCTTGAGTTTGCTCAAGTAATGCTAAATAGTTATCAATATTAGTTAAATCTAATTCGCGTACAATATCAGCATCTGTCATTAATGTGATAATAATTTGTCCATTAGGAATCACTGCCGCATACCACCAACCTTGTTCACAGGATTCAACCAAAGACATAGAATATAGCGTTTCGTCGTCGCTCGGTGTTGCGATAATCGCCAAAGCGGTTAATTCGTCTAAGCGTTTACGCTGTGCACCAAGCTTTTTAGCTAACACCGCCGCACGACCACTGGCATCAATTAAACAACGAGATTCTAATAAATAAGATTTTTGCTCAAATTCAATTTTTAGACCCCATGTTTGACTGGGTAATAAACCTAAATCTTCTAATTGAGCAGGACGTAATATTGTCACACCTTTTTGTTCAGCTTCACGACGTAACCAATTATCAAATTCAGCTCGGTCTAAATGCCAACCATGTCCCATCCCTTTGAATAGAAAATCTTGCTCTTCCACATGAGGGCTACCCCATACCGCACGATTACCATGACAGGGTAAATGGCCTAGCTTTTCCAATTCAGGTTCTAAATTTAAACGAGGTAAAATAGAGCGTAAACTTGGTGTACCTGATTCACCAATTTTATACTCTCGTTGTTTTGGTTCCGCATCAAGCATCACTACTTGTTTGTCTGCTTGCACCAACCTCATCGCAGCGGCACAACCCGCAGGCCCAGCCCCAATAATCACACTATCAACACAATGTGGTTTATTCATAATTTTCCCCTGACAAGTTCACCCCAGTTAATTAAAACCAGAGTGAATACATTCAAGTTAAAAAGTTAACGCTTCTTGTTACGTGCTACCTCTAAAAACAGAGGGTTTTCTTCTAATTCTGAAGCATTGTAAATAAACCCAAGGTCTTGCCACTCTTTTACCATTTGCAAATGGGAGTCTTCATCTGTCCAATCGACTTGTTCAATATCTCCATCAAGTACCAAGTCACGCATTAATTTTTTAGGATCAATATCGCTCACTGCTTTATTTGGAGTATAAACATACATAGGACGTTGCGGCGGCCACCACCATAGTAATCTGTCACCATAATTCTGGACTGCACAATCGTTAAAGTCGGCCTGCCAAGGTTGAGCCATAAATTTAGTGACATCCCCCGGTTCAAGTCCATCAGCAGCAGGGTTCCACCCCAAACTTAAAGGGAAGCCAATCTCTTTTTTCACTCGAATACGGAAAGGGGCTTGATAAATCTCAATTAAGCGTGAAACCCAAGTCATTTCAATCCCTGGAGAAAAACCACCACCGACACAATTTTCTAATACAGCTTGTGTTAAGGCATCGCCTGCTTGCTGTTTAGGTGTATTTTCTTCACCAGATGTAAATTTACCTTGTGCCCACTGTTCAAGCATAAAATACTGTGTATCGGTTAAATATAAGAACTTAGAGGTTGTTTTATCTTTATCCCCAATTGAATCATCACCTGCTAAATAAGGCATCATAGTGCACCCTTGACTGTTAACAAGTGTATTTTTATCTTTAGCAGGACGTAAATAATCTAAAAGCCGCTGGCGCAAACCATTAAATTCCTCACCTTCTTTCTTTAGTTGGTCATAATTAAATACATGTGGTTTTGGTGGGACTTTAGTAACCCAAGGATAGCCCTCACCACGTTTAAGTAACGGTAAAATATGTGTTTCAAAGTGAGGTTTAAAGTCTTTTTGCCACATACTGTCCTTATAAATGCTAAGAGCACAGTCACGCCATGGATCTGGATGCTCATTATCTATTGATGCCCAATTCGTTTTACGCACCATCGTATCAAAAATGGTATCGTATAGTGTCACTAAGTTTTGAATTTGGGGGGCATAGGCAGGTGGTGCCACTAAAACCCAAGCAGCTTCAGCTTCAACCTCTGTACCATCCTTAAGTGTAATGGTTGCAGTGACATAACCATCAGAAGTATCATCAAACCAACCCTCATTATTTGCATAACTAACCATATGCTCATTATTGGCAGTTGTCCCCGATTGTCCATGACCGCCTAAAACCAGTAAACGCCCATCATTATCAATACGTAATCCACCTAATGTATTAATTTCTTTATTAGGTTTTAATTTTTTTGGAGGAAAGCTGCTATTATTAGGTGATGATGCACGATCAAACTCACAACTTGTTTCTTTGGCTGATGGTGATGCAGTTAACGTCCGAGAACTAGGATCAATAATCAACTGTTTGCGTTCTTGTTTATCTGTTACATTACCATTACGCAGAGGGTGTGTTGATGTATAACCATTTTCACCACCTTGCCAAGGTATAAACTCATACCAACAAGCTTTTTTATTTGCCAGATGCACTGTCCAACGAATAGAACTAATTTTTTCATCTGCTAAAGTAACAGATTGCTGTGTACCATTTTCACTACAGGCATAAACCTGAAAACGCGCTGCTTGGCGTTTCATTCTATGCTGTTCATCACGAAAATCGCTAGGCTTAAAAGGTTCACCATCAGGGTTAATGGGTAAGCCATTAGCAGTTTCAGGAGCAATATAAAACTCTTCGCTATTACCTAAACGTGCCACACCAATTGCGGGAAAAATTTTGTATGTAGTCATGATATTTATCCAATGATTCGTATGCCAAAAATTAAAAATCAATATTGTTTTTTTCAAATAAACTTTGAATTTGTTGACCGATTCTTAATATATTTTCCATTGTTTGCTGGCTACTTTGATAACTATCAAGTTTGTCTCTACTATCAGCAGCTGCTATTAGTTGTTGATAGTGGTTACAGAGAGATTGGGCTAGCGTATTTGTATGTTTCAGCTTCTTGTCAATATAAGTCCAGCTTGGAGCAGCATGTAAACCAGAACAGTCAGGTAAAGGGCTTTTCATTAGTTTTCTGGCAAGAGTTGGCAGTAGGGTGTGCATGAGTGGCATGGCAGCTTGGAAATAAATGTTTTGGGCACTATCTCCTTGTTTAAAAGAGGCTTCTAATACATGTAATAAAACAGAGTAATAACCATCAAAAGCATCTCTTATATCAAGTAATAATTGGTTTTCACCATATAACCCTCTACTTGTTGTAGAGACAATTGGGTAAGTAGCAGGTAGTGGTATTTCTCCAGATGCAATCCGTTTAAATTTTTGATAATGAGAACGCTCAGAGGTGGGTTTATCCATAGGTCCATACATAAGTTTATAATGATGGTTATCATTTTCATCTTGTTTAAGATTATACTCATAGCCATTGTAAATACCCCAAGGTTCACGATTCTTGGTGCTACCATCGGGTTCTTTACAGCCTTCACCTTGTTCAGTAATTTCTTCAATCGCCAAAATTGCGCTGTCTAAATCAGTAACATTAATAATTTGCCCACCACCGTTACCAATATTAAAATTTTGCTGTTGTGTATAACCTTTTGTATTGTTAAATAGTTTTTTACCCATGACATCAGGATCAGCAAGGTATTTAAAGCCTTCACGAATGGCAAGATAAAATTGTCCAATAGTCTCAACATTTTTGTCTTGGGGCTTTGCATTAGCAGGAGAAGGTTTCTCTATACCCATAAATGTATTTAAGTATAGTTCTTTGGTTGCTCTACTTGGCTTGATACAAGGGGTTTCGTTTTGATCCCCTCGCGGAATATAGCTAGGATATTTGACAGCTCTATCACCTGTTAATTTAGGTGTACCACCAATTGAAATGAGTAAGTTAGCTGCTTGGTAAACATGAAACATCTCTTCCAAAGCGACAGTTTTAGTAATTCTATATGCAGATGAGGTTGCATCCTTCATCGAATACATTGCTGTTAAATATGCAGGAATAGTGGCAAATTCCAGAGTAATTGCATCTTGTAAACAAGCTTGTAGATCTTCGACATTTTTGATTTTATCATATCGGTTATTATCAGCAGCAAAGCTCTGTAAGAGCATAGTGCCTTGAATATTTTCTTGTTCTGACATACTACCTTCCTCTTTTAGTGAAAAAACAACCCTTATTTAAAATGTTTTTACAACAAGGATTAAAAGATGGTAAATAAATATAATCCACCAGTAAATACAACTAAAGTTGTAAGTAATTTAACTTGGGTTATATATTAATTTTAATTTTTTGATATTTATGCATTAAAAATATTATTTATTAGGTAAGAATAGGTGATTTAAGTAGGAAAATCAGATTTTTTGACAACGGGTTTTACGATTATTAAGTTTAGATGGGCATTGATTTAGGTTTACTCGAAGGGAAAATCCTAATGAATAAAGAGAGGATTAGATTATGATATAGTTTTATTTGAGTTCGATAAAAAAACGATTTTGATATTTTATAAAATACAGTTTCATACCGAATTCAAGTGAAATACCAATTTAAACCAACATAATAATTAGAATGGTTTTATGTGACTTAATCGCAGAATTAGGGCAAATGTTGTATTGTTTCTTTAGTCTAAAAAACTTGTTTAATGAGAGCTGCTATTTTTTTGAGGTGTTTTTTGCCATCGCTCTGGAAGATTATGTATGCTGCTTTTTTTTCCTCTATCAGGAACTAAATCACCATCAAGGTATACTTCTAACCCTCCTTTAGTATATTCAACCACAGGTATTTCATCTAAAGCAGCATTGCCTATTGCACCCATGAGACCTTTAGTTTTAACATCAGAACGAAAACTAGTTACTGTCACAATAGGGCCGACTATGGGTATAGATTTAAGCAATATTTTTTGGATACGCTCGGGAACTGCCCTATCTATCCATGTTTTTACTTTACCCATTTGTTCTTTCCATTTTTGGTGGTCATGCAAAAAAATATTCTAATAAATTAAATAGCTTATTACCAAACTTGTTGAAACAACCATTGGTCAATTAGTAAATTCAATATTGAACAAGCTAGAAGCTTGATGAATCTAACTAATCAGCTCACTCATAAATTACTTTCTCAATACTATCGCTGTGTTTACTCATATGCAACATGGTGTTGACTTTCTAAAGTGAAGTGTAACTGTTTAGTCTTAAAAGTCGGGCATCAGAAGAAAGGTTGGCTTAAGGTGAGTTACAAGCCAATTTGAAAATTGCTCAAAATCTCAAACAGATGGGTATAAGTTTAAAACCGATTTCACAAGTAGTGAAAAGCTGAAAGGATTATAAAACATGTGTCCCAACCAAATAAAGATGAAACACACTTTTATTCCTCATTAATTTTTAGATGTAGCTGGCCAAAGTAAGGTACGCTCACCTGAAGTAGTATCAATTGATTCAATATTAAGTTGAGGCTGACTTGCACCAAGTGTTGCATAATTATCGGCGAAGGCAAGATTAAATTGTGCAAAACTGGGAGCAGAAACATAAAATGATATAAATCCTTCTGTAATATTCGTCGGTTCAATCCAGCCACCACTGACAATATTTGATACAGCTTTGCCTTGTATCGATAAGCCTGCATAAATATCTTGTTCGTTAGTACTGGTAGTTTCCAGAATATAAAAGCCCGCTTCCACTTGTGGCATTGTAAATGTTTGTTGTGGCGTAATCACTGTAGGCTCAAGAAAAGCGGTTCTTCCATTATCAGCATTTTGTAAGAACGATGTTAAAACAGGCTGTTCGGGAGTCAAATAATTATACGCCGTGAGATTAATTGCTTGTGATCGGGCAAGATAAAAAGCCACCCAACTGGGCAAGTTATTTTGTATATTGCTGCTTGACCCCGTACTCACATCGTTTAAAGTAACAGATATTGGACGATTAATATTGTCTGATTGCAATGCAATCGCCAGTCCCCACATGCCCGCTTGTCCTGTTTCAGGTAATGAAATATTCGCTACATAATATCCTGCCTGATCGAAGTAAACCGTATATTCACATTGATTCATTGTGCAACGCGCAGTTTGTGAATCCAATGAATTAAAATAATAACGCATTGCAGCAAAACCTTGTTTAGCTATATTGGCAGGCGGGGAGGTAATAGGTGCATCCTCAGAAACAAGAAGTGCAATAGAGTCATTGAGTTGGGTGATTTCTGGCGGCAAAGTTTGTAATGGATTAAAGCGTAAATCTAAATAACCCAATTTTGATAACTGGCTAATTTCTGGTGGTACTGTTTGTAATTGATTCTGATATACAGGCAACTGGGTTAAATGCTCTAATTGGCCGATTTCAGGCGGAAGGCTTTGTAATTGATTATTATTTATTTGCAAAGAAGTTAGATTTTTCAATTGCCCAATCTCTACAGGAAGCGTTTGTAATTTATTAGACCATAACAAAACACTTTCTAAACTCTGTAATTGCCCAAATTCAGGTGGCAAACTTTCAAGCTGATTATCAACTAAATTTAAAGAGGTTAATTTGGTTAACTGTCCAATCTCTGGCGGCAAGCTTTGTAATCTATTATTGTTTAAACCCAACGAAGTTAAGTTTTTCAATTGGCCAATTTCGGCTGGTAGCGTAGTGAGTTGTGTAAAGCTTAGGCTTAATTGAAGGAGGTTTTGTAGTTGTCCGATCTCAGGCGGTAAACTTTGGAGTAGACTGCTACCACTGAGACTAAAAGAAGTTAAACCTTGTAGTTGCCCTATTTCTGGGGGAAGTGTTTGCAATTGACTCAACCTCAAACTAAGAGACATTAAGTTTTGTAATTGCGCAATTTCTGATGGTAGTGTTTGTAATTGTTCACTAACAAGACTAAGAGAGTTTAAGTTTTGTAGCTGTCCTATTTCTGGGGGCAGTGTTTTCAGCTGTCTACTACTCAAACTAAGAGAATTTAAATTCTGTAGCTGTCCTATTTCTGGCGGCAAGCTATCTACGTAACCATATTGAATCACCAGCTCAGTTAAGTTCTGTAGTTGAGCAATTTTGGGCGAGATTGATTGAGTTTGATTACCGTACGCAAGGCTGTACAAGTCTGTAATGTAAAGTTGTTGTAAATGCGATAGTGAAAATACTAATTTGGGTATCTCTGTTAAAAAATTTGAACCGAAAATATGTAGTCCAGTTACCTGATTTTGCGTATTCGCTGTATAACTTGCACTGAGAAATAACTGATCGAGTCGCTCAAATTGAATCCCCAATTCTTGCTCTAATTGTTGAATAATCTCAATATCAGATGAAGTGTCTGGTTGTTCATCGGCGTGAAGCAATAGTGGGCTTATACACAAATACAGCAATACACTGTAAATGTACCAAGATTGTTTAATTGTCATCATGCAGTTTCCAAAAAAAAATTCAAAGGATTGCATTCAGGGTATAAGTTGATGTGAGTAATTGCAATATTGTAGGATCATTTATAAGGTTATTTTTCTTCTCATTTGTTGTTTCTTTTTAGCCAGCCTATTTGTCATACAAATCCTAAAAAAGCCTTATTTATAATGAATCAGTCTTTGTTTCGATTATAAAGTTATGTCTACAGTTACTCATGGCCTACTTGTACAACCTATTGCTGATGAACTCGCAACTCGGGTACAGCAAATTTATGTGCCTCAATATGGAAGTGACTGGGCAAACGTCACATTTAATATTGATGTTAAAAAATTCCGATTTAAACCTATTACACTTGATAGCTTAGACTTAAAGTGGTCAGTGCAAGCGGCATTTTGCGCCGATATTTATATTCTGATGACTTCAAATGTGCCTTTGAGTCACGCTTCAGAAATATTGCTCAACCTCAAAACCAATCCTATCGTCATTACTGAACCAAACCCAGACAATGCAATACTCGGCATGAAAGCGGCTAACTTCACACTAGAACCTATCGGTAGCCATGAACAACCAAAAGGCTTAGAAATATTAACTGTTGCTCGCTTTAAAGTTGAAACAGGCTATCTACTTGAAAGAATAGATAAAGTATTACTATGAATAATAGAGAACAAACCGCTTATAACTCTCAAGAAGCTAATCGTAAAACGGCTAATCAAATCCGAGAAGGTGTCATATTTGAAGCACGTTATGACACATTAGGCCATCCAGATTATGATCCTGACAATGTGCCTGAGTGGTTTTCTAATGAATCACGTAGCGGTGAATTTCGTCAACCGTTATATCGAGTTGAAATTGGTGACCATAAAACTAATTGGATTCCACATATTAGCTTAAGAGCGGGCGGTGATATTGATTACTGGGCATATGAAGTCGGTGAAAAAGTGGTAGTACTCGCGCCAAATGGCGATCCTAACCAGTCTTTTATTATCGGCTCAATGTATAACGATGAATACCGTCCTCCCGTTGGTCATGATGATTTAAGTGGTGAGAAATTAAAGGATAAACGACCTTGGCGCGAATCAGTACACCGTACTCGTTATCGAGATAATTATTTGGTGGAATATGATCGTTACTTGCATCGTAAATTACATGTGTTTAATGATGGCACTAAATTCGAATTTTGGTTTTTAGACGACAGAGAAGACAGAACCCCGCGCAATAAAGAAACCAATTCAGATAAACAAAATGTGCCGCCTCGGCATTGGGAGCATCGCGCTTATTCTGATGGGTTGGATTATGAAATTTTGTGGGATGAGGATACAAAAATTCATCGTCGACATTATCAATGGCCTGATGGTGCAGGGTTTGAATATCAATGGGATGAGCAAAATAAGACGCACTCACATCATTGGACAATGGCTGATGGTACGGATTACCAGTATTTTTACGATGAGCAAAATAAGCTGCATCGGCAACATTGGCAGTGGCCTGATGGATATAGCTGGGAATATAAGTGGGATGAACAGGCACAAACTCATCATGAAACCACAGTTTATGCAGATGGTACGCAACAACGCTATCACTATGATGAAGGCGGTGACTATCACATTGATGAAACGTCATACAGCGACGGCACGACTATTCGTTATCATTACAACGATCCGCATAAACATGAAATTTTATATGCTGATGGCAGTTCTATTGTTTATAACCTACAAACCAGTAAGTTAACAGGTACATTTGTTGGTGAAGTGGATGTGTTAGCCGAAGGCAATGTGTTAGTTCAAACACAGAAAAATTGTGATGTGGCAGCGATGCAGAACATTACTGCAGATGCAAAGCAAAATGTGCAAGTCAATGCGGGAGAAAACGCCAGTATCTCTGCAAAGAATATCAAGGCTGATGCTTCAGAAAATTTAGTAGGCTCGGCAGGTAAACAAGTGACTTTTAAAGCGGAAACCATTACGTTGGATGCAAAAAGTATTCAGTTAAAAGGCAGTGTCAGTATGGGAACGGGTAAAGGTGGTAGTGAAGCTGTGATTGATTGTGACGTAAACGTTAAAGGGAACATGATAGTAGAGGAGGATGTAAAAGCACGGAATTACTTATGATGAGTGGATAGTATTTGATCTCCTTTGTGGTAGTTTTGCCCTACTTTTTAGTGGGGCTTTTTTTTGCGTGGCAATAAATGTGAATGAATGGATATGTTGTAAAATAGGGGAGGGGAGTAGTTGGAAAAGTATGGTGATACTCACCCCAACGAAGACCGCTGGAATGAGTCATAAAAGACTAGTTTGTTGTGATTAAGCTTTGACTATTGCCTTCGGTATTTATAGCAGGCGATAAGGTCGCAAAACCAGTACCTAAGTAGCTATTTACAAATTTGATATAACTATCTAGTGTGGCATGATAGTCTATGCTATTAAATAAGATCAATGGCACGGAATAGAAAAAGACTTTACTGGCCTTTGATGCTAGAACTCCTTCTCCTTGGCAATAGGCAATAGTGATTAAATTATTATCTTCACCTACGGCTTCGGTTAATAAAACACTACCATCATCATCTAATCTGGAATATTCCAAGAAAACGCCAACATTAGAGGCAGCGTTCACAGCAAGATAGTATTTAATCTTAGCCGATGAGTGATTTAAATGTAACGCAGCATAAACATCACGACTACTCATTGCTGCTTTATAAATCAATAACTGGCTATAATCCACGCGTAAGCCATTTTTGACAAAAACATCATCAATACTCATGTCAGCCACATTGTTTAAATGAAGCGTATCAATTGTAATATTGTTGAATTGAACATTGGAGCAATGGTTTAGCGAAATATGCCCTGATATTTTTGTTTTAATCACATTGGCCATACCACCCGGACGAACAATATGATCAGGAAAAGAGCTATCAGGATAATAATTTTTGACTGTCACGTTATTACCTGACTTAGCAATAATTTCCAAGCCACCTATATGCATTTCTTGATCAGGTACACCAAAAGCATCATGAACTAATAAGTAATCACCTACATCAACACCTGTTGTATTGCTTAATTGCAAAGTGATATTCCAGTTGCCTGCACTACCTGTTGCACCAATCAAAGAAACCAATGATCTTGATAGAGGTGCTTCACCTTGGATAATGAGATTATCTAAGTTTTCAATTGCTAAGTCTTGGCTTAAGACATGGTTACCCGCAGGTAAATTTAAAGTAATTAACGTGCTAGGTGCAAAAACTGAATTATTAATATCTGCAATCACCGCTTCTAAATTGGCATAATCTGCAACGTTGAAGACTTTATCTGCGATTGTTGCTTCTAAATCACTATTATTGGCTGTGCTAACTTCTCCACCATAAGTATTACCCTCATCATCCTGATGACGGCCATAAGTGCTAATTTGGTATTCGTGACTAACATCTAATGTGTTGGCTTTGAGTTTAGTGAAACCACCTTCAACTGTGACAAAGCCTGTATCATTATCACCTAAGCGTGTTGTAAACGTATTTGCTTTCGCAATTAATTGACCGCCCGTATTATGTGCAATCTGCATAAAGCCTTGGTTATTGTCACGATCTGGCGCATAAACCACATTACGTTGTAATAAAGCGTTTGCTGTTTCTGTAGCCAGTAAAGTACCGCAAGCCGTTGCTGTTGAAGTTAATTTGACCCCATCCAAATAGATTTGTGCACCGTCAAATGCGATTAAACATGCTTGTTCTGGATCAGTTGTAACATTTTCAACCCGTACAATATTTGGCTCTGCATTGTCATACCATGCTGCGTTGCGATCTGTTAATGAGACTTGGGTATTTTGACCACGCGCTTGGCCGAAATATGTTAGTGGCTGGGAAAGTTCATCCATCTCCATGAAAGCAACACTGAATTTAGACTCATCAGCCCAGAATAATTGCATTACGTTATTAACCTTCAAACGTTCAATATGCAATTGTGAACCATTGACAACATTCAAAGCGGTTGCATGGCTAGTTTCAAATGGAGTACGCCAGCCAATACTCATTTGTTTTGGATAAGCACTAGGCTCAATATTCGATGACCAGATTAATTTACCTTTTTGAATATGCTGCGAATGATCCAAGAAAATCGGGGCAGCATGATTGGCAAGCACATCGGTACAACCTGTGTAATCTGGATGCCAGAGGTTAATTGATAAAGTGGCATCACTGTAAATGTTTGACTCTACTGCATGTAAAGCTGTACCACTATGTGATGTACAAGAGGCTGAATGCACCCATAAATCTAAATGCACATCACCTAAAGCAAACATAGTTGAGCCATGTAATTTTAAACAATGGCGCGTACCGCGTAACCAAATATTATTAAATTGCACAGTTGAATTTCTAAAAATCAATGGTGCTTCATCATAACCATGTGCATCACAAATTTGAGAATCAGAGGTAATACCTGTCGTGCTAGTTGAAATACTGCTATCAATGGTATTTGGTGTACAAATAATTGGTGGATTATTAGAATCATACACTTCAGCAGGTTCAAAATTGATTAAGAACACATCTTTTAATTCTTGCGTCGGTAAAACGTGAACACCTGCAGTTAGTTTAATTGTATTGGCAACCGATGGAATCAAGTGATTGGTTAACGCATCAGCTAAAGTCGTGGCATTATCAGCATCAATACCCGTACTCGCATTTTGTGCAGTCGGGGCAACATAGATAATCTTATTGTCAAATGTGCTTAATTTCGCATCAATTTCAGCTTTTTTGCTTATCCATTCATTATTGATGACAGTTGATTTTTCAGTCCAATGCGTGTCAAGTTCAATTTCTGCATCTGTGACCCGTTGGTCAATCGTCTGTATTTTGTTAATGACTTCATGGGTCAATTCATCAGTTTCGGTGATGAGTTCAACCACGGCTTCTTCAAGTTGAGTTGTCATATCGGTAATCCTTTACCTGAAAATTCTTTAAAAAATAATGTGCTATATGTTTTATTCACACACAGCACACAGAATTGAATAATTGGTTTATTTCGTAATACAAGACCAGTCATTACCTACTGTATTCAAGGCAGGAGACAATTTAGGTGAGCCTTGATACGCCAAAGTTGCATATGAACCTCTCTCCACTCTGAAATCAAGTTGACTGTTGTGAAGAAAATAGTTACCTCCAGAATGTAGTCGCAGAGTAGATCCAAATATGGCAAAAATACCTATTGTGTTATATAAACAATATAGTGATCTGTACCCAGTTGGCTCTTGATTGATTCTTGCTTCATGGAAAAATAGACCAACATTTTGGTTTGAACTCAAAATAACAGCGCCAAAAATTTCCGTATTTATTTTAAGGATTGATATGCCTCTATCAGCACAACCACATATTGCAACATTATTCAGTTGAAGCGTGCCATCTGAACCAGAGATAAAAGTCGAATTATTTTTTAAACAACCAATATTTGTAAATACAACGTCGGAATGAGAAATTACTGTAATAACATTTTGAAATGCAATATTTTGTAATTGAATCTTTGCATGCTCTAGTGTGATACCTTCTTGATGTGAGCTACTAATCAAGGTTTTCTGAACTAAACCTGTTCCACCTGTTACTGTATTAGAAGGAAAGCTTGAGTTAGGACATAGGTTCTTGACAGTTACATTGTTGCCTGATTTTGCAATAATTTGCCAAATGCCTAAATGTACTTGCGGTGTGCCTGTACCTGTTATATTGGTGATTTGTAGACTGTCACCAACATTGACATTTGTTACATCACTTAGTTGTAAGGTAACACTCCAATTACGAGCACTACCTGTTACGCTCACAAATGAAACTAATGATTTTTGTAGTGGTTGTGCCCCTTTGATAATCACATTTTCTAAATTTCTGATTATCAAACTTTGGTCAATAGTATGCTCACCTGCAGCTAGTTCAATTGTAATTGTTGACTCAGGTGAGATGAGTAATTTTCCAGCAGCTTCAACTGCGGTTTCTAAGCTAGAATAATCTTCAGGGACTTTAAACGTTTTGTCCTCTAAAATAATACTTTCAATACTAGGGTGAGTGGCTACAACTTCATTGCTTGTAGCTACTCCAAATATACTGCCCTCACTATCTTGATATTGACCGTAAGTATCAACTTGATAATCTTGACTGAAATTGAGTTGATTATTTCGCTCTTGGGTAAAACCACCGCGTAACGCCACAAAACCAGTATCGTTATCGCCTAAGCGTGTTGCTAATTGGCTATTTTTACAAGTCACTTTGCCATTGGTGTTATGGGTGATTTGCATGAAACCCTGATTATTATCACGGTCTGGTGCGTAAATAATGCTGTTTTGTAAAAGCACATCCGCCGTATCAATTGCCATAAACGTGCTAGATGCGGTTGCAGTTGTAGTGAGCTTCACACCATCTAAATAAACTTGTGCACCATCATAAGCAATCAAACTCGCTTGTTCTGGCACATTACCCACATTTTCAATTCGCACAATATGTGGGTCAGTATCATCATGCCACGCAATATCTCTATCAGTTATGGCAATACGCGCATCGTGACCTCGCGCCTGTCCCAAAAATTGTAATGGTGCAGAATGCTCACCCATTTCCATAAAAGAGATTTGCAATGATCCGTTATCCGCCCAGAATAATTGCTTCACATTATTGATGTATAAACGATCAATATGTAAATGTGAGCCGTTGATAATATTGAAAGCGGTAGCATGACTAACTTCAAATGGTGCATACCAGCCCATAGTTTCTTGCGTTGGATAGTCCGCAATATTCAGTAAATTAGACGACCAAGCTAATAGGCCTTTGACAATATGTTTAGAGTTATCAAGGTAAATTGGTGCAACATGTTCGACTAATACATCGCTACAACCTGTGTAATCTGGATGCCAAAGATTAATATCTAATTCACTAGCACTATAAATTTGTGAATCGATTGCATGAATTGCTGTACCACTATGCGAGGTACAAGATGCGGAATAGACCCATAAATCTAAATCCATATCACCAGAAGTAAAAACCGTAGACTGTTCCAATTTCAAACAATGCCGTGTACCGCGTAACCGTACATTGTTAAACTGCACTGTCGAATTGATAAAATGGAAAGTGGATTCATCATGGCCATGTGCATCACATGTTTGTGACTCAGAGGTAATGCCCGATACATTTGTTGAAATCATGCTGTCAATGGTATTCGGCGTACAAATGACTGCAGGATTATTGGCATCGTATACGCCATCAGGTTCAAAGTTGACGAGAAAAATATCTTTCAATTCTTGCGCAGGTAAAACGTGAACCCCTTGAGCTAATTTAATTGTATTCGCCACAGAAGGAATTAAATGATTGCTGAGCGCATCGGCTAGAGTGGTTGCATTATCTGAATCGACACCTGTTCCTGCATTTTGTGCAGTTGGTGCAACATAAATAATCCGATTATCAAATGTGTTTAACTTCGCATCAATTTCAGCTTTTTTGCTAACCCACTCACCATTGATTTCAGTTGCTTTGTCTAACCAGTGGCCGTCTAATTCAGTTTTTGCATCCGTCACGCGTTGGTCGATGTCAGCCATTTTGTCGATGACTTCATCAGTGAGTTGTGTGGTTTTGGTGACTAAATTTGCAATTGCGTTTTCAAATGTGTTTGTCATATGTGGTAATCCTTTACCTTGTTGAAAATGGCAGTCTTATAAACAAACATAAAAAAACTGCCAGTTCTTAAAACCTTTTGACTGACCTATATTTATCCAGCAATAAATGAGCGGGTGTTGCCTTCGGTATTCAATGGAGGTGAGAATGTAGGAGAGCCTGTATAAGACTCAATTTCAATAAATGAATTAGATATAGCCCCAATATCATCACTTACATTGTGTAAAATGTAGTAATCTTTTGAGTTTCCAGCTAGTCTCGTAATTGAGCTATTTCTGACAAACAAACCACGTTGGTTATATATACTGACTAGAATTGCTTGAGGATTATTAGCATGGCAGTTAAATGAAGCAGATTCAAAGATGTGCACACCATGACTAGTATTTGAATTGGCAATTAATAAATCATTTGAGTTAACTGTACTTTTCTCAAAATAGCAGCCAAAACTAGCACCTTTACATACAGTCAGTAAATTTAATGTCACAAATGAATTTGCGGTATAAAATCTATGCTGACTTGCTGCAACTTTGGTGAGACTTAAATAGCTAGATAGCACACCAAGTGTTACTTGATCTAATGCAATATGTTCGATTTCAAGCCCTGTACACGAATTAATCGTAATAGTATTTCCAACTAAAATTGTTTTTAACACTTTAACTTGACCCATTGTCAGCGTATTCGCTGGAAAACTAGACTCAGGACAATAATGCTTCACCGTCACGTTATTGTTTGATATAGCAATAACTTCCCAACCACCTAAATGGACTTCTGGAATACCTGTACCTCCAACACCATGGATTAACAGATAATTACCCACTTCAACATCGCTCGCATCATTCAATTGCAAAGTCACATCCCAATCACCTGCACTACCCGTAGCACTGATAAAGGACACAATCGTTTTTTCTAAAGGTTCAGCACCTTGAATTGTGATATTTTGCAAATTCTGGATTGTTAAGCTTTGATCTAAAACATGTTCACCAGCGGCTAAATCCAACGTGATATGCGCACTAGGTGCAACGACTAAATCACTAATAGCCTTAACTGCAGTTGCTAAATCAGGATAATCTTCAGGAATTTTAAAGGTCTTATCTTCAGCAAATGAAAACAAACCTTGTGTGTTACCTAAAGTATCTTGATGACGGCCATAACTATCTACACGATATTCAGCACTGCACACTAACTGATTGTCTTTCTCTTTCGTGAAACCACCTTCAAGCGTGACAAAAGCCGCATCGTTATCACCTAAACGAGTGGTTAACTGATTTTTTTGTGCAATCACTTTACCGTTGGTATTGTGGGAAATGTGCATAAACCCTTGATTATTTTCACGGTCTAGCGCGTAAATTTCACTATTTTGTAAAAACACTTCTGCTGCTTCAGTCGTCATAAAGCTGCCGCAAGGACAAGCCGTTGAACTGAATCTCACCCCATCTAAAAACACATCTGCACCATCAAATGCAATTAAGCTAGCCAAATCAGGATGATTGCTGGTGTTTTCGATTCGTACTACGTTCGGCGCAATTTCAACAGGCCAATCCGCATTCGCATTGGTCATTGTAATATGAGCTTTCTGGCCACGCGCCTGTCCCAACCAATATAACGGGTCAGAATGTTGATCCATTTCCATATATGCAATACTCAACGAGGCATTATCCGCCCAGAATAATTGCATGATATTATTAATTTTTAAGCGTTCGATATGTAATTGTGCGCCGTTGACTAAGTTGATCGCAGTGGCATGAGCTGCCTCAAATTCATTGCGCCAACCGATTGTGGTTTGTCTTGGATATTCGGTTAATTCGATATTTGATGACCAAGTGAGTTGGCCTTTTTGAAGATATTGCGTATTGTCTAAAAAGATTGGCGCGGCATGATCGGCAAGCACATCGGTACAACCTGTATAGTCAGGATGCCAGATGTTGATCGGTAAGTTAGCTTCACTATAAATATTAGAATCTTGCGCCCATAACGCCACGCCACTGTGAGAGGTACAAGACGCAGAATAAATCCATAAATCTAATTGCATGTCGCCAGATGTGAAAACCGTTGATTTATCGAATTTCAAACAATGGCGCGTACCACGTAATTGAATGTTATTAAAGCGAATGGTGGAATTGATAAAATGTAATGCAGTTTCATCATAAGCGTGTGCATCACAAATTTGCGAATCAGAAACAACGCCAACAATATCAGTAGAAATCTCATCATCAATTGTATGTGGTGTACAAATAATCACAGGATTTTCAGGATCAAATTCACCCGCAGGTTCAAAGTTAATCAAGAAAATATCACGTAGTGCTTGATTTGGTAGAATATGTTGGCCAGCTGATAGCTTAATCGTATTTGTTGCTGAAGGAATAATGTGCTTGCTTAAAGCTTCTGCTAAAGTGGTTGGATTGTCTGCCGCTTCACCCGTACCTTCTGCGTGTGGCGCAACGTAAATTACTCGATTGTCAAACGCATTTAATTTAGCATCAATTTCGGTTCTTTTTGCATCCCATGCACTATTAATTTCAGCATTTTTTTCATCCCACTTATTATCCAACTTGGTCTCAGCATCAGTGACCCGTTGATCGATGGCGGTGATTTTATCAACCACTTCATAGGTTAATTCATCGGTTTGGTTAACTAATTGGGTTACAGCATTTTCAAGGGTCATTGTCATGTCCGATAATCCTTTATCTTGGCGTGCTATATCATGACTGTAAAAAGAGAGATTCCTTTCCCTTTCACAGTCCAGACACGTTATTTAAGCTTTCTCTAAAAGTCGTAATCTTTCGCTCATACGTAATTCACGTAAATTTTTCACAATATGGCTAGTCGCTAAACGTATTAATTCCACCGTCAGCGGGTGAAAACCTAAATCACCATTTTGCTCAACTGTAATTGAATTTGCAGGCACTGCCGCCAATACTAAATTCAACTGAATATCAAATTTATTAATTGCTGATTTAAAACCTAAATTCTGTTCTAAACTGACTTTAATTTGGATTTCATCGCCAATTGTCCAGCTAAAGCCTGTATTTAAATCTAAATCAAAATGCGTTGAGCTAAAGATTTCGCTCGCAGTCAAGCTGCCTAGGTTACTGTTATCTGGTGCAACGATGTCAAACACTTCGCTATTTTCAGTTGCATCAGTACATGTCAATGTATAGTTGCCTGCTTGCGCTTCATCATTAAATGTCTCAATGACTAAAGTATTCGCCGCTACATCAGCAGGCCCATAAGTGATATTGGCGAAAGGATTTGGATTACTCCAAATCGCGAACAACGTCCCATCTTCTAAATAAAACCCAACGCCTTTGATCCAATACTCATTGTTACCGTCAACAATCACGGTTAAATTGACTTGGGTATCTGTCGCACGTAAACCATTTTTAACAGGGAAACGTTCAATTTCGCCTTGTAAACTGGTCATATCTTGGGTTGGGGTAAAACTTTCATTGGTTAAACCAACCGCAGTAATTTTTAAATCAATGCCATCATTGTCCGCGTTAAATGCCGCTTGCAATCCCGCATCGGTTATCGTAGGTATTACGTCAATCATTCGGCCACCATCGTAATGTGAGTGAAAACAGTTGTTGATAACGCACTGGAAACAGCCAGACCACTATTAGGAGAATGAACAGAATACTGCGCTTCAACGGTTCGGTTAAAAATATGTCGGGGATTAATTGCGACCCCAACTTGATAAGGTTTATCAATCGATTGTTGGTAAATGGGTTTGGTGGTGCGCTTGAATGTATTTCGTGTTTGCGCACTCAGTCCAACGGTGAAAGGCTTATTTATATGTTTATTTTTGTATTCAGTTTGCGTGGTAATGTTTGTAATATGAGCAGCATCAACACTGGCCGCAACTTGCAAAGGATTGTCTAATGGATCAATTTTATAAATCGGTTTTGTCGTAACTTTTGCTGTATTTGCGGACTCAATTGCTGCTGCAACCGTAACATTGTGTGGACTAGATTGGCGTTGATAATCGGGCTTGCTGGTAAAACTTGCCATTCCTGCTGAATCAACTGCTGCTGCAACCGATAAGGCTGAACCTTTAATCTTGCCATCTTCCAAATACGGAGCAATTACATTTTTGAAAATAGTTCTAATCACTAAATCGTAATGCGCACTGGCAGGCTTATATAAATCGACGTTTTTGCTAATTCGTTGATATTGCTCATAAGATAAAGGGTATGGCGCACGACCATCAGAATGTACGATCAAGAAAAAAGTACGTGGTGTGCCTTTAGGTGAAGTCTGCCACCATTCAACAATTTCAAAATCAGGTACGCCTGTGAGTTCTAAAATCCGTTGCACTGCCCATCTTGTACCTTTTTTGCGATGGATTTCATATGATTCAGCAATCACACGACGCTTGACTTGATCTAGCCAATCTTCATCCCATACATCAACCGACATTGCCCATGCTAACCATGGTAAAAATTCCGCAGGACATTCCCACGGATTCCATAGATTTCTAATCTCGTGAACGGGTAAGCTGTCCAAATGTTCGGCAGCAATCTGCTCAATGTCTAACTCGAGCTGGGTAGAATGACTGGGTAAGATCGATTGCATTATTCAGCGACACTCATTTGAAATGACATAATGTATTTGCCATCAGTTTGATTCAGACTGGCAAACACAACATTGTTTATAAATTGCTCAAATTCTTGCGAAGTAATTTCACCGTCTGACATCGCTTCTTGATGCCATTGACTTGCACTCATGACCATTTTCATTACGGCAAAAATATAATTGCGCCAATTAATTGGTTGTGGGTCTAAATCAACACTTTGTTCAATGTTGTAATTCACTTTGACTTTGCCATCGGTAAAATCTGCAATACTTGGCTCAACCACTTGATCGAATAAGGCTTGAAACTCAGCAGTGGTTAACTCTTTATCGTCGTACGCGTCTTTGCCCCATTCGTATAATTTGCTGACGGTTGCAATCGCAAAGGCAAATAATTCAAGGTTGCTTTTTTTAGGTAAATCAATCATTTTGATATTCTCTCAGTTGATCGGAACAAAGGGTTTTATGTTTTAATTCATCATTCCTAATTCATAACTTATAATTATTCGTCGACTCCGCCACTGACCACATTAATTCCACGACAAAATGCCGCTTGCTGCCTATCAACGACAATGGTGTCCGTTGGCTGATGTAATTCAATCCGCTGCACACCCGCACCATGTAATGCTGCGTAAATCCCACTCAAAGCAATGTCATGTCCGAGCAAGTGATTTTTTTGTACATATTCGGTAATATTTTTAATCGATTCGGCTTTGACCACAGCGGGGTCAGGGCCATTGTAAAAATACAAAGTCGCATCAATTTCATATTCGGTAATTTCAGGCGACTTGAGCACCACTTCATCAGTTAGCGGGCGTTTATCTTCAGCACTGAGTTGCTCATCGACAATTTGCAATAATGCATCAGATGGAAAACCATTGTTTTCAACACTTAATACCGTCACTTCAACCACCGATGGTTCAGGGCTAAATACATCCACGTCTTTCACATCGTTAGAAGCTGTCAATGTCCAATACACATAACTGCCTGTTGCACCACAAGTGCTAATCGCTTCTAACGCTGCCACCGTGCGAGTGCGTAAACGCTCATCAGTTTCACCCTCCAAACGCGCCACACCAATATTGGCCGCTAAATTATCTAAATCCGCATCTTTGGCATAAGCCAACATCACTGCTTTTGATGCATCATTAATCCGTTGGCGCAATAACAATTCACGATACTGATATTGCTCTAACAATTTATACGCAGGGTCAGATTCGACAATAGCCTGATAATCAGGGGCTAAATTACGGAATTCTGAAATTGCTTGCGCAACCAACTGCTCAATATCCAATGCCTCAATCACATCAGGAAACGGCAGCTTTTCTAGTTCAATGTTGGAAAATGCACTCATGAGATTATTGGTGTCGTCACAGTTAAATTATCAATGGAAATAGGAGTCACAACTGGCTCTGCTAAATCGTAAGTCATGCCCGCTCTTTCATATTCTGAACGGATTGCACCAACTAAATTTGGCTCTGGGTTTAATGTCAATTGCATGGTTAAATCTAACTCACCCTGTTTGCTCACCCGTGTGACATTAATTTGAGTCATTTCAACCCGTGGTTCATTGGCTCTATCAAACGCTTCCACGCTCGCATAAGCCCATAGCATGAAGTGAGAAGGCGACATCGGTGCGTCCACTAATTGCTGATCCATGCCATAGTCGCGCACTAATACCCGCTCACCTTTGCGAGTCATCATCGTATCTTCGATTGATTGTTGTAAGTGTGTGTCACCATCAATCCACTTCCCTGTGACCCTGTCCATTCCACGCATGGTTTTCTTACTCGTTTTCTAACGGTTCAAATTGTAGCGTTTGAAACCGTTTGATATGTATGACGTTTTGTCCTACAAACCTGATTTATAAATACTTTAGACTTTTTTTATGGCAAAGAAATTCGTACAAGTGATATGGGGTGGTTACCCGTTTGGGACGAGCACCTCAGCGTTATCAAAGCTAGATCACACCACCAATTATCGGCATCCGTCACAAAATCGGATTGGTCGGCCTGTGGCATTACAGTTTGTCGGTAAAGGTGATGACAGTATCACGCTAACAGGTGAGTATTATCCCGCAGTGTCTGGCAGGGCAAATTTAATGGAACTGGTCAGATTGATTGCGAATCAGGGAAAACCTCATTATTTAGTTGACGGTATGGGCATGATTTATGGCAAATATGTTTGCACGTCGGTCAAAGATGGCAAAGATAAGTTAATGGATGATAGTCGTCCGCAGAAAATTAGCTTTACCGTACAGCTTAAAAAATATTATCCAGATGGTGGAGGGTGGTTCTAATGGCGCAGTGGTATACCTGTCAGCAAGGCGATATGTTGGATGACATTTGTCACCGTCATTATGAATTATCACACAACAAAGCTTTAAGTTTTGTGCTGCAACATCCTGAGAATCAGAATTTAGCGGATCAAGGGGTGTTTTATGAAACAGGACAACAGGTTTTTTTACCTGATTTACCTAATGAATTAACCGTACAAGAAAACCAACGCCAAATTAAAATTTTTGATGTGTAAGTCTAATGAATGACAAGCAAATTACAAAAACTCAAATATGAATTATTAAAATCTCAAGAATGGCGCGTGCTTGAAATCACCGTATGGTATTGGGTTTCAGGCTGGTTTTTATTGATTATTTTCACCGCATTGTTTATCGAAATATCATGACACCTATAGCAATTATCAGTGGACTCAGTGCAGCCGCTAATGACAGACTTATCAGCGTTTCCGTCGTTGATAATGCAGGTATTGAAAGTGATACCGCTTCAATTAAGCTCGATGACCGAGATTACAAACTGGAATGGCCATCTAAAGGCTTAGAAATCACTATCCAGCTTGGCTATAAAGAAACAGGTACTGTTAATATGGGAATTTTTGAAATTGACAAAATTACCTATAGCGATGCCGCTAACACGATGAGTATCTCTGCTCGTGCTTTAATGACCCATAATAATGAAATTAAAAAGCCACACACTCGCGAATGGCATGAAAAAACCATTGGTGAGATGGTTGGTACAATTGCTAAAGATAACGGTTTTACAGCTGAAGTTGATCCAGAAGTGGCAGGTATTAAATATTCACATTTAGACCAAACAGAGGAAAGTGATATTAATTTTGTATCTAGATTAGCAGAAACTCATGATTGTTATGCCAAGTTGCAAGATAAAAAATTGTTATTTAAACCACGAGAGCAAGTTTTAGGTTCTGTAAAAGCCTCTCGAGATCATTATTTAAATGCGGGCTCGGGCATTATTGCTACTGCCTTAAGTGGGGTTTCTATTGACAGCCGTAGCAAGTTTAAAGGAGTTAAAACCTACTGGGAAGATCGGGATAGCAAAAAACGTACTTATGAAACTGTAGGCACTGAGCCCTTTTATGAAGAGAGAGGGGCATTAATGAGTCAGGATAAGGCTAAGTTAAGAGCTGCTGCAAAACTCAAGCAATTATTACGCGGCACGGGCAAGATTGGCAGTTTGAGTATGCCAGGAAGCTCTGACATTAGAGCTGAAATGAATTTAAATTTAGAAGATTTTCGTCCTGAAGTTTGTCAATTATCGCCTTGGATCATCACAAAGGCCACACATACTTTTGATAATAGTGGCTACAAGACAACGGTCTCAGCAGAAGTTAAGGCTGTGGAAGTCAAAAAAACTTCAAAAAAGTGAAAGTAAATGGAATTACAAAACATTGGATTAATTGGGCTGATCGCATTGATTATTGCGGTTGCAACTTATCATCAGCAGATTCGCGATTTTTTTTCTTCGCATAGTTTTAGACGTTGGCTGATTTTGAATCTACTTTATATGAACCAGTCGTTTATTTGCAAAGATGCGGATTTGGCCGAAGAGGTGAGACGCACTTTGTTTAAGAAAAAACCTGATGATGAAAGCCGTCAACATCAGTTACGCACGGCACGGGTTGCTAGTGAGTTTGCCAGTAGTTTAAAACATACGATTCAGCAGATTGATAAGCATGTGTTACGGGTTGTGGTGTATCGGTTTCACAATGGCGATCATTCAAATGGCTTGAGTTTACAGAAGGTCAGCGTGATTGCAGAGAACACAGTTTTTGCGGATGGGCAACAGATTCCGTTTATGTCGGATATTTTGCAAACGATTGAAATTGAGCGTTTGCCGTATCGGTTTGAGGATTTGACCCCGAACGAGTCGCAGTTTATCTCTTTGGTGGATTTTAAAAGTTCTGAAATCCGTTATGAGGAAAATCCCATGCGCCAAAAGTTAATGTCTTATCAGGTGAAGTCGTTAATCAGTCAATTGGTGATGGATGTGCATGGTGAAATGTTGGCGTTAGTTGAGGTGCACTTTCAGTCTAGTCGTATTCCTAAAATGGAAGCAGTGAAAAATAGTATTCATGACTGGATGCCAGAGCTTGAAAATGGCTTTTTGTAGCACATTTTTTTTAATATCTGACAGGATGCTCACGATTTAAAGGTGACCAAGCTTTAATCCTGAACATTCTTGAATCCTGCCAACCCAGATTCAGACAAAAAAGCTTTCATTTAATCTGTTTCACTTTGTTCAAATGTCATGCCTTTTGATTCCGCTAAACAACCAATGTAGTTCCTTATTACTGTCTGTATATTTGGGTGGTTTCCTCCTGATTTTTCAATCAAAATTTTTATTGCCCGTTCAAACAAAGGTAAGGCTTGCTCATACTCTCCCTGATCTAGGTAAAGTGTTGCTAAATTGTTGAGATTAGTTGCCACATCAGGATGGTTATCACCTAGTACTTTTTCCAAAATCATTAAACTACGCTCAAATAAAGTCAAGGCTTGCTCATACTTTCCTTGGACTTTATAAAGTGAAGCCAAATTATTGAGACTGCTTGCAACGTCTGGATGATTCTCACCTAACGCTTTTTCCCTAATCGCTAAACTACGCTCAAATAAAGGCAATGCTTGCTCATACTTTCCTTGGGCTTGATAAAGTGAAGCCAAATTATTGAGACTGCTTGCAACATCTGGATGATTCTCACCTAACACTTTTTCCCTAGTCACTAAACTGCGCTGATAGAAAGGTAAGGCTTGCTCATACTCTCCTTGGTCTTGATAAAGTGCTGCCAAATTGTTGAGACTGCTTGCAACGTAAGGATGATTCTCACCTAACACTTTTTCCCAAATCACTAAACTGCGCTGATATAAAGGTAACGCCCGTGAGTATAAACCTGCATGATAAAAATAAAATCCTGCATTATTTAAATATTTTGCTTGATCTTCTTCATTACCTTGTGGCAATAAATCTGCTGCTTGTTGATATAAACCTGCTGCTTCAACATAACGTAACTGAGTTTGTTTTGAATCTGCCAATGTGATTAACGTGTTAACTTTTGACAATTTACGTTTATTCACTGCCTCCTGAATTTTTTGTGCTTCTGCTTCCATTGCTGCAATCGCTTGCGCATCTTTTTCACTGGCTTCAAGCAACCATTTATCTGCACTTTCAAAATCAAATTCACCTAATGCCTGTTGGGCTTTTTCCTGCAATGCTTGCACCTCAGTATCATCCGATACTAACTGAGTAGCTCGCTCTTGTAATTTCTTATAACTTTCAGCAATTTCCCGTAACTTACTATCTAAATCAGCTCTATCAACTTTTTCTTGCCTTAAAATCTTAAAAAAATTATTTAATGCTGTGTCAGTTATACCCAAATCCGATACATACTGTGCAAATAATTCTGGTGGAATTCCATAAATATTCTGCTGATTGTTCGAACCACCTACAATCACATTCGACTCATCAATATTCCCTTCTGTATGCAATGACTTTTTATTATCAATCACCATAAGGCCTCTCGTTATTTAATCAGCGTTGTAAATGGCTGCTTATCTTTAAGACGATAAATATCAAAATCTCTATCAATTGTCGCAATTTCATTAATATTTAACTTTTCCCCTAAAAACACCAAACACGCATCAGCAAAATCCATCGGTAAATCTGCATATTTCTTAGTCAACGCATGAATTCTCACAAAATCATCGCCGTCGATGGTTTCTACTTGTAACGCACCCGCACTCACCCAAGCTAAAAAATCCAATTGTGCTTGTCTATTAAAATCAAGTAAATGCAATGTTTCTGTAATTGAAGCCAATGTCGTAATCAGCTTTTTTTGATTGTGCTTGATAAAATTAACAGAAGCATGATGATAATCATCACTCGCATCAAATAGGGCAATAAGAGGGCCTGAATCAATTAATATATAATCCATATTTATGACTTTGTTGCGCGTTTAGCGGCTAGTTTTTGTTTAAGTAATTGTTTCCGATCTTTGGATAAATTCGTTTTACCACTGGCATAATTGCCAAATAAATCCTGTCCTAATTCCCATGCTGATATTTGCTTTTGCTGATCGATAAACTGCTGAATACTCTTGCGAATTAACACAGATTTGTTTGTGCCCATCTGCTCGGCAAGCCTATTAAGTTCCTGTTCTAGTTTTTCATCTAACCTGAGTGTAATCATCGCCAGTTCCTAAAAATGTGATACATCTCGTAATACAATAGAATCTCACTCTATCCATTGTCAAGTATCAGCTTGATTTTAATCAATTGTCTTACTTTTTTAAGTTGCACTGCTTCCCAAAAAACACCCTATCAATCCAATGTTTCAACTTTGAAAATAAACTATAAAAATCCGTAAAAAAACTAAATTGCATTGATATACAATCGTTTTTAGATTTTTCATAACACACTGTATTGATTGAATTTTATACGAATAATATAATCAAAAAAACAATTAAACAGGTTGATCTTATGACAAAGTATTATCAATGCAGCGTTAGATTGAGCGAACAAATGGCCACTTTTGCCAAGCAATTTGAGCAATTCGGCTTTAAATCTCAGACCCAACTTTTTGAAGCACTCATCACACTTGGCATTCAAGAAGATCAAACGGTTCAAACCCCTCAAGAGAAAAACCAATTACGTATTAACGTGCGTATTACAGAAGAAATGGATGATGAATTGCAAAACTATCGTCGCCGTGGCTTTAACTCTAAATCTCAGTATGTCAGGCATTTAATGAGTACAGGGCAACAACAGTTGATGAGTTGTGAACTATAAAAAAACAGTGAATGGAATGTAGGTATGATTTTTCACTAAATCAATCAGTTAATGGTAGGAAACCTACTTTCTTTGCAACATGATATACATACTTAAAATAATCCCTCTTTTCACATCATCCTGTCTAAATTACATCAAAAATACGACTAATAATAAACAGTTGATAATCATTTGAATCAATGAAATACTGAGTTTAAAAAATAAAAATTATTTACTCAAAAATATTTAATAGTAAAATGTTACACTACTCATATAAGGAATGAGATCAATGAGTAAAGTTATTTCTGTTCTAAATCAAAAAGGTGGAGTCGGAAAAACAACCATTGCAACCAATTTAGCACGCGCCTTACAACTGGAAAATGCCAAAGTATTACTTATTGACTCAGACCCTCAAGGCAGCGCAAGAGATTGGAATGAAGCCAATGAAGGTGAAGTCTTGCCCGTAATTGGATTAGATCGACCCACGTTACATAATGACATCAAAGCGGTTAAAGATAGCTATGAATGGATTATTATCGATGGTGCGCCACAAATTGCGGAATTGGCTGTCTCTGCAATTAAGGCGGCTGATGTGATCTTAATGCCCGTACAACCTTCGCCATTAGATTTATGGGCATGTGAGCATTTAGTTGATATTATTAAGGCACGACAATCGGTCACGGATGGTTTACCTAAAGCGGCCTTTATCGTATCAAGACTGATAAAAAATACCCAACTAGGGAAAGAAGTAGCGGGCGTATTAAAAGAATTCGGCTTTCCTGTATTTAACAATGTCACCAGTCAGCGAGTGGTCTATGCTAAAAGTACTGCCACTGGATCCACTGTTTTAGATACAGAGAAAAATAGCCTAGCAGCAGCCGAAATACGTGCTATTGCACAAGAATTACAGGAGTTTACAAACTAATGTCTACACTATTGCAAGCGAAACGACCAAAATCGACTAAGCAAAAGTCCATTGAAGCTGTGATGGATACATCTGATGAGATTGCGCCAGAAAAAACCAAACGTTTAAATGCAAATATACCTGCATCACTTCATGCCGAGATCAAAATGCAAGCGGTGCGTGAAGACATAGATATACAACGATTAGTTATCAAAATGGCCACAGAATATTTACAACATTGTAAGTCTTAATTGACTGTTTGATCTAAAGGTAAGCAGCCCAAATGACAGGACGACGCTACCTTTAGATTATTTTCTCAACTTAAAAAGCATCACACATTTGTTAAGCTTTGGCTTTCTTCTTAGCAGCCAGTTCCTTCTTACGCTCTCTTTTTGCTTTTCTTTGGAAGTACCCCAATAACACACCACTACCTTGTTTAATCGTGTAATAGGACGGTTCTGTAAAAGGGCATCCAGAAGCATAAATTCTCATTACTTTACTATTTTCTGCAAGTTGCTCAAATAAGGGTACAAGGGTTTCTATATTGGTGAGAGACTCATTTTTAGTCAGGTCTATTTCTTCTAGGTTTATCAACGTGACCAAAGGGGAAAGGTCAATGATCTGGTTTCTAGCTATATTTAGATATTCTAAATTAGTTAATGCCGCTAAAGGAGAAACGTCCTTCAACTGATTAATTCGCACATCTAAATTAGTTAAGCCTGTTAAAACAGACAAGGGCGATACATCCGTCAATTGATTCTTGGATAAATCTAATCTGGTTAAGTTCTTTAAATGCGCCAATGGTGAAACATCTGTAATTTTGTTTTTTGACAAGTTGATGCTGGTAAGCGTGGTGCAGTTGGCCAATGGTGTTAGATCATTGATTTTATTATTCGATAAATCTAACTCGGTTAAGTCTAATGCGGAACGAGTTAATGCCACCAAAGCTGAAATATCAGTAATTCGATTTTGGCTCAACTCTAAGCGTTTTAAACCAGTTAAGTGCATTAAAGGGGATGTATCTTTGATTTTGTTTTTTCTCAACTCTACATATTTTAACCGTGTTAAGTTTTCTAAAGATGAAACATCTTGTACTTGATTATCTTCAAGATTCAACTCAACTAAATGTGTGAAATTTGCAAAAGCTGAAATATCTTTCACTTGATTGTGGGCTAAGTCTAAATCAGCTAAATTAGTCAAACGTGCTAAAACAGAAACATCACTTATTTGATTTTTAGATAAGAGTAAATACTTCAACTTTGTTAAATTAGTTAAGGCTGAAATATCAGTGATTTGATTTTCAGATAAATGTAAGCCTGTTAAATTAACCAGTGCTGCTAAAGGTGAAATATCAGTAATCTGATTCTCTTTTAGACCTAAAGCAGGTAAGTGAGTCAAAGCAGATAATGGTGAAATATCAGTGATTTGATTCTCATCAAGGTCTAAATCGACTAAGTTAATTAAGTTAGCTAAAGGGGAAACATCACGTACTTTATTATTGTATAACGATACATAGGTCAACTCAGTTAAATGTGCCAGAGGTGAAATATCGCTGATTTGGTTACCATACAGGTCTAGATAAGTAAGCTTAGTTAAGTGTGCTAAAGGTGAAATATCAGTAATAACATCGTTACTAGATAAATCTAAACAAGTTAAGTTGGTTAAGCTAGTTAGAGGCGAAATATCAACGAGAAAAGTATTCTCAAGATTTAAATGTGTTAACTGAGTTAAAGATGCTAAAGGTTTGATACTGTTTATATTATGATTGTCACGTAGGTTTAAATACACTAAGTTAGTTAAAGTTTCTAAAGATGAAAGGTCGGATATACCTCCATTAGTTAAACTTAGATGCGTTAAGTTAGGTAACTTAGCGATAAGCGAAATATCCCCTCTCCAATTCGCCAAATGTGTTAGGTTAGGCAATGTTTCTAGTACTGCAAAACCTTCACGTTCTCGACCTGATAGGAATAATTTCTTTAAAGAGGTTAAACGAGAAAAGTCACTAGGAATTTGTTTTGTCCAATTCTCCTTACCTCGATTTTGGCTATTGGTAAATGGTTGAATAACAGTTTCATTTCGAGTTCCCCACATACAACAACATCTACCTAATACCAACTCTTCCAGCCAATCCAGCTCAAATAACTCAGGCGGGAATTCTGTTAAGCCACAGTAACCTAAGTCTAAAAAAGTTGAACGGTTTTGTTTTGCTTCTGCAATGAGTTGTAATGCTAAATCAGACATAATGTTATTTCCATTTAAAAATATGTTGCTTGATAACCCACCCCCCAAAAGAGTGAGCCATCACTTACTCAAAAAAATATAAATGCTTATGAAATAAAAATCACTTTTGTTGGGTAGTTTGTACTGTTGTTTGTTTACATTCATTTTTTGCCTTGGTTTTAAAATAACTCAAGATTGCTCTATAGCCCTGTTTAATCGTGTGATAGGACGGCTCTGCAATAGGGCAACCTGAAGCATACATGTCCATATTTCCCTTAATATTTTCAAATAATGGCAAAAGTGACTCGATACTTGTCATTAATTTATTACTAGAAAAATCCAAATGTTGGAGATTCACTAAAGTGGACAAGGGAGAAAGGTTACTCAACTGATTTCTAGCGATATTTAACTTGGTGAGGTTGGTTAAACTAGATAATGATGACAGATTAGTTAATTGGTTTATTCTGACATCTAAAGAGGTTAAGCTCGTTAACGCAGGCAAAGAAGCAATATGGGTTAACTGATTTCTGGATAAATCTAAATCGGTTAGGCTTTTTAAATGAATGAAACCAGAAAAATCAGTGAATCGATTTTTTGACAGGTCTAAATGTGTAAGGTTAGTTAAATTATCTAACGGTGCGAGAGCAGTAAGTTTATTTTTTGATAAATTTAGAGATGTTACACCTTGTGCATTTGATAAATTTGCTAAAGGTGAAACGTCACAAATATGGTTATTTGATAAATCCAACTCAGATTTGACGAGTTCAGGGGCTGAGTGAGTTAATGTTATAAAAGGTGAAATATCAATGATTTTATTATGAGTGAAATCTAAAAATGTTAAATTCACTAAATTAGCTAAGGGTGAAATATCAACAATTTTGTTATGAGCTAAATCTAAAGAAACTAAGTTCACTAAATTTGTTAAGGCCGAAATATCTTTAATTTTATTATTGTCAAAATATAAATATTTTAAATACAACATGTTAGCCACGATAGAAATATCGCCTATTTGATTTTCAGAAACTCCTAAATTTTCTAAAGCAGTTAATTGAGCTAATGGAGAGATGTCTTTTATTTGATTTTCAGATAATTCTAAAGATGTGAGAGAGTGTAAAGTAGCTTTAGCTAAGGATGAAATATCATCTATTTGATTGTCATTTAACTCTAAAGATATTAAGGATGTTAAGTGGGTTAGTGGTGAAATATCTATTATTTGATTTCTGGAGAGCACTAAATCAGTTATATTGGGTAATGAGCTTAATGGTGAAATATCTTCTATTTGGTTACCTGCTAAACCTAAGTAAGTTAATCGGCTTAAACTTGCCAACGGCGAAACATCTGTTATTTTATTAACATGTAGAGCTAAAGTAGTCAGGTTAGTTAATTGAGCTAATGGCTTAATATCTTTGAAACTACCATAAGCGAAAGATATATATAAAGAAGTTAAGTTAGTTAAATTGGATAAAGGTGAAAGATCACTCAGGCCTTGATTATAATTAAGGTTTAAATCCGTTAAATTGGTTAAGCTTACTAGTGGCGTAAGGTCAGGACACCCATTCCGAGATAAGTCTAAATCTGTGAGGTTAGTTAAACTAGCTAGCGGTGTGAGGTCATCTATAAAAGGCGCACCATAATTACTCGATAAAACTAAATGTGTTAGGTTCGTGAGTGTGCCTAAGGGCGAAATATCAATGATACGTTTTTGGCTTGATAACACCAGTTCTTTTAAAGAGGTTAAATGTGAAATCTCTTTAGGAATATACTCAAATCGATTTGCTTCACCTCTGTTTTGGCTTTTAATTTTACGCTCTTCATCACATTCATAGTGTTCACTTAGTACCAATTTTTCTAACCAATCCAGCTCAAATAATTCAGACGGTAATGCAGTTAAACCACAGCTATCTAAATCTAAAGAAGTTGAATGATTTTGTTTGGCTTCTGCAATGAGTTGCAACGCTAAATCAGACATAATATTATTTCCATTTAAAAATATGTTGCTTGATAACCCACCCCAAAAGAGTGAGCCATTATTTACTCAAAAAAGTATAAGATTTTATGAGGATGACTTCTTCTTACGTTGAGCAGCTCGTGTTTGTGCTAATTCTTGCTTGCGCTCTCTTTTCTCTTTTCGTTTGAAGTAATGATAAAGCTTATACGCCCCACCTCGTTTAATTGTGCTTTGGGCGGGTTCAATGATAGGGCAACCTGTAGCATAGATTTTCATGTTTTCTTGATCTTCCTCTTTATAATGCTCAAATAACGGCATTAGAGGTTCTAAACTCATAATTTCTTCATTTTTAGATAAATCTAAATAAGTCAGGCTAGACAAAGTATTTAACGGCGTGAGATCAGTAATTTGATTTCTGGAAAGATTCAACACGGTTAAGTTAGTTAAATTCGATAGTGCCGAAATATCAGTAACTTGATTGAGTCTGACATCCAAATGAGTGAGCTTAACTAAAGCGGACAAGGGTGAAATATTGACCAGCTGATTTTTAGATAACTCTAACTTTGTTAAATTTTTCAAACTTCCCAAAGCAGAAAGGTCAGTGAATTTATTTTTAGATAAGTTCAAATCCATCAACCCTTTGCAGTTAGATAAAGTTGAAAGATCATTGACTTTATTATTCGATAGATTCAAGGTGATTAAACCTTTTAAATTAGCTAAAGGTGAAACATCAATAATCTGGTTATTTGACAAATCTAGCTCTGGTAAAAATAGTTTAGGGGCTGAGTGAGATAAAGTAGCAAGTGGTGAAATATCAACGATTTTGTTTTTTGTCAGCTTTAAAGACGTTAAGCTAGCTAAATCTTTTAAAGAGGAAATATCTTTAATTTTGTTGTTATCTAAGTGTAAAGAGGCTAAAGAAGTTAAGTTGGCTAAAGGGGAAATATTAACGACCTCATTCTCAGATAAGTCTAAATAAGTCAAGGATGTCAAGTTAGCTAAAGAAGAAATATCATTTAATTTATTGCGACGCAACTTTAAAGAAGTGAGGGAAGTTAAATTAGCTAAAGGTGATATATCATCTATATCATTTGATGATAATTTTAAAAAGGTTAAAGAAGTCAAATTTGCTAAAGGCGATATATTATCTATGTGATTAGCCCATAGATTCAAAGAAGTTAAGGAGTTTAAACTAGCTAAGGCTGAAATATCCTTGACCCAATTATAGCCTAAGTCTAAATAAGTTAAATGACTTAAGTTTGCTAAAGCTGAAACATCAATTATATTATTATGATATAAATTTAAATCAGTAAGATTGATTAACTCAGCCAAAGGTGAAATATCAATTGTTTTATAACCATTGTTGTCATTTCTTAGGCTTAAATGGGTAAGATTAGTTAACTGAGATAATGTTGTAAAATCATTTGCATGGCCGTATTCCTCAAGATTTAAAAAAGTCAAACTGGTTAAGCCCGCTAATGGAGTAAAATCAGGCAGCCGATTATTAGCTAAGCTTAAATGTGTGAGCTTGGTTAAGTTTGCTAAAGATGACAGGCCTATCAATGGATGATGATTATTGTCTAAAGATAAATGTGTTAAATTAGACAGTGCAGCTAAAGGCGAGACATCAACAATGCTTTGATCTGATAATATCAATGTTTTTAAAGCAGTTAAACGCGAAATGTCATTAGGGATGCGTTTGATTTCATTCAATTTAGGTTGCGGGTTAGGTTTCTCATCATTCAAATAGTCATACCAATGCCGTTTAAATGTTCTCTGTTTTATATCCCATTGGCAATTTTGGCCTAATATCAACTCCTCTAACCAATCCAGCTCAAATAACTCAGGTGGTAGCTTAGTTAAACCGCAATTATCTAAATTTAAGGAAGTCGAGCGGTTTTGTTTGGCTTCTGCAATAAGTTGTAATGCCACTTTAGACATAATGTGATTTCCATTTAAAAATATGTTGATTGATAACCCACCCTAAAAGAGTGTGTCATCACTTACTCAAAAATACATAATCGCTTATGAAATAAAAATTATCTTTTCTTGCGTTGAGCAGCCTGTGTTTGAGCAAGTGCTTGCTTACGCTCCTTTTCTTCTTTTGTTTTGAAATAATGATAAATTTTATATGCTCCACCTCGTTTAATTGTGCTTTGGGCTGGTTCAAAAATAGGACAACCTAAAATTTTGATGTCCAGATTTTTTTTGTATGCCTCTTTATAGTGCTCAAATAATGGCATTAGAGGTTCTAAACTGGTAATCGCTATATTTTTAGACAAGTCTAAATAAGTCAGATTAGACAGTGTATTTAATGGCGTGAGGTCAGATATTTGATTTCTGGCAATGTTTAACGCAGCTAAGTTGGTTAAGCTGGATAAAGGTGAAATATCAGTTAGTTGATTGAGTCTGATATCTAAATCCGTTAAGCGAGTTAAAGCAGATAAAGATGAGATATTGGTTAGCTTATTTTTAGATAACTCTAATTTAGTCAAGTTTTGTACAGCCACCAAAGGTTTTAGGTCTGTGAATTTATTGTTGGATAGATTCAAATCTGTGAGATCAGTGAGACCACTTAAACAAGAAAGATCATTGATTTTGTTATTCGCTAAATTTAAAGAAGTTAAACCTTTTAAATCGGCCAAAGGCGACACATCAATAATCTGGTTATTTGAAAGGTCTAGCTCTGATGAAATTAACGTAGGAATTGATCGTGCTAGTGTAACAATCGGTGAAATATCGACAATTTTGTTTTGAGTAAATTCCAAATCATTCAAGTTAGTTAAATGCACTAAAGGTGAAATATCTTTGATTTTATTCTTGTTAATCGATAAAGACTTTAAGGAAGTTAAACAGGCTAAACTTGAAATATTCTGTATTTTGTTATGGTCAAGCTCTAAACAAGTTAATTTTGTTAAGTTAATCAAGCTTGAAATGTCACTCACCTGATTTTTAAATAAACCCAAATAACTTAGGTTTGTTAAAGTGGTCAAACTTGAAACATCATTGACTGCATTTTCGTTGAGACGCAGCTCTGTTAAGCGGGTTAGAGTTGCCAATGGTGAAATATCAGTCACCTGATTATTTTCTAGGTTTAGAGTAGTTAAGTGGGTTAAAGCCGCTAAAGGTGAAACATCACTGACTTGGTTATTCTCTAAATTTAATTCCGTCAAATTGGTTAGAGCAGCTAAAGGTGAAACATCACTAACTTCATTGCAATATAAGTTTAAATAAGTGAGGCTAGTGAGCTTGGCTAATGATGAAACATCACAAACACCATTGTAGAATGATAAATCTAAATGAGTTAGATTGGTTAAAGTTGCCAAAGGTGATACATCTTTGACCTCATTTCCATCAAGATTTAAATAGACCAGCTGCGTTAAATTTGCTAATGGCGACACATCATCTATGCAGTGATTGCCATGCAAATCTAAAAAAACCAAATTGGTTAAATTGGCTAATGGCTCGAGATCAAACAGCTGGTTTCCAGATAAGCTTAAATGTGTAAGGTTAGTTAAGCCTTCCAATGATGAAACAGTATGCAATGTATAAGCATTACTTGCCAAAGATAAGCGGGTTAGATTTGGCAAAGCCGCTAAAGATGATACTTCTTCGAGTCTCTGGCTGGATAAAATCAGTGTTTCTAAAGAAGTGAGTCGTGCAATCTCATCAGGAACATATGTTAATTGGTTGCGCTCTCCTTGGTTTTGACTACTAAAGCGAACAATGGTTTTGCGTTTTTCATCCCATCGACAATATTCACCTAATATTAATTCTTCCAGCCAATCCAGTTCAAATAATTCAGGCGGTAATTCAGTTAAGCCACAATTACCTAAATCTAAACGAGTTGAACGGTTTTGCTTGGCTTCTGCAATGAGTTGCAACGCTAAATCAGACATGATGTTATTTCCATTGAAAAATATATTGATTGATAACCCACCCTAAAAGAGTGAGCCATTATTTACTCAAAAAAGTATAAGATTTTATGAGGATGATTTCTTCTTACGTTGAGCAGCTCGGGTTTGCGCTACTTCTTGCTTGCGCTCTCTTTTCTCTTTTCTTTTGAAGTAATGGTAAAGTGTATACGCCCCGCCTCGTTTAATTGTGCTTTGGGCGGGTTCAATAATAGGACAGCCTGAAGCATAGATTTTTATATTTTTTTGGTCTTCCTCTTTGTAATGTTCAAATAACGGCATCAGAGGTTCTAAACTTGTAATGGCTTCATTCTTAGACAAATCTAAGCAAGTCAAGCGAGACAGATTATTTAACGGCGTGAGATCAGAGATTTGATTTCTGGCAATATTTAACTCAATTAAGTTAGTTAAGCTGGATAAAGGCGAAATATCGGTTAATTGATTGAATCTGACATCTAAATGGGTGAGCTTAGCTAAAGCAGTCAAAGGCGAAATATCAACCAACTTATTTTTGGACAACTCTAATTTAGTTAAATCTTTTAAGTGAGCTAGAGTTGAGAGGTCAGTAAATTTGTTATTTGATAGATTTAAAGAGGTTAAGCCTTTTAATGCTGTCAGAGGCGAAGCATCACATATCTGATTATTTGATAAATCTAATTCAACTGGAATAAATTTAGGAGCTGAATGAGCTAATGTGGTTAAAGGTGAAATATCAACGATTTTGTTTTTTGCCAACGCTAAAGAAGTTAAGTTCACTAAATTTGCTAAAGGGGAAATATCTTTAATTCTGTTGTCATCTAGGCGCAGAGAGGCCAAAGAAATTAAATTGGTTAAAGGTGATGGATTGCTGATTTTATTTTCAGATAGATTTAAAGACACTAAGGATGTTAAATTGCTTAAAGGAGAAATGCTACTGAGCTTATTCCATGATAGATCTAACGAAGTTAAGGAGGTTAAATTAGCTAAAGGTGAAATATCAGCTTTCGGATTTCCCCATAAATTCAAAGAAGTCAATGATGTTAAATTAGCTAAAGCTGCAATATTCTCTATTCGATTTGCCTGTAAACTCAGAGAAGTTAAGGAGGTTAAATTAGCCAAAGCTGAGATATCTTCTATCCAATTATGCCCTAAGTCTAAGTAAGATAAATGAGTTAAATTAGCCAAGGCTGAAACATCAGTTATTCTATTGCTATTCAAATCTAAATCAACAAGGTTAGTTAGCGTAGCTAAAGCTGAAATATCAAGTATTTTATGAGCATTTATATCCTGTAAATTTAAATGCATAAGATTAGTTAACTGAGCTAGCGGTGATATATCATTGAAACTACCATTTTGAAGGTCTAAATAAATGAGATTGGTTAAATGGCTTAATGGAGCGATGTTTATTTTCCAATTATCAGATAAATCCAAATGTGTAAGCTTGGTTAAGCCTGCCAAAGGTGAAATATCTCTCAGCAAATCACTGTTATCTGTTAAAGATAAATATGTTAAATTGGGCAGTGCTCCTAAAGGTGATACATCCCGTATGCTTTGGCCTGATAGTATCAATGTTTTTAAAGCGGTTAAGTGTGAAATGTCCTTGGGGATACGTTTTATTCTATTTTTTTGAGGCTGAGGTAGAATGTGACTCTGAACCCAATATCGTCCAAAGTGCCCCAGCTTTACATCCCATTTATAGTTTTTGCCTAATATTAATTCCTCTAACCAATCCAGTTCAAATAATTCAGGCGGTAATTCTGTTAAGCCACAATTTTCTAAATTTAAAGAAGTTGAACGATTTTGTTTGGCTTCTGCAATAAGTTGCAACGCTAAATCAGACATTATGCTATTTCCATTAAAAATATGGTATTTGAATGAAATATAACATTTAGACGGTATAAACTATAGCTTTATGTCACTTTTATCTAATAAATAGAGAAAACTATTTTTAAAACAAAAGGTACTCAATTTTTTTGTTTGAAGTAGGCCAGAATTGCAGCATTGCCTTGCTTAATAATGGCTGGTGGAGGATCAGTGATAGTGCAGTCTTCGATGATTAGTCCTGTTTCACTCTCAGAATTAGTGCTGACTTGTAATCCTTTTTTAATCAAAGGGATAAAATCTTGTAGGCTATGAAGTGCATGATTATCACTGATACTCAATCTTTCCAACTGTGTTAAATATGCTAAAACTGAAAAGCCAACTATTTGAATATCATATAAATCTAAGTTAGTAAGCTTGGTTAAAGTAGTTAATGGCGAAATATCACTGATCTTATTATCTGAAAGGTCTAATGAAGTCAAATTGGTTAAAACAGAAAGCGGCGAAATATTGTTTATTTGATTGCTAGATAAATTTAAAAAGGTTAAACGTGTCAAATTTGCCAAAGGTTTAATATCATTCAGCTCATTGCAATACAAACGTAAAGCGTTTAGTTGAGCTAGCGATGCCAGTGCAGCAATATCATCTACCTGATTAAACCCAATATCTAATGTCGTTAAGCCTGTTAAGTTTGATAAAGGTGTGATGTCTCTGATTCGATTATCCGATAAATTTAAATCAGTTAAGCCTGTTAAATCAGCTAACGGTGAAATATCCCGAACTTGATTATCAAACAAATTTAAATAGGTGAGGTTGGTTAACGTGGCTAACGGTGCGATATTATTCACTCGGTTCTCACCTAATAATAAATCGGTTAAGCCAGTTAAATGTGTCAATGCTGAAAGATCATGCACTTTATTGCCATACAAATGCAGAAAAGTGAGATTTGTTAAATGAGCCAGCGGCGAAATATCATTTATTTTATTAGTTGCTAAATTTAAAGACGTAAGATTTGTTAAAGCAGCCAATGGAGAAACGTCAATTATTTGATTATCCTCAATATCTAAAGCCGTTAATTTTGTTAAAGTGCTCAGTGGTGTGACATCATAAATTTGATTATGAAAAAGATTTAAAGTCTCCAAACCTGTTAACACAGATAGAGATAAAACATCACTGATTCGATTGCCAAGCACATTTAAACAGGTGAGATTGGTTAAAGTAGCCAATGGCGAAACATCACTGATTTGATTGTAAGGCAACTCTAAAGAGGTTAAGTTTGTTAAAGTGGATAAAGAGGAAATATCTTTGACTTGATTAAAATCCATTTTTAGATCGGTTAAACGACTTAAAGCGGCTAATGGCGTAATATCGGTAACCTGATTGCGGGTTAATATCAGCGATGTTAAATTGGTTAAATGCGCCAATGGTGAAATATCACTGATTTCATTGTAATCCAGTCTTAAAGTCGTAAGCTTAGTTAAGGTTTTTAAAGGCGAAATATCACTAAAGCCATTACCTGAAAGTTCTAAATTTACTAAATTTGTTAACACAGATAAGGGTGAAATATCATTAAGCCCTTGATGCCAAGCAACCAACCTTTTTAAAGATGTCAAACGTGATAAATCGTCAGCCCGCAAGATGACACAGTTTGGCGCACCTCGATTCTGACTTTTGAAACCTACATATTTTTGCTGTTTGTTATCCCAGTTTTGAGCATCACTTAATATCAGTTCTTCCAACCAATCCAATTCAAATAATGTAGAAGGTAATCGATTTAAATTACAATTTGCTAAATCCAAAGATGTTGAACGGTTTTGTTTTGCCTTTGTGATTAATTTTAGTGCTAACTCAGACATGGTATTTTTTTCTAAAACGAAACTGATTTCAGGATAAACAAGATTAAAATATCCTATTCATCCCGTTATCTTCTAAAGAATCAAAAGATTAATTTTTGCATAAAGCTATATTTCCCATCCTCATTAAAATCCACTCAAATCGCTTCAATGCCTTGCATAGCAAATTCTTCAGTAAAGCTTAACTTACCGCATTATCTTCTTGAGGAGAAAATAAATTAGACTTGATAATAAATCGGATTTGTTATGCTGATTGCTGCATATTTTCTTGCTTGCAATGTTGTAGGCATTCAGTGTAACTCATAATATGCCCTTTATAAACTTGCCAATGATCAGTGGTACACATCACATTAATTATTTGTTCTAAATGTATAGGAGAGGACAAGTTAAAGGTACGCTCCAACCCCTGTTCATACCAATACTTGGCTTTTTGATATTGTGCTAAGGACTGATATACAGCTGCTAAATTATAGTAAGCATCTAATAATGAAGGATTCACCGCGAGAGCTTGTTGTATTAATTTGATAGCATCTTGATAATATTTTGCTTTATGTGCGATAACACCGAGTAAATGTAAAGCATCAGGTTGGTTTGGAGAATATTGTAAAATTTGTCGGCACAATCGTTCAGCAGCCTTTAATTTACCTTCTTGTAACGACTGGGTTGCAATGTTTAAAGCTTGAGAAATTGTTAAAGTTTGACTCTGTTTTGACGTTGTTGGCGAAGCAGATTGTAATCCCTGTTGTATGCTTTGCTTGACCTTTTTAAGTGAAGTACCTTTTACATAGTCATTATTCTTAACTCGTTCAATATCAAATGTATCATCAGATTGTGGAATAGCATAGAAAGAATGTTGATATTTAATAATATTGAAACCCAGAAAGCCTTTTTCTGCGAGTATTGGAGTTGGAATCAGTTGGGGTATTTTTTGACCTGCTTTTAGGCCAGTCCCATCCGCATAAAAATTCATCTCATTATTCAAGTCAATGCTATCACATTTAATGCAGTAGTTATAAAATTCACAGGTATGGCATGTGATTGGACTATTTTGCAACTTTTCTCTTATAGTATTTGCCTGTTCTCCATACCAAATTTCTTCAAAAGTTTGCTCGTAAATATTGCCAATGGTAAATTTCATACAAAGCTGAACTTGACCATCGTAAAGGATTCTTGCATAGGCAAAAGGAGAACGGCACATATGTGCAGCAATGGAAAAATCAGGCTTTTCAAGTAAGCTATCTCGAACTTTGGGTGGGATTTGTGACAATGGATTTGCTGATTTGACATAATTACCAACAAAACAATCTGGATAAGTTTCACGTAATTTTTTTACCCCAGCAAGCGCAGGTGAGCCAATATTGATTTTACAATTATTCTCAATAATATAACGTGATACTTTTTCCAATTCCTCATATAAAACTGGCATCGCATAAAGAGGGCTTTCTGCTGTCAGAAGTTCATTACGCAACGTCATAACAATAAATTGAATATGGTCAAAGCCATGCTGTTCCCAAAATTGGGTAGAGGCAAGCATTTCCTGAATATTTTTCTGTAATATCGTATAGTTAATGTTAAAGCGTGAATTTGAAGATGTTACTGTATTTTTAAAATATAAAATGCGTTCTAAGGCTTGTTCATATTTGAGATTGCGACGAATGGACTCACAGGTTTCTTTTGTTATTCCGTCAAATGAAATATCTATATTTGTAAAATGACAATCTTTTATTTGATCCACTTTTGAAGAGGGAATAACGCTACCATTGGTCGTTAACCATAGATTTGCACCACGTTCAGACAAGCCTTGTGTCAGCTCGACAAACTGCGGGTGCATAGTTGGTTCATGGGTTGCGCCTAAGATAAGGGCTTTTCCTTTAATATCGCATAAATTTTTAAACAAACGATCAATATCAATGCGTGTATTAGTGAGCTTTTCATCACTAACATGGCACATAATGCATCTTAAATTACAAGTATGTATGGGTTCTATCTCAATAAGCTCTGGTAAGCTAAAGTCATTCATTGTTTGCCTCCTTAAGTGTGCTACTTAAGCAAAGTAATGATTTCTACATTCATTATTTGAAAAATCAAAATACTCAGACTCTTTAATTTTAATACATACTTGTAAACAGTTTAAGCATATCATATAGCCTGTTGCATGGGGCTGGTTAAGGTCGCTAAAGGTGAAATATCATCAATGTCCTGATAACAAACAATTAGTTTTTTTAAACAAATCGACTTCAGCAAATGACGAGATCAGCATGTTAAATGATTTGGTTTGCCCTGATTTTGGATATTAAGTTCTAGCCATTTTCGTTGCTTTCCATCCTATTCATAGCAATCGCTTAACATCAGCTCTTCCAACCAATTTAACTCAAATAACTCAGATGGAAGTTCATTCAAGCCTCAGTGACCTAAATTTAAATGAGTTGAACCGTTTTGCCTCTGCAATTAATGTTAGTGTTAATTCGGACATGATATTTTTTTCTAAAACAAAACTGGTTTCAGGATAAACAAGATTAAAATACCCTGTCTATCCCATCATCTGTTTAATTCTATTCAAAAAGCGACAAACTAATTATGTAACAAAACTATCTCTGTCCAGTTTCATTAAAAAGCCCCAGATTAAAATATTCTCGAATGGCTTCAATACCCTGCTCAGCGATTTCTAACGGCGGTGTAACTAAAGGAGTATTCTCAACAGATAAATACATTGTGCTTTGTAAGTTACCTATTTCAGAAGGTAGAGTAGTTAGTGGGTTTTGGCTTAAAGCTAACCAGCGTAAACTTTGCAATTGCCCAATTTCAGGTGGCAAATATTGGAGTTGATTATTATCTAAATGTAGCTGATTTAAGTTTTGTAACTGCCCTATTTCAGATGGTAGAGCTTGAAAGTGATTACTACTTAAATATAACGTTGTTAAGTTTTGTAAATTTTCAAACTCAAGTGGCAAGCTTTGTAATTGGTTATTCTCTAAATTTAACCAAGTTAAGCTGTGCAACTGCCCAATTTCAGGTGGCAAGCTTTGTAATTGGTTTTCATCTAAATATAGCCACCTTAAGCTTTGCAACTTTCCAATTTCTGGTAGCAAATATTGGAGTTGATTATTATTTAAATATAAACCTGTTAAGTTTGATAAATTCCCAAATTCAGGCGGTAAGGCTTGGAGTTGATTATTGTTTAAAGATAAACCTATTAAGTTTGATAAATTCCCAAATTCAGGTGGTAAAGCTTGGAGTTGGTTATTACTTATATATAAACCTGTTAAGTTTGGTAAACTCCCAATTTCAGGCGGCAAGCTTTGCAATTGATTGTCTTGTAAATGTAATTTATCCAAGGCTGATAAGTTTTTAAACCCAGATGGCAAGCCTTGTAATTGGTTTTTTTGTAAATATAACACGGTTAAGCTTGGAAAGTCCCCAAACTCAGGTGGCAAACTTTGCAATTGATTATCTTGTAAATACAACTTATCCAAAGCGGGTACATTTCTAAACCCAGATGGTAAGGTCTGTAACTGGTTATTTTGTAAATGTAGTTCCGTTAAGCTTGGAAAATCCCCAAATTCAGGCGGTAAACTTTGCAATTGATTATCTTGTAAATACAACTTATCCAAAGCAGGTAAGTTTTTAAATCCAGATGGTAAGGTCTGTAGCTGGTTATTTTGTAAATGTAGTTCCGTTAAGCTTGGAAAGTTGCCAAATTCGGGCGGTAAACTTTGTAATTGATTCTCTTGTAAATATAACTTATCCAAAGCAGATAAATGACCAAATCCAGATGGCAAAGTTTGTAATTGATTTTTTTGCAAATCTAATACTTGTAAATTTTGTAACTGGTTTATTTCTGAAGGTAGTGATTGTAATATTCCTTTATATTGATTACTTAAATCCAAGTATTCCAAATTTTGCAATTGACCAATTTCTGGAGATAGCGTCTCAAAGTTATGTTCGCTCAAATCCAAAGCTCTTAACTGCCGTAATTGACTAATTTCTGGGGGAAGTGATGTAAGTGTCGTATTATGAGATAAATTCAATTTAACTAAATTTTCCAAACCTTTTAAATTTGGCGCAAGTGAAATCAGCTCATTATCACTTAAATTTAATATTGCTAGGTTGTGCAATAAATTAATTTCAGCGGGTAGTGACTGTAAGATATTATTACTTAAATCCAGCTCTACTAGGTTTTGTAATAAACCAATTTTAGCAGGTAAGTTTTGCAACCCGAGAAAATGTAAAGATAATTGTTCAAGCTCAGTTAATTGCCCAATTTTAGATGATAGTTGGTAAGGATTATTACTGGGTGGAACATAGCGCGTAGTAAAAATGCCATGATAAGCTTGTGGTGCGATAAAAAGCGCTTTAAGGTGTTTGAATGAAAAAACAAGCTCTGATACAACAGATAAAGTATTATCTACACCACTATGGATGCTGAGGCCAATGACTTGATTTTGCGAGTCTAATACATATTCGATTCCATGACCTCCACTCCCATCACTGGCAGGCGATACAAGTTCTGATAAATGTTGGACTTCCTGTACCCAATTTTTCGTAGAATAGAGTAGTGCTTTAGGAACGATAAACAACAACTTGTGCAAAGTGGATAAATCTGATGCTGTCAGAGGTATATCTGTGTTTTTCCAAATAACTTGAGGTGTACGGTTGTCATCAACATCATAACAATAGTATTCCCTGTGGCATTGTTTAATCAAGAAGTCTTCAAGCCATACTAACGGAAATACCGCATTTGATGCACTGCTATAAAATTGCACATTAAAATCTAATGTTTTTTCTATCGGCTGTTTTTCTGGGGAATAATAAGGTGACGTTGGAAATAAAACGGCCAATTCTGAAGAATGTGTTTCAGGCCAACTACCCATGTCATGAAATATAAATTCATCGGCATCATAAAGATTGAATTCTAGTTCAGCTTGTTTCGTAACACTTTCGATTTCCATCACATAAGAGCCAGGCTCTAATGAAACAGTTTGATATTCTTCATCTATAGGAATATAAGTGGGTGCTTGAACAAGGGTACGCTGTCCATCATCTATTAATTGATAAATAGACAGTTGTAATGGCTGCTTATTTCCAGGTAAATTATACGGCTTTAAATGAACTGCCCGAGGATAATATCCCGTAATAGAAAAACGAATCCAATGTGCTGCGGTTTTAGATGATTTGGCAACGGAACGAGTAATTAACCGACTAAAATCGTCACGTCTCTCTCCCTGCTTTAGCGTAAACCCAAGTGAAAATAAATCGACTGTTTTATTATCAGGTACAGACGCATTGAGAGTAAGATAATTTTTTTGATTCAAGGTTAAACTGTAATCACACCGATTTTGTACACATCCACCGTTATAAATGGATTCTGGCAATTGATTCACATCCTGCTCACGTTCAACATCAGATAATGCAGTAAAATATTCACGAACCGCTGACACACCTTGTTTTGCCACATCTAAGGTGGGTCGACGTAAAGGATTATTCCATATTTCTACTTCAGTTGAAGGGTTTAAATCACCAAAACTCACAGGTAGCTGTTTTAATTGATTATCATGCAGTTTTAGGCTAGTTAAATTTTGCAATTGGCTAATTTCAGAAGGTAGTGTTTGTAACAGATTCTGGCTGATATTCAAACTGGTTAAATGATGTAGCTGTCCTATTTCTGCTGGTAATATTGTTAGCTGATTATGGTTTAAAGGCAACGCCTGTAATGCTTGCAGTTGGCTGATTTCTACTGGCAATGTCGTTAGCTGATTATGGTTTAGAAATAAGGAGTGTAATGCTTGCAGTTGCCCGATTTCTGTTGGTATTGTTTGCAATTGATTATGGCTGACATCCAAAATCGCTAAATTTTGTAGTTGCTCAATATGGCTTGGTAATTGAGTTAATTGATTATCTTTTGCATATAACGCTTGCAAAGTGCTCGATGTCAATGTGGGTAAAGTTTGCAGTTGATTATGATTGACTTGTAAAGTTTGTAAGTCAGAAAGCAGCCCAAGTTGTACGGGTAAGGCTTGTAATTGGTTATAACTCACATCTAAACTGTTTAACTTAAGCAACTGTGTTACATCATCAGGTAGTTGGCTGAGTTGATTACCGCTTAAATCCAACTCAGTTAAATTTTTTAGTTGCGTAAACTCAGGAGGTAGGCTTGTTATTCTGTTGTTTGAGAGTGATAGCTTAGATAAATGCTCCAAATATATAATGACATCAGGAATAGCAGGTAACTTGTTGTAAGATAAATTCAAACCAATAACATTGTTTTCAGCATCCAGTGTATAACGATTTTTGCTCTCCATAACCTTATCAATACTAGCCTCAGTCAACTGTGTCGTATTTGTAAGTTGTCCTAATATAGAAAGCAGCTCTAAATCACTTTTTGTTTGCAAAGTATTAAAATAATCCCGTAATGCAGACTGGCCTTGCTGCACAATTTCAATAGGAGGCAAGCGCAAATGCTTTGTACTCACCTTCATATCAATATCATCTTGTAAACGTCCTATTTCTTTTGGTAATAAAAAAATTGGGTTACCTTCCATATTTAGGGTAAGTAAGTTCTGCAACTGCCCAATTTCAAAAGGGGTTGTTTCAAGTTTGTTCTGGCTTAAATCCAACAAGGTCAAATTTGTTAATTGTCCAATTTCTGCAGGTAAACGCCAAATTTGATTGTCATATAAATAGAGTGTATTTAAGTTTGTAAGTAAACCTATTTCTGTAGGTAAATCTCGAATGTGGTTGTCTCCTAAATTCAGTGTATTTAAATTTATAAGCCGACCTATTTCTGTAGGTAAATTTCGAATTTGATTGCCTTTTGAAACCAGTATATTTAAGTTTGTAAGTAAACCTATTTCTGTAGGTAAATCTTGAATTTGATTGTAACTTAAATCCAGTGTATTTAAATTTATGAGCTGGCCTATTTCTGGTGGCAAAGCTTGAATTTTATTGATCGCTAAATTAAGTACTTCTAATTGTGTCAGTTGGCCAATTTCTACGGGCAAGGATTGGATTTTATTTTTTGTTAATACGAGTGTTTTTAAATTTTTTAGTTGACCTATCTCTGGTGGCAATTCGGTTATTTGTGTATAGGTCAAAAATAATGTGTCTAGGTTTTCAAAAGAGGTACATAAAAATTGAAGAGCTTCGGGAGTGATCTTTTGTGCTATCAATAAAGCCGTGATTTCATTTTGTGCATTCAATGTATATTCTATTTTTTCATCATAAATGTCTGGATATTCTGGTATGGCTTCTATGAATGTAGCTCGTCTGCCTAGCAATCTTTCAAAATCATCCAACCGATCTAAATCAGTTACAGATGGTGTACTAGTAGGAGGTTGATTTGCTTCTGTGGTTGAATCCCATATTATGGTGTTTTCAGCATCTTCGTTTATCAATTCAATATTTGCGGTGGGGTGCAATGCACCAATGGGATAATTATCACCAAACAATAAACTAAATTGAATTTGCTGAGGGGTTGCAACAGTGAATGTAATGGAAGTCGGTGCAGCATCAAATGCACTCCAACCACCAACAGAGCTGAGTGTAATACTGTTCCCTGAAATCTCTAAAGCAGAAGGAATCGTTGACTCATTATCACTTTGAAGTTCAGCAATATAAAAGCCAGATTCTAAAACAGGTGTAGTGTGTTCATCGGAAAAAGACATCGATGTGGGTTCATAAATGGTCAGACGCTCACCATCCACAATATGATACAAAGCAGCAAGCACCTTGTTATATCGATAATCTGCTTGATATGCCCGAAAAGTAATGGTTTGCGGTTCTGAAAAAAATAGGCTTGTCCAATGTAATGCCGTGGAAGCAATGGAGTGAGTTGTGATATTTGTAAACGTTTGAGGGTTAGTGCTAATGCTTAAAACACCTTGCTTGCCTTGTTCAGAGACTGAAGCACTGAGTCGATAAGTACCTGCTTGTGGCAATTGCACGGAGTAGTCACAATGGTTTTGAGTACAGGTTGCGGCAGGCAATACACTGCTAAAGCACAAATACAGCAAGATACTGTAAATGTACCAAGGTCTACGAATTGTCATAATGCGGTTTCCAAAAAAATTAAAAGGATTGCATTAAGGTATAGACCAGAAATCAATAATTGCAAGATTTGTAGGGGTTCGAACAAGATGAAACGAATTTAAAGATAAGCAAGATTAAAGTACCTATCCCATCACCCGTTTAATCCTGTTCAAAACACATGACACTACTGTTGTTCACTTGCACTTTGGTTAGCAAAATATTCCTGAATAGCATCAATACCTTGGAGAGCAATCTTAGCTGGTGGCGAGACTAACGGATTCCCCCTAAGATATAAATAATCTATTGAGCTTTGCAACTGCCCAAATTCAGGCGGTAAGCTTTGTAGTTGGTTATTGTCTAAATTTAAATACTTTAAGCTTTGCAACTGTCCTATTTCAGGCGGTAAGCTTTGTAATTGGCTATTTCCTAAATCTAACCAATCTAAGCTTTGCAACTGTCCAAATTCAGGTGGTAAACTTTGTAATTGGTTCTCTCTTAAATCTAACTCAGTTAAGCTTTGCAGTTGTCCTATTTCAGGCGGTAAACTTTGTAATTGGTTATATCCTAAGTCTAACCTTCTTAAGCTTTGCAAGTTACCAATTTCAGGCGGTAAGCTTTGTAATTGGTTATTGTTTAACCTCAATGTTCGTAAGCTTTGCAACTGTCCTATTTCGGGTGGAAGCTCTATAAATTCATTGCCACCTAATCTAAGTTTTTGTAAATGTTTTAGAGAAAAAACAAGCTTTGGTATTTGGGTTAAAGATAAATAATCTAAGCCTAATTCGATCACTTGTAGTTGTGCATTGATAGTTACTTGTTTTGCTAAGCTTACCCCTATTTCCTGTTCTAACTGCTGAATAATCTTTAAATCATGTGCCTCATTTGGCAATAAATTTAGATATTTCTTAATCGCACTAGTATTTTGACTAGCAATTATCAAAGGTGGAGTAATTAAGGGATTATTGCTCAAACTTAACCAAATTAAGCTTTGCAACTGTCCAATTTCAAGCGGTAAGCTTTGTAATTGGTTATTGTGTAACTTTAACTTCATTAAGCTTTGCAAGTTGCCAATTTCAGGCGGTAAGCTTTGTAATTGGTTGTATCCTAAATCTAACTCAATTAAACTTTGCAAGTTGCCAATTTCAGGCGGTAAGCTTTGTAATTGGTTATATCCTAAATCTAACACAATTAAATTTTGCAACTGTCCTATTTCAGGCGGTACGCTTTGTAATTGGTTCTCTCTTAAATCTAACCTTCTTAAGCTTTGCAACTGTCCTATTTCAGGTGGTAAGCTTTGTAATTGGTTCTCTCTTAAATATAACTCAGTTAAGCTTTGCAGTTGTCCTATTTCAGGTGGTAAGCTTTGTAATTGGTTATATCCTAAGTCTAACCTTCTTAAGCTTTGCAGTTGTCCTATTTCAGGTGGTAAGCTTTGTAATTGGTTGGAGCTTAAGTATAACTCAGTTAAGCTTTGCAAGTTACCAAATTCAGGCGGTAAGCTTTGTAATTGGTTCTCTCTTAAATCTAACTCAATTAAGCTTTGCAGTTGTCCTATTTCAGGTGGTAAGCTTTGTAATTGGTTATCTCTTAAATATAACTCAGTTAAGCTTTGCAAGTTCCCAAATTCAGGCGGTAAACTTTGTAATTGGTTATATCCTAAGTCTAACCTTCTTAAGCTTTGCAAGTTACCAAGTTCAGGTGGAAGCTCTACAAGTTTATTCGTTCTTAACTTAAGTTTTTGTAAATGCTTTAAAGAAGACACAAGCTTTGGCACTTGAGTTAAAGACAGTTTAGATAAGTCTAATTCGATCACTTGTAGTTGTTCATTTACAGTCATACGATATTCTAAGCTTATCCCCATTTCCTGCTCTAACTGCTGAATAATCTTTAAATCACTTGTCTCGTCTGGCAGTGAGTTAAGGTATTTCTTAATTACATTAATGCCCTGTTTAACAACTGCCAAAGGTGGTGTAACCAAGGGATTCTTATCTAAATACAACCAAGTTAAACTTTGCAACTGCCCCATTTCGGGCGGTAAGTTTTGTAATCGGTTGTAGCGCAAATATAGCGTAGTTAAGCTTTGCAACTGTCCTATTTCAGGCGGTAAGCTTTGTAATTGGTTAGAGCTTAAGTATAACTCAGTTAAGCTTTTCAATTGTCCAAATTCAGATGGTAAGCTTTGTAACTGGTTATTGTGTAAATATAACTTAGTTAAGCTTTGCAAGTTACCGAATTCAGGCGGCAAGCTTTGTAATTGATTATATCCTAAACCTAACTTAGTTAAGCTTTGCAAGTTCCCAAATTCAGGCGGCAAATTTTGTAATTGATTATTGTGTAAATCTAACTCAATTAAACTTTGCAAGTTCCCAAATTCAGGCGATAAGCTTTGTAACTGATTATCGCGTAAATTTAATACCATTAAGCTTTGCAAGTTCCCAAACTCAGGCGGCAAACTTTGTAATTGATTATTGTGTAAATCTAACTCAATTAAACTTTGCAAGTTCCCAAATTCGGGCGGTAAGCTTTGTAATTGGTTATATCCTAAACCTAACTTAGTTAAGCTTTGCAAGTTCCCAAATTCAGG
>JAOXRS010000182.1 GCA_025800385.1 Candidatus Albibeggiatoa sp. nov. NOAA
CGGTTTGCGTGCATTGCTGTTCCTTCTTGTTTAATTTTCAAGTTTATCATCAATTTAGCTTTACCTCTCGATATTTTTCTGGACGGTTCTTCGGAGAGAAATCAAAAAGAAGTCTCCTCGTGCACCAAGAATGTGCTTCGAGTTGAATGCACCGCGAGGGCTTTTCACACAAACATATGTTTCACTCACGGGACTTATGTTTTGGCGCATGGAGAGAATAGTGGCGATACTGGATTTATTTATACAAGCAAACCCTTCATAAATCATTGTACGTCGTCTAAAGACACCGTACAGGACCTAATAAAAATCATACAGGATGCATTCTTGTGGAAATTGTGTAATGCGCTCTACCATGTTTATGGCTGTGGTTCTGCACAGACATCTGTTTCGGCCGTTTATTTTACACCGCCGGTGATTCCCTGGGGTGGATTTCAAGACGCATTTATATTGAGGTACAATAATAAATACTAACCGCTTTTATTTCGTATCGAAATGTGCACTGATCTCGGGGCTGATGAATATTTTTAGCTGCAAGTATACTGAGCTTTGCTGTGATATGCATTTTCGATGTTCAGATCGTTATAT
>JAOXRS010000076.1 GCA_025800385.1 Candidatus Albibeggiatoa sp. nov. NOAA
CCATTTGACAGCTAATGATGGCATATTTATTCATTTTAGTACAGCAGTTTTACAATAATTATGATAAGTTTCTGCAATATTAGTCTCCTATGCAGCTGCAGCGCTTTTGCACAATGAGAAAACCCAGTGAATGGCTGCATAGAATACAATAATAATAACTTACAAGCAGGGTTCCCTTTCATCTTCCTCTTCATGATTTTTCTAAGATGATGCTGATCAAAGGGAAGTCTGCTCTCAGGGTAACCAAAAATAAATGTAAGGAACCAACTGACAAATTGAAAAAGGTGCATTCACTCAATAATTCACATAGCTTCCTTCATGCAGACATTCTTTGGGCCTGTCACACACTCCTACCCCACTCGGCCATAATTCAAAGTTCTCAACCCAATTGTGGGTTTCAAAAGCTCTGGATAAATTCTTTAATCTGTGCATTCTGCTGCTTACAGTAGCACTTTACAAGAGATGATCTGACAGACCAAAGCCCTGAAGATCAATATTTGTATTCTTGGATCAAGCAATAAACAATTACACGTATGTAATCCTTGACTGTCTGTTATAAACAGACAAAAGAGCAGACTGAAGCCACCACTTTGCTGTTAAACCTACAAATAAAACAAGTGAAAAGGAAAGCACTTCATTGGGAGTTCACTCCAAATTGTTGGTACATGTACATGTATAGTTGTCACAAAGAAAAACAATAACAAACATGTGGGGTTATTAATATCTTCACAATTATTATGTGAATA
>JAOXRS010000243.1 GCA_025800385.1 Candidatus Albibeggiatoa sp. nov. NOAA
TTTCATGCAATTTTCGTTGGCTAGTACAACCAATCAGTGTCATTGTAGCCAGGTTAGCCAAGATGTGGCTACGTTTGGCGAATTCTATCCGTTTTTACAACGAATCAACATGGTGAATCGTTAACTAAACAAGAATCGCGAGGTATTTTTATTTAACAAATCACAATGGTGATTCGTTGCAAAATTCGTCTTTTTCTTTATCCAGAGAAAAATAAACTCTTTATATAGGTCCAATGCGTTTACCTCTTCAGATTTCGAGTGTCAAGTTCTTTATAGAACGCTTTCATTGCGAACGAAAATCTAATATATGATGGTGAATCGTTGACTGCACCACTGTGCTTTGATACACATGATACAGATGCTGCAATTCTCATATGGTTCGAAAACGAATGCTAGTGGTTAATATGGGCCTCACATTGTAGGGAATATTTTCAAATACAACAAATTTTCTCCTTGTCCCCTGGCCAGATAAGACATACTGAATAACCCGTGTTCCTTGTGTTTCGACACTATAGGAGAACGACAATGGCGTTTTTAGACCAATATATCTATGAAATCAAAGCACTCACTGTAC
>JAOXRS010000247.1 GCA_025800385.1 Candidatus Albibeggiatoa sp. nov. NOAA
TGCAGCGCTAACACAGAGGACACAGGCTCGAATCCCGTTGAAGCCCCGAAATAAACTTTTTTTCGGGCTATTTTCACAATTGCTTAAATTGCAATTCACTGCGATGGTCACATTTCATTCATTTCATTTGTATTACCGCAGTTCACATCTTTTCATTCAGTATTTATATAAGGGCCTGTTCCCAAGCCCTGGGTTGGCCTGGTTTGCTTGGTCTGAATCAATTTGCCAAGACCCTGGCATGTCTCTTAACTACACTAAACTTCACAATTACATGACCACCAAGCCTGCTAGGTTAGCCATCATCCTGGTATCATGATGCTGAACCAGGCTAACCAGGCTGACATTTATCCATGTAATCACACTCCGGGCCAGCCCGGCTAACCAGGCGAGGACTTCCTCATGAATAAAATTTCATTTCAGAGCAAAATGGCCCACTAGTAAATCAGTTTTTTACGTAAAGGTATAGCAGACCATCGAACTACATAAAACTGCAAAATATTAATAATCACTAAAATATCATCACTTCACATGTTGTTATTTCTTTTCAAAATTATGAGTTTTAAATTCCCTGGCTGGCCCACCTTGTAATCGGCAAACTGAGCGAGCCTAGCTCAGCCCAGCTACCCGGCCAGCCCAGCTCATGCAATGACAGCCCCTAAACTTACAAATTCTACCAAGCTTCCTCCTATTGTTTCAACAAGTCTGTGATAAGCATGCCACCATATTTGCAGCTACTTATCCCACCCCAATCTGTGTGCATAATACTTTAATTCACAATTGTAGCTAACCAAACTTACATGAACCAATAAAAAATGTTATTTATTTTGCTTCTGGCTTAGTGATGCAGAGGCTGACTGGAGTACAACAAGCGAAACTTGTATTTATATTAATCACGAGGCCCTCACTTTTATAACAGAATTTTTTTCTGAAAGCCAACAGAATTTTTCTAATAAAGACAACAACAAATAGCTAAAATTCGAGAATTTTCAAAGAAAAACCCCATCCTAAAGGTCAAAAACTCCAAATTCTCGCGCATTGAAAGCAAAGAGATGGACATCACAAACAGTTCTCAGGCATGGTTTAGGCTTCTCAACAACAACACTATCACTCGAAGGGATTGATGAGCAGAACGGCTAATCCAATCTACAAAACCTAGCTAAAAGCTTAAAGTTATATTATCAAGGTATAAAACCTCCTTTTTTGAGAACGATTGGACTAAACCACTATGAGAAAACGGTGGATGTTTTGGGTGCATTTCTGAAGTCCCGAAGACAAAATGGCGGTCCCGCTAATTGTCCCGTGGTAAATTCATCCAAAGTACAGACAAACGCGGCTTTAAATCAATAAATAGCTTATGCAAACGGACGATATCCACAACAAAGTTTGCACACCTACGGTCAATTAGTGAATAATAGCAATATTAGCCATGGTTTTTTATCTTTCTTTTTTTAGCTTCAATGGCGTCTTCTCGTACTCTTGCGAGCGACCGAACAGTCCCGGGTTGGTTGCTATGTGACGTCACACTGGCAG
>JAOXRS010000013.1 GCA_025800385.1 Candidatus Albibeggiatoa sp. nov. NOAA
AACATTTTCATCTTGGTTTTGTCAATCTCATATGCTTCATGCTTATCGTAAACTAAACTGTCAATGTTATTGAAATAGCCTTTACAACCATAAGCGACAACATATAATTGATCTTTGAACTGGTCGGGATAAGTATCAAGGTCCCCTCCTCGATTGTCGTAATGAATAGTATATAGTATCTGAGAAGGACCGCTAATTGAAGTTCTATTAAAATTTATGATTGTTCGATGGTAATATAGGTCATTATTACTGTCATAATGATGCTGATATTTAACTGTATCATGATTTCTCAACCATATACCTAAACCTTCAATAAAAATTTGAGTTCTTGACCATGTTATGTAGTCTCTATTGAATAATTCTATACACATAGTATAAGGTGTGTTAATATCAACTGGAAATACTTGCACACCAAATCTGAATCGATAATGAAAATTAGTTTTTTTTGGTGTTATATTCAAAACTTTTTTATCCCAAGAATGAGGACTTTCAGCCAGATCTGAAAAGCTTAAAACTTTAATATTATACTCTGAACTCCATTCGTTTACATCATCCATGAGATATTTGAATGCATTTTTTGGAGTATGAGATGGTTTAATATTAGCTTTAGAAATTTGAGAATCAACATATTTTTTATTTGCACAATCATCTGT
>JAOXRS010000029.1 GCA_025800385.1 Candidatus Albibeggiatoa sp. nov. NOAA
ATCTGCCTGACGGCGTTAGTCTGGATGATGTTGTGGTTTCGGTTCTTGGTGATGACGCGCTGTGAAGGGACGCGGCTTTGTTGCATGAATAATTGAGCTATTATTAAATATGGTAAAATGTTATTGTGTTCGTCAGGTAAATTGACTTGCGTAACATATCCGCGCTCCAAAGTAATTATAATATAGTAATCTCAGATCTCGTTCTAAGTGTTAAATAGTCTATTAGCCAGAGTACAATAATATCCTACGCAATATCGGTCGATTAGATTTTATGATCAAGTGAATTAGGGGCTATCTGTAAGGCTTTGTGCGGAAGGGTAGAAGAACGTTGCCAATAATGGATAAAAAAGTTAAGTTATAATCATTAACTAAATGCTTTTAAAATTTTATGCCCTATAAAGAAAGATGAAAAAGGGGCAACCTCAGAAAGAGAACAAAAGCTAAATATGGAGTGACCAATTGGAGCCAATACAATTAAAGCACAAGGAACAGAGGTAAGATTAGCCTTTATTTTCCTAAAGGAGATATAGCTGCGCAATTTATTAATGAAGAACCATACGAAAAACGGATATCTGGCCGTCATGCTACATATAAGCAATCTTATATAGAATTTATCGGGTCTGTTGATCTAATTGTGTAAATTCAATCATAAGCACCTAATTATTGATCTGAATTCTATCTTCAAATTTTATCAAAAAGTGAGCCATAGCTTCATTCCAATCTCTGATAGGCATACTCCATTTTCGTGTAATATATTCAATTGTCAAGTACAGAGTCTTAAAAACCGATTCATCACTCGGGAATACACGCTTATTTTTTGTTACCTTTCGTAGCTGATTATTCAGGGATTCAATGGAATTTGTGGTATAAATAATCCTACGAATTGCTTCGGGATACTGTAAAAATATCATCAAATTATCCCAATTATTGTACCAAGATTTAGCAATTTGTGGATATTGCTTGCCCCATTTTTCTTCAAAATATTCAAGTGCTGATTGAGCTTCATCTTCAGTAACTGCTTGGTATATAGGCTTTAGATCAGCCGCTAATTCTTTACGATCCTTATAAGAAACAAATTTTAGGCTATTTCTGATCTGGTGTACGATACAAAGCTGATGTTCACATTTTGGGTATACAGCAGCAATAGCATCAGACATTCCAGTTAAGTTATCTGTACAGGCAATGAGAATATCCGCAAGACCTCTGTTTTTTAACTCAGTTAAATTATTGAGCCAAAATTTAGCTCCTTCATTATCGCTTATCCATAAGCCTAAAACATCCTTGCGACCAGATAAATCAATGCCTAACGCGACATACACAGACTTATTGATAATACGCTTATCTTGCCTTACTTTAACTACTAAACAGTCAAAAAATACTATCGGATAAACGGATTCTAGAGCTCTACTTTGCCATAATTTTACTTCATCTATAACATCGTCAGTTATCCTGCTTATTAACGATTCACTGATTTCAGCGCCATACAATTCTTGCATTTGGATTTTGATATCTGATACACTCATACCTTTGGCATATAAGGATATTATCTTATCATCTAGACCTTCTATCCTAGTTTGCTTCTTTTTGACTATGACAGGCTCAAAGCTACCTTTTCTGTCTCTAGGTACCTCAAGTTCTAGCTGCCCGTTTTCTGTAGTTAGATTCTTCTTAAAACTGCCATTACGAGCGTTTTCAGAAGCATTTCGTTCATATCGGTCATACCCTAAGTGAGCTTGCATTTCCGCTTCTAAGGCGCGCTCTAAGATACATTTGCTTAATTGCTTAATCAAACCTTCTTTACCTAGAATATTTGAAAAGTCACTGTCTGACTCGATCAGCATATCTACTGCTGCATTTATTTTTGTATTTTCTATATTGTGAGGCATTTACATTTCTCCTAAATTATAATTTTTACATTTTATAACTTATGAGAATTTACACAATCAATGGGACAGAGCCTATTCTTACGCTGATTATTACATTTTTTATTAGCTACTCACTTGGTAGAGTAACATTTAGTATGCCAAATGTGGGAGATACTTTAAATCGCTTTAGTTCGAGTAATCACTATCTTGAACATTATTTCAGTGGAATTATTGCGACTATCTTG
>JAOXRS010000033.1 GCA_025800385.1 Candidatus Albibeggiatoa sp. nov. NOAA
CCCTATCTGCCGTGGGCGTTGGAGAATTGAGAAGAGTTGTTCCTAGTACGAGAGGACCGGAATGAACGTATCACTGGTGTTCCAGTTGTTTCGCCAGAAGCACTGCTGGGTAGCTATATACGGACGGGATAACCGCTGAAAGCATCTAAGCGGGAAGCCTCCTTCAAGATAAATTCTCCCAGACTTTAAGTCTCTTAAGGTTCGTTCAAGACTAGGACGTTGATAGGCAAGGTGTGGAAGTGCAGTAATGTATGAAGCTAACTTGTACTAATTAACCGTGAGACTTGACCATATAACACCCAAAACTTTTAAAAGTTAGGTTTGTTTGAAAGCACAGTGTGCAATGAAACTTTCTTTACCGATTTTATTTTTAAGCTATTTACTACAAAGCCATAAGCTTAAGAAAAACCAGTTTTCTTGGCGGCCATAGCGAGAGTGAACCACCCGACTCCATCCCGAACTCGGAAGTGAAACCTCTTAGCGCCGATGATAGTGTGGGGTCTCCCCATGTGAAAGTAGGTCACCGCCAAGGCCTTATTTATAACCCTCTTACATCTTTCGATGTCTGAGGGTTTTTTATTGCCTGTTGCTCTTGCACATATCACCTGCTTCCCTTACAACCCTTGCCTAATTGTTGTCACCTGAGAAACATTGTAATCACGTTTGCACAAAGTCACTCAGATTCAAAACCCTCAGTTAAAAATAAATACCCAGCTACATTGGCACTATTAATTGGTATTGTTTTGCTGCTGACTCAAACATATCCCAGACAGATAATAACGCCTCTAATTCAATTTCTTGTTGAATAAGGCTAGTTAACTCAGCTTTTTTATTCTGTAATATTGTTTCCACTTTTGAAAGCGGTAAGTCTTTTTCATAAGCTGTACATTCAGATATCGTACTACTAAAAATATGTAAAGCTTCACAAGTATGATTAAATTGTTCCTCTGTCATTACAGTTACTTGTGTTAAAGCATAGCTAAACTGTTCTGGATCAGCTTCAATTGACTTTGCATATAACATCATTTTTCCTAAATCTTGCGCTTCATTCATAACTTGGCCTATCAACCAATTAGCAATATGTATATCTCCAACATATAAACCTACGCCAGCATCCCACAAGCCCCCACTTAAGCAAGGCTGAATGTGTAAAGCCTGATAAGAAGCTTTTTTACCAATTTCTATATCAGAGTACTGGCAGTTTTTTCCTCCTTTTGATGTTGCCCGAATCATATCGCACAACTGGCTAAAATTACTGGGCTGCGTATAAGGATTACCTTTTAAATCTACAATCAGAGATGCAACGTCTGCCTGCATTGCAAACGCATCTTGAAGTTGCTGTATTAACGGAGTATTAAAGCATTTATCAAACATCGAAATTGGTTTTATTGGAATCATATAAATGTCTCAAGCTATATTAGAAAAACCAAGATAAAAATTGTATTTGTATCATTTTAAAATGGCTCAAGGCTAATTGGTAAAAACAATGCAAGTTTTGCAATTCTACACGCAATAAAAAAACGGCACTCAGAATCATCCGAGTACCGCTTTTCTTTAACTTGCAATTGCAAGTCTATTTAGGCTTATTGACCAATATCTAAATACATGTAGTTATATCTGATTGGTAAACCTTTCGCGTCAGATATTTCTAGCTCAAGCAATAAGTCAGCTTGATTCAAGATATTAATCGTATTACCTTCATCAGAGAAACGTTGTAATAATGCTGGATCACAATCATTTTCACAAACTAACTCAGAGTCTGGTAATGTCCATATCCGTGTACTGGTAATAGACTCAACACCTTCAACTGATAAATCTTCTAAGTCTTTTGGTGCATCTGGATCACCGCAAAATTTCATATTAGAAATATTAGGGCTGCCGCCATTACCATTGCCTTCAAGCACATTTTTGGAGAATGCACCTTCTTTTGCACCTTGCAAGTCATAGATATGGTTATCAGTTGCACCTTTGAGTACTAAGTACGCCATTGGTACAGCTGAAGTCCATTGACCACCAGAAGCATTAGCAGTTTCTTCAATGGTTGTGCCCCGTAAAATAACACCACCATCATTTGTACCATCTAAAGTGTAACGACCTAATGCATCATCCCACTCAAATTTAACCAACATATCAGAACCAGCAGGACACGCAACGTTGCCACCGTTTCCAGCACTGTTATCTTCTGTGCCTTCATCAGTTTCGTCGCCATTACCTTCTGTACCTTCATCAGTTTCATCTGGTAAATCACAACCTTCTTGAGACCATGCCGCATTCCAAGCCACGTCACGACCAATACCACGATGTTGTTCACCAAAGTCAAGGTTTGCTAACAAGTATTCATCACCATCTTCACCACCACGTAATGTGCCACCATAGTGATTTTCAACAATGTATTCTTGTCGACCCGTCCAATCTGGTGAGCCATCTGCTGTCATTAAATTCAACGCATCACGGTAGCCTTCAGGTACACCTGTCCACCAACCATACGTTTCAAATTCAATCACACCATTTGCATCACTGGTTACCACTTGACGGCTTACTAAGTAATGTCCATCTTCATGTTTGTCATCAGGACCATTCGCACACGCAACAGGCAGCTCAACACCATCTGGCATTTCAGTTGGGCAAATAATAGTTTCACCTGTTAAGTTACGACTATTCTTAGGATGTACAGTGTACCAACCCAAAGATAGTTTCATCTTAAGCTCACCACCTTGTACCCATTGGCCATTTTCTTCCTTGAATAGAATAATTTGACCACGCGCTTTCACCCATTGCGGTTCATACCATGGTTTATCTAACACATTTTCTTGTGCCAAAGTACAAATAGAGTCATTAGTCCATAAAGTTTCACCAAAGTAACTTGTACCTGAACCGTTACCCATTTCACCCCAAGCGACATATTCACCACTAAAGCCATCAGCCCATTCTGTACCTACTGGTGTGTTAGATACATTTGGATCAGTACCATTAGTGAATTCTTCACCATTAGGGACACCATCGTTGTCAGAATCATCACGGGAATCATCTTGTAATGGTAATAAACCATTTTCAGTTTCCCATTCATCTGGCATACCGTCGTTATCGTCATCAGGATCAATTACATCAGGAATGCCATCACCATCGCTATCAGTTTGCTCACCACGGGTTGTGATTGTGAAATCAACACCACCATCTGGTTCACCATCAACGATTTGTTGGATACTCATGTTGCATTCAACACTATCCGCATCAATTGGCATTGGTTCAAGTGCTTTCACTTCAACATTAAGTGGGAAGTCACCATCACCTTGCATTGGTACACCAATCACTTTAGCTGGCGTGCCAGTGATTTTGACTTTGGTTGTACCTTCAATCGCGGTTAAGTTTTCACCATTACCGCCTGCATTTTGCCAAACTGAGAACAATGCACCTAAGTCAACAGTTGCCTCAATCGCATTATCTGCAACTGGGCAATTTTCAACTTCAACTAAGTAGTCAATTGTTGCAGGTTCGTCTTTTGGATTTTGACTATGAACCGTGAATTTATCTTTCACCTTGTTCTTCAAGCCAAGCACGTTAAAGTTACGCCATGCAATGTTGTTACTGCGTTTAGTATTTTGCACCGCATTGCGGGTTTGTGCATTGGCTGGAATTGGATCATCTGCATTAATCAAACGTACATGGAAACAATAATGCCCTTTTCCAGGAATTTGATCTTTATCCCATTTAATTGCAACGGTTTCCACTGCACCAATACCTAACTCAGCAACTGTGGTTTCACCGATTGGACTCCAACGGTCTGGCCATCTTGTACCTAGGCTTGGTTTTGTGAAATACAATTCAACTTTAGTATCTTTCGCAACCGTATTACCTAAGTTACGCACATTGATATATGCAAAGTTGTCTTGATTGCCTTTTACTTGTTGGTTTTTCAAGCCGCCATCTTGGTCATTACGAATCCAAATATCAGGACTCATCCAAATTTTACGGGCTAAAGTTGGCTCTGAACCATCATCTGGACGTGGGTCTTTCACCCAAACATCAACGATTTCAGGGATGTCTGCAACATTAGGATCAGTACCATTAGTGAATTCTTCACCGTTTGGTGTACCGTCATTATCAGAATCTTCACGGGAATCGTCTTGTAATGGTAATAAGCCATTTTCAATTTCCCACACATCTGGCATACCGTCGTTGTCGTCGTCAGGATCGGTAATGTCTGGATTGCCGTCACCGTCAGAGTCTGCTTGTTCACCACGCGCTGTGATTTCAAAGTCAACGCCGCCATCTTGCTCGCCATCAACCACTTGTTGGATACTTAAGCCGCAAGTCACGGTTAACGCATCAACTGGCATAGGTTCAAGAATTTGCAAGTCCACGTTGATTGGATAATCCGCGTCAACTTCCATATTCAAACCGCTAATTTTCGCTGGTGCGCCTGTTAATTTAACTTTAGTTGTACCTAAAATTGCTTCAACATTCTCACCATTACCGCCCGCAGCTTGCCAACGTGCAAATAAATCGCCTAAATCCGCTGTGACTTGAATCGCATCATTACCTACAGCACACGCTTCCGCTTCGATAATTAAATCAATCAAGGCTGGTGCATCTTTAGGATTTTGTGTATTGACAGTAAATTTATCAGTGGTTTTCTTCGCCATGCCAAGCACGTTGAAGTTACGCCATGCAATATTATTACTGCGTTTGGTATTTCTCACTGCATTGCGAGATTGTGCATTTGCAGGGATTGGATCAGCATCATTATGTACGCGAACGTGGAAGCAATAGTGTCCCGGTTTAGGAATTGTTTCTTCTTCCCATAAGAACGCTAATGTTTCTTTACCATTGGCTGGTAATTCTGCCACACTCATTTCACCAATTTTCGTCCAACGATTTGGCCATGCAGAACCTAAGCTCGGTTTAGTGAAATACAATTCAACTTTGCTGTCTGTTGCTGTCAAGTTACCGATGTTTTGTACATTCACGTAAACATAGTTATCTTGGCCGCCTTTCACGTTTTGATGTCTTGCACCACCATCTTCAGCGTTACGTACCCACACATCAGGGCTACGCCAAATTTTACGGGCTTTACTCGGTTGGCTACCATCATCTGGTGCAGGGTCTTTAATCCATAAGTCAACTAAAGGTACATCATTGGCAGTTTGAGGGTCAGTACCTGCATCAAATTCATCTTTGTTACTTTGACCGTCACCGTCAGCATCACCGTCAGCATCTGCTTGTAATGGTAATAAGCCATTTTCCACTTCCCACACATCTGGCATACCATCATTGTCGTCATCAGGATCAGTGACATCTGGAATACCATCTTTATCTGTATCCGCATCTTGACCACGTGCAGTAATAGCGAAATCAACACCACCCGCTAATTCACCATCAACCATTTCTTGCACACTCAAGTTAACTGTGACCGTTGCGCCTGCACCCGGAAGTGGTTCAAATAATTCTAAACCAATGTTAATAGGGGCTTGTTCTTCGGCTTGCATTGGAATGCCTTTTAACTCAACCGTATTGTTAGTGATTTTAACTTTTGTACCACCAACAGGCTCAACACCAGTACCTTGACCACCTGCTTGCTGCCAACGATCAAATAAATCACCTAAATCAACAATCACTGCTGCGCCGTTTTCACCAACTAAATCACCTTCGACTTCAATTACAAAATCAACCGTTGCAGGTACATCATTTGGATTTTCTGCATTCACTGTGAATTTGTCAGTGGCTTTCTTGGTCATGCCAACCACATTGAAATTACGCCATGCAATGTTGTTACTGCGCTTAGTATTGTTAATCGCGTGACGAGTTTGTGCATTGGCTGGGATTGGGTCAGCATCGTTTAACACTCGAACATGGAAGCAATAATGCCCTGGGTTAGGAATTTTATTTTTATCCCATTTGATGCTTACGATCTGCTCTTGACCTGCTGGTAATGCAGAAATTTCACTAGTACCAATTTTCGTCCAACGTGTTGGCCATGCAGAACCCAAGCTTGGTTTAACCCAATATGCTTCAACTGTGGTTTTGCTGTTAGCGTCTAATTCACCAATATTGCTTACACGGACATTGAGGTAATTATCTTTACCATTGACAACATTTTGGTGTTTAGTTTGACCGTCGTTATTGTTACGAATCCAAACGTCAGGACTTACCCAAATTTTACGGGCTTTACTTGGTTCACTGCCATCATCTGGACGTGGATCAGCCACCCAAAGATCAACTTTACCCGTTTGAACTAAGCTTGCATGTTGTTTGATTTCAGCTTCAGTTAACACACGATTATAGAAACGCACTTCATCAATTAAACCGTACATCCACTGATAATTTTCAACTGTGCCACCAAGCATAAACTGAAGATTACTATTGTTTTCAATATCTGAATTATACTTAGATGTCACTGTGTGTAAGTGCTCACCATCTACATAAAGCGAAATTTTATTGTTATTCAAAATAAACGCAAGGTGATGCCAACGTTGAGCTTCTAAACCGTTAGGGTCCTTAATAGCTGCAACACGATCTTCCCAATTCTTGTTATAACGACTTGAGCCAAAGTGCCAACTTTGTTTACCAACTGGGTAAGTCGATAAATAGCCTAAACGATCTTGTTTATTTTTACGTGTTAAGTAAAAGAATTGGTGCTCATATTTTTGATTAGTATCCAATTTAGCATATAAAGAAACAGAATATGTTTTTTTCACTTTGGCTAAAGTTGATTTCATATAACCTTGTTTAAAACGGGCAGCTTTACCGACTAAACCATTTTCAAAGGTAACCGTTCTAGATTTTGAGCCATGCGCTGAACCAACAGCATCATCAAAGTTCCCATCTAAAGGATAGTAAGCAATAGGCCCATCATTTGACTCTTCTTCTGGTTCTTCACTTTCTAATGCTAAAGATGTTTCTAAAATGAAGTTAGACTCACTGGTATGACGCTCTGCAAAGAAGAACTTAAGCTCATAGGTATTACCTTCTTTTAAGCCCAATTTTTCTAAAGCATTAGAGTCTAAGTTTTGTGTTTCTCTAGCATGTACACCACCTAAATCAACTGCTAATTTTTTATTAATAAACACCCAAACATCATCATCACCACTGAAATTAAACTTCATGCCTTTTTTGAATACGAAGCTTGTTTTCAACATATAAGTAAAGTGGTAATTATGAGAACGACCTTGGTTTTTATATAATTTATTATCGATTGGGAAGAAGCTGGTATTTTCATAACGATAAACAGCTAGGCCATTTTCTTCTTTAATACGCTTAAGTGTAATTGAGTGGCGAGTTGATTTATTCACCCCATCAACATCATTAAACCATTGATTGAGCTTGGTTGCTCTACACTGATTATTGTTTTTTGCAACAGGTAAGCCATTGCTACCTAATGTATTCCGCACACAACCTTTTCTTAAACCTGAGACATGCGACTCCATATCAGGATGTGAATCTTTGAAATCACGAATGATACCTGTTAAAACCAGTTTATCTGGAGTAGATTGAGCATTACATGCCCCTTCAGTTGCGCCTTGCTTTTTGAACCGTTCAAGGTCTTTATATAGAATTTCTTTAGTACCACCATAGCAAATAGTGATTTTACTATTGGGGTCAATATTAGGGTCACCACAAGGGCCTTCAGTTGCACCTTGACTGATAAACCGATCTAAGTCTTTTTTAAAAATATCTTTAGTGCTATCACCAAAACAAATAGTTACTTTAGTATTGCCATCATCTACGGCACAACTGCCAATGACAGCACCAATGCTTTTATATTGATCGAAGACTGAGCGTTGCACATCATAATATTCTTGACCTTGGTAACACACAACATCGATAACTTCATCTGTTGCACCACAATCAGGGCCTGTAATTGTGCTTACACCATAACCACGGCTGGCTTTAACTAATACGGGAATATCGGCGGCTGGCTTTTCTTCTTTGAGTCTAATTCTGAATGTGCCACCTGTTGAATTCCATTTAATTCCATAAAATTCAGTACCATCAATATTTCTTACACTAGGATCAACTTGAATGCCATTATGAAATGGGTTGGCACTTTGAAGATCAGAAGATGAACAAGTCAAACCTAGCACCCAGTGGCTTAGATTGTGACCTTTTTGCTTTTTAACTTCATAAACCCACTCTCTGCCATTGTGGCTTTTCAGTATAATTTGATAGGCTGAGTTTTTATTAAAGTTGCCCTCAGAAAGTGGGACGACAGTGGTGCTGCCTGCATAAGCTGTTGCACTGAGAAATGCCCCCAGCAGAAACACTGAGAACAATCGTATGAGTTTCATAAAACCCTCCATTCATGTTTGAAGAAGTAGTAACGTGATTCAGCTTTTTCTGGGAACTTTTAGCCAATCCCTAAGCCGAGTGGATAATCCAATATAAATTATGTGTATTTGTAATTTATAGTGAATTAAGTCTAAATACCCTACTCTCACTGTAAATTATGAGAAAAAACATATTTTATATCAATGAATTTTTCTGTATATCGAAGCAAAAAAAGTATAAGCGGTTACTTAAATTGGCTTAATGGTTTTTCCCATTTTATTCAATTTGTTACACGCATAAGTTAAAATGCTCAACGATCACTAAATAAAGCCATATTCAATTATGTTTTATACCTGCAAAACTGCCATAAAAAAACGCAACATTTAGAGATTCCAACCAAACATTGCGTTTTATAACTAATTAGAATCTAAAATAGTCTTTAGATCAATGAGTGTTATTTTAAAATAGAAACAGGCACGAATAAGACTTGGCCATTCGGTTGAACCACTTCTAATACATGGTCGGCATCGTCTAAAGCAACTTCATTTGCACTTAAGAATTCATCACAATCCTCTTCACATGCTAATGCCCAAACACGACCAATTACCGAACCTTGAGCTGGTAAAGCAACAGCTAAGCTATCTTGCTCGCCTTCTGTGCCACAAAACATCACACTAGCAATATCGTCACCATTTAAACCTGTATTAGAGAAACGACCACTTGTTACATCGTTTAAGCTGTCAGTCGCACTATTGTCACTGCTTGCCACTAAAACAGCAGATACCGTACCAGCAGAAGCTGCCCAGTTTGCACCAGCAGTACTTACCCCTTCAACACCACCAGTGATTGCAATACCACCAACGTTTTCACCATTTAATACATAGCTTGCACCATTCCAATCAAAGTGACCTAACATGCTTGTATTGTCTGGACAAGTCAAAGTTACAGGTTTTGAGTCACCGCCACTTGCTGTATCGCCATCCGTTTCGTCACTATTGTCACCTGCACCGTTGTCAGTTTCATCACTGTTTGAATCATCACAATCAGTTGGAGCTGGGATGCTACAATCTGGGCCTATGATCGTGCCATCATCGATTTTGATGCGGCCGCCTGTTTTAGCAATGACAGGTACACTTGCTGCACCATAATTGCCATCTAAGGCAAATGTAAATACAGTTGGATTGCTTGGATCAGTTGAAACATCGGTATTCCATTTAACAAGTGGTTGGCCTGCTAACACGCCATCAGCATTGGCACTACCGCCATTACCTGTTTGAGCACCTGAACCTGTGGTGCTGACAACATTACAACTGCCCATACCTAAAGACCAGTGGCTGAGTGTTCTTGCATTACTGCCTGCTTCACGATAAACACTATATGTCCATGTATCTCCTACAGCACCTTCAAAAGTAATAGTGTAATCCGTTTCTTTAGCTCCGGGGCCACCAG
>JAOXRS010000041.1 GCA_025800385.1 Candidatus Albibeggiatoa sp. nov. NOAA
TCATTGAATATTCTGATTTTTGAATCACTATCATATTCTAGTTCAGGATAGAACGTATTGTTTCCATATTCTAAACGACAACTCGATAGATGGCTGTCTGCGGCTCCATCTGCAGCATTCAACTTGAAAGTGTCAAACAAATACGGAGTTCTCTCGGACTCATCATCATTCGGACCGTCTGTCCGCTGGATATATACAAAAACATGTTCAACGTTGTCAATAGCTGGACTGATTTGGAACATATTCTGTATAGCTCGGGTATTCGCTGACTGATTGTAGAGATCCCGCATATATAACCATGTTGTTGGTTTTAGAAACTCTGAAACGAAATTACTATACATGCTGTCTTTTGGGATTAATCTTGGTAGCCAAAGATACAATCTATTTACTACAACACGGCCAGCATCTGTGCCATTTGCCATGTGAATCATTTCACTGTCTTCGTTAAGTGTAAGTTCAATTGTGAGCTGCATTGGGGGTAACATTTTTCTTTCTAATTCTTGAAAAAAGCTGTATCTGTTTAACGGAATCATCTCGTTGATCGATTTTGCACCTCCACCACCGTTATTATTAACAGCTTGAGTTAAAATACGACGGGACTCAAATCCCGTATTAGTATCTGCTGTTGTTCCATCAGTATCAATATACCAAAACGAATTTTTAGCAACACTCCTTGAGTAATCATCACTGTATTCGAGTAAATTTTTAACATT
>JAOXRS010000053.1 GCA_025800385.1 Candidatus Albibeggiatoa sp. nov. NOAA
AAATGAAATTTTATTCATGAGAAAGTCCCCGCCTGGTTAGCCGGGCTGGCCGGGAATGTGATTACATTGATAAATGTCAGCCTGGTTAGCCTGGTTGAGCATCATGATACCAGGATCATGGCTAACCTAGCAGGCTCGGTGGTCATGTAATTGCGCAGTTTAGTGTGGTTAACAGACATGCCAGGGTCCCTGTAAATTGATCCAGACCAGCAAACCAGGCCAGCCCAGGGCTTGGGGACAGGCCCTTATATGAATGGAGGCCAAAGCCACAGTCAAAAGGTTGCATAAGTACCTTTGGCTACCTTACAGATTCTATCTTGCACAATAATAATTAGCATTTGATTTTCCAAATTCCAAATTCAGTCATCTCATCTCCCTATTTTGGAAAATTAGACAGTGAAATGCTAAGTTACACTGAAATAATATTGGTCTTAGGGTCTTGCAAATCTTCATCTTTCTTCTTTCTGGACAACGCAGTTTGAAATTTTTTAATTTGGAGCTTTTTCATCCAATTACATGACCTTGTTGCTCATGAAGCGAAGACTGAAGCCTCTCCCTTCACGAAGTGCCCAAATTTTGGTTAAAAAAAATATATTTATATATTTCTTTTTAAAGATGGATGCAGTTGTCAGGAGTTCTAATGACATGAACTAGCTTCAGTCGAACTGCCGCTAATGAACACCTCCCGTAAGCGAACACCCCGATAAGTGGACACCAATCTGTGGCCCCAGCATTTTCTCTTCTCTATTAAAATCTTCATTTTTAACCTCCCATAAGTGGACACCTGTTGTGAGCGGGCGCAGACACCCATTGTGGGGACAGTAGAAGAGAAAATGGAGAAGCTGTGATAGTTTGATGGCTTTAAAATCCACCAGTAACTGCATTCCAATGAGACTTCTTAAGAACAATTTTGATCTGTATCAGAGGCTCAAACACTAAATAGAAGGCATGACTGCAAATGATACGCTATATCCCCTATGGTGTTTTTTCTATTCTTCAACCTCTAATACCGGTAAGTGGGTTCCTCCCGTCAGCAGACAGCTATGCTTGGCCCCAAGGGTGTCTGCTTACGGGAGGTTTGAGTGTATTGATAAAACTCTTTTACTAGTAAATATTTAAAGCCTAATGATGAATAAAAAGACTTTAATTAGCCTAAGTACATGACCAATGATTGATCAACCTCTTGTAATAAGCCCATCATGTTCAAACATGCAGGTCATGCCAACCAAGGACAATGTTTACTATCTGAGCTTTCAACAACTTCTCCCTGCAACTGCTATAAGAAATATATGAAG
>JAOXRS010000058.1 GCA_025800385.1 Candidatus Albibeggiatoa sp. nov. NOAA
AGCAGAACACAGTGAAGATATTGATTTGGCAGAGTGTCGAGTCAGAGGTGAGCAAACTGATTGGAGAATTGTTGCAAACTGATTGGAGAATTGAATTGAGTATGTGACCATCGCAGTGAATCCCAATTTAAGCAATTGCAAAAAAGCCCACAAAAAAAGGATTTCGGGGCTTCAATGGGATTCAAACCCGTGGCCTCTGTGTTAGCGCTAAAGTGCTCTACCAGCCTGAGCTATGAAGACCCATATGCTGGAGGCCGGCCAATTTGTTGAGTTCATCAAGCCGTGAAAGGAATGAAACAAAGAATGAAATGATGTGAACTGCGGAAATACAAATGAATTGAGTATGTGACCATCGCAGTAAATCGCAATTTATTTCCTCCCGTTGATACGAATTTTATCTTGTCATGCAGAGATATCATGTTTTCACAGTGATAGAAATCCTTCTAATTCACTGAAGTTTGTATAATAATACTTCCTTTAGATTGCAAGATAGCAACATGAAATCCGTGCTTATTTCCTCAACTGAGTAAATATACTCATTTGCAGTGAACGAACTATGTCATTTCTAAAGCATGTGTATTTCCTAATACTTTTAGGCCTTATCTTTCGACTTTGTTGTTTTCCTAATACATATCACAGACATCACAAGATCTGATTCGCCTGAAAAGCATTTCCTTGAGCGTTTTGTTTACAAAAATGCAATGATATCGATACAGCAAAAATGTTACTGATGAAAATACTTTTCATCATTATTGATTTCATATTCTAACCGTTCTGAAAAATCTTAGTTACCGTAAATGATCTAATAAATGCCCGGGGAGTCTATTAAATTTTAGGGGTACTGGGAGGGGCGTTCAATAGATATGAGGCCTTTATAAGAGAGAGACGTTTATTTCACTTTAACCGCAACAACGTCAACTATACCAATAAGACCTTAGTTTGCTCGCGGAGTAAGATAGAAAACAGAGTTTGTGAGTAGGAGATGAATCTAATCTGCCCTAATGCAAATCCCAGAGATGCCGTTCACAGTTCTAAATCGATATCTGG
>JAOXRS010000078.1 GCA_025800385.1 Candidatus Albibeggiatoa sp. nov. NOAA
TCCTAGTCATCATTAGCCGTCGTCACATTCTAATGGGCTCTTCCCAGCGTGACCAGTCAATGAGAATCGATGATCAGAAATTGGTCAATCAATCAATATCAGTCCATAATTGTTAGTTAATTGTTATCGATTGGCATCAGCCAATCGATGACCAATCAATAGTCACAGATGAAATTTCCTTAATTACATCGATTGCTGTCGATTGTCATCGACATCTCGCAGTGTACATGGGGATCTCCAGGATATCCGGACATAGAATAACGCAATCCTGAGACGACCGAGTGGGATAAGATGGGCCATCTTGGCAATCGATGGTAATCGATGACAATTGATAAAAATCAATGAAAATCGATCATGTTAAACGTCGCAAAATTTTCCGTCATCAATTGGTCATCAATTTCCAATATCAATCGCTTAATTGGTATCGATTGTTATCGATTGATATCGATTATCATCGATTATCGATTTTATCGATTGGTCAAGCCGGGAGTCTAGCAACATGGTTTTGAGTGAGTGAATACAACCCTATAGTGTGACCGTTTAAATGCTGGTGAACAGTTAGGTAGAATTTTATTTGGTTCCTTTTGTTAAAAAAATGATTCTTTTCCTCTGTAAAATTTTACTTTGTTGTATGAACTATGATAGGGCCAGTTAAGTTGTTAGCAAACTAGTTATGTCGACGCTGTGTAAAAACATTTCGTAAGCTATTTAAATTTGTGACCTCTGGCAGCTTACCAGGTGGCACTGGTTTCTTGCGGCAGCAGCAGTGGTTGGTTGCAAGCGGGCAGTCGTCGTACTGAGGGCACAGTTCCCAGTTTGGTGGACACGGATCGTATATATACGTGCAGGTACCACGCGGCCAGTCACACATTTTTGGTCGAACGGGTGGAAGTGTTACTGAAAGGTATATTACACAACTTTGTTAGTGGCCAAACCTCAGACCTGCAACATGCATCCTTCGAGTGTATACGTATGAATAATTCAAATGCGGAAAGTGACAGGTTACTTTGTTGATGTAAACCAAACTCGTGCCTAGAGTCCTCAGGCTTTTTATCAGCGTTTAGTCTCCCTAAGGAACTCTAGGATGATGGATTTT
>JAOXRS010000108.1 GCA_025800385.1 Candidatus Albibeggiatoa sp. nov. NOAA
CTAACCGAAAACTTTTCATTTCTATTTGGGCCGTTTCTAGTTGCCGGGTTCGTCACAACTTCTGCCTGCATTGTTAACAGATTTAGAGACACGCAACATGAAACGATAACAGAGTTCAAATCGACCTTTATATCCGCAATAATTACACTGTTGCTATGTATTCCTACCCAGGGTCTCTACACTATCATTTGTGTGGCACCCCTGATACTTGCAATATCAATCCTTTTATCATTAGTTTATAAAACGCTTCCATATAATTCTGAACACACTGGGCTACAAAGATACAAAATTCCACTAATTGCAACATCAGGAGCTGGTATTTACTGTTTGATGCAACTTGCAGGGTTACCACCAATGTCACTGAATTAGTGATAACTCATTTACCTGCAATAATTAATGTAAACTTTTTTGTGGTTCTTTCTCGATAATTACGTGATTGATGGTAGTTTCTTTTGTCTTAAAAAATAAATGTAACTATAGGAGGAAATAATGTCTATTTC
>JAOXRS010000127.1 GCA_025800385.1 Candidatus Albibeggiatoa sp. nov. NOAA
GTGCATGGGCAAAGTTTGAAGGAAAACTTTTTTCCAGGCTAAAAGGCAGTGGACCGCTCTAAGATCAGAGACACTGCAATTTTCCAGTACAATGCTGTGAGAATTTTGTGTACCCGCTGGTTCAAAAGAGTGCTGGCCCGCATCATTGCCAAGTTGCCACAGAGAGCCACGCAGCGTGAAAATAATACATAATGCAGATATTTGTTGGTTAAAAAATAATAACGCTAATAATAATATAATAATAATAATAATAATAATAATAATAATAATAATAATAATAATAATAATAATAATAAACAGGCAAATATACTTATAGAGATTTCTCAGACATTCTGAAAGCCTTGCTTAGCGGAAGGGATGAATAATTTGTTGAAATTCTTATCAAAGGTAACAGCTGAAGGTTATCACGTCACGCGCCCCGCTACATATACTCGGGTCTGTGTGGAAATAGTCGATGGTAAGCTACAATAGAACCGCTATTCTAGTCTTTTTCTGGAATTATAGCGTGAACTTTACCAATTTATTAAAGGCGAAAAAGGTAATCTTAGCGGTTCCAGTTATGGCTCCTGGCGATCCTCCACAGGTAAGACAGCGAAAGTTTTTTTTTTTTTTTTAATAAATTTATTCATGAGTTATCACTAGTGTCAATTGTTTTGGACACCATCATTGAAACTGCGGTATAAAACATATTGCAGTCAAAATAAGTGATTTTTGTTAGGTTCTGCAGGTTCCGCAGTCCGCAGTCCTCAGTTTCCAGTTCCACGCTTTAGTGACACCCTGGGAAACCTGCTGATCAAAACATTGCTGGCTCACCCTTTCTGTCACGTAATTCAATGTTGTCGATGGAGATACGATTTATTTACACCTGTATTTAGAGCAACTCGACGTGTATTGAAAAAAATGCCAGATGTATGCGGGTCAAATATACGTATAGAGATTTGTACGACATTTTGAAAGCCTTGCTTAGCGGAAGGGATGAACAGTTTGTTGGAATTCTTGTCAAAGGTTATCACGTCACGCTACAAACACCAGTTCATCTGCGAAGCGTGCACTGATGTTTTATGGTGGTAAGTGATAGGAAGAACTTTACTAAATAACAAATGCATTGGAGCCGCATTTTCATCTTTAGCTAGAGGGCAGAGTTTCTCATCATTTACTGTTGCCATTAGAACTTGTGCGAGTTTACCTTGCTGCACACTGGA
>JAOXRS010000131.1 GCA_025800385.1 Candidatus Albibeggiatoa sp. nov. NOAA
AAAGAGAGGGCATTAATTTTCAAAGATAGTGGTAGTTTAAGTTTTCCATTGCCATGGCAACGCATTAATTAGGACAAGTGAGACAGGTCAGATAAAACAAAACGTACATTGGAAAGTTAGTACCACTGAAATGATAGTAGAAACAAAAACTAGCAGAGAAACCTCATGAATATTAATAAATTGTGGTTTCCATGGAAACCTGCGCAATTCCGGCTTGGCACTATATCTGAAAATGCTTGTCTTGGTGTCCACTATCAGTGTGCCAAATTTCATGCTTGTATCAAAAAGTGCACAATTCGCCAGAAATTTCGAGTTATGCCGCCGGACTATAACCCCCAAAGGGTATGACGAGCACCCCCGTCACTTTTATATGGGAGTCCCCCCGGGTTCGGCTCTTCAGCTTAAGTTGCTGTTAAGACAGTTAATTGACTGGATCTGTTTAAGCGCAGGTATTATGACCGACATCTTTACATATTTAAGTGCAAGAACGGTCTCGTATCATCTAATAAGATTCGACTTTTATAAATGAACAGCATATTATAACACTCGCACAAG
>JAOXRS010000136.1 GCA_025800385.1 Candidatus Albibeggiatoa sp. nov. NOAA
GACCAATCAATGTGATTATGAATTAAACCTTGAGCAAGGTACTTACGTTTCTAAAATTACCCTTGATGAAAATGGGCAAGCTGGCGTATGGGGTATATCTATACTGCCTCCCGCTGAATCTAATTTAAAAATTGATACTCAAGGCATTGGTTTTGGTACAAGCCTACAAGCAGATGGAGCTTCACCCAATTGGATTAGCTTTTCCATTACTGAACCTAAACCGCTTAGCTTAACTTTATTCAACTACACTGATGCAACGCAATCAATACAAGCAAATATCCAACAATTGCAACAGGATGAATATGTTTCAATTGGGCAGTTAAGTTTACATTCAGAACAACTAACTTCCACTGAACCATTAGCCGCAGGCAAATACATTATCAGTTTGCAAAATACCAATGCTGCTTATGTTGGGTTACTAATTCAAGGCAATGGGCTGATATATCACTCGGCTGGTGGATGGATTGAGCCGAACAGCGACCAAGTTGGTTTTCTGTATTTCAATGTACTTGATGTTGGAGAAGCCACATTGTCTAACTATTTTGCTGATATGTATGATGATTTAGGCGCATCAAAACCTTTGCTTGATTTTGATTACATTGCAAATACACAAGCACCTATCCAACCGACTCCCATCAATATGCAACATGACACTTTGGTGACTGGATTAAGTGCAACAGTGATGAATTTAACGATGAGTCCAGATGGCAGTTTGCTTGCTGCAGGTTTTGAAGATGGAAGTTTGACTATTTGGGATATGAGCACCCAAGAAATTTATGCTTCGACTCAAGTTTTTGCTAATGAAAACCAAACAGCCGTTAAAGTGCTGCAATTCAGCCCAGATGGTCGAATTTTGGTTACAGGCAGTAGTGATGACGGTATAAGTATGAATATTAAAATTTGGGATGTAACCAATTTACAAACGTTAGCAACATTTGAAAATATATTCTTTTCTATTGCCTTTAGTCCTGACAGCAGTCTCATGGCTTTTCATCGTGGAGACAAAACCATTATCTGGAATACACAAACTCAAAATATTAGTTTAGAAATTAACACTTTAGATCAATCTATATTAGTAGATTCCAGTTTTTATCAACAATATGATGCAACCTTTGAATTTAGCGCAAATAATCAATTGCTGACAGGCTTTTTTTATACCAGCGATGAGTCCACGACAGGTGTCTATATTTGGGATTTAAACACAGGCACTCAAATTAAAAAGTTGGATGTAAAAGCGAGTGCCGTTGCAATCAGTCCTGATAACAGTACATTGATCGCTTCAGTAAATGCTGTGGATGGTTATAGTTCACCTAATCAAGACAACGTTCTAATTTACACTGAGGCTCAGCCTACTCAACTGCAATTTTGGGAAATGAATAGTTTTTCTCTGATTGATAGCATTGAAGCAAAGCAAAAAACGATTGAATATTTACGATTTAACCCTGATAGCACAAACTTTATTTCTCAATCAAAAGACGGCCAAACGATTTTATGGGATATGGCCAGTCGAACTGCTATAGAACTATCGACTTTTCCCAATTGGTTGGCGACCACTAATGATTTAGAGCTGTATATAAATAGCCAGTTTATCGTAAAACTTAATTACCCATTTGAAGTCACGCCACTACAGCTAAAAAACAGACTACAGCAACAAACAGACATAAATCTGTTACAAGAAGAGCAGTTAGCAACAGCAATGACTTTTTCTCCTGATGGCACTCAACTCATCGCCAGCATGGATGACAATAGCATTCGTATATGGCATACCAAACAACTTGCAGCTGTCAAACAATCTTTTATGGATGTGCTCAGTGGTTTTGGTTCAGTCAAATCGTTTGAATCGAATCAAGTCAAGCAATTTAATAATGGATTTGTGACTGCTTTTAGTCCTAACACTCAAACACATACAGCACTATTTGATGATAAGTGGTTTGAAGTCATGGATCAAAGACTTGTTACTTATTTTAGTAATGATGGACAACTTCCAAACTCTCGACCATCGCCATATACTTCAATAAACCGTTTTATTCCAAGTACAAACTCATTATCAGCTTTTGATATAAGTGAGGATAAAAGCTTATTAGTTGCATCCGAAAATAATGTGATTAAGTTATTTGATATGGTGACTCAAGCTGAAATTGCTCAATTGCAAGGTTTGTCTGAGACAGTAAACTATCTTCACTTAAGTCAGGATAAAACTCGATTAGCTGTTTTTTCAAGCCGAAACCCAAATGTAAATAGTACGCTGAGTTTTTGGAATCTGACTACGCTGACCAAGTTGAGTGAAACCGCGTTAAATGCACACTATGCGTTTGATTATGGCTCTTATTTGACAGAGAAAAATGTACAACATATTCAATTTTCACCAGACAATCAGATATTTATCGGTACAGATCATCTTGGGGATGTCGTCATTGCTGAAGTTGAAACAGGTAAACGTTTACTCCATCTTAATACCACATATAGCTTCCCTCCACGAACAGGTATTGCTAATGCCGTATTTAGTCCTGATGGACAACAGCTATTTGTACTATATCGCCAGAACAGTTCTGCTTCCAATGTTACTTATATGGGACATTATCAAAATAATGAATATGTAGTAGATACTTTTCCAGTTAATATGCTTGGAGATCAGCCTCTTTTCACAGGTACTGATGGCACAACTTTCTTAATCAGTGGCATTGTGGTGGACAATAATAGTTTTACTACTTTCTGGGATATTGCAACACAGACGGAGCACACTGAGAAACGCATTAATGGTTATTACATTTATCATGATGGCAAAACCATGGCAACCTATGAGTTTAGAGTTCCAGAAACGCCATATGATGACATCTTGTATATCTGGGATATGGAAACTCAAACGCAAATTGCTCAAATAAATGGAAGTTACCTTAAAAACTTAGAAAATCAAGAGAATTGGATTGCTTATAGTACTTATAACCAAACAGGTGGGATACCTCGCTGCATTGCTACACATATCTATGACTTAACTACACGCGAAGAAATTATACAAATGGATGATACGTGTGGGTCTATTACATTAGATAATAGCAAGACAGCCCTTATTTCTTCCACTTCTGATACAGTTACCGTTTGGGATACAACAAAAAAACAACAAGTATTCCAGTATACAGATGCTCAATCTGGTGTTTCTCTCAGTTCTGATGGGCAAGTTTTATTTCATACAGTAAATAATCAATTACGCTTATTAGATTTTGATACTATTGAACCCCTGCCCGAATTTGCACAACCCAATACTGAGGCCGCACAGATTGCACCCAACAGCGACACAATTGCGCATACACAACAACCTTGGCTAGCCATTCTAAACTCTGATTTAAGTATTGAAGGAGTTAATACTTGGGATGGAATTAAATTATGGAATACGGAAACAGGAAAAGCATTTGGGTATAAAAACCCTAGCAAATTATATTCTGTTGCATGGCATCCTCAACAAGCTATTTTGGCTTACGCCGATTATGCAGGACAAATCCATCTGTGGGACGTGGAAGCAGACACAGAAACAACGCTTAATCATGCATTTCCTGCTTATTTTCTCGCATGGAGTCCTGATGCAACCATGATTGCGGCTTCTGGAGATAATCATATAGTTTATGTGTGGGATACAGTAACAGGCATTGAGCGTGCAAAACTGGTTCATGATGCACCTGTGCGCAGTTTAGCTTGGTCACTAGATGGAAAGGTTTTCGTAAGCAGTGCTGGCTCTGATATTTACTTATGGGATGCGGTAACAGGTTCACAAATAACACGTATTTTTGCTGATACTGTAACAGATATTGCGTTTAGTGCTGATAGTAACATTATCGTTTCCACTGGCACAGGCAACGATATTCGTTTTTGGCATGTACCTACAGGCTCTCAAATTAGTAGCCTTCCAGACCAAGCAATCACTGCTATTGCAACCCACCCAACTCAAAATATATTGGCTTATGGTACAGGTGATGGTTATGTCAAATTATATGATTTTGGACAAAACCAATATGTCGGCAGTCTAAAACAATACACCTATCCTGTGATTAATATCGCTTTTGGCCATGATGGTGATACGTTAATTGTAGACGCTCGAGAGACAGCTATACCATCCGTTGCAACTATTAAAAAGCAGTTTGTACACACATGGTCTTTATCTGAAATTATCCAATAACATTGCGCTTCTTGAGGTATAAATACACTGTTTATGCCTCATTTTAGATAAACTTCACTAAATAAGTGCCATTCTTTTTTAACATTATTATTCAAGTCTAGGACTGCCTAAATCTCTGTATCACTTTAAAAAAACGATTATATCAATTAAAAAAGCCCCATCTATATATTCACATAAATGAGGCTTCTTCAATCATAAATCTAAGCATGTATTAACTTTTTTGGCTAACCAGCTCTTTCACCCAAGTTGTATTACGCTCACGATTCAATACTTCACAGCGTGCTCGTTTTAAAACCACAGCAGCATAAAAGAATTTAAATGCAAATGCCATCAAAACCAAAGGAATAAGCATCTGTATATCAATCGCAACTTTGCCCTTCATAATGTCAATGGTTGCACCTTGATGCAAACTATTCCACCATACAACAGAATAATGAATAATTGGAATATTCACCACACCAACTAAAGTCAGTACCGAAGTTGCTTGTGCTGCTTTACGCTTATCTTCAATCGCAGAATTCAGCGCGATAATACCTAAATATAAGAAAAACAAAATCAGTTCCGAAGTTAAGCGCGCATCCCAAGCCCACCAAGTACCCCACATCGGTTTACCCCAAATTGAGCCAGTTGCTAACGCCAAAAATGTAAATGATGCACCAATTGGAGCAGAGCTTGCGCCAATGATTTCCGCTAACTTTAACCGCCATACCATACTAATCACAGCCATCGTCGCCATCACCATATAAACAAATAATGACATCCAAGCTGCTGGTACATGTACAAACATGATTCGATAACTGTCACCCTGCTGATAATCAGGCGGCGCAACAAATAGACCGTAGTACAAACCTGAAACCATCAATATCGTACAGAGAACAGTGAAAAAGGGGATAAAATAATTAGTATAGCCATAGAAATGACGAGGGGAAGCCATTTGATGGTAAAACGTCCACAAGAACTTTAATATATTCATTGTATTATCTCGATTAACTTAAACTAATTCGTAATGCAGCAGAAGTGGCAAAAGGGGATAGTGTGAGTGCTAAAGTCAGTAAAGCCCCTAAGAAGTAAAGTTGTCCAATAATCGGTAAACCTTCCACTGCAACGTTAACGGCATTAGCTGCAAAAATCAATACAGGAATATAAAGTGGTAAAACCAATAAAGAAACCAAAACCCCACCGCGTTTTAAGCCGACTGTCAACGCAACGCCAATTGCACCAATCAAACTTAGTACAGGTGTGCCTAGTGCCAATGTCCAAATCAATGCCCACATCGCTTGATTAGGCAAAAACATCAGGGTTGCAAGTAGAGGGGATAATAAAATAAGGGGTAAACCTGTGACTAACCAATGGGCAAGTACTTTAGCTAAAATAGCAATGGGTAATGGTTTGGAACTCAAAGCAATTTGTTCTAACGAACCATCTTCAAAGTCGGAGCGAAATAAGCTATCTAGCGACAACATTGAAGAAAGCAAAGCCGCAACCCAAATGACTCCTGGGGCGATGACTTGTAAATCTTTTGATTCTGGAGAAATACCTAAAGGAAATAAACTGACTACAATAATAAAGAACAGTAGTGGGTTAGCAAGTTCAGAACGATGGCGATAAGACAGTAATAAATCGCGTCTAAGAATTGTCAAAAAACTGGTCATAAAGTCATGCTTTGGCGTATTTTAGAATACTGCTAGTGTACCAAGCAATGTTTTAACTGTTCAACTTGTTCAATAGGCAATTGAGTAATTTTTGCGGTCAAAGAAATACTCATGCCCTCAAGCAGCATTGTTTTAGCAATTTCTAATTTGCTTTCTGCAGCTTCTGCAAGGTCAGATTGTAGGCTGGGCTTTTTATCTGTTTTTAAATCTAAAAGCATAGTGTATTTCCTCTCTATTGAGGTATTATTTTATGTCCATTAAGTTTTCTCAGCTTGCTTTGCTTGTTGTTTGATAAAAACAAGTCCTCTTGCAATTGAAAGAAATCGTTATACCTTGAAAAGGGTTGTGATGTTTAAATCTTCCCTCCCCGAAAATTTAAAGCACAAATTCAGATAATAAAATTAGTTCACAATGTTTTTTTTGATCTGTTCGATCTGTTCAATTGGTAATTGCGTTATTTTCGCAGTTAACGTGATGCTCATGCCGTCAAGCAACATACTTTTAACAGTTTCTTGCTTGTCTTTTAGCTTCTCTTCTTTTGAAAAGTCGGTTAAATGGTTAGAATTGAAGCATCTACTTTGGTTGACTACTCTTTTTTCTAACAACATTTTTATGTCCTCATAATTATACAGTGTATTAAATTAATTCCTATCTACCTCAACCATATTTTTTATAGTGATATATTAATCAAAGTAGCAAAGAGAACAAAATAATCCTCATATAATTTCTAATTGTAGCAGCTATAACAAAGCTTGTTTCAGTAAATTCTTATAATCCCGCACTTTTTCAGGAAACAACATGGTCTTACCATTGGAATGTAGCGCAATTCTTGACTTATTACTATCTTTTCCAGCATTTTGACATCTTTGTGCCATATTCTTTACTTAGTCTAGTAATTCAAATAACTATCATATGTCAAGAAAACACAAGATATTGAGGGAGAATTGGTCTATTTAGAAAATATAAATTACCTTTTTTAAGACCATTTCTAAATCAGTGATAAGCACTAAATAAAACTTATGTTAAATATCGACATCGGTTAATCAAAAAATAATCACTCCAATGTTATCGCGACATCAGAATCAATCACATCAAATGTTTGCTCATCTGGCTCTTCAGTGACACGGGTTACTGGAGGTGTTATGTTAATAATTGTTGTTTCTCTATGGGTTGCTGGTGTAGAAATAGCATCAATTAACTTATCTTTTGCCGACTGAGGGCGGACTAAATCACCTTTTTGACCACAACTCAATAAGGGTAATACACACAAGCTATAAAATAATATTCTCATCTCGACCTCTGAATAAAACAAAAGCCTCTATATCATTCCTTGAGGCTTTATCAAATTATTTTTTTATTAATTATTGATGTTCTGACAAATCAGCAACCATTTGATTATGTATTGCTTTTAAAACATCAACTCTAATAAATGTATAAAATATAGTTTTTTGTTTGATTTATTCAAAAGGCTCTGATTTTTCCTTTTTCTCACTTTCTTTGGCATCATGTTCTAATGGTAAAGGCGGCTTGCCCGAGTTATCACCAGAGTGAATTAAGCTACCATTAACCTCAGCACCCATTGCCATTTCGATTAAATTGTAATAAACATTACCAAAAATCCGTGCACTCACCGCAAGTTCAACATTTTCAGCAACATAAACATTACCAATGACTTTACCATTTAAAATCACATTAGGTACACGAACTTCACCTTCAATAATACCTTGCTCGCTTAGGGTTAAAACTGATCCACTGTCTTCAGCAGCAACGATATTACCTTTAACTTTGCCATCGACATGTAAACCACCTGTAAACTGAACATCGCCAGTGATTACGGTTTCTTTACCTATCAATGAATCAATTTGAGTGACTTTCTTTTTGCGGCGGTTTCCCCACATTAGTATGTTGCTCCTAGAAAATAAAATGTTTGGCGTGGTTATTCTTAATAGTCAATATTTTGCGCTATTGTAACAATAAACAATCCCTAAATGTACTGATGGTTTTGTCTAATTGTTTAAAAATCTTACAAATGTTCTACAACACTACGGATACGCTGTGCTGCTTCAACACATTGTTCAAGGTTTGCAACTAAAGCAATACGGATACGATTTTGCCCTGGGTTGATGCCTTGAGATTCACGGGATAAAAATTGCCCTGGTAAAACGGTAATATGTTGTTGATTAAATAATTGCTGTGCAAACGCAATGTCATCTATTGGGGTTTGTTGCCATAAATAGAAACTGGCTGGTGGTATTGATACATTTAGTATAGGCGATAGAATGTCACTGACAGCAGTAAATTTTTCCCGATATAAACGTCGATTTTCAATTACATGCGTTTCATCTTGCCATGCAACAGTGCTCGCAGCTTGCGTGACCAATGACATTGCGCAGCCATGATATGTACGGTATAGCAAAAACATTTTCAAAATATCCGCATCGCCTGCTACGAAACCTGAACGTAATCCCGGTGCATTGGAACGTTTAGATAAACTATGAAATACCACACAACGCTGATAGTCATTGCGTCCAATGCTAGCGCAAGCTTGTAATAAGCCCACAGGTGGCTGGTCTTCATCTGCATATAATTCAGAATAACACTCATCCGCTGCGATAATAAAATCATACTCATCCGCTAATTGAATCAGCTTTTGTAAACGTTCTAAGCTTAAAACTGTGCCACTTGGGTTATTTGGTGAGCAAATATAAAGTAACTGGCAATCTGCCCAAACTTGTTCAGGGACAACATCAAAATCAGGTAAGAAATCAGTAGACTCTAAGCTATTAAGAAAATACGGTTTTGCACCGCCAAGTAATGCCGCACCTTCATAGATTTGATAAAATGGGTTAGGCATCACCACGGTTGGGTTGGGTTTTTCTCGATCGATTACCGCTTGAGCAAAAGCAAATAAAGCTTCGCGCGTACCGTTGATAGGCAAAACATGAGCATTAGGATCAAGGCTATCCGCATTCAATTGAAAACGTTTTGTAAGCCAGTTACTGATTGATTGGCGTAATTCTAAACTGCCTTGTGTGGTTGGGTATTTTGGTAATTGGGTGGTTGCAGCTTGTTGTAACGCTTGAACGATAAAGTCAGGTGTCGGGTGTTTAGGCTCGCCAATAGAGATATTGATATGTTCTAATTCGCTAGGAGGTTGGCAGTCGGCTTTGAGTTTAGCTAGTTTTTGAAACGGATAAGGGTGTAATTGTTGTAAATTGGAATTCATTGAGTGATTGTCCGTTAATCTATTTGGTAAGCTGAGGAAGTCATGTGCGAAAGCCTTGCACGTCACGGAGTACAAAGCTTTTTGCCGTACTGTTTAAGCTGCGTGAGAAATGCGCATAGATAAATCAATGGCTTTAATATCTTTGGTAATCGCGCCCACCGATATAAAATCCACACCTGTTTCTGCAATCGATTGAATGGTATTTAAATTAATGCCGCCAGAAGCTTCCAATTTCGCCCGACCATCCACTAATTGCACCGCTTCGCGTAACATATCTAAGTCAAAGTTATCCAATAATAAACGATCTGCGCCTGCATCCAATGCCTGTTGTACTTCATCAATGTCTTCAACTTCAATTTGTACGGGTAAATTTGCCATTTCCTTCGCTTTGGTCACCGCTTTTTGGATTGAACCCGCTGCCATAATGTGATTTTCTTTGATTAGAAACGCGTCAAATAAACCAATACGGTGATTCGTGCCGCCGCCACAGGTTACGGCATACTTTTGTGCAGTGCGTAAGTGAGGAACAGTTTTGCGGGTATCTAAAACGGCCGTATTTGTATGTTTGATTTGTTGGACGTAACGTTGAGTTTGGGTGGCAGTCGCAGAGAGTAATTGTAGAAAGTTTAAGGCAGTACGTTCACCTGTTAATAAGACTCTGGCGTTGCCTTCTAATGTGCATAAGGTTTGGTTGACTGTGACTTCATCGCCATCTTCAACAGACCAATTGATTTTGATATTGGGGTCTAATTGTTTAAACGTTTGTTCAAACCATGGTACACCACACACCGTCATGTCTTCACGGGTAATGACTTGTGCTGTCGCTTGTTGCTGTTCTGGCACTAACTGCGCAGTAATATCGCCTGTGCCAATATCTTCTTCTAAAGCATATTGAACGGTTTCATTTATATTGTTTGGTAATGGTGCTATGGCTTTATTTTTCATGAATTATTATAGTCATCTTGGTCAAACAGTGGTAGGCGTAAACATAATCGATAACAACCCTTAATGTAAATAGTGTCGAGGTAAATTTTTGTTAAATCGGCTGACAGGCTGGGCAGAAATAACTGGCACGTTGTCCAATCACAATTTTTTCAATCGTTGCTCGGCCACAGCTGCATTGTTCACCTGCTTTGCCATACACATGTAGCGTTTGCTGAAAATAGCCCGCTTGCCCATCAGCATTGGTGAAGTCTCGTAGAGTTGTGCCACCTTGTTGGATTGCAGTTGCTAGCACTTGTTTGATGTGTGCAACCAATTTTTCATATTGCGCTAGGCCAACTTTTTGTGCAGGCGTTGAAGGATGAATATTGGCTAAAAATAGGGCTTCGTTCGCATAAATATTGCCCACACCCACCACAATATGGCTATCCATAATAAAGTTTTTGATTGCTACCCGCTTCGGCCGTGATTTTTTGTAAAGGTATTCGCCCGTTAAATCTTGTTCCAGTGGCTCAACACCCAATACTGAAATCAGTTTATGTTGTTCAACCGCTTGATCTGTCCATAGCAAGCAACCGAAACGGCGCGGATCATGATAACGCAAGCATAAATCATCTTGAAAAATAATATCGATATGATCGTGTTTTTTGATCGGTGTCTGTGTTGGTAAAACGCGGAAACTGCCTGACATACCTAAATGACTGATTAAATGGCCATTGGGGAATGTCAATAATATATATTTTCCGCGGCGTTGAATGGTTTGGATGGTTTGTTGCGCTAAAGTGTCTGGCAAATGTTCGGGTACAGGCCAGCGCAACTTTGGTTGCCGAATAATAACTTGTTTGACTGTTTTGGATTTTAAGTTGTGGACGATACCATTTTTAGTGGTTTCCACTTCTGGTAATTCAGGCATGTGCTAACATCGCTATAAAAACTAAAATATTAGCATATTTCTAATTGAGTATTGACGGGTTATGTTGTGCTTCTAGGATTGAAAAATATGGCTGTACTCAAATGTAAATACAGCCAATATATTTACTGACAACCAAATGCCACAGAAGCATCTACTTGACGCATTTTTACTTCACCTGTTTCGTCTAAATACACCATACGACCATCATAAGTAATATGACTGCTGGTGGTGACAGGCGCGACACAATTTGGTGGTGCAATTTCTTCTGGCGGTTGCCCAACACGAATTGCCCACGCTCTGGTATTTTGATTATTGGTCAGAATAATGTAGTTATCAACATGCCACGTTGCATTCACAGGCTCATCGATCGGAATCACTATAGGATCAGTAATAATATTCAAGTTGTTGGAATACAAAAACTCGACACTGACTTCACCACAATCTAAGCTAAACACATGTGCTAACAAAGCCCCATCAGGCGAAGGAATCACCGTGTGATAGACTTGAGGCAATGGTTTATTATCAACACGCGGAATGTCTGCACAAGGTTGATGTTCACTGTCAGGCGTTTCAATTACTAATATTTCATGGCCTTTTTCATCAATGCGATCAAAGCGTCTTGCACCCGTTGGCATCAGCGACTCCATAATAAAATAGCCCGCTTGCTTCATATAATATAAATTGCCATTTTGATGCTCACGTACTTCTGTTACAGCCCGCCGTTCAGAACCGTCCATGTTTTGCACATATAACTGATGTTTAAAGTTATTTCTTTCCGAACCTTTTTCATCATACTGCAATTCAATCACAGCCACGTCTGTTGCATCGTCCGCCCAGACAACTTGATTATTTTTTTGCTTGGGTACCCAAGTTTGCTTTTCTTGATTGGTTGCACAGCCGCCAATTAAACCGACCAAAAATAAAATACTAATGAGCTTTCTCATGTAAACCCCATTTGATTGTAAGATTGCAATAGTGAATGTGACGATCACGAACTGGATGACGAGAATTTAATTTTGCCTTCAGTGCCATTCATCAGCTTTTGAATATTGGATTGATGCCGCCAAAAGATCAACACTGTAATCACCACATTCACAATCACGTAATGATCCACACCTGAAAACCAATACATATAAACAGGAGTCATTGCAGCAGTAATTAAGGCCGCCAAAGAGGAATAACGGAAACTAAACGCCATCACTAACCACGTTAATAACGCGCCAACACCTACCATCCAGTGCAACGCTAACAAGACACCCAGCGCAGTTGCAACACCTTTACCACCTTTAAAGTTGAAAAAGATTGGATATAAATGCCCTAAGAATACGGCTAATGCACTGAGCGCAACGATTAAACTGCTATCGGTTAATAACTTTGCCAATAAAACAGCGACCACACCTTTCATCATATCTAAAATTAAGGTGATAATCGCGGCTTTTTTACCACCATGCCGTAACACGTTGGTTGCACCGGGATTGCCTGAACCTAAGGTTCTTGGGTCTTCATAACCCATCACTTTGCAGACCACGACTGCAGACGAAAATGAGCCTAATAAATAAGCCACTACAACAAGACTAATATCAATTAACATAAGCAGTCCTAGAACAAAGGTTCTCCCAGTGTCAAAGCATGTTCCGAAGAATCATCAGTAGGTTTATAAATCGCGTACCGTTTAGGCACATTTTCTTTATAGAAGTATTCAAATTTTGCGTTCGGAGTTTGGCTAGTCGCAAGGAAACCCGTTGCAGGATCAATTTTGGCTGACACAATCCCCTGAGGCATCGCGAGTGAACGCACTTTATATGATTGCAACGCTTGGCGCATGTAATCAATCCACATAGGTAAAGCCGCCCGTGATCCCGTTTCTTTTTTACCTAACGAACGTGGACGATCAAAACCAATCCATGCCGTGGTGACAATATTCGCATTAAAGCCAGAGAACCATGCATCACGCTGATCGTTGGTTGTACCTGTTTTACCTGCCAAATCGCTGCGTTTTAACTTCATTGCCCGCACCGCTGTACCACGTTTAATCACGTCTTTCATCATTGAAGTTAATGTCCAAGCATTGCGATCATCAATCACTCTTGGTGCATGGCTATATTGCGGTTGATCTAAATCTGCCCCCGATTGAATCGTATATTCTGGGCAATTTTTACACACTTCCAAAGCATCGGTTTTAAATAACAAATGACCTGTCATATTCTCGATTTTGCTAACAATGTATGGCTTAATTAAATAACCACCATTCGCAAACGCCGCATAGCCTCGCGCTAATTCTAAAGGTGTCACATCGCCTGTACCTAAAGAAATAGTAAGGTTCTTCGGAATTCGATCTCGTTCAAAACCAAATTTCACCACATGTTCAATTGCAGGTGTAACTCCGATATTGTTAAGCAAACGAATTGAAACCAAGTTGCGTGAGAATGTTAACGCAGTTCGCAAATTGGTAGGCCCGTAAAAGCGATGAGTGAAGTTTTTCGGTTTCCATAACTTATTGCCTGCACGGAATACCACAGGCGCATCGTTAATCATGCTGGCAGGTGTAAAACCATGTTCTAAAGCCGCAGAATAAATAAAAGGTTTGAAATTAGACCCCGGTTGACGGAAGGCTTGAGTGACGCGATTAAATTTACTCTGATAAAAATCAAAGCCGCCTGCTAAAGATAAAATAGCACCTGTATTCGGGTCTAAACTAACGAGCGCGCCCTCAACTTGTGGTACTTCGGACAATCGCCATACCGCTACTTTTTCACCTGCTTCATTTTTCACCGAGCCAACTTGACGCGCCATAATCACATCGCCCCGTTTCACAATAGCAGAGGCAGTTTTAGGCAAGCCCCCACGTCGATTATCATGCACATAACGTCGCGCCCAACGTAAATTTTTCCAATTAATGGTGAACTCGCCGACTTTTTTGTTATAAACCACAATAGATTGTTTATTGACTTTCATCACCACACTGGCAAGCAAACCACCGTAATTAGGGTAATCCTTTAAAGCTTTATCCGCTACTTTAGTGATTTCTTCAGCAGCAAGCTCTTCAGTCGCTTCAGGTAATTCAACATGACCAGATACACCACGATAACCATGTCGTTCATCATAATTCAATAAATTACGGCGTAAAGCACGTTGTGCCGAATTTTGTAAAGAAGAACGCACCGTTGTATATACATTGAAACCTTTGGTATAAGCCGCATCACCATATAATTCTTCCATATATTGCCGTGCCATTTCTGCAACATGTGGTGCGTTTAATTCTGTTTCAGCTTTGTATAGTTTGGCAGTATTCGGCTGTTGAACCGAGGTCTCATATGTAGTTTTGTCAATGTAACCCAATTCATTCATACGTCTTAAAATATAATTGCGGCGTTCCATTGCTCGCGTAGGGTCAGCAATCGGATTCGAAGAAGAAGGGAATTTAGGAATACCCGCTAACATGGCATATTCAGCCACTTCCAGTTCTTTCAAAGGACGGGAATAATACGTGTAAGAAGCAGCTTGAATCCCATAAGCCCGTTGCCCGAAATAAATTTTATTAAAATATAACTCTAAAATCTCATCTTTGGTTAAAGTCTGTTCAATGCGTAAAGCAAGCAAAATTTCTTTAAATTTACGATCAAAACTACGTTCAGGAGTTAAAAACAGATTCTTCGCCACCTGCATCGTAATCGTACTACCCCCCTGACGAATTTCGCCTCGGGTTTTGACTAGATGAACCGCTGCCCGCACCAAACTTTTAAAATTAACCCCGCTATGTTCAAAGAACTTATTATCTTCTGTTGCCAACATCGCATGGATCATCATAGGCGGAATTTTGTGTACTTCAATTGGAATACGGCGTTGTGTGCCAAACTCAGCCATATATTTGCCATCATGGCTATATACACGCAGTGGAATTTGAAAATCAATCGACTTAATATGTTCAATAGAAGGGAGTTGAGGCAAGAAATAACCCACAACAACTGCTACACCTGTGGCGGCAAATAAGCCTAACAATAACGTCATAAGCAACGTCACGCGCAGCATAGTATAAAAATAAGTTCTAATCATGGTAGAGTTCAACAAATTGCTTAATCATATTTTATCTGTTCAAGTTTGATGGCACAATGAACGCTTAACCAATAAGTATAACAATCCGTAATAAATAGTCCATAGTGAGAGCGTTGTATATAATCTCTCAAAATATTGTTATCACTCACATAATAAGTTTGAAAGCCTATGATTCGTCCATTTGAAAACCTAACACCTAATGTTGCAGATTCTGCTTATATTGACCCTCAAGCGGTTGTCATCGGTGATGTGACCGTAGGGGAACAAGCATCTATTTTTCCGATGGCAGTTGCCCGTGGAGATATTCATCGTATCGAAATCGGTGCACGTACCAATGTGCAAGATGGCTCGATTTTACATGTAACACATGACAGTGCTTATTGCCCCGGTGGTTTACCATTAATTATTGGTGAAGATGTTACGGTTGGCCATCAAGTCACGCTTCATGCTTGTACGATTGGTCACCATTGTTTAATTGGTATGGGATCAGTCGTTTTAGACGGCGCGGTATTAGAACCTTATGTTTTATTGGGTGCGGGTAGCCTCGTTTCACCACATAAAACCTTGGAAGGCGGCTTTTTGTGGCGCGGTAGCCCTGCTAAGAAAATCCGTCCTTTGACAGAGAAAGAAATGCAGTATTTCGAGTACTCAGCACAAAACTATGTGAAATTGGCTCAGCGTTACAAAAACTAGCCAAAACTCAGAACCCATCAGAAAAATCTATGATTGAGACAGAATTATTACATTTTTTCTAATGCTGCACTCATTTTGTAAAGAAAAACATTTATACTTAAGATATTAGTATTGGGTAAGCCAATGAATCATGTTTAGCCACATAGTAATTTGATTGAGTATATTAGCAAAATAAGATATAAGCTGGCATAGTATGTGTTGTGCAACATGCCATAATTTAGAATATTGCGTTTTGCTAATTTTTTTATGAACTGGTGAGTAATTATGCCTCTTCCAAGATTAGATATCGATGACAAAATCAAGGGAGATACTAGATTGACAAGGAAGTCAGATGATGTTCAAGCCATGCAACAGCAGATTGCAGCACTTGAAGCCCAAGTAAAGCAGTTGGCCACAGAAAAAAATGACTTAGAAATCTCCTTAGAAATGATTACAGCCCATGCGGACACCGTTGAGGCTGAATTACTAGATGCGCGTAATAATTTAGAAGACCAAGTGACTCATCGAACCCAAGAACTGGCCGAAAAAAACATCTTGCTTGAAACAGAAATGCAAGAGCGTACCCGTATTCAAGTTTTACAGCGCAACAATCTAATATTTTTACAAGCGTTACTTAATAGTATTCCCAATCCCATTTTCTACAAAGACTTAAATGGTTATTACTTAGGCTGTAACCATGCTTATGAACAATATTTAGGGGTTAAAAAAGAGCGGCTTATTGGTCATGTTCCCAGTGAATTTTTACCTCCAGAGATTGCACAGCAAGAAATTGCTATTGATGCAGAAATATTTACTTCATTAACACCCAGAGTATATGAATCCTCATTACCTTTTGCTGATGGCAATATTCACCAAGTCATCTGTCATAAGTCTGTGTTTCATGATGCGGATGATAGCTTAGCTGGCATGGTGGGGATTATGGTGGATATTAGCGAACGCAAACATGCTGAAGCTCGCCTCAAAGTCAGCGAGAAACGGTTTAGACAATTATTCGAGCACGCGCCGATTGGGATTATTTTGGTGGATAGTGAAGGCCACTTTGTACAAACCAATGCTATGTTTCAACATATCTGTGGTTATTCAGCCAAAGAAATTAAGCAACTGACCTATCAAAATATTAGTTGTGAAAGAGAATATGAAATCACCAAACAGCAGCTCACAGAATTGCAATTGGGTACACGTCAATCGATCAGCGATGAAAAACGTTTAGTGCACAAAGAAGGGCATTCAATTTGGTGTAATATTGCCGCTGTGCCTGTGCATGATGAGCAAGGTAGTTTTCAATATGTGATTGCCAGTATTGAAGATATTACTGCCCGCCGCCAAGCTGAAGAAGCTTTACGTAAAAGTGAAGAGCGGTTTGAGTTGGCTATGAAAGGGGCAAATGATGGCTTGTGGGATTGGCTTATTAATGAAGGCCAACTGTTCTTAACCGATCGTTGGAAAGAAATGCTGGGTTATGAACATGACGAATTAGATAACACAATTAAGCAATGGTATGCCTTGATTCATCCACATGACAAAGATGAAATGCTATCACATATTCAAGCCTATTTAGGTAAACAACAACCATCATATGAGCATACTTACCGAATGCAACATAAAAGTGGTAGCTATGTGTGGATATTAGATCGGGGTATTGCGGTGTGGGATGAGCAAACGGGTCAACCTTATCGCATGGTTGGCACGCATATGGACTTGACCGAACAGAAAGAAGCCGAAAAAGCCTTAATTGAAGCTAAAAATGCAGCTGAAATGGCCAACCGTTCTAAAACCCGTTTTATGGCTAATATGAGTCATGAGCTACGTACGCCGTTAAATGCCATCATTGGTTATAGCGAAATGCTGCAAGAAGATTTAGAAGAGGAAGGTTTAGAAGATTTACTGCCTGATTTAGATTATATTCATAAAGCAGGTGAAAACTTGCTCGGTATCATTGGTGATATTTTAGACATTACCAAAATCGAATCAGGTTATATGCAAGTCAGTTATGAGACTTTTGAGCTTGCCCCTATCATTGGACATATTTTAGATGCAGTTCATCCTGTCATTTCAGAAAATGGCAATGCATTGCATACCCAAGTACAAGCCAGTTTAGGCAAAATGTACTCTTGTAAAATTGGTCTTAAACAGTGTTTACTTAATTTGTTAACCAATGCGGATAAATTCACCGAGCAAGGACAAATCTGGTTTAGTGTATCTAAAGTGGTACGAGATGAGACTGAGTGGGTTCTATTTGAAATCCGTGATACAGGTATTGGAATTAAAGCGGAACAAATTGAACATTTATTTAAGCCATTTACCCAAGAAGATGATTCTAGTACTCGCAAATATGGCGGTACGGGTTTAGGCTTGAGCATTACACAATTTTACTCTACAAAAATGGGTGGGGTGATTGAAGTGGAAAGTGAAGTCGGTCAAGGTTCTACTTTTACACTCTGCATTCCAACTACTGTACCTGAGCACTTACTTGAGCAAATATAAGGAGTGCAATCCACACTCCATATGATTGATACTAAAATTTAACAGGGCTGACTCGCCAAATCTGTTCTGCATATTCTTTAATTGTGCGATCAGATGAAAATTTGCCCATCCGTGCAACATTTAAAATGGCGCGTTTTGTCCATTCTTCAGGCTGGCGATACATGGCTTCAATGTTTTGCTGACAACCAATATAATCGGCATAGTCAGCTAATAGCATGTAACGATCCCCATGCTCGGTTAATGCATCGACAATCGGTTTAAAACGCTCAGGCTCTTCAGGGCTGAAATAACCAGAACCAATCATTTCTAACACCTGTTTTAATTCGCCGTTACCGTGATAATAATCCCAAGGGTTATAGCCATGTTGACATTTTTCTTCTACTTGTGCAGCTGTAAGACCAAAAATAAAAATATTCTCCTCGCCCACTTCCTCTTTAATTTCAATATTTGCCCCATCCAATGTACCGATGGTCAACGCACCGTTTAAGGCCAGTTTCATATTACCTGTGCCAGAAGCTTCCATACCTGCAGTTGAAATTTGTTGGGATAAATTGGCGGCAGGAATGATTTTCTGTGCAGTCGATACATCATAATTAGGTACAAATACTACTTTTAAGCGATCAGCGACCACAGGGTCATTATTGACAAAATCGGCCACATCATTAATCAACTTAATCACTAACTTGGCCATTGCATAAGCAGGTGCAGCTTTACCCGCAAAAATCACTACACGCGGCACAATATCTAACTCAGGATTATGCCGAATACGATTATACAAAGTGACCACATGCAATAAATTTAAAAGTTGGCGTTTATACTCATGAATCCGCTTAATTTGTACATCGAACAAGGCTTCGGAATTGAGCTTGATCTTGGTCTTCGATTCAATATAAGTGGCCAACCGTTGTTTATTCTCCATTTTGACGGCTTGGAATGCTTGTTGAAATTGACGGTCTTCTGCAAGTGGAGCAAGCGCGTGTAATTTTTCTAAATCTGCAGTCCATTCTGAGCCAATGGTATTGTTTAATAATTGACTTAACCCTTGATTGGCTTCTTGTAACCAACGGCGCGGCGTGATGCCATTGGTTTTGTTAATAATTTTATCAGGGAAATATTGGTCAAAATCAGCAAACAAATGGCTTTTAATCAGTTGTGTATGCAATGCTGCGACACCATTGACTTTATGGCTACCGACTACCGCAAGATGTCCCATCCGCACATGTTTTTCACCATCTTCACCGATAATTGACATACGGCGCAATTTATCCATGTCTCCTGGATATTGATGACTCACTTCATGTAAAAATAGGTGATTGATCTGGTAGATAATTTGTAAATGACGCGGTAATAAATAACCCAATAAGTCCGTTGTCCACGTTTCTAAGGCTTCGGGCAATAAAGTATGGTTGGTATAAGCGAAAACCCGCTGACACATACTCCATGCTTCATCCCATTCCAAACGGTATTTATCTAATAAAATCCGCATCAATTCAGGAATCGCTAGGTTTGGGTGCGTGTCATTGAGTTGGATTGCAATTTTATTCGGTAATTCTCTGATATTACGATGTTCACGGCAAAAGCGACGTAAAATATCTTGCAATGATGCAGAAACAAAAAAGTACTCTTGACGTAAACGTAATTCTCGACCCATTTCAGTACTGTCATCAGGATAAAGGACTTTAGACAAATTTTCTGACCAGTTTTTCGCCTTAACCGCTTCGAAGTAATCACCTTTATTAAACGAGCTTAAATCTAAATCCCGTGAGGCCTTCGCTGCCCATAAACGCAAATTATTCACCGTATGCGTACCATAGCCTGCGACTAATAAATCATAAGCCATCGCCATCACATCCTCACCACCTTTCCAGTGAAAACCTTGTCGGCCGTGCTCATCTTGGTATTCATTCACATGACCGCCGAAGTTCACTTTAAATAAGACTTCTGGGCGCGGATATTCCCATGGATTGCCGTAACGTAGCCAACTATCAGGTTGCTCAACTTGATAACCATTTTTAATCCGTTGATAAAACATGCCATATTCATAATGAATACCGTAGCCATATCCAGGCAAACTTAACGTTGCCATTGAGTCTAAAAAGCACGCAGCCAATCGCCCCAAACCACCATTACCCAATGCAGGATCAGGTTCAACCTCGTAAATGCACGCCTCATTGACATGTAAATTATTCAGGGCTTCACGTACATTGTCATAAATCCCTAAATTCATCATGCTATTGGTTAATAAACGCCCCATTAAAAACTCAAGTGATAAATAATAGATACGTTTGCTATCCTGCTCATAACAAGCTTTAGTAGTTTCAATCCAACGTTCTGATAAATAATCACGTACGGTACAGGCAACGGCAAAAAACCAATCACGTTCAGTGGCATCATCCCGATCTTTAGCCACGGTATGGGTTAAATGGTTCAAGATGTCCTGCTGAATAGTGGGCACATCATATTTAAGTAGCGGTGGCTGCATTTTGCTTTTCATTAATACGCTCCTCCCAGAGGTGTTAAATTATTGTAGCGGATTCAAGCGTCACGTCTATGCAAAGTTCTATTAGTAAAATAAATGGTAATGAGTAGTGAGACTTATCTATGGTGCTGAAATAGAAATCACATTAGTAATGCCTAAAAAGCCAGAGTCTATTACTGTGATATTGGGTTAATGCGGTGAATGGTATAGGGAAGGGATAAAAAAATATAAAAGGGCTTTTTCACTGATAAATTATAAATGATTCTGCCTCCAAATAAAAATTATTTATTTTGCTTGATAATCTCATATTGGTAAAATAAGCAGCTCTTTTTATTAGCAAGTTTGGTATTTCAACCATCAATTCAAACCTATTCTCAATGATATGGGATGGGTTATCTATTCATTGTTTTTACTTAAATAATAGCAATTAAAAATATTAAAGCCTCGTTTTAGTATTGTATATAATTTCATAAAACCATCATAAAATACCTTGCAAGCTAATATGACATATAAATGACCTCATTTGTTTACGTATAAGCCAATAAGGACAAGCTCTTGCAAAGTCATACACATCGTTTAAAAACTATTTTTCCGTTCTTACATTGGTTACCCAAGCTCAATAACCAGACCATACAAGCTGACTTAATCGCAGGGATTACCAACGCTATTATTGTATTACCTCAAGGGGTTGCCTATGCCCTGATCGCGGGGATGCCACCTGAGTATGGTTTATATGCCGCGATTATTCCCGCCATTATTGCCGCATTATTTGGCTCATCTTATCACCTGATTTCAGGGCCTACGGTCGCGATGTCTATCGTTGTGTTTAGTAGCATCAGTATTTACGCCGAACCGGGATCAAGCCAATTTATTCAAATGGCATTAACCATGACTTTTCTCGCGGGGGTTTTCCAGTTAATGCTGGGCATGGCACGACTGGGAACACTGGTTAATTTCGTCTCTCACTCAGTGGTCATCGGGTTTACTGCAGGTGCTGCAATCATTATTGCAACCAGTCAATTAAAAAATGTATTTGGGGTGCATGTGCCTTCAGGTGAATCGTTTATTCATACATGGATTGATTTGATTAAGGCATTACCAGAAACCAATTACTATACGTTGAGCATTGCCATTGTCACTTTTATTGTGGCGTTTGGATTTAAAAAGTACGCACCAAAATGGCCGGGAATGTTATTTGCGATGGTTATTGGTGGTTTGATGGCTTATTTTATGGATGCAGAAGCAAACGGGATTAAATTAGTTGGTGAAATTCCAGCCAGTTTACCACCTTTATCATTACCTGATTTTTCGATCCAAACGATTAAACAACTTGCTCCCGGTGCGTTGGCGATTGCAGTATTAGGTTTAGTTGAAGCGGTATCAATTGCACGCGCAGTCGCAACCCGTTCACATCAGCAAATTGATGGAAATCAGGAATTTATCGGCCAAGGCTTATCTAATATTGGTGGTGCGTTTTTCTCTTCTTATGCGGCATCAGGTTCATTTACGCGTACAGGTGTTAACTATGAGTCAGGCGCAAAAACCCCACTTGCTGCAATTTTCGCAGGTATTTCATTAGCCTTGATTGTGTTATTAATTGCACCTTTAACCGCTTATGTACCGATTCCCAGTATGGCAGGTATTCTATTACTGGTCTCTTACGGGTTAATCGATTTCCATCATATTAAAGCCATCATGGTGACCAGCAGATCAGAAATGGCGACACTGGTTGTCACTTTCTTCGCAACATTATTCCTTGAGTTGGAGTTTGCGATTTATGCAGGTGTGATGTTGTCATTGGTGATTTACCTCAATCGTACCTCCAAGCCTAAAATGGTGGTGCTTGCGCCTGACACAGATGATATTAGTCGCCGTTTTACCAATATCGAGAAAAAGCCCTTACCTCAGTGCCCACAAGTCCAAGTTGAACGTTTAGATGGTTCGTTGTTCTTTGGCGCGGTCAGTTATGTCAGTAAGAAATGGCAAGAAGTAGAGAAAAAGCATTTATTGATTATGAGTAATGGTATCAATTTCGTGGATGTAGCTGGGGTTGAAACCATTGTACAAGAAGCCAAGCGACGACAAGCAATCGGGGGCGGTCTTTATTTTGTGAATATGAAAGCAGAAGCCCGTAAATTATTGGAAAAACCTGAATATGCCAAATTAATTAGTGATGAACATATTTTTGATAGCAAAACTGAGGCAGTGCAAGGTATATTCATTCGACTTGATAAAGACATCTGTAGAAAATGTCCACATCGCGTATTCCATGAATGTCAAAGCATACCCGCGCCAGAATAGAATTTGAGTGACGGTATTTCTAGCTGAGAATGGCCAGTTCTGTAAACACTTGCTATTCTCACATTAAAAAATAGGCGTATGACCACTAAAATAACGTGAATTCATGGGACTATTTTTAGTAATCACAACTTGTTACAATAATTGATTCACTTTTTTGCGTTGGTTTGAAGGATATTTATGGGACGTATCAACTTTGGTCAGCCGCCAGTTAGGAAAAAGCAAGATGAAATCAACATCAAAACGCCAGAAGAAATAAACAAAATGCGAGTTGCAGGGCGTTTGGCTGCCGATGTTTTGGTCATGATTGAACCTTTTGTAAAAGAGGGGGTTACAACCAATGAGTTAGACAAAATTTGTCATGAGTTCATGGTGAAAGAACAAAGAGTTATCCCTGCACCTTTAAATTATCGCGGTTTTCCTAAATCGATTTGTACTTCGGTGAATCAACAGGTCTGTCACGGTATCCCGAATAACAAGCCTTTAAAAAAAGGTGACATTATTAACATTGATATCACAGTGATTAAAGATGGTTTTCATGGCGATACCAGTAAAATGTTTATCATTGGCGGTGAAACCTCTCCACTGGCCAAACGTTTAGTACAAAGCAGTTATGATTGTATGCGGGTGGGTATTGAGCAAGTAAAACCCGGTGCAATGCTCGCCGATATTGGTAAGGCGATCCAAAAATTAGCTAAATCACAACGCTTTAGTGTGGTGCAAGATTATTGTGGTCATGGCATTGGACGTGAGTTCCACGAACAACCACAAGTGTTGCATTATTATTCGAAAAAAGCTGAGCCTGTTGAGCTAAAACCGGGGATGACGTTTACCATCGAACCGATGATTAACGCAGGTAAACATCAAGTCAAACGCTTGGGTGATGAATGGACCGTGGTGACCAAAGACCGTAGTTTATCTTCGCAATGGGAACATACGATTTTAGTCACAGAAACAGGATTTGAAGTCCTTACGTTACGAGAAGAAGAGCAACCGTTTTAAATTTAGAAAAAGCCACCGACAACCCTGAATCTCTATCATTTTTCAAGCTGCTTTATTACAATAGTCGTCAAAGAATTGGCCTGTTTAGAAGAGGTTTTGGAGAGTGTGAAAGTGGCAGATAAATCTACCGTCTTGGTTGTAGATGATAACTTGGCAAACTTGGCTTTACTCAATGGGATTTTACAAGAGGAAGGGTTTGAGGTATTGCTAGCTAAGACGGGACAAATGGCATTAGAAACCGCACAAGAAACGCCACCAGACCTGATTTTATTAGACATTACCATGCCAGGGTGGGATGGCTTTGAAACCTGCCAACACATCAAGCGCATAGACAAACTCAGTACGATTCCAATCTTATTTCTTTCAGGCTTAACCAATCCTAAAGACCGCTTACAAGCATTTAATGTAGGCGGGGTGGATTATGTCAGCAAACCTTTCCAACAAGAAGAATTACTCGCCCGCGTACGTACCCATGTTGAATTGTATCGATTGCGGGAAAAATTAGAGCTAGAAATCCAAAAACGTGATAATCAACTACTGGCTTATGCAAATGATTTAGAACACAAAGTCATTGAACGTACTCAAGAATTAAAACAAGCCAAGGAACAAGCTGAAACCGCCAATACAGCCAAAAGCCAATTTTTAGCCAATATGAGCCACGAACTACGCACACCTATGAATGCGATTATTGGTTATAGTGAAATGTTGATCGAAGATGCAGAAGATTTAGGCTTTAACGATTGCTCAGATGATTTGGAAAAAATTCGGGCAGCAGGTAATCATTTACTTGGCTTGATTAACAGTGTGCTGGATTTATCTAAAATTGAATCGGGCAAGATGGAATTATTTTTAGAACAAGTCCAAGTGCAAAAACTGGTTCGAGACTTAGAATTAACGATTAAGCCTTTGATTGGTAAAAAACAAAACCAGCTTAAAGTGATTGTCGATGATAAGCTGTCTCTGATTCAAACTGACATAACCAAAACCCGCCAAATCTTATTAAATCTACTGAGCAATGCGGCTAAATTTACCGAAACAGGTGTGATTAGTTTTAAAGCAAGCCAGATTATCCAACAAAACAAAGAATGGATACAATTTAAAATTGCCGATACAGGCATTGGCATGACGGGTGAGCAAGTGAAAAAGCTGTTTCAACCATTTACCCAAGTCGATGCTTCAACCACGCGCCGTTTTGGTGGTACAGGTTTGGGTTTAGCAATCAGTAAAGAGTTCGCTGATATGATGGGCGGCTCAATTCAGGTCAACAGTGAATTTGGTGAAGGATCAACATTTATTTTAACCTTGCCAATCAATACCAAAGCACAAGAAAAAATTCATTCCGAACATGATGCAGTTATTGCTAAAACCCAAGAGTTACTTGAAGGTGATGGCATCGTATTGGTGATTGATGATGACAAAATTGTCCGTGAGTTATTAAAAAATTATTTATCCAAATTAGGCTATGCAGTAGCAGTGGCAGATTCTGGGCAACAAGGTTTGCAGTTGGCGAAAAAGCTGCGGCCTGATGCGATTATTTTGGATGTGATGATGCCTGAAACCGATGGCTGGCACGTACTTTCTACTCTAAAAACAGACCCGTTATTAACCGATATTCATGTGATTATGACTTCAATTGAAGAGCATCGTAATCGTGGTTATGCGTTGGGCGCAACAGATTATTTGGTTAAACCTGTGGGACGCGATCAATTAGCCAATATTCTGGGTAAATATAAAATTGGGGCAAATGATAATGATTTGGTGATGGTAGTGGATGATGACCTTGTTGTGCGAGAGGCGACTGCAGAATTGTTGAAATTAGAAGGTTGGCGCGTATTTAAAGCTGAAAATGGCCAAGTGGCTTTAGAACATTTAAATGATAAAAAACCCAGCCTCATCTTGCTTGATCTGTTGATGCCTGTGATGGATGGTTTTGCATTTATAGACAAAATCCGTGAAAACGCACACTGGCAAAACATTCCTGTAGTGGTGTTGACCTCGACTAAATTGAGCAGCGGCGATATGCAACGTTTGCAAGGCTATGTCGAAACCATTTTTACCAAGCAAACTTATGAAAAAGCAGATTTATTAGAAAATATTCGTGGCTTACTGGTCACAGCGACGGCAACCAATCGAGAGCTTGAAACAGATAAAACCAGTTTTGATACAGAGTTTCCGCCTGCTTCTGCTTTATTGTAAAAATATCTGCATAGAAAATCCCTATCTCTTTCAATCACGCATAAAAAAAGCCCCATAAAGGGGCAAAGACAGGTTCTTAGGGAAAAGCTAAATATTAGTCAAGTTTCTTCAATTCAGCTTCAACAACTTTAGCTGGTAAAGGCACATAACCATCTTTTACAACGATTTCTTGACCAATTTTAGAAACGATTAATTTTACGAATTCTTTTTCTAAAGGAGGTAATGACTCATTTGGTTTTTTGTTCACGTAGACGTATAAGAAACGTGATAATGGGAATTTACCGTTGATAGCCATTTCTTCAGTTGCTGGAATGAAAGGCATACCTTCTTTTTTCGCTAAAGCAATTGTTTTAACGCCAGAAGTTTTATAACCGATACCAGAATAACCGATACCATTTAAAGAAGAGCTGATAGATTGCACAACTGATGCAGAACCTGGTTGCTCGTTTACAGTTTTCTTGTAATCACCTTTACATAAAGCGTGTTTTTTGAAGTAACCGTAAGTACCAGATACAGAGTTACGGCCATATAATTGAATTGGTTTGTTCGCCCATTCACCCGTTAAGCCAACGTCACCCCACGTTTTAATGTCTGATTTACCACCACATTTACGTGTTTCAGAGAAAATAGCGTCTACTTGAGGAATTGTTAAACCTTCAATTGGGTTGTCTTTGTTTACGTAAACTGCAACTTGGTCAATTGCAACACGAAGTGCTGTTGGAGGATAACCAAATTTTTCTTCGAATGCTTGTTTTTCTTTGTCCTTCATTTTACGACTCATAGGACCAAAGTTACTTGTACCTTCTGTTAACCCCGGAGGTGCAGTTGAAGAGCCTGCCGCTTGAATTTGGATATTGACGCTAGGATATTGTTTTTTAAACTCTTCAGCCCACATGGTCATTAAGTTAGCTAAAGTGTCAGAACCAATACTTGATAAGTTACCAGAAATACCACTGACTTTAGTGTAATCAGGTAAGCTTGAGTCTACACCGCCTGCAATAGCTGGTGCAGTAAACATTGTTGCAGCAATAAAGCTCGCTGTAGCAAATAATTTTTTCATTACAACAGAATCTCCCATTAGTTCAGGTCGCGCAGGCTCTTGAGACCCACAACCTCTAGTAAGGTATAAGAATAGTGTGACATGAATATTACATTTTCAGATTTGTTTGATAGGGAAAAGCTTTGCCTTTGAAAGCAGAAGAAAAATAGATTTTTAATGAAAAAAAGCAGGAAAAGGGTTAGCAAGTGGGAGCAGAAATAGCTAACCCTCAGTTTTATAAATTAAATATCTGCACACTCTACAATACGGAACTCAACCCGACGGTCAATGGCATCACGCGCATCGTCTGTACCAAGACCCGAAATATTTTCCGTAAAACCTTTACCCATCGCTTTAGAACGCTGCATAATTGCTGGGAAATATTGACTTAATACGGTGCGAATTTGTTGCGCTCGTGCTAAAGATAAGTTTTCATTGTATTCAGCTGTACCAGTGTTACTACTGTGACCCAACACATACATACATTGTTCATTATTGCGGAAGTAACGCACAATTTGTTCTAACCAAATATGATATTCATCGCGTAATGCTTGATCTTTAATAAAATCAGTTGAATCCACATCAAATAACAGTTTTAAATTGATTTTTTGATTCAAATTAATACTAACCACAAGCAAGTCATATAAAGCTTTTTTCGCCGCTTCCATATTGTCCAATTGACGATTGGTTTCATACAAACCGACATAGGTTTTTAAAATTTGTGCATCGGTTTTTTCTGAAGCTTGAGTGAATAATTCTAAGGCTTTTGCATAATCTTCTCTGTCATAAGCTAGCTGTGCTTCAGCTAATAACGCACTGGTTTCAATTGTATTTAAATATTCTAAATTCGCATCTGCACCCACGGGACTACGCGCGGTTTCAATCAAGCTTTCAACCCGTTTATCTTTGATAAATAAAGGGCTGTCAGCATATAAAGGGGTCGGCTGATATTCTAAATTTAAATCTGAAATCCACGCATGAGTATTGGCGACAATCTTACCGCTGGCTAAATCTACAATAGAAGAGGCTAAACGATAATAAGTCACCGCATCATCTAACCCCGGTACTCGGTAAGGCTCGGAATAAATCACCCCATTCATTACATAGTTAGCATCACGGATATTTTGCGAAGTCATTGAGGTAATATCATAGTTATGTCCACGACCTAGGGACTTTTGAATTAAGGCTTGTTCAATGTCTTTACTGGCTTGCACAATGTTACCACTGGCCTCATCGATAAAGGGATCGACCACAATTTGGGTTTTAATCAATTTATCTAAAGTCGATTGCTGAGCTTCAACCGTTGTAAATAAATCATTACTGAGCACATTGATTGCGCTTTGAAATGGAATCGGGTACTTAGTCGTGAAATTTTGCTGTTTACTTGAGCAAGCGACAATACCGCCTACCAGCAAACTGATACATAATCCAATGATAAACTGTCGCATGTCTTTAACCCCTACGCAAAAAGGCATACTATTTTAACCAGATTGACAGTTAAAGTAAGCTTTTTGTTAGTTAAAGGTTTATTTCTGCAGCCTAATTGATAAGCATTGTGAAACCTCACAAATACGGTATTTTTCAGAGTATCATGATGTAATACGATTTTTATAAAGGACAAATATCATGAATTTTATTGTGGGTTGTGGTTATGTGGGTTTACAAGTCGCTGAGCAATTATTGACACAAAACCAACCCGTGGCCGCCTTAACCCATTCAGAACCAGCCCATTTACAAGCTAAACGTATTCAAACTTATGGTGGTGATTTGGATCAGATCGATACGTTGGATAATCTGCCAACTAAAGTAGATAGATTATTTTATTTTGCGCCACCGCCTTCTCAAGGTGTTGATGATACAAGAATGACTCACTTTTTAAATCAATTTAAAGCCACGCCAAACAAAGCAGTATTAATCAGCACTACAGGTGTTTATGGTGATTGCCAAGGCGCATGGATTGATGAAACCCAACCCTTAAACCCACAAACTGATCGTGCCAAACGTCGTATTGATGCAGAACAACAGTGGCAAACATGGGCAGAGCAACAGCATATTGATTGGGTGATTTTACGCGTGGCGGGGATTTATGGTGCAGGACGGTTACCAGTTGCACGTTTAGAAAAAGGTTTGTCTGTGTTAGATGAATCCATTTCGCCTTACAGCAATCGTGTGCATGTTGCAGATTTAGTCAGTGCTTGCATTGCAGCCAGCCAACGTGGACAAGGTATTTTTAATATTACTGATGGTAATCCAACCACGATGACCGATTATTTTAATCAAGTCGCGCTCGCTGTAGATTTGCCGTTACCACCGACCTTAAGCCGAGAACAAGCCGCACAGCAATTAAGTCCAGAAATGAATAGTTATTTAGCGGAATCTAAAAGAATTAACAATCAGAAAATGCAGCAAGAACTACAAATCATACCAAAGTATCCAAATTTACAGGTGGGATTATCTGAAGTCGTCAGCCATTAAAGTGGTTCAAGTTGTCTGTTTTATTGTGTAGAAAATCATCTTCTCCAAAGCCCATTTCTAGACTAAAATAAAAAGTTGAACCTTGGTTTTCTGCACTTTCTACCCAAATTTTCCCATTATTCTTTTCGATAAACTCTTTACACAAAATAAGTCCTAAGCCTGTGCCTTTTTCTTCATGCGTGCCTAAACGAGAATAGGCATCCTCAATTTTGAATAATTTCTCTATTTGTGATGGATTCATGCCAATACCTTCATCTTTGACATAAAATAGGACTTTTTCCTGTTCAGATACTTGGCAACCTATATGTACAACACCTTTTGAATGGGTAAACTTGACCGCATTAGATAACAAATTGCGCACAATAATGCTGACCATGTCATAATCTGCAACCACTTGTAATGAGTCATCTATATCATCTAAAACTAGCTTTATCTGTTTTGCATTTGCGGCTGTATATTGCACCAACATCATACATTCTTTTAATAGCTCTCTGGCGTATACCACTTCTGGGTGAAACTCAACTTGATTGCGCTGACTACGTGACCAAAGCAGCAAATTCTCAATTAAAGTAAACGTGCATTTTGCATTATCATAGAGCATTTGAATGAATTCTTGCTGCTTTTTTTCATCAATATGCATATTTTTATCAAGTAATAACTCAGAAACACTCAGCAAAGTATTAAATGGATTTCTTAAATCATGGGCAATAATTGAGAAAAATTTGTCTTTTGTTGCATTTAGCTCTTGTAGCTCATTATTTTTTGAGGCTAATTCATCTTCATAATGTTTTAGTTTTAAATGGGTTTTTATTCTTTGTAATAATTCAGAACTGTTAAATGGTTTGGTTACAAAATCAACCCCGCCACATTCAAAGCCTTTCACCACATCTTCGGTTTGAGAGCGGGCAGTCAGAAAAATAATAGGAATATGCTCTAATTTCAAATCTTGTTTAATACGTCGACAAACTTCATACCCATCCATATCAGGCATTGAAATATCAAGCAAAACTAAATCAATCACTGTATTTTTCAGTACTTTTAACGCTTGTTCACCACTTAAAGCGACATATGAGTGAATAGACTGATCTTTTAATATATTACCAACAATTTGTAAATTTTTCGGTACATCATCAACTATCAAAACCGTATAATCCGTTTCTATCATATTTATAATCCTAGTTAGTTTGTGGATTTAATCGCATTTTAAGTGATAGTGTAAAATTTTGCAGTAATTGTATAATTTTTTCAATATCATAGTTATCTGCTGCAAGCACTAATTGCTGACCATAATGGGCTAAAGAATCAATTTGATGATGTTGCGCAATGTCAATAATCTTGCTACCTAACGCGTCGACATCAGGCATAGACAAATATGTTTCAATATCTTCATATTCAGATACTAAAGCTTGTAATTGTAGCGTACATTGCTGAGGAAAATCAGTGAATTGCAATTCATCACATAACTGCATTTTATGCATATCATCTTGCTTATTTAAAGTATATGGTAATAACCTCATTAAAGATTGGATAATTTTTTGTTTTGATACAGGTTTAAGTAATATTTCTGTAAAAGAGTGAGGCTTTTTCAAGGCTTTGGTTGAAACAGTTTGAGCAATAATTGGAATATGTTGATAATGTGGTAATTGCTGGATTTTTTCTAAAATCTGATAACCCCACTGGTGTGGCATATCAATATCAATAATGATGACATCGGGTTTTTGCACCTCCTCAGGCTGTTCTAATAATAATAAAATGTCTCGGCTTGAGCTGGTTTCAATAAAAGTCAAATGATAAGGTGCTAAATAACCTTTTAATATTTCTCGATTAATACCTACAGTGTCAATTAATAGAATCTGTGCTTGCTGAAATTGCACATCATCAACCGCAGTCAAATTAATCGGTGGGCGAGCTTCTTCATCAACAATAGATACTGCATGGAAAATAACGGTAAAAACAGAGCCTTTATTCAATTCACTGCTTAATTCAATCTGCCCATTCATGGCTTCGACTAAACGTTGAGTAATCGATAGTCCTAGACCTGTGCCTTCGTATTTTCTGGTACTTTGGGCTTCTTGTTGACGAAAAGGTTCAAATATTTTTTCAAAATTAGAGTTTTTAATTCCAATTCCGCTGTCTTCAACAATGATTTTAAAATCAACCGTTTGATTGCGTAGATTCACAGCTGTTTCTTGAATTAAAATTTTAATAAACCCTCGATCAGTGAATTTAATCGCATTACCAACTAAATTAAACAAAATTTGTCTTAAACGACTTTCATCCATCAAAATACAAGGTGGAAAATCTTGAGAATGCTCTACTGAGAATTCTAAATTTTTCTGATTGGCTTTAACAAAGAAAACTTGTTTGATTTCATTTAATAAAGGTTGAATTAGCACAGGTTCTGTATGAATTTCAAACCGTCCTGCTTCAATTTTGGATAGGTCTAAAATATCATTAATCAAATTCAGTAAGGCTTTGCCACTGTTCAAAATACCATCGAAATAATCAATATATTGTGGCCTATTGGCTAATTTTTCACGCAAAATCTCACTAAATCCTAAAATCACATTCATTGGAGTACGAATCTCATGTGAAATATTGGCAATAAATTCTGATTTGGTTTTATTGGCTTTGTCCGCTTCTTCTTTTGCCCGTTGTAAGGCTTGGTTGACAATTTGTAACTCATCATTGGTATGATTCAGTTTGCTATTTAGTTGAATCAATTCTTCATTATTAGTATTCAGTTCTTCATTTAAGCTGGCCAGTTCCTCATTTTGTACTTGAAGCAGCTCTTCACGTTTGACCAGTTTTTGTTCCATTTGTTTTTTTTCAGTGATGTCGTGAATAATCCCAATCGCATGGCTCATATTGCCATCATCATCATCCACTCTTGCCACTGTTAACAAACCCCATATAATCGACTGGTCTTGTTTCAGATAACGCTTTTCCATCGAATACGAAAAAATTTCACCCGCGAGCAATCGTTGAAACTGTTCCATATCCTTAAAAACATCTTTAGCATGTGTGACTTCAGTAAAATGCTTTTTGCTTAGCTCAGTATTGGAGTAGCCTAAAATTTGTTCTAAAGCGAGATTGGTTAAAATAAAATAGCCTTGCTTATTTACTTCTGCGATACCCGTCGGTGAATAATCAAAAATGGATTCAAATTGCTGCTTACTTGCTTTTAGTGCCAATTCAACTTTTTTGTGTTTAGTAATATCGACCAAGGTGCCAATCATACGCACAGGTTTCTGATTTTTATCATACTCAATGACTTTGCCTTTGTTGGTTGCCCATATCCAATGTCCTTGTTTATGCCGTATACGTATCGTCACCTCATAAAGTGGGGTATGAATTTCAAAGTGTAATCTTAATAATTCCATGACCCTCGGTAAGTCATCTTTATGAATTCGTTGTAGCCAACTTTTTGCACTTAGCTGAATTTCATATGGTTCATAACCTAAAATACTAAACCAAATATTATTGAAATACGTTGCACCTGTTTTAATATTCCAATCCCATAAACCTTGTTCCGTGTTTTCAATTGCTAAGCTTAAGCGGGTTTCGCTTTGTTGCAGTTTTTCTAAAATAGTTTGGCGTTCTAAACTGCTTGACAACAAACTGGCAACAGTACGTAACAGTTCTAGTTCAGAAAATAACCATTCTTTATGTCGGACACACTCGTCAAAACCAATAAAACCATACCGATTTTGTTCAACAAACAAAGGGTAGACTAAAACGGATTGAATCTGTTGCGGGGCTAATATTTGCACGATGTCTTCAGGTAGCTCACTAATATGACTAGAGCAAATTTTGCCATGTCGTTCTAACAATGTTTTCCATGAAGGAATATTGGCATAAGGGCAATCTTGTAACTCATCCATATGCGGTTGAATACCATGATTACACCATTCATATTTATTACTCGTCAATTGGCCATCTTCTGAATCTCTAAAAATATAAATCCGACTGACATTTGTATGCTTGCCAAGTAAAGCTAAAGTCTCATTAATACAGGCATCAAAATTTTGAAATGCATGTAATTTTTGTGAAATATCTGCCAAAATAACTTGTTGTTTGAGATTGAGCTTTAATTTTTCATCGTTATTGACTTGTTGGGTAATATTGGAAAAAGACGAAACAACAGCATCAGGTTTATGGCTGGTTTTATCTAAAAAAATCGGCTCTGAATTGATTGAAACCCAAGATAATTGCCCATTAGGTTTGTTGACACCCATGATAATATTGTTTTGGGGCTGACCTGTGCGTAGGGTTATCATCGCAGGATGTGTTTCACCAGAAAATGTCGTGCCATCACGATGAATTGTATGCCAGCGGGGATCAACAGAGGTTCTGCCCATCATTTGTTCTGCAGTCAAACCTAAAATTTTTTCTGCCGCTTGATTACAAGTAATAATTTGTCCTTGGGCATTTTGCATTACCACCCCATCATGCATGGCCATGACTAAAGAGCGGTATTGCAATTCGCTATGTTGTAATGCTTGCTGTACGGCTTTCTTTTCTGAAATATCAATAATTTGTGCAATAAAAAATGCAGGTTGTCCTGTATCTGCTCGTAAAACAGAGACATTAACATCCGCCCAAATAATCTCACCTGCTTGATTGATATAGCGTTTATCCAATCGTAGCGTATCGATTTCACCTTGCACCAGTCTTTTGACTTGCTGCTGGCTTAATTCAATATCTTGTGGGTGTGTAAGCTCAGCATAAGATTTTTTATAGAATTGCTCAGAGCTGTAACCAAATAGTTCTTGGGCTTTTTTATTAATCCGTACAATTCGCTTTTGACTATCAGACACAATCATGGCAGAGGCAGAATAATCAAAAATATTTCTAAACTTGGCTTCACTGGCTTGTAAGGCTTTTTCTGCCAGTTTATGTAGGGTGACATCAATCAGGTAAGCAACAGCATAGAGTGGGGTGTTAAATGCATCATATTCAATCTGAGCAGACAATTGCACATCGATAACATCACCATTTTTCTTTAACATTTGATAGTGAACGTCTTGGATGTGTCCTATTTCCCACAAGGTATTTAATATATGTTGGTAATAATCTTTTCTATCAGCTGCAAGGTAATCAACTGCTTGTGTATATAAAACGTCCTCTTGTTGATAACCCAATGTTTTCAACCAATAGTTATTGACTTCAATCAGTTGCCCATCTTGATTAATCGAGTGCAGCATCAGCGGTGTATTGTTATACAAACGTTTAAATTTGGCTTCGCTGGCTTGTAATGAATATTGGGACTTTTTCTTCTCAGTAATATCTCGAATCGCGGCAACACGTAAAATTTCATCTTGATATTCAAAATCATAAGCTTCAATTTCAACAGGAAAAGAATCGCCATTGCTTCTAATTCCACGCACTTCATACGGTAGTGCATACTCTTTGATAATATTTTGCTGAATAATATGGTGGTCTTCGGGATGTACCAATTTTTGAATCAAATTAATATTTAATAGCTCTTCCAATTCATAGCCGAACATATTAGCCAGCGACTGGTTTACATCAATGGTAATACCCTGTTTATGAATCGTAACCCCTTCAAATGTGACACTGGATAGTAATTTATAACGTTCTTCGCTTTGTTGAACTGTTTGGCGAATTTGGTGATATTCACTAATGTCGACATGTGTACCCGTGATACGGATGGCGCGATGTTGTTCGTCATATTTAAACTGGCCTCGCGATAAAATATACACCCAATGACCTTGTTTATGACGCATTCGAAACTCGATCTCAAAGCTAGTATGATTATTTTCAATACAATGATTTAAGGCATTCCAAGCCATGGACAAATCATCTGGATGCGCCAGCATTTCCCAAGTATGCAGATGGTTTTCTAATTCTTCATCCTTATAACCTAACATCGCTTTCCAACGTGGCGAATAATAGACTTCATCACTCCCTAAGTCCCAATCCCATAGGCCATCATTAATATCAGCCAATACATAATTGATGCAGTCTGTTGCATATTTAAGTTGTTGTTGAGCTTCCTGTTTTTCAGTGATATCAGTCGCTGTGATAAATATTTGTCTATCGTTCTCAAGCACATACACAATGTCAAAACTGACTTGAATTTCGCTATGATCTGATTTTAATAAACGTGCTTGAAGTTGTGGCTGTGCATTATTATCAAGGGTTTTGAGTATTTGTAAGAGCGTGGCTTGAAAAGCAGTTTGATCGTCAGAGTGGATAAATTGGGTAATAGGTAAATTAATTAAATGCTTTTTACTAACATTGAGTAAACGTCTCAGTGCCAAGTTTGCCGTTGTAATACACAGTGAGTCGATGTCAATCGCAAAATAGCCAATAGGTGCATGTTTAAACAAATTGAAGTATTTGCTGCGATGTTTGGTCAATTTTGCTTTTGTATTTTGTAAACGAATGGCCTGCTGTGCTAGTTGCTGCTGTTGATCTGCAATAGTATCAATCAAGGCTGCTAACTCTGCTTGAGTGATATTATCTGAGTCTAATTGTTGCTGCTGATAACGTGCAAGCAAATGAGGTACAAGCTGAGACATAGAGCAAAATCAAGGTATTATAGGACATTTTAAAGGCTCTCAAGTATACCTGAAACAAAGATGATGACCAATGCTTAGAACTGAGGCAGCTTTAATCATGCTATTTTATTAGAGTTGACTATTTAGATTGATACAAGCCTGCCACCATTTTTTTATATGCTTCTAACTTATTTATAAATTTTTCATTTTCTCTTTTGCGATTTCCTTTACCAGTCCAAACATAACTCTCATCATTAAAACGCCAATCGACATATTCACTAGGGAAAGGCTTAATTTGTATATCCTGATGCTGTAAATAAGCTTGATACATACAAAGCTGGTCTAAACCACCGATCGTTGGCTGATTTTGTGTTAATGTTTGCTCAATGTGGTGTGCAATGGCTTTTAAATAGGCATAGCTCTTTGGTGTGGGTTGCCAGTAAATGGCACTGGCTAAAAATTTCATATTATCTATTTCTTCATAAAAACGCGTAATCACAGATATATCACATAAGGAAACGTGACTAGGCAATTGACCTAATGGCTTCATGACTAAACTATCAGCATCCATAAAATAAATAGGTACTGACTTAAATATACGAACCAGTTGGAACAAACGCACAAAACGCATAGAAGAATAATAAATAAAACGGTGTTTACCATTGTTAGGTAATTCTACAGATTCATGTGACCAAGAAATAACGGTACGTTGAAAACCTGAACGCATTTGCTGTAAAGCATACAAGATGGGTTTATTTAGATTATAGATATGAATATGCAACGAGTTGTAAGGTGCATTTATTTCTAAAGATACAGCCAATGGAATCACATAATTAAAAAAATGCCGTTCATCACAACCCACAAAAATTTGTATGCCTTGTTGTCCTAGTTTAACTGTTTTATCGAGATACAAACTGGGTAATTGACTCATATTTTCGTTTTCTCAAGACGCAAAAAAGCGGTAAAACTCATTTCAAGCCTTACCGCCTTTTATTAATTTAATATATTTAGACTTCTTCCAAGATATGTAGAACTTCTTCTAGTTCTCTAACGAGTTGTGGAATCAGCTGCTGATTATCGGGCGTATTCGCTTCTGCATCCTCTTCCAAACGATGTTTAGCACCACCAATCGTAAAGCCATGCTCATACAAAAGACTGCGAATTTGACGAATCAAAACCACATCCTCCCGCTGATAGTAGCGACGGTTGCCTCTACGCTTAATCGGTTTCAGTTGATTAAATTCCTGCTCCCAATAGCGTAATACGTGAGGTTTTACCGCACATAAATCGCTGACTTCCCCGATGGTAAAATAACGTTTAGCGGGGATGGCAGGTAGCTCATTATTGCTCGACGGATCCAGCATATCCTTCTACTCGCGCTCTTAGTTTTTGACCAGGTTTAAAAGTCACTACACGTCTTGCACTAATTGGTATTTCTTCGCCTGTCTTAGGGTTACGTCCCGGACGCTCATTTTTTACTCTCAAGTCAAAGTTACCAAAGCCAGATAATTTTACTTGATCGCCTTTTTCTAATGCACAGCGAACCTCTTCAAAGAACATATCTACCATTTCTTTAGCTTCGCGTTTATTTAAGCCCAATTCTGCAAATAATTTCTCTGCCATTGCAGCTTTTGTTAGTGCCATCTTTACTTCCTTAGTTCTGCATTCAATCGACGTTCGAAAGTAGCCAATAATTGTGAAATTACCTCATCCACTTCCGACTCGGTTAGATTGCGCGAAAATGCTTGAAAAATCAAGCCCATTGCTAAACTTTTTTTCCCTAATTCTATACCTTTCCCTTGATATACGTCAAATAACTGTGCATCAATTAAGATATCTGGGGCATTTTCCCATACACAATCCAACAGGTCTTGCCATGTAACTTCTTGAGAAATAAGCAAAGCTAAATCTCGGCGCACCGACGGATATTTAGAAATCGCAGAAAACTTAGTAACTTGTTTGGCAAGCAAATCATCAAGTTGTAATTCAAATAAAAATACTGGTGCAATCAAATCTAATTCTGCAATTAATTTTGGATGCAACGCGCCGATTAAACCAATTTGCTTTTCATTATGGAAAATTGCAGCAGTTTGCCCCGGATGCAAGGCTTCATGTTCCACAGGTTTAAAATGATAAGGAATACCAGCTAATTGTAACAAGGCTTCCACATCGGCTTTGACATCAAAGAAATCAATCGCTTGTTCTTTCACGTCCCATTGTTCAGGATAGCGTGAGCCACATGCGACACCCGAAATGCACTGTTGTTGTAGTAATTCTTGATCGGTTTTAACAAAGCGCAAGCCTGTTTCAAATAAGCGAATACGGGATTGTTGGCGTTTTTGATTGTATTGTAAGGCTTGTAACAAACCTGTCCATAAATTGGTTCGCATCACTGCCATATCACTAGCAATCGGATTGGCTAAAGCAATTGCGCCTGCTGCTGGATTGACTTTCTGTTGTAACTCAGGATCAACAAAACTATAGGTAATCGCTTCTTGATAGCCATTTTGAGTTAAAGCTGCTTGTAATTGACGCACGCTTAATTCAGGCTGATTGCTCAAGTTTAAGCTGGCTTGCGGTGGACGACTTGGGATATTGTCATAACCATGAATCCGCGCAATGTCTTCAATTAAATCGACTTCAATTGCCATATCAAAACGAAAGCTTGGTGGTTGAACTGTCCAATTATCACCATTTTGGCTCACAGTCATGCCTAAGCGTTGTAAAATTTCGCTCACATCATCTTGTGGAAATGCCTTGCCTAATACTTTTTGAATTCGGCTGCTGCGTAATTCAATGCTTGGGATTGCTGGTAAATCGGTTTCTGATACCACTTCTATAATTTCGCCTACTTCACCACCTGTAATCTCTAATAACAAGGCTGTGGCACGTTCGATGGCTTTACGTTGTAATTGGAAGTCTACGCCACGTTCGAAACGGAATGAGGAATCTGTGTGTAAACCGTAACGTCTTGCGCAACCTGCTAGATTTTTTGGAGTAAAAAACGCACTTTCTAAGAAAATATCCACCGTGTCGTCTGTCACAGAAGAATCTAAGCCACCCATCACACCTGCTAAGGCAACCGCCTGTTCATGGTCAGCGATAACTAAAGTGTTTTCATCTAATTCAACTTCTTGTTCATCGAGTAAGGTTAATTTTTCGCCTGCTTGCGCCATCCGCACTTTAATCCCGCCGGACAATTTATTTAAGTCAAAAGCGTGCATCGGTTGACCGAGTTCCAATAACACATAGTTAGTGATGTCGACCACTGGGCTAATGCTACGAATATCGCTACGGCGTAATTTTTCTTGCATCCACAATGGTGTTTCTGCTTTGACATTGACGTTTTTAATCACTCGACCGACATAACGCGGATTAGCTTCTGAGCTAAGGATTTCTACAGGTAACGTATCGCTGATGGTCGCAGGAATGTCTGGAATTTCGACGGGGGTCACATCTTGGCGTGTCAATAAACCTAACTCACGGGCAAAGCCTGCAATGCTGAGGCAATCGCCACGGTTTGGGGTAATATCAATATCGATGCTGGTGTCGTTGAGGTTGAAGTATTCGCGAATATCTTGACCCACAGGTGCATCATTTGCCAATGACATTAAACCTTCTGCGGCTTCGGCCAAACCTAATTCTTTAGCAGAGCAGAGCATCCCGTAAGACGGCTCACCACGCAATTTAGATTTTTTGATTTTCATTGTGCCAACTTTACCGCCAACCATTGCTGTAGGGGCTTTCATGCCTTCGCACACGTTAGGCGCACCGCATACGATGTTTAACGGCTCATCTTCGCCCACATTAACTTTGCATACGCGTAATTTGTCCGCATTAGGATGTGGCTGCACAGATAGGACTTCACCGACCACAACTTTCGTAAATTCACCTGCCACAGGTTCAAAGCTGTCGACTTCTAAACCCGCCATCGTAAATTGTTTTACTACCTGTTCTGTATCAATAGCAGGATTGACCCATTCTCTAAGCCAATTTTCACTGAATTTCATAGTCGTTGTTTCCGTATCCTAATTTTTCAATTATCAATGAACCATTCATATTGGGAGAGCATAATAGCAAATGTGGGAAGGATTTTCGATTTTTGAAATAACTTGAATCATTCTAAAAGAGGGAAACTCATAATATGAGCTATAAGTAGGCAGAAAAATTGGTAGAGATGAAAGGTTGAGCTTTATTTGCAAATAAGAAAAAAAGCCCACTATCCAGTTTGAATAATGGGCTAGACATTTCAGGTTGATGACAATTTATTGCATATATTATGGGTATTTACCCTCTAACATGTAGTCATCATCATCGCCAAATATTTTGTTTGGTCCCGCTGATACTATTTTAAACTCCATTGGGGGGTAACGACTCTGAATTGAAGCCAGCTCTAAAGGCGAAACATGAATATCAAAGTGGGTACCCCAAAGGTCAACAAGCTCTCCCTTTTCATTAACCTCAGACAAACCGACTAGAATTTGTTGTTTGGGGTTATTGCCTAATAATATTTGAGAGATTTCTGCATTAGTGCCTTGAATGACTTCTTTAAAAAAGATTGAATGCCTAGAAATTCCAGAAATAATACTTTTCATTTGCATAATAGCTCCAGGGATTGTTTCCACACCTATAGGAGTAAGATCCTCCGCCTCAATAGGGGAAGAGTCCTTCGGCCTAACTGTAAGGAGTGAGTCTTTCCACTCAATTATCAAAGTTGAGTCCTTCTTTTCAGATATAGGGATTGAGTTCTTCTCCTCAACATGTGTCTCCTCACGAGGAGCATTAATAGGATCAGGACTATCCACAACCTGATTATTAGAGTCACGATAAAAGACAATGATTGTTACAAACAGCACAATTGCTATGATCGCGACTATAATAAGCTTCTTAAGCATTTTACCTCCTAAAATAGTGCATCTAAGCGAAACTGTTTAATTCTTGATGCTTGAAAAAAATATTCTTGAACAAAACTAGCAGACGACTTCATAATGCCAGTTCTATCGTGATCACCCGCAATAATACCTTTACCATTACCTCCCATATGCCCAATCTCATGGGCAATCACCATAGCTTCTTGTAACCAAAATTCTACATACCTAGTTTCCCTAATACTTTCTAGGTAGATAGCCCCTATTTTATCACGTTCAACTGCTATCCCTAAGAGGCCAGTCTGAAGTCCTGATGGTGGGTCATCATCTCTATCTTTTGCTGGTTGAAATGCAGCTAAAAGATATGCAGTCCAAAGATATTCATCACCATACATATTTTTATAACTCCATAAAAAATCTAGAACCTTACCTTCAAGATTGCGCTTAAAAGGTATTTTCTGAAATGAGCCATCTGGCTGCTTCATGAACTCATCTGGAATACGTAGCACATCAATATAAGCCTCAGCATAAGCTGTCTTTATCATGCTGTATTGTCCCGATTGAAAAAGTGCATATTGATCCATATAGGTTTCTCGATGATATTTACCAACCTGATATTTAACCTCTTTACTCAAATCTATACTTGCTAAAGAATAAGGCAAAGTTATTGGTTTACGCTGCTCACCTAGAATATTCAACGTAACATAATCATCATCATAAATTTTAAAAGGTTTGCCTATAACACTACTAAGGTCTATTTTTCCTTCTATAGTTACAATATCTCCCTTAATCTCACCGTTCCCATCCTTACCGTGTAAATTTGTGTTTGATAGAACTGTATACTTAAGGTTATCACCAATAATTATGAACCCTCTTTGATATCGTCCAGCTGAGTCTGTCAATTGAATATCCAGATACAAGTCAGTTACGTCTTCTTCTCTTTCGTTTGGTGTGCCCTCATAATGTATAATTATGCGATGTTTAGCATCCTTAATAGTGTCTCCCTCATCAAAATTCTTTTGATCTCCTGATTCTGGGATAGACTCCATTGAATCTAGTTCTAGCCACAGTTTACGCCAAACCGTTAACATTGGAGAAATAGAACCGACAAACTCAGTAACTTGCTTATCTTCAGTTGGTATATAGTAAGAAGAGTCAACATCTGTCACAGTTAAACTATTTAAAGCAGTTGAATCAATGGCAGTGGCTGCTACACGGAAGTTATCCCCAGGTTGAATTGTTAGTTCTACCTCAGCAAGTGCTTGACCTTGAGTATTGGTTTTTATAGGTGACGCTAGAGTTGGGCTAATAAGAAGAGCAGCATGGTTATCATTTCCCTGTCTTCCATTTGTGTCTATATCACCATCTGGGTCAACATAATCAGGCGTTGGATCATCAACATCGAATATCTTAAAGTAGATATCAATATCTTCTATTACGGGTGCAATAGTCGCCTTAATCAAAACTTTATTTCCTATAATACTATTTTCTGCCCAAGATGCTAGTGGGCCAGTAAAAACCCTGTTACCCGCAAAAATCCTTTTACCTCCGTCCCAATTTGGATTATCATCAATAGGACTTTTAGGAGCATCAAATTCTTTCCATTCAACAGATTCAATTGTAATAGAAGTTAATTTAATAACATCATTTCTGGGAGAAGTATCTTCAACAGGAAAAGCGTCACTATTTTCAGGTGTAAACACAGCCTTGAGTGTAATATCATTTTTTGATTCACTATGATTCGCGGCTTTAATATGTAGCTTTGCAACAACATTATCAGCTGGTACTACCATGCTTGGAGATGGTTGACCTGAAGTCAACTCTACAAGCTTGCCACCAGATTGTTCTTCAAACACTCTAAGCTTGTCAGGAAACGTTATATGCCAAGAACCTTTGATACCTTCAGGTTTGACTTTTAGATCAGCAGTTAATACCCCATCATCTCCTTTTTCTATATTTGAATTTGTGTTTGAATCTTTATTCGAGTTCCATTGGATCAGTCCACCTTCTGTATCTTCAGTCTTATCAGCAATATCCTCAATCTGTAAATCAACTTCTAACTGGCCTACTAGCACTTCTATTTGATCCGATTGACGAGCTGACTGTCCTACACAATTTGCAGAAGCCTTAACTATATAACGTCCTAGCTCTGTATAAGTATAATATGGCTCTTTTTCAGTGCTGCCACCTTCTCCATCTCCAAACGTCCATGAATAATCGGAACACGAGATCAATCCACCCGCTGTAAATTTGGCTGTCACTTTTGATGGCTCAGAAGAGTCTGGGTCTTCTATTGGTAATGGAAGATAAAGCTCATCTTTTTTGAAAAAACTATCTTCTGTGTCTTCTTTTGCTTTTACAACAAAACAACCTTCACCATTCTCATCATTATCTAATGTGACTTTGGCTCCAATTTGTGTAAGTGCCATTACTAATAATTTTGCATTCAAATCAAACAATAGCTCGAATCTTGCATTGATATTATCAATCTCTTTTTGTCGTTGAGCCTCATCTTGTATTTGCTCAGCATTAAATAAAGCCAAAGCTAAACCTAGCTGTAACTTATTTTGTATCTCTTCAAAGTTATCTAATATTATTGTTTTGCGTACAACAATAGTAGGATCAAGTGTAAAGCCGCCCTTACTACCCAATACATTGATAGTACATCCTTCCCAACTGCCGCCATTGAAACCACCATCAATTAAGTATGCACCCGCACCTGTCACTGGGTCTTGAATAATGTAGCCAATACCCGTCCAGTTAGAGTGAGTGATGTCATGCTGTGGAATTGTAACGACTTTGCCCGCATTCACCGCTTCAATAACTTCTTGTTTTACCTCTGGCGTTAATGAAAGCTGAGGTAATATAGCTTGGACATTGTCCATAGTTACAGTATAGATCGGAATATTCTGCTCTGCCGCTTCTAACAAAACCTGTGTTGTAGAACGCCCTGGTATCCAACCTTGACCAAATAGTTGATCTAATACTGACCCTTCTATATATGAGCCATGAATACCAATTTGAGACATGAAGTTAAAACGATCTTGTTCTGTACCGCCTGCAATCACTTGTACATTACGGTCAACATCCACTTTTCTAACACCATATGTACCTGTTTGTGGAATACCAAAGGCATATTGAATCGTCAAAGGCATGAAGAATACACCAACTGAGGGCATACGTTGGTTGTATATCTGATAAGTATCCGCTGCAATACGGTCTAAAAGATCGTGCTCAAACCAAAAAAATAAGCCAAGTTGATGTAAGGTTTCAGCTTTATCTAATTTATCTTGATATGCATCTACACGGTTTTGCAACATATTTAGGCTAATACCATTGCCATTGACAGTGAATACAACTTCATCACCTGCTTGCACCTTGCCTGATTGGACATAACTTTGATGCGGGTCTGTAAAGGTTAGGCTATATTCTTGTGCTTGACCCATTGTCATAGCCGCCCCTTCTGCTAAAACAATGTCTTCTAATTTGAGAACAGGCTTCACTTTCAATAGGTATAGTGGTAATGCGGTGACACTGGGGTTATTCTGATATTCCGCTAATGTTTGGGCATCAAGCTCGGAGGCTGGAATATAAGTTAAATTCAAACGCTGACTGCGCAAATCTGCCAAGCTTAAAGTGACATTTAGACTTGGATTATCCAGATGTCTGGCTGTTGCATTATCAAATAGTTTGACACTAAAAGTATGTCTTAGTGCAGATGGTACACTGGCTGATACTGCGTTTTTTGTTATTAGTGTATAAGGTAGGCCTGCTGCTAAAATAGGACGGTTTGCTGGAATGACAGTTTTTAAGCCAAAAATATCTTCTGATGTTGCAGTTGGATGGTTTTGATCAAGATACGTTTCAACTTGGGCTTGATAAGCTTCAAACTGGTTAAGCAAATAGTCTTTGTCAATACCTTTCGTCCAGCCTTCTGTTTCGTCATATTCAGCATTATCAATGATATGGTCTAATATGCCTTCTGCATCAAATGGCACTTGGCCTTCAATGTCAATCGGAGAATTAATTTGATGTTGTTTAAAAGAGGCATCTAAAGGCAACCATGTATCACCTTCTTGGTGAATAGCACCTCGACTGGGAATAAAGTCAACCCATGCTTCGACCCAAGTATGTTTAACCTTTAAATGAGTAATTTGACCTGCTCGGGTTACTGATGTGGCAGGAATACCACCTAAGCTAAATATTTGAATAGCAAGGTCTGTATTTGTCGCTTTAACCCAGTTCGTCACTTTTTCAATCGGTATTTGTACTGTGCCATACGCATAACGTGCATGAATACCTGAAGCACGTAATAACGCAATCAGCAAGCTCGCTGTATCTGTTGCATTCCCCGCACGGTTTTCCAAGGTCATTTGACTGCCTTGCACCGCACCATAAGTAGGTATGAATTCAATATTGTCATGTACCCAGTTATAAATATAAATGGGATCGTAGTTTAGCTGCTGGGCAAGTGTTTCAATCTCAGGTGTGATTTGCACGCCTTCTGTAGGTAATAAATCATTATTATCTGGTGTATTTGAGGAACGTACTTGCCGAGTTGAACTTATATTATTTTCATCTAATGCAGGAGCAGGTTTAGAGAAGTTAAATGGTAAGTTATCAAAGTCTATTTCAGGGTGTTTTCCAGAAGTTAACAATGGCTGTAAATGTTGTAAAGCTGCTTCAAGCTTAGCTGATAGTTCTGTATCACTTGAGTTGATAATTGTATCTAAATTATTCAACAGGGTTGTCATGTTGTTTTGATATGCCGTCACAGTATCAAAATGACGCTGCACTATTTCTTCAGGCATTTGCAAATTTTGTAATTGTGTCAGTGTTTGAGCAAATTCAGCTTGCACTGACATGTCAAAGTTAAGCACTTGTTGCTTGAGAGTGTACAGTTCATCAAGGTCTGTATTTGAACGTATTTGACGGTCTGACGTTGTTAATTGAGTTTGCCAATCTTGTAATCTTGCCTCAATTATTTCCAGTGTGGTGTTTAAATCTGTTTCAGCATTTACAACCCTAATTGAAAACAGTCCTATATTACTGAGGATGAGTACTATGAGCAGTCTCACCAGTGAAGTGTAAAAAAGCTGTCGCATTGTATATCCTTTATAATTTGACAAATATTGCCTAAATCAGCACAGTGGTTGATTTAGGCATTTATCATGAAAAAATGAAAGTTTGCTAGTTGGCTAACCCAAGGTAATACAACACTTGTTGTGAGCCATCGGAGTAGGTGATGAGGAAGTCATCTAGCCCATCAGCATTGGCATCAGGTATTGCAACTAGATTAATTTTCCCATTGTTAGGGGCTACACCTTGCGTTATTAATTCCGCCAATTGCCCTGAATAGGTTTGCCCTTCTAAGGTAATACGTACCTTGCCATTCTCATCAATGAAGCTATCATCAGATAATGCAGCAATAAATGCATTTAAAGTAGCTTGTTGAGTAGTACAATCCGCTGTTGGCCATGCAATCGCTTCAATATCATTGAATGGTGTCGTAATTTTGGCTTGCTCAACGACTTGACATGCAGCAGCATCGTAAGCGTATAAGCCCAACTGATTATCATTGTGGATACCAAATGCTAAGGTGTCATCTGGTAATACTTCTAAACTTTCCACTTCACCTGCTAGACTTTCACACTGTATAGTCAAGCTGATTGCTATTGGATCGTATGACCAAAGTGTGGTGTTTTTACCTGTAGGATCAGAGGCGGTGGCATATAGTACGCTGCCATCATTGTTCCATGCCAAACCTTGAACAGGGGTTGTATCCGCTAATACTAACTGGCCTTGACCTGTGGTGGTATCTATCTGGATCAAACCTTGTTTTGACCAGCCCCATAGTTGTCCTGTCGCATTAAATGATAAGGCAACCACATCGTTAAACCCAATGACACCAATTGGCATCAAGTCACCCGTAAATCCATCCACGAGATATAAGATGGCATTCTCATGACCTGAACTTGCATACAGCTTGTGAGTATATGGATGAATATCCATACCTTCTAAGTCATATTCAGGATAGACAGAACCTAATGCTGCAATTAAGCGTTGGTTAAGATCATAGGTAAACAGTTGTGTATTGTTCAAATCTTGATCATGAATTGCATACATGGTGCTACATTCACTGGCCAGCATGTTGTCATGGTTAAAGACTTGGAAATCTAATGTTTTCCACTCACCATCAATTTGTGCTTGTAGTACGCAAGCATAGTGTGCGGCAGGAAGTAGTTGTGTGAAATAACTCAAAGTTTGACTGTCGCTTCCTTTGGATGCTAAATCAATTGTGGCTGTTTCTGTTTCAACAATACTCTGATCGTCCACATTTAATAGTAGATATTGAACAGGTAAATCAGTGAGGCCTTGTGTGCCTGAATTTGTGATTGTTTCAGTACATTGGTGTATTTGAGAAGGCATAGCTTGCATATCTATATTGCCAGATAATACTAGTGCTAAACTTTCTTGTACTTCAAATGACAAGCTTTGTGATGCTAAAGTAGTACCATCTGCATCTAACACAGCCAATTCAATTGTATAAATACCTATCTCTGCATCTTTGAGCATATAAGGTATTAATAGCTCTCGTACTCCTTGTGGTGTTAAAGATTGAACTTCGCGAGTCGTCGTGTAGATAATTTGTTGATTTGGATCACGTACAGTAATATGCAATGGCGCATCGTCAACCAATACATTCAATGTTTGGTTTTGAATTAAGGCATTGAGTTGAACTAGGTCTGTGGTGTGATACACAGGTTTATCTAAACCTAGCGTAACATCAATGCTAGCATCATTGCCTTGGGTAATTTCAAACTCAATGCCTGTTTGGTCAACTTGTTTGTTGTTGGCATTGCTTAATTGGGCTTTAACTTGGTAAGTGCCTGTTAGCCATGTTGCGCTATTCCACTCAATTTGACCTGAGGCAGTTTCACCTGCATCTAAATTGTTGATGACAACAATAGGTAAAGTTGCAATGGTATCACCTTGAATGTCCTCGATCGTTAATGCAAGATTAAACGAAGTGACATCAGTGTGTTCAAGCGGTAAAATACCCTGATTAGTCACAGTATAGTCAATTATAACAGGTGTATTTGGTCCATATTCAGCTGCATCCGTTGCAATAGCTAATTTTCCTGCAAAGTCTTGAACTGAAAGGCTCATGCTGTTGTTGTCTTCGTTACATTCTGATACTTGATTGTCAAAGTCAACGATAGCGTATAAATCTTCACCATTGGCTAGATTAGTAATACCTTGGAGTTGAACGTCTGTATAAGGCACACCTGCTTCAGTATTTACATTCACAGTTCTTAACAAGATACCGCCATTTGTTGGATCACCTTGCCAAAGAGTCAATTTCACCTCTTCTGACCATTCTACTAAGCCACCATTGCCAATTCGGGCTTCTAGTGTCAAGCTACCTGCTCCAACTTCTACTATATGGAACTTCGATACGCTTAAATCAGGAGTGCCAATGACTCGCATATCTGATTTGACATAACTTGCAATAGTGTTAGCAAAATCATCGACAGTTCCAAAAGGAACGACATAACCAAGATCACTTGTTGCAGGTTTTGGAAAGACAAGTTCTTCTAAGAACGCGTTATTGGGAGCATCCATCACAACAGCATTTAATACATCAATACCTGCTTCTTCAGCAGCTTTAGCTGCTTCTCTGGTTCTTTCTGCATTGTTAGGACCACCATCACTCGAAACCATGATGATCTGAAAATCAGTCTTGGGTTCTGCTGATGTGATTTCTTCTGTCGCTCGATAAATACAACTACTGATTGCTGTACTATCTTCTACCCTCCAACTATCCCTAGACAATCGTGCTATTTTTGCAGCTGTCGTACTATTCACAAAAGTAGGAGGTACTTCTAAGATTGCAGTATATGAGAGCTGTATTACTGTTAGACGTACCGAGTTATTATGTGGTATTAAGTTTTCAACAGCTCTAGCCACACCTTCTGTTTCAGTATGATACGAAGTCAAAAGACTACCCGAACTATCAAGACATAAAGCTAAGTCAATTGTATTGAATATTGGTGCACCACACTCATTGGTGGAAACAATTATATTATTGATTTCACTGGTTTCAGCAATAGTTTGGTCACTATCAATCCAAACATGAATAGGTGCATCTCGATAAGGTAGCTCACCGTCTATTTCGATGCTTGTTGTTACCTCGGTATTCGCTTCTAATGGCTCAATAATAGAAGTTTTCCCTAATGGTGTATCTACAGCTTCATCATATTTAAGATTTAAGTCAGCATCATAGAACGCTAACAAGCTAATTGGCTTTTGGATATCAACAGCTTGCTCAAGGTTTTTTAAGGTAATAGAAACACTACCCGCAACTTTTAGACTATCCATATCGACTTGCATATTGCTTGTGTCAATAGATTCAGCGCGGAGGTCTGGCAATAACGTAACAGCTGCAAGAGGGCGTAAACGAATTGTGCCAACATCAATAAGCTCTTCTGTTGGTAAAGAAATACCTAATTCAAAAGGGCTATAGTCTTCAACAATTAAAGCAAGGTCACCATCAAGCTCTGGGAATTTGATAATTTCAAAAGACCCATCAGCCTGAGACATGGTGCTCAATGATGTATCATTAAAGTGAACAGAAACTTCAACATTAGCTAATACTTGTCCAGTCGTTGCATCAGCTGCAATACCTTTGATGCCCACTTTTTTCTGTTTATAGAAAAGCGACATGATATTGTTACCTGTATTGCATTCCGTCAAGCTATTTTGCTCATCAATAGCCACATAAATTGTCTGATCTTCATCAACAATATGGACATTTTCTAGCTGTAAATCTTGGAAAATGTGCGGAGCAAAAGAGTCCAATGTTAACGTACCAAAATCTGTGCGTTGCTCGCCCGTTGAATCTAGAGTATAAAAGCTAAGCACAACATTATCAGGAGACGCGACAGGCCCTGCATTTGCAATACGCACTTGTAAAGCAGTCTGTTGACCGTCTTCATTATTGATAATTTGTAACCGACTTGCAGTTAAATCAAAGAAGCTTTTATTTTGAATAACCTCTAGCTGTTGTTGTTGGCGACCACTTGTAGGATTCTGTTGATATTGAGGAATACTACCATCATCGTTAACATTGGTGACATGATACGTTTTCTGATTCCAAATACCACGAGCAGGCATCCAAGAATTATTAATATTTTCAAAAATTTGTATATCACCATTGGCAGCAATAATGTTGGCATGGCCATCATTATCTATATCTGCAATAACAGGATTTTTATAACTAGGCCAAATATTTACACCATATGGAAATATAGCTAAGTTCTCACCAGTCGTACCATCAACAATATACAAATCGGTGTAGGAGTGAAATACCAGCTCTAATTGTCCATTGCCATCGAAATCAAACGTAGCAGCTGAAGACTTTTCAAACCTACCATTAATTTTGGAAAACCATTTCATTTGTCCATCATAGTCAAATACCCGATAAGACATATCATTTGGAGCATCATATACCACGCCTATTTCAGAGTAACCATCACCATCAAAATCAGCAATGGTTGGTGCTGCACCATATCCTCTGTATCTATACATATAGCCATTGTAATCTCTATAATCACGACCATCTAAATAAACAGGTCCCCATTTACGTTGCCCATCATGCTCAAATACGAAAATTTCACCTCCTAAAACATTCACAACTTCAGGATAAGGATCATCATCGAATTGACCTGTACCTATAAAATTAAGATCATAAATCGTGGTAATAGAATCCCTAAAAGACCAATATAAATCTCCATTAGCTCGATAAACATCTAAATATCTTAAGACTTCTAAAGAACCATCTAAATCTAAGTCAACAGCAATTGGTACTTGATGAGTTTGATAACCTTCAGTTTGTTGGATATCTTCGATATCTTCATTATCGGCTGACCACATCAAATTGCCTTGAGAATCAAAAACCAAATTGGCAATTAAAATTTCGGCTTGTCCATCGGCATCTAAATCGGCAATAGTAGGTGAACCATTGAGAGGGTTAGGCTTTCCTGTTTCAGTTTCCCAAATTTTTTCACCCTTATTATTCAGAGCGACCACTTTCATACCATCATGAGAAATTGTAATAATTTCAGGTACGCCATCGGCATCAATATCACCTAAAGCAGGCGTTACCGTTCGATAGCTATATACTTGGAAGAGCTTTTGCGTAGTATTATCTTCGTTAACAATATGTGCAGAAATACCACCGTATTCTGATTCTGTTATTGCACGCTCATGAGCTATGATTGCAGGTTTATCATACTGATCGATTGAACCATCACCATTGGTATCTTGTAAAGGTCCAACAACTGGCATGACTCTATAGCGGTGATAATATGAGTCTATTTTCCATCTTTCTTTAAGCTCAAAAGTATCTTTTTCAATTTGTACATTACATACTTTTGCACTTGTTAAAATATTGTTCCCCTCATTACGCTCAACAATTGCTTGCTCGCTATCTAACCAAACGTAAATAGGGGCATCTTTGTAAGGCAATTGACCATGTACAGGTAAGATAACAGGAGTGATTGTATTGGCTTTTAGTGGGTCTTTAAATGTTGTTTGCCCATATAAAACATCAACCTCTGTATCATACTGACGATTAAGATTCACATCATAGAATGCTAATAAATCAACGGGCTGCGTAATAGTTGTATTGCTAGTATTTTTAACAGGGATTGAAAGTGCACCATGAATATCTAATGTATGCCAATCTGGTTGAATAACACGCATATCAATAGGTACAGCTTCTAAATCTGGCAGTAAAGCAACTGTATTCTCAGGATATAAATGAACTGAGCCTAAATCCACCGTTTCATTTAAAGTAAATACTTGTAGCTCTACATTTAGGGTTTCACTTTGATAGCTATCTAGTGTAAAAGAAAGTTGCTTCTGTCCTGAAGATAATCCGTCACAACTAAAATGTCCTTGGTTATTTGTGGTAATAACTTGGCTATCACAAGAAATTGAAACATTAGCTAATGGATTTTGAGATTCTCCATCAATCACAATGCCTTTAATTTCACCATCACCAGCTACATAAGTAACACTTGGCTGTAATTGGGGAGAAAAAGTTGAAACTGTTTTAGCTGCAATTGTTAAAGATGTTTCAATTGTGGTGTATCCATCAAATTCCATACGTACGGTATACTCACCGCTGGGTATACTTAATATTCGATAAAAGCCATCAGCATTGGTTTCTAACATCAATGTATCATCGATAAAAATGCGTACTTTATTTAAACCAAGCAATGTTTTTGCATCTGTAATAAGTCCTTCCAATGTACCAGTGTCAGGTATAAGTTTGAAGGGTACCGAGAAATTTTCACCATCTATAATCGTGACAGGAATAGATGCCGCAAGGTATGCATTATGATTAATTTGAATTGTTACATCACCTGCAGGCATATCATTGATTAAGAATAAACCCTGATCATCAGTGATAAGCGTTGTATTAAATGTATCACTTACAATTTGGATTTCAACATTACTCAAAGGCTGGTTAGTTTCTGTATCAATAACACTACCTTGAACCACAGTTGTATTAGTTGCGCGTAATAAATATAGTTCACCTAAGTCAACAATTTGTCCTGTACTTAAGCTTGTTTCTGAGGTAAAACGCACACCTGAGGCATCAGAAATTTGAACCGAATAATCACCTTGATTTAAACTATCGAAATTAAATAACCCATTTTCATCAGTTTGCTGAGTTGCTGTTGTTGAACCAGAAAGTGCTACTGTAATTTTTGATAAAGGTAAGTTTGTTTGATCATCTAAAATAACTCCTGTAATTTGTCCTAAATCAGGATTGGCAATAGTTGGGTTTGACACTGTATGAAGTGCTCGCAAAGCAAGTGCTGTGGAATAAACATCATTATCCCAGCTACCATTATCAAGCTGTGCCATATTTAGTAAGTCAATATAACTTGAAACCTCATCAAGATTAGATAAAGTTGGAGCAATTGCAATTAAGGCTAATGCTAGCTCAAAGTTTTCATGTGTTTCTTGAGATAATTGGTTGAGTAGATAGGTTTTTGCTTTATCTAAAAAGCCATTAATATCAAGAGAAGGAATATGGCTCACATCATGGCGATATTGCCAAAGGGCACGCATGGTTAATGCTGTTACATAAATCGATGCAGTATCACTAATTTGCCCATTTTGATTGAACATTGGAGACTGTAACAGATAATCAATAGTTGGATACAATGTAACAGGCTCAGTATCCATGATATTACTTGTAGCCAAGGCTTCTAGTGCAAACGCTGTATCTAATTCTGTACGTTGATAACCTGCTAAATCTCCCAATCCACCCTCTTCTTGCAAGCGATTAACAAGTTCATTGATTAAATCTTCTGAAGTTTGACCCGCTAAAAATTGAACTAGGATTGTATTAGCTATATTTTCTGTACTTGGAAAAGACACTGTATCAATGAAGTTTAAAGCATCGTCCATTGAAGTTTGGGTTTGAGGCGTTTCACCTAAAGCAGATAAGGCTTGCCAGCTTGCTACAGTGGCCTGATAAGGTATCGCTATATCACTATCTGTACTGTAGCTCCCATTTGATTGAGTTTGACTAATGAGCCATGCCTTTCCTGATTCAATACTGCCTTGGGCTACCAACGGTAAGCATATCAGCCACATTAGCATAAAGCGCAAAATACGCTCTGTGCTTAACAACACAGTTCTCCTAGGCATCTTCATCATTCCTTATCATCAACTAAAGCAAAAGCTTAAATATTTTTCTAAGTGAAATTACTAAAAAGCAATACAAATGCAAAATACCGACATCAAGACATATTTTATCATTAAAATAAATTTATTTTCAAATATTTCATATAAATAAATCACCTAAAAATAATCATTTTTCTTTTTATGCATTTTTTTATATTTTGTTTTTAAAAGAGTTTTCAAATGCGGCATATTAAATACTGCATATTTAAAGAAAATATTAAAACAAGCTACATATCGGCAAAATAAATCATATTTTATATGAATAAAGCTCTAATATATTTGTACTATTAATAATGCTATGCTTCTATTTCTAATAGATTAAGATGTTAATAATAATACAAAACAATGATTATTAATTTATTTCATTAAACACAGCAAAAGTTCTAAGTATGATGGCTCTAATAGGTAATAATCACAGCAATTAACTAACCTAGGCAATATAAAGAGAAGAGTTTTATAAGCTAAAGGGAGAGGGATTTTAAGAGTTACTTAGCCTACCCTTTATTAATGGTTTCAAGGCTTAGATTTTGGGTTGGATAATATACTGAATGCTACCTAAACCAGCAGAGTTACTGATTTAGGCATAAGTATGGAAGATTGAAGTATTATGAACTTTGGGTAAACCAAGGAAGAGCAACATTATCTAATCCTAAGTAATATAGGATTTGTTGTGTACCATCTGGATAAGTAATTAGAAAATCATCAAGGCCGTCATTATTTGCATCAGGAATCGGATTCAAATTAAGCTCACCATTAGCAGGTACTTCACCTTGAATGGTAGATTCAGCTAATTGTCCAGCGTAAGTTAAACCATCAACTGTAAAACGAATTTTACGATTTGCACCTATAAATGCATTATCTGATAAAGCTGAAAAGAAAGCGCGTAGTGCAGTTTGTTGTGATGTGCAATTAGCTGCTGGCCATGCTACTGCTTCAATATCATTGAATGGAGTGGCAATTTTTGCTTGCTCAACAACTTGACAAGTCGCTGCATCATAAGCATATAAACCTAGTTGGTTATCGTTATGAACGCCAAAAGCTAATGTGTTATCAGGTAGCATTTCCAAGCTTTCGATTTCACCACCAAGATTATGACAATGTTCAGTCAAACTATTTGTAGTCGGATCATAAGCCCAAAGTGTACTGTTGAAACCAGCCTCACTTTTAGCGGTAGCATATAACAAGCTTCCATCATTATTCCATGCTAAACCTTCAACAGGTGTTGTATTTGCTAAAACCAATTGTCCTTGACCTGTTGTCGTATCAATTTGAATCAAGCCTTGTGCCGACCAGCCCCATAACTGTCCTGTAGCATCGAACGACAAAGCATCTACATCATCAAACCCAATCAAACCAACCAATGTTAACTCACCAGTAAAACCATCCACTTGATACAGTGCAGCATTCTCTCGTCCCGTACTTGCGTAAAGTATGCGAGTGTATGGGTGAATATCCATGCCTTCTAAGTCAAGCTCAGGGTAAACATCACCTAATGCCGTAATAGAGTGCTGATTGAGATCATAGCGAAATAGTTGTGAATCATTGGATGACTGGTCATGGATTGCGTAAACTGTGCTGCATTCTGTCGCTAATACATTATCATATTTAAAAGCTTGAAAATCTAAGATTTGCCATTCGCCCTCAATTTGCACTTGTAATAAACAAGCATATTCTGCCGCAGGTAAGGTATGTGTAAAGTATTCCAATACTTTTGTATATAAACCATTTTCAGCTAAATCTATAGCTTCAGCTTCTGCTTCAATAACAGTTTGGCCTTTAGCATTGACTAAGGCATATTGCAAGGGTAGTGCGTTAATCACTTGATTACTTGAGTTAATGATAGAGAAAGTGCATTGTTGAGTTTGTGCGACAGACTGTACAGAAATACTGCCAGATAAAACCGATGCTAAGCTTTCTTCAACATCAAATATACCAATTTGTGAAGTCAAAACTGAACTATCTGCACCCAATATAGCCATATCAACGATATATGTCCCCGCAATCGCACTTTTTAGCATATAAGGTATTGATAAGTCTTGTGTAGCTTGGGGTTCTAGTGAATCAATTTCACGTGTTGTTGCATAAATAATTTGTTGATTCGGCGCACGTACCGTGACATATACAGGTATATTTTCAAGCGATACATTCGATGTTTGGTTTTGAATAGAAGCTTGTAGCTGCATTAAGGCAGTAGCTTGATAGGTAGGTTTATCAGTATTGATTTGTAAACTAACTTGAGCTGGATCTGTTGTATCAGCTTGGGTCAGTAGTGGTAAGCATGTCAGCCATACCATCATAAATTGCAAAATACGCTCTGTGCTGAATAGCAGCGTTACTTTAGGCATCATAGTCATTCCTTAATTAGTAACTAAAAACAAGCTTCTACCTTAAATCAGAATTACTCTCTGAACGGGATTGTTTAAAAACAATAGAGAATTTAAAAATACTGACAATAAAATATATTTTATCATTAGAGTGAATTTATTTTCAAATATATCAATAAGATAATATTTTACTTAAACCTATTTTTATTTTTTAATTATTTTTTATTATTTGATTTTAAAATGATATTTATTTGCAGTATATAGATTACTGTATATTTAGATAAAAATGCGAAAATAACTATATAATATATAAAAAAATGATGTTTTTTTGATAAATCGATTTGATATGAATGTGTATTTAAGACCCTATCCCATTATTATTTCATGATAGTAGAATCAATAAGTACATGAATAGACATATTTCAGTAGAAATACTGATTTATAGGATAAACGTAGAAAAAGACCAAAAGCATATTTTTAAGTATCATCAGAAGTGCTCACTATTCGAATTTAAATAATGAGCAGTTGACTAGATTAATAAATAATCTCTATTCATCAGATTCTTCTTCATCAGCCAAAATGGAATAATGTAATAGATATTCCGCAAACTCTATAAAATTTAAAAATTTCAAGCAGAAATCACTCCATGCAAGCGCATCATCAATGCTAAAAAGCCATATTTCAGACTCTCCTTTTTGGGGTTCCGAATTAGGGTTAAAACAATACCAAGTCATTGGATATCTATAATGTCCAAACTGAATCAAGTCATAACTGTCCTTATATCTAAATAACGCCCTTTTATCTTGCATTTTAGAAGGTGCTATATTTCCCAAAGAGTCAATTACTTGTAAATTCCTATCATAAAAAAACTGATAATCTGCTTCAGGATAAGGGTAGTTTTCTTCAATCTGATCTTGCCAAAGCTCTTCAGGATCACACCGCTGATTAAAAAGACCAATTTCATTAATTGGATAGAAAAGATGTTCATCTGGATAAAAATCTAAACAATCAGTATTCATAAGAGTTAAACCGTTTGTTACTTCTAACAAGGCTCTATAACTGTTTGGTAATGTTACGCCATACTTTAGCTCTATAGCACGGATTTCCTCGGGTGTTGCTCCAGTCGCTGTTTGGCAGCTGTGCTCTCCTCCAATTTGCTTACATCGCTCAATATAGTCATGCCAATAATCATGTAATGTTGATGTCATGGTTATCTCACAATAGTCCTAAAAGAAAAAATGGAATATAGTATGCCCAATATTTACGAGCACACCTATTCCATCTTTAAAGACTTCCTTTGCAAGACGTTTTGCCAAACAATGGCTTGCTTATCTTACTTTGGGAATAATTCTTCTACTTTATCAGCAATACGGTTTTTAGACGCAGCAGCTTTCATAAAAATCACGATAGATTCTAATTCGCCAATCGCTGCACGAGTATCAATACCTTGCTCGCCTAAAATATTTCTGACTTCCTGACCACAAAACTCGATTAAAAAGTCATCATCACGCGCCATACCAATCGCCAAACCAATCAAATAAGGCGTTGCTTTATCACGGTTCATTGCAATTTTCACTGAAAACTCTTGCCAAGCTTGCATCCAGCGTGTTTTCTCAGAAGCAGTAATACGTGATGTATCTGTGCGTAAAAATAAGATGATGGAGTTCATATTTTTAGACAAAACATCTTCTTCAATTTTACCCAGTTTGCACAATGCTTTTGAATGATGCTCAATGCAATGCTCACACTGATAATAAAGTGCTAAACCCAATGCAACACACTCTTTTTGCTCAAGTGGTAAATAGATATCCCACTTCTCTTCACCATCAGTACCACTGAATACCACCATGTGCATTAAGTTCATCAAATCAGAGACATGGCGAGGAAAAACGTTGTCTTTAAAAACTTTACTACTCATCTAAAATATCACTCCAGTTGTTTAGAATGTAATAATATGCTTAATCATATCAAACTTAGATTAATATAAAATGACGAAATCAGATTTTTATCCCTCTCAACATCATTGTTTTAAACAAATAATTCCCAATATTTATATAAAGTTGTCATATTTGACCAAAGACATGACAAAACAAGCCTTGTATTTATGTTAGAAATTATAGAAACTGTCTATTCATTGGAGCTTAAGTGATTTGAAGCTTCATCAAATCTAAATTATAAATTAATGTCTCGGAGTGTATATGATAAGACCCCTAGCTCCATACGCTGCGCACCAAGAAACATCTTATGGACGGTTACGAGACGAACCACCACCCTCTGGCCATCGTAGTGAATTTCAACGTGATCGTGATCGCATCATACATGCAACCGCTTTCCGGCGTTTAGAATATAAAACCCAAGTCTTTGTGAATCATGAAGGTGATTTATTTCGTACGCGTTTGACACATTCGTTAGAAGTATCACAAATTAGTCGAACGGTTGCGCGTGCCTTACAATTGAATGAAGATTTAACCGAAGCCATTGCATTAGCACATGATTTAGGTCATACACCATTTGGTCATGCAGGTCAGGATGCGTTAAATGAATGTATGCAGAATTATGGTGGTTTTGAACATAACTTACAATCATTGCGAATTGTAGACGAATTAGAAGAAAAATATCCAGAATTTCGTGGCCTCAACCTTACTTTTGAAACGCGAGAAGGTATCATCAAGCATTGTACACCCAAGCAAGCAAAGGGCTTAGGCCAAGTTGCTGCGCGGTTTTTAAGTGATCCTAAACATCAGCCTAGCTTAGAAGCGCAAATCAGTCATTTATGCGATGAAGTAGCTTATAACAATCATGATATTGATGACGGGTTACGCGCGCGTTTAATCACGATTCGTCAATTACGCGAATTTGAATTATTTGAGCAACATTATACCAGTGTGATGCGTAGCTATAGTAATTTGCTGCAACGTCAAGTGGTTAATGAAACTATTCGACGTATGATAAATGAACAAGTATTAAATATCATTGAAACCAGTCATGCACAGATCGATGCACTGCAACCGAAAAATGTTGATGCAGTACGGATGACAGAAGAACCCATGGTGACATTTAGCGCGCATATGTACAACATGCATATGGAATTAAAACAATTCTTATATTCGCATTTATATCATCATTACCGTGTGGATCGGATGAATTTCAAAGCCAAGCGAGTGGTAAAAGAATTATTTGACGTATTTATGAGTGAGCCGCGTTTACTACCATTAGAAGCGCAAGTTGAAGTCAATCGATTACAAGCACAATTGGGTGTAGAAGTGGGTAAAGCACGCGCGGTTGCAGATTATATTGCTGCAATGACAGATCGGTTTGCAATTGCTGAACATGAACGCTTATTTGATCCAAGTACTTTACCATAATCACTTTTTTGGAGTGCAAAGTCAGCATTTACCATATTGCACTCCATTAATGATCCTCTTTGAGTGGAAATTGAATACAAAAAACACTACCCATACCCAATTCACTTTGCACACTAATTTTTCCTTCTAACATCTCAACAAATTCTTTAGTCAGGGTTAAACCTAAACCCATACCACCATATTCACGTGTAGAAGAATTGTCTGCTTGCTGAAATGCTTTGAACAAATTAGCTTGTTGTGCTTCATTCATACCAATACCATTATCTTGAATATGAATGAATAAATAATGTTGATGTCGCTGGACTTGTGTATTTAGCTTAATATCAATATGACCCGAATGGGTAAATTTTGCAGCGTTATTAAGTAAATTCAGCATGATTTGACGTAATTTTACAGCATCAGTCATAATCACTTTGACATTGGTATTATATTTTACATCTAAAGTGTTGTTATTTTGCTGGACTAAAGGTTGTACTGTGGTCATCACATCATTGATTAATTGGTGTAAATTGATTTGTTCTAAGTTCAAAGACATACTACCACTTTCAATTTTAGCAATATCTAATACATCATCAATCAAACCTAATAACTGTTGCCCCGCTGTTAAAACATTATGTGAATATTCAGCGAACTCATCATAACCATCACTTAAAGTATCTTCATATAAAATTTCACTATAACCAATAATAGCATTCAGTGGCGTGCGCAGCTCATGACTAATATTGGCTAAAAATTGGTTTTTAGCACGATTGGCTTGTTCGGCAGCTTCCTTCGCATGTTTCAAAGTCATTTCTGCTTGTTTTTGCCTAGTAATATCACGAAAAACCACCACACCGCCTAAAATATCACCATATCGCTTGGGATCAGCTTGTTCAATTAAAGGGGTTGAAATATATTCAATCGGTAATAAACGACCACTTGGGGTGAGAATATATTCATCATTTGCCCTGTGTATCACCCCTCTTTTAACTGCACTACATACGGGGCAAGACGCTTTGTTGTAAAAGCTACGGTCACCTCGTGCATGACTGGTGGCGGTTAAATAATGTTTACCAATTAAAAATTTTGCGGGCGTTTCTAAAATTTGAGCTGCGGCAGGGTTAATAAATGTGATTAGGCCTTCGGAACTTAAACCACAAATACCATCACCAACAGATTCTAAAATCAATTGATGCTGGCGGCTCATTTTTTCTAAATCTTCATGTGCTGAATTTACCTCAGCGATGCGTCTTTGAATTTCTTGCTCCATTGGAATAAACGCAACTTTTGTTAGCGTAAAAGACAGGATTAAGCCTAAAAAAATCACAATCACGGAAAAGATAAACAATAATTGCCAATTGAGTCGGCTGATAATCGATTCCATCGGCATGAGATCATGTTTAACGATGAGATAGATTTCATTATTAGGTGGGAACGAAACAGTTTTTTCAATCGTGAAACTATGTTTTGCAATAGTATCTGACCTGTGGCTAAAAAACTTAAAACCATTCCTACTAGTCGCACTCATCTCTATGATATATGGACGTTTCTCAACCCAGTCTTGTAGGAATCTATTAACTTTAGCAAAATCTTTGGTGATAAATGATTCTTGTACAAAACCACCAATTAAGTCTAATTCTACAGAAGCATGATGCTGTTCATTATCAAGTAGCAAATTGCGTTGATGTGAAACAATAAAGCTACCCGCAACAATAAAAAAGGTCAATAAAATCAACCCTGAAAACATAAGTAAGTGAATATAACGTTTAGGAAGACGTTTCATTGCATTCTCACTTTTTATGCTAATCCGTTACATTTTCTACAATATTGCGTAATACATCATAATCACTGTCTTTCACAGGCACAAACCCCGTCATATCTTTGTTAATTGCTTTCAGTATGTTATCAGCATCGGTATGCCCATCTAAATTAAGTAATGCTATTTGGATTTTTTTAAACAAGACCTCAGACAAATTATCACTGGCTAATAGAATATGGGTCGAAATAGCGGGTGATGGTAACAGTGCACGTAATTGATATTGCTCTTTATATTCGTTAAATACTTCTTGTGCCACTGCACCTGCATCACAACTGCCCAACAACACCCCTAAAATGACATCTTCATGGGTGGACAAATGATCATAACTGGCTAAATCATCCAATTGCACACCAACCTGTTGCAGCATATAGCGTGGTACTAAAGTGCTTAAAGTCGAGTTTTTATTACCAAAAGCAAAACGCTTACCAGTCAATTCCGCAAGTGATTGAATCGAGCTTTGATTAGATACAAAAATAATAGAACGGAAATAAGGTTTATTTTGCATTTCGTAACGGACAAGTAGACGCTTCTGGCCATATTGTTTCACCATTTTGATATAAGGCAAACCACCAATGAAAGTAATATCTAGCTCATTTTCACCTGCTTGCTGAATGTGTTGCTTATAACTTTTAGCAATAGATAATTTGACAGGCATGTTTAATTCTTGACTTAAATAATCAACCAGTGGTGTATATTTTTTTATCAACTCGGTTGCGGTGATATACGGCAATGCTCCGAATTTCAATATTTTTGGCTCTTCAGCGGCTATGCTAGCACGAGCAATAAACGCTAAAAGCAACATGGCAATAAAACAAGCCTTTTGCATACTCTCCCCCTTTGATAGGATCAGTATAAAACATTTTGCACAAACTGGGGCAATTTGTTAAAAAATATAAAAATAGACGATTTAAATAAGTTTATACCCTTCATTTCAATGAGAGAAGATATATTTTTGACGGTTGATTATATGCTACCAATAACCCATTATAATTTTTATAAATAAATGAGTTTATAGAAATTTAATTAAATTCTGCTATCACTTGTGAAATCATGCTAGATGCGCTTTATCACTGACATTGAAGTTCATAGTTTATAAATTTTTTTTATTGGTTTATAACAATTAGTCTGTTGGAATATATTATTTACTAAATGCTATGGAAACGACCTAATAAAACGTATTATTGCCTCAATATTTCACATACACCGCATTTTTCTGCCAAAAATCACCAATCTAAAATCGACAATCAACCAAGCCTTACTATAAAATGCGTACATTCTGCGTTACCTGCTAGTGAGTAAACTATGGTTGCCAAACTATTGTCACTATTGTTTTTGATTGGATTTGTAGTGATTTATCTGCTGCCATCTATGATTGCAATTAATCGGGCGCATCCGTATCAAGCGTCAATCATTGTGTTAAATATTTTATTAGGTTGGACACTCATTTTTTACGCGATTACATTAGCATGGGCTGTCGCACCAATTAAAGACAACAATTATTATACTCAGCATTAGAGGTTAGTTATGACTGCACGTTACACTGGTTTGGTTGATAAATACCGTGATCGTTTACCGATTCATGACGACACACGTATTATCAGCTTGTGTGAAGGTAATACTCCGTTAATCCGCTTAAATAATATTCCGCGTGATTTGACCAAAGAAGTTAATATTTACGTGAAATATGAAGGTTTAAACCCAACAGGTTCGTTTAAAGATCGTGGCATGACCATGGCGATTACCAAAGCGGTTGAAAAAGGTAGCAAGGCAACAGTGTGTGCGTCTACGGGTAATACTTCAGCCAGTGCAGCCGCTTACAGCGCAAGAGCGGGCATTACTTCGTTTGTATTGATTCCTGAAGGTAAAATTGCGTTAGGTAAATTAGCACAAGCCATGATGCATGGTGCGGTTGTAATTCAAATCGACGGTAACTTTGACGATGGTATGCGTTTGGTGAAAGAAGTGGCGCAAGAAGCCCCTGTTGAAATTGTAAATTCAATCAATCCTTATCGTTTACAAGGTCAGAAAACCGCTGCTTTTGAAATCGTTGAAGCTTTAGGACGTGCGCCTGATTTCCATTGTTTACCAGTTGGCAATGCGGGTAATATTTCTGCTTATTGGATGGGTTACACTGAATATCATAAAGATGGCATGACCAATCAACGTCCAGTTATGTGTGGTTATCAAGCCAGTGGCGCAGCTCCATTTTTACGTGGCGAGCCTGTTGCAAACCCCGAAACTGTAGCAACGGCTATCCGTATCGGTAACCCACAAAGTTGGGATAAAGCGGTTAACGCACAAACAGAATCAGGCGGTTGGTTTAAAGAATTCCCTGATGAAGAAATTTTACGGGCACAAAAATTATTAGCTGATAGAGAAGGGATTTTCTGCGAGCCAGCATCTGCAATTAGTGTAGCGGGTTGTTTGACTGATATTCAAGCGGGTAAAATTCCAGCGGGCAGCACTGTAGTATGTACATTAACGGGACATGGCCTAAAAGACCCAGATACAGCAATTAAGCAAAGCGTAACTCCATTGATTAAAGTCAAACCAGAATTGGCTGAAGTCAAAGACGCAATTTTACAAAACATGTAAGACAACCTCTCTTACCATAAAATAACCTGAGTACCTTATCGTTTATGAAAAGGAATCGGGTTATTTTTTTATAAATCACAACTTGTAAATGCTCACATAATCAACTGTTTTTGCTCAATATCTAATAAAATTTGAGAAGCCGTTTGTTCTAAGAAAGATTGAATCGTTTCATCACTTAAACTTTGCTCTGCATTTTGCACATCATCTGCCTGAATTTTTAATTTACCCGTTTCAATTAAACCCCATAATACCTTAACCAAATCGGCTTGCTGCTGATTACCATCTAAATGCTGTAATATCTGCCGCGCCGCTAATCCAAGCTGATAGCTATGACCAAAGTAATTTGTCACAACTTTGCTTCGACTTGCCTGCCAACGTGTTAAAGGCAGTGCTTTTTGTAACTTATGTTGATGTGAAAAAGCCTGCGTATAGATTTTTAAATGTCCTTGTAAGTAAATATCCACTATAAACTGTTGAATATCTTGTTTTTCATCGGATGATAAAGCTTGAGATAATTGTGTTTCAATATTTTGGATAAGTTCAGAAAAAGACAAAGTTTGTGGGTAAGACTCTGCTAAATAATGACAGACCAATTTGAGAAAAGGTTGTTCGACTAAACTCACGACATCAGCATGGAGGGTTTTAATTAAACAAGTTTCTGTAAAAAATAAATCTTCCGTCTGTAAAGGTTGCAAAGGGGCGGTAAAGTATAGTTTATTTAGTAATTGATCCAGTTGAATTTTTGGGCTTAACTCTATATCTGCGTGACATAATACACTTTCTCGATATGCTCGGTTTTTTAAACCATCCATATATTGTTCTTGTTGTATAAATTCAGAGCCAATTTGTTCAATATCTGGAAAATGGTAGTTTTCTTGGCAAAATTGTATATTTGCATCTGTGACATATTGCAAATTATGTTGAAGTGCATGTTGCATAAACTCATGAAAGTAAGGTGTATAATTATTGGGTTCTAAATGTTCATGAGCAAAATAATCATCGTCTAAATCAATCAAATAATCTAATTTTTTCCTGAATTGTAAACTTTGTTCATCAAATCGATTTTCTAGCTGATTTTGTAATTTTTTTAATAGCTGTTTGCCTTGTATGACACGTTCACTAAAATCTGTTACAGGTTCTAAATGATAAAATAATAAATCACGTATGGTCTTGTCCTGTTGCCAACCCGGTAGGATATTATAGCTAATATAGATAATTCCATTTTTAGACAATAGTTTAGATAGTAATTGCATCAAATGATGACGTTCTTTTTCTCCAATCCATGAATACAAACCATGCGCAATAATATAATCAAATTGCCCTAAATCTTCAGTTAATTGCAGAATATCCGCTTGTTTAAAGAAAACGTTATCTAATTGGCAAAAGTCTAATTTTTGTTGTGCTAAATCAATTTGGTGTTGAGAATAATCAATGCCGACTAACTCTGCTTGAGGTGTTTGTTGTGCCATTGAAATTAAATTACTACCGCTTGCACAGCCTAATTCTAATATCTTAGCATTATTAATATCGGGTGGATTGAGGCCTCGTAATGTTGCTAAAGAGGCTAAATGGTAGGGATGCGTTTGCGGGTAAACATTTTCAGTATATGGTGCAATATCATAAATATTTTGAGTCATAATTATCTGCAAATTACATAAAATGTATCACCAAAATACTGCTATTGCTTATATTTGTAAATATCCTCAAGGCATGTACATTTGATAGTGTATTACACAAAACAGTGTTACAAATAAAAAAGGACGCAATCGCGCCCCTTTGAAAAATAGCAATCAACTACTATTTAATAACAGTAGCTAACTGTGGTAATTTCACTTGTTCTAATAGTGCCGTGCGATCAGCCTTATATGCTTCATTGCTCATATCTTGACTTATCATCTCTAAAACACCATGAATAGTGTCATACCAATAGCCATTTGATGCAAATAAATCATATTCAGCTTTTCCTTCAGCAGCATCGATATTTTTAGCTAAAGCATCATCAGGTTGTACCCAGCGAATTGTACCGCTTGCCACCGTTTTAGGTGATTTTGCTAAGCTGATTGACCATTCATAAATAGAACTAGGTTTTAAATTAAAGTGATGCTCTGCTAAAGATAATGTTTGAACACCCGCTTCTGTTGGTGTGATACTTGTATCTAAAGTGATATTTGCATCGTCTATAGATTGAGGTTGCATATTTTGAATTAAGATACGTACTTCTTCTGTCTCAGAGATAAACCAATACAAAGTCGGCTGAGATCGAGAAGTATGACCTGTATGAGTAGGAGCTAAGACATCTAAGCGAATTGTATCGCCTTTACCCCGAGTGCCAGCACCTGTACGGCGCGTGGGTTTTCCAACATCGGGTGGTTCATACTGCGTTGTTTCTGCAACCGCTATATTTTCAGAAAGAAATAAAGGGGTTGTAAAGAAAGCAGTAAAGCCAATTAAAATAGTGAAAAAGACTGATGTTTTCATACGAACCTACCTGCGTTAATCAGTTCAAATAATTGTAACAAGTCAATGACAAAAGTGCTATGTTAGAACTTGTGATAAGCCTAATCTATTATTAAGATAGCAGATAATTTGATATTAGTTTACAACTCATAAGAACTTACTTAATCTTTAACATTAACTGTGTACTTAAGGATATCAATATGCGTAGAAGGCTGTATTTTACTTTGCCTGATGTAGATTGTTGTAAACAAGTTGTATCAGAATTACAAACTGAACAAATTGAATCACAATATATCCATGTGATTGCAAACGAAGCCATATCCCTTGAAGGGCTACCTGAAGCCAATGAGTTACAAAAAACAGAGTTAGTACACGGCGCAGAAATGGGTGCGACAGTGGGTGGTGCAGCAGGGATGTTAGGCGGTTTGTTAGCGGTTACATTTCCACCAGCAGGCATTGTACTGGGTGGAGGTGCAATGATGATTTTAGCAACTACTTTGGCAGGAGCTGGTTTTGGCGGTATTATCTCTGCCTTAGTAGCACGTGATATTCCAAACCATGAACTAGATGAATTCCAAGCCGCATTGATACAAGGACATATTTTACTTATTTTAGATATTCCCACTAAGCAAGTGGCAGAAATTTGTTACTTAGTTAAACAAAATCACCCAGAAGCAGACATAGGCATTGTCGACCCCGAAAATAAAAAGCTTGTTGGGTGATTGAATCAGGATCATGGCGTGTCACACTAAAGATACGCCATCGTGACTTGTATCAACAACGACATTCAACCTTATAAACACTTTCATACACCAACCAATATCATATTGACCAATATTCTAATTAAAGCTTCATTGTTACATTTACGACAAAACTTTATTTAAGCTGAATTATTAATTGTCATAAACCTTACAAAAAACCAGCCATAAAATTATAATTCATTGATTCTTAATAATTAAATATTCGGCACAATCCATGCTCATAACTCATTTTATTACTTTTTGAAAACAAACTAAATATAACGATAGGTAAGAACTGAGGTTTAATCATTCGGCTGATTTAGCGTGTTCTCAAGTAAAGAAACCAAAGAATCAATACATTTTTGACCATCTTAAGTAGAGAGAATTCAGCAAGTTTTTGTAGGGATAGATATAAATACTGTATTCCTGCATGGAATTTGGGAGCAAAAAATTGGAATTAGGAATTATCTGATAAATCCTAATAATGGGGATTTTTTATGGCACTAAAACAGTTACAAGATGATCGCATTCTGCCATTAACGGAACAAAACGCGAAAGCATTGAATGAATTCTTGCGCCATCCGCCAGCAGGAACACCTTCAGCTCTGCTAGGCATGTTAGAAACTGTCTTGTTTCAAGACCCCCAAGGGGCAGCAGCAAGTTTATTACCACCCAGACTATTTCGAGAGATTGCTGAACAATCTGAAATTGCGATTTCTATTACTGATTTACAAGCCAATACATTATATGCAAATCCCGCTTTTGAACGTATTACAGGTTATGAAGTTGAGGAAATTATTGGAAAAAATCAATCTATCTTTTCCGACCATTCCACGCCTGAGTTAGTTTATAAAACCTTATGGGGACGTTTAGAACAGCAAAAGTCATGGACAGGCATTTTAGTGAATCGACATAAAAATGGAAGTCGATATTTAGCCGAAGTGACCGTCGCCCCTATTTTAGATCAAAACAATGAAACAATTTATTACGTGGGTATGCACCGCGATATTTCCAATTTGCACTATTTACAACACCAAGTACAAGAACAGAAAAAATTAATTGAATCAGTCGTAGATACCGCGCCTGTTATCATTGCATTGCTAGACGAACATGAAAAATTAGTGCTTGATAATCATGAATATAAAAAACTCATGGGACAAATTGGCGAAGCTGAACCCGTCAAAGTATTTTTAACTCAACTACGTCAACAAGCAGGTGGCGAAGAATGGGAACAACTCAAAAAACAAGGTGGTCGGTTTGATGTGCAAGAGGTGTGTGTTGAATCGGGACGACAACGCCATGCTCGCTGGTTTACCTGTTCCGCGATTTGGATTATAGGCAAAGCCTCAGATGCAGAAGCCTTTTTTGCAGATGACCAAACCAAACATTTACTACTAGTTGCACAAGAAATTACCGATATTAAAAAGCAACAAGAAGCCATTCGACTCAGTGCCTTACGCGCGTTAATGGCAGAAAACGAAGTCAATGAAAATATGCGGGAAAGCTTACATGCAGCAATTCATCAATTCCAAGGGCCTTTAAATATGTTGGCTGCAGCGGTGAGTATGTTGCAACGACGTAATGCAGATAAAAGTTCAGACCCATTACAAGATATTTTGATTGAGGCTTTACAAAAAGGTCAAAAAGCAGTTGAAGCCTTACACAACACCATACCGCCATCACGTAAACAATTATCCGCGCCTGTGAACTTAAATGATTTATTACGCGACGTATTATCTTTATGTACTGAGCGATTTTTATCTGAAGGCGTTATTGTGGAATGGCAACCTTTCTGCTCTCTCAGTTCAGTCAATGCCAAAGATGCTGATCTACGCAGTTTATTCAAACATTTAATTGATAATGCAATAGATGCAATGTGTGAAAATCGCCAAAAACGTGAGCCTGAGTTATCCATTAGAACCTTTGAAAGGAATGAACAAGTCTGCGCAGAAATTACAGACAATGGTGCAGGTATTCCAGAAGAATTGCGGTTTCGGGTTTTTGAACCATTTTTTACAACTAAAGTGGGTCAAGCAGGCGGTAAAGGCCTTGGTCTGACTCGGGTTCAAGAAATCATTAATAATCATGCAGGCACACTCACACTTGATCCACATTACAAACAAGGAACACGTTTTGTGGTTTGTCTCCCCATCCACTAACAAGGTAATTAATTTATCATGCAAACACGTTCGGAACTGATTGAATGTGAACTCGAAGCCTTGTTTGAAGTTGGCAAGGTTTTAAACCGTTCAGCAGATTTACAAACAGCACTGGAAGGCGTGTTACAGAAACTACATCAGTATGCACAAATGCAATATGGTGTGGTGACATTGCTGCGTGAAAGCGGTGAACTGATGGTTAATGCGGCCTATGCTGGCGGAAAACTGCCCCCCGGTGCGATTAAATATCAAACGGGTGAAGGTATTATCGGCTCAGTGATGGAAGAGCAAAGCACGATTATCATTGAGCGGGCAGGGCAAGACTCTCGTTTTATAGGCAAACTGGGTTTATATGAATTGCATTTGCCGTTTATTGGTGTGCCGATTTACATTGATAAACAAATGATTGGTGTATTAGCCGCTCAGCCCAGTGAATATGATGAATACTTACACGAACGTGCGCGCTTTTTAGAAATGGTAGCACAATTTATTGGTCAGACTGTGCATTTCATGTGGGAGCTGGAAAAAGAACGCCAAGACTTAACCGATGAGCGCGATCATCTACGCCGTACAGTGCGCAGCCATTTTGGGTTTGACAATATTATTGGTCATTCGCCTGCGATGCAGAAAGTATTTGAAATGGTGCGTCAAGTTTCGAAATGGGGCACAACCGTGTTGATTCGTGGTGAATCGGGTACAGGTAAGGAGTTAATCGCTAATGCAGTACACTATAATTCCCCTCGGCATAACGGTTCATTTATCAAGCTTAACTGTGCGGCTTTGCCTGAGAACTTATTAGAATCAGAATTATTCGGGCATGAAAAAGGGGCGTTTAGTGGCGCGGTGACCCAACGTAAAGGACGGTTTGAACGTGCTGATGGCGGAACTCTATTTTTAGATGAAATTGGTGAAATTTCCCCAACGTTCCAAGCTAAATTATTGCGAGTGTTACAAGAGGGCGAATTTGAACGGGTTGGCGGCACACGAACGCTAAAAGTGGATGTGCGGATTATTACAGCCACCAATGTAAACTTAGAAGAAGCGGTTGAACGCGGTGACTTTCGTGAAGACTTATATTATCGCTTAAATGTGATGCCAATTAATTTGCCACCGTTGAATGAACGCAGTGAAGATATTCCAGAATTATCTACATTTTTAGTCGATAAAGTCGCCAAAGCTCAAGGGCGCAAATTGCAATTAACTGACAGCGCGATTCGATTATTGATGCGGCACAATTGGCCAGGGAACGTGCGTGAGTTAGAGAACTGTTTGGAACGGGCGGCGATTATGAGTGAAAATGGAGTGATTGACCGTTCTGCAATCAGTTTGACGGGCGTTGAAGAGAAAATTCCTGTAACACGCGAATACCAAGGTGTGGATTTAAATGATGAGAATTTAGACGAACGTGAGCGGGTTATTGCGGCATTAGAACAAGCAGGATGGGTACAAGCCAAAGCAGCACGTTTACTGAATATGACACCACGCCAAATAGCTTATCGTATTCAAACCTTAGATATTAAATTACGCAGTATTTAACAGTTCAATAAACTCAAGGTGTGATTTTAAATTGCGTTGCACTTTGAGTTTTTAAGTGTAGCCCACCGTTTATTATGAAAACCTGTTTTATAAATGTAATAAATCGATTAAGCCTGTTCATTTAAAATAGTATGGAATAGTTGATTTAATTGTGCCATATTCGCATCACGTTCCATCTTAATAGGTGTCATTGATTCAAACCGTATCAGTTCAGATTCAATAAATTGAGTCAACTCAGGCAGAGCGGGTGCAAGAGCTAATTCTTCGCTATTTTGCTTTTTCTCCAATAATTCATAAATTACGTCTAATATTTGTCGATCTTCAACCAATTCTAATAACTTGTAAAACTCAATTGGAGCAGCTGTTTGATATTTTTCTAGCCATCGAATTGCAAGCAAAGGACGTAGTGCATAAAAGTACTTTTTCAGCAATATATACTCGGCACGTAAATAACTATGATAAGTGGTTTTTGCCATGCTTAAATAGTGATATATACCTTTTTCCACAGAATATAAGTGTGGTAAAAATGCCAAAGTTTGCTGTTTAAATAAGCCCGATTCCATATATATGATGGGTGATTGAATCCATTCCACAAATGTTGGGTTTGACTTCCAAAATAAACGTAATGCCTTACGTACATCCCAACCATTTAAATCAATCTCATCAACAATTGGATATTCAATTACATCGCGCTTTTCTTCAAAATCAACAGCAACGTACCAATCTTTATTATGCACATAGATAAATCTCACATCATAATCACTATTAGGAGAAGCGAAACCCCATGCCCGACTACCAGACTCAATTGCTAGTAAAATTCGCACATCATGGTCTTTCTCAACACGATGCAGCCGCTGCATAATATCTTGTCTTATTTCATCATTGATGAGTTGTGTCATCGGCTTATTCCCAAAGAAATTTGATTATTTTACATAGATAGATTTGTATTACTTTTTCCATAAAAAAATGCGCTGCCCCAAATGAATGAGACAACGCATTTTTTACCTACCTAATGTACTAAGGTCAGATTACTTCATGTCAACAAAAACTTCTACGCGACGGTTTTGGGCACGACCTTCACGAGTAGAGTTGCTAGCTACAGGAGAAGATTCACCTTTACCTTGTGCAGAAACTTGGTCAACTGGGATGCCACGGCCGACTAAGAATTGTTTAACTGCATTCGCACGTCTTTCAGATAAAGTTTGGTTGTAACGTGAAGAACCGATAGCGTCTGTGTGACCAGTTAAAGCAACGCTAGAGAATTTATCAAAGTTGCTTAAGATTTGATCAACGATGCTGCCTAATTCGCCTTGACCTTGTGCTGTTAAACGATAGCTATCGAAAGCGAAAGTAATATCAGAGCTTAAGATTTCTACGCGAGGTACGTCAGCAACCGCACAACCGTATTGGTCAACAGCTTCACCATAAGGTGTACCTGGGCAACGGTCTTTATAATCTGGAACACCGTCTAAATCGCTGTCTTTAGGACAACCACTAGCATCAACGCCACGAGAGATTTCACGAGGTGTATTGTTTGGACAATCATCATTGATGTCTGCAACACCGTCGCCATCGCTATCTACTGGGCAACCTTTCTCATCAACTTCAACACCTTTAGGTGTGTTAGGACATTCGTCTTTGTCATCATTTACGCCGTCACCATCGCTATCAATGATGTCACCACATTCTTCAAAAGGTTTCGCAGGATCATTAGCGTTTTTTACGTAGACGCAGCCCGTACGACTTAGTACAGGGTTACCAGTGCGATCAAGTAAGTTGTAAGTTGGTTGAGTTTCCGCACTTACGATAACTGGTGAAAATGTAGCCGCAGACAAAATCGTACTTGCCACGACACCAATTAATAGTTTGCGACCAGAATTTTTTAACATAAGCTTGATTCCCTATGTGGTGAAAATGAAAAAATTTGAATTTGGTGACCCAAAGCACCCTGAAATCTTTCTATAAATAGCCAAGCGATAAATACAGATATGACTGTAAACGGGTTACAGCATGATGATGTGTAGATGTCGCTTCACTTATAAATAACTGGTTTTAGCCTACTCGTGTTGCAATTTGGAGTCTATCAGTATGACTTATGCTACACTATGCAGTAAATTTTACAACATGTGGAATTCTAACAACAAGCCCAACATACGTCCACTTTTTTACCACATTTATTTGAATAGCCTAAGTCGCTATTTATAAGGTATTTATCTATATTACAACTTTTGTGGTAAATTTACACTATGTTTGTTGTAAAAAAGTTAATTTGCTTCAAGCAATGGAACTAATCCATCTTCCATATCAAGCTCAGATAAATCATCAAATCCACCAATATGCTTATCACCGATAAAAACTTGAGGCACAGTACGTCTACCAGTACGTTGCATCATTTCCTGCATTTTCTCAGGTTCTCGGTCAATCATAATTTTTTCAATGTGTTCTACGCCACGATTTCTTAGCAAATGTTCTGCGCGCATACAATATGGACAAATTTGCGTTGAATACATCACTACCTTTGGCATATTAACCCCTTGTTTATATTTCAATTTAAGATTCAAATACTTTATTTAAAATTCTGTTAAGTCAATAATTTAGATATTTTCTAATATATCAAGTGAGCAGCTTGCACACTCATTACTATACTTTGTCACTTATAAAAAGCTTCACCAATCACTATAAACTGTTGTGCTATTTAAGTAATAATACCTGTCTTGTTGAACGCTTCGAGTAATAGGCCGAGATTATCTATTTGGCGTTGCATTTCTGGTGTTTTATGGCAAAGCGGATGGTCTATTGAGTATGTCTTAATTTTTTCCTGCTTGCCTTTGACTTGTTTTTCGCCAAGCTCAATAAATGCCCACTGCTCTGAACATTGTTGCTTAACCGCTTCAGTCAGAACAACTGTATATGGTACTTTTCGGGTCAAGGTTTCCATTCTAGATGCTACATTGACCGTATCACCAACTAAAGTGTAATCCATTTTGATTTGTGACCCCATATTGCCTTCAACCACTTCACCATAAGCGAGGCCAATACCTGTATATAATAATTTTCCAGGATGGGTGGGTGTTGATTCTCGGCGGGTCATTCGTAAAATTTTTAATATATCTAAAGTAGCCTGCATAACTTCGTCAGCTTGATCTTGCTCAAACGAAGCCATCACACAATCTCCCATATATTTCAGGATGCTCCCACCTCGTTCAGCAATTGCACGTGAGGTTAGATTAAAATATTCATTGACTAAATCGACTAATTCTTGTGGTGGTAACTTTTCGGTAAATGTGGAAAAACCAAAAATGTCTGCAAATAATACAAATTTATGCTGATTACGGGGTTTAAGGAGTAATGGGTTTTGGCCTTGGTTGAGTGCTCGAACAACAACATGTTGAGTGTATTTTTCTAAAATATGGTGTGAACTGCTTAGGGCTTGTAATAGGCTTTTGAGTGGTCGGATAAAAATATCTTCATTTTCTTCTAAGTTAATAACTTGCATATCCCAGTCTGGAAATAAACGAGCACTAATATTTTCTTCAGACTGTAAGCACATAATATCTTTGTGCCGATTATCAATTAAAATCTTTGTGTATAAGTTATCTATTCTCTCTTCATTGCCTTCTAATATTTGGAAAAACAAACCATTTAAATATAGTAGTACCCCAGTGATTTCTAACTCTCGGTTGTTACGTTGAGAGGTCTCACCTATCTTGTGTAAATCAGTAGAAGATACACTTTCTGTCATTCTACTAATATAAATCAGCCGTTTCATAATCAAGCAACATAAGTTTAGTTATCATATTGGGTTATTATACACGGATTGCTCTTTAGTCGTCATTCTGCATTATTGACCCAAAATATACCGATTAAATAAGTTTGATAATACTTTTGTGATAAAACGCGGTAAGATGGGATAGTCATTATTTGCCCTGATTTATGGTAATACATGCGCTATTTTCAGGCTAAATAAACAATAATAACTGTAGGTCATCCGATCACAACATGAACCTACACTTTTTTGGAGGAACATATCAATGGATGCTTCACCCCAATCCCGTTATGTCAGTCGGCTCACCCAAAAAACCTTGGCACTAATTCTTGCTGGTGGGCGAGGCTCACGTTTAAAACAATTGACTGATTGGCGTGCAAAGCCTGCTGTTCCCTTCGGTGGTAAATTTCGTATTATTGATTTCCCTTTATCCAACTGCATGAATTCAGGCGTGCGCCGCATTGGTGTATTAACGCAATATAAAGCCCATTCTTTAATTGAACATATCCAAAAAGGTTGGGGATTTTTACGCGGTGAATTTTGCGAATTTGTAGAATTAATGCCTGCACAACAACGCTTAGATGAGCATTCATGGTACGAAGGTACGGCCGATGCGGTATATCAAAATTTAGATATTTTACGCAGCCATCCTTCCGAATATGTATTGATTTTAGCAGGCGATCATATTTATAAAATGGACTATGGGCCTATGATTGCGTACCACGTTGAAAATCAAGCCGATATGACTGTCAGTTGCATCGAAGTTGATTTAGAAACCGCAAAAGGTTTTGGCGTGATGGGCACGGATGAAAACTTACAAGTAACGGAATTCGCAGAAAAACCTGATAATCCTAAGCCGATGCCAAATAAGCCTAATACTGCACTGGCTTCCATGGGTATTTATGTATTTAACACCCAATTCTTATACGAACAGCTTTGTAAAGATTCTGTCACGCCGAATTCCACCCATGATTTTGGTAAAGACATTATCCCGAATATCATTGATAAATACCGTGTGTTTGCTTATCCATTCCGCGATGAAAGTAAAAATCAACAAGCCTATTGGCGCGATGTGGGCACAGTGGATGCGTTTTGGTCAGCGAATATTGATTTAGTCTCACTGACACCTGATTTGAATATGTATGATAAAGAATGGCCGATTTGGACATATCAAGAACAATTGCCACCTGCAAAATTTTTATTTGACGATGAAGATCGCCGAGGCATGGCTGTAGATTCGATGGTATCGGGTGGTTGCTTAATTTCTGGCGCATCCTTAAAGCGGTCACTTTTATTTTCCAATGTGAAAGTCAATTCCTACGCTCAGCTAGAAGAATGTGTTGTATTGCCAAATGTGGATATTGGCCGCCATTGTCGAATTAAAAAAGCTGTGATTGATAAAGGGTGTATGATTCCACCACATACCGTGATTGGGGAAGATATTGAAGAAGATAGACGGCGTTATTTTGTCACTGATGATGGCGTGGTTTTGGTCACACCCGATATGTTACACCAACGTATCCACGGTTCATTTTTACAAAGTGAGTTGATGACAACAGAACAAATTGCAATTATGCAGTCACCGAATTGATTTGAAATAAATGGGATACTGCACAATCAATATGTTTGGCAGTATCCATTTTTAGAAAAGCTATTGCATACGGTTTGTAGATGGAGAACGGTTGGCACTGTACATCGAACGGCCACCATATTGGTAAATTGCATTTACAATCTTATCTTCAATTTTATCTGCGCCGCGATAGCCACAACGATTATTGTTTAAAAACAACGCATAAGCATATAAATCACCTGTCTGACTGGGTACATAACCAGTTAACGTACTGACTTTTCTTAACGTACCTGTTTTAGCGCGAATTTTCGCCTTGGCTGGTGAGTTGGCTAAACGTTTAGAATGTACGCCATTTGCCCCCATCACCCGCAACGAAGCCAAGAAGTCTGGGCCAATATCAAACCGTGGATAAATATCTGTCAATAAATCGGTCATTGCCTGTGCGGTAAAACGATTGCGGCGTGATAAACCTGAACCATCGGCTAAAATCAAGCCCCGAGTTTGTACTCCAGAATCGCGTAAAAACGTTGCGACCAATTGTAAGCCATCCGCATGACTACCCGGTTTACCCACTTCTTTTGCTGCCATGGTTTTGATAATTTGTTCAGCAATGAAGTTATTTGAAAATGTATTCAACTCTTTCAAGATCAAAGACAACGGCTCTGAAGAGTGTGTATACAATAATTTTGCATTGCGTGGAATGGTGGTACGCACTGTTTGCCCAGCAATATGAATCCCTGTCTCAGCTAAAATACTACGGAAACTTTCAACCGCATAACGTGGTGGGTTCAGTACATTTAAGCGAATACTTTTCTCTGAAGCCTTATGAGATAAGCGACCCACAACTTTAATATAAGTCTGTCCATCTTCGGTAATACCCCGTTTTGCAGAAATGGTATTTTTACTATTCGACGTTGTGCGAGTATTGTTAATGACTTGAATGTAACGGGGAGCAGGTTCTAACCAAACTTTAAGCGGTTGACCGGGGATAGTGGGTAAAGCGTGGACGGTGATGGTATTAAAATTTAAAGACAAGGCACATAGTTTTGCATCATAAGCACGTTGGCTGCGTACTTCTTCCCAAGCTGGGGCTTTATCTAAACTATCAAAAAATGAAATGTCATAAATCAAATTACCTGTCACTAAATCAACACCGCTGTCTTTTAACTGTTCAGCAATACGCCATAAATTTTCTGCACTTAACTTCGGATCTCCCCCACCTTTAATCACCAAATCACCATTAATTGTACTGCCCGTCCTCTGGCCTGTATGATAAATTTTGGTGTGGAAGCGAAACTCAGGGCCTAGATAATTCAGTGACGCTGCAGTGGTCACCACTTTTAAAGTTGATGCGGGTAATAAAGGTGTACTGGGATTGTAACTATAAACCTGCTCTCCCTTTGGAATCGATACAATACTCACGGCTGTTTGGCTGTGGTCTAAGCACTGTGCTTTTAAGGCTTTGTCAACCGTTTGGTTAAGTAAGCCTACGGCATGTGCTGAGAATGCCAAAGAATTAAGTATAAAAACTAAAATAAAGCGTTGCCATTTCATAAATTAAACCTACGCGATTAAGGCTGTCCAAAACAAGGAAAGCAAGAATATCCCCAGTTTTAAGATTACTGTTTTAGAACACTAGGTGTTTGACAATTTTTCTGCACATAATGCTGATTAACCCAGCCTGTTTTATCTGCATATTGAATTGGTATCCAAGTGGTTTTACCTACTTTTATACCCTCACCCATCAATTGGATGTTACTTGCATCTGCAGGAATTGCAAGCACTTTTTCGTATTTAGTACTAGGGCCAAAACGCATATTCAAGCTATCATCAGCCTTGACGTTAACCACTTTATAATCACATTGTGACAGCGTCACTAAATCACATTGTTTAGTAATATAGTGCAAGTTCACCCAGCCTTCGATTTTGTTATAACGTATCGTTGCCCAGATGTCATTTTGTACGTGTACAGTCATACCTGTCACTTGAATGCCATTACCATTATGTGGAATCGAACCCACTTTTTTATATTTCACGCTAGGGCCTGCTCGTACCCACAGTTGATCATCTGTTTTTACACCTTCAACTTGATAAGCACAACGACAATCTTCAACTAAAAAATCACGGTTCACCCACCCATAAATCCCTTGATAACGCACAGGCAGCCAATAAGTGTCATCCACGTTAATATCGACACCTGTGGCTAGAATTTCGGTTGCAGAAGGAGGAATTGCACCAATACGCTGATATTTCACATTAGGCCCTGAACGAATCCATAACATGTCATCTTGTTCAACATTCGTAACCTTGTAGTAGCAAGGGCTAACTGCCGCAAAACTGCTGCTGGCAAATAGAGCTAATAAAGCAAAAATCCAATAACGCATCATTCCTCCTAGAAACTCATGAAAAATATTGTCGTTGCTACACTGGCATATAGCGAGCCATAAATACCATTATCGTTATATCAGTATTATAGGCTTATCACAATATCACGAAAGTATCACAGCACCTGTTTTAACACTTATATTAAGCGTTTTATTCAAATACATTGTCGTCTCTGACTTCAGGAAGCGGTACTTCTTCACGTAAAGTCATCACACCATTACCGAATGTATCTGGACTACGATAGTTTTCTGCTGGCACATAAATACTGCCGCGTAACTCACCATTTTCCAATGCTAAATCATATACATTGAACCGCCCCCAACCGCGCCCAGGGTGAATCGTTTCAATACTATTGCCCCGACGTAAACGGATTAAGTGTCGAACATAAGACTCTGGGTAAAATGTATCATCTCCGACTTCCGTTGAATCAACCCAAGTCAATTCATTGTCAGGGTCATCAATATCTAAATCGACTAAAAATTGGGTTTTAATTTCGCCTAATACTTGCACTACCAATTTCTTACTCGGTTCTGGCTCGGCTGTTTTGTGCTCCATTTCACCAACAACAAAGCCATTTTGAATTGTTTTAAAAGTAAAACGGCTTAAGTACACAGTTTGTCCACTATCATATTCACCAACCCACTTTGTGCCACGCAAACGCTGTTGTAACAAGTCCACATCAACGGCTTGTCTTGTGCCAATTAAATTCACCTGTTGCGCATTATCATCTGGATTGATTGAGAAATTAAGTAAAAAATCTTCAACTAATACATTGTCTCCATTACGGGTTTCAACACCACCAATCACCAACTCGCTGGGATTTGTTGTACCATCTGGAATAATATAAGCTTTGGTTAAATCAACATCTGCAATTGTGACGGAACTAAACAGCAATATGCTGCAAAATGCTAACATCCTCATAGATAAAATCCTTTATTTTCAAGCTAAACCTAGTGTAATTTAGTATAACCTGTTTTAAATCGTTAAGTGAAAATATTCAAGTGAGATGAATACGTAACTAAACGGCAAATCAATACAACTCATCCCAGCACAATTGCCCTGCAAGAAATATAACGTCTCAATGATTTTGGCTGAATATAGACCTTCGATATAGCTGAAACTTTAAACAATCAATATGTGGAAAAAAGATAGTTTCTACTTGGTCACTGTATGCAATCCCTCTATAATGCAATACAAGCAACCGATTAGCCATCCAGTAGTAGACAAAAACCCTCAATCAGGTCTATGCTAGTGGGCAAAGCAGGATGTATTGATTCAATTTGACAACCCTCAAGCCTTCAAATTTCACATAATTTAGTCGGAAAAACTGGCATTAAAAAATAACACAAGGGAGTATTTTCATGCGTGGTCAAGGCATTTTATTTAAAATCTTTACTATCTTATGCTTATGCACCCACCCTCTTTATACACTCGCTGAAGATGATGTTGTGACAAAAACAGTTGTCTTCTCTAATGGTGATCGCTACACAGGCGAATACGAAGGTAATACAAGAACAGGTCGTGGCATATATACATGGTTGAATGGCGATACTTATGAAGGTGACTTTTTTGAAGGTAACTTAGACGGTTTCGGTAAATACACTTGGGCAAATGGTGACACTTATGAAGGTTACTATTTAAACAACTTACGTGATGGCGAAGAAGGTGTATATACGTGGGCAAATGGTGATGTCTTCAAAGGTGAATTCTTAGAAGGCCAACGTGGAGAAGGTAAAATCACCCGTAATCCGATTCCTAAAGCCCCAACTCAATTAGCCCAACCAAAAGCAATTGCACCAGCAGCGATTGCAAAAATGTCTCCCAAATTAACCCCGCCTAAAACAACAGCCCCAATGAGTTTAGAGGGTGAATATAGTGTCACTTGGAGAAATGGTGATAATTATCAAGGAGAATATTTTAACAACCGTAGAACAGGCCGTGGTACTTATACTTGGTCAAATAATGACCATTATGAAGGTGAATTTATTGATGGCAAACGTGATGGCTTTGGCATTTATACATGGGCAAACGGTGACCGTTATGAAGGCACATATATAGAAAACAAACGTAATGATGAAAGCGGCGTTTACACTTGGTCAAATGGTAATCGTTATGAAGGTGGCTTTATTGAAAACAAAATACAAGGCTATGGCCGCCTAACTTGGATTGATGGCGAATATTATGAAGGTGAATTTGTAAACGGAGAACGTACAGGCAAAGGTATTTATGTCAACGGGGGCGGAGACCGCTATGAAGGCCAATTTAAAAGTGGTAGACGAATTGGTAAAGGCGTGTTAATTTCATCTTCAGGCGATACCCAAGCGGTAGAGTACGATAATGGTAGACGCATCAAATAATAATTTTATAACAAGCTGATACTGGCTGACTTTCCAGTATGGCACACTGACCACAACCACAATGTATACTCGCTTACTGACTACTTTGCTTTGTGTTTTCAGCTTAAACTCACTAACTGCAACAGAATTACAAAATGGTGATGATGTTGCAAAAATGCGTTTGCTGATGCACTTATCTTTAGAAGAGTTGTTTGATGTCCCTATCATGACCGTCACAACCGCTTCTCGTCGTGAAGAAAAAATTACTGAAACACCTGCGAATATCATGGTTGTCACTAAGCAGCAAATTGAGCAACGCCGCTATGTAAATTTAGCTGATTTGTTGCAAGATTTGCCCAGTGTAGATATTCAACGTTTTAATGACAGTGAACGTTATCATTCTATTCATTTCCGTGGTCATGAAAAATTCCTGATATTACAAGATGGTATCCGCATAGACTCCCCCACAGGTGATACCATTCCTATCGCTGATAATTTCCCTCTCTATCATGCTAAACGGGTAGAAATTGTCTACGGGCCGGGGGCGGCTTTATATTATGGCTCTGATGGGTTTACAGGCATTATTAATATTATTACCGAAGATGCAAATGACATTGATGGGTTTAATGTTTCTGCCTCATTAGGTACAGATGGCTATCGTTATTCCAGCTTCTTAACAGGCAAGCAAATTACTGAAAAATTACGCGTGACAGCAGGTGGACATTTTCAATCCGATGGTAACACCAGTCTAGCTGCAGAATATCCCAGCGTTTATGATTTTGGCGATTTAACCAACTTTGCTGGTGATGTCGTTATTCCTGCGGAGCAACGTGAAAGCTATACTGCATCACAACGGAGTTATAGCCTGTTTGCTAAGATGAATATTCAGGACAATTTTATCTTAGGCTTTAACCGCTCTTTTTTCCGCCATTTAACCAATGTTGCAGAACGACCTAATCACACAATTTATGATGGTAGTTCTTTTTGGACAACACAGATTGATACCCTTTATGGTCAATTTTTATTCGACATTAGCGATAAACTTTCATCAGAAACCTTACTTTCCTATTCCAACTATGAATTAGACCCTGAATCAAAATATCGCAACATTTTCAGTGATTATCGTGATGCCTATCGATATGCTGATGGCAGCAAGCTCAGTGCTGAGCAATTGTTTGTGTACGACTACAGTGCAAAACACACCATTGTCAGTGGTTTGGTATTTGAAGAGTTGCAGTCTATTCCACAAACACCAGATTTACCTCGACGGTTTGATATTGATAAACCATTGTATGCACAAAATTTTTACTATGATGGCACAGACTTACCGATCAATATTAACGATGTAAAATATAATAATTACGCGGTTTACGTACAAGCACATTCAGGTTGGACAGATAAAATCTCAACGATTATGGGTTTGCGGTATGACTATAATTCTCGTTATGACTCAACCATTAACCCACGTTTTGGTTTGGTTTATAAATGGAGTGATACAACCAATATCAAGTTCTTTTATGGTGAATCTTCTCGTGCTCCTTATCCTGCGGAAAGCTTATCCCATTTCGGCTCATTTTCAGGCCAACAAAATGAACGCGGTGAATATCTAAGTTATTTCTATCATGTGCCGAATGAAGGTTTAGACACGGAAAAAGCCCGCAATTATGAATTCAGTATCATCCATAAACCTAATAATACTTGGGAATCAATTGTAAACGTGTACCGTATGGATGTTGAAGATTTTATTATGAGCACAACAGATTCAACGCCGACACAATTCTTACAAGGTGCACATTTATTAAATACAGAAAGAAGTGGCAATGTAGGAACGGCGCATTATTACGGCTTAGATTGGAATGTCACTTACAGCACAGAAGTGATGGATGAGTATAAATTGGACATTTGGGGGAATTATAGCTTATCCAATAGTTATATCAGTCTGCCCAATGGCGGAAACTTTAAAGCCCCCTATTTACCAAGGCATAAACTTAAGTTAGGCGCGACTCTCAGTTATTTAAATAAATGGTTTATTACACCTAAATTATATCTTGTTGAGCGTACTAAATTATTTAGATTTGATGAAGAAGGGACACAAGTTGATAGTCCGGGGTATGTGGTGGCTAATTTACATGCAGGCTATAAAATCAATGAACAGTTATCGACCGCAGTTGATATTTATAATGTGTTCAATACACACTACTATCATGCAGGCGGATCGAGTTTAGACACTTCTTTTGATGCCCAGCCTCAGCCTTTGCGTACATTTGTATTTTCGGTGAAATATCTATTTTAACAGCCAAGAAAGAGCAACGCTAAAATATACTCGTGGTTGCTCACTCTCTTGATTTTTAAATCACTATGCTGCCATCATTTGGATAAATTTATCAAATAAAGGCGCAACATCATGCGGGCCAGGGCTGGCTTCTGGATGACCTTGGAAACTAAATGCAGGCTTGTCCGTGCGCTCAATACCTTGTAAAGATTTATCAAACAATGAACGATGTGTTGCTTTTAGACAGCTAGGTAAACTATCCTCATCTAAAGCGAAACCATGGTTTTGACTGGTAATCATCACTTGTTTATTTTCTAGGTCTTGTACAGGATGGTTTGCACCATGATGACCAAACTTCATTTTTGAGCTTTTCGCACCGCTGGCTAAACCTAATAATTGATGACCTAAGCAAATACCAAATGTTGGCACGCCTGCTTCTAAAACCTCTTTAATCGCATCAATCGCATAATCACAAGGTTCAGGATCACCAGGGCCATTAGATAAGAAAATACCGTCTGGGTTTTGTGCAAGTACATCTTTCGCAGGGGTTTTTGCTGGAACAACTGTCACTTTGCAACCACGTTCTGCAAGCATCCGTAAAATATTGTGCTTAACACCAAAGTCATAAGCAACTACGTGATATTTACCTTCTGTTTGATTCATAGGCTGATCTAATTGCCACACGCCTTGTTGCCATTCATAGCTATCCTTGGTTGTGACTTCTTGCGCCAAGTCCATACCTTTTAAGCCACTGAATGCTTGTGCTGCTTGGATTGCTGCTTGAGGATCAATATTCTCTCCCGCTACTAAACAACCACTTTGCGCCCCTTTCTCACGTAAAATACGAGTTAAACGACGGGTATCAATACCAGCAATACCAACCACCTTGTTATCACGCAGATAGTCTTCTAAAGGTTGCTCTGAACGCCAGTTACTATCCAATAAAGGTAAGTCTCGAATAATCAAACCTGCAGCAAATACTTGCGTAGATTCAACATCCTCTTTGTTGACACCGACATTACCAATATGTGGATAAGTCAATGTTACCAGTTGCTTATGATAAGAGGGGTCGGTGAGAATTTCTTGATAGCCAGTAATTGCTGTATTAAAAACTACTTCTCCCACACTTTGTCCAGCTACCCCAATCGAATATCCGTGAAACAAACTGCCATCTGCTAAAGCCAATAAAGCGGGATATTTCAATGTCGTCTCCATCGTAATGTGATCATTGATATATTATTTTACGTGGTTCGAAATGGCACAACAAGATATTTTATGCTGATAACGCTTTGTATTGAACAAAATATTTTGTCAAAAATGCTAAATAAAATAAATGATGCCAATATAGCGGCTTTTTATTTCTATTTAGGCTTAATCTAATGATTAATTTATCGATACAATATAACCATATATTTTAAAAGCAATTTTTTTGTTAGAATCATCACAAAAACACCATTTATCTATAAAAAAACACCTTATAACTTTATTTAAGCATTAAGGATTGATAGATAAAATTATGCCCTTAACTATGTCTTTATCTGATTAAATCAGTTGGTATTTATGTAACTGCTTTGCGATTAAACACTGGGGAGGTATTTATGAGCGAGCAATTTAGAGACATGGCAGAGATGAGCCAAGCCGTTGGCAAAATTTCTCGTGACTATCGTATTGCCATGACTGAATTTAATGATGCTGCAAAAAGGCGTGAGCAATTTAGTATGCGAGTTGAACAGCGGACTAACTACTGGCTACGTCTCTCAATGGGAGGATTATTTTTACTTGTTCTATTACTTATTACTATTGTTTATGCCATGATGTTGTACACACAAAGCATGTCAGCTCAAATGCAAGTGCTTAATCAACAGTTTAGTACTGCAACTGAAAAGCTAGCCGCACTACAACATACGCCCATTCAAGTTTCTCACACTTATCCTAAGTCTTTTTTATCCCAAGCCCCAATTGAGTTTCCAGATATATCACCTGCTTTAAAATCCATTGAAGCTGAGTTATATCACTTAAATGGCAATATGGCCAAAGTTGGTAAAGAGCTAAAACTGATTGCTGGTAAATCAAAAGATAAAGCAGCCAGAAACACTATGGCTAGAACAGAAACCAGATATATATACCCTTATGCTTTTCCGCATCGCTACTGATGGTGTGCTTATTTTTTACTTAATCATTTTGTAGTTTACATTCCGTTCTTTTAGCAGTTTATTAAAGAGAGCATTCTTTTTTTAGAATCTAAAAAAAACAATTTATAAATGTATTATTTGAGGGTTCAGTCATGTCAGAATCATATCTTTCACGTTTATACTACGCAAGTTCAGCAACTGACACTTATACACCAATGGAGTTGGGCGGTATTTTAGAGTCATGTCGTCACAATAACCCTCCTTTAGATGTTACAGGTGTATTGTTTTTAGGTAATGGTTATTTTTTCCAGTGTTTAGAAGGGCCTAGAAAAAATGTTAATCAGATATACAATCATATTCTGGAAGACCCACGTCATACAGAAGTGGAGTTACTAGAATTTAAAGAAGTGGGTGATCGTTTATTTGAAGAGTGGAGTATGAAATATGTTCGTTGCTCTACTGTGGTTGATAAAATTTTAAGACAAACAGGTGTCCGAAGCTTTAACCCACATGAACTGGATAGTTACACTGTCAATATTCTTGCTGAAGCATTTAGTAGTCAAAGCAATTCTGAAAATACTGCAGCGACTGAAGAACATGGGTCTATTAAAAAGAAAAAACACCATTTATTTGGTTTTTTTAGATAGGAATGACTATGCTAATAACACAAAAAAATGGTAGGAATTATGATTGATGAGGTCATTTAATAGAGCCTTCCCTATATGATTTGAGAAGGCTTTTCTATTCAACCTAACCTGTATTACGCATTCCTGCAGAAATCGCATTGATACTACGTAATAAAGGACTTAGCCAGCGTTGGGCTTCATCTTCGTCAAATTCCTCATCTGCATCTACATTGATTTGTTGACGATACTCTTTTAACAAACGCACTTGAATTGCATTTAACGGATCAATATAAGCCCGACGACGTTCCAATGATAGAGATAACAAAGGGTTTTCTTCTAATAACTCACTGGTTTGGCTAATAGCTAAAATGTATTTTACTGTGCGCTCATATTCTTCGTTTACCATATCGTAAATATATTGCGCTTGTTGTACATTTGTGGCCAATGCTGCGTATTCTTTCATAATCGACATATCGGCTTTGTACAAACCCATTTGGATATTACTGAGCAAGACTTTAAAGAACGACCATTTTTTATACATTTTCTGCAATTTGGCTAAATTTGCCTCATCTTGACTGCAAAATTGCTCAAATGCCGCGCCCAGACCATACCAAGCAGGTAAAGTGTGACGAGATTGCGACCAACCAAACACCCAAGGAATCGCACGAATTGAATATTTAGAAGGATTATCTTGTTGACGGCGCGCAGGACGAGAACCAATATTCATCAAACCAATTTCAGACACAGGGGTGGTTTCATAAAAATACTGCATAAAACCTTCTGTATGATCGGTCAACTCACGGTAATGCTTCTCACCATATTGAGCCAATTCACGCATAATATCGCAATATTTGTCTTTTTCACCATTTTGGTCTTGGGTAATTGAATAACTAGACGCTTTGAGTAAACCCGCTGCGCCAACAGTGAGTTCATACGTTGCGGTTTCAGGGTTACTGAATTTATACGCCAGTACTTCACCCTGTTCAGTGAATTTGATTTGTCCATCGACTGTACCAAATGGCTGTGAGGCAATCGCATCATAAGTAGGCCCGCCACCACGTCCCACACTACCACCACGACCATGGAATAAGCGGCTTTCCACTCCATGTTGCTTTAATAAAGAAGTGACTTTTTTCTGGGCTTCGTACAATAACCATGCGGAAGCGATAATACCCCCATCTTTACATGAATCTGAATAACCCAGCATCACCTCTTGGGTATTGCCTGACGCTAGTAGTAAGTGGCGATAGGTTTTATTTTTTAATAATTCCGCTAATACCGCATCGATATGTGCCAAGTCATCAATGGTTTCAAACAATGGCGCGACCATGATATGGCAAAACCACTGTTCATCTTGTTTGCCGACTAAATCGTGTTGCATAGCCAAAGTCATCACTTCTAACACATGGCTGGCGGTATGCGTCATGGAAATCACATAGCTGCCAAATGCTTCCATACTGATTTCACGTTGCATTTTGTACATAACTTGGAAAACGGCTAAGGTTTCTGCAGTTGCTGCAGACAATTCAGTTTCGCCAACGTCAAACTTGCTTTGTTTTTTCAGTGTTTTGCTTAATAATTCACAGCGTTCAGTTTCATTCAATGCGTTGTAATCAATGTCGTGTAATTTGAATAATTCGGCCACTGCATCCGTATGGCGTGTGGACTCTTGACGAATATCCAACTTCACCAAATAAAAACCAAATGTTTCAACTAAACGGATTAAATCTTTTAATTTGCCATCTGCGACTTGCTTATCACCATGACTAATTAAGGAATCACGCATAATCAATAAATCTTGATAGAAAGCTTGTTCATTGGCATAACCACGTCTTTGCTTTTCTGCCAATAATAAGCCGGTTTTTTCACCACTTAAGTGAGCACGAGCGGCTTCAAGGTTATTTTGTAAACGTGTCAGCATCATGTTGAGTTTGCGCCGATATGGCTCATGTTCTAAACGCGCAAATGTATCGCACTCACTGTCGTTACACATTTGAATATCTTGAGCGAGACTAGCTTGAAAGTCGTCACTGGGTTGGCACAAAGTAGAACTGTGAGTCAAAATTCCTGTTAATTCATTGACCCGTTGACAATACTCTTGTAAGACTTCTTGGGTGTGCATTCGCAGGGCTTTTTCCGTGATTTCAGGCTTGACGAAAGGGTTGCCATCACGATCCCCCCCAATCCACGAGCCGAAACGCAAGAAGCTTGGCACAGTCATATTAATAGGTCTTTCATTGCCAAATGTACGTTTAACACTACGTTCAACAGCGCGATAAGCACGCGGCACAGCTTTGAATAGGCTTTCGCGGAAATAGTGCAAACCATTATTGATTTCATCTTCAACGTTCAGCTTATGCATTCGGACTTCATCGGTACGCCATAGAATATGAATTTGGGCTTCTAGCTCTGCTTCTAATTCTGCACGCTCTATGCGACTCAATCGGCGTTGACTCAAACGTTCTGCAGTCACAAAAATACGGCGTAAAGCATTCATAACCGCGCGGCGACGGGCTTCAGTTGGGTGTGCCGTCATCACAGGGTAATACACCATTTGATTAAAAATCTCTTGGATTTGCTCAGGCGTAACCCCTTCAGCTAAAAAGTCACGCATGGTGTTGTTAAACGAACCTTCCCATAGTTTGCCACCCATATGGATTTGACGTACACGGCGCAAGTGGCGGTGCAATTCATCAGCGATATTGATTAAGCTGAAATAAATATTAAAAGCACGAATGACTTCGGTAATGGTTTCAGGAGATAAAGCTTGGATAAGGCGTTGCAGTTGCCGCCTTTTAGCTGGGTCTTCTTCTTCGATTAAAGAGAGGTAGCCTTTGCGCAAGGTTTCAATATTGGCGTAAATTTGGCCATCAGCGCGTTCTAAAAGTACCTTACCTAAAATGTTACCCAGTAACTTGACACAACGACGTAGTGATTTATCGCTTAATTTATCCATACTTCGCTTATTCCTATGATAGTGCTGAACACCATAACCTTAATATGTTACATGAACCAACACCAAAAGAATAATTGTTTATAGCTATTATGTGGATAAGAGGCTTGATACCCATTTTGAGAAATAAAGATTTTCAATATTTAATCACATTGGAAAATATAGAGGTATTTGTTGGCTACTTTTGTATGTTTAAAGTATCGTATTCCTCATTTTTTAAGATGCTTTTTATATGATTTATATAAGCATGAAAGTGTTTTATTAATAACTGATATTTCGCTGTATTTTAAAGAAAGTATAGTTATGCAAAGCAAGTTACATAAATCAAAATTTAATACCTTCCCTTTGCTAGACAGTGCCCATAAATCTGTAATACTTAACCAATATAGTCAACAAATTTTACTAAAAAATAACTTTTTTGCTTAAAACATAATCTACGAATCACTCAATATTTATCCTTATCACGGGGGAGGGTTAAACAATGAGTAAGCGGTATTATGTCATCTCGATTTTATCTATCATCATTTTATTGGCTCTTATTACAATATTCTATCCAACACCGACTTCTTTTAAAAAAACAGATGGGCATACACATACAGTTCCTTCAATTACGATTGGTGCGGCAATTGATCTGATTAATAGCTTGGTATGGATTGCAGATAACCAGCAATACTTCAAACAAGCAGGTGTCAATGTTGAACTGAAACCCTATCCAAGTGGCAAGGTTGCTTTAAATGCTTTTCTTAATGGAGAAGTTGATTTAGCCACGACAGCTGAAGCCCCTTTTGTCTTTAAGAGCTTTGAACACGAGGATTTATTTTTATTTTCGACGCTAGGGAGTGCTGATAATGAGGCTAAAATTATTGCACGAACTGATAGAGGTATTACCAAGCCTGAGGATTTAAAAGGGAAAAATGTAGCAACCCAAAAAGCCTCTGCGGTACATTTTTTCCTTAGTAGTTTCCTAACTCATCATTATATTACGAGTGATGAACTGAACATTAGTTATATGAAAGGTAAAGCCCTACCTCAAGCATTGATTGATGGTGAAATTGATGCATTTTCTATGCGAGAACCTTTTTTACAACAAGCTAAAGAGGGTTTGCCTAATAAAACCATCATTTTCGAAGCCCCCGGTATCTACACAAAAACGTTTAACTTAATTGGCAGCCAACAATTTGTTAATGTAGATAATCATATTGTTGAAGCCATTTTGCAAGCATTGATTAAAGCAGAAATGTTTGTCAAACAACATCCTGAACAAGCTATTGCTATCATTGCCAAGTTAAGAGAATTACCTGTGAATCGTGTCAGTAATGACTGGGATAATTTCAATTTCAGTATTTCATTAAATCAAGCTTTGCTGACCAGTTTGGAAGAAGAAGCACGTTGGGCAATCCAATCAAATTTTATTACAGCAACTCAATCACCAAATTATCTACAGCGTATTAGTTTCACTGCTTTAAAGAAAATCAGACCTACATCTATTAGCATTATTCATTGATTTATTAACTATTTATGCCTGCTGTTTAAAATGACTAGCATAATTATAAAACTCTAACGGTTATGATTAAGGGAGGCATTATGACAATTCGTTCAAAACTACATCTCATTGTTTTATTTGGAATTATATCTATTTTTATTATTATCACATTGATAGTGCTAGAGAAAAAAATCATATCTGATCATGCCTCCCAATATGAGACAGCTAATCAACTATATTCAGTGACAAACCAACTCAATATATTAACCTATGAGTATTTATTTCAACGAGAAGAACGTATTTTACAACAGTGGAATACCAGTTATGACAAACTAGGACAACTTTTTTTAGGCTTAAATCCGCTATTATCTGAGCAAGAATTGCATCAAGCATATAGTCAATATAAAGGTTTAAAACACGCTTTTGATAAATTATTGCAGAAAACAACAGAATGTTATCAAAAGGTTAAAAATACAGCTTCCGCCAGTCAGCTTTGCCGTATTTTAGAACAGCGTATGTTAAATCAAGTGTTAGTGAACTCCCAGAATTTGATTGCGTTGTCTCATCGTATAACCAAAGAGTCTTACAAGCATTTGACCTCAATACTGCAACAGTTTTCAGATTCTATTGCTTTAATTATTATTGTATTAGTCGCACTTTCCTCCATCATAGCTATTGTAATTACCCGTAGTATAACTAGTGGTATTAGTAAGCTACTTATTGCGATGAAATGTTTTGCACAAGGTCAATATGATACAAAACTACACATTCAGGGCAATGATGAATTATCTCAAATGACTACGGCCTTTTTAGAGATGACCCATGCTCGCAAATTGGCAGAAGATAGGTTAAACGACTTAAATGCAAATTTAGAGTTACGTATTTGTGAGCGAACAGTCGAACTAAGCCAAGCCAATGAAAAAATTCAACAACTCAATGAACAGCTCAAATCGGAAAATATTCGAATGAGTGCAGAGTTAGATGTGACTCGCCGTTTACAGCAAATGATCTTGCCCCAGCCTGAGGAACTTAAACAGATAGACCAATTAGATATTGCCAGCTTTATGGAGCCTGCCAAGGAAATCGGTGGTGATTACTACGATGTATTGAATCATGAGGGGCATACTACTATTGGAATTGGTGATGTCACAGGGCATGGTTTGGAAAGCGGAATGATTATGTTGATGGTGCAAATGTCCGTTAGAATTTTAACACTCATTGCGAAAGAGCTAGAAACACCTAAACACATGGTATCCATTATTAATCGAGCATTGTTTGATAATGTACAACGGATGCGTTCTGATAAAAACCTAACGCTGACACTTGCGGATTATTATAATGGGACATTGTATTTAACTGGCCAACATGAGGAAACATTGATTGTACGCAAAGACAGTAGTATTGAACGCATTGATACATTTGATTTAGGATTTATGGTTGGTTTGCAACCTGATATTCAAGAATATCTCAATTGTATTACTGCCAAGTTGGATATAGGTGATGGGCTTGTTTTATATACGGATGGTATCACCGAAGCTTTTAGCCCAAGTAATGAATTATATGGCTTAGAACGTCTATGTCATGTGATTCGAGAACACTGGCATCAAGAAGTGGAATCAATTAAAAATGCTGTTGTAAGCAGTGTGTATCAATATATGGGTAAACAACAACCCTTTGATGATATTACTTTATTAGTGGTTAAACGCATAGCCTAACAAGGTAGAGGCCTAGAGTGGATAAGAGTAGGTTATACTACTAAAATTTACCCAGAAATGGCACGTTATTCATGTCTCAACAATATTCCTACAAGGCGATGGACAGTCGTGGCCGTTTGATTCAAGGTCAAGTGACTGCCAATAATATTAATGATTTAGAATCCCGCTTAGAACGGATGGGGCTGGATTTAATTCATTACAAAGCCCGTAGATCTCGCTCAAAACGCCTTGGTAAAGTCACACGGCAAGAGCTGATTACTTTCTGCTTTCATATGGAACAATTGATACGTGCAGGTGTACCGATTGTTGAGAGCTTGGAAGATTTACGCGATACCCTGCCACAATCCCGATTTCGTGAAGTGGTTTCAAGTTTAATTGAGCATATCCAAGGCGGTGAAAATCTGTCGGAAGCCATGGCACATTACCCAGATGTCTTTAATCAAGTTATGATGAGTTTGGTACTCGCAGGCGAGCAAAGTGGTAAGCTCAATGTGGTGTTTGAGCATTTGAGCGAGACATTAAAATGGCAAGATGAACTGGTGTCTAAAACTAAAAAACTGTTGATGTATCCTGCCTTTATGGGCATTGCAATTTTTTTGGTGACTTTCTTTCTCATGGTTTATCTTGTACCCGAATTGATTCAATTTTTTGATTCTATGGGCGTAGAACTACCCACTCATACTAAAATGTTGGTGATTATTTCTAATTTCTTTGTTGATTATTGGTATGTGGTTTTAGGAATGCCATTCGTTGTGATAACCGTCTTAAAATTACTGCTGCATTTCAGCTATAGGGTACGTTTTATCTTTGACCGAATTAAATTAAAAGTCTGGGTGATTGGCCCTATTTTAGAAAAAATCATTTTGGCACGTTTTGCCACCTTTTTTGCACTGTTATATGCATCAGGCATTACTGTTTTAGACAGTTTACGTTTAAGCCAGAAAATGGCTAATAATTTAGTGATTGAAGCCGCATTACAACAGGTGATCGATCAGATTGCTGATGGCGTTGGCATTACAGAAAGTTTTAAACGAGTGCGCTTATTTCCACCTTTGGTTTTGCGGATGGTGAAAATTGGTGAGGCCACGGGCGAATTGGATAAATCTTTGTCAAATGTAAGCTATTTCTACGATCGTGAAGTGAAAGAAGGTATTGATAAAATTCAAGCGATGGTTGAGCCTACAATGACCGTAATTATGGGCTTGCTATTGGGTTGGATTATGATGTCCGTACTAGGGCCTTTATACGATATGATTAGTGATATTCAGATTTAAAATCAATGGCTCAGAGGATGGAGAATTATTTAATCAAGTAACGAAATACTTTTTTCTTCACCCTCTGTAAAACTATTCAGATATTTCCTATTCAGCTTGTTCTGAAACGGTATCCCAAGATTCTTGGCTATAACCGAGTTGTTGTGCTGCAATAAATTCTGCTTCTGTCAGTTCTAGCCATTTTTTCGACTCCGAAGCGGGCGCAGGCTCTTTCTCATTCCAACTGACTTCGTTCCAACCTAATGCAGCCCATAACGCTTGCTCTGCTGGATTTAAATCTGTCCATTCCTGTTGATTCCAAAATGTATCAACATCACCCTCAGGCACACGCACACTGATTGGGACTAAAGTATCTTTGGGTGCACCTTCACCAGCTGGAATAGCCTTTTTAGAAAGGTTGACCACAGGTTCTAACGAAACACCTTTTTCCTCAGCAGCAAACGTCGGTACAGCCATCAAACCTGTTAATAAAATAGATGCACTCATCACAACAGTTTTCATAATCAGCCTCCTGTGGCTAAAAAATGAGTAGGTACAGCAACATCCATGCAAATTGTACTCTACGCTCATAGACAGTTCATATCAACCTAAACGTAAAACTAGTTTATAATGAGAATTATTTATACTTGGAGCAAAAAGGAGCTTAATCAATGCACTCTCAAACGCTACAAAAGTGGCAACATTCACATGATTTTTCCACCCACGATGCAAAAGGTGAAACCCGTACTTTTCAGGTACTGATTTTAACTGCGATTACGATGGTAATCGAAATTATTGCGGGTTATACCTATGGCTCAATGGCTTTACTCGCAGATGGCTGGCATATGGGCACACACGTCGCCGCATTTGCAATCACTCTGTTTGCTTATCAATACGCCCGTCGTTATGCGACCAGTGAAAAATTTAGTTTTGGTACAGGTAAAGTCAACGTGTTAGGCGGGTTTGCCAGTGCTATCGCCTTAGCCGTTGTCGCGCTGATGATTGGTTTAGAATCCATGCAACGCCTTTTCTCACCACATGAAATTCAATTCAACGAAGCGATTATTGTTGCCATCTTAGGGTTATTGGTCAATCTTGCCTCAGCATGGTTATTACAAGGTAGTGGGCACGACCATCATCACCACCATGGACATGCTCATGGTCACCACGATCATCACCACCATGACCATAATTTAAAAGCAGCTTATTTTCATGTACTGGCTGACGCATTAACATCAGTATTAGCGATTGTAGCTTTATTGATTGGTAAATACTCAGGTATCACATGGGTTGACTCTGCAATGGGCTTAGTCGGTATGGTGATTATTATGCGTTGGGCTTACGGTTTGCTACAAGAATCCAGTGGTATTTTACTTGACCATAGCGTTGAAGACACAAAACAGAAAATCAAGGAAACCATTGAAGCCGACTCGGATAATCGTATTGCAGATTTACATGTATGGCGTGTTAGTCCAAATAATAATGCGGCGATTATTTCCTTAGTTACACATGAGCCAAAATCATCTATTTATTATAAAAGCTTATTACATGATTTTCATTTATCTCATGTTTCAATTGAAGTTATTCCCTGTGAAGGCGGTTGTCAAACTTAAAAAACATCATATTGTATAAAATAGGCTGGTGCAGTATTGGGGAGACTGCCCACCTACAAAAAAATTATCATCCACACCTAAACTGCACTGTGTTATCCTTACAGATAAAGTTGATATTTCTCCCCTCTAACAAGCCTTATTAGAAAATAATGACATTGTCCTACCTTTCTAGTCGTATTTATTTGCTATTTATCAGTTTATCTTTGTGCTTAGCAGTTTTACTGTTATGGTTAGGCTATGACCAAGCAGACAATTTAACACAAGATCAAACCAAATTAGCGCAGCATTCTGTCGCCTACAGCTCTGATTATATAGGAAAAATAATAAAAGCCAAAAAGCAAGCTGCTGAATTATTCATTGAAAAAGAAAAACCACTATTACACTTAATATCTCAAGAAAAACAGAATAGTCCGTATATAAAACAATTTTCACAGCATATAAAACAATTTTTACCACAATCAGTGGGCTATATGATTGTACAAAAACAAGGTACGATTTTAGCCACAGGAGGCAAAAAAGAATTCAATGACTATTGTTCAGGTCAATTAAAAACGTTCCAAAATAAACAGGTTGATTTCTATCTGCACTATTATCAGCAGCATAATTTTTTTAATATCGTGCTTGAAATTAAGCAAGGTATGCTAATCATTGGTTATCCTGCGCATATTATTTTAGAGGGTTTACAGTTTTCTCACCCTGACCAAAAATTATTGTTAACAACACATCATACAGATAAGCCAGCAAGCAAATTTTTTTCTAAAACAGGAAAAGCATCACAATTGCCACAGCCCATTTTAGCTAAACAAGCGATTCAGTCCACATCGTGGCATATATTAAGTGTACCGATTGATAGCCAATATTTAATCAAGAAAAAACAACGTATTGTATTAGATTACTTCAGTATCTTTTTTAGTTTTATCGTGTTAGGTGGTTTTTTATCCTATCAAATCTCCAAAATTGACAGAAAATACCAAAATACAGAATCTCAACTATTATCCAAAGAAACCCAATTACAAGCCATTATCAACAGTTTACCTGTGATTTTATGGGTAGTGAATTGTAAAGGAATTATTACGTTTTCTCGTGGTCAAGGTCTTATCATGCTGGGTTTAAAACAAGATGAATTGGTTGGTCAATCTATTTTTGCTTATTATCGAGAATTACCCGAGTTGTTAGCCAATGTGCAGCTTGCATTAAATAATCAACGGGCATGTAATACAGTCAAACTAAACAAGTTACCTTATACTTTTGAAATCGTTTACGCACCTTTACTCAACGATAGTCAACAAGTTGCAGGGGCTTTGATTTTAGCATCAGATATAACCAAACGCCAAGACATTGAACAACGCTTTTTCCAACAGGTCAGGCGCAATAAGATGATTTTACAGAATTCTATGGATGGATTTTGTATTTTAGATGAGTCTGGGAAGCTAAAAGAAGTCAACGAGGCATTTTGCCAATTAACAGGTTATAGTACTGAAGAGTTATTAAACTGTCAGATTCATGAATTAGACATCTGTCAAACCAAAGCACAAACAGAAAGTTTCTTAACTAAACTGCTGCAAAAAGGCCATTTACGCACAGAAAGTTGTTTACAGCATAAAGATGGACATAAAGTAGATATTGAAATCAGTAGTACATGTACTTACCCCTCGGTACATGGCGAAACCCAGCCTTTACTGTTTAGTTTTATTCGCAATATTTCACAACGCAAGCGCACAGAAGAGCAACTCAGAATTGCCAAAGAAGCCGCTGAATCAGCCAGCCAAGCTAAAAGTGAATTTCTCGCCACTATGAGCCATGAAATCCGTACACCAATGAATGGCGTTATTGGTACAACAGAATTATTAGGCAAAACTCAATTAGATGATAAGCAGCAGCGTTATGTTGAGGTTATTTATCATTCTGGTGAAGCATTATTAAATTTAATTGATGATATTTTAGATTTTTCAAAAATTGAAGCAAAGAAACTAGAATTGGAATATTTGCCCTTTGATTTAGAAAATTTAGTTGGTGAAGTAATTAGCTTATTTAATATCACCATTCAACAAAAATCACTGTCTTTTATTTGTCAATTTCCAACTCATTTATCTTGCTTATTTTATGGAGATGCTGGCCGTATTCGGCAAATTTTAGTGAACTTATTGGGCAATGCGATCAAATTTACCAGTGAAGGTGAAATTACGTTAATTGTCAAAATCACCGAACAAAGTAACAAACAGGTTATTTTCCATTTTGAAGTACAAGATACTGGGATTGGGATGACGGAGCAGGAACAAGACAATCTGTTTCAAGCCTTTTCACAAGCGGATAGTTCAACGACACGACGTTATGGCGGTACAGGTCTTGGGCTGGTGATCTCACAACGTTTGTTAACTTTAATGCATGGCGAAATTGGGGTAGTGAGCAAGCAGCAGCAAGGTAGTCGATTCTGGTTTAAACTGCCATTGCAAAAAATGGACTTATTATTAGATCAGCCCTCATCAAAATCCATGACGATATTGCAGCAAAAACGAATTCTTATATTAGAACAACATTCAACAAATTTAAATATTTTAGAGTCTTATTTTCACGACTGGCAAATCGATATACAAGCAGTCAACTCATTGGGTCATTGTTATAGTTGCTTATCTGAAGCCAATCAACAATGTCAACCATATGATGCTGTGATTGTTGATTTTACTATTTTAGTTGATGAAGGACGTTATTCTAAAATACTGCAATATATTAAACAAAAACAAGCAGATTACCCTTTAAAAATCATCATTAATACAATTGATAGTTTCGTAATACCACAACAGTGGCAAGTCGATGATATAATTTATAAGCCTTTGTTACCTAATAGGTTAATGGGTTGTTTATTGAAATGCTTTAATTTAGAAAATCAAAAAAATACGTCAGCTCAACAAAATATTCAGCAGACCGATTTTACTGGCAAACATATCTTATTAGCTGAAGATAACAAGATTAACCAAGAAGTATTATGCGAGTTATTAAGGCAATTAGGTTGTGAAGTTTCAGTGGTTGAAAATGGGCGAGATGCTTTACAAGCGATGACGGAAGCACATTATGATTTGGTATTTATGGATTGTCATATGCCTGAAATGGATGGCCTACATGCGACTCGCTACATTCGTCAGGCGGAATCTCTGGATGATACAAGCAAACGTATTCCGATTATTGCACTGACTGCAAATGCAACGGCATCTGATCGAGATGAATGTGTTACGGCAGGTATGGATGACTTTCTAAGTAAGCCGATTAAATCTGATGTTTTGCATGATATTTTAGCACAGTATTTAGATAATGACTCCGAGTTAGCCGAAACCCAAATAGTTGAGCAAAACGCAAATAAGCCATTAGAACAAAACGAAATTATTTCTGAACGGGCATTATCTAGTATTCGCAAAGATATGGGAGAACGTGGCATCGGTTGGTTGATCGATATATTTATTGCAGAACTTCCAAATTATCAACATGCATTAGAACAAGCAATACAAACAAAAGATGCTAAACAAATCTATGCGGCAGCACATAAACTTAAAGGTGCATGTTCAAATATGGGGGCAGTTGGTTTAGTGTCTTTATGTCGCCAATTTGAGCAGATGGCTAAAGAGCACAATGTAACGCAAGCACAAGCTCTATTTTCAAATGAGTTTTTAAGCATGATGCAGCAATTAGAAATTGTTTTAGTAAAAATTAAAGCGCAAGAAAATGCTTAATATGGCGCATTGCCCTCTATCTAAAATAAGATGGAAGAGCAATTGCCAAAATTCAGTATAAATTAGAACTGCTTAGTTTTTAACCAGTCTAAAATATAATCAGCGACTGATTGCCAATCTTTTTCTAACATCATGGCATGAGCAAGATTCTGGAAGGTATGCCAATCGGCATGATAATGATGCGCCGTTAAACAGGTATTGGATTGCGGGAAGAATACATCTTTACCCGCGCCTAAAACCAACATTGGCACAGTAGGTGTTTTAGAAGGTGTGAGTTTCCAGTGCAGCATTTCCGCTACTGCTAATTGTGCTTCCCCATGCCAATGACTGAGAAACTTTTGTAAAATATCATCACTCACATCATCGTTAGAAAAAAGGGCTTGTTTTATCATTTCAGGACTTGCAAAAGCAGGACTTGCACCTTGAATCAATCCCAATTGTATTAATAAAAATGGGCTGCTCATTGCCATATAAAACATAGACATACTTAAGCCAGATGGCGGCACGGTATTCATTAAAATAGCGGCAGTACTTGGGTGAGCTTCAATATACTTCTGTACAACCATGCCCCCCATTGAATGACCAATTAAAATAGGTGGCTGGTCAAATTCTTTGGTGACTTGCTCTACATCACTCACAAAATCCGCTAATGTCGTTAGGCTTAATTGTGCTTTGCCTTCACTCTCTCCATGACCACGCAAACTCACAGCATAGGCAGGATAACCTTGTTTAGCAAAGTAAGGTAAAAAATATTCATCCCAACACCATGCACCAGAAAATGCACCATGCACAAATAAAAGTGGTGGTTTTTGAGAAGATTGACTCGGTAAATGACTTAAAATTTCTAACTTCGGCATACGATAAAAGGCTTTATGAGGACATTATTTAATAAAGGTTATCATAATTATTAGTAAATTGTTATATCTGGTTTTTATAACAGAAATACCTTTATTTCTCACAAAAGGGCATCGAGCAAATAAAAATTATCAATTTGAAAAATAAGAAGGGGGCTTTAATTAAGAAATATAAAGTTGCAAAGCAGTTTTAAGGTTGGAGTAGGCTATAATTTTTTAGCGTATACTTTTTTAAACACGCTAAGCAGTCAAGTTATTTCAACTATTCAAATACTCAATTTTAGTGTATAACTAATAGAAAAACGAAGTGACCGCATCATGGAAGCAGTTAAAAAGGTACTGAAAAAAAATCAGACACCGTTGCAACGCCTGAGTCAAAGATGTCAGGCTCTAAAGCAGGTAGATGATATCTTACATCAGACAATTCCTCACCCTTTGAGCGAACATTGTCATATTGCCAACTTACGTCATACTACACTGATTATGCACGCTGACTCCGCGTTATGGGCAAATCAGTTACGTTATTTAATACCTACACTGATAGAACAATGGCAAAACGAGACCCACTTGCCAGAAATTCAGAAAGTCGAAATTAAAGTCAGATTTAACCATCAACCCACGCGACGCTATACCCACCACCCAAGCTTATCAAAGCAAAGTGAGTCACTGCTGCGAGACACTGCCGAGCAAGTTACTCACCCTAAATTGAAATCTGCCTTATTAAAACTGGCTCAACACGGCGGTCAAGCGCATAAAAATTAATGTGCAAATGCAAGCTGTGAATAAAAATGTGGGGCTGTTTGTTGGTCTTCTTCAAATGTGACCATTTCCCAAGCTTGTTTGTCTGCCAATAAAGCACGTAACAATTGATTATTCAACGCATGGCCTGATTTATAGCCGCTGAACGCGCCGATTAAGCTATGGCCTAATAAGTATAAGTCACCTACCGCATCTAAAATTTTATGCTTCACAAACTCATCTTCGTAACGCAAGCCATCTTCATTTAAAACGCGGTATTCGTCCATCACAATGGCATTGTCTAAGCTGCCGCCTAAGGCTAAATTGTTTTCGCGTAATAATTCCATTTCGTGCATAAAGCCGAATGTTCTGGCGCGGCTAACTTCTTTGACAAAGGAGGTTTTAGAAAAATCGATCGTGGCTTGTTGAGAACTGCGTTTAAATACAGGATGATCGAATTCAATTTGGAAGTTGACTTTAAAGCCATCGAAAGGCTCGAAACGTGCCCATTTATCTTCATGTTTAAATTCAACTTTACGCTTGATGCGAATGAAGCGTTTCGGGGCTTTTTGTTCTTCAATACCAGCAGATTGAATTAAAAATACAAATGGACTTGCGCTACCATCCATAATAGGAATTTCTGGGGCACTGATGTCAATATAGGCGTTATCAATACCCAATCCTGCAAGGGCTGATAATAAATGCTCAACGGTTGAAATACGGACGTTTTGGCTGGTTAAAGTGGTCGAAAGACGTGTATCACCCACATTTTCGGCGTGCGCAACAATATCTACAATCGGATTTAAGTCCGTGCGCCTAAATACAACACCTGTGTCAATGGGAGCGGGGCGAAGGGTTAAAAATACTTTTTCACCAGTATGCAAACCCACCCCTGTTGCACGAATGATATTTTTTAAAGTACGCTGTTTTATCATTCTTATTCGTCTCTCCAGTTATAAGGCAAAATGACTTGACACAGTTAAATGCTAAAAAGCGAATTAACCAACTGATAAATCAATATTTATATATTGCTGCAATGCACAATAAAATGATTATACCCGCTTGTCAAGTCAAGACAGTTGTTTATCAATTAAAAACCAATCAGTCTGCTTGACGGCGCAAGAAAGATGGAATGTCTAAGTAGCTATCTAACTGATTATCAGCGTCTTCTAGGTTGTTATTCCCTTTCTGTTGGGGTTCTACACCGTGTAAACGGGCGACAGTTGGTTTGTCATATTCTTTGTAATCAGCAACGTTTGCAACTTTAGCAGCGGGTTTCTCAGCTGGTGCTGTTTTAGGCACAATTTTAATCGGTGGGCGTTCGCCTGATTTAACAGGTTGAGTCGAACTAGAAGAGTTAACACCTGTCGCAATCACAGTAACACGTAACTCATCAGTCATTTCAGGATCAAGTACTGTACCGACAACCACAGTGGCTTCATCAGATGCAAAGTCTTGAATTACCTCGCCTAACTCATCAAATTCACCGATACTTAAATCCATACCTGCAGTCATATTGACCAAGATACCGTGAGCACCAGATAAATCGATATCTTCGAGTAATGGACTGGAAATCGCTTCCATTGCCGCCTTCTTGGCACGACCTTCGCCTTTCGCATAGCCAGAACCCATCATCGCTAAGCCCATTTCCTGCATTACAGTAGTTACGTCAGCAAAGTCGACGTTGATTAAGCCTGGGCGGGTAATCAATTCAGAAATACCTTGCACTGCACTAAATAATACGTCATTGGCTTTTTTGAATGCGTCAACTAAGGTGACATCACGACCTAATACGCTGAGTAATTTTTCGTTTGGAATGATGATAAGCGAGTCAACGTGCTGAGATAATTCTTTAATGCCTTCTTCAGCAATTGCGCTACGTTTACGGCCTTCAAATGGGAATGGACGCGTGACAACCGCCACAGTTAAGATATTTAATTCTTTAGCAACTTGTGCGAAAACAGGCGCAGCCCCTGTACCCGTACCACCACCCATACCAGCGGTGATAAAGACCATGTCTGTGCCTTCTAATAATGCCATGATACGTTCACGGTCTTCTAACGCTGCTTGTTGACCGATTTCAGGATTTGCACCTGCACCTAAGCCACGAGTGACATCTGTGCCGAGTTGTAAAACTGTTTTGGCAGATGAGTTTTTCAATGCCTGTGCATCAGTGTTAGCACAAATGAAGTCAACACCTTCAATATTGCTAAGTAACATGTGTTCGACTGCGTTACCGCCGCCACCGCCGACACCGATGACTTTAATTACGGCATTACTACTGTAAGTATCCATTAGTTCAAATGGCATAATAAAACCTCCTCTAACAGTAAACCATCTGTCTACTGATAATACTTAAATCCTGATTGAAACCCAATATTTCGCTATCATCGCATGAATTTCGCCAGTTATCAAAAATTACCTTTAATCCAGTTCATTGCACGACTGAATACGTTGCCATCACCACCCATCATCGTAATGTCGGAGATGCCTTCATCACGGTGCTTGTAGCCAAATAAAAGTAAACCAACCCCTGTGGCATGAATCGGATTACGTACTACATCAACCAAACCTGTGACATATTTTGGATAGCCAATGCGTACTGGCATATGGAATACTTCTTCAGCTAATTCCACTACGCCATCCATTTTGGCACTGCCGCCTGTAACCACAATGCCTGCTGCAATCAAGTCTTCGTAACCACTACGACGAATCACTGATTGCACTAAATTAAATAATTCTTCATAACGTGGCTCGACCACATCAGCTAAGGTTTGGCGGGCTAAATAACGTGGCGGTCTTGCACCTACGCTAGGTACTTCGATCATTTCTTCGGCATTGGTTAATTTTGTTAACGCACACGCATATTTGATTTTGATGTCTTCGGCATATTGGGTCGGGGTACGCATTGCCACCGCAATATCATTCGTCACCTGATCGCCTGCAATAGGAATCACTGAGGTATAACGAATCGCGCCTTCTGTCCAAATTGCAATATCAGTTGTACCGCCACCAATATCGACCAAACATACACCTAAATCTTTTTCATCGTCAGTTAATACGGCAGAACTGGACGCAAGCTGTTCCAAAATAATGTCGTCAACTTCTAAACCACACGAACGAATACATTTAATAATATTCTGCGCTGCACTTTCAGAGCCTGAGACTAAATGCACTTTGGCTTCTAAACGCACCCCTGACATACCAATCGGTTCACGAATTCCTTCTTGATTATCGATTACATATTCTTGAGGTAGGACATGAATGATTTTCTGATCGGCAGGAATCGCAACCGCACGCGCAGCGTCGATGACACGATCCACGTCATCTTGTGTCACTTCTTTGTCACGTATGGCAACAATGCCTTCAGAGTTCATGCTTCGAATGTGGCTGCCTGCTATCCCTGTGTAAACAGAGTGAATTTCACAGCCTGACATTAATTCCGCTTCTTCAATCGCGCGTTGAATCGAGTGGATGGTTGACTCAATATTGACAACCACGCCTTTTTTCAGCCCCCGTGATGGATGTTGACCAATACCGATAATTTCAACTTCATCACCTTCAGGAGACACTTCTCCAACAATTGCTACGACTTTGGATGTCCCAATATCTAAACCAACAATTAGATTTTTGTCTCTTGGCATAAGTTCCTCACTCTGTCCTAGCTAACCGCACCGCAATGCCATTGGTATAACGCAAATCAATGGATAATCCTAAGTCTCCACCCAGTGAAGATGCGTATTGTGCTAGGATGCGATGGTAAACTTTCATAAAACGTTGTAAACGCGGCAATATTTCGCCACGACCTAAATTTAATTGAATACCCTTATCTAAGTGAATTGCCCATGCTTTACGCGGTTGGCAGATTAGTTTTTTTATGTGTAGCGGTACAGCTTGCATGGTTGTTTGTATTTGTTGATAACGTGTTATCATATCTGGTATACAGTCTTTTTCGCCTGCAAATTGGGGTAGATTTACCAATGGTTGTGAGACATTAAATAATTCACCTGTTGGGTCTACGTAAGTATTTTTCTGCCACTGTGCTAGTGGTTGATATTCCGTGACTTGCAGGTGTAGTGTATTGAACCATACTGGTTTTACCGTCACGTTTTTTATCCAAGGCAAACTTAGTGCCGCTTGTTCAATTTTGTCTGTTTGTAAATAAAATAAGCCTACATTTAAATAAGGTGCAATCACTTTTTGTACATCATTAGGGTTAGTTTGTTGTTGCCCGTCAATAGTGATCTTTTTCACTAAAAAACTTTGTGGGTGGCTAAGCCACCATAGTAATACACTGATAAATAATAGACTGCTAGCCAAGGCAATGAGTATGATTAACCAATACTGATTAACATCTTGTGATGGTTCATCATTTGTCATTTTACGACGGGCTTGTAATACACTCATAGTTTTTCTGTTCCCGACGTACTAGGGAGTTAATGTTATTTTTTGGCTGTTTTTAAGATTTCTACACATAACTGCCCAAAATCGACACCACTTACATTAGCTGCCATTGGCACTAAGCTATGGTCTGTCATCCCAGGAACAGTATTCACTTCTAATAAATAAGGTTGGCCTTGTTCATCACAAATCATATCCACACGCCCCCAACCACTTGCACTCACAGCATTAAACGCACGCAAGGCTAAATTTTGTAATTTTTGCTCTTCCATTTCAGATAAACCACAAGGGCAAATATATTGTGTGGTATTTTCTGTGTATTTTGCTGCAAAATCGTAAAAATCTCGGGGGGTTTCTAAGCGAATGATGGGCAACGCTCTATTATGCAAAATTGCAACGGTATATTCCACACCTGTTACAAATTTTTCTGCAATCACAGTACATTGATATTCCGCAGCTTGTTGCCACGCCTGCTTTAATTCGTCTACTGCTTTGACTTTTGCCATACCCACACTTGAGCCTTCTAACACGGGTTTCACCATCAACGGCAAACCCAATAGCTCAGCAACTTCGTTAAAATCGGTATATTCATCTAAGATAACAGATGTGGGGGTAGGAAATTCAGTAGCTTGCCAGATTTGTTTAGTGCGCAATTTATCCATTGCTAATGCAGAGCCTAAAATCCGACTGCCAGTATAAGGCAAATTCAAGGTCTCTAAATAACCTTGGATTGTTCCATCTTCACCGCCACGACCATGTAATGCAATAAAGATTGTATCGATCTCTTTTTCAGTCAATAAGTGTAGTTGTGTTGCCGTATCAACCCCAATAGCATCAATACCTTGTTGGAGTAAAGCTTCTAGCACAGCTTGCCCACTTTTCAGTGAAATCACCCGCTCTGCTGAGTTGCCACCCATTAACACAGCCACTTTACCAAATTGCATTGTCGTCATCTTGATAATTCTGTTGCGATAATTACACAAATTGTAGCATATTGTGTTTTTTTAGGGTATGTGTGTTGGAAATAAGCCACAAAATAACAAGTACTTCGTAAATCATTTTTAATAAGGCTCAGCTTTGTTTTGGATGGTTATTTTTTAGACTATTGTAAAAAAGCTTTGCAGTCTTATTTGTTTAAGCAGGAAATACAAAATATTCAACAAACATTAGATGTGATGAGTCGAGATGAATTGAACCATTTAAAAGCTGAGTTTGAAAATTATCAGGCATTATATCCGCATGGATAGTTTTGTATAAGTTAAAACATAAATTTAAAAAGGGTCATCCCCATGTTATTGAAACAGAATTTAATAAAGCAAATAGAACAGCTCTCCCCAACAGAGTTGATTTTATTAGATAGTTTTGTGCAGACATTAACCCAATCTACAAAACAGCAGCAAAACCAATCTGATTTAAAGCAAACTTTACAAAAAGCAAGATTGGCACTATCTAATTGTCAGGGAAGTTTATCAGAGGATATTATTCAAGCAAGAGAAGAAAGAATCTAATGTTTTTTGTTGATACTTGTGCGTTGGTTAAATACTTTCATCATGAGGAGGGAACTTCTCAGGTTATTGACTTGATAGATAATCAATACTATGGATATTTTATATATGAAATATGAAAAAACAAAAAAAGGCAATCCAAATAGATTAACTATATGTCAACACACTTTTCCTGCAGCTAGTATTAATAGGTTTACTAGGAATGGTAGCGTTGAGGTAAAACGTATTAGAAAAAGTAAAAGTTTTCTTCTAAAGCCTGATAATCAGCTTTTTTGTGCAAAAAGAGTTTGGAATCAAAGTATAGAATCTGGTTTTATGAAAACTATTGAAGACAGTTATCAAATCTTAGCTGAACAAATTTTAGGTGAATGGCGGATGCAGGGAAATATTAAGCATTTAAATAATGATGAGCAAGATATTATCACTAATATGTATTTATTATGGAATATTAGAGACCATAGGAAAAGAAATCTTTTAGAAAATCAAAAAATAGGAGAACAAAAGACTGAAAGCTGTATAGAGACACTAAGTACACAAAGAGATTATAATCCGAATGACTTAGAAATATTTGAAAAAAACGGTATTGGGGTTGTCCGATCAGACTTAACAATATCAAATAGAGATATAAACCAAATAACAATTCAACTAGAAATATTTAAGGCTAAAGAAAAAATGAAAAGAGACGGTATACAATGGGGAATACTTAAAGCTACAGAAGGACAATTCATTGTTCCAGATAATTTTTCTAAAGCTACAATTCTTCCATTATTTCCGTCTATCTGCTTTTTTTCAAAAAGTAAAAATGACTGTATTGGAAAAAAAGAGGTTTGCGAAATAAATAAGTTAGCTATTGAGAGCAGTAGAGAATATTATTTTGCAAAGAGTATAGATGACTGTCCAAAATGATTAGAATACATTAGTAGGAAGACTATAAAGAGTGCAACTAAAGAGTTTTAAGTCGCACTCATACAACTACCCTAAACCAAAATCTCCTCAGTTTCGGTATAAACAAAATACGTATTTTTACCTTGTTCTTTAGCTAGATACATTGCCATATCCGCATGTTGTACTAGCACCTCAATTGCAAACTGCTCATCACAATCTTCGATTTCTGGGAAAAAGCTAATGCCGATGTTGGCATCAATTTGTAACTCACGCCCGTCGACTTTTATCGGTTGGGCAAGTTGTTGGAAAATTCGCTCAGCGACCAAACGCACATCATAATCCTGATTAATCGAAGACAAAATAATTGCAAATTCATCGCCATCAACCCGCGCAATACTATCGCCTTCACGCAAACAATTTTTTAACAATTGGGCAATTAAACGCAAATAATCATCACCGACATCAAAACCAAAGGTTTCATTCACTTCTTTGAAATCATCCAAATCCAAATACAACAACGCTACCCGCTCATCCTGTCGACACGCCCGCGTCAACTGTTCATGGAATAACAAACGATTAGGCAACTTGGTCAACGAATCATAATGAGTCAACAGGCGCATCCGCTCATCATCTTCTTGCAACGAATCAATATCCGAATACACCGCCACATAATGAGTAATTTCGTTATGCTCACCGCGCACCGCACTCAACGACAACCAAGTGGAAAAAATTTCATCATCTTTGCGCTTATTCCAAATTTCTCCACGCCAGCGACCTGTTTCCCGCGCTTGTATCCACATGTCTTCATAAAACGCGTCATCATGATTGCCTGATTTTAAAATCCGTGGATTCTGGTCTAACACCTCTTCGTAACGGTAGCCTGTGGATAATAAAAATGACTGATTCACATCAACAATTTTACCTTCAGCATTGGTAATTACGACTGCATCCGACGTGGTTTCAAATACTTTCGCAGCTAAACGCTGTTTTGATTGCGCCCGTTTACGTTCGGTGACATCTTCGACCATTTGTACAATAAATTGTGGTTCTTCATTCGGACTTTTAATTAATGAGGTGGTAATTCGACCCCATAACATTAAACTTTGCCCACGGAAAAAATATTTCTCCATTTGATAAAAATCACGTTTATTGTTAACCAGTTGCTGATGGAATTCTTTCTCGACTGCGGTGTCATAAGGATAAAATAATTTACCGAATAATTTATGATGCAATTCGTGTTCGGTTAAGCCTAAAATCTTTTGCAAAGCAGGATTCACATGCTGCACATGCCCATCCATATCGGTTAAGGCAATACCCATCGCGGAAAATTCAAAAATGCCTCTAAACCGCGCCTCACTACGACGCAACGCCACTTCTGCCCAACGCGCTTGCAAGGTCACTTTGACCCGATGCCGCAACACCGCCCAATGCACAGGCTTAGTCACATATTCTAACGCGCCTGCACTAAATGCCTTATCAACCGAATCTTCATCATCCAACGAGGTAATCATGATAATCGGGGTATCGGTGTCATCAATATCCCGAATCGCACGGCACGCGGTAAAACCATCCATCACAGGCATCATCGCATCAAGCAAAATCAAATCTGGACGACGCTGTTTAAACTGTTCAATCGCCTGCTCACCGTTGACCGCTTCAATCACCACATAGCCTTGCTCTTCCAACAGGTTACGCAACATGCTACGCAAAAATGGGTCATCGTCGGTCACTAAAATCAATGGGGCTTGTTCATATTCGCTAAACATGTCTAAATTTCTCCAACGCAAGCTTAAGTTGTGCTGATTCTTTGGGTAATTGCTCAGTGACGAGTTGCTTGGCGGTTGCTAAATCATTGGCTTTTCCAAGTTGTTCTAATTGAATACAAAATTGTTGCATTTTCTTCGCCCCAAGGTTGGCACATGCCCCTTTGAGTTTATGCGCCGCTTGATACAGTGCTGAGCTATCGTCTGTGGCGTGTTCAATCGCCTGCGTATAATTCGGCAATTCGTCCAAAAACAGATTAATAATCCAACCCAACCCCTTGCCGCGCATTTCCTGCCTTAAAGTTTCTAATATATTATCATCAACCACAGGATAATATTCAGTTTGTTTTGATGCCGTTACGTTATTTTCTATTAAATCAGGTTGTTGAATTCGCTTCGCCGTATCCGAAACCAGCCATTTTGCCAACACTTGATATAATTCTTTAATTTTAACGGGTTTACTTAAATAATCATCCATACCCGCATTTAAACAACGTTGCTTGTCTTCTGCCATCGCATTGGCTGTGAGCGCGATAATCGGCAAATGGTGCTGAGTTTGTTGCTCTTGGGTACGCACATGTTGCGTTGCAGTAAAGCCATCCATTTCAGGCATGTGACAATCCATTAATACCAAATCAAAATAATGGGCTTTGAGCATTTTCAAGGCTTGTAAGCCATTTTCTGCGACTTTGATTTGACAGCCCAATTGCAACAGCATATCACTGACAACTGCTTGATTTATCTTATTATCTTCTACAACTAAAATTTGATGATCTTGTAATTGCGATAATGGTTCATGGGTTTGCTGCTGCGATGCAGTATGACGCTTACCCATAATATCGCCCAAGGTGGCAAAAAACGTCGTCTGGGTTAACGGTTTCGCCACATGCCAAATCATTTGATTGCTATTGGCTTCCTTAGGCAGTTTCTCATTAATCAAAGTCAAGATGATGACGGGCGTTCGTGCCAATTTCGGATCATTTTGCATCGCCTTCGCCATATTTAAGCCACTCATCGCGGGCATATTGTAATCACTTATCACTAAATGATAGCCCTGTCCTTGCCCACTGGCAGTGCGTAATTGACGTAAGCCATCACCTGCATGAACGGCGGTATGTACCTCTAAACCCCAGCTATTCAGTTGGCTAAACATGGTTTCACGTTGATGCGATTCGGGTGTAACCAATAAAATGCGGCTATTTTGCCAGTAATTTAATACTTCCTCGTCAAACTCGTTATGAACGTCGGCTTTCTCCAGCGGCAATTCAAAAAAGAAATGACTGCCTCGCCCTTCGACACTGAACACATCAATCATACCATCCATGGCTTCGACTAAACGTTTGACAATCGCCAGCCCCAAACCCGTGCCACCATAACGCCGAGTCGATGAACTATCCGCTTGTGAAAAAGGTTGGAATAAGCGTTTTAGTGCCTGCTTGCTCATGCCAATCCCCGTGTCGTTAATCGCAAAATGTAAAATCAGATGGGTATCGGTTTCTTTTTGTACTTTGACTAAAAACGTGATTTCACCTTGAGGCGTGAACTTAATTGCATTATTTAATAAATTGCTGATAATTTGTCGAATTCGGGTTGGATCACCACATAAATTGTAAGCAATCGGCTCTAAATCACAATGAAACTCAATGCCTTTGCTATGCGCGTTATAAGCAAATAAATTAATGACATCTTCCAACAAGGTATGTAATTTAAACTGAATTGTTTCTAAACTGAGTTTTCCAGCCTCAATTTTCGAAAAATCCAAAATATCATTAATAATCGTCAATAAACTTTCGCCTGAACTACGGACAGTCTCCACATACAGTTGTTGTTGCTGTGAAAGTTTGGTTTGTAACAATAAATCCGTCATGCCAATCACGCCATTCATTGGGGTACGGATTTCATGACTCATGGCGGCTAAAAATTCGCTCTTGGCTTTGCTGGCGGCTTCGGCGGCTTCTTTGGCTTGGCGTAATTCGGTTTCGGCTTGTTTGCGTTGGGTGATGTCACGGGTAAAACTGAAGTACGCGCTGCGGTGGCTGATTTGGCAATCTTCGACATAAGCACTGCTGACTTCGACGGGCACTTCTTTATCATCGCGGGTCAATAGCATGGTTTCAAAAATCCCATAGCCTTTGGTTTTGACTTGTTCAGCTTGGGCTAATACCAAATCGATAACGTGCGTAGGGTGCAAATTGCGAATCGAGGTGTCTAGTAACATCTCACGCTCATAGCCAACTAATTTACAGTAAGCGGGGTTGACTTCCATAATTCTGTTTTCAGGGTCAACAATACAAAAACCGTCAATTGAATTTTCTAAAATCAGCTGGTTACGAATCGATTGTTCTTGTAAAGCTTGTTCAACTTTTTTGCGCTGGGTAATGTCACGCAATGAAATCACATACGCAGGTTTGCCTTCCCATTCACTTTCCGCCAGTTGCATTTCCACAATTCGATTGCGCTGTTCCACATCAGGGTCACGTACAGGAATATTGACCTCAGCTTTATTGTCGCTGTCAAAATGTGGGATAACATTGGTGGTTTCAAACTGCTGTCCAATCAAATCATAATACGGCATTTGGTACAGTTTTTCCGCTGCGGGATTGACGAAACGAATATAACCCTGACGATCTAAAATCAGCATCCCATCACTGTTGGTTTGAATAATGGTACGGAATTGATCTTTACTACGATGTAATTCGACTTCTGCCTGTCGACGTGCCATTGTGCCGCGAATACTGTCGCCAACCGCTTGTAATAAAAACATTTCATGATTTGACCAGTGCCGTTCGCGCTGACAATCATCTAAGCCGATAAAGCCCCAGAATCGCTTGTTAAACATAATGGGCACAAGCAAGACTGAAATCACCCGCTTGCGTTCAAAGCTACAACGCTCATCTTCAGGAAAATCTCGCACTAGGCCACCAATAGTTTTGCCATCCAACAAACGGGTATACCATCTTGGTAAAAATGCACCGTAATCTAAATTTTGTAATGCAGGTTGGTCAATAAATAATTTTTGCCGTTTCTGATGCCATTCAAAACGTTGACTCATTGCAGGTTGTGCAGTTCTAGGGTATTTGTGATTTTCATAAATATAGACACGGTCGACATTAGTTAAATTAGCTAAAGTCTTTAGCGCGTTTTCAATGGAATCATTATAATTTAAGGTCGTGAGTAAATGCTGGGTGGTGTTGGCAACACTTTGCAATACGCGGTCACGTTCATGTAATGCTTCTTGGGCAATCTTACGATCTGTGGCATCATGTCCGATTAATAAGATTTCAATTAATTTATCATGGGTGTTATAAATCGGCTTCGTTGTCCATGCGACCCAAACCCGATTACCATTGACACATTGACATTCATTTTCAATATAAACATAGTGTTGTGGCTTATCCAGAAAATCATCCAAATCAAAACTGTCCGCCCAACGTTCAGGCTCAAATGGCAATAACGTGCCTAAAATATTCTGTCCAATCACATCTTGTGGCTGGTAACCAAAAAATTGCTCAGCGAAAATATTGAAAAATCGAATTCGACCTTGTGGGCTGACCCGAATAATAATGCTGTTGGCATGTTGGATTAATTTGCGATATTCAGCTTCTTGTGAGGCTAAGGCTTGTTGGGCTTGTTTGCGTTCACGGATGTCTCGGATGATGGCTAACGCAGTCAATTCGCCTTCCAGCGTAAATAAGTGAATATTTAGTTCGCTGGGGATTTCCTTGCCTGAACGGGTATAAATTACCGTTTCAACTAAAATATGCTTATCATTTAATAAGTTCTGGGTTTGTTCACGCAATTGTTCTGGTGTTTCTAAGCGATACAATTCCAGCGGGGTTAATTCCAATAATTGCTCGCGCTGATAGCCAAACCGTTCACATGCAATATCATTCACTTCGGAAAAATGGGTCGGCGTGCCATCATCAAGATAACCATGTACCAAAATCGCATCATTGCCACTGTTAAATAGCTGGCGATAGCGTTCCCGATTGCGTTGTAATGACAGTTCCGCTTGTTTGCGTTCGGTAATGTCAGTGATTAAACTCAACTGCAATTGCCGCCCATCAATTTCCCCTAGAGGACGGATTCGTAACTCAATATCAATCATATGCCCATCACGATGTTTGATTTTCCATTCAGTACGTTGCATAAATTTTCCGCTACTAAACGCATGATACAAACGCATGGCATGACGACGATTTTCGGCGGGTAAAATATGGGTAAAAGGCTGCCCGATTAATTCGTGATGCTCGTAACCGAACAGTTGGCAGTAAGCGGGATTGACTTGAATATATATGCCTTGTTCATCAGTGACGCTGACCCCCACGCCAATTTGAGTAAAAATAGCCGACAATAAGGTTTCGTTGCGCTGTAACTGCTGCTCAATTTGCTTGCGTTCAGTAATATCGGTAATGGCAGCGATCACAAACGGGTGTTGGCGTTGGTCATGGTGTCGGGATTTTTTGACTAATACGGTGCGAGTTTGCTGCTGAGCATTTTTAATCGTAATTTCGCGGGTATCGTCTCGTCCTGTTTCAAAAACCAAGTCATCTTGTTGTTTTAAAATCTGGACAACTTCATCACAAAATAAGCTGTCATCATCACGCTTCTCAACTTCTTCACGTTCGTAGCCCATTAATTCACAAAAAGCTTTGTTAAATAATTGACGGCGATATTCATTTTTAACCACAATCGGGTTTGGAATTTCATCCAGCACCGTGTGTAGGAAATTGCGAGCTTCTTCTAACCCTTGTTCGTTATATTTATAAGACGTAATGTCGACATACGTTCCAATCATGCGATAGGCTTGACCATCAGCGGTTCGTAACACGGTTGCCCTATCTAACACCCAAATATAATAATCTTGGAAATGCTTGATTCTATAGATGGTTTCATAACGTTGAGTGAGATTATCTAAATGGGCTTGACGTTCGCGCTCAACTGTCGGAAAGTCGTCAGGATGAATACAGGCGTGCCAATCACTTAAATTCTTCGGCATATTTTGCAACGTATAACCTAGCAATTGCTGCCATTGAGTGGAAAAATACACTTGTTCCGTACCCACTTCCCAATCCCATACCCCATCACCAACGCCACGCATTGCCAGTTCAAAACGTTCTGTGCGCCGAGTCAGAGCATCGGTCATTTGTTGCTGCGAACTAATATCTTGTATAAAAATCAGAAAATAGGCTGGATGACCTACATTATCTTGAATAGCAGACACCGTTAGATTAACTGAAATAGGGCGATTATCTGCTTGATAGAGTTGGGTATTGAGCTGATAAAATGCAATTTCCCCAGCAATTAAGCTTCTATAGTGCTGTGATTCTAACTGAATGCGATTGACATGACCTTGATTAAAAAATTGTTGTATTTTCTCGAAATTGTAACCTAATAATTTTTCCAGCGCGGGGTTGGCTGCTAATGGTTTTGATTGCAAATCTGTCAACATGACACCCAAGGCAGTGTTTTTAAATAATTGGATGACTTGTTGTGCGTTTTGTTGTTGATAATAGGGAATAAATTCGGCAGGGGTTTGACTTAAATCTAACGGCAAAAGGCTTTGCATTGGTGTCAGAATGGCATACAGGTATTGCTTATCATGAGTAATTTCCCATGCAAACCATTGGTTATCTTTATGTTTTAAACGTGTATGACAGTATTGTGGTGTATTATGTTCTGATTGAGTATCAATAATTGTTTGAATCAACTGCGCATCAGCAGAATGCACCCATTGGAAAAAATGCTGATGAATCACCTCTTCTTGGGCATAGCCTAGGCGTTGCGTCCATGCTGGATTGACTTGTTGGACAATGCCATCAAAATCAAAAATACACAGCAGACTTGCACTGTGGGTAAAAAATTGTGCAGTAATTGACGTATCCATGTTGAAATGCCCGTGCTTAGCTCCTTGCAAGATTGCTTTTCCTTGTTCTGCATTCTAGTGTGATATGGTAAGGATGCAAAGCCATTTATGTCTGCAATAATGACATATTAATTATTATCAGTAGGTGAAAAAGCTTGTTTTTTATGTGCTTTCTGTATTATCAACTTTTATCAGCTAATAAGAAAGTGTAGATAAGCAAAAATAGGGACAACTGGAACTGTTGATTTTAATTAGGAAATAAAAAATATGAAAACCCATAAGAAATTACGCCAACAAGAGAGTGATTTGCGTGATAAGAATTTAGATGATTGGTTACAGGAAAATGCGTTGCAAATTTCAACTTATAAATCTCAATTTCCTATCAACCATATTACTTTAAATAAAGTGCATATTATAGATAATATCATTGCTGCAATTAAAAAAAGTGATGTGAATGCAATAGAATTAGGATGTAATTTAGTCACTCAAAATAAGCATATTCCGTTTGGGCGTACTTTGAAATATAACATATTACACACCCTTAAAAATCAGCATCAATACATCAATTCAGCATATCGAGAAAAATTATCAAAATTGGCAGTTGCATACCTTAACGCAAATTATCCACCAAAAGATATAAAACCACTATGTAAACTCATCAAGCGATTTGAAGCTAAATACGCGCAATATGTGATTGAGAAGATACATCAGCAAACAGATGTCACAGTACGTTGGGCGGTATATTTAAAATCAAGTTGAAATACTGATGACACAGTGCAAATGATTAAAAATATATATGGCTTTCTCGATTATTTAGTTTCGATGGTTAAGAGCATGACCTAAAGTTTACAGAATTTCCTCTTCTAGTACTTTGTTTCCTTTGTAGAATGTTTTAACATAAGCACAAATTTATAAAGGAGCACAACATGACCCCAGCAGAACTTAAACAACTAATTGAAAATGGTATTGAAAATTGTGAAGCCAGTGTTGAAAGCGAAGACAATCGCCACTTTCAGGCCACTGTGATTTCTGACGCATTTGCAGGCCAAAGTTTAGTTAAACAACATCAAATGGTATATGCAACGTTAGGCAACACAATGCAAACAGATGAAGTCCATGCTTTAGCGTTAACCACCCGAACGCCAGCTTAGATTAGATATTTTTGCCTTGCTGGACATATTACGGTGACGCTTTGCGTTATCACTTATTCAACCTTTTCATACAAGTGATGCTGAACACACAAACATGGACAAGTTATTAATTACAGGTGACACCCCGCTCAATGGTGATGTACGTATTTCTGGTGCAAAAAACGCAGCTTTACCTATTTTGGCTGCAACGTTATTAGCTGAAACGCCTTGCTACATCAGTAATGTGCCGCATTTACAAGATATTACTACTATGATGGGCTTGCTTGGTCGCATGGGTGCAGACATCATGATTAATGAAAAGCTCAACATTGAAGTCAATGCCAGCAAAGTCAATACCTTCACTGCACCGTATGAATTAGTTAAAACCATGCGTGCTTCTATTTTAGTATTAGGCCCTTTGGTTGCTCGATTTGGAGCTGCAACGGTCTCATTACCGGGAGGGTGTGCGATTGGTTCGCGTCCTGTGAATTTGCATATCCAAGGTTTAGAGCAAATGGGGGCAAAAATTGAAGTTGAAAACGGTTATATCAATGCCAAAGCCGATCGTTTAAAAGGGGCTAAGCTGTGTATGGATATAGTGACCGTGACAGGTACAGAAAATTTGTTAATGGCGGCTGCTCTTGCTGATGGTGAAACTGTGATTGAGAATGCGGCGCGTGAACCCGAAGTCGTCGATTTAGCTGAGTTCTTAATTAAAATGGGTGCAAAAATAGAAGGGGCTGGCACGGATACAATTCATATTCAAGGTGTGGAAAGCTTAAAAGGTACAGAGTACGCCGTGTTACCTGATCGCATTGAAAGTGGGACTTATTTAGTCGGTGCTGCAATGACGGGTGGACGGGTTCGATTGAAAGATACAGACCCGAGTTTGTTAGATGCGGTTTTATTAAAGTTGGAAGAAACTGGCGCAAAAATCACTACAGGTGAAGACTGGATTGAATTGGATATGCAAGGCAAACGCCCGAAAGCGGTGGACATTGAAACTGCTCCATATCCTGCATTCCCCACGGATATGCAAGCCCAATTTACTGCATTGAATAGTATTGCTGAAGGTGTTGCCAGCATTAGTGAAAATGTGTTTGAAAATCGTTTTATGCACGCGCAAGAATTACAACGTATGGGTGCAGATATTCGAATCAAAGGCAACATTGCTATTATTAAAGGCATTCCAAGATTAAAAGCTGCGCCTGTGATGGCCACTGATTTACGTGCTTCGGCCAGTTTAGTATTAGCTGCATTGGCTGCAGATGGTGATACATTGGTTGATCGGATTTATCATATTGATCGTGGTTATGAACGAATTGAAGAGAAATTGACTCAACTTGGTTCAAAAATTCAGCGTGTGCCGGGGTAAAAGTAATATGGATATTCAGTTAAACGGTGAACCCAAACAAATTATAGAACAAGCTACAGTTCAAGATTTATTAGCCGATTTAGGTTTGACGCAAAAACGCTTGGCGGTAGAAGTGAATCAAGAGATTGTGCCACGCAGTCAGTTTGAGCAGCATATTTTAAATCCAAATGATAAAGTGGAAATTGTTCATGCTATTGGCGGCGGATAAGTTGATCTAGCCACTCATTTTCAATGACAAAGACTGGCTGCTCTATCTAAATAAGGTAACCAGTCTTTTTAATGTATAAATTTTAGGTTAAATCTTCAGGAATAGGTTTGTTTTTGTCGTGATCTCGGAATAAAAACGCCAAAATTAATACGAATAAAACCACGCCTAATACGGCAATCACAGGCAAATAACTGGTTTTGCTTTCTGAGCTGACATCTAATTGCGCGGTTTCAGTAGATGGTTCTCCAGGTTTTGCTGTTTCGTTTTCTGGTGAAGTCGCTCGTGTTTCAATCTCTTCTTTTTCAGCAGATGGTGTAAGCTTAGGCAAAGTCACTTCATTATTGGCAAGCGCAACTTTCTCTACGGGTTGTGGGCTTCTTAACGCACCCAATGTTGTTTCTTCTGTTGCTGGCTCAGATTTAACAGCCTCTTCCTCGCATTGAATTTCAACCCCTTGCTTTCTATATGCTTTCCAAGCTGCATTTTGTTCTTTATATGCTTCTAATGCTTGTTGATGGGTATTTTGCTCAATTTCAGCTAAAGAAGGGACATTTAAAGTTTGTTTAATTTTGAGTGAATTAATATTACACGGTAGTCGGAATGCGTGAGGATTGGCGTGAAGTAGTGCAATAATCATCTGGTGTCGGGTTATTGTATCACTGGGTTTGACTTTGGGTGCGATTGTCCAAAGTGTTTCACCATTACGCAAAGGGCCATATGTTTGGTCAACAGCATGGCTCAATGGTAAGTATAAAAATAAAACCATTAATAAAATGACTTTAGATAGATACATTATGTGTTTCCATGTTATTACAGCAAAAATTCTTGCTAGACTATACCGTAAACCTTTTTAGATTTCCATTCAGCATTGTTTGTTTGGAAGATTAAGTTATTTGTCAAAACATCAAATTAAGGTCATGGTTTAGACACTGAAACAACTATATCAATCACACTTAATATCGCACCCATATTGTCTTATTTTACTTATGATTGACTATGGAATAGCAACCACTTCTAACAATCGTTGAATAAAGTGGTCAGGAGTAATTGCATCGGCTTCCGCTTCGAATGATAGTAAAATCCGATGGCGTAATACTTCTGGCAATACGTATTGAATATGTTCAGGGGAAACGTATTCTTCACCTTGTAACCATGCCCATGCGCGAGCACAACGTGTTAAGGCAATACTAGCACGAGGTGATGCCCCAAATCGTTGCCAACGTGCTAAATCTGGATCATAGGCTTCTGGGATACGGGTCGCACGCACAATATCCACAATATATTCTTTCAATTTTGCTGATAGATAGACTTGTTTCACAGCATCACGCGCGGCGAAAATATCGGCTTGAGTGAATTTGGTTTCAGCGTTGAATTGGGTGGCTTGTGGATTTTCTAATAAATCTAAAATTTTCAGTTCTTCTTCACGGTTTGGATAGTCGACTTTAACGTGAAATAGAAAACGGTCGAGTTGCGCTTCGGGTAATGTGTATGTGCCTTCGTGTTCTACAGGGTTTTGTGTGGCAAGCACGAGAAATAGTTCTGGCAATTGATAGGTTTTTTGTCCTACGGTAATTTGCCGTTCTGCCATCGATTCTAGTAGTGCAGATTGTACTTTTGGTGGTGCGCGGTTAATTTCGTCAGCGAGCAGAATATTATGAAATAGAGGGCCGGGGCGGAATTCAAACTCACTGGTTTCATGTTGGTAAATATCTGTTCCGACTAAGTCAGCAGGCAGCAAGTCTGGGGTAAATTGAATACGGTGAAAATCCCCTTCGATCACACCTGCTAGGCTTTTAATCGCGGTAGTTTTGGCGAGTCCTGGCATCCCTTCTACTAGTAAATGCCCATCACTTAGCAGGCAAATCAACATACTATTGACTAAATGTTGTTGCCCAACAATGTGTTGTCCTAAATGTTGTCTCAGCGCGTCAAAATGATTGGCTTCCATGAGAATCCTATACACAGTAGAAATGAACACAGAGATAATAGGGGCACAGTACGCAGAGTTCAAATTTAATGTGCTTTATCAACTATTGCTATAAACAACTTGATTACAGGTTTTTAGACTTTAGAAATCGAAGCAACAGATTCATGCTATTTATGAAAGCCTAAACACAATAAACGCTAGCTCATCGCGTATTTGCATACTCTTAAACCCATTGACATAGTGCAGCTATAAAAAACAAGCATTATAATCGAGATACATTAACCGAATAGCTGAAACCTGATGCTTGAACAAGCTCTATTACGCCTTTTACAAGATCAACAACCTTATACCTTGTCACAAGTGTGCGAACTGCTGGAACTGGATATGAGCACCTTGCTAATTCAACTCGAAGCACTAGAGCAAAAGGGTATTCTCCTCAAATACGATAGGCAAATCTGTCAACTACTACAAAAAACCGAATTACTTGATGCGCAAACCATCTTGGAAAAATTGCCACCTTCGATTTACCAGCAATTGTCTAAAATCGTTATTTTACCCAGCACCGAATCAACCAATAACTATTTACTCAATTACCCCACTCACAAACCTATTGCCTGCCTCGCTGAATACCAAACCCAAGGCCGTGGCCGACGTGGAAAACAATGGCTTTCACCTTATGCCAGTGGCATTTGCCTATCCGTAAAATACCACTACACCAACCCAGAGGTTTCTTTAAACCGCCTAAGCCTTGCACTTTCTGTGTCAGTTGCTAGGCTTTTGTATACAATGGGTATTTCTGATGTGACTGTAAAATGGCCAAATGATATTTGGTGGCAAGAACGTAAATTAGCAGGGCTATTAGTGGAAACAAAGCTGTTAAATAAACACGCTTATGATATTGTAGTAGGGATTGGGCTCAATGTGCGAATTCCTCACGTTGATATCGAACAAGCTTGGATTGATTTACAAACCATTTTGCCGCATCCTGTGTCACGTAATGATGTTGCAGCACACCTGATTGAACACATTCTAATGACCCTGCAAGATTATGAAAAACATGGCTTTCATGCTTATATGGCAGATTGGGAACGCTTTGATTTTCTAAAAGGCAAAAAGATTAAACTTCTAACAACTGAAGGTGTAGTTTCAGGCCAAGCTGAAGGAATCGACGAAAACGGCGCATTGTTAGTCAAGGTAGGGCAGAAAATGAAAACCTTTTATTCTGGTGAGGTCAGTGTCTCTTATGATGCTACTGATTGATATAGGAAACAGCCGTCTTAAATGGGCGACCTTTAACCAAGACGGGACGTTAAGTCCACAGAAAAGTATTGCTTATAAAGAAGCGGACAGTTTAGAACTCAGCATCGCACAAAGCTGGTTAGAATTAGAAATGCCATGGCAAGGCGTGTATTTGGCAAGTGTGGCTGATAAACATGTTAATGAGTTGATTATTAACTGGGTATCAAATAGCTGGGGCATCGAAGTGGAAGTGATGAAAACCGAAGCTGCAGCTTGTGGTGTCACCAATGGTTATGCAAAACCTGAGCAACTCGGTGTAGATCGGTGGTTGGCTCTGATTGGTGCACGCGATTTAAGCCACGAAGTCACCTGTATTTTAGACTGTGGTACAGCTATTACCTTGGATATTCTGACCGCGCACGGACATCATGCTGGCGGTTTGATTTTACCCAATGAAACCATGATGCAAAATAGTTTATTAAGCAATACCAGTGATTTAAAACGTTTAGTGGAAGAAAGCCAGAGTGCAGGAAATTACAAACTGTTAGGGCGCGATACACAGACTGGGATTTTATCTGGGAGTGTTTATGCGGTTATAGGTTTGTTAGAATATGTCTTACAACGTTTAGAAAAAAATCATAACCATGTGAAAGTGATTCTCACTGGTGGCGGTGCACGTACATTTGTACCGTTGATACAACGACCTTGTTCTTATATGCCTGATTTAGTGTTACACGGCATGGCGGTGATGGTGAAACAACGCTTATGAAAACGCTTGCTTTTGTTTTATTTTTGATGAATATCGGATTTTATGTGTGGTTACAAGGTATGCTCCCGTGGTTACCTTGGCAGCCAGAACAATATGAATCCAAGCCTCAATCTGTGCAATTAAGTGCTGATGTCGAACGCTTAATGTTAGTGGGTGAAAGTGAAGACCCACCTTTAAAAACCATTGCACCTGAAAAAATGCGCTTAGCGGATGCAACGGGTTTATTAGAAGAAGAAAAGCCAAAAACGTTACAAGATGAAGCAAAAATTGCAGAAAATACGCACGAAAAGTCACTCAAAGCTGCAAAATTAATGCTGGCTGAAGCGCAAAAAGCACAAGAAGAAGCTGACCCAAGCCCTGTTGTGCCAAATAACCTGCGCACAATGTCTGTGGTGAGCAAAGTAGCACAGCTACCAACTCAAGAAACAGCCGAACAAATCGAAGAAGAAACTGAAGAGTCTGCAACTTTAACCCCTGAATCTGCAGCATCGCCGCAAGTGATTGCAGAGAAACCATCTATTGAAACATCTAAAACCGTAAGTGAAGAAAGTAGCAAAGAATCTGAAGTAGTCATTGCAATGGCAGAAACTGAGGCAGAAAAAACTGAAACAGTGCCTACCCCTGAACCAGTGAAAATGGCTAAACCTGTCGAAGAAACAGTTGCAGAAAAACAACCTGAACCCAAACCTATCACGTCAGAACAACAGGCCGATGACTTTTTTGCACGATTAGCCCAAACTGTACAGAGAGTGGGCAATACATTTAAACGGGTTTCAGATGATGTATTTAATGAACGCGTAACTGTGCCCCCAGAAGTTGTGGTAAAACCAGAGCCTGTTGCACCTGAACCTAAAAAAGAAGAGCAATCATTAAAAATTGCGGCTGCTGAAAAAACAACCCAACCTATAAAAAAAGCCAGCAAACCTGTTAAGCAAATCTGCTATGAAATTGGCGCGTATACTTCTGTTGCACAACTAAATAAACATGCTAATTGGTTGAAAGCAAAAAGCAAAGAAGTGAAAACATTTATTGATACAAAAACAGTGAATGAAGTGGATAAAGTGCGTGTGTATATTTCTCCAAATGAACGTGTGCCAGCTGCTCAACAACGGCTGATTGCACAAAATATTGTGATGCGATTAAGGCATGATGGTATATCTGATATGCGCTTGATGACCAGTGGCACGTTGAAAAATAGTATTTCTTTGGGTGTGTTTGATCGTTATGTAAATGCCCTACGTCGAGCTAATGCAATTAAAGCCCGTGGCTATGCAAATGTCCATTTAAAAAATTATTATAAACAGCAGAAAAAATACTGGTTAGTCGCTAAAATGCCTCAAACCCAACAAATTATTGCGAGTAAATTCAGAAAAACCTTTAAACAAACTCGTTTAGATGTTATGCAACATTGTAAATAAGTCTGGTTAGGCTCTCCCTACAAACAACTTTGTTGTGTATAATGCTGACATGCAGTTGGGTACGGACAGTTACAGAATAGAAAACATAATATGAAGTTAGGGCTGCCAGTCCTAAGAATGCAGTATGATTTTCTAATCTCAAGTTTGCTGTGTTATGCCCATTTTGAATAAATAGTAAAAGGGTTTTCCAAGTATTTTGAAGCATTGCAACCATCTATTGGAACAGATGAAAAGATTCTTAAATATTACTTGTCCTATAGATATTGCGCTTAAAGAGAACAGTTAATGGGTTTAGCTTCATGACAGACAAAGTGCCAACTGTTGTAGTCGTAGACGACAGCGCAACGTCAATTTCATTATATCAGTTTAGTGTTGAGCCACTGGCAGTGAACTTTATTGGTTTTAAGTCACCTGCTGAGGCCTACCCTTATTTGCAAGAACATCAGCCTGATTTGCTTTTTTTAGACATTATCATGCCGGGGATGGATGGTTTAACCTTCTTGCGCCGCTTACGCACCTTACCACATCAGAAAGAAACCCGTGTGATTATGGTGACTTCCAAAGACTATGCTCAAGATCGTAGCATTGCCAAAGAATTAGGCGCACTTGACTTTGTGATTAAGCCATTGCGTTTTAAGGAAATTCGTAGCCTTGTCTGTACGCATACTGATATAGAGCCAATTGATGAGGCTGCAATTGCTGGGAAGAAAAAATGAGTGATTCATTGAACTATATTCGCTTTTGGGGAGTGCGAGGTTCATATCCTGCGCCGTTTGGTAGTCACATGCGTGTGGGTGGCAATACCTCTTGTGTCGAAATTAGGGCAGATGATCACATTTTAGTTTGCGATGGTGGTTCAGGTATTATTCCACTAGGTAACTCTTTGATGGCACAGCAAGATATTAAAGAGTTGATGATTATTATTACCCATTATCATTGGGATCATATTTCAGGCCTACCTTTTTTTGTACCCGCCTTTGTCCCCGGTTGGAAAATTCATATTTCAGCCCCCGGTGATTTGGAAGAAATTGAAAACCGTGTTTCTAACCAGATGGTCAGTCCTTATTTCCCTGTCGAAGTCGAAATGTGGATGGCTGATATTAATTATGTGATGGCCAAAGACTGCAAATTAGAGTACGGGCCATTCAAAATTGAAACCTTCAACGTACATCACCCCGGTAGTACTTACGGTTATCGAATTCAAGTTCGTGGCAAAACTATTGTCTATGTATCTGATAATGAATTATCTTTTATCGACCGTACAATTGAAGAGCGTAAAGATGAGCTTGATCCTGAAGAGTGGCAATTGATTAACGCCATGCAGATGGAAGAACGAATTAAAGCCTTAGAAACAATTGAAAACTCGCACGTGTTTATTCATGATGCGCAGTATACCCCTGAAGACTATGATAAAAAACGAGGTTGGGGACATTCTTGCTTTATCGATACGGTTGAATTTGCCGATGATGCGAATGTGAAACAGCTTTACCTATTCCACGTTGATCCAAACTATAATGATAACAAAATCGAAGACTTGCACCGTCAATCTTTAGAGTTATTGCACAAGCGTCGCTCTTCTATGCAATGTCGTATTGCGCGTGAAGGCTTAACGATTGATCTCGATTCTTTGTAATCATTTACGTTTTTTGTTTATCTATTATTTGGCCTTAATGGTAAATCACACTCTCTAGTATTTATCTACATGAGTTGCTGTATAATGTAGCTCCATTTCAAAAGTAGGGAGAGGAAACCTAATGACTATAGGCCGTGTATTATTCTTTATCAGTATATTTATCATAGGGTTAACGGGGTGTGATGAAGACTCTAAACCCGCTAAACCTTCGCAACCAAGTGTCAAAGAAGAGTTGCATTCCAAAATAGATTTATCCTCTTTACCAAATAGTCCTTCTAGTTTTAGTAGTGCAAAATCAACTTTGTATAAAAAAGTGTACAAAGGTAACTACGATAAAACCATTTATTGTAATTGTACATTTGATCCTGACAAAAAAACCGTGGATTTAGAGTCATGCGGTGTTACACCACGTAAAAATGCTAAACGTGCAAGTCGTATCGAGGCTGAGCATGTATTCCCTGCTTATCAATTTGGTAATTTCCGTAAATGTTGGCGCGAACCTAAAACGGTTTGTCCTGCTGAAGAAGGTAAAAAACAAATGTCAGGCCGTCAATGTTGTGAAGAGGTTGACCCTGTATTCTTACGCGCTCACAATGATTTACACAACTTATTCCCTGCTGTTGGCGAGGTGAATGGTGATCGTTCTAACTATAATTGGGGCATGATTGACGGTGAAAAACGCAGTTATGGTGAGTGTAATATCGAGGTTGATAGTTCAATCCGCCGTGCTGAGCCACCTGAATATGTTTGGGGTAATATTGCGCGTACGATGTTCTACATGTCTCACACTTACGGGGTTAAATTGTCTGACCAAGATGTGAAATTGTATACTGCGTGGAACAAGCAAGACCCTGTTGATGCTTGGGAAAAAGAGCGTAATGGCATTATTGCGAAACTCCAAGGCAATCGAAATCCGTTTATCGATGGTAAACAATATGATCCAAACAAGATCAATCGCTTTGCAGACATTACAAATGCAGATCTGCAGCATGTAGCAGCACCTGCGAAGGAGTCAAAACCAAGTGAGCCAGACATTGATCCAAAATGTGATACCAGTAAGAAATATTGCAGTCACATGGCTGATTGTGATGAGGCTAAATTCTATTTAAATAGTTGTGGTTTAAAAGGTTTAGATCGTGATGGTGATGGCGTGCCTTGTGCTTCTCTATGTAAATAGTCAATTTGAATTGATTACTAGATGTTAGTTTAAAATCATCATCATTTAGGGGTGTGAATTTGTGCTTATTTGCACATTACATCCCTTTTTCTTAATCAACTCCACACTTAACTTTTCTGTTAGTTACCATCCATCATTCCTACAAGCAATAATTTTCTTAATTCCAATGTGCTAATTGCTGTTGTTTAATTTTAATCCTGTTATGCTTTTCATCATATCTCTAAGTTGGATTTGCACGGCATGGATAATAAAATTGTATGGATTGTTTTCGGTATCACAGTCGGTTTTTTAGCGAGTACGTTTTTTGAAAAAGTTGAAAAGCAAGAGCGTGTAATAAAGGAGGCTGTGCAGTGTACTTATGCTGTTTTGGTTTCTGATAGCCAAACGAATCGCGTCTTATCTGGTGTTAAAGTGAACTATGAGTACAACGACTTATATTTTGTGGGTTATTCGGATTCAGAAGGATATTATAAAATTACTTTTCAATGCGATACCAACATACAGCCTTTAGTGATTATTAAAGCAGAAAAAGTGGGTTACAAAATTTATAGTCGCCATATTACACAGAATTTACAACGGGTTGAGCAGGTAAGATTAAAAAAATTAGATGTAGTTAGCATATTAATCCAAAAAGCAGATAATGGAGATATTGATGCTTCTAATAAATTGGCAGGAATGTATAAAACAGGAGATGGTGTTCCAAAGGATTATGAAAAAGCATTTTATAATTATAAACTAGGGGCTGAAATGGGTGATAAAGAAGCTCAAACGCAGTTAGGAATTATGTTTGAGAAAGGGCAATTTGTTAAGCGTGATGATGAAAAAGCGATAGAATGGTATCGGAAAGCGGCAAATCAGGGTTATCCAGAGGCGCAAACACATTTAGGGCGTATGATTTATTATGGAAAAGGAACTGAAAAAGATGAAACTGAGGGAATGCGTTTATTACTTTTAGCTAGCAACAATGGTTATGTACAAGCTGATAGTGTAATTGATGAAATTAATCGTGCAAAACGGATTCAAAAGCCTATTTCTGAAGAAGAAGTCCCTACGAAGGAATTTTATGATAAATCTAAAAAATCCGATGAAAACTCAAATACTGAATTTAGCTGTAAAAATGTCACAGAAATTCCCCAAGCAGAATGTGAAGAATTAGTTAATTTTTATCACAGTACAGGTGGTGATAATTGGTTTAAGAAAGGTGGTTGGTTGCAAACTAGTTCGCCTTGTAGTTGGTTTGGTATTGAGTGTGAAAATGGTTCGGTTATAAGTCTACTTCTCTTTCTGAATAATCTAAACGGGGAAATATCAAGCTTCTCTGCTTTGACTCAATTGAAGATACTATCTTTAGAGAGCAATCAACTAAGTGGCACAATTCCAGACTTTTCTAATTTGACTCAATTACGAACCTTATCTTTAGCAAAGAATAGATTAAGTGGAACAATTCCAGACTTTTCTAATTTGACTAAACTAGGATGGTTGAATTTATCTAGTAATAACCTCTGTCATAATCCAAATATCAACTATGAAGAATGGGTAGATAAAATAAGTGTATACCCTATTTGCAAATAACAAATTCATAATAAAAAGCCCCACAAACCAAAGTTCATGAAGCTTTCTATCAAAGTTTAATTAGAAACTATTTCGCTTCTTCGACTGCCTTGGCGGCGGCTTCTGATACGGTTTTATTTTCTATTTCCATGCCAGCGGCTTTGCGTAACAACTGGTTCATGTGACGAGTGTGCTCTTCTTCATTGAGTTTCTTCTCAGTGTTGACTTTATTCCACAACTCATCATTGGTCATTTCCTTATGGCAACCCATACATAAACCAGTGCGTTCCATTTTCTCGCGCTGCTCTTGAGTCAGAGGGCCTGTCAATGGCCAGTGCGAACCACTTGTCACCAACTGCTTACCATCACGCGTCACGATTTGGCTTAAATCCCATTTTAAATCTGGAATCGCTTGTGATTGAATTTGGGTTTTCCCTGGGATCACTTCACCTTGTGCCGTTTCTAAATCCACATACATGGGTTCATGCTGTCTGTTATTAAAGCGACCATCTTCAATACCATAACCCAAGGTCTTCGGATCGTTATGACAACTTTCACAACGACGCGCTTGACGACCCGCTGTGTGAGGCTGAACCGCTGCCATGTCTAAACCAGGGCCTTCAGGGGTTTCCCATATCTTGTTGTGCGCAACCGTATTACCATCTTTATCAATAACCGTTGTAATCACCTGACACCCTGGCATCATCGGCGTCACACGACCTTCACCATTAATACCTAAAATTGGTGTTTCCCAACGTAAGTAAGAACGGGTTTCAGATACTTTACCGGGGCCATGTAAACCATTGGTATCATAAGCGGCATCAGGGGTTAAACCGTCTTCACCACGCGCATTAGCATTACGAATCCAATCCACATTGGTTTTGCCTTCAGAATAATCCACCGTGATATGACAACCATAACATTGTGGTACCCAGTCCGCGTGACAGGCATAACACTCCATATTTTCCATATGACTTGCCACTTTGGTCATCGCCACTTTGGCATCAAGACTACGCCAGCTATCTTCGTCTTTGATTTTCTTCAATAAAGGCACTTTGAAATCTGTACCCGATGCAGAATGTAAAATCACTTCATCACCGTCTTTTACAACGTTGCCTAAAGGATTACCACGCGCACTTAAGAGATAACCATCTTTTGGTTCATAATAAGTTGCAAACGCCATGAAAGCTGGCCATTTATCGCCTAAACCACGAGGGTCTTGAGGAATGTCTTGCTGGAATTCTTCACCATAACCTAAAGGCAAATCCCAAGGATAAACATCAGGTGTGCCATGACAATCCGCACATTCAATTTCGACTTGGGCTAACGTTGTTCCAGGAATATTGCCGTCACCGTGCATTTCAATTGACGTATGACAATCTTGACATAACATACCACCTTTTGGATTTTCTGGACGGCTTTCAACTTGGTGATGTAAATCATCTTTGATGAACAAGTATTTTTTCGTATGCAATTTAGGTTGTTTGCCGCCTTCTTCATCGTAAGGGCTGCCGTAAGGGAATTCCATAATACCTTGATAACTCACACCAATCCGTTTACCACGGTTATGACAAGAGTTACAAGTTTCAGTTGGAATACCAGAATATTCAACGTCACCGACTTTGACTTTATTTTTACGAGTGGCTTGGATTTGGTGAGTTAAGATATGACCCGGTTGGTTTTTATTGATGCTTGGATCATTACCTTCATAAAAGCCTTCATTACTGTAAGGTACATGACACGCTGAACAGCCGCTACCACGATAATCACCCCGTTTTTCACGACCTGTTACCCCAACGTGACAACGCTGACATTCTTGGCGCGAATACGTTAAACCTGCATGATTTGGATTGTCTGGAATATCTTCCATTTTTGGATCAGGTACTTGCTTTAACTCATCAGCGAACTGGTCAGTGTGTGCCGCCATCATTTTGACCATGTAATCTTTATATGCTTCTGTACCTACACTTGGAACTTTGCCGTCTTCATCTTTAAGATCATAATTACCCCAAACGACTTTGTGATCTGTTTGATAACCCCACGACCATAAATTTCCTTGTAATTTACCTGCTTCGGTATTCATTAAGGCTTTTTCTAAACGATTCGCATAACCTGAGTGACACGCTGATTGACCGCAGGTGTATTCGTTAATCCAAATACTACCGGGATCAGGGTAGAACATTTGTGGACCTTTGGCCTTGATTAAGCTTTCTGGTGAACCTGTATGCGCTTTTTCTTTTGTTGTTGCTTCAGGATTACCACCATGACAGTAAACACAGCCAGCAGGATCGCCGTGTTGTGCAGACATCGCTTTGACAGTGGCATTCATGGCAGGCGTGCCCATTTCCTCAATGCCGTTGTGACAGGTTAAACAACCCGATTCTGGTGTATTGGCTCTGGCTAATGGCGAGAGTAGTAAGGCAAATATCATCAACGAGGTGATGACAAAAGTTGTTATGACATTTCTCATGACTGTTCCAGCCTCCTCCTTAGTTGCATATAAGCACTATTTATTCTAGCAAAAATAAAACTTAATGCGTGTAAAAAACAAAGGGAAATATGAAAAAACCAAAGAAATGCCGAAAATAATATTTTTAATTAAGAATGAATCTTATTTGTATTGGATATTATACTAAAAAAATGACTATATCCTACTAAAATTCTAGGAAAAAGGCGTAAAAACATTGTAAAAAATAAGTTTAATTGTTAATGAGTATTATTACTATTTAAGATATTGCTAAAATAGCAATTAAGGCTTTTTTAAATCATATAAAATATAATAAAATGGCTTTTTTTTGGAAAATATAAAAAAGTCTCTGAAAATTAATTTTTATGATTTCTTTAGAAAGTTGTGATTGTATGAATTTTTTTAAATTTAGATGATTACACTTTATTTGTTGATTTGCATTCTCAATTTATTTAAACAAAATAAGTCTGTTTAGATTGAGTTTTAATAGATTACTTTTAAATAGTGAAAAATATAGCGTTAATTGTGATATAGAGAAGTAACAATAAGAATAACAAGAAAGGGGCTGAATCAACCCAATAGATATGAGTTGCAGAGGGTCTATGTAATAGAAAATAAACCAAAGAAAAATAACTGATTGAGGAAAGGATAAAAGGGAACAGATTTCTATCTATCCCCTTTAAAATGATTAACTATTCGGCAACAGTTGCGCCTTGAGTTGATTTAAAGTAATTGAAAAACTCTGAATCAGGTTTAATTAACATTACATCACCCTGATTATTAAAAGTTTCTTTATACGCGTTTAAGCTACGATACAAAGCGTAGAACTCACTATTTTTAGTATAGGCTGTTGCGTACGTTTCAGCTGCTTTCGCATCACCTTCACCACGAACAATTTCTGCATTACGTTTTGCTGTTGCAATAATTTCAGTGCTTTCACGATCTGCTTTTGCGCGAATCCGTGTGCCTTCAGCTTCACCTTGAGAACGTAACTGTTTAGCTACACGCTCACGCTCTGCTTCCATCCGACGATGCACTGAGCTACGTACTTCAGTTGGTAATTCAATTCGTTTGATCCGAACGTCTACGATTGAAATACCAAATTTTTGCGCACGGCTATCCGCTTCTTCAGTAATGATGTCCATGATTTCAGAACGATCACCAGATACAACGTCTTGAATTGAACGTTTACCAAATTCGCTACGTAAACCGTCAGCAATAATTTCTGACAAACGTTGACCCGCCATCAAATCACTACCACTGGTTGACGTGAAATAGGTTTCAACATCAACAATACGCCATTTGATGTAAGAATCTACAATCAAGTTTTTCTTTTCAGAAGTTAAGAACTGTTCTGGGCGAGCATCCAAAGTCTGAACACGTCGATCAAATTTACGTACATTTTGAATCAAAGGAAACTTAAAATGTAACCCCGGTTCATAGTCTTTGGCAACGACTTGACCTAATTGCAACCGCAAGGCAAGTTCAGTTTGTTTAACAATGAAAACTGACATTAAACCAATTGTAACCAAAACCATCAAAATACTTAAAACTAACATTTTACTGGCTGACATTAGCACGCCCTCCTCTTTCCCGTGCGTCTTCGCGTGAACGTCGTCCTCTTTCATCCTCTTGCGAATAGCTTGGTATGATCGGCTGAGGTTGACTATTTGGTAGTGTGATTGATTGTGGGTTAATTGTTCTTGGATTTGAGTTCATCAATTTATCCAAAGGCAATAGCATTAGATTGTTGCCACTGTCCACATCCATCATGATCTTGTTAGTGCTACCTAACACTTGTTCCATAGTTTCTAAATATAAGCGTTGTCGCGTAATTTCAGGGGCTTTCTCATACTCAGTTAATACTTGTAAGAAGCGTTGAGTTTCACCTTCAGCTTTGGCAATGGCTTGCGCTTTATAAGCTAAAGATTCTTCGCGTAATTTATCTGATAAACCTTTGGCTCGTTGCACCACTTCGTTTGCATAAGCTTGAGCTTGGTTTTTATAACGCTCTTCATCTTCACGCGCTTTAATAACGTCGGCAAATGCTTCTTGTACTTCATTAGGCGGTTGAGCATCTTGCATGTTGACACTGATGACAGTTAAGCCTGTGACATAACGGTTTAAAATATCTTGAATCAATACTTTGGTATCAGCTGCAACACGTGCACGTTCACTGGTTAACACGTCATCCATTTTGCTTGTACCAACAATTTCACGTAATGCACTTTCTGTGGCTTGATGCAATGTGCTATCAGGATCACGAATATTAAATAAGTAATCTTTCGCATCTTTCACACGGTACTGCACAACCAATTTAATTTTGATGATATTTTCATCTTGGGTCAGCATCAATGCTTCATGTGTGACCGCTCGGACTTCTTCCACATTCACGATTTCCACTTCTTCAATCGGTGATGGGAAATGCCAATGCAAACCTTGTGTTGTCGTTTGGTTATATGCACCAAAGCGAGTAACAACCCCTTGCTCTGCTGGTTGTACAATATAGAAACCAAATAAAGCCCAAATAATAAGACCTGTTAGTACAATAACAACCAGTGCTGTCCAGCTGATGCCGTCACCTCCACTATTGTCATTAGAATCACCGCCGTCGTTGCCGCCACCTTTTTTATTGCCAAACATATTGTTTAGCTTGTCTTGCATTTTTTTAATGACTTCGTCTAAATCTGGTGGGCCATCCTCGTTCTTGCGGTGTCCCCAAGGGTCTTTATCGTTACCACCCGGTTCATTCCACGCCATGTATATTACTCCGTTTAAAGTGCATTCGTTTAGACTATATGATATATGATTTGACTACAATGAATTTTCAAAGTTATTGAGTATAAAATCAGTACGTGTTGTATGGGTCATGATGGGACTTTTATTTTTTATTGCAACCGTTTGGATAAAACACGTTTTGAACTTATTTATTTCAGTTTTAGTACAATCGGCACAACTTGGCAATTTTACTTGCTTTTATCACCATACAAAACAAACAGTGCATTGTATGCAGTCTATGAGTATGATGCAAGAACAGTTTTTAATGCTTATATTCACTTGCTATTTTTGATTCAAATGATAAAACAGTGATTGAATAATTATTTTAAAGAGAATGTTACATGCAAATCCCATCTTATGCTTTTGCCAGTCATGAGCCCACTGTAAAAGGCCAAATTCGCCAACAGTTAACCGATTTTCAGGTGGATGAAGATTTAGGCTTTGAATTGACAGGTGAAGGTGAACATGTATGTTTGCATATCAAAAAAACAGGTGCAAATACTGAGTGGGTGGCGAAACAAATTGCCCGCTTTGCTCAAGTTAGAAATATGGATGTCAGTTATGCAGGGATGAAAGACCGTCATGCAGTGACAACGCAATGGTTTAGTATTTATATGGGGAATAAGCCTGAGCCTGATTGGAGTCAGTTTACACATAATGAATTTGAAATTCTGACCATGACGCGCCATGCAAAAAAAATCCGCAAAGGCAGTTTAAAGTCTAATCGATTTATCTTAGTAATTCGTGATTTAGAAGGCAATCTTGATGAATTAGAACCTAAATTAAATTGGATTCAGCAACATGGCGTACCGAACTATTTCGGTGAACAACGTTTTGGTCATGATAATTTAGATCAAGCGATTGCGATGTTAAAAGGTGAACAGAAAGTTAAAAGTAAACATTTGCGTGGTATTTACTTGTCTACCATTCGTTCATTTTTATTCAATCAAGTATTATCAGAAAGAATTCAGCAAAACATTTGGAATCAAGCGATTGATGGTGATGTGATGCAACTCAATGGTAGTCAAAGTGTCTTTGCTTTAGATGCGGTAACGGATGAAATTAAGCAACGCCTAACTGAATTTGATATTCATCCGACTTGTAGTCTAGCGGGTGATGGTGAACCATTATTAAAAGCCGCAGCGGCGCAACTAGAACAACAGATTTTACAACCGCATGAAGATTTAATTGAAGGTCTAAAAAATGCGCGATTAAAATTAGCCCATCGTGCCACACGCATCAAAGTGGAGCAGTTAGAATGGGAATGGCAAGATACGAATACCTTACAAGTTGCATTTTCTTTGGAAGCAGGCAGTTATGCAACTTCTGTATTACGGGAATTGGTTTCGGTTTAAAATAACTTTATAAATACCAATCCTGAATAATGTACTGGACTGGTATTTCTTTCTAAGCCGCAAGCTTAATATTTTTTGTTTCCGCTTCCGCTTGTTTTAAATCGCGCTCATGTTTACCCCAAGCCAACGCATAATGGTCTATATCAGATAGCCATTCTCTCAATGGTTTGGGTGTCCAGTCGAGTGGGTGCATAGGGATTGTCCCCGTTCGGCCTTCGACATCATCTAATTCACAATGTGATTGATGCAGCGGTGCAGCAGACCACGCTCGCAATGGATTACGCACCACGGGAACACCTGCAAGTGTCGCCATTCCTGTGGTTTCAATCGTATTTAAATAACGCCCTTTACCGCGCCGAATTTGTGCATCGACGGTGGTCGTAGGGTCTAAAATAAACCCGTCGACACCATAAGGGCCTGCAGTCACAATCATATAATCGGGATGGGTTTCTTCAACATGGTTACAAGCAAAACCGCTAGGGTGACTTTCTTTACGAGAAAAACGCGGCTCAATCCATAAACTGATCTCAATACCTTGTTTATGTAATTTAACTTCACCGCCTAAAAACAACGCACCAACAGGATCAGAATAAGACACCCAGCCTAAACTTTCCAAACTATTGAGCAATTTCACCCCACACCAACGCTGATATAAATAAGGCGTATCGGCAATTTCTGCTGTGCCGTTGAGTAATTGGTGTAAATACCCTGGTAAATAATCAGTGGGATGGGTGAGTTGTTGCGCATAAACCCGCAATTGTGTCCAAGCTTGTGAACGTGGAAACGGATAAGGCAGTGACTCAGAAGCCACAAAACGATGTTGAACCGTACGCATTAAAGTAACACGGGCATGTTCCAGTTTACTTTGTGCTTCATGCAAACGTGAACGCATTGACAGCAAGGTCACACGGTCATTTTGCGCATAATCTGAACGACCTTGTTGATTTAACAAAGAATCATCAATGTACTTAGTATTCCGATCTAAAATATTTTCTAATTCTTCTTGCTGCAAATCGAGCAAATACAACAACCAACGCAACGGACGGGTATCAACCTCGGTAGCGGGTAAAATGCTCAACCAACGCGCGGGCAATAATTTATGGTTTTTATCATATTGATAATCACTACTACGACGTGAAAGTTTCGCCCGTTTCGGTGATGCGTGATAATGCACTTGAAATTTATGGGTTGCCTCAGCCGTTTCTAGCTCGGCAATTAAACGAGGAATTAAACCTGTCAAATAGTCAATGGCATGTAATAATGAACTGGTGCTCGCAACCGTGCCAATGCTGGTTGACACTTGTTGTGCCGCATTTAAACCTGGTGCTAATAGCTCAGCCGAAAAATCTTTTAAGTCATCAACTATTTGTTGTATAAACAGGTTCATATCATATTTAACCGAAATTGATTTTCGCTTCTAAGTCCATACGTGAATGCGCATGTGCTAACGCTTCTTCCAAGGTAATCATGCCATCACGATATAAGTTATATAACGCCATGTCAAACGTTTGCACGCCTTTTTGTCCACTGGTTTCCATCGCCTCTTTAATATCTTCTGTTTTGCCATTTAAGATCAAATCTGCAATGTAAGGGGTGTTAATCATGATTTCTAAAGCGGCAATCCGTTTTTGATCCACACCCAGTACCAAACGCTGAGACAGTATACATACCAAATTAAGCGATAAGTCTGTAAATAGCTGTTGATGCTGCTCGACTTCAAACATATTCACAATACGTTGTAACGCTTGAAAGGTACTATTCGCATGTAAAGTGGAAATCACTAAATGCCCTGTATTGGACAAAGTGAGCACGGTTTCCATGGTTTCACGGTCTCGTACTTCTCCAATTAAAATCACATCAGGTGATTCACGCATCGCACTTTTTAAAGCATTGGTATAAGAATGTGTATCGATACCAATTTCACGTTGATTAATCAAAGATTTCTTATGTTCATGGATGAATTCAATCGGGTCTTCGATAGTTAAGATGTGCCCTGCTTGGTGTAAATTACGATAATCCAGCATCGCGGCAAGGGTGGTTGTTTTACCTGAATTGGTTGCACCTGTCATCAAAACCAGCCCACGTTTGGGTGAAATGAGGTCTTTTAAAACTGTAGGTAAACGCAGGCCATCGATACTTGGTACATCCGTACGGATATGGCGCATCACAATCGACACATTTTTTTGCTGCGTGAAAACGTTGACTCTAAAGCGTTCATTCATACCTAGCGGTGTATATGCAAGGTCAGCTTCCAGATGCTTTTCAAAATACACCCATTGCGCGGCATCCATCAGATGTTTAGCAATTTGCTCAGTCTGCTCAGGCATAAATATATTTTTACCCACAGACACCAGTTTGCCATTGAGTTTAATTTTTGCAGTTGTACCTACCGTAAAGTAAATGTCTGAGGCCTCTCGCTCGACCATCAATTTGAGATAAGGAAGAATATCCATAGTCAGCTCTCAATCTTTTAACAATGTTTGTGTTTAAATGTATAGATTGAAAATGACAACACTTATACAAAAATGCTTTATGGCTTGAATTTAGTGATGATGGGTTATGTTTTAATAGAACATAGAATTTATTCGCTGACAATACCTTAGCAATATGCTTTAATTTAGGTATGACACACCCTCAATAAAGATAGTAAGTATGTTATTTTTCATAGTGATAATAGGTTTTTTATATCTGACTTATATATTATTTGCTATCAAAATATTACATAAAAAGTATGTGTTATTTAATTTTTCTTGTATTTTTATTTTGTTACTGTTGATAGTAAATATGAGTTTTATGTATAGTCATAATATAGATTTGCCTTATCAAAAAGAAGAATATGAAACAAATGAAAAGCACAAAAGTATTGATATAGAACGGACAGGGATTTAAAACAAGGAATAGTTGAATGGAAAAAAAACATATATTTTATATTAGCTATGCAGATGCAGATAATGGTTGGGTTGAAGACTTTGTAAAAAACTTAACACTCTATTTACATAAACAATTAGGCGAAATAGATGATGGTTTTATTTGGGCTAAATATATGTTGTATGGAAATGAAACAAAACAAACTCAACAAAAGTATTTGAACAATTCAACTTATCTAATTGCTATATTATCTCCAGCATATTTCAAGACAATCAATACACAAGAGATCGAAGAGTTTAATAACTTAGAAAATTTAATTATTGTAGAACATGATAAGGTAAATAGGCCTGAAGAGCTAAAAAATTTCGTTGGGTATTCTTTTTGGAAAGAAGAAAGAAATGGAAAAATAAAACAATTTACTAAAAATATTTGTGGTATTAGTTATACCAGTACAGTTAAACAAATAGCAAGAGATTTAGCCACAAAATTTAAACCCACAGCTAAAAAGCTTAACCTAGATTTAGATCAGGTATTTATTTTTTTATATTCATCAAATGAATATATTGTAGAGCAGAATGATTTGAGGCAATTTTTAAAATATAAAAATGTGAGTATATTATCAAAAACAGCTAACCTAAAAAATGAATTACAACAGGCTAATTTATTTATTCAATTAGGTACTGACAAAGAGGGAAATGCTTTATATAAAATAGCGAATAAATTAAATATTCCAATAAAGAGATGGACAAATAATAAAAACGATGCTGAAACTTCACCATCCTATTTTTATTCTGATGACATAGCAAAGTTTGGAAAAGAAATAGGCTACTTCATTGATACCTTGCATAAGAAAAATATCAACGCAAATTCAAAACCATCACCTTTAAATCAATATGTATTTATTAATGCAATTGAAGAAGACAGAAATTTTGTAATAGATAATATCCAAAAAAAATTAAATACAAACAATATTGAATCAGTTTTAATTCCTTCAGAAGAGTTTACATCTTCCAAAAATATAAAAAAATCATTAGAACAAAGCTTGTTATCTCACTATGCTGTCATTATTGTTTGTGACAGTGCTCCTCTTTACTGGGTATATCAGCAAATACTGTTTTGTAAAGATATAGAGTTCAAGAGAGAGAGAAAATTTCAAGTTATTGCTGTTTTTAATAAACCACCTCCCAATGAGCTAGATAAATTAGGGATTTGCCTAAATAATTTAAAAATATGGAATGATTCAGATAACTATATTGATGAGTTTATAAAGAGTTTAAACATATGAGTGAAATGCCTTACGTTGGCTTACGACCATTTGATCAAACAGAAAATGATATTTTCTTTGGGCGTGAAGAACATATATATCAATTATTGGATATTATCAGTAATCAACATTTTGTTACTATTGTAGGTTCATCTGGTTGTGGCAAATCTTCACTTATTAATGCTGGCTTGATTCCTAGTATACAGATGGGTTTGCTACCAACATTAGGTGTATTTTGGCGTATTGTTCAAACAACCCCAGGTAATGATCCTTTTGGAAATTTGGCAACAGCATTGCTGCATGATGAAAACGCGATTAAAAAAGAGTATGAAGCTTTGCTTAAAGATAAAGGTTTTGGGCATGATGAAATTTATAATTCTTTAAAAAACAATCTAATAAGTGATTATAAATTACAAGACACTATAGAAAACTTAAATATTAAACCTAAAACTACTAATATTTTATTAATTGTTGACCAATTTGAAGAAATATTTAAATTTAGAAAACAGTCTAAAGGTGAAAATGAAGAGCTTAGTAATATTATATTAGCCAATAAATTTGTAAATTTTTTACTACAAACCAGTGAGGAGCTATCTAATGTTTATGTGTTAATTTCAATGCGCTCTGAGTTTATAGGAGAATGTTCAAAATTTTATGATCTAGCTGAGAAAGTAAATGACACTCTCTTTCTAGTTCCTCGTTTAACTCGTTTGCAATTACAAAATGCTATTGAAAAGCCTATCCAAATTTACCAGGGCACAATTGCCTCAGATTTAGTCCAACAAATTTTGAATGACGCGGATAATGAGCCAGACCAACTCCCTTTAATTCAGCATTTACTATTAGGAATATGGCATGAAATCTGTTACGACGGGTATGATGAAGGTGATATTGTTTCCTATTATTTTATAAATATTGATAGTAAAAAAGGTTTTACTTTGTATAAAGAGTATGGAGGTATAAAAAATTCACTATCTAAACATATAGATAAAGTTTATAGGCAAGATTTAGATGATAAACAAGAACAAATCATTGCTAAATATCTATTTATAAGCTTAGTTGAAATTGATGATGCATTACCAAATACAAGAAGAATTGCTAAACTGGGTAATGTTTTTGAAAAAGCTAAACCTATCATAGAAAAAAAATTAAAAAATATCATCGATTTTAAAGATATTATTCGAGTAACAAATAAATTTCGCATTAAAGGAAGGAGATTTATTGGGCCTCGTATTGAAATTGAAGAGTTGAATGAAGAAACTAAAGTTTTTATCGCTCATGAAAGTCTAATCCGACAGTGGGGCAGGTTACATGATTGGAAAAAGACAGAAGAATATTATTTAAAACTTTATCGTCTATTAGAAGAAAATTTTGAGCTTTGGAACAAAAATAATAAAAGCAATACAGAGCTACTACATGGGGCTTTACTGGTACAAGCAGAAGAATGGATAGAAGAGGAGCTGCCTTCAACTATTACTGTTAAACGCTATTCTAAAAAAGACATTGATGTTAATGAACTTATTAAGTTCATTGAAAAAAGTAGGTTTTTAATACAACAAGAACATATTAATAGACAGGAAGAACTACGTAACCGAGTTAAACTATTTAAGCAACAAGCTGTATTATTCAAGACCCAAGCTGAACTTGCAGAGCATAATGTCAAATTAGAAAAAGAGAATATCCAGAATAAACTGCTTTCTACAAAAAAATTAAGAATCGCACTTGTTTTTTCACTAATACTATTAATAACAACAATTATTTTCTTTATCGAACTATCTAAAACCTACAAAAATTTAGAAGTTTCAGAGCAAGAACGTACACAATTTTTATTTGATTCTCGTATTACACAAGCTGTCTCTCAAATACAAAACAGTCAATTTAACTTATCCAATGTGGCATTATCAGAAAATTTTGCTTTATTAGATGAAGCTAGCTCTATTTCCGCAATTAGCCAACATACAAATAAGCTCATGCAAGGCTATGTGCATCTATTTAGCCAATTAACATCTAACAAAGCTTTTAAAGATTTTGATTCTGAAATTTATAGTTTAATACCTGTTAATAACGGCTTTATTATTGGTGGTAAAACTGGAAAATGGGGACTGCTTAATACAGAAACAGGATCATTTATACTTTATCCAAAACTTAATGGTAAAGTATATGCAGTCACAAATTATCCTGCTAAAAATTGGCTTATTACAGGCGATGCTAGTGGTCAAATAATAGTTTGGGATCAAGGCCAAAATAGAGTAGGTGAACCAACAAAAATAAAAGGAGCTATCACTGCTCTAGTGACTATGAATGATGTAGTTATTGCAGGAGATTCACGAGGATTTATACACTATGGGGCAGTCACAGAAAAAGGCCTGCATAGATTATTATCAATATTTACTCCGCTTGCTCACAAAAGCCTAATATCACAAGATGGCTTAACCTTAAATCAAGACAAAACAAAGCTCTTAACTGCTTCTCATGACAAGGCTGCAAAACTATGGGAGCTAGATGTAAATGGAAAACCTACAGAAATTACAGCCATTAAAGAAGATAGCAAGATTTATAAAGCAATATTCAATGCTGACGATACATTGATTGCAACAGCAAATGCGGACAGCTCTATTTCATTATTCAATATACAGGGTCAAAAGCAGGCAAGCTTTAGAGGACACCAAAATAAAGTATTTGCCCTACAGTTCTCTAGTGATAACCGTTATTTGATTTCTGGTAGTCAAGATAACGATATTATTGTATGGGATGTTGAAAGCGGGAAACCTTTACAAACCTTAGAAAGCCATGAGGCAACTGTCAGTAATCTTATCTTAGAGGATCGAACTTTATGGAGTAGTAGTATTGATGGTCAGGTAAAACGTTGGCAGATTGATTTACCATATAACTTGGTTGAAACATGTAAAGAAACATGTCCAGCTCAATTTAACTTGCTTGATATTAATAGGCCGCATCGTAAACACCCTCTTTCAGTTGCAGTATCACCACAAGGTAAATATGTTGTTATAGGTTTCTTAGATGGTACACTGCGTTTATATAACCTAGATAATATGCAAATAGTGCAAGAAGTAAAAGCACATCAACAGCGTATCCGCAATATTAAATTTAATAAAAAAGGAAACCTTATTGCTATTGCAAGTTTTGATAAGCAAATCAGTATCTGGGAATTAGATGGTAAGAACTTGCAGCACAAGCAATCATTTCAGGCAGATAAAGCAGTGTATGATATAACTTTTTCACCAAATAGTGAGAAGCTTGCTGCAGTTTGTTTAGATGGGAAAACTAATATATATACGTTTAACCAACCAATACTAGAAGACTCTTTGCCATTATACAAAAAACATGGTTTATGCGCTAACTTTATAGATGAAAATCAACTGATAGTAGCAGGTGATAGTCGCACATATCTTTTAAATCTTGATTCAGGCGACAAAGAAAAGCTACATGAAGCTAAGGAAGCAAGTCTCACTTTTGGTGCAATTTACTCAAGTGTAAACCACTATTTTGCAACCTATGGACAAGAAGGGAAGCTCAATATTTTCAATGAGCACAAAAAACTGGTTCAATCATTTATTGCTCATAATAATACAATTTATAAAGCACAATTCAGCCTTGATGGCAATCAAATTGCTACCCTTAGTAGTGATGGAACATTAAAAGTATGGGATATAGGAGCAAAAACTAATCACTTACTCTTCAGTATAGATTTGCCTATCCCAAATAATGTGTCACTTCCTAGAGGAGTGAGCTCTCCCGTATATGATTTTGACTTTCGTTGTACACCAACAGGCTGCTGGATGGTTATACCCATGATACATGGGCGTATTGCAGTATATAATTTTGGAAAAGAGATTTATAAAAATGACTAAACACCAAATTTATGTAAGTTATGCAGAAGCAAATGAAGGCTGGGTGATTGATCTTATAAAGGTATTAAAGCAAGGTCTATTTGAGCAGCTAGGGAAAATAGATGAAGAGTCTATTTGGGGTAAATATATGCTACGTGGCATTGATCAGAAACAGATAACAAAAGAACGTATAAACAATGCTACATATCTTATTGTGATTTTATCACCAGCATATCTCAATACTTTAGGTGCACAAGAAGTTGAATTTTTTAATAAACTTAATAATGTTATTGTTATTGAACACGATAAGATAGATAGAATACCTAAAATGGAGGATATAATAGGGTATCGCTTTTGGAAAGAAGATGAAAGAAAAAATATAACAGTATTTGATAAAAAATCACAGGTATTTCATAAGATAATAAAGCAAATGGCTAGAGATATTGCTATATTACTCTCACAGCCTGCACCACAAAATACCTCTAACGCTGAAAATATATCAAAACTAGTGAGTAACATTATTCATATACATGGTAATGTTGTTCACTCTAATATAAATATAGGTGACAATTCACAGCAAGTAGTTGAGTTAAAGGAATCACAATGAAACAATGGATGGTTTGCAGTTCAAATGTAATCAATATGATTTTTTCTACAACTGCTTTTGCTGTTGGTTTACTAGCTTTACTTAATTACGGCTCACCACCTTTATTATTGACATTATTTCTTTTTTTAGTATTACTATCAATTGGCTTGCAAATTTATACAAATTTCTTAACACAATATGGTCATAAAAATAGTCAAGAATATATACATGAAGCTGTGCATACGATTCGTAATGCTTATTACTATTTAAAGCTATGCAAATCTAATGACTATCCAAATGTTAAATTTGAGGAGTTATATTTTAAAAAATACTTAACATCTTCACTGACAGCTGCATCTATCGCTTTTTATTTAACAACAGGAAAAAACTGCAGAACTTGTATTAAAATTATTTCTAGTGCTGGTACAGAAAGTGATAAATACCAATTTGAAACACTTGCAAGAGATATAAATAGCTCTAAGCAGTGTCAGCAGGCCGATACAAATTTGTCTCACAAACCTATTACACTTAAAGATGATCCCACTTTTTACCAAATTATAAGCGGTCAAAAAAATTTCTATTTTAGTAATAATTTAAGTAAGTCTGATGAGGCCAATTATTTTAAAAATTTAAGTCACTATAGCAAAAAAGATGCTTTAAACAAAAATTGGCCTCTACCTTATATTGCAACGATATTATCCCCTATCCGATACTCCTCTTTTCGTGATGAATATAGTAATTTTACTGATATTTTTGAAGAAGAACGAGAACAACGCAGATACTATGGTTTTTTTGCAGTAGATAGTAAATCTAAAAACACCTTTAGTGAAAGCGAGCACCAAATGGCAGCAACTATTGCTGATGCACTTGTTCCTCTATTAGACTTGTACTCTACTATAGATTCCTCATATAAAGATTATTAACTTTTATTTAACTAGATAAAAATACATATTGCATAATCTTAACATATCCATATAAACACATGATTTTTATTAATTAAGATACGTAAATATTCAAGAGTATAAAGTTGTGAAATTTATTTTCATACTATATAATAACATTATTTTAATTTTTAAAGTTAAAATCGATAATGCATGCTAAATAAACGTACTGATACTCAACAACAACACTAATTTTAGAGAAACCTAGGGAGCGTTCTCAATTATTGAAGCCAAATGACGGAAGCAACCAAATAAAGTAAGGAAGCATAATGGGTTAGACAACGTTCGTAGCGGGTGGCAATGCGTCGGTAGCCTTTTAACTTTTGAAATAGACGTTCAACTAAGTTTCTTTCTTTATACAATACCTTATCGAAGTCTCTTGTATTAGTTCTGTTTTTTTAGAGGAATAACGGCAATAGCACCACTATCTTCAACCAATTGGAGAAGATTGTCTGAGTCATAACCTTTGTCTGCTAACAAGTAATCCATATCAAAATCCTCTATCAAAGCTTTAGCTTGTTTGACTTCTGAGTCTTGCCCTCTAGTTAAAATGAACTTGATAGGATTGCCTAAAGCATCAACTGCTGCATGTATTTTAGTACTTAAGCCACCTACAGATTTCCCTTGAGCCTGCTCACCTTGCTGTACTTTTTCCGCTGCCCCATGTTGATGTACTCTGACTATTGACCCATCTATCATCACATACTCAAAGTCAGCTTCCTTCGATAATTCTTTAAATATTTTTTCCCATACACCTTTATGTGACCACCTGTTATATCTTACATATACTCTATGCCAATGACCATATTCTTCTGGCAAGTCCCTCCAAGGGCTTCCTGTTCTCGCTATCCACAACACCGCCTCCACAAATAATCTGTTGTCTTTCGCTGTAACTCCTACATCTCCTTTCTTACCTGGCAACAGGCCTTCTATTCGTCTCCATTGGCTATCCTTTAGTATTCTTCTAACCATTTTCTATATACCTCATTTTTTCCTACATATTTTACTCTTTTACCTCTATTTGAGAACGCTACCTA
>JAOXRS010000156.1 GCA_025800385.1 Candidatus Albibeggiatoa sp. nov. NOAA
ACGATGACGGTGTATAAAATCGCTAAATCTAATTTTGCGCCTAAGGTAAAGAAAAACATAATCAAGAAAAAATCACGTAATGGTTTTAAACTTTCAGCAATAAAACGGGTAATCGGGCTACTTGCCATTGCAACACCGCCAAGGAATGCCCCTAATTCATGTGATAAACCCATAACCACACCCATTTCTGCCATACCTAAACACCAACCGATGGTCATCAAAAAGATATACTCTTGAATTTTGTCAAATTTACGAATCAGCGGGAATAAAATGTAACTGGCAAAGCCTAATGCAAATAAAGTGAGTAATGGCAAGTTGAGACTCATGAGTAGAATATTCCACCATAAATCCCCTCCTTCTTGACTTAAACCGCGCAAAACCAGTAAGGCTGCAATTGCGATTAAATCTTGTAGCAACAAAATACTAACGATAATTTCACCTGCATGTTTATGATGTAACACCGTGGTAGGTAATAGCTTCAAGCCAATAATCGTACTGGAGAACATCAGACTAATGCCGATGATGACACTATCTTGGGTGCTGAACCCAAATGCATACATACATCCCGCGCCAACGACTGCAAAAGTAATAGAGCTGATTAATGTAACAACCGTGGTCTTTTTCAGCATGTGTACTAAATCTTGTGGCTGCAAACTCAACCCAAGCAGAAACAGCAAGAAAATAATCCCAATATCAGCAATGGAAGACACTAAACTGGTATCTTGAATCACACCAAATGTATGCGGGCCTACGAGGACACCCATGACAATATAAGCAATCAACAAAGCTTGACGGGCATAAAGGGCAATGGTCGCTAAGATTGAAGAACCTGCGAAAATGACAAAGATATAAAATATAATCGATTCAGTACTATCTAAATGTTCCATATTCATCACAGCGTTACATATCAGGAACAGCATTTTACGACGTTAACCACTGAATGCAAAGCCCATACGAATTATGGATGATGTGGAGATGATGATTAATGGTTTTTATATCATGCTTTTTTCGGTGTAAGGCATTTTTGACAAGCAAGGTCACACTTAATTTGATAACTGCTCGCTGATAATTGATAATTGGTCATTGTTAATTGTCCATCGATAACCGTTTATGACTATTTCAGCAGAAGAAACCTATCAAACTCAGATTTTACAAGGTGTTTCTCGCACTTTTGCCCTCACAATCCCACAATTACCGCCTGAATTATGCAAAGTGGTCAGTAATGGTTATTTATTATGTCGCATCGCGGATACAATCGAAGACGAACCCGCATTAACTGCCCAACAAAAACAAACATTTTCACAACAATTTGTCCAAGTGGTTGCAGGTGAAACCGATGCCCAACAATTTAGCCAAGCCCTCCATCCTTTGTTATCTGATAGTACCATCGACGCTGAAAAAGATTTAATCCAAAATACTGATAAAGTCATTGCCCTCACTCATCGCTTTAATCCACAGCAGCAAGCCGCTTTATTACGTTGTGTGCGTATCATGGCTAAAGGTATGGCAGAGTTTCAGCAAAATAGCAGCCCAACGGGTTTAGCAGATTTAAATACCATGAGTTTATATTGTTACTACGTGGCGGGCGTGGTGGGTGAAATGTTGACCCAAATTTTTTGTGATTATTCTCCTGAAATTGCCAAACATGAAGCGGAATTGCATAAACTCTCGATTTCAGTTGGCCAAGCTTTGCAAATGACCAATATTTTAAAAGATGTTTGGGATGACTTGCAGCGTGGTGCATGTTGGTTGCCGCAAGATGTATTTCAACAACATGGGTTTGACTTACACGATTTAGCCCCACAACAGCATAACGCAGAATTCGCAGCAGGCTTGGGGCATTTGATTGCGGTGGCACGAACGCATATTCATAACGGTTTGCGTTACACCTTACTGATTCCAAAACACGAAACAGGCATACGACGTTTTTGCTTATGGGCGTTGGGTATGGCAATTTTAACCTTGCGCAATATCAATCATCAGCGTCACTTCTCATCTGGGCAACAAGTCAAAATTTCACGCCGCAGTGTCAAAGCTACGATTATCACCACCAATTTGCTCACTCGTAGCGATAGCAGTTTGAAGTTACTTTATAGTTTATCAACCCGTCCATTGCCTTCTGAGCAAGCCGTCGATTTAGATGCATTATGGGCTTTGTGTAATCAACACACTAGCGAAATTTCTTAACATATATTAAATTTGTTTATGTTCAAATAAAAAAGTATAATGGGTTACAATGTAAAACAACCGACTATCTTTTTCAGTCTTTTGTTAAACTGATCCCTTACCGACTGAGCACGGAGAGACAACAATGTCAAAATTAGTACCTCCTCATGGTGGTGGCGCACTTAAGCCTTTGTTATTAGAAGGTGAAGAGTTAAAATCTGAATTAGCCCGCGCTGCTGACCTTCCTAAATTAAAATTAAGCTCGCGTGAAATGGGCGACTTAATCATGTTAGGGATAGGTGGTTTTACACCATTAGATGGGTTTATGAACAAAGCGGACTGGCAAGGTGTGTGTGATAACTACACAATGGCGGACGGTACGTTTTTCCCAATTCCAATTACATTATCAACAGATCAAGCAACCGCTGATGGCTTAAGCGAAGGCCAAGATGTGGCGTTAATCAGCTCTGAAGATGATGAAATCATGGGTGTATTGACGATTTCTGAAAAATACAGCATCGACAAAGCACACGAATGTCAGCAAGTTTTCAAAACCACTGATGATGCACACCCCGGTGTGAAAATGGTGATGGAACAGGGTGATGTGAATTTAGCGGGTAGCGTTAAAGTATTCTCGCAAGGCGACTTCCCAACTAAATACGAAGGCTTATTCTTAACTCCAGCTGAAACGCGTGCTATTTTCGAGGAAAATGGCTGGTCAACAGTGGCGGCATTCCAAACCCGTAACCCAATGCATCGTTCACATGAATATTTAGTGAAAGTAGCGATTGAAGTATGTGACGGCGTATTGATTCACTCTTTATTAGGTAAATTGAAACCGGGTGACATCCCAGCTGACGTACGTACAAAAGCGATTGCAGGTTTAATTGACAATCACTTTGTGAAAGATACAGTGTTCCAAGCGGGTTATCCGTTAGACATGCGTTATGCTGGCCCTCGTGAAGCTTTATTACACGCATTATTCCGCCAAAACTATGGCTGCTCACACTTAATTGTAGGTCGTGACCATGCAGGCGTTGGCAAATATTACGGACCTTTCGATGCACACAATATTTTCGATGAAATTGCTGACAATGCGTTAGTGATTAAACCATTGAAATTAGACTGGACGTTCTGGTGTTATAAGTGTGGCGGTATGTCTTCTATGAAAACTTGCCCACATACCCCAGAAGATCGCTTAATGTTATCTGGTACACGTTTACGTGAATTATTATCAAATGATGAAGAAGTGCCACCAGAGTTTAGCCGTCCTGAAGTCTTATCAGTATTGAAAGAATACTACGCGAGCATCAAGTAACAGGCTATACTTTAAATCAAGTGGTTTTCAAATGAGGATCGCTTGATAAGTTGGGTTTACTTAAGATCAAGCAGAGCTAGTCGAATGTGAAATATTCCTAGCCCTGCTTTTTTTAGGTCAAATGATTAGCTAGCGAAATACAAACGAAATAATATCGTCATCACGACGGATTTTGATCGCATATGGTGAGTTTTTACGACTCAAACCCTGTGCTAAATCATCTACTTCCGTAAGTGGGCGACGGTTTAAAGCCAGCACAATATCGCCTTTGCGCAAACCAATTTGCCATGCAATACTGTCTCGCTCAACGCCTTTCACTTCGATCATGCCGCGTCTATCTGTCAAAATCGCACCTTCTAAATAACGATTTAACCGACCGCCATCAATACCCGAAATACTAGCAACTTTATTTGGGTCTTCGATAATCGCATATAAATGCAAAATACGGCCTTTACGCAAAATCGTGACACGAACTCGGTCACCCACTCGCAATAAACCAATATGGTTACGTGCGTCACTAGAATCTTCTACTGACTTACGATCAATTAAGGTAATCACATCGCCTTTACGCATACCAGCCTTATCAGCGGGCGAGCCATTCGCAACTTCGACAACGAGCGCACCTTTGACATTTTGAATCCCGAACGCATCAGCTAAATCTGGTGTCATATCTTGTAAATGTACACCCAAAACCCCGCGTTTGACTTCACCATATTTGGATAAATGTTGCACAATTCGATTGACCATATTGACAGGAATCGCAAACCCAATTCCAACATTGCCACCGCTCGGGGCTAAAATTGCCGTATTGATACCGACAAGCTCACCGCGTAAATTGACCAATGCACCACCAGAGTTACCAGGGTTAATTGACGCATCGGTTTGAATAAAATCTTCATAACCTTCGATGCCTAAACCAGAACGGCCTAATGCACTGACAATCCCAGAAGTCACGGTTTGCCCTAAACCAAAAGGGTTACCAATAGCAACAACAAAATCACCAACCCGCAATTGATCTGAATTTGCACTAGATACGGCGGTTAGATTATCTGCTGCCACTTTGAGCAATGCTACATCGGTTTCAGGATCAGTACCGACTAATTCCGCATTTAAGCTACGGCCATCACGTAAAGTCACCGTAATTTCATCCGCTTTATCAATGACATGATGGTTAGTAATCACATAGCCTCTACGCGCATCAATCACTACGCCTGAACCTAGACTTTGATTGTCCTTTTTCTCTGGTTCATTTGGTAAGTTGAAAAAGTAACGGAAGAAAGGGTCATTTAAAAGTGGATTTTCTTGCGCACGTCGCCATTGAGTTGTGGAAATATTTACCACCGCAGGCGTGACGCGATCTAGCATCGGGGCTAAAGTCGGTAATGGCTGTCCATCTAGCATTGATGGTAAGGCGGCTTGGGTTGCTGGATGCAAGCTCAGCGTTAACGCCAACACCCATAATGTAATAAGATGTTTGTACATATTCACTCCCTTTTTGGTTTAGTTATCTTGACGTTATTATGTAGACTGACATGAATAGAATTATAGGGCTTTCGTAAGTGATTTCGAGTATTTTCTTATTTGATTGGTTTTTAGGGTTAAAAGTTTTTATAATGCGTGGGTTTTAAGAATAGCTTTGGTGTTCACACAGTATGACAAATTATACTAGTATTAAGTAAACACTAAATATAGGTATAAGCTATGAATGAATTTGATGAAGCAAAGTTGACTGATTTTGTAAATCAATTATCTGTCTTTGAACTAAAATTATTAAAATCAATTGTTAGCCAACAGATTCAACAACGTTCTCCAAAAACAAATCCTAAATTATTCCAAGAGCTTGGATTGATTGGTTGTTTAGATATTGATGAGACAGAATTATCAAAAAACTATAAACAGGCTATAACTAAAAACTTAGAAAATAAATTATTTTTACAGAACTGAATATTTAAACTTATATCATAACCTTTTCTTATTAAAACCATTTATTTATCCTTTAACACAAGTGTATTATCATATAGTGCATTTTTTTAGTACCCTACAAGGAACATAAAACGTGGAAGTACAATTATCTGACCGTGTACAAGCTGTTAAACCTTCTCCAACTTTAGCTGTTACAACGCGTGCGGCTGAAATGCGTGCGGCGGGGCATGACATTATTGGGTTGGGTGCAGGTGAACCTGATTTTGATACGCCACAACATATTAAAGATGCTGCTGTTGAAGCATTGAACAAAGGTTTAACCAAATATACTCCTGTAGATGGTACAGCCACTTTAAAACAAGCCATCATCGATAAATTTAAACGTGAAAATGGTTTTGAATTCAATGCTAAACAAATTTTAGTATCTTGCGGTGGTAAGCACAGCTTTTTCAACTTAGCGCAAGCGTTGTTAAATCCGGGTGATGAAGTAATTATCCCTGCGCCTTACTGGGTATCTTATCCTGATATGGCATTATTGGCGGGCGGTAAACCTGTAATTGTGGAAGCGGGTATTGAGCAAAAATTCAAAATCACGCCTGCGCAATTAGAAGCTGCAATTACAGACAAAACCCGTTTATTCGTAATTAACAGTCCTTCAAACCCATCTGGCGTACATTATTCTGATGACGAGTTGAAAGCATTGGGCGAAGTGTTATTAAAACATCCTCAAATTATCGTTGCGACGGATGACATGTACGAGCACATTTTATGGACAGGTTCACCGTTCAAAAACATTTTAAACATGTGCCCAGATTTATACGATCAAACGATTGTATTAAATGGTGTGTCTAAAGCGTATGCAATGACAGGTTGGCGGATTGGCTATGCAGCAGGGCCTGAAAAATTAATGCAGTCCATGAAGAAAATCCAATCGCAAAGTACATCAAACCCAACCTCTATTGCGCAATATGGTGCAGAAGCAGCATTAAATGGCGATCAAGAGTTCATCAAAGATATGGTGAAAATCTTCAAACAACGCCATGATTTCGTATTAGGCGAATTGTTAAAAATTGACGGTGTAGAGTGCACACCAAGCGATGGCACATTTTATATTTTCCCAAGCTTCCAGAAAGTTATGGATCGTATGGGTATTGAAACCGATGTAGCTTTCAGTGAAATGTTAATCGAAAAAGCGGGCGTTGCGCTAGTACCAGGGTCAGCATTTGGTTCAGCGGGTTATGGTCGTATTTCATTTGCAACCAGCATGGAAAACTTAGAAAAAGCCATGCAGCGTTTACAAGAAACGTTGAAATAAACATATAAACTTTTGAACAGGATGTAACTGATGATTGGATGGGCAAGATTTTTTATCCTGTCTATCTTTAAATCCGTTTCATCTTGTTCAGCATTTGTTTAAAATTTCCCCACAAGTACTATCAACTGGCATCACATAGATGACAACAACACAAACTTGGTTAGCACCCGCCAAACTCAATTTATTTTTACACATCACAGGTCGTCGTCCTGATGGCTATCATGAATTACAAACCATTTTCCAATTTTTAGATTATTGCGATGAGCTGGATTTTTCAGTGCGTGATGATAGTGAAATTCATTGTCAAACCAATACTGATTTAGCAAGTGACGATAATTTAATTGTTAAAGCAGCTAAGTTGCTACAACAGCATACACAAACTACTTTAGGTGCAAATATTCAGTTACGCAAAAAAATTCCTATGGGCGGTGGGCTTGGCGGTGGCAGTTCCAATGCGGCAACAACGTTATTGGCTTTGAACGAGCTATGGGAACTGGGTTTGTCCCAAGATACTTTACAACAATTGGGCGTACAACTGGGCGCGGACGTACCAATTTTTATTTATGGGCAATCTGCATGGGCGGAAGGGATTGGCGAAAGATTAGAACCTGTAACTCTTTCAGAAGATTGGTTTTTAGTAATTCACCCAAACTGTCATGTACCCACAGGTGAAATTTTTTCAAATAAACTGTTGACAAGAGATAAGCCCCTCATTACAATAGCGCACTTTCTTGCAGGGAACAGCGAAAACGTTTGTGAAACTGTGGTCTGTCAACTCTATCCTGAAGTTAAGGAAGCGTTGGATTGGTTAAATCAATTTAATCCCGCTAGGATGACAGGAACAGGAGCTTGTATCTTTACGCAATGTAAAACACAAGAGCAAGCACAACACATACTTGCAAAGCTTCCAAGCAAGTGGCAAGGGTTTGTTTCACAAGGTAGAAATCGCTCTCTTGCAACAGTTAACAAATGATGTTAGATTTGTTACAATAGTAAGTCTCAAATTATTGGGGTATAGCCAAGCGGTAAGGCAACGGGTTTTGATCCCGTCATGCCCTGGTTCGAATCCAGGTACCCCAGCCATTTTCTTAAGCGTCTATTTCACCTACCATATAACACAAGCGAATTCCAAATATGTCTAGCCGCATGATGGTATTTACGGGTAGTGCCAATCCCGAATTAGCTAAAGCAATTGTCGGATACCTGAATATACCCCTTGGCAGAGCTTCTGTCGGTCGTTTTAGTGATGACGAAATCAACGTCGAAATTCAAGATAATGTACGTGGTAAAGATGTCTTTATCGTCCAGCCCACTTGCAGACCAACCAATGATAACTTAATGGAATTGCTGGTTTTAGTTGATACTGTTAGACGTTCTTCAGCAGGTCGTATCACTACTGTAATCCCTTATTTTGGTTACTCACGTCAAGACCGTCGTCCACGCTCAGCCCGTGTCCCTATTACTGCAAAACTCGTTGCAAACATGATTGCCGAAGCTGGTGCAGACCGTGTATTAACTGTTGATTTACACGCTGACCAAATCCAAGGCTTTTTTGATATTCCCGTCGATAATGTTTACGGTTCACCAATCTTATTAGGTGACATCTGGCGACATGACTATGAAAACTTAATGGTGGTTTCACCTGACGTAGGTGGTGTTGTTCGCGCACGTGCATTTGCTAAACAATTAGATGATGCAGATTTAGCTATTATTGATAAACGTCGTCCTCGCCCTAATGTGGCGCAAGTGATGAATATCATTGGTGATGTAAAAGGCCGTGTTTGTGTATTAGTCGATGACTTAGTCGATACTGCTGGCACATTATGTCAAGCAGCCAATGCATTGAAAGAACACGGTGCAGCCCGCGTGATGGCTTACTGTACGCATCCTGTATTGTCAGGTAAAGCGGTACATAATATTGAAAATTCTCAGATGGATGAATTGGTTGTCACGGATACAATTCCATTGAATGAGGCGGCCCAAAACTGTGAAAAAATTCGCCAACTCAGCACAGCTGAAATGTTAGCAGAAACCATGCGTCGTATTTCAGAAGAAGAATCTGTCAGCTCAATGTTCATGGAGTAATACTCAATTAACAATGACCAATTAACAATTATCAGTGGATAAAATTTTATATGATAAGGCTTATCGGTTTGCAGTTAGAATTGTTAAAGCCTATCAGTATTTAAGCAAAGAAAAAAAAGAATTTGTTTTATCCAAACAGTTGTTAAGGTGTGGCACATCTATCGGTGCAAATATAGCAGAAGCCAATGGTGCAATATCAGCTAGCGACTTTTCAGCAAAAATATCAATTGCTTATAAAGAATGTCTAGAAACCAAATACTGGCTTTCTCTACTCAAAGATACAGACTATATTACAAAAAATGCACACGATAGCATGTATAAAGACGCTGACGAACTAGCAAAGATTTTATACAGTATTCTAAAGAAAACGCGCATTGACAAATAGAATAAAGACAATATCCTATCTTGTTAATTGTTAATTGTTAATTGTTAATTGTTAATTGTTCTGTTCTTTGGTCGCGGAGAGCAGAATGTAGACCGTCCCAAGTTGGGGCTTTTTTTATTTCAGGAGACACTTAATGTCAACAGCTCAATTTGAATTAACTGCTGAACCTCGGAGCGATTTGGGGAAAGGTGCGAGCCGCCGCCTACGCCGTGAGGGCAAAGTACCAGCAATATTATATGGTTCACACCAAGAACCGACTTCTATCATGCTATCTGCAAATGAATTAAGCAAAAGCTTAAAGCATGAAGCATTCTACAACCACATCTTAAATGTGCAATTAGAAGGCAAAACAGAACGCGCGGTACTAAAAGATTTACAACGCCACCCATACAAACCAACTATCTTACACGTTGATTTACAAAGAATTAACGAGTCTGAAAAATTACACATGCACATACCTTTACACTTCATTAACGAAGACACTTGTGTTGGTGTTAAATTAGGTGGCGGTTCAATTTCTCACCAAACATCTGAAGTCGAAATTCACTGCTTACCTAAAGACTTACCTGAATATATTGAAGTTGATATGGTTGAGGCTGAAATTGGTACAACTTTACACTTATCAGACTTAAACTTACCTGAAGGTGTCATCATTCCAGGTCTTGTAAAAGGTGAAGAATCTGATTTACCAGTTGCCTCAGTTCAAAAACGTGGCGGCGGTAGTGATGAAGATGAAGAAGGTGGCGAAGCAACAGAAGAAGCAGCTGCTGAATAATGTCTATTGCCTTAATCGTGGGCTTGGGTAACCCCGGCTCACGTTATGACAACACACGGCACAATGCGGGCTTTTGGTTAGTTGACCAGCTTGCAGCACAAGCGCGTGAACAGTTTCGTCCAGAAACGAAATTTCATGGTGAAGTGTGTCGTGTGACCTTGGCTAATCATCAATGTTGGCTATTAAAACCTACTACGTTTATGAACAAAAGTGGACAAGCCATTGGTGCGTTAGCCAAATTCTATAAAATCACCCCCGAACAAATCCTCGTCGTACATGATGAGCTGGATTTGCCTTGTGGCACAGCCCGTTTAAAAAAAGGCGGTGGTGCAGGCGGTCATAATGGTTTGAAAGATACGATTGCGCATTTAGGTACTCAGCAATTTGTACGTGCACGAGTCGGTATTGACCACCCTGGGAATCGCAATGACGTGGTTAACTATGTATTAAAACCACCCAGCCAAGATGAACGTATTTCAATTGATAACGCAATTGATCGTTTAGTCGATGTAATACCATTGGTGATTGCTGGTGGTACGTCGTTTGAAAAAGCGATGCAGAAATTGCATACAAAATAAAATAGCCAACTATTTGTTATATAAAAATTATTTTTAGTAAAATCGTTTAAATTCCCGTTTATAAACTCAAAACCCTATTTCAAGCTAATTAATCATAATAAAACAAATTAATATTGGTATAATTGAATACTATATTGATTCCAAAGATTGCCCGTTTTAATCAACAATGAAAATATTAGCAGACGAAAATATCCCCTTAGTCGTTCCCGCGTTTTCTACCATTGGCGAAGTCCACACTATTGAAGGTCGCCGCATCACACCAAGCGATTTAAAAGATATTGATATTTTGCTTGTGCGCTCTGTAACCAAAGTTGACCAGCAATTATTGAAAGGCAGTAAAGTTCGTTTTGTTGGTACGGCCACCATTGGTTTTGACCATATCGATTTAGACTATTTAAAACAAAATGATATTGGTTTTGCCAGCGCACCGGGGTGCAATGCGAATTCAGCCGCTGAGTATGTAATAAGCACTTTATTGATTTTGAGTCAGCAGCAGCATTTCAAGTTACGCGATAAAACAGTGGGTATTATTGGTTGTGGCAATGTGGGGTCAAATGTATTGCAGAAGTTACAGGCTTTGGGCGTGCGTTGTTTAGTCAATGATCCCCCTTTGCAAGCTGTGCAAAATAACCAATATTCGTTTGTCGACTTAGATACAGTGTTACAAGCAGATATTGTGACGTTGCATGTGCCATTAGAAAAATCTGGCTTACATCCGACTTATCATTTAGTTAATCGTCCGTTTTTAAATCAACTTAAAGATGATGCGATTTTATTAAATATTTCTCGCGGCAACGTAGTGGATGAGGCAGCTTTAATGTACAGTTTAATCGATCGTCCAAATCTTACAGTTGCACTGGATGTGTGGCCGCATGAACCCGCGATTAATCCTTTGTTGATGCAAAAAACAGTACTCGCAACACCACATATTGCAGGCTACAGTTTAGACGGCAAATTACGTGGCACAGAAATGTTATACAACGCAGTTTGCCAATATTTTCAATATCCAAATAATTGGCAAACAAAAGACTATTTACCTCTCCCTAAAGTCACAGAGCTACACTTTTCCGAGCAGGTGAGTGATAGCGATGCTTTATTAACTGCTGTCACCGCTTGCTATGATGTACGTGCTGATGATGCGCAATTACGTCAAATTCTGCAGCATTCCAATCCAGCAAGTTATTTCGATCATTTGCGTAAAACCTATCCTATACGCCGTGAATTCAGCAGCTTGACAATTAAATTGCCTGAAAATAAGCAACAGTTGCAGCAAAAATTTAAAATGCTTGGCTTTTCAATCAATTAACATCGTTAATTAGATTTTAATATTTCCCAATATTTATTTTTAAGCATATGATTTTAAACACTTAAAATAAGGGTTTGCAAAAAAAGTCTTAATTTACAAAACTTTAAATAACCTCCAAAGTACGTTATTATAATATCCTGTGTTGAGCTTCAGACTTATTAACAGGATGTTAATGTCTCGTTTTATCCACATATTTGTTGATTTATTGCTCAGGGTAGATGTTTCTACACACTTTGCCCTCTTCAATACCCTCTCTTATATATCAACACTGTCTCACTTACCCTCACCCCACCTATCCACTGTCGTAATGGAGGAGAACTTATGACTGTCTCTACTGAAAAACAACCAGAACACCAAAACTATGGAGATAACCCAATCGATGTCCGTGAAACGGGAAAATATAAATCGGAATATATTCAATCGTTTGTTGAACGTTGGGACGAGCTGATTGATTGGGAAGCACGGGCAGAAAGCGAAGGCGACTTTTTTATTGAAGAATTACGCAAACGCGGTGCAAAAAAAATATTAGATGTTGCAACAGGTACAGGTTTCCATTCAGTACGTTTACGCAAAGCAGGATTTGAAGTTGTCAGTGCGGACGGCAGCCCCGAGATGTTAGCTAAAGCCTTTGAAAATGGTCATAAACAAAATATGATTTTACGCACTGTTCAAGCAGATTGGCGTTGGTTAAACCGTGATGTACATGGTAAATATGATGCAGTAATTTGTTTAGGCAATTCATTCACCCATTTATTTTCTGAGCGTGCCCGCCGTAAAGCCTTAGCCGAATTCTACGCAGCATTGAGACATGATGGCGTATTGATTTTAGATCAGCGTAATTATGATGGTATTTTAGACAATGGCTTTACCTCAAAACATACTTATTATTATTGTGGTGATAATGTCAAAGCTGAACCTGAACATGTTGATGATGGGTTAGCACGGTTTAGATATGAATTCACCAGCGATAAATCAGTTTATCATTTAAATATGTTTCCTCTGCGTAAAGATTATGTTAAAGGCTTAATGCGCGATGTTGGGTTTCAAAGTATTTCAACTTATGCTGATTTCCAAGAAACACACCGCTCCAAAGACCCTGACTTTTTTATCCATGTTGCCGAAAAAAAATATGACAATGAAGACGAAGGAGACAATTGTTAATCATGGCTGAATATTCTGAAGTAGTTGAAACATCACGCAATTATTACAACAGTGATGATGCAGACAATTTTTATGCTGCGATTTGGGGCGGTGAAGATATTCACATTGGTTTGTATAATGCGCCAGAAGGTGATCTGATTTATGAAGCCAGCCGTCGCACCGTGACCAAATTAGCTGAACAATTAAATTTAGACAGCAGCAAAAAAGTATTGGATATTGGTTCGGGCTATGGTGGTACAGCACGCTATTTAGCGACAACATTCGGCTGCAAAGTAGACTGTTTAAACTTAAGTGAAATCCAGAATCAACGCAATCGCGAGCTAACTGATAAAGCAGGTTTGAGTGATAAAGTCAGTGTGACTGATGGCAGCTTTGAAGCAATTCCATTTGCTGATGGTGAATATGATGCGGTAGTTTCTCAGGATGCGATTTTACACAGTGGCCAACGTGAATTAGTGGTCAAAGAAGTTGCTCGGGTTCTAAAATCAGGCGGTGACTTTGTATTTACTGATCCAATGCAAAGCGATGATTGTCCTGAAGGCGTATTGCAACCTGTATTAGATCGGATTCATTTAGCCACTTTAGGTTCTATCGGTTTCTATCAACAAGCAGCTAATAGTGCAGGTTTAGAAACAGTTAACACTTTAAAAATGACAGATCAACTGACTAACCATTATAGTTATGTGTTGCGTGAGTTAGAAGGCCGCCATGATGAAATGGTGAAAGTCTGCAATTTGGATTATGTGGAACGTATGAAAGTTGGCTTAAATCATTGGATTGAAGCAGGTAAAAAAGATTATTTAGCTTGGGGAATTTTGCATTTCCGTAAAAGCTAAAGTGATCTAAATCAGTGAGCAGGAGTGTATTCTCTTGTTCATTGTTTTCTTACAAAATCATTATTCATGTGCAGAACGCCAATCGAGTGCCACATTTGCAATGCCAACTTTAGGGGTTAAACTGAATTAACTTTCATCATCTGTACAACGGCTGCTTGTGCCATGGTCAATATCAGCAAAATCATAAAGAAGTTTCTAGTTTTATAACTAAAAAAGGTAAAGAATTCTTTTAAAAACAAAAATCTGACCTATTATACTTTTTTATTATTGTCACCAATATCACCATCTACATAAAACCACCGCCCTTGTTCTTTTACAAAACGGCTTGTTTCAGTGAGTCGGTGGGCTTTACCTTGAATTTTATAACGCGCAATAAAACTAACTGTGCCTTTTTGATCTTCGATTTGACCTGCTTCACAAGCTTTGACTTTTAAACCTAGCCATTGTGTATTTGAATCAAGTTGCAACTGTTTTGGTCTGGTGGTGGAATGCCATGTGGCTAATAAATAATCTTTTAAGGCTAATACATACGCTGTGTAACGTGAGCGCATTAAAGCTTCTGCTATAGGGGCAACACTATCACCTTGATGGAAAGGAGCACAACATTGAGCATAAGGCTGACGGCTGCCACAAGGACAGGTTTCGATATTTTTAGGCATTTGTTATTCTTTAACTCTGAGTTAACCATAATTAAAGCATCCTTCTTTAGTAAAAAATAAACCAATATTTTTTCTGGGTACTCTAATTTCAAAGGTATTGACTAAACTGCAATAGGTTTAGCTATGCTGTTGTAAGGAGTTATCACCTGTATTGATATTTGTACCTGAAATTGTGCCATAGTTTTGAATGGTAACTGAATTTTTTTCAGGCAATTGTATTGATTCAAAGCCATCTAGCAATTGTTTTACATTATATTTTTTACGTAGTTTACCATCAAAATAAATATCAATATTTTCAAGATAATAACCAATTAATTGCTCATATTCGACATAAATAGTTTGGCCTTTTTTATCTTTATCTGGCAAGGGTATAAGCTCAACTACACCTAGTTTTTCAAATTGTTTATGAATATCCCATAGAGTTTTACGAATAGCAGCAAAGTAGTCTCGTTTTTGTTGACCCATAACCCATATTTGTATGTTCTTATCTTCATTGTCTGCTTTAATTATAGCTGTTGCTTGGTAGGCTTTATCATATAGCAATACTCCTGTACGCCACTGTATCTGGTTTAGAATATCCGTATGTTGTTTAACAATGAGTTTAGGCATGATAGAACGTGGTAAGAAATCGTATTTGATTTTAAATTTCAAAGCATTATCATAATCAAATTCAAATTTTGGCTGGACAATAGGTAGTAAGTCTGGGATTAAAATAGTTTCACTATTAATTTTGTAGCACAGTTCAAATTTTCTCATTAGCAGAATGATATAGCGATGCTTATCAAGAGGATAAGTATAGTCATACTCATTCTGTGGTTGTAGAATTTTATCAAGGCAATTCAGCTTTAGAATACCTTGAGAATCGATTAATTGTGGTGCGTTGATAATTTTATAAACTGCTTCTGTGACCCACTTGGGTTCTAACACATAGGTATCACGTAAATCAAAGTCTTTGAAGTGGATAATAATGCCTAAGTCATGTAGGAATTGGACAAGGATATCTTGTGCAGAGCCTGTTACATTTCTTTTGTTACACAAATCTATGTAACTTTCATGAGAGATATAGTGCTGAGCTAGATTTTCTAACATAGTTTTAATTTCAAACCAATTTTTTCCCCATACAGTTTGCAAAATTTCAATTTCACTTAAGGCTTCAGAAATGGCTTGTTTTAAAGGCTCTATACCTGTTGCATTCTTACATGAAACAGGATGGAAGCTATGAATACCTTGATACTTTTCACATAAAAAAGGTTGGTTAAGTTCGAATTTAGGGTTTTGATCCATTTTATTGAGCACAACTAACACAGGAGAATCATCGCCAAAATTTTCAATATGTTTTAACCAATATTCAGCTTTTTCTTCTTTTCTACCATCTAAAACTAGAATGTATAAACTTCGTTTGGAAAGGAAAAATTGATGTGTAGCATGCATGACCTCTTGACCACCAAAATCCCATAAATGTCCAATAACCTCAGTATTTTTACCTTGCTTATTTTTGGTTTTGATTGTGTGTGGTTTGATATTAATTCCATGTGTTTGTGACTCGTAAGGGTTGAATGTTTGATTAAGCAACTGTTTTGCAATAGATGTTTTACCAGCTCCCCCATCACCAATAAGGAGTATTTTTATTTCATTTAAGGGATATTCTTGCTGTAATGACTTGAAATAGTTATTGATAGCAAAAACACCTTTTTCAACAATCTCCATAGGGGGCTTTTCTAATGGGTTTTGATATATAAACAATTGATATGGATTTTTTATTTTTCCTAGGGATATTGGCAACTCTTTTATGTGATTATGACTTAAGTATAGCTTACTTAAATTTTTTAATTGGCCTATATTTTCAGGTAGCTCTTTTAACTGATTTTTCTCTAGATCTAAATAAGTTAAGTTGTGTAATTGTCCTATACTTTCTGGCAATTTTTGTAAAAAATTATTACTTAGCTCTAAATAAACTAACTTTTGAAGCTGTCCAGAGTTTTTTGGTAATTCCTCTAATTGATTGTACCTTATATCTAAAGAATATAAATTTTGTAATTGTTCTATGCTTTTTGGCAGTTTTTTTAATTGATTCTTTCTTATATTCAAAGAAGTTAGTTTTTGTAATTGCCCTATACTTTCTGGTAATTTCTGTAATTGGTTATGCTGTAAATTTAAATAAGTTAAGTTTTGTAATTGCCCTACACTTTCTGGTAAGTTTTTTAGCTGATTGTACTGTAAATCCAAGTAACCTAAGTATTTTAACTGCTGTATACTTTCTGGTAATGTTTTTAGTTGATTATATTGTAAATCTAAATAGTTTAAATATTTTAGTTGCCCTAAATTAGCTGATAGCTCTTCAATTTTATTGTTAATTAAGAATAAATTTTGCAGATAGGTTAAAGAAAACAAACAATTTGGAACTTGGAGTATTTCACACTCATATAAGCTCAAGTGAGTAATTTGTTTTTGAAAATTAATTTTAAATCCTACAGAGTTCCAAGCTATATCTTCTAATATGCCTAATTCTTTACCAATTTCTTGCTCTAATTGTTTGATGATATCTAAGTCGGTCATAATAGTATTTTTATTGTCTGAATCTGGATTGGTAATATTAGATTGTAGAGGAGCTTAAGAATGGAGGCAAATAATTAAAAGTAGGTTCGGATTAATCCTGAAAACCACTGAACTTTTGATGATTGACAGGATTAATGGACTCGTTTCACAGCAAAAATATAACAATTAAATTTTCTCACAATACATGGTTATTTAGGCTTTGCTGGTTTTGTATTAGCTTTAGCAGGCTGTTTGGGTGCATATTTCGCCATGAGGATTTTTTGGATATTTTGTGTCGATTTCTGCATATCGTTTAAAGCACGTAACTCTGAACGTTGAACTCGTACCATTTCTAATAATTCCTGATGGTTTTTTTCTTGAAAATATACAATCCGAGAAAAACCTAACAACACCGTACCTAAAATAAGGCCGCCTAACCCTCCTGCAATATAAGTCATGCGTTCATTTTCAATCAAAGTGAAAGCAAGTAACAACACAATATAAGAAACCGCAAAAATGAGCGTTGCAAATATATTTAGTGTGTTTTCTATGCGCATGAGCTTCTCCAAACTATAGTGAGTGTGAATCAGAAACTGGACGGGCAATCTTTGCCATCAAAATATCACTCATTAAGACTGCCAATCCATGAATCTTATTGAACTATCATATCAATACCAGCATCTTGTGCAAGTTGGGCAAAATTAGGGAATGATGTAGCCACATTTGTACAATCGTGAATTGTGATCGTGCCTTTAGCCCGCAAGCTAGCCATAGTAAACGCCATTGCAATCCGATGATCGCCATGACTATGCACTTCACCTGTTTGCAATTGACCACCTTGGATCACCATCCCATCAGGAGTAGGTTGTGCGTCGATACCTAAAGCAATCAAACCATCCGCCATCACTTGAATCCGATCACTCTCTTTAACACGCAATTCTTTTGCCCCTGTTAAAACTGTTTCGCCTTCTGCACATGCTGCCGCGACAAATAAAGCAGGGAATTCATCAATGGCTAAAGGTACTTGATCTTCTGGGATTTGAATCCCTTTTAATTGCGCAGAACGTACACGAATATCTGCCACAGGTTCACCACCGATTTCACGTTCGTTCAATAAGGTAATATCTGCACCCATTTCACGTAAAATATTAATCACACCAATACGGGTTGGATTGATACCCACATGTTGTAACGTCACGTCGGCGTTTTGTGCAATACTTGCCCCAACCATGAAAAATGCAGCGGATGAAATATCACTCGGTACATCGATCTGAGTTGCGGTTAATTTACCACCATTTTGTACACTGATTTTGTTGCCATCTACATTCACAGTATAACCAAAACCACGTAACATACGTTCTGTGTGATCGCGTGTCGGTGCAGGTTCTGTCACACTGGTTTCGCCTTCAGCGTATAAGCCTGCCAATAATAAACACGATTTGACTTGCGCACTGGCGATGGGCATATCATAGTGAACCCCTTTTAAACCCTGTTGACCTTTGATTTTTAACGGCGGTGTCCCTTTTTCTGTTGACTCAATAACTGCACCCATGGTTGCCAATGGATCAGTAACACGACGCATAGGACGACCTGATAACGACTCATCACCCACCAATTCCGTATCAAATGCTTGTCCAGACATTAAGCCAACCAACAAACGCATAGACGTGCCAGAATTACCTAAATCTAAAGTTTGGCTAGGTGGTTTTAAGCCATGTAAACCAACCCCTTCAATAATCACTTCTTGTTTAGCTGGCCGTTGGATTTGTACACCCATTGCTTGAAATGCAGCCAAGGTTGCTAGCGTATCTTCACCTTCCAAAAAGCCTGTGACAGTTGTTGTGCCCTCTGCCAATGCGCCAAGCATAATAGAACGGTGTGAAATCGATTTGTCACCTGCAACGCGAAAAGTGCCTTGCAACGTTTGACTGGGTTGTACAATGAATTGAGTCATGTTGGTTTGCTATATTCAAAAATTTAAATTATCAAGGAAGCGGCTAGGATTATCAACCAAGTGGCTTAATGAGTGTAGATATTTCAAGTTTATAACCCTGATTTCCAAATCAGATTACATTTGTCTATAATCTCATTAAATAATCTTAAAGATTTAGCCTATTGTGCATCATAAAACAAAAACAAAACGTTATCAGGCGGTGGTGATCGGCTCATCGGCGGGAGGTATTCAGGCATTGACAGCGGTTTTGTCGCCATTGCCTAAGGATTTCCCTTTACCGATTATTATCGTGCAGCATTTGCATCCCCATTCGAATAGTTATCTCGCGCGGATTTTAGAGCATCATAGCCAATTACGCGTCAAGCAAGCCGATGAAAAAGAGCCGATTTTAAATGGTTGGGTTTACGTTGCACCGCCTGCTTATCACTTGCTGATTGAAGAAGATCGCACCTTTTCACTTTCCATCGATCAACCTGTAAAATTCGCCCGCCCTTCGGTTGATGTGCTATTTGAAACCGCAACTTATGCATATCGAGAAAATTTAATCGGGATCATTCTGACTGGTGCAAATAATGATGGCTGTGATGGCGCGAAGAGAATCAAAGACATGGGTGGTTATATGATTGTACAAGACCCTAAAACGGCCGTGGCTGCTTCGATGCCTGAATCAGCAATTCAACATGCGGAAATAGATAAAGTCGTGCCTTTGTATAATATCGGTGAATATTTGTTACAACTGGTCAACCAATCTAATCGTATTTTGAAATAAATCATTTATCAATACATCAACCATTTCATTAACAAACGGTGATTAATTGTTGTCAATATACTTGAATTCTCGATATAAAACCCCATAACCCGCACAAAATCCCTATCAAGCAAAAGGTTTGATTGTTTTCATTTACATCACAATGAGTAGCAATGGATGATGGATACCATAGTCAAAATACAAAGATTACGTAAAGAATTTGGTTTATTAACTGCGGTTAATGACATTTCGTTTGAAGTCAAAAAAGGTGAAGTGCTGGGGTTTTTAGGCCCTAATGGTGCGGGTAAATCCACCACCATGAAAATGATTACAGGCTTTTTAACACCAACTTCAGGTACAGTGAGTGTTGATGGCTTTGACATCACAGAACGACCTTTAGAAGTGAAAAAACGTATTGGTTATTTGCCAGAAGGTGCGCCCGCCTATCCTGACATGACCCCATTGAGTTTCTTAAATTTCATCGGTGATATTCGTGGTTTATCCAGCAGCCAAAAACTTCAACGAATTGATGATGTGGTTTCACGGGTGAATTTAGAAAGTGTATTGTATCAGCCGATTGATACATTATCTAAAGGTTTTAAACGTCGTGTTGGTTTAGCGCAAGCGATTTTACATGATCCTGAGGTGTTGATTTTAGACGAGCCGACGGATGGTTTAGACCCGAATCAAAAACACGAAGTACGCAGTTTAATTACTCAAATGGCTGAAGAAAAAGTCATTATTTTATCAACTCATATTTTAGAAGAAGTGCACGCGGTTTGTAGTCGAGCGATTATTATTGCCAACGGTAAAGTGTTAGCCGATGGTACACCGAACGAATTAGAATCTGAGTCACCTAATCATAATGCTGTCACGATTACAGTGAAGAAAACCGACAACCCAAGTGCCGTGCGTGAAACCTTACTGGCTATTCCAAATGTGCATAAATTGGAAACGCTTGAAGAATCTGACGTATTAAGTTACCGCTTACAAGCCAAATCTAATTTACCTATTGTTGCTGAAGTCAGCCAAACCGCTTATGAAAAACAGTGGGAAATGCTCGGTTTATCGGTTGAGTCAGGACAACTTGATGAAGTGTTCCGCACCATCACCACAACCAGCAGCCGAATCAATTAATTGTCAGCATTTTTAGGGAGTTTGTGTCATGAATACATGGGTTTTATTTAAGCGTGAACTAAGCAGCTATTTCGCTACACCAATTGCTTACGTGTTCATCATTATTTTCTTATTTTTAAGCGGTATTTTCACGTTTTACATTGGTAATTTCTTCGGACGTGGTCAAGCGGACTTGGTTGCATTTTTTAATTTCCATCCTTGGTTATACCTGTTTTTAATTCCTGCATTGGCGATGCGACTGTGGGCAGAAGAGCGTAAAAGTGGTTCAATCGAATTGCTACTCACGTTGCCTGTTACGGTGACTGAAGCGGTATTAGGTAAATTCTTTGCAGCATGGGCGTTTACTGCAATCAGCTTGGCTTTAACTTTCCCAATGTGGATTACGGTGAATTACTTAGGTAATCCTGATAACCTTGTTATTTTCGCTAGCTATATCGGCAGCTTGCTGATGGCAGGTGGCTTTTTAGCAATTGGCTCTTGCATGTCAGCATTGACTAAAAATCAGGTGATTGCATTCGTGGTGAGCGTGGTTGCATGTTTAGGCTTTATTTTGGCAGGTTTCCCATTGGTGTTAGATTTCTTCAGCGGTTGGGTACCTCATATCGTGGTGCAAACCATTAGTTCTTTTAGCTTTTTAACTCATTTCCAAGCAATTAGTAAAGGCGTGATTGATTTACGCGATATTATTTACTTTGCTTCAGTGATTACATTCTGGTTATTTGCGACTGTGATCTTTATTGAGATGAAGAAAGCGGATTAATTGCCAACTCTTTCTCATAATGAAAAGCCTGCTACAGCATCAAGTTGAGTAGGCTTTTTTTATATCTACTGAACCAAAATAAGCTGTCTTAAAATGCCCGAAAAATAGAATCAATGAACGATAAAAAATATTGTTTTGAGACCGCGCTCCATTTCTATAATAATCCTTGTAGTAACATGGTTTTGTTGTAAACACTGTTGGAGGATGTTATGCGTATTTATCAATTACTCATTTCACTATTTTTGTTATTTAACCTAAACATAGCCGCAGCAGGACAAGTGTTAGTACTGGTGCATGGCTATTGGAGCGAAGGCAGCGGGTGGCGAACGGCTGGCATCGTGCCACATTTACAACAGGCAGGCTGGCAAGATCAAGGACACTTATTCCCCAATGCAGCACTTCCCCCAACAGGCGCGGCCTATCCTTCAGACCGTCATTTATATACCATTACATTACCTTCAGAAGCTCCTTTACCGATACAAGCCCAATGGTTAGATTACTTTTTAACAGGGATTCAGAAAGCCCATACTGACGATGATATGATTTTAGTGGGGCATTCCTTAGGTGGCGTGGTTGCACGCTTAAGCATGGTTAATGGACAGTTTCCAGTTAAAGGCTTGATTACGATTGCCAGTCCGCATTTAGGTACGGATAAAGCTGAGATCGGAAAATGGATTGCAGACAGTCCATTAAGTTGGGTTACACCATTGGTCGGATTAGATACAATAAACCGCTCTCGTAACCTATACTGGGATGTGAGCCGAGAATATCCCGCGATGCCATTGTTTCATTTGAATCGCACCCCACATCCTAAAGCACGTTATATTTCAATTGTTCGCGCCAATGAATCCAATTTTTGGACGGCATTAGTACCCGCTTATAGCCAAGACATGAACAATGTACCTGCTTTGCATGGTCGGGCGATTACCATACCTAGCGGCGGCGGACATTATTTACAACCTGCGGATGGTGTTGCCTTAGTTAATTTACTTGCAACCCACTTCCCTGAATCGGAGACCTCTGACTAACTGTGCCTTCACAATTTACCTTGGCCGTATTTTTTGTACTGACGGCTGAACTCTCCTTTACCTCGATGGCTGTCGTAGTCAAAATGGCAGCCTCTCATCTTCCTAATGAATCAATTGTTTTTTTCCGCAATTTTTTCGTGATGCTATTTTTACTACCGTGGATATTACCTAAAACCAAACAAACCCTTGCCACGGATATTCCACATTTACACATTTTGCGCTCGCTATCTGGCTTAAGTTCCATGTATTGTTATTACTATGCGATTGGCAATATTCCGCTGAGTGAAGCCGCATTATTAAAACAAACCTCACCGTTTTTTATTCCGTTTATTACTTTTTTCTGGTTTGGCGAACGGATTTATATGATGACCGCTTGGGCAATTTTATTAGGCTTTATCGGTGTGGTGATTATTTTACGTCCTGATGCTGATGTTTCCTCTGTGGCATGGATTGGGGTTGTCGGTAGCATGTTTGCCGCTTTGAGTAAATCCAGCATCCGCCGTATGTCCGCGACAGAGCCAAGTATTCGCATCGTATTTTATTTTACGACCATTGGCGCGATCGTATCAGCGATTCCCATGACATGGGCTTGGGTCACACCTGACGCTCATGCTTTGCTATTAATGTTTTTGCTGGCGGTTTTCGGTACAATTGCCCAGCTTTGTATGACCAAAGGTTTTAAACTCGCGCCCACGTCTCAATTAGCTGTATTTACCTATGCATCGATTATTTTTGCTACTATATACGGTTGGATTTTTTGGCAAGAATGGATTGATTACCGCTTTTTTATAGGCGCGATATTGATTTTTGCAGCGGGCGTGTTGATTACATCTACCCATAGACGCTATGCTAAAACATGAGGTTGGTGTGTTGTCCACCATCAATTTACCATGTACATAATTAAAATATAAGTTGGATATTTGAATGGAAAGTGCTGATTTGAAACGGTTGGGTTTAAAAGTAACCCATCCACGTATGAAAATTTTAGAATTACTCGAAACCAGTAAAGCCCGTCACATGAGTGCGGAAGAAGTGTATAAAGCACTCTCTAATGCGGGTGAAGAAATTGGTTTAGCGACCGTGTATCGTGTTTTAACCCAATTTGAAACTGCAGGTTTAGTCATTCGGCATTACTTTGAAAACGGCCGAATTTCTGTATTTGAATTAGCTGAGACCAATCACCACGATCATTTGCTGTGTGTCAAATGTGGTAAAATCGTAGAGTTCAATGACGATATTATTGAAGAACGGCAGAAGGCTATTGCAGAACAACATGGCTTCAAAATTAAAGATCATTGCCTATATATTTATGCTGAATGTGAAAACTATAAAAACTGTGAGCATTATGAACAATATCTACAAAACCAGTGATGTAAGGTAACAATAGTGTCTTGATTGTATAGGCATTGGTTTTGCGTAGCCTTGAAGCACCTATTAGAAATGAACGACTTTTGACCGTGTTCATAAACCCTTACTCATGTTCGGAGATGTTTTATGCTTGATTTTTTGCTAGAAATGCCAATGGGAGAGTTTCTCATCTACTTTGGCTTATTTGCAATAACATGTATCGCAGTTGGCTGGTTCTGGGTCAATGCTGATGGCTCAAGCCAATATAAATTACCAGCAGAAGACGAACTGACTTCCTTCGAATTAGCTGCATTACGTGATGGCCGCACAGGTGTGATTCATACAGCCTTGTTTAACTTATGGCATCGGGGTTTATTGGCAAGCGACAGAAATAGTGCAAATCCAAAAGTGCAGCGGGTCAATGTCACCACAGAGAATCCCAACGGTGAAATTGAGGATGCGATCTATCAATTTACATGGACTGCTCGCAGACCCACAGAATATTTTACCGATACCGCGCTACGCAAAAAGCTTGACCCATTGATTCGACCCATAAATCGTAAATTGGAAAAAATGCATCTTAAATTTAAAGAAGATCATCTTGATCGTGCATCAATTGCCAAATTTGTGATTTTAGCACTGATATTCGCAGCAGCCGGTGCAAAAATCTATCACAGCATGTTTGCAGATGAACCGTTTATTTTTATTTTAGCGGCTTTAGTAGTTGCTGTCGGTGCAACCCATTACTTGATTAAACCCAGTCGTAATACCCGTTTAGGGCTGATTCATGTCAGGAAAATGCAGGAGCGTTTTGCATGGGCAAGGGGTGAAAATCCGAATGATGGTTTAGACCCAGCGTTGCGAGTGGCCATTTTTGGTATTTCAGCATTAAGCGGTATTACCATGTTTGCCTCTTTCCAAAATACCTTTGCAACTACAGAAACCATCGGCGCGGCAACGGGTGGTTGTGGGCTTGGTGGTTGTGCTGGCGGTGGTGGAGGCTGCGGAGGTGGTGGAGGCTGCGGAGGCGGTGGTGGTAGTTAAACAAAACAAAATAATTAACATCATAACTATAAATAATCATAATACATAGCTATAATACCTGACGGATTTGCATACATTAAGATTGCTAAACGGAGACCTTAGAATGAGTGTACCGCCAAACTTTACTAATCCTGAAGAAGTCATCAAAGCATTTAATCAACAAGCGAGTGAATTATTAGGCGGTTTTGCCTCAAGCCAAGCCCAAGAAATGGTTAAAGAGTTTAGCCAAGCGTGGAATGCAATTGCACAGCAAGCAATGGAAAATCCACAAGAATGGCTACAAATGATGGCGAAGTATCAGCAAGAACAACTCAATTTATGGGGACAGTTATTTAACGTCAATGTTGATGCTATCCCAGGTATTACCAAATTAGAACCAGAACGTGGTGACCGTCGTTTTTCTGCGAAAGAATGGAATGAAAACCCTGTATTTGATTACATTAAGCAATCTTACTTATTAGCTTCTAAGTCATTGACGCAGTGGTCTGAATACGCACATTTAGATGAAGAAAACAAGCGTAAATTAGAGTTCTATACGAAGTACTTCATCGATGCGATGTCTCCTACTAACTTCGCGGTCACTAACCCAGAAGTCATGCGTGAAGCAGTGGATTCTAAAGGTCAAAGTTTATTAAACGGTTTACGTAATTTGCTCGAAGACATGGGCAAAGGTCGTATCACCATGACTGACGAGTCTGCGTTTGAATTGGGCAAAAACATCGGTGCGAGTGAAGGTGCTGTTGTTTACCAAAACCGTATGATGCAACTTATTCAGTACAAACCAACCACTGAAAAAGTCTCTGACCGTCCTTTATTGATCGTACCGCCTTCAATCAACAAGTTCTATATTTTAGACTTACAACCTGCGAACTCTTTTGTTAAATATGCAGTGGATCAAGGTAACACAGTATTTTTGATTTCTTGGGTTAACCCTGATGAATCAATGAAAGACACGCGTTGGGATGACTATTTAGAAGACGGCATTATTGAAGCCACTAAAATCATTCAAGAAATCACAGGTGCGAAGAAATTAAACACCGTTTCTTGGTGCGTTGGCGGTACATTATTGTCTTCTGCATTAGCGGTTATGCACGCGAAGAAAATGCACACGAGCATCGCATCAGCGACATTCTTCACTACGATGTTAGACTTCACTGACGTAGGTGATTTACGTGTATTCATCGACGAAGGTCAAGTTGCACAGCGCGAAGCACAATTAAAACAATCTGGTATTTTATCGGGTAAAGACTTGGCTTTAGCGTTCTCAATGATCCGTGCCAATGACTTAATTTGGTCTTACGTGGTGAATAACTACTTGAAAGGTCAAAGTCCTGCGCCATTTGATATTTTATATTGGAACAGCGATCCAACCAACTTACCTGCGAACATGTACAGCGATTACTTACGTAACTTGTACTTAGAAAATAAATTAATTCAGAAAAATGCCTTAGAAATGTGCGGTGTGCCAATTGATTTAACTACAATTAAAACACCTTCTTATTTCTTATCTACAATTGACGATCATATCGCGCCTTGGAAATCCACATTCACAGGTACAGAATTGTTCTCTGGCAGCATCGAATTCGTATTAGGTGCAAGTGGTCACATTGCGGGTGTTATCAATCCTCCTGCGAAGAACAAACGTAACTTCTGGCATGGTGGTGAATTAGGCAAAGGTTGCGACCATTGGTTAGAAACGGCGAAATCTGAAAAAGGTAGCTGGTGGAATCACTGGAGTGCTTGGTTGAAGAAACGTGGTGGTACTGAAGTTGCCGCACCAGCCGCTTTAGGTAATGATAAATATAAAGAACTTGAAGCAGCACCGGGTAGTTATGTAAAAGAGCGTATTGTTTAATCTTATAGCCCTAAAGTAGTTTAAAAAAGCTGACAATCTTAATACGGGGTTGTCGGCTTTTTTATTTTATACTTGTGAAAACTGAAATATGGCTTTCAAATTATTATCCTCTACACACTGACTGATCCATCAATTGACATATTTCCTACCTAATTTTAAGATTCATCTTAACATCATCAAAAATTGACCACTTCGATAATTTCACTCATCTCTGCATTTATAATGATGAAACAGGTATCAAGTATTGGCAGACTGGACACATCCTAAAAATGACGGCTGGACTGATATTAAATATGATTTTGGCCTTGATGAAGATGCATCTAAACGTGTGAGCCATATTTTAAATGAGGCTTGCCATGTGTTTTATTATCATGCAGATGGTCATTGGATAAAAATGTATAAAGATCGTTATGCTTCAGAATTAATGCAAGAGTTTTTATCAAACCCCAATTTAAGCAGCCGAGTTTTAAAGTGTGGTGACAGGGTGGTAAAAATGGTTGCATACCGAGCACTCGAATTAATGAAAGAAAATCAGAGCAATATTCATGAATAATTTTGACCAAGCTGTTGAACGCCGCGATACAGATAGTATTAAGTGGAATCATTACGAATCCGATGTATTGCCACTATGGATCGCAGACATGGATTTTCAATCTCCACAGCCTGTGATCGATGCCTTACAAACCCGTGTCAGCGAAGGACATTATGGCTATGGACATGATAATCAAGAATTAATTGAACTGATTTGTGAACGAATGCAACGTTTATATCAGTGGACGGTTCATCCTGATGATGTGATTTCATTACCGGGATTAGTTGGTGGATTCAATGTCGCATGCCGTGCAATTGGAGAGCAAGGTGATGCAGTTTTGGTACAAACACCAGTATATCCGCCTTTTCTCACTGCGCCTGCAAATCAACAGCGTCGACTTAATGTTTCTGAATTGGTTTTGCAAACAAAAGATGGCTTTTTAGATTATTCTATTGATTTCGATGACTTTACACAAAAAATCCAAGATAACAGCCGTTTATTCATTTTATGTCATCCACATAATCCAATTGGTCGCGGGTTTTCACAAGCTGAATTAACCCAAATGGCGGACATCTGTTTGCAAAATAATACGGTAATTTGTTCTGATGAAATTCATTGTGATTTGATTTTAGAAGGAAAGCACCAACCCTTTGCTAGTTTATCCCCTGAGATTGCACAACAAACCATCAGCTTATTTGCCCCGAGTAAAACCTATAATATTGCAGGTTTGGGCTATAGTTTTGCGATTATCCAAAATCCTCAATTAAAACGTTTATACAAACAAACCATGTCAGGGATTATGCCGTACGCCAACACCTTAAGTGTTATTGCCTCGCTGGCTGCTTACAAATATTGTGATGATTGGTTGCAGGATTTGATCGTTTATTTACGCGAAAATCGAGATTTTGCTATCAACTACATTCAGCAAAAATTACCCCAGATTAAAACGACTAACCCCACAGCAACTTATTTGTTATGGCTCGATTGTCGTGAGCTGGCATTAGATAATCCACACAAGTTTCTTTTAAATCAAGCAAAAATTGCCTTAAGTGATGGCAAAACATTTGGGCAAGCAGGCGATGGTTTTATGCGCTTAAATTTCGGTTGTTCACGCCAAGTATTGGCCGAAAGTTTAGACCGACTGTATCACGCCTTGCAAAATTAAGTTATTATTTAAAACGATAACGATGAGATAGAGGGTATTGTTATGTGTTTAGGCATTCCGATGCAGATTGTTGAAATTGATGGATTTAAGGCACGCTGTACTGCAAAAGGGGTGGAAAGGGATGTCAGTTTATTTATGCTCCAGCACGAAACTTTAGCCAGCGGTGATTACGTCATGGTTCATGTGGGTTATGCGATTCAGAAAATGACTCAACAAGAAGCAAATTCAACATGGGAACTGCTAGATGAGATTTTAAGCTTGGAAGATGAGGCACTTGGCCGTGCATGAGTTGTCGATTTGCCAAGCCTTAATGACACAAGTCGAATCTGTCGCCGCTCAACATCAAGCCACTAAAGTCATCAGCATTACGGTGCAAATTGGTGTGTTAAGTGGTGTTGTGCCTGATTTGCTGGCTCAAGCATTTACCATTGCACGGGCGGGTACAGTGGCGGAACAGGCTGAATTAATTACCGAAACATTACCGATCAAAGTGCGCTGCCGCCAATGTGGTGCGGAAACGGAGGCCAGTGCTAACCGTTTATTATGCGGCGTATGTGGTGACTGGCAAACCCAATTAATCAGCGGTGAAGAATTGTTGCTTGCCAGTGTAGAGTTAGAGGGCGTTTGATAAAAAGAGGCAAAATATCTAAAAAAACACGAAAATTCTATTTTTTACAACTTTAAGCATTTTCTCGTAAATGTCGCCCATGCTCTTCCACTGTTTCTAGGAAAATATGTGCTTCTTTAATCAGCTGAAATGCTGCAAAAACAATACATAAAATACCAAAGCATGTGAGTAATGCCACAATAAATTTTGCGATTTCTGTCCATGCCCAAAAACTGACAATACCACCAATTAAACTGGCCAAAGCAAATAAACCGATACTGATATATAAGCTAAATAAGGCTCTGACTAAGAGTTCTGCACGGCTTTGTAAGTGGCTGTGTAGAATCTCAGATTTTTTATGTTTGGTTTCGATGAGTTTATGTAAACTTTCGTGAATTTGTCCATAACGCGCCGAAGTTGATAAAACCAACAAACCCACCCCAGAAACTAACAAAATCGGTGTAATCCAAAAGCTCATTTCGTGCATAACCTCATGTAACCCCTAGAATCAAAGCGCGTAAGCTACACTAGTTTGTTTACATTTTGAAGTCATTCATCAATTTAGCGCAATGTACGATGCGTTTAGATGATAAATAGTTTTTGGATCAATCCAATTTATAGCTCGTCTTTATAACCAAGTTGTTGCAAGGCTTCTTCGCTGTTACTCCAGTTTTCTTTGACTTTCACCCATAATTGTAAATAGGTTTTGCAGCCTAATAATTCGTTAATATCTTTACGTGCCGCTTCACCGACCGCTTTCAACTTCTTGCCTTGTTTGCCAATGATAATGCCTTTTTGTGAGGCTTTTTCTACCCATACCACGGTGCTGATGTGTAACAACCCATCATCTTGATGTTTAAAATGTTCAGTTTGCACGGTTAAACGATAAGGCAACTCTGCACCCAAAGTACGTACTAACTTCTCACGCACAATTTCCGCCACTAAAAAACGCTCACTGCGGTCAGTAATATCATCTTCTTCAAACACATGAGAATTTAGCGGCAACAATTCGATAATTTTTTGCTCCAATTCTTGTAAGTTATCGTTTCTCAACGCTGAAATAGGAAAAATATCTGAAAACGCATAATGTGCCGAGGCTTCTTGTAAAAAAGGCAGTAATTTAGATTTATCTTGCAATCGGTCAATTTTGTTAATGGCTAAAATTACAGGTTTACGAATTTGTTCCAACAATTTCAAAACTTGTTGATCTTGTTCCGTCCATTGCATGGCTTCCAATAGCCACACCACCACGTCAACATCTTCAATACTTGACGAGGCCGTGCGATTTAAATAGCGGTTCATGGCCGTGTGACGATCTTGGTGTAACCCCGGTGTATCCACGTAAATGATTTGATTGTCACCTTCGGTTTTAATCCCTAAAAGACGATGACGAGTGGTTTGTGGTTTGCGCGAGGTAATACTTAACTTTTGACCCAGTAAATGATTGAGTAAAGTCGATTTTCCAACATTTGGGCGGCCAATAATAGCGACATAACCACAACGTGTATTCATAAGTCTGTTTTTCCAAATTGATGCTTGTGATTCAATCTATTATATACTTTTTTGCTTGGCTTGATTGAAAAGCGGCGTTTATTTCTTTACACATTGTAATTTTCTTAAAACCTCATAAACTAGTGACATCGTTCTAAATCAAACCACGACAATGCATTTATCCAACGAAGATAATTTACGCCTCAATGTTTTATTGGCCAATCAGCCACAAGCCATTCGCATTGATGAATCCAAAATGATTGTATACGGCCTTTCAACGCAAGGTGAGGCTAAAGTGGTTTTGCATCCCAATTGTCGTGATGAATTGTATTTAAAACAAGTGCGTGAGTTGATTTCAGAACGCATTTTAGATTCCCCTGGTGGTTATCCTGTTTATTTACGTCGTTGGTCACGCATGGGGCAGGCACGGGATGAAAATTTAGCCCAACTGCTGATGTTAGGCGTGCCCGAGGCGGTGGAAGCAGTGGTTAATGCACAAGGTTTAACCCCTGAACTTGCGGAGCGGGCATGGTGGGCAATGCCAGAGTCGAAAAATGCCCGTAGCATGTTAGAACGGCCTGCAATTATTGAAGCGGATATTGGCAAAGTGCTGGCGCAGCATTTAATTGATTATTTGCCGTTTGAAACTGAAGCGGAGGATATTATCGAAACCGTGCGGTTGGTATTACAAGCAGATTTAATTAATGAAGCTGCAACGCTTAAATTATGGCAAAAAGGTCGCTCTAAAAATGCATATTATGTGGGTTTTCTTGCCACCCGTCCGCATGATTTGCCAACAGAATTTCCCGCCCGACATGATGCAGAACAGCTTCAATCCAAATTACAAACCTTAGCCGATCAAAACAATATTTTTGCAAAAAACTTAATTTGGCTCACCAGCAGTGATGGGCAAGCATTTTTAGATACTTTTGAAAAAGTGTTGAAAAAGCCCGTTAATCAAGATGTGGTGAATATTTTATTTGATGTAGTTGCCGATCATTTCACTGCGGTGTGTAAAGCTGATTATGATGATGAAATGGATATTAATGGCTTGGTGCATAAAGCGGGTGAATGTTGTCAAGAACCGCCAGAAGCTTTGCAAGCTGTTTTAGAGCATATTCCTGAAGAATGCCAAACGATTCGAGCGATGTTGATTTTATCGGGTTTGCGTTATTCGGTATTGCGGCCAATTTTTTCCACCACGACCGCGATTGGTACATTGATGCGTAAAAAGCTTGCACCTGTCACTGATGTATTGTTGCAGCAAATTGCCGTTTTGCGAGATCGCGCTTAAGGTTATTAACCCGGATTTTTAGCTATTAACAGCAACTCATTATTTATATTAGAATTGGACAGCTTGGTTCATTTTGTAAAAAAAAAGCCTGCTATATTGTGCTTTGTTAAATTGACCTTAGATTTAGGTTTAGGGATAAATGTGGTATGGAAACGCAATGAAGCAGCTACCAAATCAATGGCAACGATCTAACAAAAGTATTCGAGCCGTACAATTGGTTTTTGAGTTAAATAAATCAATTTCAGATACGATTCGTTACCAAGCAAATAAGCACGGCTTAAGCCCTTCCGATCAGATAAGGACGGTAATTGGCTTGAAAACCAAGCAGCCAAAACGCCCTCGCTTAACGGTTTCTTTGTCTGAAGAAGAGTATGCAAGCTTAGCAGAACGCTACAATATCCCTGTGGAAGATAAAACCGCCATCCGCCAAGCCATTGCAAATGAGTTGATTGCATATTCAGAGCGTGTGCAAAATCAAGCGTAGTCGATTTAAAAACGTTGTTGTATTACGCTGACTATTTGATTTATTTGCCTTTCAGATATTTATCATCATTGAAGCTGCTTACCCATTCAGGTCGATATGCAACAAATACGGTCATGACCAAACCATTTAAAAAGGCTTCTGGGAATAACATCACAATAATAAATAAAGGTTCATTACCTAAACTGAGCAGGGTATAAGTGCCGCTTAATAGTAATAATCCCATACCAATTAGACGGCTGGCCAGCATCGATAATGCCCCACCGAAGAAAGCCGCGATATAAATATAAATAAAAAAATGCCGTGGCATTAAGATATATTTGAGTCGGTATAAACCGTAAGTGATAAAAATCGGGATCACGCCGTTACACAACACATTGACAGAATAAGCCATCCATTCAGCTTTACCTTCAATCGATAAACCCAGTTGCGCCATACTCACAGAAATCAACGCATATTGCCAACCAAACATCAGGGTGACACTGGTGACCATGAGTAAATGGAATTCCATCCCTTCAGTGATACCACCACCTTGCCGCCATACCAGCCACAAAATCACCCAACTGGCAAAGAAGATATGGCTATCGCGTGAGTCAAATAGATGATGCCAAGGCATTCGCCACAGCGCAAAACCTAGCAAAAATAGATAAATAAAATGCCCAATCCATAACCAGCTATTGGGCAAGACTTCAGGGCTGAAACTCATGATTATTGGCTAACTAAGGTAATATCCGCTGTCCAATGAATTTCAGTCAATTTGCCGCCTCTTGTTGGACGACTGGTGTTAAAAATGTATTCAATCATACGCATACTGGGATAGTAGCAAGTCGATTTGCCACGCCAGAAACTTTTCTCACAATCGACAATTTGTCCATCTTGATTAAAGATTTGTGGGTAACTCATGCCCAGTTTCACGCCCCCCGGTGCAGTGACAGTGTCATCGAAAATCAGAATTTTGGCGACTTTACCTGTGTGTAAATTTGGATAGACTTTAAACTTCGTATCGCCTTTGCGCATAACTTCCATATAGCCGCGTTTGGCTGAGATTTGATAGCCTGAGAAGGCTTGTGCAAGGGTTTGGTATTGATACGGGGTTTCTGGTGTTATGCTACCTAAGCTTTGCGGACTGAGAATTAACGGTTGGCTACCACTTGCTAGTGCGCCAATGCCTTCAGGTTGTTTGTTGAAAAATACTAAAACTCCTTCCCAATCTGTCAGCATTTGTTGCTCAGAGATTTGGACAAATTCACGGTAAGGCCCCATCCAACTATTTTGGCGGCAGGATGTGCTAATGACAGTGATTTGGGATTGGGTAATGCCCAGTTGTTGTGGTTTAACCCCGTAGCCAATCAGGAAATAGCCTTCTGCATCTTCAACACGAGGTTGATAGCTGACTGAGCGACACGATTGTGCACCGCGTGCTGTACGTAAAGTAGAGACTTGGTTAGCAAAACGAACGGTGTTGCCAACCCACGCTTTTGCTTCTGCATCAGAGAGAGGTGTGTAGCCGATGATTTGATAGCTGGTGGCCTTCCATGTGCCTTGTAAGTCCAGTGCGGCCATTGCAAAAGGTGAGCATAAAAACAGTATCAGAAACCAGATAGACCTTTGCATTGTCATCTCCTTAGTGTGATTTTCAGCGCGGCATTGGCAGTATTTTTAAGCTAAAAAGTTGCCAGTCCTAAAAAGAATGAATGTTTGACACCCTCTTAAGAACGCTAAAATACTTGAATATCAAATTAATGACAAGGCATGATGTTGGGTATTTAACTTCGGAGTCTCTACGTGTATTGATGCCACCAACGACGTGCAACTTCAAATACTTCATCAATGTTAACCCCAATTCCCATGATGTTAGGCTGTATCATAAAAATACGGCTAATTTTTTCTTGTAATTCTTACTCTGAATCAGATGTATCCGCAATTTTTTTTAAAATATCTTCTGATTGTTGACTAAAATAACTACGTTAGCAATCGCAGCTTGTTATCGCTGAACTATAAAACTTTGTTTTGCGAGATGGAGACGATATGGGGATTAAATTATAATTGGCTTAATTAAATCTCAATGGCTTACTGTCTTTTGATTTATACTCAGTTTCAAATTTAGGATGTGCACCATGCAGCGCAGCAACGGTTTTACCTTACTCGAACTACTCATTTCACTGGCTTTGTCCGCCTCAATTATGTTGCTATTGGCTGCGGGAATGCAGGTAGTACTCAAAGATTGGGAACGCAATGGCTCTCGCTTAGATCGCAGTCTTGATCAAGTGTTGATTTTATTACAATTAGAACGTGCCTTAGATGCTGCTTATCCACATACTTATGTTGATGAAGATAAAAAGCAACAAGTGGTGTTTTTTATTGGTGAAGAAGATAAATTAGCATGGGTATCGACCCTTTCACCGGGGCGCACACCGGGGCTAACTGCATGGCAACTCTCACGCAATGAGGATGGAGAAAGCGGGGTTGAAATTCGTACCATTCCTGCTTTTGCCAATGACCCCACTGAATCACTAGAAGAAATTGAAGAACCCACAGTCGCATTTGAAGACTATGATGTAAGTTTTGAGTATTTATATTACGACGATCAGTTTGATGATAAAGATACCGAATGGCTAGAAGAATGGCAGGGTGAAGATCGCCGCTCGTTACCTAATGCGGTGCGGATTGTATTGGAGAGTCAAGAACGCCAAGAACAATCTTTAGAAATCATCGCCCATATTAAAGCCTTCGAACATGCCAGTTTGCCGCGCATCAAACCATAATGATCTGAGCGCATGAATCATGGAAAATGACGAGAGCTGTTACTGTCAAGAACGTCAGCGTAATCCTGAATTAGCCAAGGCATTGAAAGAGATACCTGAAGGCTATTGCGGTATTTGTGAAGTCTGTGGCAAATGGGGACATACGCGGGCACATCCTAGATTACCGATTACCAGTGCATGGTGCGATGAACATTGGGAGCAGTTAGCTAACCATAAAATCATCAATCTGGCCGAAATCATCCATTTTGTCGGGCTATTGTTAATTTTATCAACAGCTGCTTATATGTTATGGCAATTTTTCACACCGTTTTAATATGAAAGATTTTAACAAACTTTATCTGATTATTTCCCTTTTCTTGTTAGCAGTGATGTTGGCTCTCGTTGTCGATTTATTTTATTTATTAGCCGTACGGATTTTCGTTTTATTGCTATTTGCTGTTGCAGCCATGTTCTACTCAGCAAAACGCATGATTCCAAAATTACAAACGTGGTTAGAAGAAAAACTCGTCATGGATTTATCAAAACATCCTGTGCCACAAAAATATATTTATCAGCCGATTGCTGGAAAATCCTATTTAAAAGACGAAACCGCACAATTAACTTCTATCGACTCACAGTCTTTGGATCGCAGCCGCTTAAGCCAAGCTGAATTAAACGCTATTGATAAATTTTTCAATCAAACGCTCGCTGCTGAAATTTTAATACGTTTAAAACAATTGGCTGATGGTGAAACGAAAGCAGTGACGCGTGGCAATAAAATCAAGCATGACTTATGGGGATTGGCGATTATCAACTTAATTGTATTGTTTGGTTCATTTATAATCACATTGTATTTGGTTTTTGGTCTGCGCTATGTGTATCAATATATAGCTCACTTATTTTTACCTTAACTGTAAAGCAAGTCAAAACTGCACCCGCTCTACAGTTTATCCATTTATAACCAACTACCAATTAACAAAAAGGCTGACCAATGATTGGGATGGTCGCCTGCTTCAATGAGCTGGATTTGTGCGGCTTGGAAAGCCTTGGCTTTGGACATTTTAGTGAATTGTTGGTAAAACGCCTGCATTAATCTCGCAGTTGCATCATCTTTCACTGACCATAAACTGGCTAAAGCACTTTGTGCCCCTGACTTAATCGCCACTCCTGCAATCCCTAACGCTGCCCTATCATCTCCTGCTGCGGTTTGACACGCGCTTAAGGTCAACAAGCTGACAGGATAACCTTGTTTCTGATTGGATTTTAAAATGTCCTCTAAGCTATCAATATCCAAACGTTTATCGTAAGTTAGTAAAAAGGTTTCCGTAGGATCAGCCTTAAATTGACCATGCGATGCGATATGAATCACTGAATAAGGCCGTAATTTCATGTTATTGGCGAAACTATCGAAAGTAAAACTTTGATTAAGCAGTACTTTAGGATTATCAAACAAAGTTTGGATGTGCTGAATTTCAGACTCTACATTTTCCAATGGCGGGAAGTTAGAATCAACTTGTTGCGACAAACCATTCAGCATTACCGAAAAATATCGGGTTGGATACTTATGATTACGAATTGAGTCATAACTTGGAATTGTCACCAACGCCACTTCTTGAATTAGAAATTGCTTAGTTTTCGGATTTAACAAGGCTGAAAATGGGATCGTACGCAATAATTCGTCAGGTACAATAATCAGCGTTTCGACTTGGTTTTCTTTTAATAAATTACCCAGCGGACTGATAAATAACTTATATAAACTTTTGGCTTCACGTTTATAATTGCGGCTTTCTGTTTCCAAATTCTGACGTAAGCGATAAACTTGCTCTTTGATTTTATTGGCAATATTTTTTTTCTGCTGTTTAATATGATGAATATCACCATTGGCTAAACGCAGTAGCAAGGAAATCTGGTTGTCGAAAATAATCGGGTATAACAAAGCAGCATTCGGATCAGGGATTACTAAACCTTTCTGCTTCACTTTTTGTTTGGGTCGAGAAGGTAATTTTTCTACTTTATTTGCAGCATCAGGATCATATTGCATTAAATCAGTTAGCAAATTATATAAAACATCATCTGCCTCATCGAGTAAACAATTGGATTGGAAATATTCTTGTAACTCTGTTTTCTTAATTGACTCAATACTTTGAATCGCACTTTCTAATAAGGTTTGTCGTTGATCTGGGTCATGTTCTGCATGTTGTAATAGCAATTCTGCCAAGCCAAAATAGACAGGTTTAATCCGCTCATTTAAGGCTTCTTGGCTGTTGCGCTGCTCTGTAATCAATTCAGACTGAATCGGTTGTAATACTTGCACTGCATTTTGATAAGCCAGCAAAGCATCATGCAAGCTTTGAGTACAAGCCATTTCATCTTGTTCACATAGCAATTTGGCTTTATTTTGCAACAATCTACCCGTGTGCCAATACCACAAATACAGTAAGCTTGGTGTATAGGTTTCTGCATTTTGTAGCGCGTAACTAATAGCGGTGCGTGTTTGCAATAAACCCACTTCATAGGCCGCGAGTTTATTTGCATAACCATCTTGTTTACAAAGTAAAATATCTGGTTTTTCTGCAGCACAAACTTGTTTATATTCTGCACAATATTCGCAGGCAATGTCTTGCGCGATGGATTGACCTACAACAAGATTCTGGCTGCAAGATCGATATGCATTTTGAGACACAGCGGGGTCAGGGCTTTGAATATAGTATTCACAGATTTGCCCAAGCAGACCATTTGCATAACTTTGAATATAGGTTGCGTCATAATGCGTGTTTTGTTCATGTGCGACAAACGCCAGCTTAACTGTATATTTAAATAGAAGTTCAGCAATTTGTAGCACCACGATGGGTAATTCGGGCTGCATCCGATAATGACGTAATGCCAATTGCCCAAGGCTTAACATCAAAAAGGGTTTGTTTTGGTTACTGTCATCTAAGCTGAATAAAACATGGTCTCGCGCAATCAGTAACTGCGGCAAGGCATTTTTAATATTGGCATCCACTTCACGCATTAATGGGCGCAAAATACGACTTAACAATTTGCCTAATAAGGCCTCTAAAGCGAGCAATTTTTCTTTGGTTTTTAAATGGGCTTGGATTTCATTGCTTAAGATATTGACCAGCATTGCATGATTATTCGAAAATAAGGTGGAATAAAATGCGACATCGTAATCTTGAATTGCTTGGTGATAATACTGTTTAACAATACGGTGATCTTTGGATTCCGATAACAGCAGCATCCACATATTGGCTCGATTGTTAAAAAAATGGGCTTGTACCGCATCATTGTCAGTTTGGCGAGCGAGTTGGGTCATTTCCTCATTATCGAGATAAGAACGTGCTGCTTGTAATTGATTGCTGGCCAGTTTGGCATCACCGAGCAAGCTGTAGGTTAAAATTTTTCTATCGGTATCAGGCGTATTGTTAGACAAATAGTGTTGCCAGAGCCGAATCGCTTCAGCATAATTTTGTTGTTGATAGGCATTAAATCCTTGCTGCCATGAATCTGCCTGAACGAAAGATGTGAACAGCATCAGAAATACAAACCAGCGTGCTCGCATGATATAAGTCGCTTTTATAGTGAATGCCACGAAATAATACGATTAAATCGATATGGGTGTAAATCGGTTTTAGCGTTCTCCAGGGCCTGCGGGTACGGATTTGCCAAATAAGAGCATATTCGGATTTTTCTGCATTTCTTGGCTTAAGTTGCGTAAAGCTTGGCTTAGGCTGTTTAACTCCATCACCAAGGTATTCACCCGTGGTAAAGCATCTCCCGTAAAGTGGCGCACATCACGACCAATTTTAGTGACTTCAACCGATACGTTATCCGCAGCTTTGGCAGTTGATTCGGTGATTTTTTGAATATTTTTTTGATTGCTGACCAAGGTTGTAATTGCTTCACTGGCAGTTTTATTGACCGTTGAAGCTGTTTCAACCAAAATGCCCGTCATTTTTTCCACTGACACCAAACTCTTATTTAATTCTGTCACCATCGGTGATAAGGCCTGTGTGGTTTGTTCAATGTTCTGCATGGTTTTGGCCATATCTTTCAGGCCTGAATCCATAAACTCTGAATTGTCCGAAAAAGTCCCTGTAATATTTTCAACATGTTTTAAGGTAGAATTCAGTAAATCAGCGTTGTCGTACAGCAACTTGTAATATTCGTCGATTTTACCTGCAAGCTGTTGTTTATACTCACTGTGAAGATTGTCTGACAAGGACTCGATTTGCTTACTGAACTCATCCCCACCTGTTTTAATGAGCGATTCAGCTTGCCACGTAAGGCTATAAACCAAATAGAATAACGCAATATTCAAAATCACCATAAATACCATCGTGCCATAAATAATTTTACGGCTGCGACGCTCTGCTTTTTCAATTAATACAGAACGCTGTAGCATGGTTTGCTGAAATTGTAACATTGCATTTTCGATGATTTCAGCCACTTCGCGGGTTTGCTGTTCGGACATAGTATGACCTATCGTTTGAGTTTTTGCATAATCGGTGGATGTCGGACGAGTAACAACATCGCTAAGATTGTCATGTAAATCAATGGTTCAGTAATATAAGCTTTACTTTGTGCCAACCAAAGAAAATGAATCACCGCGCCAATGCCAACTAAATATACCAGTTGGTGTAATTGTTTCCATTTTTTACCTGTTAAATAACGTATCGCATAATTAGATGAGGTGAGTGCTAAAGGCAGCATCAACAAGAAACTCATCACGCCAATCGTAATAAATGGCCGTTTGAAAATATCATTGATGATTTCGACAATGTCCAATGATTGGTCAAATGTGATGTAAATAGTGATATGCAATAAGGCATAGAAAAAGCTAAATAAGCCCAACATACGACGGATGCGAATTAAACTTGACCAGCCGAAAATGTGTCGAATTGGTGTGACTGCAAGCGTGGCAAGCAATAAGCGTAATGCCCATTCTCCTGTCTCTTTTAACATCAGCTGAATCGGGTCAGCTCCTAAATTATGGGTCAAAAAACCGTACACTAACATCATAGCTGGCAACAAGCATAAGATGAACACAACGGGCTTGACGACTTTGAGGGTAATCTCTGTAGAAAACATATTAATCTCTTTTAAAAATGCTTATGTAAATCCATACCTGAATATAGGCTAGCCACTTGGTCAGCATAACCGTTAAATAGTAAAGTTTTGCGTTTGAAGTATTCGCCAATGCGCCGCTCTTTACCTTGACTCCAACGCGGGTGATCGACTTCTGGATTTACGTTAGCATAAAACCCATATTCATCTTCTGCGGATTTTGTCCATGTGGAAACAGGCTGTTTTTCAGTAAAACGTAATTTCACTACAGATTTAATACTCTTAAACCCATATTTCCAAGGCACAACTAAACGAATTGGCGCGCCATTTTGGTTGAGTAATTCATTGCCATACATACCAACACTCATAATCGTCAGTGGATGGGTGGCCTCATCAATGCGTAAGCCTTCTTCATATGGCCAATCGAGTACATCGCGTTTTTGTCCGATCATTTGTTCAGGATTATGCAAGCTCACAAAGTGTACATATTTGGCGTTTGAAGTCGGTTTACAATATTTAATCAAATCAGCAAGCGGAAAACCAACCCATGGAATCACCATTGACCAACCTTCTACGCAGCGCAACCGATAGACATATTCTTGTAATGCAAAACGGCGCAAAATATCTTCAATATTCAGGGTTAGCGGTTTTTCAACTTCGCCTTCCACTTCCACTGTCCAAGGTCGGGTTTGCATCAAAATGCTATAAAAAGACGGGGCTGATTTACTTGTGCCGAATTCATAAAAATTGCAGTAGCTAGTAATGCTGTCGTAATCGGTGAGTTTTTCTTTGGTGCTTAATGCATGACGGGTAATATCAGGATAATCTCGATATTTTTCTGGTAAATCCATGCCTGTATTGGTCGCACCTTGGCAGGCAGTGAGTTGGGTTGTTGTGCCGAGTGTAATGGCTGTGGCAGCGGCAACTTTACCCATTTGCTGTAAAAATTGGCGGCGGTTTTTATAATCGGATTCAGATGTAATTTCGGAGGGTTTTATATCACTAGGTGATTTGATAAGCATGACGAAACCTCGTGCTAATTGAAAATGAACAATTACCAATGTATTTGAATACAAAATTGAGGTGTGATGCTAGATTCACAATACTAATTGATAATTGCTCATTCAGCAAGGTTTAATCGTCGCCTTGAGTATTGGGGTTCATGTCATTATCAGCGTGCCCAACACGACGGCAGTCATTAATCATTTTTTTCAAGATTAAAGGTTCTTTGATACCCGCGACTTCAATTTCAAATCCTGAGCTGGCGGCACTGGCTAGACGGATTGTACCTGTATTGAACAGACGTTGAATTAAAGTTTGTTCAATTTCAATGCTACGGATATTAGTATGGAATACTTCGCTAATATGGCGCGAGAAAAAACCTTTTTGCAAGATGGTACGTTTTTCCGTAATAGTCAGGGTAATAAATAGGGTACTGATCCACCAAAAGAGCAAACATGACGCACCAATCGCAAAGAGTATCCCGCCAAGTATCCAGCTAAAGTCTTCAAGCACTAACGGTAATATCAAACCTGCTAAAGCCATCAGTTTGCACGCACTGAAAGAAATCGGCTTGTATTTAAACATCGCAGGATGTGCAGAGAATAAGGTTTTTTCGTCCATGTGAGCCTCGCTGAATGAATAAAAAATTTATTTGCATAATAGCTTATTTATGTACGGCTTTGTACTCAGAAGCAAAAACTGACAGTATATTTTTAAATATAAAGATGGACAAATCAGACTATTTCTAACAATTTTAGTCAATTATTTAAGGCATGGCGAATCAAAAATCGGTATATTGATCTCAGAGTCAAACAAGAGGTAAAAAACATGTATGGTGTAATGCTGTTTTTACATATTTTAGGGGCAACGATTTGGACAGGTGGTCATATTGTGCTTGCCACAGCAATTTTGCCTCAAGTCCTGAAAAAGAAAGATGTGGTGTTTTTGTCTCGTTTTGAGAATGGCTATGAAAAAGTTGGTTTACCCGCTTTGGTGATTCAAATCGTAACAGGGCTGTATTTATCTTTTCATTTATTGCCTGATTTTTCATTATGGTTTGATTTTTCGCATCCCGTTTCACGCCTTATCAGTATCAAATTAATTTTGTTATTTTTAACATTTGCATTGGCGATTGATGCCAGATTAAGAATCATCCCTAAGCTATCACAAGATAATCTCAACGCTTTAGCATGGCATATTATTCCTGTTACGATTATTTCCGTTTTGTTTGTATTTGTTGGTGTGTCTTTTAGAACTGGCTGGTTGTATTAAACGTATTGCTGCAAAAGAAAATCATTTATGTCGAAATGCTCCGCTGTGCTTGTTACCAAGTTTTACCTAATAATGCCTGCTGGAAAAGGAGGGAGCATTATAAATTAAGAGCAACTTTATTCATGAACCAGATAAGGCAATACTTTTTTACGTTATTAACAAGTTGGTATGCAAAATTTTTAATACATACTAATGATTTAACTATATAATTATTGATTAATTTGGTATAACAGGCTTAATAAACACTGTTTAATTACAAGGGATTTAAGCTATACTACGAAAATTCTGAACCATAACAATAACAATCAGAATACCCAACCTCAATCCAATTCCAACAAGGAGGAAATGGTATGCAGTTCAAAACATGGATACTTGCTGTCACGCTCACGACGTCAATACCCGTCATGGCTGAACCCGTTGCTAGCGTTGATGGGGCTGCTTTGGATAGTAGCTTGGTGGTCGCCCAAGTACGACAAACCTTTGGCCTAGAAACACCGATTCCCGACAGTAATACACCACAATACAATATGCTGGTTGAAGAATTAATTGGCCGTGAAATTTTGGTACAACAAGCATTAAAAGCAGGCTTAGATAAAAATGCAGAAGTGCTAGCCGATGTCGATAATTTACGCCGCAATGCGCTATCTGCTGCTTACATGCAACACTGGATGCAAACCAACGTCCCAACGGATGAAGTCTTAAAAGCTGAATATGACCGCCAATCACAAATGACCCCACCAACAGAATACAAAACCCGTCATATCGTGGTGGCAACAGAAGCAGAAGCCAAGCAACTGATTGAACAATTGGGTAAAGGCCAAGACTTCGTGGCATTGGCACAGCAACAATCACTACATCCATCAAAACAACAAGGTGGTGATTTAGGCTGGTTAACCCTACCAATGATGTTACCGCCATATGCACAAACAGTCATGGGCATGGCTAAAGGTGAACTCGCTACAAACCCTGTACAAAGTCCTATGGGTTGGCATGTGATTAAATTAGAAGACTCGCGCCAAATGCAAAAACCAAGCTTTGAAGAAGCCAAACCGCGATTAAGCAAAATATTGCAAATGGCAGGCTGGCAACAACACGTAATGCAATTGCGCAGTCAAGCCAATATCGAACGTCAATAATATCCAAAACCGTGCCACGCCTATTTAAGACGCAGCGCACGGTTTAATCACATACCTTATCTAAAGCATCATTCATATAGTCAGCAAGTACTGCAACATGCGGCTGTTGTAACATCGTATTGTGATCCCCCGGTACATCGTAAACATCAACAGGTTGTTGAGCCAGTTGCTGCCAACCCCATGTTGCATCTTGTAAAATCTCTGCACTCTTGTCAGTATATACACCCATTTCAGTGCGGAATAATGCCAGCTTCGCCTTCAACTGCACTTGCGGTAAATCACAGTTCGTCGTAGCAAGCATATTAGCTTTAAACACATTAAGATGTGCCATAAACTGTTCCATCGGCGTATTGGGCGGATAAAAATAAATATTTTCTAACTTTTGCTTAAAGTGTAAATAACATTGCTCAGGAGAATCCAACGCTAATAATTCATCTCTTAAAAGCCCCAGAGTTGTATGAAATACCTCTTCAAATAATCGTGCCATCTCTAATATCCACGTTACCTCATCCCATTTATGGCATTCATGACTGGTATAAGCGTAAGATGCATCTACATCTAAAATAGCCAATAAGCCAACACTATCCCCTTGTGCTTCTAATTGTCGTGCAATCTCAAACGCAATGTAAGCTCCAGCTGAATGACCGCATAAATAATACTCACCTTCAGCTTGAATCTGTTTCATATGCTCAATGTGGTGTGCAGCAATGGCCTCAATTGTATGCAAAGGTACTGAAACCCCATCTAAACCAATAGACTGTAAACCATAAAATGGCCGTTCATCTCCAAGTGCATGTGCTAGCTCATAATCATATAGTACATTTCCGCCCGCTCCGGGGACACAGTACAAAGGTGTTTTATCTCCATTAGGCTGAATCTTAACCACAGGTTGCCAATTTGATACTGTGATGCGTCCTCGTATGATACGCGCCAAACTTTCAATTGTTGTACCCTCAAATAACGTGGCTAAAGGTAGGTTTTGCCCAAATTGCTGCTGAATTTTAGACATCATCCGAATCGCAAGTAAAGAATGCCCACCCAATTCAAAAAAGTTATCTGTCACGCCAATTGGATGAACATTTAATTCTTCTTGCCAAATAGCGACTAATGCCTTCTCAATATTATCTCGTGCTGAACATAAACGGCTCGTGTCCCGATCAGCATACATATCAGTTTCAAGCAATGCTTTTCTATTCACTTTACCATTAGGAGTTAGTGGTAATTGTTCCAAAACCACATAATGTGCAGGGCGCATATAATCAGGCAACTGCTTGTGTAAACCCTTTTTCACATCACTGATTAAATGCTGTTGATAAAGACCTGATTGCTGTAATGGGGCGTTAGCATAAAGTTGTTCATCGGACTCCACACTAGGTCTATCGAATTTAACCAATGCCCCCAGCGTTGCATGTTTAAATACGGCAGAAAATTGCCCTTGTTGATTCGTATTTAACCAAGAAAGTTCGACTTGATAACCTAATTGTTCTGCCAATTGCCATAATGCCTCTGGGTTTAAGCCGATTGCAGTATCAAATTGTGCTCTAAATTCAGCAACCGTCGCTTGAGTAGGCTGTTGTAATAAGGCATTTTCCTCAACTAAACGTAAATTACTAATATGCCGTAAGCCAAAGGTTTGAGGTTGCTTTTGAGTTAAGTGTTCACGAATAGCAGTTAAATCCCATTGAGGCTGCCAGTCCTGCCATGTCACATCACATAATTCAGGCGAGCGACCAATATGCAATACAACATCAAACCGAAACTTAGTTAATTCATTATCAAACTCACCCCGTTTAGGATAAATTTCAATATGCTGAATCCGCGAGCATTCTACTTGTAGCGCAGTAAAGAAATGTGGGTCAATCACTAACTCTTCTTCTTGTGCCAACTGCTTATCAATCTGTTTTCTAAGTTCAGTAAGCTTGGTTTCTTCATTGGCCTGATACAATTGAACTGAAGCATGATAAGTTTCTAATAAGCCAAAACTACGAATATCGCCCACAAAAATCCGTCCACCATCACGCACAGCTGCCACAGCCTGTTTTAAGACATTGGAAAAATAATGCACACTAGGGAAATGCTGTACAACAGAGTTAATCACTAAGGTGTCATAAGTGTCTGCTGCTATCGCACTAAAATCATCGGCAGGGGCTTGTTGTAACGTAATATGTTGTAATGTGGAATGCGATTTCTGAAGTTGGGTAACATGTGAAATGGCTTCAGCTGATAAATCTAAGCCCATATAAGCTTGGCACTGCGGCGCAATTCGCGATAAAAGCAAGCCTGTGCCACATCCAATCTCTACCAACTGCTGAGGCTGTAACGCTAAAATACGCTGTACGGTACATTGCACCCATTCTTGCATTTCTGCTTCAGGAATTGCTTTACCTGTATAACTACTATTCCAACCTGCAATATTAAAATCAGTTGCTTGTTCGTCTACTTCACCATAAGTATGATGGTAAATTTCTGAAACCTGCTTAATATATTCTGATTCTTTGCTATTATCCTGTGCTTGTTCTGGCACAATAAAAGCAACCAATTGTTTTTCTTCAAGATCATTGCCTTCTTTTACCAATACGATACTTTCACTGACTTGTGGATGTTGGGTAATAGCGGCTTCAATTTCACCTAATTCAATCCGAAAGCCGCGAATTTTAACTTGATGATCGAGCCGTCCTAAATACTCAATATATCCTTCAGGTGACCAGCGTGCTAAATCTCCTGTTTTGTATAGTTTGTTGGCGACTGAAATATCTAGCGGTGAGGCTGATTCAGGTTGCCGAACTGAAAGTGTCGTTGGCTGAGAGAATGGATTATCAATAAATTTTTCTGCCGAAAGTGTAGGACGGTTGTGATAACCTCGTGCGACACCAATACCTGTAATATGCAATTCCCCTGCAATACCAATTGGTACAGGGCGCAGTTGATGATCTAAAATATGAATCTGTATATTATTGATTGGTTGACCAATTGGCACAGTATGGCGTTTTTTATCAGGCTGACATTGCCAATGTGTTACATCCACTGCTGCCTCAGTAGGCCCGTATAAATTATGTAATGCCACTGTTGGAAATATATCAAAAAATTTATTTTGTAAATCAACGGGGAGGGTTTCGCCACTACAAAATACTTGGCGTAATGAATCACATTGATTTAAATGTGCAGTTTGTAAAAACAATTGCAGCATAGAAGGTACAAAATGCAAGGTCGTCACTTGCGTTTGTTGGATAAGTTGCGCCAAATAAGCAGCATCTTTATGCCCTTCTGGTTTCGCAAATACCACTTTTGCACCCGCTAATAATGGCCAGAAAAATTCCCAAACCGAGACATCAAAACTGAAAGATGTTTTCTGTAGTACCGTATCTTCTACAGTTAATTGATAAGCATCTTGCATCCACAATAAACGGTTACTAATGGCTAAATGAGAATTCATTACCCCCTTGGGTTTGCCCGTTGAGCCAGAGGTATAAATCATATAAGCCAGCTGATTCAGTTCAATAGCGATATTTGGATTATGCTCAGACTGTTTGGCAATATTTGCCCAATCTGCATCTAAACAAATTGTATGCGCTTGATGTTTGGGCAACGTTAGCAATAAATGTTGTTGAGTTAACAAGACTGGAGGCTGTGCATCTTGCAGCATAAATGCAATGCGTTCAGCAGGATAATTGGGGTCTAATGGCACATAAGCTGCTCCTGCCTTTAAAATCCCCAACAAACCAATCATCATCTCTAATGAACGTTCTGTATAAATACCAACAAAATCTTCTGTTTTTACCCCTAAATCATTTAAATAATGCGCCAACTGGTTAGCCTTGGTGTTCAATTGTGCATAAGTGAGTTGCTGATCTGCATAAATAGCGGCAATCGCATCAGGTGTTGCTTGTACTTGACGTTCAAACAACTGATGTAAACACGCATGAGGATAATTTTTTTGTGTCTGATTCCATGCTAGTATCTGGCCTTGCTCAGCATCTGTTAACAACATCGGCGGGTTAACCCGTTGCGTCTTATCTTTGAGTAGATATTGCAATGTCAATGTGAGATGCTCAAATAAGCGTTGAATTACATCGGTTTCAAATTGGTTTTGAGCATAAATAATACGAGCAGAAAGCACATCTTGATGTAGTGAAAATACTAAAATCAAGGCACTGTTTGCATGTTCAGCCATTTCAAAGTTTTGAATTTGTAAAGCCTGATGACCTGCAGTTAATGCTTTATCAATTGGATAGTTTTCTGTGACGACTACACTATCAAATAAGTTCACCCCCGAAGGCATATCGCTCCATTGTTGAATATCGATTAAGCCATGATAGCTAAACTCTTCTCGTGCCACCTGTTCCGCATGTAACTGTGCTAACCACGCTTGAATTGTTTGCTGATTATCAATTTGGATACGTATGGGGATGGTATTCGCAAATAGCCCTACCATTTTTTCAATCTGTTGTAATTCAGCAGGTCGCCCAGACACCATACCACCAAATAAAATATCTTGATTGCGACTGTAATTACTTAAAACTAATGCCCATGCTGCTTGTAACAATGTATTTACTGTAATTCGCTGTTCACGCACAAACTGCTGCATGTATGTACTTAATTCCTTGGAAAAGTCAAAACATTGCTCAGCATATTGTGTTGCTGCTTGTACTGGTTTATTGATACCTAGAGGCGTAGGGGCAGTGATACCCGATAAAGCATTCGTCCAATATTGTTGTACTTGCTCATTATTGCGCTTTTGTAGCCATTGTATGTAGTCTTTAAACGGTCGTAATGCAGGTAACTGTGGAGTCTGGCCTTGGTTCAGAGCCTGATAAACAGCTAATACTTCTTGCAAAATAATAGGCAGAGACCAACCGTCTAATATAATATGATGATGACTCCAAATAAAGTGATAGTTTTGAGCACTTAATTGAATCAGATAACAACGCATCAAAGGAGCTTTATTTAAAGTAAACCCTTGCTCTTTGTCCTGTTGTAGAAGTTGCTGTAATTTTATCTGTTGGGTCGCTTTATCATCATGTTGCCAATCCTCCAATATCCAATCAAGCTCAACATCCTTTAATACAATTTGTAAAGGCTGTTTTTGCTTATCCCAAATAAACAAGGAGCGCAATACTGCATGGCGTTGTTGTACTGTAAACCATGCTTGTTTTAAATAATCTGTATTGGGCTGCTCTAAACCAAACTGTACTTGAACAAAATAACTTAACGTGTCTGGTGAATACAAACTATCAAACAATATTCCTTTTTGTAAGGGAGACAAGGGGTAAATTGCTTCAATATTTTTTCTATCCATACCAAAACCTTTACTAATTTACTAAAGTTGTTCAAGTAAGTTATCTAAATCATCTTGACTTAGTTCTACCTCAGAGAAATCTGATAGCGTATAACTACTTGATTGAGGGGCTAAACAATGTTCAGTCAACGCTTCTTGCAATTGATTGAAGTATTTCGTCTGTGCGATGGAATGTTTGGCTATATGTATAAGTGACGTGCAGCTACTTATTGACAATCATCTTGACAATCATCAAATTAAAATCAAGCAACAGCATTAATCCATGGGTCGTGATAAGGGGCAATTTTTTGTACGCTCAAATAACAACCCATTTTGTTTGATCGAATTGCTCAAGACAGTTAAAACTCAATGATGCTTGAGGTAGTCTTTTTAACTGCTTGCAAATCGTTTTATCTTCACTTAAATAGCGCAAAATGTCATAGCTAATACCATGATCTGAAGTTTAGTGCAACTATTCTTTTATTGATCCAATCATTATTTCTAAGTCAGTCGATGAGTCAGTTTACAACATCACAGGATACAAACTAGTAAAACAATATGCCTTACAAGACAAGTGTTCTGGCAAATGATGAATCACCATAAATAAATAATTGTTTTGCCCATTGCTATCTTGTAAAAAGACCATTTTGAGCAATTGCAAAGGTTCAATTATTTAAGTTAGCTTGTTGAGTAATCTCTTTGATAGATGACTAGTTGGGCATATTGTTGCCATTGCCCACCTTGCTGCTTAAATAACAAACGTAGCACATCGTAATATTGCACTAGATGTTGAGTCGCTTATTCGAACGATATCGGTTGTGTACCACTGGTGACATGTAATAAAACAGAGGTGAGCTTTTGCTAATTAGCGCATGTAACCATCTGAATGCTGAAAATTGAATCACTGTCTAAAGCAAAGAAATGGTGATTTCCAAATATCAACTAATATTTTTTCAATTACAAAGCCCTATGGGCTGGCATGTGATGAAACTGGAAGACTCGCACCAAATGCAAAAACCAAGCTTTAAAGAAGCTAAACCGCGATTAAGCGAAATATTACAAATGGTAGACTGGTAACAACATATAAAGCAATTACGCAGTCAAGCCAATATCGAGCGTCAATAATTGATAAAACACCGTGTAGCCTAAAATGCTAGGCACACGGTCATTACACTACGCTTTATCCAATGCCTGATTTAACTTTTCAGCCAAACCAATCACATGAGGCTGCTGAATCATCGTATTATGATCTCCATCAACATCATAAATATCAACTGTTTGTTCAGCTAATTGCTGCCAATCCCAAGTTGGTTCTTGTAAGGTTTTAGCATTATCCCCTGTTTGCACCCCTGTTTTGGTTTTAAATAATGCAATTTTCGCCTTCAATTTCGTTTGAGGTTTATGACAACTGGTCGTGGCCAACATATCGGCTTTATACACATTGAGTTGCGCCATAAACTGCTCCATTGGCGTATTCGGTGGGTAGAAATTCACGCTCTCAAGTTTTTCTTTAAAATAGAAATAACGTGCTTCTGCAGAGTCTAAAGCTAACAATGCCCGTTTTTTCAAATTAATTTTTTTGTTAAACACAAACTCGATGACTTTGGAAATTTCTAAAATCCACATCACCTCATCCCAATGATGACAAGAATGCTTGGTATATCCGTAAGAAGCGTCTAAATCCAAAATAGCCAATAAAGCGATCTCCTCACCCTGCTGCTCTAACTGTCTCGCCATCTCAAATGCGACATACACCCCAAAAGAGTGACCACAAATATAATAAGGGCCTGTTGGTTGAACCTGTCTCACATTATTCACATGGTATGCAGCAATTTCTTCAACGGTTGTCAGCGGCTCAGCAATCCCATCAAGTCCTCTTGCCTGTAAACCATAAAAAGGTCTTTCAATCCCCAAAGCATGAGCTAACTCATAATAATATAACACATTTCCGCCAGAACCAGGGACACAATATAATGTTGGTTTATCCCCGTTGGGCTGAATTTTCACCACAGGATTCCAGTTTAAAATCACAGATTGCCCACGTACGATACGAGCCAAACTTTCAATTGTTGCCCCTTCAAATAAGGCTGCTAAAGGTAAATTTTGTCCAAATTGTTGATGGATTTTAGACATGACCCGAATCGCTAATAACGAATGTCCACCTAAGTCAAAGAAATTATCAGTGATACCAATAGGTTTAACGTTGAGCACCTCTTGCCAAATCTCAATTAAAGCCTGATCTACATCATCACGCGCAGGTTTCAAATCTCTAATATGTCGACTTGATTCAATATCCATCGCTAACAAGGCATTACGATCTGCTTTGCCATTCGGTGTAAGCGGAATATGTTCTAACAATACATAATGGGCGGGATTCATATAATCAGGCAATTGCTTTTGCAACACCTGTTTTAAGTCTGTCACGATTTGCTGCTGATAAAGGCCAGATTGCTGTAACGGTGCATTAGCATACATTTGATAATCCGCATCAACACTCGGCTTGGTAAATGTTGCTAATCCCTCAACATCTGCTTGCTTAAATACAACTGAGAATTGCCCCGACTTATCCGTATTTAGCCAAGAAATCTCAATCTGGTAATCTAATTCATCCGCCAATTGATACAACGCTTCAGGATTTAACCCCACCGTTTTATCTAATTGCTGTCTGAATGCAGCAATGGTTTGCTCGGTTTTACCCTGTTGTAATTGCTGCAATAGTACATTTTCTTCCACTAAGCGCAAATTACTCACATGATTTAAACCAAAAGTTTGCGGTTGCTTTTGTACTAAATGTTCACGAATCGCAGTTAAATCCCATTGTGGCTGCCAATCTTGCCATGCAACCTCACAATAATTAGGTGTTTGCCCAATATGTAACACCACATCAAAACGGAACTTAGTCAATTCATTGAAAAACTCACCACGTTTAGGATAAATCTCAATATGTTGAATGCGTGGATGTTGAGCTTGTAACGCAACAAAAAATGCTGGATCAACCACCAATTCTTCTTCCTGCACGAGCTGTTTTTCAATCCGATGACTCAACTCGGCTAAATTAATTTCACAATGTGCTTGATACAATTGCACTGAAGCATGGTAAGTCTCGAGTAATCCAAAGCTACGAATATCACCGATGAAAATACGCCCGCCATCTTTCACAGTCTCAACCGCTTGGGCTAAAACATTGGTAAAATATTGAATACTCGGGAAATGCTGTACAACCGAGTTAATCACTAGTGTGTCATGTGTTTCTTTTGCAATAGCACTAAAATCATCCGCAGGGGCTTGTTGTAAATTTACATGATCCAATTCAGGGTGTGATTTTTGTAATTGACTGACGTGCGCAACCGCTTCCGCAGATAAATCTAAACCCAAATAAGCTTGGCAATGCGGAGCAATACGTGATAATAACAAACCTGTACCGCAACCAATTTCAACAATATGTTGTGGTTTTAAAGCTAAAATACGTTGAACCGTATATTTAACCCATTCTTGCATTTCTGTACCTGGAATCGCTTTACCCGTATAACTACTATTCCAACCTGCAATATTAAAATCAGTCGCTTGTTCATCTACTTCGCCATATGTATGGTGATAGATTTCTGAAACTTGTTCAACATAAGCAGATTCTTGATTTTCCACAGGTTCTGCTTCAGGCACAATAAACGCAATTAACTGTTTATCTTCAATTTCATCGCCTTCTTTAACCAATACCACGCACTCATTAACCTGTGCTGATTGGGTAATCGCCGCTTCAATTTCACCCAGTTCGATACGGAAACCACGGATTTTAACTTGATGATCCAAACGGCCTAAATATTCAATTTCACCATCAGGCAACCAACGGGCTAAATCACCTGTTTTATATAGCTGGTTTGCCGTCGTGAGTGTAATTGACTTAGATTTTGAGTGAAATACATACCCTAGTTTTTGGGTCAAACTCAAATGTGATTCAGGTTGTGGAATGACTAAAGTGTCTGCTTGACCTAAAGGATTCTCAATAAACTTTTCCGCTGATAACTCAGGGCGATTATGATAGCCCCGCGCAACGCCAATACCAGCAATATGTAACTCACCTGCAAGCCCAATTGGTACAGGACGCAAATCCTGATCGAGAATATGGATTTGAATATTATTAATCGGTTTACCAATCGGTACAGTATGGCGTTTTTCATCAGGTTGGCATTGCCAATAGGTCACATCAACTGCTGCTTCAGTAGGTCCATATAAATTGTGTAAAGCTACATTATGAGGAAAAGTATCAAAAAACTTATTTTGTAAGTCCACAGGTAACGCCTCACCACTACAAAATACTTGGCGTAATGAGGTGCATCGTTCTACATTGATAGCTTGTAAAAATAACTGCAACATTGACGGGACAAAGTGCAATGTAGTGACCTGTGATTGTTGGATTAATTGGGCAAGATAAGCCGCATCTTTATGGCCTTCAGGTTTGGCAAAAACCAGTTTTGCACCCGCCAGTAATGGCCAGAAAAATTCCCATACCGAAACATCAAAACTAAACGGGGTTTTCTGTAAAACAGTATCATGCTCAGAGAGTTGATAAGCATCTTGCATCCACAATAAACGATTACTAATCGCCAAATGTGGATTCATTGCCCCTTTCGGTTTACCTGTTGAACCCGAGGTGTAAATCATATATGCCAACTGATCGAGTTCGATAGAAAGATTAGGATTTTTACGCGAATGTTTGGCAATTTTGCCCCAATCACGATCTAAACACACAGGCTGTGCATGATGATGTGGCAAAGTGCTTAACAAGTGTTGCTGGGTTAACAATACGGGAGGTGCAGCATCTTGTAACATAAACTCAATGCGTTCAGCAGGATAGCTAGGGTCTAATGGCACATAAGCCGCGCCTGCTTTCAAAATCCCCAATAAACCCACCATCATCTCTAACGATCGCTCAACATAAATGCCAACAAAGTCTTCAGTTTGCACGCCTAAATAGCGTAAATAGTGTGCAAGTTGATTAGCTTTTTGGTTTAACTGCTTATAAGTCAATGGCTGATTATCATAGATGACAGCAACTGCATCAGGTGTAGCCTGTACTTGACGTTCAACTAGTTGATGCAAACATGTATGAGGATAGATTTTTTGTGTTGCATTCCACGCATCTAACTGCTTTTGCTCAGACGCTTGTAATAAATGTGGTAAATGGGCTTGTTGCAATAAATGCAGCGATAAACTGAATTGAGAAAGAGGCAAGTCAGGCATTTCGACTAAAAATGCCAAAAAGTGGCTGTAGTTTTGTAAAAGATACTGAATTGTACTTGGCTTGAATAAATCAGTGTTGTATTCACATTCAAATAAAATTTGCTCATCTGATTCATAAGCTATAAAACGCAAATCTAAATACGCATGCTGTTCATTCAGATTTAAAACAGAGACTGCTAGCCCATCTGGTGAAAAAGCAGGCTTAGGAAAATTCTGCAATAAAAAGGCAACATTATAAATCGTATTATGCGATGTTTGTTGTTCTTGATTAAGAGCTTCCACTACTTTAGTAAATGGACATTCTTGATTGTCATAAGCGTCAAATACAGTTTTGTGTACTTGTTTAAAAAAGGCCAGTGCTGATTGACTTTCATCTGGCTTAGAACGAATTGCTAATAGATTGATAAAACAACCTAATAAGTGATCCATTTGGGAGTGATTACGCCCAGCTACAACTGTACCAACCACCAAATCTGCTTGTTGTGTCCATTTATATAGTAAAATCTTCAAAGCAGTTAGTAAAATTACAAAATTAGATGTGTTGTGTTGCTGGCGTAAATCTACCAATTTTTGTACTAAAGGTTTTTCTAAGGCAATTTTTTCAATACCACCTGGTTTAGTTTCAAACCGTTTAGGGTAATCAGTTGGCAATGGTAATGCACTCGGATTATCCTTAAGTTGCTGTTTCCAATAATCCAGCTGTTTTTGTAATTGTTCACCTTGCATTTGTTGATGCTGCCAAGCCGCTGCATCTGCATATTGAATCTGTAACACAGGTAAATCTAGTGGTTTGTTATGCGCGAAATGCTCATATAATGCATTCAATTCATTGAATAAATTTGTAATTGAGCACCCATCACTAATAATATGATGAATCAGCAATGTTAATACGGATTCTGCCTCGTCTAGTTGAAATACAAAAAGCCCAAATAATGTATCTTGAGTTAAGTCTTTGCGCTGTTTAACCCGTTGTAAAATTTCACCTTTAGCAGCTTCTAGCCTTTCAGCTGTTGGCAAATGCTGTAAATTAATGATACCAATATCAGCAAATGCATACGGTTTCACTACTTGAACTAACTTGTCTTGTTGTACATTGAAAACCGTACGCAATACTTCATGGCGTTGCAATAAAGCATTAAAGCTATTTTTTAAAGCAACAACATCCAATTTTCCAGAAATATGCAAAGGAATTGAAATATTATAGATTGTTCCATTGGTATCCAGTTCGTTCATCAGCCATAAGTTTTGTTGTGGAAATGAGGCTAATAATGGTTTTTTTCTTGAAACAACAGGAATACTAATATCTTTTAGTTCTGATTGTGGGGTGATGAGCTGGCTGAATTCCAATAAAGTTTGAGATTTAAAAATATCTGCTACGGATAGTTTGATATTAAAAGTTTCTTGCACTTTGGCTGTTAAGCGCACAGATAATAAGGAGTGACCGCCTAACTCGAAAAAGTTATCATGCAACCCAACTCGTGGAACTTCTAAAATCGTCTGCCAAATCTCAGCTAATGTTTGCTCAAGTTCATTTCTTGGAGCAATATATGTCGTTACAACATGTTCAGGTTCTGGTAAGGCTTTTCTATCGACTTTACCGTTTGGTGTCAATGGAAAATCCTCTAATTGCACCACATAACTAGGCAGCATATAATCTGGTAGCTTTTGTTTTAAATGCGTTTTTAAATCAGCCTGTTGAATCTCAGTATCTGCGACTAAATAAGCAACTAACTTTTTATCACCTTGGGTTTCATAAACATTGACCAATGAAGTTTGTACAGTAGGAAATTGATTGATTAAAGCTTCAATTTCACCTAGCTCAATCCTAAAACCTCTTATTTTAACTTGAAAATCAATTCGTCCTAAATATTCGATATTACCATCGGGTAAATAACGTGCTAAATCACCTGTTTTATACAGTTGTCCTTGTTGAGTAAAATGATTGGGAATAAATTTTTCCGCACTTAACTCAGGGCGATTATGATAGCCACGGGCAACGCCTATTCCCCCAATATGCAATTCACCTGAAACGCCTATTGGTACAGGCTGTAACTGCTCATCTAAAATATGAATTTGAATATTACTAATTGGTTTGCCAATCGGTACAGTATGGCGTTTTTCCTCAGGTTGGCACTGCCAGTAAGTCACATCAACCGCAGCTTCTGTAGGTCCATATAAATTATGCAGGGAAATTTGTGGAAATAGCTCAAAAAAACGATTTTGTAAATCCACCGACAATGCTTCACCACTGCAAAAAACTTGGCGCAATGAGTAGCATTTATATAACTGTGTACTCAGTAAAAAAGCCTGTAGCATTGAAGGTACAAAATGCAAGGTAGTTACTTGTTGTTGTCCAATCAGTTCCGCTAGATAATCTGGGCTTTTATGACCTTCTGGTTTGGCAAAAACCAGCTTTGCTCCCGCTAAAATCGGCCAAAAGAACTCCCATACCGAGACATCAAAACTAAACGGGGTTTTCTGTAAAACAGTATCTTGCTCAGTCAATTGATAAGCATCTTGCATCCATAACAAACGATTACTAACGGCTAAATGTGGATTCATTGCCCCTTTGGGCTTACCCGTAGAACCCGAGGTATAAATAACATAAGCCAGATTTTCTAGTTGAATATTGATATTTAAATTCTGAGTGGGATTTTGTGCAATCTGTTCCCAATCTGTATCTAAACAAACTGTTTGTGCTTGATGGGGTGGTAAACTGTTTAAAAGATGACTTTGGGTTAAAATAATCGGCGTATCGGCATCTTCCAACATAAAAGCCAAGCGTTGCTCGGGATATGTTGGGTCTAAAGGCACATAAGCCCCTCCCGATTTTAAAATTCCCAATAAACTGACTAACATATCTAAACTGCGCTCAACACACACGCCAACCAAGGTTTCTGTTTTGACTCCAAGGCTTTGTAAATAATGCGCCAACTGGTTCGATTTTTCGTTTAACTGCTGATAAGTTAAATTTTCATCTTCAAATATTGCAGCAATAGCATCTGGTGTTTGCGTGACTTGTTGTTCAAACAGTTGATGCACACATTGTTGTGGGTAAGTTTTCTCAGTTTGATTCCACTGCTCAAGCTGGGTTTTATCTTTTTCAGTTAACAAAGAAAATTGATGCAATGCCTGAGTGGGCTGCGCAACAAACTGGGTTAAAATGAATTGGAAATGTTCAAATAATTGTTGAATTGCCGCATCATCAAATTGATTAGCATCGTAAGTAAAACGCACTTGTAATTGTAAATGTGGCAAAAAGCCAATCAGCAACGGATAAGGTATTTTTTCAGCCACATCAAAATTTTGAATATTAATCAATTCAGCATATTGTTTGACAGACTGATCTAGCGGATAGTTTTCGACAATCAATAATGAATCAAACAGTTTTTGACCTTGCTTAATCCCCGTCATCGTTTGGATATGCGCTAAAGGTAAATAAGCAAATTGCTCTCTTTCTGTATGTTGCTGCTGTAAATGTTTCAACCAATCAACTAACGGCTGCTCACCAATCTGCACCCGCACAGGCAAGGTGTTAATCAATAAACCCACAATAGATTCTACCTGTGGAATTTCAGGGGTTCTGCCAGACACCGTTGTACCAAACATCACATCATTTTGATTGGCATAGCGGCTTAATAAAAATGCCCATGCTCCTTGCATAATGGTGAAAAAAGTCAGTTGGTGCTGCTGAGTCAGTTGTTGTATATCTTTTTGCAATTGTTCAGGAAGTGAAAACTTTCGCTCTGAATAGCATGGGGTTTTAGAGCTGGAATTAAAATACTGCCTAATTTGTGCATCTTTTAAATTATCCTGCCAAAATTGCTGCGCTTTATTCGCATCCTGTTTGGCAAGCCATTGTACATAGTTCGCGTAGTGTTTAGTCGGTTGAATATGCAATGGTTTTTGTTGGGTAATAGCTTGATAATATTCAAATAAATCCTTCAGGACAATACCCAATGACCAACCATCCATCAATAAATGGTGATGTGTCCAAATAAAATGCCATTTATCTGCTGCCAGTTGCACAAAATAGAAGCGCATTAATGGCGGTGCTTCTACCTCAAATGCGGTGTTTCTATCTTGTTGTAAAAGTTTTTGTAATTGAGCAGCTTGTTCCTGTTCAGCAACAGTTGTCCAGTCTAAAAGTTGTGGGTGTAGCTCAAGCTGTTTCAGAATAATCTGTAATGGCTTTTTGGTTTTTTCCCACACGAATAGACTGCGTAAGGTTTGGTATTTATTGACGATATGCTGCCAAGCCGCCATGAATTGCTGAGGGTCAAAACCTTGTCTGGTTATTGAGAAGCTGACTTGCTCTATATAGTAATATGAGTCTTTGCTATATAACGCTTCAAATAACATCCCTTGTTGCATAGGAGATAATGGGTAAATCGCCTCAACATTCTTTTTATCCATACCAAAACCTTTACTAATTTACTAAAGTTGTTCAAGTAAGTTATCTAAATCATCTTGACTTAGGTCTGCCTCAGGGAAGTCTGACGGCGTATAACCACTTGATTGAGGTGCTAAACAATGTTCAATTAATACCTGCAACTGGTTAACGTACTGTGTCACCAATTGCTGTATTGTATCTGTGCGATGGAACGCTTGGCTATATGTACAAGTGACATGCAGCTGCTCATCTACAATCATCAAATTAAAATCAAGCAAGTAAGGACGTTGATTCTGTGGATCATGATAAGGCGCAGTTTGTTGCGTACTCAGGCCTGCAAATAACCCACTTTGTACATTTTGATCAAATTGACCCAAATAGTTAAAACTTAACTGTGCTTGAGGTGATGTACTTAACTGTTTGCAAATTGTCTGATCTTCGCTTAAATAACGTAAGATACCAAAACTAATGCCGTTATCTGGAATCTGACGTAATTGCTCTTTGACCGATTTAATCACTGTTTCTAAGTCAGTTGATGATTCGGTCTGCAACACTACAGGATACAAACTGGTAAACCAACCCACGGTGCGAGACAAGTCAATTTCTTCGCTAATCAGTTCACGGCCATGACTTTCTAAGTCAAAATGGATTGACGGCTGTTGCGTCCAATTGGAGACAGTCAACGCCAATGCTGCTAACAGTATGTCATTGATTTGAGTGTTATACGCTTGTGAAATATTTTGCAATAAATCCGTTGTCTGGGTTTTAGTCAACAAAGCGGTGATTTCAGCACTGGATTGCACCGTATTGGCTGCTAGTTCAGGATTAAAGTCCGTAGGCATTTTTCCTGTGGCTAGCTGTAAACGTTGTGTCCAAAAATCTAAATGCTGTGCTGAAGTTGGTGCATATTTTTGTAAGCACTTCGCCCAATCTTGATATGCAGTGGTTTTCTCTGGCAATTGCATTGATTCTTGTTGCAATAATTGCTGATACAGTTGCGACAAGTCATTTAATAAAATCCGCCATGACATGCCATCCACTGCTAAATGATGGATCGCTATAAATAAATAATCATTTTGCCCATGACTATCTTGCAAAAAGACTGCTTTAAGCAATTGCGGAGTTTCGATATTTAAGCTAGCTTGGGCTTGTTGGGTAATCGCCTCAATAGATGGATCAGATGCACTATTGAAACTTACAACATCCAATTGCACTGGCGACACTTCAGCCATATCGTATTGCTGCCACTGTCCATCTTGCTGCTTAAATTGCAAGCGCAACGCATCATGGTATTGCACCAGATGTTGAATGGCTTGTTCCAATAATGTTGTTTGTGCGCCACTGGCAACATTTAACAACACAGATTGATTGTAATAATGTTTATTGGCTAAGTCTTGCTCAAAGAACCAGCTTTGAATCGGAGTCAATAACACCTCGCCTGTTACTGCACCTTGTTGTGCTTGAATGCCTTCACTTATTTCAATCACAGCGGCTAATTCAGCAATGGTTTGATATTGGAAAATTAAACGTGGCGTGAGTTTAAGTTTTTGCTGATTGGCGCGGGCAACCACTTGAATACTGAGAATGGAATCACCGCCCAAAGCAAAGAAATTATCGTTAATCCCAATCGGTTGGATATTAAGTACCTCTTGCCAAATATCCACCAATATCTGTTCAACTTGGTTCTGAGCAGGCTGTAAATCAGCTGTATCACGTCCTGCATGTATATCCATATTTAACAGAGCTTTGCGATCTGCTTTGCCATTTGGGGTTAAAGGCATTTGCTCCAAAGTGACATAATGCGCAGGGTTCATGTAATCAGGCAATTGTTTTTGCAGACTTTGTTTTAAGCTTTGCAAATATAAACTGGAATGCTGTAAAGGTGAGCTGGCATAAGCGGCATACTCTTGCGTGGCGGCCAAAGCAGGAAAATCAGCCAAACCCTGAACATGATTGCGCTTAAATACAGCAGCAAAATGACCACTACTTTCCATTTCTAGCCATGAAATTTCTACTTGATAATCATCTAATTCATTGGCCAATTGATATAAAGCTTGTGGATTAATTGCAGAGACTGCATCAGTTGGGGTTTTAAAGCTGGCAACCGTACCCGTCCAATCTTGTTGCAATAAGGTGTTTTCTTCCACTAATCGTGCATTGCGAATTCGCTGTAAACCAAATACCTCAGGTTGATTTTGAGTTAAATGCTTGCGAATCACCTCTAAATCCCAACGTGGTGACCATGTTTGCCAATCCACAGGATACAATTCAGGTTTTTGCCCAATATGTAACACCACATCATAACGGAACTTGGTTAATTCATTATCAAACTCACCTTGTTTGGGTTGCACTTCAATATGCTGAATACGCGGATAAAGCTGTTGTAACGCAACAAAATAACGCGATTCCATTAACAACTCTTCTTCCTGCAATAGCTGTTTATCAATGGTTTGTCGCAAATCGGCTAGCGTGGTGTCATCCGTCGCTTGATATAATTGCACGGAAGCATGGAAATGCTCTAACAAGCAGAAGTTACGTAAATCACCCACAAAAATCCGTGCGCCATCGGTGACCGTTTCTACCGCCTGTTGTAACACTTTGGTTAAGTATTGGATGCTGGGGAAATACTGCGCCACCGAATTCAATATTACAGTGTCATATTCATCTTTATCAATTGCAGTAAAATCATCTGCCATCGCTTGTTGTAATGAAACGTGATGCAAAGCAGGATGGGTTTGTTTCAATAACGCAACATAATCAATTGCTTGATCTGACAAATCCAAGCCTAAATAAGCCTGACACTGTGGTGCAACCCGCGATAACAACAAACCTGTACCACAACCGATTTCCACCGTTTTCTGTGGCTGCAAGGCTAAAATCCGTTCTACCGTATCTTCAACCCATTCTTCCATCTCAGCGGCAGGAATTTCTTGACCCGTATAACTACTATTCCAGCCGATAATATTAAAATCTGTCGCACCCTCATCAGTATCGCTGCCACTATAAGTATGCTGAAACACTTGTGAAATCAGATCAACATAAGTGGTTTCCTGCTGCGCGTCTTGTTCTTTTTGCGGCACGATAAACGCAATTAACTGTTTCGCGTTGGTGATTTCATGATTTTGCACTAACACAATACACTCATTGACTTGTGGATGTTGTGCAATCGCCGCTTCAATTTCGCCTAATTCAATTCTGAACCCACGGATTTTAACTTGATGATCGATCCGCCCTAAATATTCCACATCGCCCGATTCTAAATAACGTGCTAAATCCCCCGTGCGATACAACTTTTCATCAGGATTAAATGGGTTTTGAATAAAGCGTTGTGCGGTCAACTCATCGCGATTTAAATAACCTCTGGCCACGCCTAAACCACCTACATACATTTCACCACTGACTTTGGTTGGCACAGGATTTTGATGCTGATCCAGAATATATAAGGTTAAATCAGGAATCGGCTGGCCAATCACACTGGCTTCATTATCAAGGTCTGCTCTGCTCAGAGGACGATATGTGACGTGCACCGTGGTTTCGGTAATACCATACATGTTAATCAATTGTGGTTTTTGATCGCCATGCCTATCAAACCATTCTTTCAATGCTGGAATATCTAAAGCTTCACCACCAAAAGTGATATAACGTAAATCTAAATCTGCCTGACTTTGTTTATCGATTTGCATCAATTGGTAAAAAGCCGATGGGGTTTGATTTAATACCGTGACTTTGTGTTGTTGCAATAGCTGATAAAAATCTTGTGGCGAACGACTGACCCAATACGGCACAACCACCAATTTACCGCCGTACAATAATGCCCCCCATAATTCCCAAACTGAAAAATCAAACGCATAAGAATGGAACAACGTCCACACATCGTTTTGATTAAATTGATACCAGTCTTGGGTCTGAGTGAAAAGGCGCGTAACGTTGTGATGTTGAATCAAGCAACCTTTTGGATTACCTGTAGAACCTGAGGTGTAAATCACATAGCTTAGGTTTTCAGGCGTGGTTTGACATACTGGATTTTGGGTTGGGCACTGTGCTAATTCATTATCAATTTGGTCAAGACAAACGATTTGACTGTCCGACTCGCTAAATCTATCCGTTAGTGAACTGTGGGTTAACAATATGGGTGCTTGGGCATCGTTGAGAATAAAATTCAACCGATCATCTGGATAAGCCAATTCTAACGGCACATACGCCCCGCCTGCTTTTAAAATACCTAAAATCGCAACCACAATATCTAAGCTACGTTCTAAGCATAAACCAACCAAAGTGTCAGGTTTCACTCCTTGAGCTTGGAGATAATGTGCCAATTGATTGGCTTTTTGATTCAGTTGTTGATAGCTTAATGTTTGCTGTTCAAATACCGCTGCAATATTGTTTGGCACAGCTTGTACTTGTTGTTCAAACACTTGGTGTACACATTGTGGCGGATAATCCGTGGCAGCCATTGCACGCGTAGTCAATTGCTCGTGTTCTTGCTCAGACAACATGCTTAACGTCGAAATATTTTTCTCTGGCTGATTCACAATATTGGTCAATAAGACTTCGAAATGCTCAATCATGCGCTGAATGGTTTGCGGCTTAAACAAAGCAGAATTATATTCCCATGAACCAATCAAGCTGCCATCAGTTTCAACCATGAGTAACGTCATATCAAACTGAGCAATTTTTTGCTCTAACACCCGTGTTTCCAATACCAGATCACCGAGTTGCATGTTTGCACCTTTTTCTTTCAATACGAAAGGCGCACACTCAGGCAGTTTATGCGGTTTTTGTAAACCAAATGCGGCTTGGAATAGTGGTGATAAGCTCGGCTCACGTTCTTGTAATAATTTATCAACCAACAATTGGAATGGGTAATGTTGATTTTCTAAAGCGTTTAATACATGTGATTGGGTTTGAGTTAAGAACTCATCAAAGCTGATGTCTGTGGATAAATCCCCTCTTAGTACCAGCATATTGGTGAAATAACCCACTACATCATCGAAATTTGCATGGTATCGACCTGCAGAAGGTGAGCCAACTAAAATGTCATCTTGTTGTGTATAGCGATGTAATAGGACTTGGAAAGCAGCTAATAGCAATGTGTATAATGTCGTACCTGACGATTTCACCATAGCTTTCAATGCTTGAATGAGCTTAGGTTCGAGCTTAAAGCCAATCGATGCACCCGTGTAAGTTTGAATGGATGGACGCGGATAATCTAACGGTAAATCCAAAACAGGCAAATCACCTGACAGCCTTTCTAACCAGTATTGCGCTTGTAAATCACCTTGGGTAGAGTTCAACATGGTATGCTGCCAATAGGCAAAATCGATATAGTTTGATTTAATAGACGGTAGCTCTACCTGTTTGTCTTGGCTATAACCCTCATAATAAGCTTGTAATTCATCCAACAAAATTGTCATTGACCACAAATCAACACAAATATGGTGAATCACCCACAATAAACTATATTGTTCATCATTACGTTGACATAGACGTATCCGCATTAAGCTGTCTTTTTCCAAATCAAATGCTTTATGCGCTTGCTCAGTTAAATATTGGTCAATTGCCGAAGCCTGCCACGAACTGACTTCAATTAATTTAAAATCAAGCGTACTGTTTACATCAATCTGCTGAGTGGGTTGCCCCATTTGTTCATGATAATTGGTACGCAATACAGGATGGCGTTCCGCTAATGCTTGGAAAGCTCGCTGTAATGCATGAGTGTCAAGTGGCGCGTTAATATCAACTGCAAAGAAAATATTATAAGCAGCACTATTTGGTGCTAACTTACTTAAAAACCATAGTGCTTGTTGGTTGTATGAAAGGGGATGTGACGCGGTGATGTTTTCAATATGGTTGGGAGCTTCTGTCAGGCTTTGTAAATTCTTTAAAATATGTTCGACTAATTCTGCAATACTAGTATTTTGCAAGAAATAAGTTATAGGCAACTGCACACCTAAATTACTTTCAATTCGATGTTGCAGCTCCACCGCAATCAAGGAATCAATACCTAGTTTATTAATTGAGTGTTGCCAGTCAAAATAATAGCTTGGAATATGCAGAAGATTACAAATTAGCTCGTGGATATATGCGCCGACTAAGCTGGGATATTCAGCTTTTGGGCTATTGAGCAATATTTCTCGTGTCAGTACATGTTGCTGCTCTGAGACCACGGTATTTAAAATATCGCTACCCACTACATTTAATGAGCCGTCTAAAAAGCCTTGGCGACAGGCATGACGCTGAATTTTACCACTAGTCGTTTTGGGAATGCTGCCAACCCGCAACAGCAATACAGCATACACTTGTAAATCGTGTTGTTCAGAAATATTGTGCCGAATAGTTTGAATTACACGTTGTGTATTTAACGGTTCATCAATATCATCGGAATAGTCATTATAAGGTCTTGCGCGTCTATCAGAATGATGTCGACGCTCTAGTGCTTTGCCTGAAGGTTGCTGTTGTTTGCGTCTCTCACGTTTATAACGTCGCTCCACCTCAACGGCAACAATCAATTTCTCCTCACCGTTAATTTCAACAGAGAATGCGGCACTGGCATTGGCTTTTAGGGTGAAATGGCTTTTTTCTAAAGTACTTTCAATATCTTGCGGATAGTAGTTGCGCCCACGAATAATGATGATGTCTTTTAAACGTCCTGTGATAAATAGCTCATTATTGTGAATAAACCCTAAGTCACCTGTACGCAAAAAAGGCTCTTCGTTGGTATTGGCAATACGAGCTTGAAAGGTTTGCTCAGTGGCTTCTGGATTTGACCAATAACCTTGTGCGACACTTTGGCCTTTCACCCAAATTTCCCCCACTTCGTCTGATTGACATTCGATGAGTGTATCTGGATTAACAATTTTAGTTTCTGTATCCAACCATGTATGACCACAACCAATCAGAGAAATGGTCTTATCATTTGCTGCATCATATGTTTGCACTTGGTTTTTAGATAAGGCTTGCTTATCCAAGTGACATGGGACGGGAATATTTTGTATTTCTGAACCTGTAATAAATAGCGTCGCTTCTGCCATACCATAACAAGGGTAGAATGTTTCAGGTTTAAAGCCACAATCAGCAAATGCTGTTGTAAATCGTTCCAACGTTTCTGCCCGAATTGGCTCAGCCCCGTTAAATGCAACTTTCCAGCTGCTTAAATCTAAAGATTGCTTTTGTTCATCTGTAATTTGATTGACACATAAGTCATACGCAAAGTTAGGCCCACCACTAGTAGTCGCTTTATAGTCTGAAATCGCTTTTAACCAATTAAATGGCTTTTTTAAAAAATCAATCGGAGACATGAACGTACAATGTATACCTAGGTATAGAGGTTGTAAGATATTTCCAATCAGCCCCATATCATGATACAACGGTAACCAACCGACAAAAACCGTGTCTTGATTATGATCGAAAGCAACCTCAACATTTTTCTCATTAGCCAATAAATTCTCATGCGTTACAATAACCCCTTTAGGGCTGCTAGTTGAGCCAGATGTATATTGTAGAAAAGCGCAGTCAGTTTCTTGAATGGTGGGAGGAGTCCATATGCCTGTTATTGATTCAGCGTCAAAGTCATCGGTTATGTAGCAAGGTAAATCTTTGAGTTCAGGTAAAAATTCGGCTTGATGTTCAATGTTAGATGCGAGCTTTTGAGTGGTTAATATAGCTTGAGGATGGGCACTTTTAATAATCGCTTGAATTCTTTTGTCTTGCCTTTTATGGTGCGGTGGATAAGTTGGGATGGCTATCACTCCCGCACATAAACAACCTAAAAAAGTTTCAATATAATCTAAACTTGAAGGATAAATCAGTAAAGCAGTTTTTTTATACAATTGGTGTTGTTGTAGAAATTGTGCGACTTTTTGAACTTTTAGATTTAATTCACTATAAGATAAGGTTGTTTGACCGTGACTGGTCAAAAAAGTATATGCTTTTTTGTTAGGATGATTTTCAGCCTGCCAGTATAGTAATTCCGCAATACTTTTAATGGAGTTCGGTACGTAAGGTCGTTTCATAGCTGGACTCACAGAAGTTGGAGGGTGGTTCTACCTATTATGCCATCAATCAGTAGGCATTATTGTAGCCATAAGACATAAAAATATTACATATTATTCCCTAATAATGAGAACAATCTTGATTTATTAGTAAAATAGTAGAAGTTAAATATAGTTTTTTTAATTTAACTAATCAAACACAACTACCATTATGGGTAGATAAAGTGTCAGTTTTCGGTCATCTTTGACGAAAAAATGTCTACTGGGAGGGAAAGTCGTGAACCACAAACATATAGTCAAATACACGTTATTTCTTATTAGTGTCACATTGGCAATCGTGGCATATCCATTGTCAGCTGATGATGAAGACGACGATAATATCGATTACTCTGAATGGGCAATTGAGGATTTATTGCAAGTTAGAATTGTGACTTCTGTTGGTAAAAAAGAGCAATCTTTGGCCAATGCACCTGCTGCGGTTTACGTAGTCACTTCTCAAGAAATTAAACGGTCGGGAGTAACAACCATTGCAGATGCTTTACGCATGGTACCGGGTTTACATGTTGCAAAAACCAATGCACACACTTGGGCTATTTCCTCACGTGGATTTAATGATTTTTTTAGCAATAAACTATTGGTCTTAGTCGATGGGCGCAGTGTATATACACCTGAATTCTCTGGCGTATGGTGGGACACGGTTGATACTGTTTTAGATGATATTGACCGAATTGAGGTCATTCGTGGTCCTGGTAGTACATTATGGGGTGCAAATGCAGTCAATGGTGTGATTAATATTATTACGAAACACGCTAAAGATACCCAAGGTGGGTTGCTAAGTATTGCTGCAGGTAATGAAGAACAAAATATCACTAACTTGCGTTATGGTGGTATGTTAGACGAAGCCACAGAAACCTATTTCCGAGTGTATACCAAATTGCTTAAACGTGATGCCTATGCAAATTCAGTTGCTAATGATGAATGGCACTCTACTCAAGCTGGCTTTAGAATTGACGGACAGCCTTTTTCCAAAGACAATAAATGGATGCTCCAAGTCAATGCGTATCGAGCTAAAGAGCAGGATATTCATTGGTTAACGAATGAAGCAGGTGTGACAGATGCAAAGGGGTTTCATATACTTTCTTCGCTGGAGCATCAATTTTCAGAAGATTCCACATTAACAACTCAAACCTACTATTCAGAATATCAGCGTAAATTGCCTGTTGTATCGTCATTCAATAAAGTTTTCGATTTAGATATTCAACACCGCTATGCTGTAAGTAAGAAACATGAGTTAATGTGGGGACTCGGTTTCCGTTGGCTATATAACAAAATGTATAACAATGACTACTTCTTTTTTGATGAAGAGAAGCGGATTGATAATCTGTTTAGTGCGTTTGTTCAAGATGAGATTAAGCTTTCTGAAAAGCACACGCTAACAATCGGTACTAAATTAGAACACAATGATTATACAGGTTGGGAAATTCAGCCTAATATCCGTTACTTATGGACACCAAATGATAAATTTAGCTTATGGGGAGCTATTTCGCGTGCAACCAGAACCCCATCTCGTCGCGGGCATGATGCTTCGTTTGCAGTGAGTTTACCTCAAAGCCAAAACCCTTTCTATCCAACCGATCTTGTCTCGCAATATATTAATAATCCAAATGTAAAATCCGAAGAAGTATTGGCGTATGAACTCGGTTTACATAATCAAGTCACCAATAAGTTATCTTGGGATTTAGCATTATTTTTTAACAACTACGATACATTAGCTTCTGCTAGACAATTTGTCACACCAGACCTTGCTAATAACCGTATTTTTGTTACCCAACAAATGAACAATGATTTAACAGGGGATACATATGGTTTGGAAGTGAATAGTAATTACAGACCAACTGAAGACTTAAGCTTTAATTTTCATTATTCTTATATCAAAATGTCATTAGACATGGCGGAGCTGCCAAACATCGTGGACTCTGCTAAGGAACTTGAAGCCCTTAGTCCTGAACATCAATTTTCTTTGTTAATGAGTGCTAACTTATCAGAAAGTCTTAGATTGAATACATGGGTACGTTATGTAAGTACAATTAAGCGGCTTGCTGTCAATCCTGAAGACGTGATTAAGTACTATACAACTGTAGACTTAAATTTAATTTGGAGTATTACCGAAGACTTAGAATTATCCTTAGTTGGCCAAAATCTATTTGATAAACAATATAGAGAGTATTTCCCGAATCGAACCAACCCACTTTATGGCGAGGTGGAGCGCAGCTTTTATGGTCAAATTCGTTGGGAATTTTGAGGAAATTGTATAAAGCGAGTACAATCTGCATAGGTTAATTCGGACAGAGAGTAAAACCACTATGAAATACATGATTGCCTGCTTGTTCGCATTATTTGCAATATCTGGCCATGCTCAAGAAAAAGCGCAAGAAATCCCGCGTGTCACCTTACAAACCACAATGGGTAGTATTGTGCTGGAACTGATGCCGCATGAATCACCGATTGCCGCTAACAACTTTTTGAACTATGCCGAATCTGGCTTTTACGAAGGAACAGTGTTTCATCGTGTTGTCAAAGGGTTTGTGGTGCAAGGTGGTGGTTATACAGCAAATTATGAGCAAAAATCAACCAATCCTGCAATTAAGAATGAAGCAAACAATGGTGTAAAAAATACCCGTGGCACAGTGGCAATGGCGCGTAGCTCTGACCCCAACTCTGCCACCTCTCAGTTTTTTATTAACGTCAACGACAATGGCTTTTTAGATCATAAATCACCAACTCGAAATGGCTGGGGTTATGCGGTCTTTGCCAAAGTTGTTGAAGGTATGGACATTGTAGATCGTATCCAAGATGTCGAAACAGGGGCAGCAGGTGCTTTTCGTCGTAACGTACCTGTTAACCCTATTAGCATTGAAGCTGTAACAATTGACAGTGTGATGCGCATGGTTGAGATTCAAGAAAAGCCTGAGAGCTTGGAAGAGCCTATTGAATTAATCGATGATGAACCAATTATCGACAATGATGATGGCGATGACACGACTGAAGACAGTGCAGCCGATGAACTGAATGATAGTGATGTAACCGAAGAAGATGATGATATGGCAGAGCAAGATAGCTCAGCTTCTTCAAATCAGGGGGAAGCGATCCCCGCACCTGATGCGCCATCTAAGCCAGATATGCCTGAGCCTATGTCTTACTAAAACCACTAGAGGAAAACCTTAATAATGGCAACTGTACGTATAAACACAACACTTGGTGCAATTACTTTAGAATTAGATGAAGCGAAAGCACCAATTACTGTTGAAAACTTTTTAAATTACGTTAAGAGTGGTTTTTATACAGACACGATTTTCCACCGTGTGATTAGCAACTTCATGATTCAAGGCGGTGGTTTAACAGCAGATATGCGCGATAAACCAACAGAAGCCCCTATTAAAAATGAAGCAGATAACGGCTTATCAAACAAACGTGGCACAATTGCAATGGCGCGTACTAATGACCCTCATTCTGCTTCTTCACAATTTTTTATTAATGTAAAAGATAATGATTTCCTTGACTTTTCAGCACCGAATACACAAGGTTGGGGTTATTGTGTATTTGGTGAAGTGACTGAAGGCATGGATATTGTGGATAAAATCAAATCGGTCAAAACAACAAATCATGGTATGCATAGAGATGTGCCTGCTGATGTAATTACCATCGAGTCTGTTGAAGCGTTATAATTCATATATAGAGTTGGCAGTTTTTTGATGTTGTCAGCTCTTTTTCCATCCTCTTATGACGTTTGATGTCAAAACTTTTCTCGCCAATCTCAGCACCAAGCCGGGTGTTTATCAAATGTTCGACACTAGCAACACCGTGCTGTATGTCGGCAAAGCCAAAAATCTAAAAAAACGCGTTTCCAGTTATTTTAATGCATCCGCCAGTCAATCGCTTAAGACCAAAACCCTTGTTGAGCAGATTGCCAACATTGAAGTAACGGTCACACATACCGAAACCGAAGCTTTAATTTTAGAAAATAATTTTATTAAGCAACATCAACCTCGTTACAATATTTTGTTGCGAGATGACAAAAGCTACCCCTATATTTTTCTATCAAATCATCCTTTTCCACGCTTAGGCTATCATCGTGGTGCGAAAAAATCTAAAGGTCGTTATTTTGGCCCTTATCCACATGTCAGTGCAGTGCGTGAAAGTTTGGAGCTACTGAATAAATTATTTCCGATTCGACAATGTAAAGATGTGGAATTTCGCCACCGTTCTCGGCCTTGTCTGCAATATCAAATCAAGCGTTGTACTGCGCCTTGTGTCGGTTTAATCGATGAGCAAACTTACCGACAAGATGTTGAACATGCAGTGTTATTTTTACAAGGTAAAAGCCAGCAAGTGGTTGAACAACTCATGGCGAAAATGGAGCAAGCCGCGCAAAATTTAAACTTTGAACAAGCCGCCAAATATCGAGACCAAATTGCAGCCCTGCGCAGTATTCAAGAACAGCAATATATGACTACAGAAGGTGGCGACGTGGATATTGTCGCCTGTATTTCTGAGCAAAATATAGGTTGTGTGCAATTACTCAGCGTGCGGGATGGACGACATATTGGCAGTCAGGCTTTTTTCCCAAAACATACCCAAGGCATGGATGAAATAGCGATTTTGTCTGCTTTTTTACCCCAATATTATTTAGCAACACATCGAGATATACCCGATGAAATGGTGTTAAGCCATATGCCAAATGATACAAATACATTGATTTCGGCCATCAAGGAGCAATGTCAGAAACAGGTTAAATTAAGTACCAATGTGCGCACCACGCGGGCAAAATGGTTGGACATGGCAGTGGAAAATGCAAAACAAAGCTTGCTGCAACGCAAACCCAGCCAATATCGCGAACGTCTTGCTAATTTATGTCATGTTCTGCGTTTAGAAACCATGCCACAGCGTATGGAGTGTTTTGATATTAGTCACTCGCAGGGTGAAGCCACGACTGCCTCTTGTGTAGTATTCGATCAAGAGGGCGCGGCGCATAGTGCCTATCGGCGTTTCAATATTGAGGGTGTGCCCAAAGCAGATGATTATGCAGCCATGCAACAGGCTTTAACTCGGCGGTTTGCTAAGTTGAAACCAGATAGTATCTTGCCTGATATTCTGTTTATCGATGGTGGTAAAGGGCAGGTTAAAATTGCATATCAAGTACTTGAGAAATTAGACTTGCACCATAAAATCAAAATCATAGGTGTGTCCAAAGGTATGGATAGAAAAGCAGGGCTGGAAAAACTGGTATTTCCTGATATAAATGCACCATTGGTTTTGCCTAAAGATTCGCCAGCGTTACATTTGATCTTACATATCCGTGATGAATCTCATCGCTTTGCACTGATTGGCCATCAAGGCCGTCGAGCTAAAGTCAAAACCACCTCGGTTTTAGAGCAAATTGAGGGCGTAGGGGCAAAACGGCGTAAAGCCTTAATCAAGCATTTTGGTGGTTTGCAAGGTGTATCACGCGCGGGTGTCGATGAACTGGCCAAAGTACAAGGGATTAGTCGCTCATTAGCCCAACGGATTTACGATTATTTAAATAGTCATTAAAATACCCAATATCATATAAAATCAAAATAATCAGCAAGTTGTTTCTAAATTGATTAATTTGTAATTCCTAATTTATCATTCTTAATTCACTAAGCTATGTTACTATAGTTTCTATTCGTAAATAGTAGGATTTAAAGCTGCTAAGGACGTTTTCATGAATATAAATAGATTACTGGTACTTTTCTGCTTATTGGTACATAGCCATGCTTACGCCTTAGAATCCCCTAATACATTGGGTTTAAATGATTTATTAGCCTTGTCTTTAGAGGAATTGCTCGATGTTAAAGTGGTGACGATTGCCACAGGTAAACAACAATCCCAGATCGAAGCCCCTGCGATTACCACTGTTATTACCGCTGCAGATATTGAAGCCATTGGCGCGACCGATTTAGATCAAGTGCTGGAAACTGTACCAGGGTTACATGTCACTTATTCTGCTACTTTTAACAACCCTTCCTATGTGATTCGTGGTTTATATTCTACTGATAACCCAGAAGTTTTGATGCTCATTAATGGCATTCCTGTTAAGCAACTTTACTCAGGTAATCGTGGCAATGCATGGGGTGGAATGCCCGTAAATGGTATTGCACGTATTGAAGTGATTCGTGGGCCAGGATCGGCGGTATATGGAGCAGATGCACTGAGTGGTGTGATTAATATTATTACTAAAACCAAAGCGGATATTGAAGGTACAGAATTTGGTGTAAGAACAGGTAGTTTTGATACACAAGATGTGTGGGCTTTACATGGTGGCAGTTATTATGGTTTTGATGTTGCGGCAATGATTGAAATCCATGATAGCGATGGTTATCAAGCGATTATTGCACAGGATTTACAAAGCCAACTGGATCAGCGGCAAGGTACAAATGTGTCTCTCACACCTGCATCGATGAACAATGAGCGACGCAATTTAGATGCTCGAATTGATATTAGCAAACAACGCTGGCGATTACGGGCTGCTTATCAAGGTCGTGATGAGATGGGAGTGGGCATTGGCGCAGGTGGCTCTTTAGACACGATTGGGGCATATCAAAATGAACGTTATAACCTTGATTTGACTTATCATAATCCACAAGTCACCCGTTATTGGGATGTGATGGTACAAGCGTATATAAATGAAAATCGCCTCAAACCTGACCCTTATTTACAAATTGCACCATCTAATGTTGTTACTCGAAGAGGTATCGTAAAAGATGGCTTCCGCTTAAAAAGTAGTAAAAACGAACGGGCTTCTGGGCTGATGTTGGGTAGTTTCTACTCTGGTTTTGACAAGCATTTATTGCGTCTTGGTGCAGGTTTTACTTATAGCGATTTATACGAAGTATCACACTTTCAAAATTATGGCGTGAATCCAGTAACCAATCGTCCTTTACCCATTGATAGTGGTTTTGTTGATTTCTCAGGTACACCTTACGCATTTATCATTGAAGGCGACAGAAAGAATCTATATTGGTTCGTGCAAGACGAATGGCAATTAGCAGAAAAATGGACATTAACCACAGGCTTGCGCTACGACGATTATTCTGATTTTGGTGAAACATGGAATCCACGTTTAGCTTTAGTTTGGCAAGCAACCGATGATTTAAGCTTTAAAGCATTATATGGTGAGGCTTTTCGTGCGCCTTCCTTTGTCGAGTTATACAATACTATTTCTAACCGAGGCGAATCGATTAGCCGCTCTGAATATGTTGAAGTGCGCCCAGAAAAAATGCGTAGTTATGAGTTAGGTCTGAGTTATAAATTACGCCCTGATATTCGAACCAGTCTTAATATTTATCAATTTAAGGTGAAAGATAATATTGCTTTTGCGCCTATTACACCAGCGTTACAAATTGCACAAAATGTTGGGCAGCGCAAGGGACGAGGCATTGAGCTAGAAACCTATTGGAAAGTGGCTAGCAATTTAACTTTGTTGGGTAATTATGCTTATCAACGCACTTTAGATGAGCAAAGCCATCGTTTAGGCGGTGCACCTCGGGATCAGGTTTATTTACGCGCAGATTGGCAGTTTATTAAACATTGGTATTTGAATACGCAGCTTAATTGGGTGGGTGATCGCGATAGGCGTTATACGGACGCTCGCCAACCTGTGGATGATTATACTTCGGTGGACTTAACCATACGGCGCAAAGGTTTGAATCAAAACTGGGATTTTGCTTTTTCCATTCGTAATTTGCTCAATGAAGAACGCCGTGAACCCACATCTGGTTTTGAGGATGTTGTAACAGGCTTAATCTCTATTCCTAATGACTTACCATTGCCAGAACGCTCTGTATATGTGGAAGCACGTTATCGATATTAAAAGGTATCTGTGTCGCTAGCTGTAAAAAGTTTGCCGCGTCACAGCTCCCCAATATTCGTCTTGATATTGGCTTTCATTAAATTGGTTGTTTGTATATGTGGCAATGACTTTACGCCAGAATTGTGTTGCATACTCAGCCCCTTGAATTTGCTTCACTTCCCAATAACCTATGTATTGTTGCCAAAGCTGATGCGCGAACTGTTTACCAACTGCTTGTTTTCGGTAATAGGGCACAACATAAAATTCGCATACTTCAAACTGTTGATTTTGCTTTGTTGCAATCGCCGCAATGCCTGCAGGCAAATCATCAACATAAACAATAAAGCCACTATGTTGCGCATCCAGTTGTGTATCTAATTCGAATAAGCCTTGCACATTGGGCTTTTTACCTGTGATTGGAGAAAATTCAGCTTCATAACTTTGGATTAAGTTGAAATAAATATGCTGGTTTTCTGTTGTGACTTTAATACATTTAACAAATATTGAAGTGTTGCTCATAAAAATGATGTCGGTCTCAAATGGTTCAAACGATATAGCAAAACCTAGCTTGCAGATTTAAATAATCTCTTTGCCTCTATAAAATGTAGGTAAATTATATGCGTGATTAATTTCCTCAGGTGTGGCGTTACACCCACTAAATTGTAGTGCTACTTTTTTACCTTGTAGTTGGTCTTTTAGTTTAATCGCTGCCATGATGGTTGAAGCCCCTGCACCTTCAAGGTAGTTATGCGTGTAGTGTGCAGCTAAAGCAATCCCTTCATAAATTTCAGCTTCTGTCAGTACAACAAAATCAGTTAAGTTATTTTTGTAGATTTCAAATGGCATTTCATAAGCTGTACCCGTCGCAAAACCACCTGCAAAAGTTGTGTTATCCGATGCGATGATTTGACCTGCTTTCCACGATTGATATACAGCACTGGATGCTTGGGCTTGTACGGCAAAGATTTGAATATCAGGGTTGATTGTTTTTAACACAATGGTAGCTGCGGCGGCCTCACTACCTGCGCCAATGGGCAAGATCACAGCGTCTAAATCGGGTACAGCTTCAATCATTTCAATGAATTCTGTCCCCACGCCATTAATCAAATGTGGCTCATTTGCAGGATGGACATAATATAAGTCTTGTTTTTCTAATAATTCAGTCACAACTTGTGATGCTTGTTCAAAGTTTTTGCCCGCTTCGATTAATGTTGCACCTGTGGCTTTGATACTGTTGTTTTTGACAGGGTTATTATTTTCTGGCACGACAATCGTTGCATCCATCCCAAACCATGCCGCAGATTGTGCGATAGATAAACCATGGTTGCCTGTCGAAAATGTAATCACTCCTTTCGTACCTACTTGTTTCAGGTGGTGCATTAAATTAATCCCACCCCGTATTTTAAACGAGCCTGTCGGATTATGATTTTCATGTTTTACAAAAACCTCAGCTCCAATTAATAACGATAAGTTTTCATATTTGGTAAGCGGCGTAGGTGTTAAGTATTGAGAGATAACGCTCTGTGCTTTGAGTGCTTCTATGTAGGAGATTGGGTGTGATTTCATTGTGATAGAATCAGTTAGTAAATTTATATCTGTGTTAACAAATAAATTATTTATTTTCAACTAAATGTTTAGCATTAATTTAAATAACTCGTATGGATATGGCTACTATACTGCTCTAAATAATATACAATATAAAGAGTTATTTGAAGAGTAAAATATGATTAAACCAAACTGGGATGTATTTAAAGCTAAATTTAGTAAAAATCCTCAAGATAATTTTGAGTGGCTTTGCTATCTATTGTTTTGTCGAGAATTTGATAAGCGTTTTGGTATTTTTCGTTATAAAAACCAAGCGGGTATAGAAACAAATTTGATACATACAGATAATGAAGTTATTGGATGGCAAGCGAAATTTTATGACAGCAAACTTTCAGAGAAAAAAAGTGAAATCATAGAAGCTATTAAAAAAGCAAAGGAGCATTACCCCACTACAATAACAACTCTGTATTTTTACTCACATCAAGATTGGACTGAAAATACTAAAGAAACAGATGACAAGAAAAAAACACAAGCTCAAAAAGATATAGAAAAATCTACAAGTGAGTTAGGTATTAAATTAGTATGGAAAACAGCTAGTTTTTTTGAGTCTCCATCCGTATCTATTGAGAATGATATTATTGCAAGACATTTTTTTAGTTTAGATGAAAGTGTTTTTGATAAAGTTGAGGAGTTTAAAGAGCATACTCAAACTATTTTAGAAAATATTCAAACCCAGATTATCTTTCAAGGTCAAGCGATCCAAATTGACAGAACTGCCGAAATTGAGCAAATCAAGAATACAAGTCATCAAGTTATTGTCTTAAATGGTGAGGCTGGTGTAGGAAAAACAGCAGTTGTTAAAGCGTTGCTTGAACAAGAACAATATCCATTTTTTTATGTTTTTAAAGCAACTGAATTTAGTGTGAGAAGAGTTAATGACTTTTTTTCTGGTCTTAAAGTAGAAGATTTTATTCGCTTTCATGAAAAAGAAGTTAATAAGTTTGTTGCAATTGACTCGGCAGAAAAGTTATTAGATTTAGATGATGACTCGCCTTTTAGAGAATTTCTATCTGCTTTTATAAATAGTGGTTGGAAATTAATTGTCACATCCAGAGATAGTTATTTGGATGACTTAAATAATTTACTCATTGATACTTATAAAATTACTCCCTCATATATTCGTATTTCAAATCTAGCACTAGAAAATCTGGAAACTCTATCCACTCAAAATAACTTTTCATTGCCTTTAGATGAGAAGCTACTCAATTTTATTCGCAATCCTTTTTATCTCAATGCCTATTTAGAAAATTACACAGGTGAAAATGTAGATTATATTGAGTTCAAAGCAAAATTATGGAAACAAAAAATAATAAAATCCAAACCAGCAAGAGAGCAATGTTTTCTTAAAATAGTTGAAGAAAAAGTTAACACTGGACAATTTTACATAAAAGATACAAATTGTGAAAATGTAGTTTTAAAAAGTTTGAAAAAGTCAGAAATCTTAAATTATCAATCTCCTGATGGCTATTTTATTGTGCATGATATTTATGAAGAATGGGCTTTGGAGCAAGTTATTAAGCGTGAATTTAGTAGAAAAATTAATATTAATAGCTTTTTTGAAAAAATAGGGGCTTCCCTTCCTGTCCTCAGAAGTTTTAGAAATTGGCTATCAGAGCAATTTTTTCTGAAAAATAATTCGATTAACAGTTTTATTGAGAATGTGATTGATGAAGAAGAAATAGAAAATTTTTGGAAAGATGAAGTTTGGGTTTCAATTTTATTATCCAATAATGCAGGTTACTTCTTTGATATTTTTAAAAATGAATTATTAGAAGATGAGCAATCTCTTTTGGTAAAACTATGTTTTTTATTACAAGTGGCTTGTCATACTGTAAATGAGGACATTCTTAAAACATTAGGTATTCCGTCAGAGCTTAAATATGTTTTTACAAAACCTAAAGGTCAAGGATGGGATGCAGTTATTAAGTTTATATGCGAGCATTTTGATGAATTACCACTTAAACATCTTGCTTCAATTTTGCCAGTCCTCCATGATTGGAATAATAGCTTTAAAAAAGGTAAAACAACCAGATATGCAAGCCTTATTGCATTGAAATATTATGAATTAAGTTTTGAAAAACAAAATGAAAGAAATTCAAGGTTTTGGCTTAGTAGTAATGAAAAACGCTTAATACAAGTTATTGTATACGGTGCTTATGAGATAAAAATAGAGCTAGAAGCAATTTTTACAAAGATATTAGAAAATAAATGGCGAAAAAACAATGATCCTTATAATGAATTATCTAATTTTATTTTAAGCAATTACTTTGACACAATGGATATTGCTCCATACTATTCCTCATATATTTTAAGGCTTGCGGATTTATTCTGGTTTCGCCATTTTGATGACAAAAAGAAAAAACTAGAACCTCACTTTTATACGTATACAGACCGTTCTATAGAGAAAGATTTTAATATCATTGCAAATACTGATTTTAAATATAATCAAGCAAGTGCACTCCAAACCCCAATATATTTACTTCTTCGCTACTCCCCAAAAGAAACTATTGATTTCATATTGGAATTCACAAATAAAACAGTCGAATATTATGTTCAATATTCCAAACTAGATAAAAATGTTGAAGAAATAACAATCTATTTACGAGACAGGACTATAATTCAATATGCCAGTGACAGGCTTTGGGGTATGTATCGTGGAAGTGTTGTTTCTCCCTCGGTTTTAGAATCTACCCACATGGCTTTGGAAAAAACACTATTAGAAATAGCTGAAGATAAGCAGTTTGATAAGCTAGAATACTATCTTTTGTATTTATTAGAAAACTCAAAGTCTGCATCTATTTCCTCAATCGTGGCAAGTATTGTTCTCGCATATCCTGAAGAAACTTTTAACATTGCTACGATTCTATTCAGAACGAAAGAGTTTTTCTTTTACGATATAAACAGATGTACAAGTGAACGTAATATTTTATTTCCATATGTATTAAATATGTATGATAAACAATTTCGAGAAGAAAGAATAGAATCTGCAAACTTATACCATAGAAAAAGAACTTTAGGGCATATTTTTTTACAATACCAATTAGCAGAAGGGAACCCTGAATCTGATAAAAAACAAAAGATAATATGGGGAATATTGGATAATTATTATAAAGAATTACCAGAAATTGCTAACCAGTCTGATTCTGAGAAAGAATGGAATTTATACCTTGAAAAAATAGATATTCGAAGAAATCACATAGGTGACATTGAGCAAATAAGTGAGAATTGTTTTTTACTTCCTTTAACGCCAGACCTATCGCCTGAACTCAAAAGCTACGGAGAGTCTAAACTAGAAAAAGCTTATGAACCAGTCAAATATATTGAGTTAAATTTTTGGGCATTAGCTAAACTGGCAAAAGAAGAAAAAGCAAATAAGCATGCAAAATACGAGCATAATCCTAAATTAGCACTTCAAGAAGCTAAAGAAATTATCAATAGTAAAGATAATGAGTTGCGCAAATGGCGTGATTCTACTGTATCAAATGTTTGTTGTGTGCTCGTAAAAAAATATGCTGGCTTACTTGCCTCCGAAGAATTAGATTTTTGTATAGGTATTATTTTCGAGTTTTTATGGTTTCCTTCACATATAAATAAAAATAATTTAGCCTTTTATGAAGAGGATATAAATTCAGCATTGATGATTTTACCTTTCTTATCGAATCAATACCCAGATATATCTCAAGATTTAAAATATCTTCTTTTTTTAACAATCATTTCTGATTATTTTTATGATGAGAGAATGCTTAATATTTTAGAAAGCGTAGTGACCGAATTACTTATAACCCACCCTAACGATATTTACTCGATAATATGTAGTTATTTATTTTTAAAACCTAAATATGAAACACTAAAATACTCAAACTATGGAGAACCATCTAAGTGGACAGAAAAGTTTATCCAAGGCAATGAAGCTAGTTTACAAAAAATGATAGACAATGAAATTTCACTTGATGATATTGGAGATATTACAAGTTTAGACGCAAGGATTTTAAATATGGCTTTTCAAATTATGCCTATAAAAACTGAACATTTAGAACAAGAAAACTTGGCTAAAAAAATAATTACCGCATTTACTAAAAAATTATTTCCAGATGAACAGCTTGATTTTGAAGTAGTAGAAGACGAAGAAATCAACGAAATAGCTCAGATTATTAACCACATTCAGTTTAATTGGCAACTCCAAAACCCATTTCTTTCAAAAGATAGCGTACACGTTCTTGGTAATGATGAAAAAGAGCAGCTGAACGAAATAGAAAATGAATTTTATAGAGAAATAGCAGAGAAAGTACTAATTTCTCTTATGAATAATTTTGAAATTATGGGTTCGGAAAGTGTAGAAAACGATTGTTTAAAATCACTGCAAAACCAAGAACAGAAGGAAAAGGCAAAGCAATTGCTTGATATAGTTTTAAAAAATCTAACTTTCTTTCATAATCAAGAGGAAGAAGTTGATATTCAAATATCACATGCTTTCTTAAAAAAATTGGCTCATTTTATATTGAGTTTACCTCAAGACAATATCCAAAAATATCTGCAACCATTCTTACAAAGTTGTGATGACTCAGAAACAACAAAAGAATTTTTTAATCAGTTAATATTGGCTGCAGATAATCTGGATAATTATCAAAATTTTTGGGCTATTTGGAAGTTATGTAAAAACAAAGTCATTGAATTGAATAAAAATTACTCTTGTTCTAGCAGGACTATAGAAACTTACCTATTTGCAGAAACAGCCTTAATACAAGAAGACAGATTTAAATATATAGATAGTAGGTTTTTCAAAAATATATCAAAAGAATTGGGGCATTGTCCTGCAACATTATATGCGGTAAGCAAACTGCTAAACGATGTTGGAAGTTGTTATTTAAATGAAAATGATGGTATTACTTGGGTATCCAATATTATAGAAAAACATGGAAATAAACTAAAAAATTATTTAGAAGAAAATACCATTACTTACTTAGAGCAGTTAAGCAGAAAGTTTATTTATGGAAATCTAAAAAATATTAGAGAAAAGCCTGAATTAAAGAGAAAAATGCTAATTATCTTAGATTTCTTAGTTGAGAATGGCTCAAAAGTTGGCTATATGCAAAGAGAACGTATTTTGTAAAAAAACATAAATATTTTTATTACAATCCTACAATGCTCTACTAAGCTTAGTTTATGAAGTTTGTTCAAACATAAAAAGGCAAAATCATGCAAGAAGCAATTGAATTCGAAACTACAATTAGTAACGGTAATTTATTAATTCCAAATAATTTACAAAATTGGGAAGGTCAAACAGTCAAAGTATTTATCATCCCCAAAATCACAGAACAGCTCGATAGTCTTGACGATATTTTTGGCTGCATTAACTATACTGGGGAAACAAAAACACTAGAAGAGATGAATCAGGGCATTTTACAAGAAGCTTAAAAAATACATAGAAATAACGCACCAGCCTATCTAACCAGTGCGTTTTATAAAATTAATTCTCTTCAACCAAATGCTCAGCTAATAACTCCGTTAAGCCTAAAATTGGAACATCCATATCATAAGCTTCTAAGCCTTCTTCCATCACGATACGGCAGTTTGCACAGGCAGTCACTAAGGCATCAGCTTTAACTTCATCAAGTTGATTCTTCTTGCACATAAATGCTTGAGTACGTAACTCTTAAGCTTCTTCGATTGCAGCAGCCCCACCGCCACAACACCAATTCATCATACCTGCATCTGGCATTTCGATGAAATCTTTACTAATCATATTCATCAAATTGCGAGGTTGCTGCACGACACCACCACGGCGTACCAATTGGCAAGGATCATGGAAAGTTAAACGCTGTTCTTCAAAGCCTTCAGTTTTTAATAAACCTTCCGCACGTAACTCATCCAACACCTCAACGATATGCTTAACTTTAAAATCAAAACTACGACCCATCAAGTTAGGCTCTTCCCAACGAATCACGGTATATGCATGACCACACTCAGGGCTGATGACGGTTTTTATTTTCAACGATTCCGCCGCATTGACCACAGAGGTGATTGCAGAAACACAAAAATAGTGCTAATTGAAAAAGCTAATATAGTATGTATGGACGCACTCTTTTAAATCAATTTTTATAAAAAAATCTCATTTTATATAATTAAATTTTTTAAATTTATCATAATAAACTATTTATTTTAAAGCTTGCAATATCTCTTTTAATTACGATAGTATCAAACTTTTCATAGTGATATCTTACTATGAAAATAGGATTATTATTTTCAAAAATAACCTGTTTGAGCAATTCAAATATCCAATTTATATAGTAGTTTGGAGTTTATTATGATGCAATTTTATTATTTCCTTTCAAGACAACTACTCATTGTCACTATAACGAGCTTTTTCATAACGCAACAGAGTTACGCTGAAACTTGTTCTTCTGCACAATTTCACGCTGATAACCTAAGTGCTAGCATCCCTTGTATGACATTTCAGGGAGAACAATATGCAATTACACTAAACTCTGTTGGTGATGATAAATGGACTCTTGATCCAAACGTTGAACCTTCCTTTTGTGAATGGAGTAAAGATAGTTGTGTTACTGTTGCTGATGATCTGAGGCTAACAATTCCATCAATAATTATTGGTGGTCAAGAAAATAGAGCAGAATTTATTTATGATTCTGAAGATAATGATCTATTTACGCCATTGACTTGGATTTATCAAGAACACAGTGTATCAAGAGCTGCTCGTCCAGGTGAAGGCTCAACGAGTTATGGCACTTTAGCTAATTTTATCCAACCTACCCCCAAAGATGGTGGAAATCAAAAAACCTTATTAATGCTCTATATGGTCGGAAGTGATTTAGAGGGCATGTCAGAAGGTAGACGTCAACACGCAGGCACGAGAGACTTTAAAGAAATGGAGAAAGCCTATAATAGCCAAGGCTTTGATAAATCCAAATTTGATATGATTATTGCATTTGGTGGCGCAGGCGTTGATGGTTGGCATGGTGTTAAATATGCGACCTTAGAACAAGTGATTGCAGATGGTCAGGAGGATTTCATTTACGGCAATTCTAATAACTATCTCTATGCTGAAAAAAATGCTCACATGGGTGACCAATCAACCCTAACCCATTTTTTAAAATATGTAAAAGCAGGTTATCAAAATTATAATCAACACATTTTATTCATGTGGGATCATGGTGCAAGTTTCCAAGGATTTGGGCATGATGTTGATTTTGGAAGTGATCCACTCCAATTACCTGAAATTAGTAATTCTTTAAAAAGTAGTGGGATTGGAAAATTAGATTTGATTGGATTTGATGCTTGCTTAATGGCCTCTATGGAAGTAGCCAAAACAGTACATCCTCACGCTTCTTACTTGCTTGGCTCAGAAGAAACAGAACCAGGGCATGGCTGGAATTGGGAACATGTCTTGAAAACAGCAGCTACAACTTCTGATATAACTATCTTTGGTAAATCCTTGATTGATAATTTTGTGCAGGATAAATCACATGAATATATCATTGTTGACGGTGACCATAAAGGTCAAACTGATGGATTATTTAATCAAAAAGGAAAAACACTTGCTTTATTAGATTTAGGGCAATATGCCAATGTCCAAAGTAAATTAGATGCTTTTGCACAAGTAATTACTCCTAAAATTGCCAATCAAGATACTGCTGTAATAGATGCATTTAAACATGCAGGGAGCAAAGCACGCGCCTACGGTGTTGATGAAAAAGGTACTTCTGAGTATGGGCATGATCTCAAGCATTTTATAGATTTATTTATCGGTCGCTACGAAAGTAATGAGGCAAAAGCACTGCAAGAAGCCATCAACACCTTTGTCATACATTCAGGTGAAGATGGAACACGCTCTGGCTCCTTTGGTGTTTTCATTAATTCATTAAATAAAAAACCTACTATTGAGAAAGGGTATGTTTGGCAATCTCCGCGTATTAAGAATATAGAGGGTTGGACCATAAATTATACTTCTGATGCCGTTTGGAAATTACAAGATGCTTGGGGGAAACATTTATCTAGTGATACAACGCCACCAAAAGTTGTAAGTAATACTATTGTTCAAGCAAATACTGTTGACGATCTAGATACACGTATTCAAAATGTATTGAAAAATAATGTAAGTTATAATCAATTCAATCCTGAACAACAAAAGCAAATTGTAGAAAGCATTAAGCAGGAAGTGCAAGGTTTATCAGGTGATGAGTTGACAAATAAACTTAATTCATATGTAAATGTTGAGTTTACTTTTGTTGAATCAGATGACCCACCTAAACGTAATGCAGTGCACACTGCCTACAACACACCTTTCATTTTTGCGGGTGAACGCCGTGCTTTCATAAAACAATCAAAACAATCACTACGTAGTGGTCTTACAAGTGAAACAGATGCAAAAGGTATTTTGGCCAAATTTGATGATCCTCATTTAACTGAGGTAGTCACTTATTTTGGTAATTTGATTACAGCCCCATTAGAGCAAGAAGATGGTAGCATGAAGGATGTAACATCATTTTATCTAGTGTCAGAATTACTTGCAGAACCCACTGCCAATGCAGGAGAATATTTTACACCAGAATGGAATCAGAATTGGTATACCATGACATATGACGCAGATAGTGATACCGAATGGTTACCTTTATTATACCAAGGTAGTTATGCTAAAGATGGTAAGCGTTACACTGAATACACAGCAGAAGTTGACTATATTCCACAAGGAGGTGAAGCAGGAACCTACAAAGATGAAAAGGGTAACCCTGTTAATTATGCTATTTTAACACTGACAATGGATGAGGAAAACCAAGTTGTTGATAACAAGATTGCTACTTATAAAATTTTGTATAAAGGACCTGATGATAATGAAGGTTATACCTTATTTGATAAAGCCTCTCATAAACTAGAAGTAGGTGATAGACTGCGCTTTTATAATCTCGTTATTGACTTGTCAGACGGTCATAGTTTTCATAATTCCTCTGCATTTTGGGAACCTTCTGGTAACCTAATTACATTAACACAAGAACCAACCTTTGGAATTGAAAAGTTGTTATTTGAAGATGGAGATGGAAATCTTCTGGATTATTACTATTCTATGAAAGCTGAGGATGCTTCTGGTAATGTGACCTTGGTTGAACCCCATAAGGTATCTCAATAAGCCAGTTAGGGTAATTGCATAATTATTTTTTAATCAAGCATTTATAAATACTATATTTTTATCATACAAATTTATATCTGTTTGATTTTAAAAGGTTAAAATTTTTAATGCGATTACCCTAATAAACTGACTTGGTTTACCGAAGGGAAAACTAAAACACTAGAAGATAGGATATTTTAAATGCAGGCTAATATTGAGTTGTTTAAATAACGCACCAGCCTATCTAACCAGTGCGTTTTATAAAATTAATTTTCCTCAACCAAGTGCTCGGCTAACAATTCAGTCAAACCTAAAATTGGAATATCCATATCATAAGCTTCTAAGCCTTCTTCCATTACGATACGGCAGTTTGCACAGGCAGTCACCAAGGCATCGGCCTTAACTTCATCAAGTTGATTTTTCTTGCACATAAACGCTTGAGTGCGTAACTCTTCGGCTTCTTCAATCGCAGCAGCACCACCACCGCCACCACAACACCAGTTCATCATTCCCGCGTCTGGCATTTCAACGAAATCTTCGCTAATCATATTCATTAAATTACGAGGTTGCTGCACGACACCGCCACGGCGCACCAATTGACAAGGATCATGGAAAGTTAAACGCTGCTCTTCAAAGCCTTCGGTTTTTAACAAGCCTTGTGCACGTAATTCGTCCAACACTTCAACGATATGCTTGACCTTAAAATCAAAACTGCGCCCCATCAAGTTAGGTCCTTCCCAACGAATTGCGGTATAAGCATGACCACATTCAGGGCTGATGACGGTTTTCACTTTCAAAGATTCCGCTGCATTAACCACACGACTGACCAACTCCCGAGCAATATCAGTTGAACCGATTTGAATCCCGCTATTGGTTGCCTCAAATGCTTGGCTGCTTAGCGTCCATGTTTTGCCTGCTTGCTTCATGATACGGGCGATAGCTTCCAAATATTCAGGGAAGTTCATAATCTCCATTGAAGACAACAGCACCATATAATCTGCGCCTTCAGTGTCAAATGGAATCGTTAAACCCGTGTCTTTTTCAATGTGTCTGACTTGGGCTTGCAACGCGGGCAACTTGACACCCATAGGACTGCCAATCGTCACCGCACGTTTTGATGCCCCGATTTGACCTTCAGGTGCGTGACCTGCTGCCACCATGCCTTCACGGGCTTTACGAATCATGCTGACAATATCATTGCCCACAGGACATACCATCGAACAACGACCACACAAAGTACAGCTATCATAAATATAGTGTTGCCATTGTTTTAAGTCGTCATCGTTCAATTTACGGCTCAAGCCAATACTGGATTTTAACCAGCCCCACAGCGTATATTCCTGCTCCCACACTTTGCGCAACGGTTCTAATTTATAAATCGGTGTGTATTCAGGGTTGTTGGTTTCAGTATAAAACAAACAGGCTTCCGCACACATGCCACAGCTCACACAGCTTTGGAAATAGGCTGCAACACTGCTGTCAATTTGTTCTTTAAAAGCGTGATAGCCACGTTCAAAACTTGCGCTGCTCATATTTCAACTCCTCTATGACCTGCATTTTCACCAGTGTAATAACGAGCGAGGAATAACGTGAAGGTGTGCATCAACTTGGTGAATGGGAACACGATTAATAGCAATTCGACGCTTAAAATGTGTAAGGCGAGCATCAGCGGATACGGTTCGACTAAATGATGGAATGCCATAAAACCTGTGACCAATGGCAACAAGGTAACAAACCATGCGACCCAATCGCCGAAGCCTGTTAACATGCGTTGTACAGGATTGCGCAACCGATTTATTAAGACTGCGATTAAGCCAAGAATTGCCATAATGGTAGCGAAATCAATCACACCGTTTGGTAATGCTGGCCAGCCAAATCCGAATGCAGCTTCAAATAAAGCAACATGCGGTGCAAAGAATAACAGCACGATAAAAAAGCCGATATGAAATACATAGCCTGCAACTAAAGTGTGCATGACGCGAGGCAATACCGCTTGGTTGGGCATGAAACGGGTAAAAATAGTGCGAATCCCTCCCGCTACACCACTACCACGTTTTTCCGCTAAATTGGCTTTTCGACCGATTAAAATGATTTCTAATAAACGTAAGGTCACGCCAAAAATGAAAATCGCTAAAGACCAGTGAAATGCGTCGCCGCGAACCCAGATTAAAAATTCTGCGTAGTTCATGATTGCTCCCGTTCTAAGTCGTCGATACTCACTGTTTCATGGGTTTTGCGTGCGCTATTGCGTTTCGCCATATTCATCGCGCCTGCTGCCACACCCATTGCCGCGCCTGCTGCGACTGCATAACCTGCTGCTTGTGCAGTGCCTGATAATGGGACGGAGAGTGCTTTATAAAAGCTGCCCGCATCCCAAAAATCAGGCTCAGAACAGCCAATACAGCCATGACCTGCTTCGATAGGAAAACTCACACCTTCATTCCATTTTGCCGTGGCACAGGCGTTATAAGTAGTAGGCCCTTTACAGCCCAATTTGTATAAACACCAGCCTTTTTTCGCGCCTTCATCATCAAAGGTTTCGGCGAATTGCGCACGTTCATAGAAAGGTCGACGGTAACAACGGTCGTGGATATTTTGCCCATAAAATGAAAGTGGGCGTTTCAAGGAATCCAATTCTGGCAAAGTATTAAAAGTGAGGAAATGCGCCACAATACCTGTAATCACCATCGGAATTGGCGGACAACCCGGGACGTTAATCACAGGTTTATCGGTAATCAAATCTTCAACAGACACTGCGCCTGTGGGATTGGGTTCAGCTTTGGGTAAACCGCCATAAGCCGCACATGTGCCCACCGCCACAATCGCTTTTGCATCTTTCGCTACTTCATGGAACATATCGATGTTGCTAATGCCTGCAATGGTGGAATAGCCTTTATTTGCCGTTGGGATTGAGCCATCAACGATTAATAAATATTCGCCTTTGTTGGCTTCCATCGCCAGTTCGCGGGCATGTTCGGCAGCATCACCAGATGCGGCTTGCAAGGTGTGATGATAATCAAGAGATAGTAAGTCGAAAACTAGATTTTCTAAGGTTGGTGCGTGGGAGCGAGTTAAGGATTCTGTACAGCCTGTACATTCTTGAAAAGATAGCCAAATCACGGATTGTCGCTTGGCATTTTCTAAAGCGTGAGCGATTTGTGGAATCACAGCGGGTGGTAGTGCCAGCATCGATGCTGTTGCCGCACAGAATTTAAGAAAACCACGCCGACTGATGCCTTGAGATCGCAGGCTTGCGCCAATGGTTTTTTGAGACATGTTACCCTCCTCGGTATTGGGAGAAATGAGTGAGCAAAGCTTGCACTCGAGTCTTATAAATTTAGTGTATTGTTGTGAGACGTATTCCAGTTTAAAACATGTTTATATATGAATATTATTTTAGGCTAATATTATTAAGTTTGGAATAAGCAAGAAGGGTTTTATTTTAGGTTTACTGTGGAAATAATGCTGAACTTGCTACATGAAATATTGTATGATTTTGATGAATACTGTTGTAGACAAAACTAAGATAGACTCACAGTATGCAGAAATAATATTATCTTAGGTATTTGAAATAACAAGGATAGTCATAACGGTGACCTATATTCTATAACTAATACCAATCCTCTTTGAAAGGTTTATATTATATTTGTAGCATGATTTTGAAATAGTCATTTTTTTGTATGTTTTTATGCAATTATTTAGCTGAGTTTAAGTAAATATTTTAGCTGTATTTTACCCAATTAAATGTTAATATTTTTATGTAAGTAGTCTTTGCTATGTTTTATCTGTTTTTGCTTTAAGTGAATTTTTAAGTATTAAAAAATAATATTTAATATTGTAGCTTATTTATACATTTTTAGACCTATTTATCAGTAGAGTGTATGACAAAATATCCTAATGGCTTAATTGCCTTAAATTCCCATATAAATAACCAGCAAATCATTCCTGAGATTTCCATTTCTGAAATGACACAGTTTATTGAGGCTGGGCATACTGTTATTTTGAAAAACGTCTTTGATGTACAAAGATTGTTAACCTTGCGCCAAGCAGTCTGTGATTGGGCTGAAAAAATACCCGAACACCCTATTACAAAAACAGCCAGCGTGCCAGACCTAAATTATCATCGAAGAGATAACGTATCTGATCCTAAATATATGACACGTCTATTCCATCAGTATGGTTTCTCTAATTTAGATAACTTAGAAGCATCACTACAAAAACAGCTTAAAGACACTGTAGAACCTTTGCTTAATTTACAAAATCAATTAGCTCAGACAAACTTTGACTTATCCATGCCAAATTGTCGATTTAAGCTTTATAATCACAATAGTGGGGGTGGTTTTTTTGACAAACATACACATCCTTATATACCTCAAAAAGTGGCTTTTTTCTTAAGCTTCTCCCGCTTTGAGCAAGACTTTAAACAAGGGCATGTGATGTTCGATACGCCGTTTGGATCATTAGCCATAAATGATTTATTTGAAATAGGTAATGTGATTTATTTTAAATATGACTTGCCACATGGTGTTGCCACAGTCGATAGCTCTGAACCTTTGGATTGGGCATCAGATAAAGGCTTATGGGTGCTGTCAGCAGAACTGATTACGAACTATGAACAGTCTAAAAAAGTAGCAGTTTGATGTTATCTCGATATGCCCAAAATTTGTATATTCCAGATATGCCATCAGCTCAAGAAATTTTGCCATGGCTGCAGCAAATCGATGAAAATCGTTGGTATACAAACTTTGGAAAGTTAAATCATGAATTTGAGACAGGCTTAAGCCAACAGTTGGGTAAAGATGTTTGTGTTGTCACAATAGCTAATGCAACCTTAGGTTTAGAGCTGGCATTAATGGCTCTCAATTTACCTAAAAATGCATATGTTTTGATTCCTAGTTTTACATTTGCGGCAACAGCAACTGCTGTGATTCGGGCAGGGTTATGTCCATTATTGGCTGATATTGATAAGAACACATGGTCATTAACGCCTCAGTTAGCTTATGAAGCCATCCAAAACCATAATATCGCTACCGTGCTACCTGTATCTGCTTTTGGCTATCCACAACCTGTTGACCAATGGGATCGTTTTACCCAAGAAACCAATATTCCTGTGCTCATTGATGCAGCTGGCGCATATGGCAACCAAGCAATAGGACATAGTGCCTCAGTGGTATTTAGTTTACATGCGACTAAGGTTTTAGGTATTGGAGAAGGTGGCTTATTTGTGACTCGACAAGCTGAAATTGCTCAGCAAATCCGTCAAATGACCAATTTTGGGCTTAATAATTGTCAAGTTGAGATGGTTGGTACAAATGCTAAATTGAGTGAATATCATGCAACAGTTGGATTAGCTGCACTCAAACAGTGGCAACAAACGTCACAACACAGAAAACGTTTAATCCAAACTTATACACATTATTTAAATCAGCTTTCTTTGCCGATTATTTATCAAACACCTGATATTGAAAAATTTATTTGGTCTGCTTTTGTATTACGTTTCCCATTAATTCAAGATGTTGCTGATGTTTCAAAACACTTGGAACAACATGGCATTGAAACCCGCCGCTGGTATTACCCTCCTTTATATCAACATGCTGCATTTAAGCATCTAGCACATAGTGATGATTTACCAAATGTGCGAACCCTATCACCACAATTACTAGGCTTGCCATTTCATCACTTTTTAACAGAGCAAGACATTGTTTATATCTGTAATAGCTTAAAGGCTTATTTTCAATGAAAGTTGCGATTATGCAGCCTTATTTCTTACCTTATATTGGCTATTTCCAGCTTATTCAGGCGGTAGATAAATTTATTATTTTAGATGATGTGAATTATATTCCAAAAGGTTGGATTAATCGGAATCGCATATTGGTCAATCATCAACCCTATTTATTTACTTTACCATTACAAAAAGCCAGTCAAAATAAAAAAATCAATGAACTATATTTGGAGCAAGATTTAAAGCAGCATAGTAAATTACTTAAAACAATTTATTTAGCTTATAAAAAAGCCCCTTATTTTGAATTTTACTCAATATTAGAGGAAATAGTACATTATCCCAAAATACAGCTTATCAATTATATTGAGCACAGTTTGCAAAAAATCATGATTTATTTAAATATTCAAACACAAATGATAAAAAGTGCCTCAGTTTACCAAAATCAACATTTAAAAGGTCAGGCTCGTATTCTCGATATATGTCAACAAGAGCAAGCGGATACTTATATTAATCTAATGGGTGGACAAGCATTGTATGATAAGAATGCATTTGCACAAGCGGGTATTCAACTACAATTTATCCAAACCCAGCCTATTGTTTACAAACAGTTTTCAAATCATTTTGTACCAAATTTATCTATTATTGACGTGCTGATGTTTAACTCTACTAAGCAAAGTCAATTTTTATTAAATCAATATCAATTAGTGTAATCATGGCTAAAGTAATTATTTTTGGTACATTGGATACAGCACAACTTGCTTATTACTATTTATCCTGTGATTCGGAGCACGAAGTCATTGGATTTACTGTGTCGCAAGATTATTTACAAACATCCACATTTTGTGAGTTACCTGTGGTTGGTTTTGAAACCATAGAGCACATTTATCCCCCAAATGAGTATGATTTTTTTATACCAATGACTGGGCGAAAAATGAATCAGTTACGAGAGCAAATATACTTGCAAGTAAAAGCAAAAGGTTATCAATGTATTTCTTATATTAGTTCAAAAGCGACAGTATTGACCGAAAATATTGGAGATAATTGCTTTATTTTAGAAAATTGTACAGTGCAGCCTTTTGTCACAATCGGGAATGATGTGATGATATGGGCAGATAGTTTTGTGGGTCATCACTCCACGGTACATTCTCATACATTTATTGCCACCGCGACAATGGCTGGACACAGCGTCATTGAGCCGTATTGCTATATCGGTTTAAAGTCAGTTATCAATAATCATTGCCATGTTGCTGAAGGTACTTTTTTAGCAGCAAATAGTTTGCTCACACAAAATTCAAAACCTTGGCATGTTTATCAGGGTTCTCCTGCAAAAATGCGCAATATCGACAGCCGCCGTTATTATCAATAATCATTATAAAATTTTAGGTATTTTCTCAAGCTTGAACAAAATCGGTAGAAAGTGTATAAGCGCAAGGTTACACATTTTTATGTTATTAAAACACTATGAAATTATCTGACGTACATGTACGTGAAAAAATTCAAGCGGGCGATATTACCATCGAGCCACCGCTTTCCGAACAACAAATAGGTTCATTCTCCATTGATTTACGTTTAGGTAATCACTTCCGTATTTTTAAACCGACTAAAAGCCCCTTCATTGATTTAGGTGCGGTTGACAGTGCTTATGCCATGTCTGAACAACTGATGGAAGATATTTATATCCCCGATGATGGCGCATTTTATTTGCATTCGGGAGAATTGGCGTTAGGGGTGACTTTAGAAAAATTGACGTTGCCAAATGATTTAGTCGGCTGGTTAGATGGTCGTAGTAGCTTGGCACGATTGGGTTTGATGGTGCATATTACCGCACACACCATTGACCCCGGTTGGGATGGCAATATTACGCTAGAATTTGTGAATATCGGTCAAATCCCTCTCGCGTTACGTCCGCAAATGCGCATTTGCGCAATAAGCTTTGAGCCGTTAAGTTCGCCATCAGCCTGCCCTTATACAAAAAAATCTCATGCTAAATATATCGGACAAAGCGAGCCGCTAGGCAGCCAAATCGATAAAGAGCAGCATTAAGTTTTTTCTGCAAAACATACAATGTGCTGTTGCCAATATACGGCACACTGTATGTGTTTCAATATTATACAAACAATTATAAGAAGCCTACTGCTTTAGCAATACCGATTGCACCCATGACGATCAAAGCCAATGCAACAATAAAATTTAAAAGTTGAGGGCGGATCAGAATTAAAATACCAGCGATTAAAGAAATGATGGACTGAATCAATGCGGCAGAAATTGTCATCGTATTCACCAATATGAAAGTTGAGATTGCATGTGCAGTGTATACAATTAAAACACCGAAAAGCAATGTATACTTACAGTAAATTCGTGGCTGGATTTTCCTATAAATCACTAAAATTTGAAGTAGGCTTGATATTGCTCATAGTACATAATCGACATCGTTTTTAAACTTGTCATTTTTGGCTATTCTTGCGCAGGGCTTTTTATGTCAACACAACAATCTAAAGTGAGCTTTTTGCGTTCTTTACGCGGCACACTCATTATCTTATTTCTTAGTATTTCTCTTATTCCTTTGATTAGCATCGGCGCAATCATGAGCTATTGGATTAGCGCACATTTGCATGATGAAGCAGCGGATAAACTCAAAGCCGTACGCAATATCAAAGCGATACAAATTAATCAATACATTCATGAACGCTTGAAAGATGTCGAAAATTTATCAAGTAATCCGAGTACTGTTGCTGCTATGCAAGCCTTTGAGCAAGCGATTCATCGTGATATAGAAAGTGCAAAATATGGCTCAGAACATGAAATGATGGATTCTTTTCGACATCTGTATTTACGTAAGCCTGACTTGATAGATGCCAAAAATGATAGTCAATATAATCAAATACATGCCCAATATCATAATCTGTTTCGCAAATATCAACAAGATTATGGTTATTACGATATTTTCCTCATTGAACCGCATAGTGGCACGATTCTCTATTCTGTATTTAAAGAAGATGACTACGGCACAAGCTTAAGAACAGGCAAGTATGCTAACAGCAATTTAGCCAATGGATTTCAAGCAGCTTCTACTGTGAGCAATCCCAATTTCACTCGTTTAGAAGATTTTGCACCTTACGCACCTTCTAACCATGTTGCAGCGGCTTTTGTGACTTCACCGATTTTCTCAAATAGTAAATTGATTGGTGTATTAGCATTCCAACTTTCGATTGACAGTATTAACAACCTCATGCAAGAAAGTACAGGGATGGGAGAAACGGGCGAAACATTGCTTGTCAGTGGCGATGATTATTTGCTGCGATCAAATTCGCGCTTTTTTAGTAATGAGACCATTTTGCGTAAAAAAATTGAATCCACAGCGACACAAGAAGCCACTGCTGGCCGAACAGGTGTGCAAGATATGTTGGATTATCAAGGTAAAGAAACACTGGCCGCTTACATGCCGTTAACCATTCCTGATGTCAATTGGTTGCTGATTGCCAAAATGGACAAGAAAGAAATCAATGAAATCGCTGAAACCTTGCAAATGACTATTCTGACGTTCGTCTTGATCTGTGCGGCGATTGTAGTGGTGTTGGCGTTATTTTTCAGTAACACCATTGCCGCTCCAATTATCCAAATGACCCAAGTGATTACTCGCTTAGCGGCTGGAGAAATTAATCAAGAAATTGAAGTACAAGGACGTAATGAAATTGGGCTAATGACAGCGGCTTTTCATCGAATGACTACAACATTGCGCCAAATTATTGGTAATACGGGATATTTTTTAGAACAACTCTCCCAAGGACAAACTGACCTTAAAGTCATGGGTGATTATCCGGGGAATTTTGTGAATTTGAAAATTGCTTTAGAGGGTTCGGCGGTTAAATTAGACGAAGTAAACAAATCCAATTCTCGGCAAAACTGGATTAAAACAGGCCATGCGCATCTCAATGAAAAATTACGTGGTGAGCAAAATGTGATTTTATTGTCTAAAAATATTGTCGATTTTTTCGCAACTTATTTAGATATTCAAGTTGGGATTTTATACCTCATACGTGATGAGGGTGAGGAGACTTACTTGCAACGTGTTGCCACTTATGGCTTTGCACAACAAGATGATACGAAAGACTTTAAGTTTCATGCAGGTGAAGGTTTAGTCGGCCAAGTGATGCTAGAACGCCAGCCGATTTTGCGTACTTTAGAACCTGAAGAATATACGCATATGGTGCAATCAGGTTTAGCTCAAGCTGTGCCTAAACATATATTCTTGCTGCCATTTATGTATGAAGATGAGGTAAAAGGCGTGGTGGAATTGGGCACATCCAAAGCATTTAGCACCACCAAGCAAGATTTTTTAACTCAAGCCATGCCCAGTATTGGGATTGCAATTAATACGGCAGAGTCTCGCACTAAAATGCAGATGTTGTTAACCCAAAGCCAAGAACAAGCGGAGTTATTGCAACGGCAAAAAGCTGAAATGCAGCAAACCAATGAGGAACTCACCAGCCAAACTGAAGAGCTACAAAGTCAGCAAGAAGAGTTACAAAGCCAACAAGAAGAGCTACGCCAAACCAATGAAACGCTGGAAGAACGCAGTCGAATTATGGCGCGACAACAAGAGGAAGTGAAGCAGAAAAATCATGAGCTGGAAACAGCAAAAGTGGCAATGCAAACCAAAGCCGAAGAGTTAGAACTTGCCAGTAAATACAAGTCAGAATTCTTGGCTAATATGTCACATGAATTACGTACTCCATTGAATAGTTTATTAATTCTGGCGCAACTGTTGGCTGAAAATAAAGAAGAGACTTTAACCGATAAGCAAATTGATTGTGCAAATACGATTCATAGCGCGGGCACGGATTTGCTGAATTTGATTAATGATATTTTAGATTTATCTAAAGTCGAAGCAGGAAAGATTGAAATACATCCCGAATTAATGCCGATTGGTGATTTGGTACATAATATTCAACAGAAATTCCAACATGTTGCTGAAAATAAAGGTTTATGGTTTAAGATTCAACTTGCAGATCATTTACCTGATAATATTTATAGTGATACCCAGCGATTACATCAAATTATCAACAATTTACTGTCAAATGCGTTTAAATTCACAGAACAAGGTGGGGTCACTTTAGATATTAAGCGACCTGATCAAAATGAAGATTTGTCTCGTAGCGGCTTGGATGTGCAAAGTACAGTTCTGATTAGCGTCACAGATACAGGGGTTGGGATTCCGCTAGATAAACAAAAAGTGATTTTCGAAGCATTCCAGCAAGCGGATGGTACAACCAGTCGTCGGTTTGGGGGCACAGGTTTGGGCTTGTCGATTTCACGCCAATTGGCTCAGTTGATGGGTGGTGAAATTAAATTACATAGCGAGCATAATCAAGGCAGTTGTTTTAGCATTTTCTTACCTGAGAAATGTTCTCAATCAGCCCCAAGCCCAGCAACAACGGAGATCGTACAACCCACAACAGTATCACTTGCTCCCAAACCTAGTACTATTGAGAAAATAGAAAAGATAGAATCGCAACCAATTCATCCTAGCTTACGTGATGATAGGGAAGACTTGCACGCTGATGACCGAACCTTATTAATCATTGAAGATGATGATACGTTTGCCCGTGCTTTGATGGATTTGGCGAGAGAAAAAGCCTTTAAATGTTTACGAGCCGCTGATGGAAAACAAGGGCTTGCTTTAGCAGAACAATATTTACCCAGCGCAATTATGTTGGATGTGGGATTACCGCAACTAGATGGCTGGAGCGTGATGGAGCAATTGAAAGATAACTCTGAAACGCGCCACATTCCTGTGCATTTTGTATCAGGTGGTGCACATCATCAAGAAGCCAAGAAAATGGGGGCAATCGGCTACGCACTGAAACCTGTAAGCATGGCGGAATTGGGAGAGGCCTTTACTAAAATTGAAGATTTCATCAATAAAACGGTGAAGAAACTGCTTTTACTAACTGACAGTGAAACCCATAAACAATCTATTATCGAGATCGTAGACAATGAGCAAGTTGATATTACCACGGCTCAAACCAGTGTCGAAGCCCAAAAGCAACTATTGATGAATACTTTTGAGTGCATGGTGTTGGATGTCAGTATTGAGCAAGATAGTGGTATTGCGCTGCTAAATAAACTTAGCCAAGAAAGCGATTTATTGCAAATTCCGATTGTGATTTATACCGAACGTGAATTGTCCGAACAAGAAGAAGTGGCATTGCGCTCATACAGCGACTTAACCGTGAAAGCAGTGCGCTCGCCAGAACGTTTGCTTGATGAGGCAACACTGTTTTTACATGAAATAGAATCTCATTTACCTGAACAACAGCGGCAAATTTTGAGAATGGTGCATGACAAAGAAGCCCATTTACAAGATAAAAAAGTCTTACTGGTCGATGATGATGCACGCAACGTGTTTGCTTTAACCGCTGTGCTGGAAGACAAGGGCATGGAAGTGTTTATGGCTAGCAATGGCAAATTAGCTTTAGATGAGTTGGAGCAAATGAGCCGTGTTGATATGATTTTGATGGATATTATGATGCCTGAAATGGATGGTTTTGAAACTATTCGTTGCATTCGTGAGCAAGACCGTTATCGCAAAGTACCAATTATTGCTCTTACTGCAAAAGCAATGAAAGGCGATGCGAATAAATGCATTGAAGCGGGTGCGAATGATTATTTATCCAAGCCTGTTGATACTGACAAATTGTTATCCTTAATGCGAGTCTGGATTATGGCGTAGTATCCTGACTTTTTGGAGTACTAGCAGATTTACGCATCTAAGCTATTGTACTCCAAAATATATTTTAATTATCGTGCTCCTGTAAAAATATTTTTTTCTGATCTTAAAAATTTTACTTGCAATTACTAGACGACCAGTCTAATATTTAACTCATGAAACAAACAAAAAAATATAACACGAGAGAGACTTTAGTTCGTGTAGGTACAGAAATACTGACAGAAAAAGGTTTTAGCAATACAGGTATTGAAGAAATCTTAAAACAAGTCGGTGTACCTAAAGGCTCTTTTTATCACTATTTTAAGAGCAAGGAAGCCTTTGGCGAGGCGGTAATTGATAATTATGCACAGTATTTTTCTAACAAATTGGATCGATTATTAACTGACCAACAGCATAAACCGTTACAACGTTTGCAAAATTTTATTGAAGAAGCAAAAGCTGGAATACAGCGTTATGAATTTAAACGAGGCTGTTTAGTCGGTAATTTGGGACAGGAGTTAGGTGCAGTCAACGATAATTATCGCAATTTATTAGAAAGTGTTTTTTTAACGTGGCAGCATAAAGTTGCAACTTGTTTACGTGAAGCACAAACCGATGGTGACTTGCCCTCTCAAGCAGATTGTGAGCAGTTAGCATCATTCTTTTGGATCGGTTGGGAAGGGGCTATTTTACGCACCAAATTAGTCCGCAATACACAACCGCTAGATTTATTTGCAACACAATTTTTTAACTTGATAAACATCGAATAGGATGCAGATTTATTCATATTAGACCGAGTTTGCATTTTTTTAAAACAAATACTAGACGACCAGTCTATTTTAAGGAGTCATCCCTATGTTTAAAGCCATTTACTTAAATAAAACTGATGATGGTGTTGATGTTCAATTGACTGAATTAGATGAGTCTCAATTACCAGAACAAAACGTGACAGTAAAAGTGGAATACTCCACGATCAATTACAAAGATGGTTTAGCGATTACCAACAAAGCTCCAATTGTGCGTCAGTTTCCATTTGTCCCAGGAATTGATTTTGCGGGTACAGTAGAACAAAGCGATGACCCAAATTGGGAAGTGGGCGACAAAGTGATTTTAAATGGCTGGGGCGTAGGTGAATCTCATTGGGGTGGTTATGCTGAAAAAGCACGGGTTAGAGGTGAATGGCTAGTCCCTTTGCCAGAAGCATTAACAACACGTCAGGCAATGGCTGTGGGTACAGCGGGTTATACAGCAATGCTGTGCGTTATGCGTTTAGAAGAATTGGGCGTGACACCTGACAAAGGCGAAATTTTAGTGACGGGTGCAAATGGTGGTGTGGGCAGTATTGCCATCGCGATTTTAGCCAAATTGGGCTATAACGTCGTTGCGTCTACAGGCCGTGTGAATGAAGCAGAACATTTAAAAGCGTTAGGTGCAACCAGTATTATTGATCGTGCTGAATTGTCTAGCCAAGGCAAACCATTAGCAAAATCACGTTGGGCGGGTGCAGTGGATACTGTGGGCAGTCACACGCTAGCAAATATATGTGCTGGCATGAACTATGGCGGTGTTGTCACTGCATGTGGTTTGGCACAAGGTATGGATTTCCCTGCAACGGTTGCCCCTTTCATTTTACGTGGAGTAACTTTAGCTGGTGTTGATAGTGTGTATGTACCTGTTGAAAGACGGATTAAGGCATGGCAACGTTTAGCGACTGACTTAGATGCAGGTAAATTAGAAGCCGTTGCTCAAGAAATTGAATTATCTGAAGTCATTGAATCAGCGAGTAAAATTATTGAAGGTAAAGTGCGTGGACGTTTACTTGTAAAAGTAGCTTAAGCATATTCTCAATAAGATTGGCAGTTCTTTTAAAAATATAGAGTTGCTAATCTTTATTAATAAAGGTGTGCCGAGTATCACACTTGAAACACACCTTTATTAGCATCAGATGAATTCAATATTATTGAACTAAATCAGCCTCAATCATGCCGATGCCTTCGCCTTCAATAACTTTTAGTAAGATGGCATAAGCTCCTGCACTGATTTCAATAATTTTCCCTTCAGCAATGCTTTCATTAACCAAGCCTTGTTGAGTTGAAAGGTTAAGCAAATGCAATTCCGTCACAACACCGCCACTTAAAACCCGCGTATTGATTCGAGCTTTTTGAGTTCCTTCACCACTGACAATAAAACTCAAAACCAAAAAGTCTTTTAAATGACCCCGAACACTAAGATTAGTTAAATCCAATTGGTTATTTTTCAGGCTAATACCTGCCATACCACGACCTTTAACACCAAGAGAACTCATTTGCAAGGTGTAAATGCCTTCACCCACAGTATGTTCTAAAATGAAATTCTCTGAGTGTTGGTGACGTTTGAGTAAATCACCGCGAATACTTTGTTCATCAATAATGACTTGGTTAAGGTCAAGTTGAGGCATGACACCTGCATCTAAAATATCCGCATGAAGTATGACATCTGTTGTACCATCACCTTCAAGGATAAAGCCTAGAATGACATCCTCTTCCCCACCATTCAATGTACTGTGGCCACTAAAGTTTAAGAGTTCTAGTTGACCTGTAACAGGCTCGTTCTCAGTTGTAGTTGAATGAGTCGTGTTTCCAGCATTGTTTGAGTTGCCACTTGAGTAATCCATTCCTTGTTTGCCATGCACTTTGACTAAGCAACGAATACCATTGTTCATTGTGACACTTTGTTTGGCACATCCTGAATCTGTACCATCCCATGTAATATTGTAATCCTCCTGACTAAAACCATCTGCAGTTTTAATTTTGACCAGTTCAAGTTGCACATTTGTGCCGCGATCAAACATCGCCGTGCAAGAGCCTTCACCATATTCACAATTAATACCACTTGGGTTAGATTTGATGTGTGCTAAATGACCTGCGACACCTAGTAAGTAGCGGTCTGAGTGAATGTGTACTTTACCTGTGGACTCTTCAGAATTAGTTTGGTTTTCATCTGGTGAATCATCATTATTTTCGGTATTGTTATCTGAGTCTGATGAATTATCACTGTTGTCTATATCACTATCTGACAAACTATTGCTATCAGTTACTGAACCTACTAAGCTGAAACTAAAATTGGGTTCATCATTATCATTAGTTGTAAAACTAAGTGTGCCTGTATAATCACCTGCGATTGAGGTATCAGATAGTTCAATAGTAAGATCAACACTGCTGTTTGCTGAAATAGTGAGGTCTGTGCTAACAGTGTCTGTAAAATTAAAAGCACCTGTCAAAGAGATTGAGCTTAAAACAAGATCGATACTACCTGTATTTTCAACAGTCAAAGTTTTGCTAAGAGATTCACCAATATTGATACGACCAAGATCAATGGTTGTGGAAGTTGTTAGCTCATTTGAGCCTTCTTTTACTGCAACTTCAACAATATCATCATCAGTAATGGTTAAAGTAAATTGTGTCTTTGAACCTTTATTGGCATTAGTAAGGCTGCCCATATTAATGATTAGCTTTTCATCAGATTCAGAAATGACATCGTTGTCAATAGTAATAGAGAGTTGTGCTTCAGTATCGCCTGCATTGATGGTTAGAGGAGAAGCTGATATAGAATAATCATCATTGATAGAGCTAGCAGCACCAACGGAGAAAGGAATAGAAATAGTGTGGCGAGAAGCTTCAGATAATTGCACAGCTAAGTCAAAACTCGTTGAACTTTCCTCTATAGATTGTTCAATCAGCTCAAAGTTAACAATCGGTGGTTTCCACTTTGCCAAATAGGCAGAAGCGATATTATCAGCTTGCTCGAAACTGCCCCCTGCAATAAGATTGCCTTCATTATCCAGTGTTAAACTGTAAACTGCAGAGTCAAGACCATTGCCTAGAGGCTCCCAACTACTCCCATTCCACTTGGCAACATGACTCATCCGTTCTGTGTTTGAGGATGTTGAATTGAATATTCCGCCAGCAACCAAATGACCTTCACTATCCAGTGTTAGAGTGTAGACACTATCATTAAATCCTTCACTTATAGGTTCCCACTCTGTCCCATTCCATTTGGCGATATAATTAAGTCTTTGGTTATGCAAGAAATTAGAGTAAAAAGTTCCTCCTGCAATTAAGTTACCTTCATTATCCAATGTTAGAGCATAGACATAACCACCAAAGCCATCACCTAAAGGTTCCCAACTTGTCCCATTCCATTTAGCAATACTATTGAAGCTTTCACTATTAGAGGGATCAGCAATAAAAGTTCCACCAGCAATCAAGTTATCTTCATTATCCTATGTTAGAGCATAGACATAACCATCAAAGCCTTCACCTAAAGGTTCCCAACTTGTCCCATTCCACTTGGCAATAAATGTGCTACCTGAAGAAAAAAACGAGCCACCTGCAATTAGATTGCCTTCACTATCTAATATCAGTGTACTGGCTGAAGCATCCAGACCATCACCTAATGCCTCCCAACTATCTCCATCCCACTTTGCAATATGACTAAGAGGCTTGCTACCAGAGGAGCTGAACTCACCACTTGCAATAAGATTGCCTTCAATATCTAGTGTCAAGGCATAAACAGTAGCATTGAATCCATCACCTAAAGCTTCCCAATTTGTCCCGTTCCACTTGGCAATATAATTCAATTGAGTATCACCATCAGAAGTGAAATGGCCAGCTACATATATATTGTTATCGTCATGAAGCACTGCACTGACCTCATTATTAAGAGAAGATAATGCAAAATTTTCTTGCCACTGTGCAGTTGCAGTTTGCAGTGAAAATAGACAAATTAACGCTATAAAACTCTTAAAATATATCTGTGAATTGATATGTCTAAGTATGTCTGAATATTGCTTCTGTGGTAACAAGCTAATCATTTTTAATATTGTAGTAAGTTTCATTTATCCCCCGTATGGCTAGTGCTTATAGCTAGGAATTTTCAAGGATTTAAGCAAATATACTTACAAATATCAATATTTTTTCAAAAATATGTTAAATGATATTAAAAATTGGTAGATATTTAGTGATTTGATCGAAATATAGGATTATTTATTTGTTGAAATTAAGAAAAATCGGTTTGCTGGATCAGAATTAAAAAGTGATAGCAGGATTTGAAGTGATTAGGTGATTTGCAGCCCAATAAAAAAACAGGAGTACAAAGCCTTGCACTCCTGCCTATTTACACGATTAGAAACATGCGAAAGCTTATTTCATTGCGCCTTTACCATAACGCTCTTCATAACCTTTGCGCACTGCTTCAATTTGTGCTGGATTTAAGCCATTGAAGAACCAGTCATGACCCTCAATTGGTCTAAAGTGTTTGTCTAACAATTTTTGTGCTTCTACTTCACCTACTAACTTTTTCAACTCAGGAATAAATTCAAAGTAAGTATGCTTGGCGACTTCATAAATACCATGCCACCAAGTGTAATCAGGCCCACTCATAGACGCACCATGTCTTGCACGACGGCCTTCATGATGCCAAATCTCCCACCATACCCACTCAATTTTTTCATCAAATGGTGCAGAGGTTAATTTACCCATGGCTTTCAAGTCAGTGATTACCGCTGCAATTGGTTTAGCAAATTTGGTGTTATATAAATCCACTAAATCATCTAATTGCTTGTAATGTCCATCAACATATTCAGAAGTATGACACGCATAACAAATGCCTTCCATTTTGGCGCGACGTTCATCCCAAGTTAAGACCTCAGTGACAGTACCGCCTTTGGCTTTTGGATGATCTGGCTTATCACCAACTTTAGGTAATGGCTTGCCTTCTGGCAAATCATACTGATGCCCATTATCTAAACGCACCAAATTGATTTTATTAGAAATTGGAGAGCGTAAATTCCATGAAATCCGTTCACCCACGTCATGGGTTTTCGGCTGATCGCCTGACGCACTCATATGACAAGTGGCACAAGTGGGCGCAGCACTATAATCCACACCCGCAACCCATTTATCTGAGTCTAAATTCATTTTGTCCACATTGGCGCGATAAATAATGCCATGCTTAGATTCGTTATAGACTTCGATTTGTGGATGGTCAGGGCCTACGTGACATTTACCACAGGTATCAGGGGTTCTGGCTTGTGCACGAGAGAATTCATGACGACCATGACACGCTGAACATGCGCCTTTTGAACCATCTGGATTGATTCGACCAATACCTGTATTTGGCCATGTGTCTTTTGTTGGTTTGCCTTTTTCATCAATCTTAACTGTTGTACCGTGGCATTGACGACAGCCCGCATTAACCGCTGCAGGCCCACCAATCACTTCACCCAATAAGTTATCTAAGGAGTGTAAAATTTCACCTGCGCTTGCATGATGGGAACGTTGTACTTCTTTAAACTCACGTGGATGACAGGTAGAGCAATCTTTAGGTGTCACAATAACCGAAATCAATTGATCGTGATGTTCATAGCCATCCACGTCACCTTCTTCCGCTTTGTGACAGTCCAAACAGTCAACGCCATTTTGACCATGTTTACTATTATTCCATTCCCAGTACATCCCAGGGCTTTCTGTCATATGACACTCGACACACTCTTTACCTTCTTCACTGCCCCAGTCTTTACCTTGCTTGCCTGCTGGACGTTCAGCAAAACTTTGACTGCTGAGCACTAACCCCAGCGTAAATAATAAAATCTGTCCAATTCTGATATACATGAAAAACTCTCCTAATAATGGCAAAATTAGTAAGTGAATTCGCCACTTGACCATAGCAGAGTTAAAATAAAAAATCTTTGATGTAAATCAAAAACCACACAAAATTAGTGTATTATAATTTTCTTATCTAATTGCTTGTTGGACAAATACTTTTACTATTATAAAATCGAATTTTGCGATGAAATGAGTAAGCAACCCACTTTCTACTGATTAGGACTCTTATGCGTTTAAAATATAAATTTTCTATTATTTTAATCCTCAGTATTGCATTCTCTCATTGGTAGTTATTTTTTATATAATCCGCTAACTTTATTGGTAAAAACGCAAAATCGGATAACATTAGAACAGCTTGCTAAACGCAATGACGAGATTGGTCAAATTAGTCAAAAGTTATTATCTTCACTTCATGATAAATAGCCCAATAAAAAAGCCAAACAACAGGCTAAATAGCGCATTGCTTGGCTTTCTGACTAACTAAAATAATTGTAAATGATTAATTCACAAATTATTTTTTGTCATCTTTAACTTCTGTATATTCAGCATCAACAACATCTTCTGCTGCATTACTGCTGTTGCCACCAGCTTGCTGTTGGGCTGCTGCCGCTGCTTGAGCTGCATCTGTAAAGCCTTCTGGTGCTGCACCCTCAGGATTATCACCATAAGCTTGTTGTGCAATACGGCTAGACACTTCTACTAATGCTTGTGTTTTCGCTTCAATCGTGTCTTTGTCGTCGCTTTTCAAAGTTTCACGTAATTCAGCAATTGCTGCTTCTGCTGCTGCTTTATCTGCATCAGATACTTTCTCGCCTAAATCTTTAATCGATTTTTCAGTGGCGTGAATCATTTGCTCAGCAGAATTACGTGCAGTCACTAATTCTTGGAATTTTTTATCTTCCGCTGCGTGTTCTTCTGCATCTTGTACCATCTTATCGATTTCGGCATCAGATAAACCACTAGACGCTTTAATTTCGATCTTCTGTTCTTTACCTGTCGCTTTGTCTTTCGCAGAAACGTGTAAGATACCATTTGCGTCAATGTCAAAAGCCACTTCAATTTGAGGTACACCACGAGGTGCTGGTGGAATACCTGTTAAGTCGAATTTTTCTAACGACTTATTCGCAGAAGCAACTTCACGTTCACCTTGTAATACATGTACCGTTACCGCAGTTTGGTTGTCGTCTGCAGTTGAGAAGATTTGTGATGTCTTAGTTGGAATCGTAGTGTTTTTAGGAATTAATTTAGTCATTACGCCACCCATTGTTTCGATGCCTAATGACAATGGTGTTACGTCTAATAATAAAACGTCTTTCACATCACCCGCTAATACCGCACCTTGAATCGCCGCACCAATTGCAACTGCTTCATCAGGGTTTACGTCTTTACGTGGTTCTTTGCCGAATAATTCTTTAACCGCATCTTGTACTTTAGGCATACGAGATTGGCCACCAACTAAAATCACGTCATCGATTTCGCTAGCAGATAAGCCTGCATCTTTTAATGCTGTACGACATGGTGTCAATGTACGTTCAACTAAATCGTCAACTAAAGATTCTAATTTAGCACGGTTTAATTTGATATTTAAATGTTTAGGGCCTGACGCATCCGCTGTGATGTAAGGTAAGTTGATGTCAGTTTGCGTGCCTGAAGACAATTCGATTTTGGCTTTTTCTGCTGCTTCTTTCAAACGTTGTAACGCTAATGGATCAGTTTTTAAATCTACGCCAGATTCGTTTTTGAATTCTTCAACCAAGAAGTCGATAATACGTAAATCGAAATCTTCACCACCTAAGAATGTATCACCGTTAGTAGATAATACTTCAAATTGGTGCTCGCCATCGATTTCAGCAATTTCAATAATTGAAACGTCAAAAGTACCACCACCTAAGTCATAAACCGCAATTTTTGAGTCGCCTCTTTTATCTAAGCCGTATGCTAATGAGGCTGCTGTTGGTTCGTTAATAATACGTTTTACGTCTAAACCTGCAATACGACCCGCATCTTTAGTTGCTTGACGTTGTGAGTCATTGAAGTAAGCAGGGACAGTAATAACCGCTTCTGTAACATCTTCACCTAAGAAATCTTCAGCGGTTTTTTTCATTTTCATCAATACGCGTGCAGAAATTTCAGGAGGTGCCATTTTATTATCTTTTACACCAACCCACGCATCGCCATTGTCAGCTTTGACGATTTTGTAAGGCACCATATCGATGTCACGTTGTACGATTTGATCAGCGAATTTACGACCGATTAAACGCTTGACCGCAAACAATGTATTGGTTGGATTAGTGACCGCTTGACGCTTTGCAGATTGACCAACTAACACTTCATCATCATTGGTAAATGCCACGATGGAAGGTGTTGTACGTGCCCCTTCGCTATTCTCGATGACGCGAGGATTTTTACCTTCTAGGATTGCCACACAAGAGTTGGTCGTTCCTAAGTCAATACCAATAATTTTGCCCATTATTTACTCCTTAGTAAGTTGTTCTTTTCTGCCATGATTAGTTAAGGGTGCGAAGCTGTATTTTCAAGCTATTTTTCAGCTTTATTTCATGGCGTTATCAATTTTTAAATCTTTTTGAGATTAAGCCTGTTTAGCAACCACGACTTGAGCAGGACGTAATAAACGCTCATTAAGGTGGTAACCTTTACGATGTACGATGACGACCATGTTGTCTTCTACATTAGGAATCGGTTGCATTGCCATTGCTTCATGCCATTCTGGATCAAATTTCTGATCTTGAGGATTGATTTCTTCGATACCAAATTTGTTTAACACGTCGATTAAGGCTTTATCAGTTAAATCCATGCCTTCGATGACCGCATCTACTTGTGTGTCAGGCTTGTTTGCTGCTTCAATACCTAACTCTAAATTATCACGAATAGGTAATAATGCATTGGCAAATTTTTCTAACGCGAACTTACGTGCTTTTTCAATGTCACGTTCAGTACGTTTTTGTAGATTTTCATATTCTGCTTTTTGGCGTACTAATGCATCCCAGCTATCTTGTGCTTTTTTCTCAGCAGCCGCTAATTTGGCTTCAGTTTCCATTAATTTAGCTTTTAAACTTTCTGCTGACACTTCTTCTGCTTGCGCTTCTTTTGCATCGTCTGCTGTTGTTTCTGCTGTTTCAGTTTGCTCAACTGCTTCTACTTTTTCTTCTACTACAGCTGCTTCTACTGGTTCAGCTTGTTTTTTATCTTCGTTTTCTGGTTGCACCGTATTTGTCATATTGACTCCCAAAAAGGTGTAAAGTCTGGATTCATTTACCTAGAATATTTAAGAGATTTTTTATGGGGATAAATAGACTTGATTCAAGAGCTATAAGTGAAAATAAATCATGGTTTTGTTAATAGTTATATTTTTAATCTTCATTTAGATTTATTACACTCAAGGTTAGTACCTAAATGCTGATTAATCAGTCCGCAAGTGGTGGGAAAAGTGGATACTATCCAAATAGAAAATATAACAATAATGCCCACAACAGCCCAGCGCATCAGAATCTTAAAAAGCTGGATCAGGTCTTTATACAATGCTGCCAGAATTTTAGGTAAATAATAAAATAAAATAAACCCCACCACCATAGCACAGATAATGATAAAAACTTCTAAAGGATGGTTGAGCAAATAAGATTTTAAAGCATTAACAGCCTCTCTGATTAATTCAATAAAATATGTCAGTGCTTGAGTAAAATCTTGTTGCATCCAGTCAACCTTTCTGGTTTTTTACAAATCTTGTATATGCTGCAATTATACAAAAAGGCAATATATCATACAGTGATGGCTTTTTATTGACAAAATAATCGATTTAAAGGTACGAAAGACATTGGACAAAAAAACAGAAATAGAGTGAAGTCAAAAATCTATATAAGATTGACATACTGATCTCTACAACTGTCTTTTGATAAAAATTAATCGCCTAATACTTGTTGTAGGGCATTTAATCGCTCATGCTCAGGATCAATGGATAACCCACGCTCAACCAGTGATTTTGCGGCTGTGATACGACCTTGACGTTGACGTTTCTTAGCCAAATCATAATAGCGAGTGGCCAATGCAACAATTGCTTGTTTTGCATTTTCACTCTCAGGATTCATCCGTAACATGATTTTATAAGTTTGGTACGCGCTATCATCTTCTGGTGTGGTGAATTTTTTCCGTGCAATTTGTCTGTCAGCGATTTCTAACATACGCTTTTCAACATCGGCTAAACTGGCTTGTGTAATTTCATGTTGTGGAGCGGTGTTGTACATTAAGCGAGCATTGACATAGGCATTGTCATTTTTTGGTTTCGTGATGTTGTCGCGCTCTAAGTGAATATCAACCCGTGCTTTAAGTGCCAGTAAAATCTCTTTTAATAAGTTTTTTGTACCTTCATGTTCAGGGGCAAGTTTTTGTAAACGCTGGTACACAATCATGGCATTGCGATTTTTAGGGTAAGCAATCCAGCCTTCTTTTAAGTTTTTCTGCGCTTCTGCTTGATACCAATCGACGATACTGGTTAAAACTTCATTGGCTTTTTCCTGATCTAACTTTTGTAATGCTTGATAGGTTGCATAAGCGTTATCGCCTTCAGGTCTTGTTAAACGTAAGCGGCGTAATTGTACTTTGGCTTTTGACACTAATCTTTTAACTTGCGCCTGTTGTTGAGGGGTTAATTCAGGTTTAGACTCTATGACTTCAGGCTTGGCTGCTACAGGTTGTTTTGTATCGGCTGGCATTTCATGAGGCAATGCAGTTGTAACAGCTACTTCTGACAATGGGGTTTTCTCAGGTTTTGCTTCTTGCTCAGGTGCAGGTGCTTTAACAGTATTCGCTGATTCAGGTTGTGCTACAGCTTCTACAGGTTTTTTTTCAACGGGTTTGACGGTTTTTTCCACTTCAGGACGAGCCACTGTTTCTACGATAGGTTCAGGCTTCACCACTGTTGGGATTGCTTCTTGAGTTGGTGGTGCTGTATTGGATGTTGTGGCGATAGTTTCTGTATTTGATGCATCTACTTGCTCTTTTGGTGTTGCAACAGTTTCATCAATAACAGGCTCAATAGGTTTTGATTCAGGTTGGGATATAGCAGGCTCAGTTTGAATGTCAGTATTTTCTGCTGCTGCACCCGTATTACTTGCTACTTTAACAGGTTCAGCAGATGATTCTGATTTGGTCAATGCTTCAATTTGTTGTTGTACTTCTGCAACCAATGGTTGAACATGTGGTTTTAGTTGTGGATAAAAATAATAGCCGCCACCACCCAGCCCTGCAAGCAGCAGTAACCAGATAAACCACCCCCCACCTGAACGCTTTTCTCCAGATAGCCTAACGCGCTCTTTTAAGTAAGGGTCTGTGATTTTCATTTTTTGATTTTGTTTAATCATTCCTGAACGTCCAATACCAGTCGCTTATCGTCAACAAGCTATTATAAAGCAATTAACAATAGCATCGCTACCAAGATTGATGAATGACATCAAAGCTAACCTATTTTTATGACAGCAAAAGCGATAAAAATAGCGACAACTTTTCTTGATCTCACTTACTCAATTCTAGTATGAGTATTTTTAACAAATTGGATAGCCATTATGGCCAACATAAATCTGGTTACAACTTTGCTTATTAATTTTGAAATGAGTAGAATTAAGTGTTTTTGCAAGCTTGGTTGGTAAGCATCAATGGCAATAATTTTAGTGACAGGCGTTGCGGGTTTTATTGGTTCAGCACTGGCACAGCGTCTATTAAAACGTGGGGATACTGTTTGCGGTATTGATAATTTGAATGATTATTATGCTGTTGAGTTAAAACAAGCCCGTCTTGATCGTTTAACACCGTTTGAACAATTTCATTTTCAACAACTGGATATTACTGATAGAGCGGCAATCCGAGCATTATTTGAGCAACATCAGTTTGATGTAGTGGTAAATTTAGCAGCTCAAGCGGGCGTTCGCTACTCAATCGACCATCCAGAATTGTATTTTGATACCAATCTCACAGGGTTCGGGCACATTTTAGAAGGTTGTCGCCAAACTCATGTTAAACACTTGGTCTATGCTTCATCCAGTTCTGTTTATGGCGCAAATGTAAAACAGCCTTTCAGTGAGTCCGACAGTGTTGACCATCCAATTTCCCTTTATGCTGCAACCAAAAAAGCCAATGAATTGATGGCACATAGTTATGCACATTTATATGATTTAGCTTGCACAGGATTGCGGTTTTTTACTGTTTATGGCCCTTGGATGCGCCCTGATATGGCATTATTTAAATTTGCTAATTTGATGGCAGCAGGTCAACCTATTCCTGTCTACAATCATGGTGAAATGGTTCGAGACTTCACTTATATTGATGATATTATTGATGGAGTTGAGCATGTTATCGACCAGCCCGCACAAAAAAATATTGAATGGAATCCCCAAGACCCCATACCTTCTAGCAGTCAAGCACCTTATCGAATTTACAACATAGGTAGTAGTCGTGCTGTCAGTCTCATGTATTATATTGAGCTATTAGAGAAACATTTGGGTCTGAAAGCAAAGCTAGATTTACAGCCATTACAAGCAGGTGATGTCTTAAAGACCTTTGCAGATACTACACTACTACAACAAGATTTTGATTATTCACCCACAACTTCGGTTGAGTATGGTGTTGCCCAGTTTGCCGCATGGTATAAAAGCTTTTACCCTCAACCTTAAGTCAGGTCGACTTAACAGGTAATTGTACTATAATCAACGTAACACCCAGACTGGCGCATGGATACTGGTATTTTCAAGGAGAAACAGTGTGATACAGAATGACATTATCCGCTTAATTGTGATTGAGGAATCTGCCAACGATGCTGAGGTCATTCTGAATCGACTACGTAAAGCACGTTTTCCTATCCGTCCTAAGCACATTGAAGATGATGAAGATTTACAAGATGCCTTAGCCCAACAAGAATGGGATTTAATTATTACCGTTCCTCGTATTGGCGATCCTGAAATTTATGAGCTGACTGCAACCACCGTATGTGAAATTGTCAAAACAGCCAAGCAAGATATTCCCATTGTGGTCATTACCGAAGAAATGGATGGCCAAGTGATTGCAGAAGCCCTTGCTGCGGGTGCTAAACAAGTTGTGCCTGATAGCCCTGAGACCTGTTTACAAACAGTAGTAGGCTTAGAACTGGAAAATCTTGCAGAACGTCGTAAACGCCGTCAATTAGAGCAACTCTATAAAGACAGTCAAAAGCACAACAAGATGTTGTTAGAAACGTCTCGTGATGCAATTGCCTATGTTCATGATGGTATGCACATTCACGCGAATCCAAGCTATTTAGATATGTTTGGCTATAAAAAGCTAGAAGATATGGAAGGCGTGCCGATCATGGATTTGGTGGCAATGAACGACCAAGCCAATTTTAAAGAGTTCATGCGCGACTTTATGGCGGACACCAAAGAGGAAGAACGCAATATCAATTTAGAAGGTCTCAAGTCCAACAATAAACGTTTCAAATTTAAAATGGAAGTCAGTCATGCACGGTATGACAGCGAGCCTTGTATTCAAGTCATTATTCGTGACCAATCTCAAAGTGAAGAATTAGAACGTCAATTAAAAGAAGTCAGTCGCCGCGATCAGCTTACAGGTCTATTCAATCGCCAACATTTCCTTGCTTTACTTGAAAAGGCGTTGGCTAAAGCCATGGCTGAGCACGTGCGCAGTGTGCTTTTATACGTCATGATTGATGATTTTGTTTCCATTCGTGACCGTGTGGGTGTTGGTGGGGCTGATCCTGTGATTCAAAACATTGGTAAGCTTTTGAAAAAAGTCGGTGATGGTGGCAGTGTGGCACGCTTCAATGACAGTGCTTTCACCATTTTAATTCCCGACAAAGATGTTAAATATGCGGGAGCTTTAGCTCAGAAAATCTGCAAAGCAGTTGAATCTCAAGTGACTGAAATTGGTGATCAAACTTTAGTTGCAACATGTAGTGTTGGTATTGCGTTGGTTTTGGCCTCCTCTGCTACACCGCAAGGGGTTTTAAGCGATGCGCACGCCGCTTGTACTGAAATGCAGCGAAAAGGCGGCAATGGCTTTAATGTATACAAAGCTGTGGTCAGTAAAGCAGGTGCAGACAAGGAGCATAAAAATAGTGATGTGGCCAAGCTAATTGAAACCGCATTTGATGAAAATCGTTTATCGTTACGCTTCCAACCTATTGTCAGTTTGCATGATGAGACTCAAGCGATTTATGAAGTCTTTTTACGTATGCAAGATTCTGAAGGGCAACCTGTGCCCACTGCTGATTTATTCAATGCAGCTGAACAAGCCAATATGGTGACAGACTTAGATAAGTGGGTTTTGAAAGAGAGTTTGGCTAAAATTGCCGAAAAAGAAAAACAGGGCGAACCTACACATTTATTTATTAAATTATCAGATCAATCGATTCGAGATGAAAGTGTTTTATTATTTATTCGTAAGTTGTTAAAAGCAGCCCAAGTACCGGGAGATCGCGTGATTGTTGAAATCAGCGAATCCAGTGCGATTAGTCAGGTCAAATTAGCCAAAGCATTTATGACTGCGTTGAAATCTATGAATTGTCAGTCGGCTCTAGAGCATTTTGGTACAGGTTTGAATTATGAAACTACGTTACGTCATTTACCTGTGGATTATGTCAAAATTGATAGCTCATTTACTAAAGGTTTAGGCGGTAGTGAAAATGCTGAAAATCAGAAAGCAATTGAAGATATTGTGAAGAAAACCCATGAGCTTGGCATGAAGACAATTGCAGAAGCGGTGGAAGATGCGAATAGTTTAACTGTGCTCTGGTCGTGCGAGGTCGATTTTGCACAAGGTCATTATATTCAAGAGCCGATTGATGATTTGATTTTTGATTTTTCTGATGAGGAATAAGTAAAAAAGTACCCATCCGCTAGACCTTACGAGATGGGTACAATCCGTCAAAAAGGAGGAAGTTACTTACCAGTGTAGTGGTGATTATTAGATTTTCAAGCTATCCATATTACCCAATAGACTTAATGGTATGAAACGCGATCTAAAAGGTTAACGCCCTCCAAATCCTAGGCTTTTTCTATCTTCATTTATTTCATTTAAATGTCTAAATTGTATTGTTAAGAACTATTTGGAAAGCAAAATATATTGAGAAGAGATGTTTCTATTTTAGATATTAGGACAGGTAATCATCGTTTGTAGACAGTACTGATATTTGCAGAAAGTATAATCTTGAAGAAGGAAGCTGCTATAAAATGTAGTAGATGAATGTGCCTATCATCATGCTAAAAATAGATGGGCACACTCATTGGTAATAGCTTATTTATGAATATCGCCGTCTACATAATCAGGGTCTTTCATAAATTTGCGTGCAAGCCAATAATCAACACTGGCTTTGCCTGCACCGCTAAACAATAATGGTAAGAATAAGATCATGTACATCAATGGTAGTTTGAAGTTACCACCGCTGCTATTACAAATGTCATAACCATATTTAAATAATTCTGACAGGCTATCCCAGTTTGCTGGTACATGTACACTAATTGTTGCGACGATGGTTAAAATCATCAATGAAACTGAGAAGAAGCGCGTACCTAAACCAATTAATAATGCAATTGCGCCAACTAATTCAAACCATGTTGCCATTTGCCAACTGATTTCGACAGGTACAATATTAAACGGGTACGGAAATTTATCTTGAATATGAGCAAACCAGTTATCGCCTGTGAACTTAGTATAGCCCGACTCCCAAAACTCCCAAGCCAGCAATGTACGAATGCCTATTTGCGGTAAAAATGTACCAAACCAATTTAATTTATCAGTAATCCAAAAATAGAGGCTTATTAGCATGACGAGGGTCTCCGTTTGGCTGTTTGTTGCACTGGGTTTTCATATAAACATAGGATTTGGAATGTCATATTGAAGCCTTCCTATTCCAATGTTGATTTAATAAACTGAATCGTAACATGGTCTGTTGAATTCATGTTGTATTTTAGTGCATTCACTCGCTTTTGGGTTTTCCTTTATTCTTATAATCAACGCCACAAAGCAGTTTTTATTTTAAAACGACCATTGCCTTATTATTCAACCCTCTTCTATTTCAGAATATATGGCATGTAGCTTAATGCATTATTTATTCTACAATTTCTTTTTGTGCGGGCATACGTGGACAATGCACATCATTCTTTTTGATATAAACTTGCTCATCTCTGGCTAAATAATCAAAGTCATAGGCATATTCAGATAAACGTAGGCTTTCTTTTGAGCCTAAACACAGCATTCCATTTGGCGCAAGACTATCGAAAAATAAGCCAATGACACGATTTTGCAAATCACGATTAAAATAAATCAATACATTACGGCACAAAATCAAATGCATTTCACCAAACACACCATCGACCGCTAAATTATGGTCGGAAAACAAGATATTTTCTTTTAAAGATTTATCCATGACGACATGGTCATAGTGTGCTGTGTAGTAATTTGAAAATGCTTCTTGACCGCCCGCTTTTTGATAGTTGCTTGTATATTGTTGTAACTTGCGGATTGAAAAAATGCCTTCCTTCGCCTGCTTTAATACCACTTCATTCATATCTGTGGCATAAATTTGGGTTTTATCATACAAGCCTTCTTCTTTCAGCAAAATGGCCATTGAATAGGCTTCTTCACCTGTAGAACAGCCAGCGTGCCATATTTTAATATAGGATTGCTCACGTAATTTCGGAATCACAAACTTGCGCAATGCAAGATAGAAATTAGGATCACGAAACATCTCAGTGACATTAATTGACATATCCAATAGTAAACGCTCAAAAAAGGCGACATCGTATAACACTTTATATTGCATCATAGAAACACTTTCGATGCCTTCTTTATTCATACGATGGTGGATTCGGCGTTTAATCGAGGCCTTTGCATAATTACGAAAATCATAACCATATTTAAGATAAATGGCTTGAAGTAGAAGCTGGATTTCTATGTTTTCGATTTCAATTTCGTCTTCGACCATACAATAACTATTTGTCAATCAATGGGTGAAAGCACACAGGATACAGAAAATGAACAAAAAAATTAAGACTTATTTATTTTTAAATACTAAATGATTTTGTGCTTGTGCTGCGACTTAGATGTTTCAGGTTTTTATGATAGCAATATTGTCAATTTTAAGGATTAAACTCGTTGTACAAAGGCAATAGAACGGATAAATAATCTTCAAATGTTGTCTAAAAACTTAAATTAAGAATGGTTACTGATATGTTTAAATCAATATACATTTAAGCTATTTCAAAACAAATCATATTTAGATGGCTTGATTAACTGTAAATAAAGTCAGATATAACCTCATAAATAACTTGATGAAACTTTAAGCACTTATTAACAACAGGAAAAGTCTGTGTGTGAGTGGTTTGGGTGTATATGAAAATTATTCATTGGAGAACGGCGAATTGCTGCACAATATTATGCTGTTTACTGTGCTTTAAAATCAGGTAAAGTTTTGATTCAGATAATTTGAAAAATCAACGCGCGCAGCAAAAACTAAAGAATAAAACGAGCTTATTGGGATTTTGAAAAACAAAGACTGAAAAAGATAGTTTTAGAGAGTCGGAATTGAATTGCACTATGGGCAAAATAAAAAATTGGCGGTACACTTGGGTGTGACCAGCACCCAAAGTACCTAACCTTAAGGGAGCTAGGTAGGAGTAGTTCCCCTATGGCTGTCTATACTATCGCAAGCGATATGCCATATTATTTAGGTCAGTCGTAAGAGGATGTTGCGGTCTAAAAAAATATCCTCTTACCTTTATAATTCATACAATTACAAAAACAACAGTTATAATACACCACCTGAATGGAGTTTTTATGCCCCAAACATATGCAAATAGACTGACGGCAATATTACTGTTGTTCATGATACTGACAACAGGTTGCGCAACCACAAAATTGACCCATGAAAACTTTGCTAAAATAAGAGAAGGCATGTCAGAGCAACAAGTCCTAACATTGCTTGGTGAACCTACCGACTCCAATAGCATCAGTACAGGGTCATGGTTTGGAATCATAGATGGACTCTCAGGTACAAGCATGGTGTGGGAAACAAATGAAGCAAAGGTCGACATCATTTTTGTCAATGGTAAAGTTAAAACGAAAAATTACAAAAAATTTGCTAGTTTTTAAAGGATTCTATTATGCATTATATTTTCATTCTATTTCTGTCACTGTTTTATACAACCTCATTACAAGCCGCTCCCTCTGCAGCACTGGGCTATACCCCCAAATATGCTAATGATTTTAAAAACTTTGACTATATCAATCCCAATGCACCCAAGGGTGGTGAATTACTCATTTACAATCTTGGTAACTTTGATAGCTTTAACCCTTTTGTCTTAAAAGGTTTAGCAGAGGGTTTTACTGGTGAGTTACGTTTTGAAAGTCTTATGTCACAAGCCCTAGATGAACCCTTTAGCTTATACGGCCTGATTGCCAAAGATATTGAATTGGCTGAAGACAAACTATCAGTAACTTTTAAACTCAATCCGAAAGCCCGTTTTTCCGACGGCTCAAAAATCACTGCACAAGATGTCAAATTCTCATTCGATACGTTGAAAAGTGAACAGGCACACCCAAGATACCGCATTTACTGGAACGGTATCCGCGAAGCCAAAGTGATTGATGACCAAACCGTGACCTTTTACTTTAACAAGATCAACCCTGAATTACATCTTGTCACTGCTGAAATCCCTATATTCAAACAAACTAAAGAAGGTGAATTTTCAGAATTAGTACTAGATGGCTTAATGGGTAGCGGTGCTTACACGATTGAAAAATATCAAGGCGGCAAATATGTCACTTACAAACGCAATGATGACTACTGGGCGAAAGATTTACCTGTACGCAAAGGCATGTACAACTTTGATAAAGTCACAGTAAAATATTACAAAGACAGCAGCATTGCATTAGAAGCACTGAAAGCAGGTGAGTTCGACGTGATGGCCGTTTATAACTCCAAGCAATGGGCACGTGATTTTGAAGGGACTAAATTTGATAATAAACAAATCTTAAAATCAGAATTTACGCATAAAAATAATGCAGGTATGCAAGGCTTTGTGTTTAACATGCGTAACCCAATTTTCCAAGATGTGCGGGTGCGCCGAGCGATTAACTTAGCGTTTGATTTTGAATGGGCAAACAAAAACTTATTCTATAATCAATATGAGCGTTGCAATAGCTATTTTAGTAACAGCGATCTTGCAGCAGTAGGAGAGCCAACAGAAGCAGAATTAGCGTTACTCAAACCGCTACAAAAGAAATACTCTGATATTTTCCCACAAGAGGCATTAACTCAAGCATGGCAACCTGTTTCCACATCTGCTCCTAATTCATTGCGTAAAAACTTACGACAAGCTAAAAAATTATTAAATGAAGCAGGTTGGAAAGTCAAAGATGGTGTATTACAAAATGAAAAAGGTCAAAAGCTAGAATTTAAAGTGATGCTATTCCAACGCGCATTTGAGCGGATTTTAGCCCCGTTTGCACGTAATTTAGAAAAATTAGGGATTAAAATTCACTATCGTGCAGTCGATGCGGCTTTATACCAACAACGTCAAGAGTCTTTCGATTTTGATATGGTGGTTACGATTTTTGGCCAATCACAATCTCCGGGGAATGAGTTGTTATTCATGTGGCACTCAGATTCCGCAGATCGTCAAGGTTCACAAAATTTAATCGGTTTAAAAAATCCTGTGGTTGACGCATTGATTGAAAAAGTGATTTATGCAGAAAATCGCGAAGCGTTAGTTACTGCAGTGAAAGCATTGGATCGGGTGATGTTATTTGGTGAATACACGATGCCAAATTGGTATAGTGGACACCACCGTTTAGCGTATTGGGATAAATTTGGTTATCCTGAACAATTACCTTTGTATTACACTGCAACAGAGTGGTTGATTCGGACGTGGTGGTATAAACAAGATTAAAAGGTGGGGCTGGCAGTTTGTAAACATACATGACTGCCAGTTAAAAGCATTGCGTTTTTACGCGCTTAAACGTTGCTTAATTTGCTGGCTAACGGCTTTCATATCAGCACGGCCTTGTACTTTAGGCTTAATCATTCCCATGACTTTACCTAAATCTTTGATACTTTCCGCACCTATTTCAGCAATCACAGCCTCAATGATGTCATTTAATTCAGCTTCAGTTAGCTGTTGTGGCAAATAGGCTTGAATAATACCAACTTCATATTTTTCTTGGTCAGCTAAATCTTGTCGTTCTGCTTTTTCATACTGCTCAATAGAGTCACGGCGTTGCTTCAGCATTTTATCTAGTACAGCAATCACCTGCGTATCATCTAACTCAATGCGCTCATCGACTTCTTTTTGCTTAATCGCGGCTTGAATTAAACGAATTACTGCTAAACGGCTTTTTTCTTTTGCCCGCATTGCAGTTTTCATATCTTCTTGAATACGTTGCTTTAATGTATCAGCCATAATCTTTTACAGTGTGTTTACCAGCACGTTTTTCCACATTCATCATGATGTTTATCACGGCTGGTTAAAACAAAGAATTTTTAGTAAGGACGTTCGCGACGAACACTTTCACGCATTACTTTTTTGATATGACGCTTAACAGCTGCAGCTGCTTTACGTTTACGAACAGAGGTTGGTTTTTCGTAAAATTCACGGCGGTGAACTTCGGCGAGGATACCCGCTTTCTCACAAGAGCGTTTAAAACGACGGATTGCTACTTCAAATGGTTCATTTTCTTTTACACGGACAGTTGGCATTGGAAAACCTATCCTCCCTAAATCTGAATATAAAAAGTTAACACCGCTAAACACTAATGAACCTTCGTTTTTTAGTGTATTGTTAGTATTAACACCGAAAATAGTTAAACGAATAATTATAATAGCTTAGCTAGGTTTAAGTAAAGCAGTTTTTCAGATACCAGAGATTTTTAATAATTTGACCTATCTCATATTATGCGTGAAAAACATTTTTCAGCTTACATAATATGAGACACCCCCTTTATTAATCAGATTCAAGCGTAAAAGGCAGTAAAATAAGTGTTTTCGCAACAACAATATCGTTTTGCTCACCACCTAGCACATTGACTAAATATTGTGATTTGGCTTCAAGGCGTTGAAAGAATTCGGCTGCACTCACTTCATTACCTCTTGGTGGCACAATGCTAACTCCCGGAGGAGGTAGTTTAAAATCCTTTAGCTGAGACAAATCAACATACAATGTGCTTGCAATCGTCAGTATAGGTTTGCCTAGTATGTAAAGTTGTTGATTTAACGAGTCAATATTGGTGCTTAAGCCTTGGTATTGACGCTGTAAACCTTGTACAAATGGCTCGTACTGCAACCTGAGTACTTCAAACTCACCTGCTTGATTAGGTTGGCCAACAATGGTGATATAGTCTCCTGTTCTTAAATCTCTGGTATTATAATTAGGTTTTGTGCCTGAAATATCTCTGTAAGTGGTTCTGGGGCTTAGCTTTGCCTGAATACCTGAGATACTGACTATGTTTTTATTTAAGTCAACTGCGTATAGATTGCCGCTGGCTCGTAATAACAAGTCATTTGGTGTGCCTGATAAACCATTGCTCTCATATACTTTTATTTCTGAAATATTCACAATACCTTGACTATCAGTCTGGCCAGAGATACGTACTCGGACACCCAGTTTAAGCACGTTTTGCACATCTCGGGCTAAATTTGCTGACAAGCGTACATTTCGATACTGTACTGCAAAATCTTGAAAATTTTCAAAGCGTGTTACATTGCCAACCATATTAACCGTTGTATTTTCAGGCAAAGTATTGAACTGAACTTCATTGATTTGTGTGGCTCTAAAAGGTCTTCTCGGAATGGCTTCGCCTTGCACCTCAACAGTCATACCATTTTGTAATGTGAGTGAGTCAATATCTGCAAAATTAATCTGCAAACCTGCAATAAAAAAGCTTTGTGTCGTTGTATCTAAGTTAGCTATCGTTCCCGTCAATATCGATGTTTCTTCTGCATTAGGTAAACGTTCGATCATATTTGCAGTGATATTATTGCCTAATGTTGACAGGGCAGGGCTACTGATTCTTACTGTGTCACCTACTTTCAACTCATTTAAATCAGAAAAACCATAACGATAAGTATCAACAGTGATACGTACAGTTTGACCTAAGATACGAATGGTTTGACCTTCTAAACTGATAAAATTGACTTGACCACGTAGTGTATCTCTATAGTCTACACGTTGTGCAGCCCCTGTTTTCGCCTGTGTATCTTGTGCTCCTTCCACAGAAACATACATGCCTAGTTTAAGTTGATCGGTATTGCTTGTTTGTCCGTTGATAATGACTTGGGTATTTTCAGTTTCATATTTAATATCATTGACAAAAATACTACCAAACCCTGAAATAGGCCCAACACCTAAGCCTGTGCCATCGATGCCACCATCAGCAAGATTACTAAGTCCGTCGCCGCCACATGCTGATAGTTGTAGGGCAATACATACCCAAATAAAGTGAATCAAATGCTGTTTCATGATGATGATTTGTCCAAATCACGGCAGAAGAAATAAATGCCAACGCCCGCATAATAACGACCTTCACCTTGAAAGGCCTCGGGATTTGTATCACGGTCTTTATCGGCAAACCAACGATTTAGCTGTTGTAACAAAATACGTCCATCTTCTGCAGAAATACGTTGTAATAGGGGAATAGCTTCTTGTGGTAGGTTATCGTAAGATAATTTAAGTTGCAAATAAGCCTTTTCTGAATCACTATCTAAATTATGACTAATCGTATCCATAAGCAACATCACATCAGTACCCAGAATCGCTAATTTATCAGCAATATCACCTGCAACCACATAGGCCTGATGTACAACACGAACATTACCATCATCTTGGCGGACAACAGAACCAATACGCACTAACTCATCTAATACGGCTCTAACGGGAATATCACCACCATGTGCTCGAACCAAACTGGTAAAACTTGGCTTGTCTCCTTCGATAGGTAATACAAGTGGACTACCTGCGGGGTCTTGGTAATCTCTATGGCGTAACCAGCCATTTAAAACCCGTGCTGCACGGTTATATTGCACAGGTGTTGTGTGCTCAGTTGTATCTTTTTCTACAGCACGTAAACGCTTTACTTCTTTGCGCGATAAGCCTGTAACTACTGCAATTCGAGAATCTGTCTGTTTGCGCCCCGGTAAAGCCAATTCTTGTTCTGACACTTCAATAAAAGCTTGCTTAGCCAATTCATCAAATTCTTCATATGACAAGCCAAACCGTAACACTAAGCGTGCAACACCTTTCAATATTTTGCGCAAAGCGGCTTGTAATGCTTTTGTTGCTTCAGGGGCGTTTAGTATCGCGTGCGACATAACTTTTATTCCTTCACGAATGTCAGTACGAAATTGGCCATGCTGACTATTTAAATAAAGCTCCAGATATAGTACGAATTGTAAGGTATAAACGCTTTTTGTTTCGCACAGAACAAATTTTTATTTGATATAGATAATATAGTTCAATACTAGAAATATGCAAAAATAATTCAAATACATGTTATTAATTTACATTGGTATATATTTTAAGCTTATTGTCAGTATTGTTATTTAAGTGTAGAGAGTAGATTGGTTGCATCATACCAATAAACATAGCTTGTCGCCAAGTATTTAAGGCATGAGAGGGTTTTATTTTGTTCTATGCCGACCAGTCAATAAGTATAATGAGTTTAAATAAGATACAAAAGAAACCAAACAAGATTAGTTAAGTTTAGTCAGGTAAAAACAAGTGAATATTATGTTATCTATGTAACTGAATAATATGAGGAGAGGGTAAATTTAATGGTAGGAAGGATTTGAGGACAATACAAGGCAACTTGAAAGAGCCACCTTGTACTGAAGAAAACAACTTAACGTTTTGAGTATTGAGGACGTTTACGTGCTTTGTGTAAGCCAACTTTCTTACGTTCAACTTCACGAGCATCACGAGTAACGAAACCTGCTTTACGTAACGGAGAACGCAAACTTTCATCATACTCAATTAACGCACGGGTTAAACCATGACGAATCGCACCAGCTTGTCCTGTTGTACCGCCACCTTCTACAGTCACGTATACATCAAAACGATCATGCATATCAGCAACGTCTAAAGGTTGGCGAACAACCATACGTGCTGTTTTACGACCGAAATAATCTTCTAAGCTTTTACCATTAACAGTGATGTTACCATCACCAGGGCGTACGAATACGCGTGCACTAGAGTTCTTGCGTCTACCTGTACCGTAAAACTGTTCCATCTTTTGTTAACCTGCTTATAGTGCCAAAGTAATTGGTTGTTGCGCCGCATGGTTATGCTCAGACCCTTCAACCACTCTTAATTTACGTAACATGGCACGTCCTAAAGGACCTTTAGGCAACATACCTTTTACTGCTTTTTCAATAATACGCTCAGGATGTGAAGCTCTCATTTTATCTAATGACATACCTTTAATACCACCTGGGAAACCAGTATGGTGATAGTACATTTTATCTGTTTCTTTACGTCCTGTTACTCGTACTTTTTCTGCATTTACAATGATGATATAATCACCTGTGTCTACATGCGGTGTATATTCTGGTTTATGCTTCCCACGTAAACGACGTGCTACTTCTGTCGCTAAACGACCTAGAACCATATTTTCTGCGTCAATCACAAACCAGTCACGCTTCACTTCCGCTGGCTTCGCGCTAAAGGTTTTCATTTAGGGCTGCTCCACAAACTCAAACGGTTTAATAAAACTGCAAATTATGAAATTTCACGCTATTAATGTCAAGCTTTTTTTGCCTTAAGTAAGTGAAAAAAATCTGATTTTATGCCCTTTCCATAGATTTAAATCTTCTTGCTTAAATTTAATAGGCATTCATTCTGCACCATAAAAAAATATTGTCTGTTTTTAGTGAAAAATATAGCTAGATTGACCTCTATTTCCTCGTGGCATTCAGTTATAAACAGAGCCTTGTTTCAATTAGATAAAAATCTAAAGTAATTAAATTGTCTACAATTATTATTTATAGTAGTATACACATTAAATAAAATTGACTAGTATTATCAATATTAAAGCAATGATTCTTTATGTAATAGTATAGGTTTTTAACATAACTATTTGTTATATATGGTTTAACACAAGTTTACACAAATGAACCGCATACGTAGAAGACCTTCTAATCATCGTCCCCGTCGCCCCACAAGAACGACTAGGCGACCGCCACGCCCTCAAAGAATGTTACAGCGGCCAAAAGCAGCCCCACGCTCAAAATTCCGCTGGCGATGGTTATTACTGATCTTATTAATTGCACCTGCATTTAGTTATATCAGTTGGCTTGATATCAAAATTCGTGAACAGTTTGAAGGTAAACGCTGGGCTTTACCTGCTCGGGTTTACGCACGTCCATTAGAATTGTTCGCGGCCATGCCATTAACGCCGAACATGTTACATTCTGAGCTAAAAGCCATTGGTTATAAGCCAACAGATCAATTAAGTTCCCCCGGCACATATAAAAAACGTGGTTCAGACTATTATGTTTATACGCGAAAATTTCAATTCTGGGATGCAGTTGAGCCATCACGTCGTTTAAAAATTCGTTTCCGTAATAACAATGTATCAAGCATTCAAAGTATTGATTCAGGCAAGTCTTATGCTTTAACGAGGCTAGAGCCACGGCTGATTGGTAAAATTTACCCCACACATAATGAAGATCGTATTTTAGTTCAGTTAAAAGATGTACCTCAAAATTTGATTAACACTCTGATCGCAACAGAGGATAGGCAATTTTTTGAACATAATGGTATTAGTTTTAGGGGTATCATGCGTGCAATGCTGGCTAATGTGAAAGCGGGTCGTCTTGCTCAGGGTGGTAGTACGATTACGCAGCAGCTCATTAAAAACTTTTACTTAACTTCTGAAAGAACCCTTGCTCGTAAACTCAATGAGGCTGTGATGGCCTTGTTAATTGAGTGGCATTACAGTAAAGAAGAAATTCTAGAAGCCTATTTGAATGAGGTTTATTTAGGTCAAGATGGTGATCGAGCGATTCATGGTTTTGGTATGGCTTCATGGTTCTATTTTGATAAACCTTTAGAAGAATTGAAACAATCCGAAGTTTCCTTACTTGTTGGCTTAGTCAAAGGTGCATCCCAGTTTAACCCTAGGCGTTTTAAAGAGCGTGCATTAGAACGGCGCAATATAGTGATCGATATGACACATGCTCAGGGAAAAATTACTTTAGAGCAAGCTAACCTTGCGAAGGCTGAGCCATTAAATGTTACCAAACAAATTCGTGATCGGGTCTCGCCTTACCCCGGATTTTTAAGTCTAGTTAGACATCAATTACATCAAGATTATCGTGAAGAAGATTTGCGTTCGGAAGGGTTACAGATTTTTACAACCTTAGACCCAATTATGCAACGTCAATCTGAAAAAGCGATGACACAGGGCATTCGTAAATTAGAACGTGAAAACAGGAAAACGCGAAACTTACAAGGTGCGATGGTTGTCACCAATAGTGAAAATGGTGAAGTCATGGCAATGGCGAATGGGCGTGATTCTAAGTTTGCAGGGTTTAATCGGCCTTTAAATGCAGTGCGACAAATTGGCTCATTGGCAAAAGTGGCCATTTATCTCGCTGCTTTAGAAAATGATGGGCGATATTCGCTGAATACGATGATTGATGATAGTCCATATGAATGGACAGATTATCGAACAGGTGAAGTATGGAAGCCACGCAACTATGACCGTCGCTCACATGGTAAAGTTAGTTTACATAAAGCATTAGCCAATTCGTATAACTTAGCAACTGTGCGTTTAGGCATGGATCTTGGGCTGCGTAAAATTAAGCAAACCATGCAACATATGGGGCTTGATAAAGACTTTAAGATTTATCCTTCAACTTTATTAGGTAGTATTTCCATGTCTCCGCTGGAAGTGGCGCAAATGTATCAAACATTAGCCAGTGGTGGTTTTAGTGTGCCATTGCGTTCTATTCGAGATGTGTTAGATCATCGAGGCCAGCCATTACAGCGTTATGCGATTTCAGTAGAGCCACGTTTTGAGCCTGAGCATGTATTTTTACTTAATTATGCACTTCAGCAAGCTGTACAACGCGGCACGGGTAAAAAAGTATTTAATACTTTAAAAACAAATCGTGTGATTGCAGGGAAAACGGGTACCAGTAACGATTTGCGTGATAGTTGGTTTGCTGGGTTTGATAGCCAATACTCTGTAGTAACGTGGCTAGGCCGTGATGATAACCGACCGATTTATTTAAGTGGTGGTGAAGGTGCAATGGTAGTCTGGGGTGAGTTGATTAAGATGTTAGATCGTCAATCTCCAAGACCCATTACGCCTTCTCGTATTCACTGGCGTTGGGTGGATTACAATTCAGGCCGTTCCAGCAACAAAGGTCGACGTGGCGCGGTGTTGATGCCTTTTATTAAGCGCACTGGTCGTAATCGTCTTGCAGTCAGTTCTCTAAAATAATATTTTGACCATACAAGCTCAGAAATACCACTTAGTCACTGAGTTTTGTATGGTTTTTAAAATATTGACACGCCAAAACAATGCTTTAAAATCAGCTTGTCATTCATAATTTATAATTTCCCCAAATGGCTGAACATTTTTTTTCTCGTACTGAAATCTTATTAACTGAAGATGTCTTAAACCAACTAGTTGACCATCATATTTTTATTGCTGGATTGGGTGGTGTTGGTAGTTTTGTGGCTGAATCGCTTGGCCGCACAGGTTTTAAACGCTTGACCATTCTCGATCATGACGAAGTGGTTGCTTCTAATTTAAATCGGCAGCTTGTTGCATTGAATTCCACGTTAGGCCAGAACAAAGCGGAAGTCATGGCTGAGCGGTTACGCGATATTAATCCAGATATTGAGTTAACTGTGATGACAGATTTTCTGGAAAAGCATCAAACCGATGAGTTAATTCAGAACAATGATTTTGATTTTGTAGTGGATTGTATTGATTCGATTGCTTGTAAAGCGGCTTTGGTTGCTTCATGTATTCAACAAAATGTGAATGTTGCATCGAGTATGGGTGCTGGTAATCGGGTTGATGTCACGCAAGTTAAAGTAGCAAAACTCAATCAAACTAAACACTGTGCTTTAGCGAGAGAAATGCGTAAACGACTTAAAGATATGGGTGTAAAAACCAATTATCCCGTGGTGTATTCTGAGGAGTTAGGTCGTCAGCCTTTACCACATCAGCCTGTTGAAGGGGGAAGACCTCGTGCGGTGAATGGCACAATTTCTTATATGCCTGCTCTATTTGGAATGATGTTGGCTGGTACAGTGGTGCAAACATTGTTAAAAACAATAGAAGCGACAGAGTAATATATTTAAAATTTAACACAGGTAGGATATAGACTTTTTATAATAATTCTAGTTTTTGCAGTTTATTTAAAGAAATACGTCGATATTATAGATTTATTGGGCTATGTAAGTAGGCTTTTTTAAGATAAAACCAGACTAAAAATCGGTTGGTGTTACACACTTTATATTTAAGGAGGTTTTATTATGTTAAGCAAAATTCATGGAAGTGCATTTATTATCAAAATAGATGTGTCAGATATGGAAAAAAGTGTTTCTTGGTATACATCTGTATTTGATTTAGAAGTTGATCCAAAATACACAAAAATCCCTACTTGGCGACAATTGCATAGCCCAAATGAAACACAGGCTACAATAGGGCTTCATTGTGACCCATCTCATGTGGGAACAGGCGGGGCTACTATAACAATAGTCGTGCCTGATATAGAGCAAGCTCGTCAGGAGCTTATTGATAGAGGTGTTGATGTTAGTCCCGTCACTGCTGTAGGCGAAGATATTTCTCTTGCATTTTTTAATGATCCAGATGGAAATCATTTATCACTCCGTCAGCAATCAGCATATTAAGGACATTCTTAATCAGTAGAGCTAAAATGATAGAAGAAACTAAACAATGCAATGAATAATAATTTACAGCATGTTTTGAAATAACCGTTCTACCAAATTACGTTCTTTATACAACTATCAAATTCTCTTTGGTCTTTTCCATTATTTTTAGAAAGCTTGAACCTGTTTAGATTCTGAATCTTGTCCTCTAGTTAAAATAAACCTAATACTCTCGCTCTCTATCTTAGGGAGTGGGAAAGCTGTTGCTGTAACTGCTCATGCTCAAAAATGTTTTGAATAATAATATTTAGAGGTGTTTTTCAAGAAAAGAGTTGTAAGAATACTCTCAGATCATTCAGTTTTTCATGCTCAAAGTTCCAAATATCTTTTTTCATACTGGTTTCGCCTGAGCATTTTTTATGGGCTTGATATTGTTCTTTTTTGCTGCATGTATCAAATCGTTGGTAAATGTTAATCCAGAATTTATCAAATTGTTTATCATTTATCGATTTTCCATTATTTTCTAAACATTCTCGCCATTTGTTTAAACAATCTGCAAAAGTAGAATCTTTGGATTTAATGACTTTGAGCAAGGTTTCAAGCTCTCCTTGTCCGTCAACATTGGTGATATAGCAAGCAATTTCGACTTCTAATTCTTCACTTTTTATTAATGTGTTGATGTCTGCAAGTGTGGCATCAGAGCAAATATTTTCTTTTAAGTTTTGATTGATAAATTTGATTCTTTTTGCAATACCTTCTTTATCGGCATCAAGGATAATGCCCAATTTTTTAATATCTTCGCGTTCAATTCTTGCTTTGATTCTGTGTAATTTATTGCCTAGTTTGTTTATGCCACCTAAACATTCAAAATCATCAATTTTGCAGATTGGTGTGTCTAAAACGGGTGTATCGACTGTGATGTTTTCATCTAAGTTAAGGTATTTTATGAATGCTTCGATAAAGTATTTGTCATTATCGCTTTCAACAACCAGTAAATTTTTACTCACCGCGCACTCTCCCATCATGAGATAAGGCATAGTTTAGTTGTTGATTATCAAGTTTTTGAGCAGTAATTTTATTTTTTTTGAGGTTTTTGTAAAATTCAAAATATGCGCCTTCATCTGCTGTATTTGCATCATTGAAGGCTTGGATACATTCTTTGGAGTGGGTTGTGATGAAGAGTTGGCAATTGGCATCTTTGCTGGCTTGGAAAATGATATTCCATAGTTTTGGATAATTGGTGTAGTGGATACCGTTTTCTATTTCATCAATAAACAAAAAACCATCTTGACTTGCCCAAATTGCACACAGTATAGCAATGAAGCGGTTAACGCCGTCACCAAGAGATGATAATAATACAGCTCTTTCTTGATTTTTTATTTGAACTTTAAAAACAATGTTTTCATTGGTAAATCTTTGTTTTAATGCAATGATGTTATCATCAAATGATTGTAGAGATTCATTTAAAAAAGATTCTTTATTTAAATCAACTAAAACACCATAAAATTCACTCATTTCAAATTCGTTTGTTATTGTCGCTTTAATAAAATTGACTCTGGGAGGAAAATATTTATTTTGTGAATAGTTGCGTGTGTTTGATTTTAAATTTTTATAGTGATCCTCTGTTAATATATTTTTGAGATAACTAAGAGTAGTATCATTGATACTAAAGATATTATCTGGCTCTGTTAATATTTCTACACTTTCTTGAATATTATTAATAAAATCAAATTCTATATCTTTAAATTCTTCGATGTTTCTTTGTCTTCTTGTCAGTACTTGATAAATTGCATAAGCTTTACCGCTTGGTTTTAATGAAATAACATTCAATTCCACAGCTTCTAAAAATGCCGTTTTCCCTACATTATTTTTTCCACCAATTAAATTGACACGCTCAAAGCCTTCTAAATGCAAATCAGTAAAGCATTTAAAATTTTTGATAGTAATTTCTGTTAATGGTTTATTAGCCATAAGCCTGCTCTCAAAATTCTTCTGTTTTCATTATATAAAATATATTTTCTAATCCAGCAAAGTATAAACTAAAAATAGTTTTCCTAAAAAGCAAAAAACCCCCAACATCTCTGCTGAGGGTTCATCATTTTTAGAGGTTACTGCGGGTTAATTAAGCTGCTTTTGCAACTGCATCTGATGATTCTTCAGATTTTAACCAAGGTGCTTCTAATTTGTTCCAGCAAGGGTTGTTTAAAGTCATGTCCATATCACGCGCGAAGATAGCGAAACCATCATAACCGTGATAAGGGCCTGAGTAATCCCAAGAGTGCATTTGACGGAATGGAATACCCATTTTTTGGAAGATGTATTTTTCTTTAATACCAGAACCGATTAAGTCAGGTTTGATTTTCTTAACGAACTCTTCAAATTCGTAACCTGTCACGTCATCGTATAACAAGGTTGCGTCGCCCATCTCTTTCAATGTACGGTCATAGTCATCGTTATGCGCGAATTCATAACCAGCACCAACCACTTCCATGCCTAAATCTTCATAAGCACCGATAGTGTGACGTGGACGTAAACCACCAACGTATAACATGACACGTTTGCCTTCTAAGCGAGGGCGGTATTTTTCGATAACTGGATCGATTTCAGCACGGTATTTCTTGATAACCGCTTCACATTTCGCTTGAATTGTTTCATCAAAGAATGCTGCGATTTTACGCATAGATTCTTCAATCTTAGTAGGACCAAAGAAGTTATATTCCATCCAAGGAATACCATACTTCTCTTCCATGTGACGAGAAATGTAGTTCATTGAACGGTAGCAGTGTAATAAGTTCAATTTAGCTTTAGGCGTGTTTTCCATTTCAGCTAATGTACCGTCACCAGACCATTGCGCGATTACACGTAAGCCCATTTCTTCTAATAAAGTACGAGAAGCCCAAGCATCACCACCGATGTTGTAGTCACCAATAACTGTTACGTCATAAGGCGTGCTTTCAAAGCTATTATCGTCATCACGGTTATGTAAAACCCAGTCACGTACCGCATCGTTTGCGATATGGTGACCTAAAGACTGAGATACACCACGGAAACCTTCACAACGTACTGGCACAACTGGTTTTTCTAAATCTTTTGCTGCTTTTTTAGACACCGCTTCGATGTCATCACCAATCAAACCAATTGGGCATTCTGATTGAACTGTGATGCCTTTGTTTAATGGGAATAATTGCTCGATTTCTGTGAGGAGTTTACCTAATTTTTTGTCGCCGCCGAATACAATGTCTTTCTCTTGGAAATCAGATGTAAAGTTCATTGTACCGAAAGTGTTAACGCCCGTTGTACCGACATAGTAGTTACGACGACCCGCACGGCTATATTGACCACAGCCAACAGGGCCGTGAGAAATGTGGATCATGTCTTTAATAGGACCCCAAACTACACCTTTAGAACCCGCGTATGCACAGCCACGGATTGTCATTACACCGGGTAATGATTTTTTATTAGAAGTGATACATTTGCTTGATTTTTCTAAGCTTGTATCGTTAGCGGCTAAATGCTTTTTACGATCTTTTTTAGCTTTTTCTGGATAAACTTCTAAAACCTCTTGGATGAGGGCTTCAGTTTCTTCACGATTCATTGTTGACATTGTGATCTCTCCTGTAAATGCCGTCGCCAATCCGCGAACAGGGCAACTTAAAGAGTGAGGCTAGGCGCGTGGCAAGTTCAGAATCGAAATGCACCGTAACCTGAAAAAAGGGAAATTCTGTTTTTACATCTTGAGGACTGGCAATCCTGTAGGTGCGACAAACTGCATTTATCGAATGGTAAGGACTGCCAGTCTTGACTACTAAAAATTAACCTGCAGCTAATTCTTCAGCTGTTTTACCAACGATTGATTCGTCTTCTTCTTCCATGATGCCGAATTCCATTAACAACTCTTCTAAGTCGTCCATGCTTAATGGCTCAGGGATTACCAATTTATCGTTGTCGATCACTTTTTGCGCTAATGTACGGTATTCATCAGCTTGGTTACATTTAGGGTTATATTCGATAACTGTCATACGACGGATTTCAGCGTGTTGTACAGCGTTATCACGAGGTACGAAGTGAATCATGTGTGTGCCTAAACGTGCAGCTAAAGCCATGATAAGTTCATCTTCACGGTCAGTGTTACGGCTGTTACAAATTAAGCCAGCTAAACGTACACCACCAGAGTTAGCATATTTCACAATACCTTTAGAAATGTTGTTTGCAGCATACATTGCCATCATTTCACCAGATACAACGATGTAAATTTCTTGTGCTTTGTTTTCACGAATTGGCATTGCGAAACCACCACATACAACGTCACCTAATACGTCGTAGAATACGAAGTCTAAGTCGTCTTCATACGCGCCTTCTTCTTCTAAGAAGTTAATCGCTGTAATTACGCCACGACCCGCACAACCAACACCTGGCTCAGGACCACCAGATTCAACACATTTCACATCGCCATAACCGACTGACAATACATCTTCTAATTCTAAATCTTCAACTGTGCCAGCTTCAGCAGCTAAATGCATTACAGTTGTTTGTGCTTTAGAGTGAAGAATCAAACGAGTTGAATCCGCTTTAGGGTCACAGCCTACGATCATGACTTTTTTGCCTAATTCAGCTAAGCCAGCAACCAAGTTTTGAGTCGTAGTAGACTTGCCGATACCGCCTTTACCGTAGATCGCACATTGACGCATGTTATCTCTCCTAAACAAGTTAACGATGATGACTTAATATAAGTCTTGAACACTGATACAAATTCTTTCTATGCGTACCTATATCTCAATATGCGTGCCAAATGGGTTTTTAGGGCTTAAGATTTTGATTTTTTTGATTTTTTACATTTAATCTTGAGTATTAATGCAGGGTTAATGTGCGACAAACAAAATATATGTGTGGGATAGACTACAAAAATTGTGTGGGATGATATGAAGACTATAGACAACTAAATAATAGCTAATGAAATGCTAAATAGTTATCACCTTGATATTGAGGAGAAGGATTCAGTTTGCTCACAATTTGCTCAATCTGGTATTTGTTGAGCGCAGGTTCTTTAAAATATTGAATGTAGCCTTTGACTGCTTCAATTTGTTTAGGCACTGAAAAATATTTTTTGTCTTTTGGAGGTAAAGCTCCCCAGTAAGCAACAATACTTCGTACCTTTACTTGAATGCCTAATACTTCTCTTAAGTAACAGCGGCATAACCAAGCTGCACAATGTGCCTGTTGATAAGGATTATAATAATGGCCTGATTGGGCAAATTTTTGAGACCAGTTTTTAGTTTCAATCAAGAATACACCTGTTGGCGCAATCACAAGGTGATCTATCTGAGCTGATATAATTCGATTATCAAAACATTTTGTGTAACGATGCAGCTGTAGATGAACATCATTTAAAATATAATATTGATTTGGTAAATGAGATAAATGCTCAATAACTGCAAGCTCTGCTTCTGCACCAATAAAAGGTTTTGAAGAAGTAATATGATGTAAGTTTTCTATCTTTTGTGTAAACTGGTCACAACCTTGTTGAATAAAGTTATTTCGGTTAGCTTGTAATGACTCATATTGTTCTTGCGTTGTTTTAAGAGAGTGATGCCAATCTGCAATAGTTGACTGCTCTTGTTGTTTTAATTCAATTTTTTGCCTCTCTGATTTTTGATAAGTTGTCTCATAGTTTTTTAACAGGTCTATTTTATCTTGTTTGAGAGAATGAAATAGCTGCCTTTGTTGCACTTCTATTTTACGTTGGGTTTGTGTTTTTGTTTGCTGATATGTATATGCTAATAAACGTTTTTCGGCCTCGATTTTTTCCAACTCAGCATTATATATCTTTTGCGTTTCATCAATTTTTGTATTAATTTTTTCCATTGCCTGTTTATGTTGTTGGCTAACTTGTTCTACATATTGATTTCTTTCTTGAGACAAGCGAGATAATTGGCTGCTATAGCTACTTGACCACTGCCATTTGAGCAAAATGAGTAACCAATAATGCAATTGAGCTGCCCAACCCTGTTTAGCAAGAGCCACTTTTTCATTTTCTAATAAAAGAATATTTTGATTAATAATTTGTAATTCTTCTGGTACTTGTTCAGGTTGATTTTGAGTAGAAATTTTTTCTTGGCGTAATGCTGATAATTGAGAGTGGAATTTTGTATCAATATGATATTTTTGAGAATTTAAATCAAAACTATCATTTTCATATTGATTACTTAACTCAGTTATTGCTTGATCTATCTGGGATTGATGTAGTTTTTCATACTCTGATAGGCGTTGTTGCTCTGCTTCAATGCGTTGTTCAATATCACTTAATTGTGAATCTACATTTGATTTATATTCAATGATTTCAATATCTAGTTTTTGTATTTGTTGTTGGGTTTGAGATTGCAGCGCGTTAATTTGAGGCTGTAGACTGGATTGTTTTTGCTGAATATCCTGAGATAAAGTATGTACTTTATTTATAAACTCCTGCTCCATTGCTTGATGTTGCCATTGGCGTTGTTGCTCTAATTCATTAAGCTTTTGTTTAACTTCTAAAGTTGTTTGTGCCGAAACATTAGACACCGATAACTGTCTTTGTACATCCTTCCATGCACCACTTACTCCTACTATAACTGCCACTTTTAATTCCTAAAAGCTAAACAATGTGTAAGCCATTTTATACAGTTTGTGCTTAATTTGTAAATTAAAAAAGCGGTGCATTATTTTGAATAAGAAATATATACAATAATTTTATAAAAGTTTTAATGTGTAACAGTTTTAGAAAATAAATTCATGATAATAACACCTGCAACAATTAAACTGATTCCAATAATTGCTGGTGTATCTAAAGCTTGATTGAATCGAAAATACCCAACTAAGGTAATTAAAAAAATCCCCGCCCCCGACCAAATTGCATACACAACCCCTAAATTCATTTCTTTGATCGTGAGTGACAGAAAATAAAATGCTGTTCCATATCCCAGAAAAACAATAATAGTGGGTAATAATCTAGTAAACCCATCACTTTCTTTTAAAGCTGCTGTACCAACTACTTCCGCTAGAATTGCAATGATTAAAAAGACCCATTTCATAGACTTTGACGCTCCTTAAATAGACACTAAGCCATAAAGGATTAAGCCAGATTAATACCAACCTGAATTTAAATAAGTGCTGTAGCTACTATAAAAATCCGTTATAATAAACAGTTTTAATTCGCTATCAATCATTGTCATAATGCCTTGACTATGATATAAAGCACACGCTTTAAATACACACACGTATCGTCACGTATATTAGGGTGCTCGTAAGAGTCAATGTATGGGATGCGTGGAGGTATAAAACCCTGTAATTAGGAGATTTTTAATGGCTGATATTTCAATGCGCCAAATGTTAGAAGCTGGCGTTCACTTTGGACACCAAACTCGCTTCTGGAATCCTCAAATGCGTCCTTATATTTTCGGGGAACGCAATAAAATCCACATTCTTAACCTTGAAGAAACATTACCATTATATATTGATGCGGTAAACTTCATTGGTAAATTAGCGTCTAAAAAAGGCAAAATCTTATTTGTCGGTACAAAACGCGCTGCACAAGAAGTGGTTAAAGCTGAAGCTGCTCGTTGTGGTATGCCTTACGTTAACCGTCGTTGGTTAGGTGGTATGTTAACTAACTATAAAACAGTACGTTCTTCTATCAAACGTCTTAAAGACTTAGAAGCAATGACTGAAGATGGCACATTAAACCAGTTAACGAAGAAAGAAGCGTTATCGGTAACACGTGAGCTTGAAAAATTAGAGCGCAGTTTAGGCGGTATTAAAGACATGAATGGCTTGCCTGATGCGTTATTCATCATCGACGTAGGTCATGAAAAAATCGCAGTTAGTGAAGCGAAAAAATTAGGTATCCCTGTAATTGGTGTGGTTGATACAAACAACAGCCCGAACAACGTTGATTACGTGATCCCAGGTAACGACGATGCGATTCGTGCAATTAGCTTATACGCAAAAGGTATCGCGGATACTATTATTGAAGCGAAAGAAGCAAGCATGGCGCAATTACCTGAAGAAGCTGATGCAGAAGCTAAACCAGAACCTGAAGCGGCGACTGAAGAAGTTGCAGAAGCACCAGCAGCTGAAGCAGCAACAGAAGAAAAACCAACAGAATCCGCTGCGTAAATAATTTAACTCCAAGGACTGGCAGTCCTACAATAAACCAAATGTTGGGGCTGCCCGTTTTTAATCACCAAAAAACACCGAATTCATTTAAGTATTTTTAAGAGGTTAAACACAATGGCGATTACAGCCGCTTTAGTTAAAGAATTACGTGAGCGCACTGGGGCTGGCATGATGGAATGCAAAAAAGCCTTGGTTGAAACAGATGGTGACATCGAAGCAGCCATCGAAGCCATGCGTAAAGCGGGTCAAGCCAAAGCTGCGAAAAAAGCGGGTCGTGTCGCTGCAGAAGGCTTAATCGTAGTACAAGCAGATGGCAATAAAGCTGCGATTGTTGAAATCAACAGTGAAACTGACTTCGTTTCTAAAGCAGACGATTTCAAAGCATTCTGTGACGGTGTTGCAGCAAAGGCATTAGAAGCACAACCAGCTGACTTAGACGCGTTATTAGCAACTGACTTTGGTAACGGCAAATCAGTTGAAGACACACGTAAAGACTTAATCGCTAAAATCGGTGAAAATATTTCTGTACGTCGTTTCTCATTAATGGAAAGTGCACAATTAGGTGTTTATTTACACGGCACACGTATTGGCGTTTTAGTTGATATGGAAGGCGGTAACGAAGAATTAGCTAAAGACGTAGCGATGCACGTTGCAGCAAGTCGCCCACAATTCACTAACGTTGACGAAGTTCCTAGCGACGTGGTTGAAAAAGAAAAAGCCATCTTAGTTGCGCAAGCAGAAGACAGCGGCAAACCAGCTGAAATCATCGAAAAAATGGTTGGCGGTCGTATCAAAAAATTCTTAGGCGAAATCACTTTAGTCGGTCAGCCATTCGTTAAAGACCCAGACCAAACGGTTGAAAAATTATTAAAAGCAAACGGCGCAACAGCGAAAGGCTTTGTACGTTTTGAAGTAGGCGAAGGTATCGAGAAGAAATCTGAAAACTTTGCTGAAGAAGTCATGAAACAAGTACAAGGAAGCTAATTCATGTCAACCACCACCCCGCAGCGTGTATTATTAAAACTCAGTGGCGAAGCCTTAATGGGCGATGATGCCTTTGGGATTAATGCCGAGATTTTGGGACAGACAGCACAAGCCGTCAAAGACATTGTAGAAAAAAATATACAAGTTGGCTTGGTTGTTGGTGGTGGTAATATTTTCCGTGGCGTGAATTTATCAGCCAGTGGCATCGAACGTGTGACTGGCGATCAAATGGGCATGTTAGCAACGGTCATGAATGGACTGGCGTTGCAAGATGCTTTGAAAAAAATAGATGTCGATGCGCGAGTAATGTCGGCATTACGCATTGATGGGGTTTGTGAACATTATTCTAGTCGTCAAGCAATTCAGCATTTAGAAGCAGGCAAAGTGGTAATTTTTGTCGCGGGTACGGGCAATCCATTATTTACCACCGATTCCGCTGCCAGCTTACGTGCAATTGAAATTCAAGCAGACTTGATGATTAAAGCCACCAAAGTAGATGGCGTTTACGATGCTGACCCAGTAAAAAATCCCAATGCAACCAAGTTTACAACACTGAGCTATGATGAGACCATTACCCGCCAATTAGGTGTGATGGACATGACGGCTGTGGTTTTGTGCCGTGAACATAATATGCCTCTACAAGTCTTAAACATGGGCAAATCGGGTGCGCTATTGCGTGCGGTGATGGGGCAAAACGAAGGTACATTAATCCACGCTTAGGACTGCCAGTCCTGTTATCATAGAAAAAAAGAGGCAAAGTATAATGAATGAAATGGTACAAATGGTACTAGACGATGCCAAAGAGCGCATGGGCAAAAGTGTTGAAAGTCTTAAACATGAATTCGTCAAAATCCGTACAGGTCGTGCGCATACCAGTTTATTAGATCACGTTAAAGTCGATTATTACGGTTCAGAAGTGCCGATTGCACAAGCTGCGAGTGTTACCGTTTTAGACCCTAGAACTTTAGGTGTGACACCATTCGAAAAGTCCATGTTATCAGCTGTGGACAAAGCGATTTTAAATTCTGATTTAGGTTTAAACCCGACTAACGTTGGTAATATGTTGCGTGTACCTTTACCGCCAATGACAGAAGAACGTCGCCGCGATTTAGTTAAAATTGTACGTGGCGAAGCGGAAGGTGCAAAAGTCGCTGTGCGTAATATTCGTCGTGATGCAAACCATGATTTTAAGAAGTTATTGAAAGATAAAGATATTTCTGAAGATGACGAACGTCGTGCAGAAGATAGTATTCAGAAATTGACCAATACGTTCATTGCTAAAATCGATGAAATATTGCACGAAAAAGAAGCGGAATTAATGGAAGTTTAGGGACAGTGACTGGTTCATTGTTAAGTGTTCATTGTTAATTGTTGTTTTTCCTAATGAGTGATTCTCAAATCCCGCGTCATGTTGCGATTATTTTAGATGGTAACGGACGCTGGGCAAAAAAACGGTTTTTACCGCGCATTGCTGGGCATAAAGTTGGTTTAGATACGGTGAAGCGCATTGTGCGTTTTAGTGGTGAGCTTGGCATTGAAGCGTTGACTTTATTTGCATTTAGCAGTGAAAACAGTCGCCGACCGAAAGAAGAAGTCGGGATGTTGTTTAAATTATTTTTAGCCGCGGTAAAAAGTGAAGTCCAAGAATTACATCGCAACAATGCCCGTTTACGCGTGATTGGTGATAGAAGTGTGTTTCCCACCGAATTACAACTTTATATGGACGAGGCGGAACAATTAACCAAGGACAACACAGGGATTCGCTTAACCGTTGCAGCTAATTATGGTGGACGTTGGGATATTTCTAACGCGATTCAGCAAATTAGTCAGAAAATAGAAAACGGTGAATTGTCAGCAAGTGATGTCGATGAAAATCTGATTAGTCAACATGTGAGCACTCAAGGCTTACCCGAACCTGATTTGTTTATTCGTACAGGCGGTGAAACGCGGATTAGTAACTTTTTGTTGTGGCAATTGGCTTACACAGAAATGTATTTTACGGATACGTTATGGCCTGACTTTGACGAAAAACAATTTCAGCGTGCACTAGATTCATTTGCAAAACGTGAACGGCGTTACGGTCGCACCAGTGAGCAAGTACAAAAGGCTCGATAAAGCGTCTTCACTAAATCCATATTAATGGCAAGTAAAAAATATGTTAAGCTTGTCTTTGTGGAATAGACACACAAATTGTGTCATGAGAAAATAATAATATTAAATAAGTAAGCTAAGATACTTATAATTGAAAAATATCTTTAACCAAAATAAGAAATAACTGCTTTAAAAGCACAACTATAATTATAAAAAACTTTAAACACCTTAACAGCTAACCAAATCTGGCGTATGCCTGTCCTATGAGTCAAAATGCCGAAAAAATTACAGCAACGGGTTTTAACTGCACTCATATTAATCCCTTCCGTCGTCGGTGGCATCATGTATTTGTCATCAACGGTCTTGGCTATTGCACTGAGTATTTTTGTGCTTTTGGCTGCGTGGGAGTGGACTGATATTTGTGGCTGGCACAACAATTTTGCACGTACAACTTACACCACTGTAATTGTCACGGGCTTAGTTGCCGCATTCCTGATTTTAAAATTCCATCCAACTAACATTTATCCAATTCTCTCCATTGCCGTGGGCTGGTGGCTGTTGATGTTGTATTGGCAGATGGGCGTACAATACGAATGGCTCAATAAACCGATACCGAAATCAGCATGGATTAAAGCTATACTCGGCATGGTGATTTTAATTCCTGCATGGACAGCGTTAGTTTATTTGCATCAACATTACACAGGCTATAGCGTATTGTTCTTTTTCTGTTTAATTTGGTTGGCAGACAGCAGCGCATACTTTATCGGTAAAGCCTATGGCAAACATAAACTTGCGGTAAAAATCAGCCCTAAGAAAACATGGGAAGGGGTGTATGGCGCAATTGGCTGTGGGTTACTACTCAGTCTAGGTTATACTTTGTGGCGTGAAATGACGTTACACGAAAGCGCGTTATTTATTGGACTCTGTTTTATCACGATTTTGGTGTCAGTTTTAGGCGATTTGGCGGAAAGCATGTTTAAACGTCAAATGCATTTGAAAGACAGCAGTCAACTTTTACCGGGGCACGGTGGCATGTTAGACCGCGTAGATAGTTTAACGTCGGCAGCACCGATTTTTGTTTTTGGCACAATACTTTTAGGGATTCGGTTTTGACAGGTATTACCATTTTAGGGGCAACAGGGACAATTGGGCTGAACACCTTAAATGTGATTGCTCAACACCGTCATCAATTTAAAGTCATCGCGCTCACCGCACACACCAATGTGTCACGTTTAGCCGAGCAATGCGTAAAATGGCAGCCAAAATATGCCGTGGTTTCAGATGAAGCACATGTTGACTTATTACATAAAGAGTTAAAAGAAAAAGGCTATTCAGCCGATACCGAAATTTTAGCAGGCGTTGAAGGCTTAATTAAAGTCGCGAGCTTGCCCGAAGTACATACCGTGATGGCGGCGATTGTGGGTAGTGCAGGTTTATTACCCACTTTGGCGGCAGCGAGAAATGGTAAACGTTTGCTATTGGCGAATAAAGAAGCTTTGGTAATGTCGGGCAAATTGTTTATGCAAGCCGTACAAAATAATTACGCGACCTTGCTTCCTATCGACAGCGAACACAATGCTTTATTCCAATGTATGCCGTTGAATAAAAAGAATTCTCAAGCAATTGAGCTGGATAGTATGGGCATCAAGCAATTGATTCTTACTGCATCTGGGGGGCCTTTCCGTACTTTTACTGCGAAACAGCTTGAAAATGTCACGCCAGAACAAGCCTGTAAACATCCAAATTGGAATATGGGGCGTAAGATTTCTGTAGATTCTGCAACCATGATGAACAAAGGTTTGGAAGTCATTGAAGCTTGTTGGTTGTTCAATACACCACCTGACAAAATCAAAGTATTATTGCATCCACAAAGCATTATTCATTCAATGGTGGAATATGTTGATGGTTCTGTGTTAGCGCAGTTAGGCAACCCTGATATGCGTACCCCAATTGCTCATGCATTGACTTGGCCAGAGCGGATTCAGTCAGGTGTGGATTCATTGAATTTAGCTGAAATAGCCCAACTTCATTTTGAAGATGTTGATATGCAACGATTCCCATGTTTACGTTTGGCTTATGAGGCAATGCTGGCTGGTGGTACGACGACTGCGATTCTCAATGCTGCCAATGAAGTGGCGGTGCAAGCCTTTTTAGATAAACAAATTCGATTCGTTGATATTCCCACCGTTATTGAGCAGACATTGACCAATTTAACAGGTAAGGATGCCAGTCATTTAGATTTCATTTTGGAAGATGACGCACAAGCGAGAGAGGTGGCAGGTATTGAAGTTCAGCGTTTAGCGATTAAATAAGAATTAGTAAATTTCATGGTATAGAGGAAGGGTAGGTGAATTTACCTTTTCCTTCTATGAAAAACCTTTAAAAGATGTATTCTTATTTTTTTGCCTAAAGATTTATACTAGCCTGTTGAAAATAATTACTTATAGTTTAGGTGTTAGAATTGACAGTCCTTTTATTCTTTAAGCATCAACCATGCTTCAGGCCTAGGACTGCCAGTTCTGTATCATTTTAAAATAACTATAGCTTTCAGGCTAGTCACTATTGGCTGATTGAATATCGACGTCGTTTATTCCAAACTGTTGTCTAATTATTTCTATTGTTCCATCTTCATGCATTTCACGGATGGCACTATCAAAATCATCACGCAACCTTTCAAAGTCTGTTTTTTGTTTTGACCACCCTATATATAAACTGCCATCAACACTGTCTTTGCCAATCACTTTTAGATCAAAGGTTTGGTCAGGCCATTCTGATTTGAAATGATGCTGTGCAACCAGATAGTTCTCCAAAATAACGTCAATCCGACCAAATTTAAGCAGTTTGATGAGTTGGGTTACAGTTGTGACTTCACGTTTCGTTGCTGCACCTGATTCAAAAAGTGCAATTAACTCATCACTTACGGGATAGCCACGGACAAATCCAACAACCTGTCCTTTCAAGTCTTCAGGGCTAAGACCATACTTTTCGCTTGTGGGCATAGCCAAAAAGTGGCCATCACCACGCCCTAAAATCTCTTGTGAGAAATAATAGTCTTGCTCAATATCTGCATTTTTCCAAGGGTTAAACAGCCCATGGTAATATCCTTCTTTGACTGCTCGCATTGCTCTTGCCCAAGGGAGAAAGTCAATGGTCATGGTGTGACCTTTTCGTGCTAAGGCTTGTTGTGCAATGACCACAGTGAATCCATATTGAGGGAGGTCTTCTCCTTGAAACGGTTGCCAATTGGTTGTTGCCATGGTAATCGTCTCAGCATTACTTGTTGGCAAAATGAGCACCATTAAAAGTGCCGCATATATCATCACTTTGTTCATCATAATAACCCTCCCAAGGTAGCTAAACTAACAAATGATATAAAATTGGAGACAAATATAAGGAGATAACCTTAAAATAAGAACAATATCGTTTTCTGAAGATAAAAAAATGCCTAAAGGCTCTCATGACAGAAAGAATATTAGAGCAGATAGCAAACGTAAGCAAATCGCAAATAAAATTTATATTAGTATTTAGGAAATCAATTAATTGGAAAACACTTAGCATATATCGGTTATTAGAGTTTGTTATTAAATAACAATAGGGCATACTCATATTCAGCACTTACATTTTTAATGTCAAACATTCATATTGCTCACTACAATGCTATTTCACTAGCTGAAAATAACTTTAAAATTAAAAAAATGTGTGATTTAGTAGATAAAAAAATATTAGCTTTTTATAATGCACATAGATTTCTATATCACAGAATATACATAAGTGATTGAGGGTAATCTGCATTATACTTTAAGCAGGATGAAACTGGATGTTTTCGATTTAAATAATTGGTAATCAAGTTTGTGACCGTTCATAATAAAGAAAAACCTGACCAATCTATTCAAATACTTTGGCTTTTTACAGAACAAACAGACGCTATGGTTGGCATATGCTTACCTCAAAGAAAGGACGATTTTCTGTGACTGAACCAGTTATTTTTAAGCCAGTATTTGAGCCCAGCCCAATATATAGCCTCTTCCTAAATAAAGAAATAAGGAATAACTTTGATGTGGGCTTAGAACAAATAAAAGCATCGGAAAAATATGATGAAATCATTGAAAACTACGATTTATGGATGAAAAGACAATAAATCATGATTACTCAAAGATTCTGGCCTTTTAAATCAGCTCAAAATTCTATTGCTGCCAAAATTATTAGAATGACATTCTCAATTTATTTTGTGCTAGCAATAATTCTCACCACCATTCACATGGTTTCAGAGTATTATCGCGTCCAAGATACTATCGTCGATGATATGAAAATCATTCAAAAAACATTGGGATCTGGCATAGCAAAAATCATTTGGGATATTGATCTGGAAAATTTAGATACAATGTTAAAGGGCATTTACGATAGCCCTGTTGTTGTAGGCGTAAAACTAGAAACTGATATGCTAGGCGAAATGGTCATAGGCAATGTAATTGGTAATGATGGAAAATATTTAGCTTATGATAGAAATGGAGAACCACTAGAAAAGAGTGAGTCAATGGCAACACTATTTAACCACACATTTCCTTTGGTTTTTACAGAAGGTGATGATGTTGAGCAGGTCGGTTCTTTGAGCCTCTACTCAAGTTCAGACATTGTCTTTCAGCATGTCAAACTAGGTTTTACTTTTATTGTTGTTAATGCATTTTTAAAAACACTATTATTATGGGTTATACTCTATATTATTATCCTGCACTTACTCTCCCGTCCCCTTAAAATACTGACTGAAGAAACCTCACGCATTGATTTAAATACGCTTGATAATGCTAGTATTGATATTCAAACTTGTGATGAAAAAACTGAACTGAAGGTGCTTGAAAAATCATTTAATGCCATGCTTCAAAAGTTAAAGGCAGCAAAAGAAGAACTCGTACTCAAAAATAGACTGATTGCTAAAACCTCAAAGGCTTACAGCCGTTTCTTTCCACCAAACTTTCTATTGCATTTAAATAAAGACAATATTACAGACTTAGAATTAGGAGATAGTATCCAACAAGATATCAGCATTCTATTTTCTGATATACGCTCTTTTACAAGCATATCTGAAAAAATGACCCCTGATGAAAACTTTCGCTTTCTGAATTCTTATTTTGGTGCTGTTGTACCTGCTATTAGTGAAAATCATGGCTTTGTGGATAAGTACATTGGAGATGGCATTATGGCTTTATTCAGTGGAGATAAAGATCATGCGGTTCAGGCTGGTATCGATATCTATAAACAACTTGATGAATACAACCTTAAGCGAATAGAAGCGGGCGATTTTCCTATCCATATTGGGACAGCGATTCACAGTGGGGATGTGATGTTAGGCACAATCGGTGAAAAAAAATACATGGAAACAACAGCGATTGGAGATACTGTCAATCTTGCTTCTAGACTTGAAGGCATGACAAAGATGTATGGGGTGAAATTAATTATTAGCGAGGCTGTATGGCGGAGTTTGAAAAATCCAGATAACTTCTATATAAGATTGATTGATGTTGTAAAAGCAAAAGGCAAAAATGAGCCTGTATCAATTTATGAAGTTTATAACTTTGATTCACCTGAAATTATTAAATTAAAATCTTCAACAAAAAACGTACTTGAAGAAGGACTTGCCCTTTATCAGAATAAGAAGTTTGTAGATGCTAAACAACGATTTGAGTATTGTCTTACTATTTTTGAGGATGATAGTGTTGCAAAAGTCCATTTAGAACATTGTATTAGCTGTCTTACTACGAGTCCTAGCTCAGACTGGGATGGAATTAAAAGTTTTGATACTAAATGACAGCTATAGTATCTAATTTCATTACCAAGAATGAAGCAAGAAAATATAATGTGGATAAGAGCTATCATCAGATAGACTGGTTGTCACCAAGTTCAGCAAACATATACTAGGCGCAACAAATATAGTATGGGCAGTGATTGCCAATTTGTTTGAGGCTATTTTCTTGAATTCTTTTAGTATAACCAAACTAATGTGAATTATTATTTTTTCATTCCAACAATTTTCATTTGGAATGTAGTCAGACGCGCTGCGTCATAAAAAAATACTTAAAACTATTACAGGTTTAAATCATGACAGTATTGATAGCCATTTTTTCATTTCTAGTTGCAATTGCAATTTTAGTGACCGTGCATGAATTTGGGCACTATTGGATTGCAAAGCAGTTAGGTGTTAAAATTTTACGTTTTTCGATTGGATTTGGGGAACCCATTTACCTTAAACGATTTGGCGAAGATCAAACCGAATTCGTTATTGCACCGATTCCATTAGGTGGCTATGTCAAAATGCTCGGCGAAGTAGAAGATGGTGAAGAGATTGACCCTAAAGAGTTACCGCGTGCATTTAGTCAGCAAAAATTATGGAAACGGGCAGCAATTGTCGCAGCAGGGCCTATTTTCAATTTCATCTTAGCGATTTTGTTATATGCGGCAGTATTTATGGCAGGTGAACAAATGGTCAAGCCTGTGATTGGTGCGGTTCAACCTGAGAGTGTCGCGGCACAGGCGGGTTTGCAAGCTAAAGATGAAGTGATTGCAGTCAATAATACCGAAACCAAAAACTGGGAAGACGTATTACAAAAAACCTTGAAAGTAATGCTTAACCATGAGTCAACGATCACTTATGTGGTTAAAAATGCCAATGGTTATACCAGTTCGCATACTATGAGCTCAGATAGTTTAAGTTTAGACGATGTGGCAGAAGGCAAATTATTTGAGCACTTAGGTTTTCAACCATTTCACCGTGTGATCCCTGCGATTGTCGCGGGTTTTACCGATGATAGTGCAGGACAACGTGATGGTTTAGAAATTGGCGACGAGATTCTAGCTATTGACGGACAAACTGTAGTGGATTGGCAAATGTGGGCGGATTATGTTAAAACACACCCTAAAAAGGAAATTGAAACCCAATTGCAACGCAAAGCTGAGATAATTACCTTAACTTTAGTGCCTGATGAAATTGAGGGCAAAGGTCGCATGGGTGTGTATGCACAGCGGCAACCGATTCCAGAAGAGTATTTATATATCGAGCACTATAATATTTTTCAGGCAATAGTGAAAGGTACAGTGAAAACATGGGATATGAGTACATTATCATTGCAAATCCTATGGAAAATGTTGACCTTAGAGGTTTCCGCAAAGCATATTAGTGGGCCTATTACGATTGCGGATTATGCAGGCAAAACTGCACAAATTAGTTTAGTTGCATTTATTTCCTTTTTGGCGTTAATTAGTTTAAGCTTAGGGGTTATCAATTTGCTGCCTGTGCCAGTGTTGGATGGCGGGCATTTGTTGATGTATTTGATAGAATGGATTAAAGGCAGTCCCGTAACGGATAACATGCAATACGTTATGCAACAAGTTGGATTTGCTTTGCTTTTGGGCTTGATGTTTCTTGCCATATTTAATGACATTGGACGGCTGTTTGGTTAATGAAGACACAACACACACTGCATTGGTTGTTTAAAATAGGCACGTTGTTGCTGAGCTTATATATACCTTCGGTTTGGAGTTTTTCCGCATTCACCGTGGAAGACATCCGCTTAGAAGGTTTGCGTCGCATTTCAGCAGGTACAGTATTTAACTACTTGCCTATCAAAGTTGGTGATGAAATGAACACGCAAAAAAGTAGCGAAGCGATTTCTTCATTGTTCAAAACAGGCTTATTTAAAAATGTACAACTCGGCCGTGATGGCGGCAGTGTGGTGATTACTTTAGAAGAACGTCCAGCAATTGCTCAAATCACTTTTGATGGCAACAAAGACATGGAAACCGATGATTTAAAAGAGTCATTGAAAAAAGTCGGTTTCGCAGAAGGTCGGGTATTTAATCAATCCTTATTAGACAAAGTTGAACAAGAATTACAGCGTTTATATTTCAGCAAAGGCAAATATGCAGTTAAAATCAGCTCGGAAGTTACGCCACTGGTGCGCAATCGGGTGGGGATTTTACTCAATATTTCTGAAGGTTTAGTTGCAAAAATTCGTCATATCAGTGTGGTGGGAAATCAGGCTTTTGACGATGATGATGTGTTAGATGAAATGCAATTGGATACAGGCGGTTGGTTTTCCTTTTTTACCAAAAGCAATCAATATTCACGCGAAAAATTATCAGGCGATATTGAAACTATTCGTTCATTTTATCAAGATCAAGGTTATGTCAATTTCACCATTGATTCGACTCAAGTATCCATCAGCCCTGACAAAAAAGATGTCTATATCACCATCAATTTAACTGAAGGCGACAAATACACCATTTCGGATATTAAAATCATTGGTAATTTGATTTTGTCTGAAGAAGAGCTACAAAAGCAATTACAAATCGAATCAGGCGAAGTGTTTTCTCGTAAAGCCATTAGTGCTAGTAGTGAAGCGTTGAGTGATCGTGTTGGTGAGGAAGGCTACTTTTTTGCTAATGTGAACGCAATTCCTGATGTGAATGATGAAGATAAAACTGTGGCGTTGAATTTCTTCATGGAACCGGGGAAACGCACTTATGTGAGACGGATTAACTTCTCGGGCAATATTCGCACACGTGATGAAGTGATGCGCCGTGAAATGCGTCAAATGGAATCAGCATGGGTATCGACTAAGGCATTGAAACGCTCGAAAAACCGCTTGGAACGTTTGAATTACTTTGAACAAGTCGATATTGATACCTCTCTGGTTCAAGGCACAGATGACCAAATTGATGTCAATTACAACGTGATTGAAATGCCATCAGGCAACTTAATGGCGGGTTTAGGTTATTCACAAACTTACGGTGTGTTATTTAACGCCAGTGTCACCCAAGATAACTTTTTAGGCACAGGCAAACGGGTTGGCTTTAGCTTTAATAACAGTGAATACAACACTTTATATAGCTTATCTTATTTTAATCCTTATACTGATGTACATGGTGTGAGTCGTAATGCCTCTATTTTCTTCCGTGAAACTGATGCAGCAGAGGCTAACTTAAGTCGTTATGCAACTGATGCCTATGGCGGCAATATCACTTATGGCATTCCTTTAAGTGAATTTAACAGCATTCGAATCGGTGGTGCATTCGATCACACAGAAGTGAAAACCACAGATAATACAGCACAAGAAGTGCATGATTTCCTTGCTAAGCATGGCGAAACTTATGACTCTTATCGCATTACTGCAGCTTGGGCGCATGATACACGAAACCGTGCTTTATTCGCTGATCGTGGTACATTGCGGGCATTTAGTGCTGAAATATCAATCCCAGGGATTAGTGACCTAGAGTATTACAAAGTGAGCTACCGTCACCAGTGGTTGTACCCACTCACAGACAGTTATACTTTATTCTTAAAAGGCGACATTGGCTACGGCGATACATACAATAACGAAAGTGATTTACCATTCTACGAAAACTATATTGCGGGTGGGCCTCAAAGCGTACGTGGTTTTGAAGAAAATACCCTAGGGCCTTTAGATTCTCTAGGTCGTTCTTATGGTGGTAATTTAAAAACTATTTTCAATGCAGAAGTGATTTTACCTGTGCCATTTGTAGACAATGTGCGTTCATTACGTTTATCTGCATTCGTTGATGGCGGTAATGTGTTTGGCCCAGATGATGATTTTGATGTAGGTAAATTCCGTTATTCAGCAGGTTTGTCTGCAATTTGGGTAACACCTGTCGGTGTGATGACTTTCAGTGTTGCACGACCATTGAAGAAATTTGATGGTGATAGAACCCAAGTATTCCAATTTGCGATTGGTACGAATTTCTAATAATTCAATTACATTTAAGAGTTGGTAATCTTGTTTTGTTAAAAATGGCAAGCTTGCTAGCTCTAAACAACATTATTTAATTCATGCGCTGAATTTAAAGCAGCATCTTTTGTCTATTTATGGTTAAATAATACAACGAACCTAACTAAATTGAGTGGAAACAATGAAGTTATTACCTAAACACAGTTTATATCTGATTTTAGCGTTATGGGGCTTTAGTGCAGTTGCATCAGCGGAAATCAAAATCGGTTTCGTGAATGCTGTCAAAATCATGGAATCCGCACCTCAAGTTGAATCTGCTAACTCACGCTTAGAAAAAGAGTTTGCACCTAAACAACGCCGTATTGGTGCTTTACGTCAGCAGTTAAATAACTTGGACAAGAAGTTAACTAAAGATGGTGCAATTATGAGTGAATCTAAACGCCGTGATTTAGAGCGCGACATCATTTCAAAACGCCGTGAACTACAACGCCATCAAGATGAATTCCGCGAAGATTACAATATCCGCCGCAATGAAGAATTGGATAAGTTACAAAAGAAAATTATCGAAGAAATCCAAAAGCTTGCTAAAAAAGAACGCTATGACATGATTTTAAGTGATGGTGTAGTATGGGCAAGTGATAAAGTCGATATTACAAACAAAGTGTTGAAAAATTTAGCCCGTTCCAGATAAAAAGTTATCATGATGGTTTCGATTAGCCTTGCACAGCTTGCAACTCAAATTGGCGCACAATTAAATGATGCCAGTGTTTCTGATGTGAGTATTTCAGGGATTGCAAGTTTAAGGCAGGCGAGTTCGCAACAAGTCAGCTTTTTTTCTAATCGTTTATACCGTGATGATTTAACCCAGACCCAAGCAGCGGCGGTGATTCTCTCAGCAAAAGATGTGAATTACAGCCCTGTGCCAGCCCTTATAATGGATAATCCATATTTGGGCTATGCACATGCTGCCCGTTTACTTAACCCTCAACCCAAACCACAAACAGGTATTCATCCAACGGCATGGGTTAGTCCTGATGCTCAAGTGGCTGAATCTGCGAGCATCGGTGCACAAGCCGTAATTGAAGCAGGTGTACAGATTGGCAAAAATGTTGAAATCGGTGCGGGTTGCGTAGTGGGGCATAATGTGCAGCTTGGCGACAATAGTCGTTTAATTGCGAATGTCACTTTATGTGCACAAACTCAAGTCGGTCAACGTTGTACTATTTATCCCGGAGCAGTGATTGGTGCAGACGGTTTTGGTCTCGCCAATGATAATGGGCAGTGGGTTAAAGTCCCTCAACTGGGTAAAGTGGTGATTGGTGATGATGTCGACATTGGTGCAAATACCACCATTGATCGCGGCGCATTAGAAGACACCATTATTAGCAACGGGGTTAAATTAGATAACCAGATTCAAATAGCCCACAACGTGTTCATTGGGGAGCATACAGCGATTGCAGGTTGTGTGGGGATTGCAGGTAGCACTCGCATTGGCAAACATTGCATGATTGCGGGTGGTGTCGGTATTGTAGGACATATTGAAATCACCGATAACGTACAAGTTACAGGTGGCTCGATTGTATTGCAATCCATTACAGAATCAGGTATTTATTCATCAGGAACACCATTAGAACCAAGTCAACACTGGCGTAGAAATTTTCATCAATTTAAACATCTCAACGATATAGCAAAATGTGTACAAACCCTAAAAAACAAATCAGAACTTTCATCAACTTAGGGGTGTCTGAAGCAATATGAGTACAATGGACATTCATGATATTTTTCAGCACCTTCCACACCGCTATCCTTTTTTATTGATTGACCGCGTAACTGATTATAAGTTGGGTGAATCGTTGACAGCGATTAAGAATGTGTCTATTAATGAGCCTTTTTTCCAAGGTCATTTCCCACATCGCGCTGTGATGCCTGGGGTGTTGATTATTGAAGCAATGGCGCAGGCAACAGGTGTTTTAGCGTTTAAAACCAGTGAAGCACAACCAGATGATAACTCGCTGTATTATTTGGTTGGTGTGGACAATGCAAGATTTAAACAGCCTGTAGAACCGGGTGACCAATTATTAATTGAAGTGATTTTAACGCGCATTACTCGCGGGATGTGGAAATATAAAGCTACTTCTACAGTCGACGGCAAAGTGGTTGCAACAGCCGACTTAATGTGCATGAAAAGAGATATTCCAACTTGATACATCCTCAAGCCATCGTAGACCCTAAGGCTGAATTGGATAGTAGTGTCCAAGTCGGACCTTTTTCTGTTATTGAGGCAAACGTACAGATTGATGCAGGTACGGAGATTGGTTCGCACGTTGTTGTTAAAGGGCCAACCCGTATTGGCAAAAATAATCGCATTTATCAGTTTGCATCATTGGGTGAAGTGCCGCAAGACAAAAAGTATGCGGGCGAACCAACACGCCTAGAAATAGGTGACGACAATGAAATCCGTGAATATTGCACCATGAACCGAGGTACAGAGCAAGGTGGTGGTCTCACCAGTATTGGTAATGATAACTGGTTGATGGCATATACCCATTTTGCACATGATTGTCACGTCGGTAGTCATACGATTTTTGCTAATGGCGCATCACTTGCGGGTCACGTTGAAATTGACGATCATGTGATTTTGGGTGGTTTTAGTTTAGTACACCAGTTTTGTAGCATGGGTGAATATAGTTTTTCAGGTGCAGGCTCGGTGATTTTTAAAGATGTACCGCCTTATGTCACTGTATGGGGTAACCGTGCTGAAAGCTATGGCTTGAATAAAGAAGGACTTAAGCGTAATGGTTTTAGTCCTGAAGCAATTCGCACCTTATACCAAGCTTATAAAATCATTTACAAACAAGGTTTCACAGTTGAAGAAGCGATAGTCGAGCTAAAAAAACTGGCTGAAACTTGCCCAGAAGTAAATCGTTTAGTTGAGTTTTTAGACAAACGTTCTGCACGCGGGATTGTGCGGTAAACGTTGATATATCATCATTTCATTACAGATTTGAAGGCTGGACTTTTACTAAAGTGTCAGCCTTTTTTCTATGCTAAATATCCTTTTTTCATACTTGTACTTTACCAAGAAACGCCAGATTGTTTAATTACCACAATAATCTATTGAATTCTTATTTTGTGGACTTAATAATCTGATAAGGAGTGCAAGATTTCGCTTTAGCGTTCCCTATCATATGAATAAGCGTTCCCTGAACAAAGGAGGTTGTAATGTTCAACAAACTCACACGTTGGTTGGTGGTGGGTGTTTTATGCTTACTTACACCACTCAGTTACGCAGAACAAGCGGTTAAAGCAGGTGATTTTACTATTCACTACAGTGCACTTAAAACAGGTTTTCTGACACCCGAAGTGGCTAAGAATTACGGTATCGTACGTAGTAAACAACGTGCCATGTTAACCATTTCTGTACGTAAAGGTGAAGTAGGCAATGACATGGCTGTGCCAGCGGAAGCGACAGCAAAAACTGTCAATCTAACCAAGCAGTTAAAAAATATCAGCTTAAAACAAGTGAAAGACGGTGATGCGTTATATTATATCGGCACATTTAAAATTCATAATGAAGAAACCTTAGACTTTACTTTAAATGTAACGCCTGAAGGTTATGAAGGTGCGCCAGTTGAAATTAATTTCCGCCAGCAATTTTTTGAAGATTAACTCTATCCGATTGTAAGTTATGAAATAGATTTTATGCCTTTTGAAGCTCTGTTTTCTAGTGACAGGGCTTTATTCTTCGCCTTGCTCCCCTGCCCTAACACCTTAAAAAACCTATGGAATAATTAGAATTCTTTATTATAACAATAAACAAACGCTATTCAATTGCCCCATAAAATTGTATAATGAGACGTTTAAGTAGCTTATGAGTTACTTGAATTCTCCGTTTATCTTGCTTTTTTGAGGGTGATAATAGTGTTAGAAGCATATCGCGCACATGTCGAAGAACGCGCCGCTGAGGGCTTACCACCTCTGGCCTTAAATGCTGAGCAGACTGCTGAATTAGTAGAGTTATTGAAAAACCCACCTGCTGGCGAAGAAGAAACTTTAGTTCAATTATTAACTGAACGTGTTCCTCCTGGTGTTGACGAAGCCGCTTATGTTAAAGCTAGCTTCTTAGCTGATGTTGCAAAAGGCAACGCATCCAGTCCTTTAGTTGACAACAAGAAAGCGACTGAATTATTAGGCACTATGTTAGGTGGCTACAATATTCAACCACTTATCGACGTTTTAGATGACGCGGAAGTTGGTGAAATCGCAGTTAAAGCATTGTCTAACATTTTGTTAATGTTTGATGCATATCATGATGTGGCTGAAAAATCAGCAAACAGTGCTAACGCGAAGAAAGTTGTGGAATCTTGGGCAAATGGCGAATGGTTCACTAGCAAACCTAAATTAGCTGAAGCAATCCAAGTGGTTGTATTTAAAGTCCCTGGTGAAACTAATACTGACGATTTATCACCTGCAGGTGACGCATGGAGTCGTCCAGACATCCCATTACACGCTAAAGCCATGTTAAAAACACGCATGGAAGGTGCTTTAGATAAAATTGAAGAATTAAAAGGCAAAGGTTTACCTTTAGCTTTCGTTGGTGACGTTGTGGGTACGGGTTCTTCTCGTAAATCAGCGATCAACTCTGTATTATGGCATATGGGTCGTGACATCCCTTGCGTGCCTAACAAACGTGTTGGCGGTGTAATCTTAGGTGGCAAAATCGCGCCTATCTTCTTCAACACAGCGGAAGACGCGGGTGCATTACCTATCGAATGTGACGTTGCTAAATTAGAAATGGGCGACGTAATCACTATTCACCCTTATGAAGGCAAAATCACAAATGAAGCTGGCGAAACGATCAGCACATTTGACATCACGCCTGCAACCCTTCCAGATGAAGTACAAGCGGGTGGCCGTATTCCTTTAATCATTGGTCGTGGCTTAACTGGTCGTGCGCGTGAAAGCTTAGGTTTAGGTGCAACGGATATGTTCCGTCAACCAATCCAACCAGATGACACTGGCAAAGGCTACACTTTAGCGCAGAAAATGGTCGGTAAAGCGTGTGGCGTAACAGGCGTTCGTGCAGGCACTTACTGTGAGCCTAAGATGACAACAGTTGGTTCTCAAGATACAACTGGCGCGATGACACGTGACGAGTTGAAAGAATTAGCCTGTTTAGGTTTCTCTGCTGATTTAGTCATGCAAAGTTTCTGTCATACAGCTGCATATCCAAAACCAGTTGACATCAAAATGCAGCATACATTACCTGATTTCATGCACACACGCGGCGGTGTTGCGTTACGTCCGGGTGATGGCGTGATTCACTCTTGGTTAAACCGTTTAGTGATGCCTGACACTGTGGGTACAGGTGGTGACTCTCATACACGTTTCCCAATTGGTATCAGTTTCCCAGCGGGTTCTGGCTTAGTTGCATTCGCAGCGGCTTTAGGTGTCATGCCTTTAAATATGCCTGAATCTGTATTGGTTCGTTTCAAAGGTGACATGCAACCGGGTGTGACTTTACGTGACTTAGTAAACGCGATTCCTCATGCAGCGATTCAACAAGGTTTATTGACTGTTGCTAAAGCAGGTAAGAAAAACATCTTCTCTGGTCGTGTATTAGAAATCGAAGGCTTACCAGACTTAAAAGTTGAACAAGCATTTGAATTATCTGACGCATCTGCGGAACGTTCTGCTGCTGGCTGTACTGTTCACTTGAACAAAGAGCCAATCATTGAATACATGACTTCTAACATCACGTTAATGAAGTGGATGATTGCAAACGGTTATAAAGACCCACGTACTTTAGAGCGTCGTATTAAAGCAATGGAAGACTGGTTAGCAAATCCAGAATTATTAAGCCCAGATGCAGACGCAGAATACGCAGCGGTTATCGAAATCGACTTAAACGACATTAAAGAGCCAATCTTAGCATGTCCTAATGATCCAGATGACGTTAAATTGTTATCTGAAGTAGCTGGCACTGGCATTGATGAAGTGTTCATCGGTTCTTGTATGACTAACATCGGTCATTACCGTGCAGCGGCTAAAGTCTTAGAAGGTCAAGGTGCAGTACCTACACGTATGTGGGTAACACCTCCAACGCGTATGGACGAGCATCAGTTAATTGAAGAAGGTGCTTATTCTACATTTGGGGCGGCAGGTGCACGTACTGAAATGCCTGGGTGTTCATTGTGTATGGGTAACCAAGCGCGTGTTGGTGATAATACAACTGTTGTTTCTACTTCAACTCGTAACTTCCCTAACCGTTTAGGTACAGGTGCTAACGTTTACTTGGGTTCTGCGGAATTAGCGGCGGTCAGTGCGTTATTAGGTAAGATTCCTACAATGGAAGAGTACATGCAGCACGCTGATAAGATTACGCCAATGGCGGATAATATCTACCGTTACTTGAACTTCCATGAGTTAGCGGAATATAAAGAAGTGGCTGATAAAGTGATTCCTATCGCAGCTGCTTAATCTAGTATTAGCTAATTGATTAAAAAGAAGGCAAGTCTCAGGTTTGGGGCTTGCTTTTTTTGTTTTTTAAGATAATAATTTAAGAAAGATTCCATTAATTGAGGTGGATTTTATGTCAATATTATCTAAGGGTATAAAAAACGCTGTTAAGTGGGTTTCCCAAACACCAGAATATTATGATGTTTATGCTTATAACAAGACCAATAAGGTTATTCAAGTGTTCACTCATTATTCTCCTGCGGGCTTAGAGGAAACGACAAGAGTATGTGAAATTTTACCTAATGAAGAGGCTCATATTTTAGGTCCAAAGGGAGACAGAACAAGGCAAACAAAATGCAGTTTAATATTTTTTCATGTATGTGATAGCAATAATAGAATTTTATATTCAGGGGACTTCTATCATAAGGGGTTAGATATAGGTTTTTTTGGTTGTGATATGGGTGATGATATGAATTTTGGAAAGTGTTTAGTTATTAAAAATAATGAGTATTTTATGGCTGAAATGCTAGGTCCATTTTGGAAAACCTATTACGGTTTATAAGCCTTTTAAAATTAAACAATCTCAAAATTGTTGTTGACTCGCTACCGAATACACGTTCAGAGATATATCTAAGAACTATAATTTTAAGAATTTGCTTGCTACCAAGCTCAGTTTAGTAGTGTCTGTCCAAGAAGCTCAGCTTCAACCTTTTGCCTGCATGAAATAATCCCCACTTCAATCAATCCCATTTTTTACCCTTGAATTTCTAACCAAAATAACGAATACTTTGAGTATCAACTTCAATCTATGATGAAAAATGAACTATAAAAATATTATTATTTTGGAAGCTGGAAAACGCTCAGGAAAGCCTTGTATTAGAGGACTTAGAATGACAGTTTATGATGTGCTGGACATGCTTGCAAATGGAATGTCCTCAGAAGAAATTATTGATGATTTTCCAGAATTAGCACTAACAGATATTCAAGCTTGTTTAGCTTATGCTGCTGACAGAGAACAAAATCAACTCATCATATCCTAATGAAATTACTATTCGACGAACACCTTTCATACAAACTGGTGCATAGACTCTCAGACATTTTTCCAGACTCGAAACATGTTAGAGATTTGCAACTTGAAAACGAAGACGACTTAAAAATCTGGGAATTTGCCAAAACTCATAACTTTGTCATTGCAACAAAGGATGCTGATTTTATTGATATTATCAACCTTAGAGGTCATCCACCTTATTTGGTTTGGATTCGTACGAGCAATGTAAAAGTCAAGGATATTGAAAAAGTTATACGCGATAATGCAATCAGAATATTAAACTCACTTGAAGCTCAAAAAGTGGGCATTATTCAAATCAAATAAATAGCCCGCTACCAAACTCAGTTTAGTAGTGTCTGCCCAAAAAGCTCAACTTCAAGTGCGCAAGCGGAGCTTCAACCTTTTACCTGCATGGAATAATCCCTCTTTTCATAAAAATAAATTTGTGAATGGCTCAGTATTTTTCCAACGGTAAGTATAAAAATCACGCTGGTCAGTACTTAAAATACGTCCATGTCCGAGATGCTCAGCTAACAAAACCAATGAAGCATCTGCTAAATCCATTGGTAATGCCCGATATTTTTGCATAAGTGCTTCTAAACGTCCTTTTTCACAATTTTCAAAATAGTACAACTCAAATGCTCCACGCTTATAACCAGCAATAAACTTCAATTGAGCATCCACACCACGCCGCTTTAACAAAATATGACAAACCTCAGTCATCACAGGCACAGTCGTAATCAAATCATCATCAAGTGTTTTTAATACCTCCACAGCTGTGATGCTTATCTCGATTATCACCTAACGCAATCCAAAACCCACTATCAACAATAATCACAACTTATCGTCCAAATAAATCTCATTCTTATAATTTTCTGACAAATTGCCATCACCTTCCATACAACCAATAAAACCTGTCTCCTGTAATATCTGAAAAGCCTTTGATGATTTATGCTGTTGCTGCTCATACAATACATCAATACCTTTTTGAATTAAGGATTCAAGCTGCATATTTAACTGCTGTTCAAGATAATGAATTTTCTTTACATGCTGTTCATCTAGCTGGATGCTAATATTCACAATATTCAAACCTCTAGTATCATTTATATTTCCATCATGTTCTATTAAAATTTGAATTTCAAGTGCTTATTGTGCTCACTCTAGCAGCAAAAAATACCTCAGCCGATGAAATCGTGATAGCAACTCTCCCACTCCACGAAAAATAGAGAGTGAGATCATATAAAAAGCGACTAAACTTTCCCTTTCACCCAATCCGCTACACTTTGCAATGCAGCGTCCAGTTGACTAGGATCATTACCGCCTGCTTGAGCCATATCAGGGCGACCGCCACCTTTACCACCGACTTGTTTTGCAACGTGATTGACTAACTCACCCGCTTTTACTTTGTCCGTTGTATCTTTGGTGACACCTGCAACAATAGACACTTTTTCACCTTTCACGGTCGCTAACACAATTGCAGCTGTCCCCAATTTATTTTTCAACTGGTCTAAAGTATCACGTAATTGCTTAACTTCGATGCCTTCTAAGTTCGCTGCTAGCACTTTGATGCCATTCACATCTACCGCTTGACTGCCTAAATCATCGCCTTGGCTGCTGGCAAGCTTGGCTTTTAAGCGTTCCAGTTCTTTTTCCGTATTACGGTTTTGCTCTAATAACTGCTGAATCCGCTCTTCTAACTGGCTAGGTGAAGTTTTCAATAAACCCGATACTGATTGCAAAGTTTGTTCTGCATTCGAAACCCATTCCAAGGCTTTTTGACCTGTGACCGCTTCGATTCGACGTACTCCCGCTGCGATACCTGTTTCAGCAATTACTTTGCACAAACCAATATCGCCCGTGTTGCTGACATGTGTGCCGCCGCATAACTCAACGGAGAAGTTATCTTGTCCCATCGATAACACGCGGACTTTCTTATCATATTTCTCGCCAAATAATGCCATTGCGCCACTTTCCATGGCTTGGTCTAAATCCATCAATTGGGTGCTGACTTGACCATTGAATAAGATGTGTTGGTTGACAATTTGCTCGACTTGGGCAATTTGTTCTGCGTTCATGGGTTCAAAATGTACGAAGTCAAACCGTAAACGCTCAGGATCAACGAGTGAGCCTTTTTGTTTTACATGGTCGCCTAATACTTCACGCAATGCAGCATGTAATAAGTGGGTTGCGGAGTGATGACGCGCAGTGGCTTGACGTTGTTGTGCATCGATTTCAGCGGTTAAACTTGCACCAACTTGTAAATTACCTTTTGAAAGTTGCCCTAAATGTACGAATGCAGCACCGACTTTTTGCGTATCTGAGACTTCAAAAATCGCATCATCAAATTGTAATTGACCTGTATCGCCGACTTGACCGCCTGATTCCGCATAAAATGGGGTTTGGTCTAAAATCACTCGACCTTGTTGACCCGTTTGTAATTGCTCAACTGCCTGACCATCAGCATATAACGCTACCACTTTTGCTTCGCCTGCAATCGATTCGTAGCCTGTAAAATCAGTTTCAAAATCCAATTCTTCGTCTTGTTCCCAGTCACCTTCGAATTTGCTGGCTGCTCTGGCGCGTTGACGTTGCCCTTCCATTTCGGTTTCAAAGCCTGCCATGTCTAAGCTCAAGCCTCGTTCCCGTGCAATGTCGTTGGTTAAATCAACAGGAAATCCGTAGGTGTCGTATAATTTGAAAATGGTTGAACCGTCGATTTCTGTGCCATTTAATTCCGCAATCGCTTGCTCTAATAACTTCATGCCTTGGTCTAAAGTTTCAGCAAAACGCTCTTCTTCTTGTTTTAAAACCCGTATTGCCATTTCTTTGGATTCACGCAATTCAGGATAAGCATCACCCATTTGTTCATCTAAGGCATCAACTAATTTATAGAAAAACGCATCACGAATACCCAATTTATGACCGTGACGAATCGCGCGACGAATAATCCGCCGTAACACGTAGCCGCGACCCTCGTTAGAAGGCACAACCCCATCAATTACCAAAAACGCACACGCACGGATATGGTCGGCAATCACGCGCAACGAGCCATTGGTATAATCATGATTATCGGCAAGATTTCCCACCGCTTTAAGTAAGGCTTGGAATAAATCGATTTCGTAGTTGCTGTGTACGCCTTGCAATACCGCAGACAAACGCTCTAAGCCCATGCCTGTATCGACAGATGGTTTTGGCAATGGAGTCATGTTGCCTTCCGCATCACGATTGTACTGCATGAATACCAAGTTCCAAATTTCAATATAACGGTCGCCGTCTTCATCAGGACTACCCGGAGGCCCCCCAGCAACGTGTTCGCCGTGGTCGTAAAAAATCTCGGTGCAAGGGCCACAAGGGCCAGTATCCCCCATCATCCAGAAGTTATCTTTTTTGCCGCATCGTGAAAATTTATTGGGATCAATGCCGATATGGTTTAACCATAAATCTTCTGCTTCTTGGTCTTCTTCGTAAACAGTAACCCATAATTTTTCTTTAGGAATTTTCAAGACTTCAGTAATAAATTCCCAACCAAATTCAATTGCTTCTTTTTTGAAATAATCGCCAAAACTGAAGTTGCCTAACATTTCAAAAAACGTATGATGTCGCGCGGTATAACCGACATTTTCCAAATCGTTATGTTTACCGCCTGCACGCACACAACGTTGACAGGAAGTCGCGCGTACATAGTCACGCGGCTCTAAGCCTAAAAAGGTTTCTTTAAATTGCACCATGCCCGCATTGGTAAATAACAGAGTGGGATCATTCGCAGGGACAAGCGGACTACTTTTGACAATAGTATGTTGTTTTGATTGGAAATAATCTAAGAAGGCTTTTCTAATATCAGCAACGTTGGTAATCATAGCGTTTTCAATTCACATCAAAATAGGAACTATAAGCTATTCTAATGGATTTAGACGAGATTTACGATTTTTGATTGATAATTGTGTGTAGATGGTTTGGTAAGAAAATTGGGTGCATTTTATAGTTAAGCATTATCACTATTAGCGACCAGCTTGATATGTTTACCAAAGCTCCAGAAATAAGCTATTAATACAATATTAGAGAGTAAAACTTCTTGTATAGTTGTTTCATCAGGAATTTCAAAACTTATTTCAAGAAATGCGTAGTAAATAATAAATGTAGGGAGCACAATGAGTGCAAGCCATCGTATGCAGACAACCCATCCTATAGAAATATACCTTTGCAGTAAGCTCTTCCCATTACCACCTCTATTACATTGGAATATATAGAAAGCACCGACTATATTGATGACTCCTCCAATAATTGCTGAAGATGTATCAAGCATATTGTGTTCAAAAAATGGAATCGTCACAATGCCATAGACAATGGTTGATGCAATTAAATATTTAAAAGACTCATTTTCTGATAGAGAGCCTTCCATTAATTCTTGAGTCAATTTATCAATATTCCAAAAATACATTGACCTTCCTTTTTTGTTTAACAATTGGATTGATTTGTTTCTGCATTGTATTCTAAAAAGCATTAAACTATACAATATCTATGATTATATTATCAGTTTGGTATTGAGTGAAGCGAATAGATTGGAAATAAAAATTTATGATGGAAAGAAATAAAGTGTTGAGATTTTAATAAGGGAGAAAATAAGGTATATCTTTTAAGGAAATGGATATATGGAAATGATGTAGAGACTAAAGAAATTTAGGAGATACTAAAACAAGAAAATTGGTAGCGGGGGCAGGATTTGAACCT